>CAVTFO010000001.1:0-46940 GCA_963733995.1 uncultured Thermoleophilia bacterium
AGGAACGAGTCCCGGCCGAGTAAACGAGCTTGATCAAGGCGGTCGCCCGCCACGCTCGACGCACCACCGCGACTTGGAATGAGGGCCGGCTCAGGAGTAGGGTCGACGTGAAGCCGACCGAACCGAGGAGGACGGACGGCCCTCTCTGCCGCACCAGCTCCGCTTGCGGATCCGCGCGACGCGCGCGCGCCGCCGCGGTCGCTCGTCCTCTGGTCGCTCGCTCTGGCGGCATGCGCGGGGGCGACGTGGTCATTCCGCTCCGCCCTCCGGAACCCGGCGATTGGCGCCGACCTCGGCGAGCCGCTCGTCATCGCCCTCCTCGCCAATTGGCTGACCTTCTCCTACGTGCTGTGCGGGCTGTTCGCGTGGCGGCGGCGTCCGGACAGCCGCTTCGGCGCGCTGATGGTCGCCGCCGGGTTCGCGAACTTCGTCTCGACGCTGTCGTGGACGACGAACGACCTGACCTTCAGCCTCGGCCAGGCGTTCGACCTCGTGCCGCCCGTGATCTTCATGCACGTGTTCCTCGCCTTTCCGTCGGGCCGCCTCCGTGGGCCGCTGGAGCGCGGTCTCGTCATCAGCGCGTACGTCGCGGCCGTGGCGCTGCAGGTGACGCGCATGGGATTCGGCGGGTTCGGTCCGAACAACCTCCTCGAGGTCTTGCCCAACCCCGACCTGGCGGTCGTGTCGCTTCGCGCGGCGCTCTTGACGATGAGCGCGTTCAGCCTCGCCGGAGTCGCCGTGCTCCTGCTGCGGAGGCGGAACAGCGGCCGTCCTGGCCGACGGTCGGGCACCGTCGTGGTGGACGCGTTCGCACTCGGGCTCGTGATGGTCGCGTGCCTGTTCGTGTCGGCGGCGTTCGACGGTCCTGCGGTCCACCAGATCAGATGGGCCACGTTCGCGACGCTCAGCCTTGCGCCCCTCGCGTTCCTCGCCGCGCTCGTGGGCGCACGCATGGCCCGCTCCGCCGTGGGAGACCTCGTGCTGGAGCTCCGGACCGAGTCGGCGCCCGCCGACCTGCGCGACTCCCTGGCGAGGGCGCTGAGCGATCCGTCACTCGAGCTCGCCTACTGGCTGCCGGACTTCGAGGTCTATGCCGACCTTCACGGCCGGGTGGTCGAGCTGCCGTCCGGTGACGGACGGGCGACGACCCTGATCGACCGGGACGGCGTCCACGTGGCGGCGCTGGTCCACGATCCAGCGCTCGCCGACGAGCCCGAGTTGCTCGACGCGGTCGGCGCGGCGGCCGGGATGGCGCTCGAAAACGGTCGACTGCACGCCGACCTGCGAGCTCGCCTCGAGGAGCTCAAGGGCTCGCGCGCCCGGATCGTCGCGGCCGCGCAGAACGAGCGCCAACTGCTGGAGCGGAACCTGCACGACGGGGCGCAGCAGCGGCTGATCGCACTCTCGGTCGACCTGAGCCTGCTCGAGGCGCACGTCGACGGCGAATCGGAGATCAAGGCGGAGATCGGACGAGCGCGCCTCGGCATCGCCGCCTCCCTCGGCGAGTTGCGCGAGATCGCCCGCGGCATCCATCCCGCGGTCGTGAGCGCACACGGGCTCGCCGTGGCGCTCGAGCAGCTTGCGGCACGTGCGTCGGTGCCCGTCCGGTTGCGGGTCGAGGTCGAGGGACGCCTGCCGGAGCCGCTCGAGGTGGCCGCGTACTACGTGGTCTCGGAGAGCCTCGCGAACATCGCGAAGCACGCGCAGGCGCATTCCGCCCGCATCGACGTCGTCGCGGGAGGCCGACACGCTCGTGCTGGAGATCGCCGACGACGGCCTCGGGGGAGCCGACAGCGAGCGCGGCTCTGGGTTGCGCGGGCTGGCCGATCGCGTCGAGGCCCTGAGCGGCAGGCTCCGCGTCTGGTCGCCGCGCGGAGGCGGCACGCGCGTCAGGGCGGACATCCCATGCGCGTAGCGGTCGCCGAGGACAGCGTCCTCCTGCGCGAGGGCCTGGCTCGGCTCCTCACCGAGGCGGGCCTCGACGTCGTCGCGCAGTGCGAGCGGGGCGACGACCTCCTCCGGAAGGTCGCAGCGTCCGTCCGGACGTCGTCATCGTCGACATCCGCCTGCCGCCGACCCACCACGACGAGGGACTGCGCGCGGCGCTCGAGATCCGCTCCAGCCATCCGTCGGTGGGCGTGCTCGTGCTCTCGCAGTACGTCGAAGTGGGACTCGCGATGAAGCTCCTGGCCGACTCGGCCGAAGGCGTCGGCTACCTGCTCAAGGACCGGATCGGTGACGTGGGCGAGTTCGTCGCGGCCGTCCGCCGGGTCGCGGACGGCGGGTCGGCGCTCGATCCGATCATCGTCACGACACTCATGGGGCGGCAGCGGCCCGACGACCCCATCGCCCAGCTGACCCCGCGCGAACGCGAGGTGCTCGAGCTGATGGCGTCGGGAAGCTCGAACCAGGGGATCGCCGACAGCCTCGTGATCACCGTGCGAGCCGTGGAGAAGTACGTCTCGAGCATCTTCGGCAAGCTCGGCCTCCCGTCGACGGGGAGCGAGTCGCGCAGGGTGCTCGCGGTGCTCCTCTACCTGCGGTCCTAGGCGCAACGACACGAATCCCGCCCGCCGCCTACGCCGCGTCGCGGCGGTGTAGCGACGTGAGACGATCGTCGCCGGTGGTGTGGACGGAGTTCACCACGCACGACGACGGCCCGCTGCTCGCGGGTCGCCGCGCCGGCAGCGGGCCGCGGGTTCTGCTGCTGCACGGCGGGCCGGGGCTCGGCTTCGACTACCTGCGCGGTCTCGCCGACGAGCTCGCGGAGGGGAACGACGTTGCGTGGTACCAGCAGCGGGGGCTCGAGCCGTCGGCGGCGGAAGGGCCGTACACGGTCGCGGCGGACGTCGGGGACGCCCGGCGCGTCCTCGACGGGCTCGGCTGGCAGCGGGCGTACGTCGTCGGCCACTCGTGGGGCGGGCACCTGGCCCTCCATGTCGCGGAAGCGATGCCGGAGCGGCTCCTCGGCGTGCTCGCCGTCGACCCGCTCGGCCCGGTCGGCGACGGCCGCTGGCCGGAGTTCGACGAGGAGATCTTCCGCCGGACGCCGGAACACCTGCGCGCGCGGGCGCGCGAGCTCGACGAGCTCACCACCGCCGGCGCGGCCGACGACGACCTGGCGCTCGAAGGGATGCGCCTCGTCTGGCCGGCGTACTTCGCCGATCCCGAGCGCGCTCCGCCGATGCCCGAGTTCCGATTCTCCAGCGTGCGCTCGGCCGAGATGGTGCCGGTCGATCCTCGCGGAGCTCCCGGCGCTCGAGGCGGGGCTGCCGCGGATTCGCGTCCCCGTCGGCTTCGTCCACGGCTCGCGGAGCCCGATGCCGGTCGGGGCCTCGACGGACGGGGCCGAGCGGATTCCGGGCGCCTGGGTCGAGGTGGTCGAGGGTGCCGGGCACTTCGTCTGGGTCGAGGCACCCGGCGCCGTTCGCGCAGCGCTGCGACGCCTCACCGCCGCCTAGTAGCGCAGGCGCGGTCTCACTTCACTTTGTATAGTGTCGCCCTCAGCGACCGAAGGGGGAGCGATGACCGTCATCGACGAGTTGCTCGAGAACGCCGTGTCCTACGCAGCGAGCTTCGACAAGGGCGACCTCCCGCTGCCACCCGGCCGCCGGGTCGCGATCGTCGCCTGCATGGACGCCCGGCTGAACCCGTACGGCCTCCTCGGCCTCAACGAGGGCGACGCCCACGTGATCCGGAACGCCGGCGGCGTGATCACCGACGACGAGATCCGCTCGCTGACGATCTCGCAGCGGCTGCTCGGGACCGAGGAGATCATGCTCATCCACCACACCGACTGCGGGATGCTCACCTTCAGCGACGAGGGGTTCCGCGAGGGAATCCAGAGCGACACGGGGATCAAGCCGGCGTGGTCGGCCGAGGCGTTCGCCGACATCGACGCCGACGTGCGGCAGTCGATCGCGCGCATCAAGGCCAGTCCCTTCATCCCGAAGAAGGACAACGTGCGCGGCTTCGTCTACGACGTCGAGACCGGGAGCCTGCGCGAGGTCGTCTAGTCGTCGAGGTCGCCGAGCACGCCCTCGACGGTCAGCGGGCGGGCGCGACAGGCAGGCTTCGCGCCATGCGGAACGCCGCCGGGATGCTGGAGCGCTGGCGGATCGTCGTGCCTGCAGTCGCCCTCGTGGCGCTGGCCGTGACGTGGGGAAGCAAGCCCGGGTCGGCCGTGCTGACCGTCGTCGCCCTCCTGCTGGCCGGATCGGTGCTGGCCGCGGTGCACCACGCCGAGGTCGTCGCGCACCGGGTCGGCGAGCCGTTCGGGGCGCTCACACTCGCCGTCGCGGTGACGGTGATCGAGGTCGCGCTGATCGTGACGCTGATGGTGTCCGGCGACTCCGAGTCGTCGACGCTCGCGCGCGACACCGTCTTCGCCGCGGTCATGATCACGACGAACGGCATCCTCGGCCTGTCGATCCTGGTCGGGGCGCTCCACCGCCGTGCTGCGACGTTCAACGCCGAGGGCACGGCCACCGCACTCGCCACCGTGCTGACGATCACGACGCTGAGCCTCGTCCTGCCGCGGTTCACGACGAGCACGCCCGGGCCGGACTTCTCACCGGTGCAGCTCGCCTTCGCCGCCGCCGCCTCGCTCGTGCTCTACGCCCTGTTCGTCTTCGTCCAGACCGTCCGCCACCGCGACTACTTCCTCCCCGACGACGCGTCGGCCGCGGACCCGGACGCGCACGCCGACCCGCCATCGGACCGGGACACGCTCGTGAGCGTCGGCGTGCTGCTCGTCGCGCTCGTCGCGGTCGTCGGCCTGGCGAAGATCGAGTCGCCGGCGATCGAGGACGCGGTCGCGGCGATCGACGCGCCGCCCTCGGCCGTCGGCGTCGTGATCGCGCTGCTCGTGCTGCTCCCGGAGACGATCTCTGCCGTCCGCAACGCGCGGCGCGGTCGCGTGCAGACGAGCCTCAACCTGGCGCTCGGCTCGGCGATGGCGAGCATCGGGCTCACCGTGCCGGTGATCGCGGTCGCCTCGATCTGGCTCGAGGGGCCGCTGGTGCTCGGCCTCGGCGACACGCAGATCGTCCTGCTCGGGATCACGGCAGTCGTCGGCGCCCTCACCGTGCTGCCCGGTCGCGCCACGCTGCAGGAGGGCGCGATCCATCTCGTCCTGCTCGCCGCCTTCCTCGTGCTCGCGATTCGACCCTGATTTGGAACGAAGCCTCGTATCGGTTTGAATGCCCCGGTGCTCAGGTGCGCAGGGTGCGGGTGCATTGCCGAGGATCGGCCCGACTGGCTCGGGCTGCTCGGACGCGACCCGGACCGCGACAACAGGCCGATGATCGGGACGTACTGCCCGCCGTGCGCCGAGCGCGAGTTCCGCTGGCGGCCGGCCCTGCCGATTCGGATGGGCTACTTGTGACGCTTCGACGGGCCGCTGCCGTGGCAGCGGGCGTCATGAGCTAGGCGCGGCTCCGCTCGTACATCGCGACGAACTCGTCGAGCGAGACCCGGCCGATCGCCTCGCCGACGAGCTCGAGCGGCAGGTCGTCGAGCCGGCGGAAGCGGACGCAGCTCTTGCCCATGTCGAGGCGCTTGCCCGTCTCGCGCCCAGCGCTCGCGGAACCAGGTCGCCGTGCCCTCGTCGCCGTACACGCCCATGAGGTAGAGGGCGAGGTACCGCTTCTGGCTCGCGAGGGAGGCGAGCGGGAGCGGGCGGCCGTTGTAGGTGTCCGGGTAGCGCTCCAGCGGGACGACGTAGCTCGGCGACCCGAACTCCATCGTCTCGACGAATCCGTCGGGGAGATGCTCGAGGATCACCCGCCGGACGGCCTCGAACGTCTCCCGCCGGTCGTCCGGCAGCGCCGACACGTACTCCGCGACGGTGCGGGCGTCGCTGCGCACGACGCGATTCTGGCACGACCGGCGTGGATCCGGCGTCCGCGGAGAGTCCGGCGGGGCGGAGCCCGAGTCGGGCGGGCTCCCCCCGTGCTGGCATCCTCCGCGCCGTGCGGTCCTCCTCGCCGCACTGCTCGTCGCGCCGCTCGCGGGTGCGGCCACGTACCCGGGCGTCAAGCCGCGGCCGGCGTTCGCGACGCCCGGCCAGGCCGCGTACTGCGCGGTCGAGGAGGCCGGGGTCGAGGACGACGCGGGCGGAGCTCCGCTGCTGGACCCCGAGGAACGGCCTCTGGCTGGCGATCGCGTGGAACGGGAGGCGGGCGGAGAAGGGC
This sequence comes from uncultured Thermoleophilia bacterium, assembly GCA_963733995.1. Classification (GTDB taxonomy): domain Bacteria; phylum Actinomycetota; class Thermoleophilia; order Gaiellales; family Gaiellaceae; genus DATHTC01. Next base: position 6,195 of record CAVTFO010000001.1, read on the forward strand.
GCCGCGACGACGTTCCCGCAGATCGCGCACGGGCTGACGAAGCTGCAGGGCTATCGGCCGCCCGCGCCGGTGCTGGGCTTCGGATGCCGCTGGCGGCTCCGCTGCGCCGAGCCCGGCGACGCCGCGACGTGCCGGGGCCGGGGCGTCCTCGCGTTCACCTGCGCGAGCGCGCGGACCGGCCTCACCTGTCGCAACGCCGCCGGGCACGGGTTCTGGCTCGGCCGACCGCGCGGCTCGCGCGTCTTCTAGCCCTCACGCCCTCTCGAGCCGTTGCGTGTAGACCATCGCGCCGATCCCGAGGCCGATCGCCGTCACGACGAGCGCGATCCCGAGGGCATCGCCGGCCTCGAACGGGTCGGCGGCGTCGGCGCGCGTGGACGGGGCCGCCACGCTCGTCGGCGGGCCGGTGCGGTCGGCCCGGTCGTCCGGGCGGACGCTCGCGGTCACCGGGCCTGAGGATCCGCGGCCGATCGCCTTGGCGACGAGCGCCACCCGGGTGCGGTCGGCCCGGTCGTCGGGGCGGACGCTCGCGGTCACCGGGGCCCAGGCCGGACGGTCGCCGGGCGGGTCGGCCTGCGCGGGCGCCGCGAGCCCTGCCGCGAGCGCACCGGTCGCCGCGACGACGGTGAGCCTGCGGGTGAGTCCTCTGGTCGGGTACATCGTTCCCTCCTGGTCGGTGTGCGGCCAGGATCGGACTAGCCGCCCAGGGGGCGGTAAGGGCCGGGTAAGGGTGCGAGGATGAGCGCGTGGACTTCCGGATCCTCGGGCCGGTCGAGGTTCGCGACGGCGACCGCCTCGTGCCGCTCGGGTCCGGACAGCAGCGTGCGCTCCTCGCGGTCCTCCTCCTGCAGGCGAACGAGACCGTCTCACGCGACCGGCTGATCCACGAGCTCTGGGGCGAGCGGCCGCCTGCGACCGCGGTCAAGGCGCTGCAGGGGCACGTGTCGGCGCTGCGCCGGCTCCTCGAACCGGAGCGATCGAGCGGCGCGGACGGGCAGGTCCTCGCCACCCGCGGTACGGGGTACGCGCTCCGGGTCGAGGACGGACAGCTCGACCTCACGCGGTTCGAGCGCCTCCGCGACGAGGGGCGGCGGGCGCTCGGCCGGCAGCCGGAGCGAGGCGGCCGTGCGCCTGCGGGAGGCGCTCGCGCTGTGGCACGGGCCTCCCCTGGCGGACGTCGACGGCGAGTTCGCGCGGCTCGAGGCGCCGCGCCTCGTCGAGCTCCGGGCCGCGACGCTCGAGGACCGGATCGAGGCCGACCTCGCCTCCGGGCGGCACGCCGACCTCGTCGGCGAGCTCGAGGCGCTCGTCGCGGCGTCGCCGTTGCGGGAGCGGCTGCGCGGCCAGCTCATGCTCGCGCTCTACCGCTCCGGGCGGCAGGCAGAGGCGCTCGCCGCGTACCAGGACGCGCGCCGCGTGCTCGTCGACGAGCTGGGGATCGAGCCGGGCCGCGAGCTGCAGGAGCTGGAGCGCGCGATCCTCCGCCAGGACGCCTCGCTCGACCTCCCGGCGGCGGCCGAGACGCCCGACCGCACGCTCGTCGGCCGCGAGCGCGAGCTCGGCGTCCTCCAGCAGGCGCTCGACGCGGCGCTCGCCGGGCGCGGCGGCCTCGTCCTGCTCGGCGGCGAGGCGGGCATCGGCAAGAGCCGGCTCGCGGACGAGCTCGCGCAGCGGGCGCGGGAGCGGGGCGCGACGACCCTCTTCGGCCGCGCCTGGGAAGCCGGCGGTGCGCCGGCCTACTGGCCGTGGGCGCAGGCGATCCGGTCGTACGTGCGCCGCGAGGATCCGGCGGCCGTGCGCGAGCGGCTCGGAGGCGGCGCGGCCGACGTCGCGCAGATGCTCCCGGAGCTCCGCGAGACTCCTTCCGGACGTCGGCCCGCCCGTGTCGCTCGACCCGGAGGGCGCCCGCTTCCGGCTCTTCGACGCGACCGCGACCTTCCTCCGCAACGTCGCCGAGACCGAGCCGCTCGTGCTCGTCCTCGACGACCTGCACGCCGCCGACCCGTCCTCGCTGCTCCTGCTCGAGTTCGTGGCGCGCGAGCTCGGCGGGATGCGCGTCCTCGTCCTCGGCTGCTACCGCGAGAGCGAAGCGCCTGCCGTGGGCGAGCTCCGGCGTCACGCGCGGTCGACGCTCTCGCTCGGCGGACTGGCCGAGGCCGACGTCGCCCGACTGGTCGAGGTCGAGCACGGTCTCGAGCCTCCGGCCGACCTGGTCGCGGCGATCCACCGCGAGACCGACGGCAACCCGTTCTTCGTCGGCGAGATCCTGAAGCTGCTTGCGACCGAAGGCCGGCTGCACGAAGTCTCCGGCGCTCGACGCCCGGATCCCGATCCCGCCGAGCGTGCGCGACGCGATCCGGCGCGCGTCTGCGCCACCTCTCGGACGCGTGCCTCCGCGAGCTGGTGCTCGCGGCGGTGCTCGGGCGCGAGTTCGACCTGGAGGCCCTCGCCCGGACGGGCGAACGCGACCTCGACACCCTCCTCGACGTCCTCGACGAGGCGATCGTGAGCGGCGTCGTCGCCGAGGTCCCGGGCGCGCCAGGGCGACTCCGCTTCGTCCACGTGCTCATCCGGGACGCGCTCTACGACGAGCTCCCGGCGACGCGACGGCTGCGGCTCCACCGCGACGTCGGCGAGGCGCTCGAGGCGTTGTACGCGCACGATCCGGAGCCGCATCTGGCCGAGCTCGCGCACCACTTCCGGCAGGCCGTGCCCGTCGTCGACGCCGAGCGCGGCGGTGCGCTACGCGACGCGCGCCGGCGACCGCGCGGCACTGCTCCTCGCCTACGAGGAGGCGGCCCGCCTGTACGTCGATGGCGCTCGAGCTGGTCGACGACGCGGCCGGGTCGAGCGAGCTCCTGCTGCGGCTCGGCGACGTGCAGGCGCGACAGGGAGACATCGCCGCCTCGAAGGAGACGTTCGTCCGGGCGGCGGACACGGCGCGGGCCGCGGGGCTGCCCGAGCAACTCGCGCGCGCCGCGCTCGGCTACGGCGGCCGCTTCGTGTGGGCGCGGGCCTGGGGCGACGAACGGCTCGTGCCATTGCTCGAGGAGGCGCTCGCCGCGCTGCCCGAGGAGGACAGCGACCTCCGCGTTCGGCTCCTCACTCGTCTGGCGGCCGGACCGCTTCGAGACACGCACCCTCCCGAGGTCCGCGTCCGCATGAGCCAGAAGGCCGTGGACATGGCACGCCGTCTCGCTCGGCCGGCGACGCTCGCGTACGCCCTCGAGGGACGGTACGACGCGGACTGGGGCCCGGACGGTCTCGAAGGGCGGCTCGCGTTCGCGGACGAGATGATCGAGCTCGCTAGCGGCCTCGGGCGATGCGGAACGCGCGTACGCGGGGCATGACTGTCGCTTCATCGCGCTGCTCGAGTCGGGCGAACTGCCTGCCGCGCGACGGAGTCACGAGGCCGCCACTCGGTTGGCGTATCAGCTCCGTCAGCCCGCGCAGCTCTGGGACTCAGAGGTGCGCCGCGCCCAACTCGCGCTCTTCGAGGGACGGCTCGGCGAGGCAGAGGACGCCATTCGGGAGGCTTTCGCCCTGGGCCATCCCGTGCAGAGCGTGAACGCGCAACTCGCCTTCGACCTCCAGCTGTACGCGCTCCGCCGCGAGCAGGGCCGGATCGAGGAAGTGGTAGACGCCGTCGAGCGCGCCGCGGACGAATATCCGACGTATCCCGTCTGGCGCTACGTCGTGGCGGATTGCTTCGTGGAGCTCGGACGGGCCGACGCCGCCCGCGCGGCAGTCGCCGACGCCGCCGTGGGGGGCTACCCCGTCTACCTCGAGATGCAGTGGCTCTTCTCCCTCAACCTGCTTGCCGGTGTGTGCCGTTTCCTCGGCGACGCGGCGGCGGCCGACGACGTGTACGACCGCCTGCGTCCGTACGCGCACCGCTTCGCGGTCCTGCCGCCCGAGCTGTGCCACGGCTCCGTCTCGCGAGGGCTGGGAATCCTCGCGGCGACGACGTCTCGGTGGGAGGACGCTGCACGGCACTTCGAGGACGCCCTCGTCGCGAACGCCGCCGCGGACGCCCGCACGTGGCTCGCACACACGGAGTACGACTACGCACGCATGCTGCTCGAGCGAGGTGAAGCCGGCGATCGCACGCGGGCAGCGGAGCTCCTCGCGTCGGCGCGGAAGTCGGCCGACGAACTGGGAATGGCGGCACTCGCAGCGAGGCTTGCCGCACCGGCGCGCGCGTGACCTCACGAGACCCGTTCCTGCTCGATCCGGAGGTCGTCTACCTCAACCACGGCGCGTTCGGCGCGTGCCCGCGACCCGTCTTCGACGTCTACCAGGAGTGGCAGCGCGAGCTCGAGCGTCAGCCGGTCGAGCTGTTCGAGCGGCGGCTCCGCCAGGAGCTCGCCGGCGTGCGCGATGCGCTCGGGGCGTACGTCGGCGCGCCCGCGAACGACCTCGCCCTCGTCCTCAACGCCACGGCGGGGATGAACGCCGTGCTCCGGTCGCTCCCGCTCGCCGCCGGCGACGAGATCCTCACGACCGAGCACGAGTACGGCGCGATCGAGCTGCTGCTCGCGTTCGTCGCGGAGCGCACGGGCGCGCGTGTCGTCCGCGCCTGCGGGGGTGGACGCCGACGCGATCTGGGCCGCCGCGACGCCGCGGACGCGCGTCCTCGTCATCAGCCATGTCACCTCGCCGACCGCGCTCGTCCTCCCGGTCGAGGAGCTGTGCCGGCGGGCGCGCGAGGCGGACGTGCTCTCGGTGGTCGACGGGGCCCACGGGCCCGGCCAGGTGCCGCTCGACCTCGAGCGGCTCGGCGCCGACTTCTACGCCGGGAACTGCCACAAGTGGCTGTGCGCGCCGAAGGGCGCCGGGTTCCTCTACGCGCGGCCAGAGCGACAGCCGCTCGTCCAGCCGCTCGTGATCGGCTGGGGCTACAGCGAGTCGGCGTTCGCCCTCTCCCACGACTGGGAGAGCACGCGTGACCCCGCCGCCTATCTCGCCGTCCCCGCCGCGATCGAGTTCGTCCGCGCGCACGGGCGCGGCGAGGAGTGCCGGGAGGTGCTCCGCCGGGGGTCGGCCTGCTCGCGGACGCCGGCTTCGAGCCGCTCGCGCCGGAGCAGCCGCTGCAGATGGCGGCGTTCCGGCTCCCCGCGTGCGATCCGGAGGCGGTGCAGCGGCGCCTGTTCGACGAGTTCCGGATCGAAGTGCCCGTGCGCACCTGGAACGGGGGGCACCTGGTGCGCGTGTCGGTCGCGCCGTACAACGAGCCGTCCGATCTCGAGCGGCTCGTCGACGCGCTCGCGCAGGTGCTCTCGGCCTAGCTCAGCACTGCAGCGCGAGCTGCGCCGGAGAGCTGCGGCGGCCGGCCGGCGCTGCGGCCGCAGCCTGGCGGAAGGAGCGCCGCCGCGGGCGCGCGACGCGATCCTCGTAGCGGCTGACCTCGTGGATGCGACGGACTGCGGTTCCTGCGAGTGCGATGGACGTCTGGTCGAACATCGGTGGGCTCCTCGATCTCGTGGGGGTGAGTGGCGCTGCACCCATGAGAACGCACCGGGAGGGCGCATTCCGGGCGGCTCGCAGGTGAATCGCCGTGCGGCGGGCCGCACACCGCATGGGCGGCTCGACCCGGACAGTCCACTCGCCAAGCCGAAAGTCGCTCTCGGTGACCGTCGGGCCGTCAGGGGTAGTGAAGCCGCCGCGGTCATCGAAGTCCGAGCGGTCCGCGCGAGCGGCTCGAGCCGTACTTCACTCGCGACGCCCCAGACGTTGGCTTCAGGGTCGCTGAAGCTGAAGCCGTACCCCCATCCCGACCGCGTGGGCTCCGAATCCAAGGCGGCGACATCGTCGAACTCGCGAAGCAACTGGTGGACGCGAACGACCTCGTCCTCGTTCTCGCAGTGGATCGTGAGCGTGACGCCGCGAAACCCTTCGGCAACGCCGCCGAACTGCCGCTCGAACCTCGTCTCGGAGAAAAGCCCGAGAACGACGCCGTTCGAGCACTGAAACACGACGTGTTCGGGGACGCTCGTCGGCGCTTCCGGCCAGCCGAACTGTCGGTAGAACGCGGCCATGCGCCCGACATCCCGGCAGGCGAACGTGACTGCGCTGATCCGGGCCGGGATGCCCACCCGCGCGCGCGCCCCGCCTACTGCCGCGCCATCGCGATCCGGTAGCGCTCCTCCGGCGAGATCAGGTGGTCGGCGTCCTCCGCGTCGTCGCCCAGGTCGATCTCGACCCACTTCACGCGTCCGGTGAACGCGAGCTCGTCCGGGCCGAGATCGTCGGTGACGGGCGTGGCGCTGTCCGTCCCGAGATCCGTCGTCTCGTCGGCGGAGAAGAGCATCGGCACCGTCGCGTCGACACGGGTCTCGCCGACCTTGCTCGCCGTCGACGTAGAGCGACGCGGTGCCTCCCTTCCCGAGCCCGCCGCCGTCGTACGCGAACTCGACGCGCACCTGACGGTCGCCCGGAGCGAGCGGCTCCTCGCCGTAGACCTTGAACAGCTGAAGGCCGAAGAGGTTGTAACAGAAGGCCGGCCGGCCCTCCGTCGCGTAGACGCTCATCCCGCCGAACGCACCGCCCTGCGCGACGATGACGCCGTTCGCGCCGCCGTCGGGAACCTCCACCTCGGCCGTCAGCGCGAACGACTTGTTCTTCGTCACCACGACCGAGTTCTCGGTCAGCCGCCCCATCCCGCCGAACAGGATCTGCCGCGTTGCCGCGGACGAGCTGCGGCCGGCCGGCGAGATCGGGGTTGAACCGCTCGACCCGACGGTCGTCGAGCGGGAGCACGTTGTACTTGGCCGCCTCGATCAGGAACAGCGTCTGGAGCTGCGCCAGCTTCTCGGGGTTCTCGGCCGCGACGTTGTGCGCCTGCGTCCAGTCGCCGGGCTCGTAGAGCTCCCAGACGTCCTGGTCGAGCGGCGGCTGCTCCGCCATCACCCACGGGGTGCTGTGGCGGGTGCACGCGGTCCAGCCCCGGTGGTAGATGCCGCGGTTGCAGAACATCTCGAAGTACTGCGTCTCGCGCACTTCCGGCGCCTCGGCGTCGTCGAACGAGGGCCGCATCGAGACGCCGTGGAGCGGCATCTGCTGGACGCCGTCGACGAACGTCGGCTCCGGCAACCCGGCCGCGTCGAGCACGGTGGCCGCCACGTCGATCACGTGGTGGAACTGCGAGCGCGACCTCGCCCGTCGCGTCGATCCCGCCGGGCCAGTGGACGATCGTGCCGTTCCGCGTCCCGCCCCAGTGCGAGGCGACCTGCTTCGTCCACTGGTAGGGCGTGTCCATCGCGTGCGCCCAGCCGACGGCGTAGTGGTTGTAGGCCCGCGGCGTGCCGAAGTCGTCGATCCGCGACGTCATGAACTCGACGGTCTCGAGGCCGCCCGCGCCGTTGAGGACGATGAGCTCGTTGAAGCAGCCGTTCGGCGTCCCTTCCGCGGAGGCGCCGTTGTCGCCGACGATCACGTAGACGAGCGTGTCGTCGAGGATCTCCAGCTCCTCGAGCGCGTCGATCAGCCGCCCGACGTGGTGGTCGGTGTGCTCCATGAAGCCCGCGTAGACCTCCATCTGGCGCGCGAGCACCGGCTTCAGATCGTCCGGCGTGTCGTCCCAGGCGGGGATCTCCGCGGGTCGTGCGGTCAGCTCCGCGTCCTCCGGGACGACGCCGAGCTCCTTCTGGCGGGCCAACGTCTGCTCGCGCAGCGCGTCCCACCCCTGGTCGAACTCGCCCTTGTAGCGGTCCGACCACTCCGGCGGCACGTGGTGCGGGGCGTGCGTCGCACCGGGGGCGTAGTAGACGAAGAACGGCTTGTCGGCCATGAGCGCCTTCTGCTGACGGATCCAGTCGATCGCCTTGTCCGTCATGTCCTCCGTGAAGTGGTAGCCCTCGTCCGGCGTCAGCTCCGGCTCCACGGGCACGGTGTCGCGGTAGATCGCCGGGGCGTACTGGTTCGTCTCGCCGCCGATGAAGCCGTAGAAGTGCTCGAAGCCGCCGCCGCCGGTCGGCCAGGAGTCGAACGGGCCGAGGGGGCTCGTCTCCCAGACCGGCACCTCGTGGCACTTGCCGAACTGCGCCGTCGAGTAGCCGTTCAGCTTCAGCGTCTCGGCGAGCGGCGCCGCCGTGTTCGGTCGGACGGAGCTGTAGCCGGGCGCCGAGGTCGCGATCTCGGTGATCCCGCCCATCCCGACCGCGTGGTGGTTGCGGCCGGTGAGGAGCGCCTGCCGCGTCGGCGAGCACAGCGCGGTCGTGTGGAAGCGGTTGTACTTGAGCCCCTTCGCGGCGAGGCGCTCGAACGTCGGCGTCCGGCACGGGCCGCCGAAGGCGCTCGAGGAGCCGAAGCCGGCGTCGTCGATCAGCACGACCAGCACGTTGGGCGCGCCCGCGGGCGGCCGCAGCGGCTCGATCGGCGGGAACGCCGTCGCCGGGTCCTTCGCGTCGTAGGTCGTGAGCCCGACGTGCGGGCGGTCGGGGATCGGCAGCACGTCGCGTGAGCGCGCGTCGCTCATTGGGGCCTCGCTCTCGAAAAGGGGTCTGCGGACAGCCTCCCGATGCCGCCGCAGCAGGGTCATCACCCGTAGGGGATGACCGGCGTGCTCAGCGCTCGAGACGCAAGACGAGCTCGCGCTGGCCGCCGCCCAGCCAGGTCTCGCGGACGCGGGAGACGCGGCGCAGGAGCGAGACGACCCGCGGGTTGTCGCCGGTGACCGTGGCGCGCAGCTCGGTGATCCCTGCGGCGAGGGCGTCGGCGGCGAGCGCGTTCGCGAGGACCGACCCGATCCCGCGGCCCTGGTGCACGTCGGCGACCGCGAACGCGATCTCCGCCGTCTCGCCGTCCCGGACGAGCTGCGCGAGCGCGGCCGGCTCGGGATCGCCGTCGACCCACGCCACGAGCGCGTGCCGCCGCCCGTCGACGCGCGCGAGCAGCGCGAGCTCCCGCTCCGAGACGCGCGGCTTCGGCCCGCCGAAGCGCTGCGCTCGCGACTGCGGCCCGAGGCGTCCGAGGACGGCCGTGACCGTCCCGACGTCGCCGTTCCGGAGCGGCCGGATCGTGATCCCGTCGACGTAGCGCGTGTGCATGCCTCCGATCGTGCAGGCGGCGGGGACGCTCCGCCTCGCCGTCACGGGCCATCTTCTTGACATGGCCCGAACCGGCCACCACACTCACGGGTGATGGAGCAGGAGATCCGCTTCTGCGAGCTCGACGGCCGCCGGATCGCGTACGCCACGATCGGCGAGGGGCCGCCGCTCGTGTTCGCGAGCCGCTGGATCTCGCACCTCGAGGACGAATGGGCGTGAGCCGCGCTTCCGCGCCTTCCTCGAGGAACTCGCGCGCGGCTACCGCGTCGTGCGGTACGACCGCCTCGGGGTCGGGCTCTCCGACCGCGGGCTGAACGAGCCGCCGTCGGTCGAGTCCGAGGCGCGGGCGCTCGACACCGTCCTCCGGGCGAGCAGCGGCGACCAGCCGGCCGTCGTCTTCGCCTGCTCGTGCGCGGGCCTCGCAACGTCCCTGTTCGCGGCCCACCGAGCCCGAGCGGGTCGACAAGCTCGTCTTCTTCGGCGGCTACGCGGCGCGCGACGACATCCCCGAGGCGACGCGGCGGTCGCTCGTCGACTTCGTCCGCACGAACTGGCCGCTTGCCTCGCAGATGCTGGCGGGCCTCTTCCTGCCGCACGGCAGCGGCGACGAGATCGACTGGCTCAGCCGGCACAAGCGGCACGCGGCCGACGCCGAGGTGGCCGCCGCCTTCCTCGAGCTCGACCTCACAGCCGACGCGCGCGACGTGCTCCCGCTGGTCTCGACCCCGTCACTCGTGCTCCACCGGCGCGGCGATCGAACCGTGCCGATCCGGCACGGCCGCGAGCTCGCGTCACTCCTCCCGAACGCCCGCTTCGTCCCGCTGGCCGGCGACTCGCACCCGCCCTGGATGGACGACCAGCGCGACCTCCGCCGCGCGCTCGCGGGCTTCCTCGACGACGCGCCCGCCGGTCGCGGCGAACGGCGACTCGCCCCTCAGCGGCCGCGAGACCGAGGTGCTGCGGCTCGTCGCCTCGGGCCTCTCGAACCGCGAGATCGCCGCGTCGCTCGTCCTCAGCGAGCACACCGTGCACCGGCACGTCGCGAACATCCTCCGCAAGCTCACGCAGTCGTCCCGCGCAGCCGCCGCGGCGCAGGCGACGCGCGCCGGACTGATCTGACCGATCGCGGCGGCTGATCGCTGCGAGCACGAATCCTGCTGGCCCCGGCCGGGCGCCGGTGCGTAGCGTGGGACGGTGACGCGACGCGGGCTGATCCTGTTCGCCGCGATGTGCGTGATCTGGGGTCTGCCGTACCTCCTGATCCTCGTCGCCGTCCGCGAGCTCAGCCCCGCGGTGCTCGTGCTCGCGCGGACGACGCTCGCCGCGGCGATCCTGCTCCCGCTCGCGGCCTGGCGCGGCGAGCTCCGCGCGCTCGCCGGGCACTGGCCGCCGCTGCTCGCCTTCGCGGCGATCGAGATCGCGATCCCGTGGGTGCTGCTCGGCGCGGCCGAGCAGCACGTGACGAGCTCCCTCACCGCGCTCGTGATCGCCGGCGTCCCGCTCGTCGCGACGGTCATCGCCGCCACGACGGGCGCGCGCGAGCGGTTCGCGCCCATGAACCTGCTCGGACTCGGGATCGGAATCGTGGGCGTCGCGGCGATCGTCGGCCTGAACCTCGACGGCTCCGTGCTCCCGCTCCTGGCGCTCGCGGTCGTCGCGGTCTGCTACGCCGTCGGCCCCGCGATCCTGCAGCGGTGGCTCTCCGGGCTGCCCGCGATGGGCGTGATCGCCGCCTCGCTCGCCGTCACCGCCGTCGCGTACGTGCCGATCGCGGCCTTCAGTCTCCCGAGCGAGACGCCTTCGGCAAAGGCGATCGGCTCGGTCGTCGGGCTCGCGGTCGTGTGCACGGCGATCGCGTTCGTCTGCTTCTTCGCGCTGATCGCGGAGGTGGGCCCGGTCCGCGCGACCGTGATCACCTACGTCAACCCGGCGGTCGCCGCCGTGCTCGGCGTCGTGATCCTCGACGAGCACCTCACGGCGGCGATGGTCGCGGGCTTCGCGCTCGTCCTCGTCGGGTCGGTGCTCGCCACGCGGGCCCCGTCCCGGAGCTGGAGCCCGCCGGCGAGCGCGTGTAGCATCGCGGCGCGCGCGAGGGCGCATCCGGTCCGCGGGCAGGGCAGTGCCCACCTCGTCCACCGCTTCGCCACACAGCCGATCTCTTCTCCGCCCGACACCGCGGACACGGGCCTCGTGGAGGGAGGTCGTCGTGGATCTCGATCAGCTTCGGAAGCAGGCGAAGGAGCTCGTCCGCGCCGCGCGCGCCGGCGAGCCGGAAGCGCTCGCGCGGCTCGGACGGGCGCGAGCCGATCCTCGCGCGGGCGCAGCTCGTGATCGCGCGGGAGCAGGGCTACCCCAGCTGGCCGCGGCTCGTCGCAGCGGCCGAGGCCGGCGCCGACGCGTTCGTGCTGGCCGCGACGGACGGACGGCGCGGGCGGGCAGAGGCGATGCTCGAGGCGCTGCCCGAGCTCGCGGACGACCCGTGGGCCGCGCTCGTCCTCGGGCGCGGCTGGGAGCGGCGATCCGAACGCGCCGGGCGGCCCGCGCGGCTGGCCGCCGCTCAACTACGCCTGCCAGTCCGTGTTCGCGCCGAGCGGCCTCGTCCGCGAGCTGCTGGAGCGCGGCGCCGACCCGAACTCGACGTACACGAACGAGTACGGCCCGATGACCGCGCTCTACGGCGCCGCCGGCGTCGTCCACGACCCGGAGACGACGCGGCTGCTGCTCGAGCACGGCGCCGACCCGGACGACAACGAGTCCGTCTACCACTCGACCGAGGCCGAGAGCACCGAGTGCCTGCGGCTCCTGCTCGAGCACGGGGCGGCGACGCGCGGCACGAACGCGCTCGCGCACGCGCTCGACGACGAGCGCGAGGAGCACGTCCGGCTCCTGCTCGAGGCCGGCGCGGACGCGGACGAGGGCTTCCTGGTCGCCCACGCCGTCCGGCGCGGGCGCGGGCCGGCGTTCGTCCGGCTCCTCGTCGAGCACGGCGCCGACGTCGACCGGCCGGGCGGCGAGACGTGGCGGGGCGCGGTGCCGCTGCGGACGCCGTACCAGCACGCCGTGCTCCGCAATCGCGAAGACGTGGCCGCGGAGCTGGAGCGCCTGGGCGCCTCGACCGATGTGTCCGAGGACGACCGCGCCGTCGCCGCCGTGGCCCGCGGCGAGCGCGCCGACCTGCCCGACGGGCTCGACGTCGACCAGCAGGAGGTGCTGATCCTCGCGGCGCTCCGCGGCCAGGTCGACGCCGTCGTCGACGCGGTCGGCGTCGGCTTCGCGGGCGTCGTCGGAGGGTCGCCCGAAGGGACGCTCCTCCACCACGCGGCCTGGGTCGGCGCGGCCGACGTCGTGCGGACGCTGCTCGCCCGCGGCGCCGACGCGCGCGCGTCGAGCGGAGCCCATTTCGACACGCCGCTCGCGTGGGCCGTGCACGCCTCGCATACAGGCGCCGACCGGCGCGAGGTCGGCGAGCTGCTGCTCGCGGCGGGAGCCGAGCTCGAGCCCCGCTTCCTCGACGCCGCCGAGGGGCCGCTCCTCGAGCTCCTCGAGGAGGCGGCCTAGCGGCCTAGTCGCTCCACCAGCCGGGGATGCATCTGCGCGTCGTTCTCCTTGCCCATCGGCGCGCCGATCGCGATCACCTCGAGGCCCTCGTCGCCGGCCTCGAAGTTGCGCACGACGGGGGCCGGGACGCGCACGACGTCCCACGTCCGCACGTCGCGGATCTCGTCGTCGAGCTTGACCCGGCCGCTCCCGGCGACGACCAGGTAGAGCTCCTCCTGCTCGGTGTGGTGGTGGCCGAACGGAGCCTTCCCGCCGGGCGCGAGCTTCTGCAGGCTCAGGGTGACCTGCTCCGCGCCGAGCTGCCGCCGCGGGAAGCGGGCCTCCATGCCCTCGGGCATGCCGAACTTGGGGGCGACGTTCTCGACGTCGCGCAGGTTGAGGATCGTGTAGTCGGTCATCCCGCCAGCGTTCCCAATCTCGCGGCGAGCGAATCGAAGACCTCCGTGTGGAGGTCGACGTCGGCCTCGGTCGTCGCGGGCGACATGAGCGCCATGTTGTGGAACGGCGTCAGCAGGATGCCGCGGTTCAGCGCCCACAGGTGCGCGAGGCGGTCGAGCTCGTGGTCGCCTCCCGCCGCGGCCTCACGGCCGTTGCGCGGCCGCTCGCGGCGGAAGAGGTACTCGACGCGGCAGCCGAGCCGGGTCACGTGCCACGGCAGCTCGTGCCGCTCGATCGCGCCGGCGACGCCTGCCTCGAACCGCTCGCCGAGGGCGATCATCCGCGCGAACGCCTCGTCGGTGAGGACCTCGCCGAGCGTGGCGCGCATCGCCGCGAGCGAGAGGACGTTCGCCGCGAGCGTGCCGCCGACGCCGCCGATGTCGGAGACGTCCTCCGGGATCGCCGCGTCGATCCGGTCGGCGACGGCCTCGGTGAAGCCGTACGCCGCCGCCGGGATACCGCCGCCGATCGGCTTCCCGATCGTGAGCACGTCCGGCTCGAGCCCGTGCGCGGCCGTGTACCCGCCCGGCCCCGCGCAGATCGTGTGCGTCTCGTCGATCGCGAGCAGCACGTCGTGGCGGCGCGTGACCTCGCGGAGCGCGTCGTGGAACCCGGGCTCGGGCAGGACGATCCCGACGTTCGTGAGCGCCGGCTCGGCGAGGACGAGCGCGACGTCGCCGTGCGCGAGCTCGCGGTCGAGAGCCTCGACGTCGTTCCACTGGACGACCCGCGTCGTCTCGGCCGGGGCGACCGGGGGACCGAGGCTGCCCTCGCGCGGGACGACCGCGTCGCCGTCGAGCGTCGCGAACGTCTCGTCGACGGTGCCGTGGTAGCACCAGTCGAAGACGAGGATCTTCGGCCGGCCGGTGATCGCCCGGGCGAGGCGGATCGCGAACCGGTTCGCGTCCGTCGCCGTCAGCGCGAACTGCCAGCGGGGCAGGCCGAAGCGGCGGGTCAGCTCCTCGCCGACCCAGAGCGCGTCCTCGCTCGGGAGCATGAGCGTGATCCCGCGCGCGACCTGGTCCCGCACCGCGCGCACCGTCGGCCCCGGCGAGTGCCCCGTCATCGCACCCGTGTCGCCGAGGCAGAAGTCGACGTACTCGAGCCCGTCGACGTCGCGGAAGCGCGCGCCCTCGGCCTCCGCCGCGTACACGGGGAAACCGCCGGGCCACCGCACCATCCAGTGCATCGGCACGCCGCCGAGGAGCGACGACGCCGCCCGGTCGGCGAGCGCGCGGGAGCGCGGATGCTCGCGCTCGAAGCGCTCGCGCTCCTCGGCGAAGAGCTCGGCGACCGTCACGCGCGCGATCCTCTCATCACCGCGTCAGCACCTCGATCACGTCCCCGTCGGCGACGACGTGCCCGCGGCCGACGCGCTGGGCGTCGAACCGCGCCGACGGGCCCCAGACGCGCGCGCCGAGGCACGTCCGCCCGAGCTCGTGGTGGATCGCGTGCGCGACGTCGGCGACCGTCGCCGGCGGGTGGAGCGGCACCGCCTCCGCCTCGTTCCTCCCCCGGCTTCCGCACCCAGACGCGGACGAGCCCGGTGAGCGCCCAGATCGCGTCGCGCAACCGGTCGAGGCTCTCGTCGTCGAGCACCGACACGCCGAGCGAGCCCGTCCGGCGCGGGCGTCTCGTCCGTCTTCGTGGCGACGACGAGCATCGGCTTGTCGATCCCGGCCGCGGCCAGCTCGGCGCGGATCGTGTCGAGCTCCTCCGGGTGGGCCGCGTCGTGGCAGAGGACGATCGCGTCGCCGCCGCGGAGCACGCCGAGCAGGGCCCGGCCGCCGCCGCGGTCCTCGTGCGCGCCCGACAGCAGCCCGGGGATCTCGACGAGCTGGACGAGGACGTCGTGGATCCGCGTCACGGCCGGCACCGGCCGCGTCGTCGTGAAGGCGTAGTCGCCGGTGCGGATCTGCACCGACGAGAGCGCCTGCAGCAGCGACGACTTGCCCGCGTTCGGCGGCCCGACGAGCATGATCTGCGCCGCGCCCTCGCGCCGGACGCCGATCGAGTCGCGGTGGACGACCTTCGTGCGGACGCGCGACTCGACGAGCTGGCCCTCGACCCACTTGCGCAGGTCGGCGTACGGCCCGTTCCGGTAGCCCGGCAGCTCCGCGAGGATCGCGCGCAGCTCCTTCGTCTTCTCGGCGCCGGCCTTGCCGACGAGGCGCCGCTGGATCACTTGCTTGTACGTGCGATGCGGCATCGGCATTCGCGCACCTCCTGTCCTCTCAGTCCAAGGCAGGAAGGCGCGAGCGCACCCGCCGTCGGGACGGCGGGGAGATCGCGTCCTGTCCCGCCGCTTCCTCCGAACGCGTGAGCTGGAAGCGGCGGATCAGCCGTTCTTGTTCGAGCTGGTGCTGAGCCAGCTGAGCAGTGAAGCGGTCATCGCGCAGCGGACGCTAACGGCGCGGCGCCTTGGCCGCCAGTGGGGCTGGCCGTACACTTCCGCGCGTGCGCGTCGACATCCACTACTGCCCCACCTGAAGCGGCTACGACGCCAGGGCCGCGAGTCTCGCGGCCGACCTGAAGGAGCGGATGGGCGTCGACGCGCGGATCGTGCCCGGCGGGAAAGGGCAGTTCGACGTCGAGGCGGACGGCCGGCTCGTGTTCTCGAAGCACGACCAGGGGCGGTTCCCCGAGCACGACGAGATCGCCGCCGCCCTGGCCTGACCGGGCGCAATCGCGACGGTGACGGCATCGTGCAGCGGGGTCTCGCCGTCGCCGGCACCGTCGTCGCGCTCGCGCTCGCCGCCGGCTGCGGCGGGGACGACGGGCCGAGCGCCGAGGACTACGTCCGCCAGGGGAACGAGGTCTGCCGCGAGGCTACCGCGGACGCGAAGGACATCAAGCGCCCGACCGGCGACTCGTCCGAGGCCGTCGCAACGTACGCGAACGCGTTCCTCCCCATCGCGAAGCGGCGGCTCGAGGGCCTGCGCGCACTGGAGCCGGCCGAGGACGACGCGCGCTTCCACGAGCGCCTGATCGAGGAGCAGGAGCGCTACGTCGCGGCCGTCGAGACGCTCGGCGAGGCCGCCGGCCGCGAGGACCGTGCCACCTCGGCGCGCGCGGCGGAGGAAGGCGCGCGCGCGGCCGGGCGCTCCGCCCTCCTCTTCCGCGAGCTCGGGCTCGACTCGTGCGCGGCGCAGTCGCTCTAGTCGCCGTCCTCGCCGCCGGGTGCGCCGGGGGCGGCAACGAGCCGACGCGCGCGGAGTGGGCGGAGCAGGCGGACGCGATCTGCCGCGCAAACGCGGACCGGCCCGAGCAGCCGGCGACGGAAGGCGACGACCAGGCCGACCGCGAGTTCCTGCGCGGGGCCCTCGTCATCGCCCGAGAGGAGCTCGCCGACCTGCGCGCGCTCGACGAGCCGGCCGACGACGCGGCGCGCATCGAGGAGATGTACGCGGCGGTCGACGAGGCCATCGCCGCCCTGGCGGTGATCGCCGACGGCGGCGATCCGATGGAGGCGGGCCTCCGCGCGAGCCAGGCGTACGACCGCGCGAACGCGATCGCGAGCGAGCTCGGCGCTGACGTCTGCGCCGCCTGACTAGCGGCCGCGGAACTCGGGCTGCCGCTTCTCGAGGAAGGCGGCGACACCCTCGGCGAAGTCCTCGGTCTGCGTCGCCTCCGCCTGCAGCTGCGCCTCGAGGGCGAGCGTGTCCTCGAGCCCCTTGCCGGCGCCCTCGTCGAAGAGCCGCTTCGTCATCGCCACCCCGCGGGTCGGGCCGGCAGCCCACGCGGCCGCGAGCTCGGCGGTCCTCGCCTCGAACGCGTCGGCCTCGACGACCTCCGAGACGAGCCCCCACGCGTGCGCCTCGTCGGCGGTGAGGCGGCGGCCCGAGGCCATCCACTCGAACGCGCGCGGCACGCCGAGGAGCCGGGCGAGGAAGTACGCGCCGCCGGCGTCGGGGACGAGGCCGATGCCGATGAACCCCGGCGCGATCACGGCCGCGTCCGACGCGATGCGGACGTCGCAGGCGCACGCGAGCGAGAGCCCGGCGCCCGCCGCGGCGCCGTTGATCGCCGCGATCACGGGCTTCTCGAGCGCCCGGATCGCGCGGATGTTCGGGTGGTAGGTGCCGCGCAGCGCCTCGCCGATGTCCGGCGACTCGCGGAACTCGGTCAGGTCCTGCCCGGCGCAGAAGCCGCGGCCCGCGCCGGTGATCACGACGGCGCGAACCTCGGGATCCGCCGCCTCGGCGAGCGCGTCGGCGAGCCGCGCGTGCAGCGCCGCGTTGAAGGCGTTGAACACCTCCGGCCGGTTCAGCGTGATCGTCGTCACGCCGCCGTCGCGCCGGGTCTCGACCTCAGCCATTCCGATCCTCCTGTGAGCGCTCGAGGAAGCGGCGGATCGCGCCCTGCGCCTCGTCGCCGAGCATGGACAGCGCGAGCCAGTCGCGCGCGTGGCCGACGGTCTCGTGCCAGGAGATGTCGCGCCACCAGTTCAGCTGCTGCTTCGCGTACCGGGTCGTCTGCGGCAGCTTGCGGACGAGCTTCTCGACGACCTCGTCGACCTTCGCGTCGAGCTCGGCCTCGGGCACGGCCCAGTTCACGAGCCCCCACTCCGCCGCCTGCGCCGCGGGGATCTCGTCGCAGAGGAGCACGATCTCGCGCGCGCGGCGGTCGCCGACCATGATCGGGAGCCACTGCGTCGCCCCGCCGGCGGGGACGGACCCGTGCTCGAGCCCGACGTGGCGGATGAAGGCGGTATCGACCATCACGGCCAGGTCGCACGCCATCTGCAGCTCGTTGCCGCCGCCGACCGCGATGCCCTGGACGCGCGCGACGGTCGGCTTGCCGATCTCCCGCAGGCGGTCGTGCATGTCCTTGAACGCGCCGAACCACTTCCAGTACTCCTGCGGGTTCCCGAGCAGGTCCGCGCCCCAGCTGCGCAGGTCCGCGCCGACGCAGAACGCCCGGCCCGTGCCGGTGACGACGACCACGCGCACCTCGTCGTCCCAGGACGCGTCCTCGCACGCCCGCGCGAGCTCCCGGAGCATGAGGAAGTCGAACGCGTTGAGCACGTCCGGCCGGTTCAGCCGGATCGTCGCGCGCGGGCCGTCCTTCTCGTAGACGATCGTCTCGAAGCCGAGCTCGGCCGGGTCCGCGACCGGCCGTGGCGCTGCGGGCTCCGTCACTCGGTGACCTCGGCGAAGTGGACCTGAACCGGGATGCCCATCTCCCTCGCGTCCTTGCCCGTGGCCATGAACTCGTCGGTGCGCGCGGCCTCCTTGAACGCGTCCATGCTCGGGAAGTCCCACTCGGCGTAGTACTTGAAGGCCGGCTCGCCCCGGGGCGCGCCGAAGACGCGGCCGTGGCGGAAGGTGCCGCCGGGCACGCGCCGGCACAGTTCTGCGTGCTGCTCGTAGCGGGCGGAATCCGGCTCCTGCTCGTACACCATGAAGACCTTCACCATGGGGCGCCTCCTTGTCGGCCGACGGACGGGGACGAGCGTATAGCGTCCGCCAGCGGATGAGCGGCGGGACGACGGTGGCGGTGATCCTGGCGGCGACGGCCGGTCTTGCGGGCTCGGTCCAGGCGGTCGTGATGGGCCGGCTCGGCGACCGGATCGGGTCACTGGAGGCGCTCTTCTTCGCGACCGTGCTCTCGGTCGTCCTCGCAGGCGCGCTCGTGCTCGTCGTGCGACGGTCGCTCGCCGGGGTCGGCGAGGGCTTCGGGGCGCCGCTCTGGATGTGGGCCGGCGGCGTGCTCGGCGTCTTCATCGTGTTCACGATCACGTACGCGACGCCGAAGCTCGGCGCGACGGCGACGATCGGCCTCCTCATCGCCGGCCAGCTCGTGATGGGCGCGCTCATCGACCGCCTCGGCCTCTTCGGCGTGGAGCAGATCGGCCTCTCGTGGCCGCGCGTCCTCGGGATCCTCCTGCTCGCGACGGGCGCGGCCCTCTCGCTCGTGAAGACGGCCTGAAACACGAATCCGCTCCGAGAGCGACAAAGCAACAGACTGTTACTTAGTCGCTTTGAAGCCGTATTCACGGTCCCCGGAGCGATCGGACGGGCGGGATCGCCGCGTGCCCCGTCCAGGGGCACAGCGCATCCCGCCCGTCACGACACGCCACGTCCATCGAGAACAGGCACCTGGCCGGAGCGCCCGCACCGCCAGGTGCGCGCGCGCAGGCCACACGACCACGCCGCAACCGCGTCCTACCGTGGAGCGGCAGTCCCCCGGGGCCGAAGGGCGGTTCATCCGCCCGAGAGGCCACACCCCACGCCCGAATCAGCCACTCAGGAGAAGGAGGGGGCTCGCGGGGGAACCATGGGTTCCCCCGCGCTACGGTTCCCCCACGCTACGCGACGAGCCGCTTCTCCAGGTACGCCGCCAGCCGCGTGAGCGGGAACGAGAGCAGGAAGAAGATCACCATCACCGCGCCGTAGATCTCGAAGGCGTGGATCTCGCCGAGGCCGATCGGCGGCACCGCCGTCAGCCGCTCGACGGAGCGCTCCCCGGCCTCGAGCACCTCCAGGCCGCCGATCACCTGCGCGAGCACCGTGTTCTGGATGATGTTCGCGAGCAGGCTGACCGCCGGCGGCAGCAGGCGGCGGAGCGCCTGCGGCAGGACGACGTTGACGTGGCGCCCGACCCAGCCGAACCCGAGCGCCGACGCCGCCTCGTGCTGCTCGCGCGGGATCGACTGCACCGCCCCGCGCGTCGCCTCCGCGAGCTGCGCGCTCCCCCACAGCGTCAGCGCGATCGAGGCGGCGGTGAGCGCGTCGAACTCGAGCTTCGGCGACAGCTCGCCCAGCCCGAAGTAGACGATGAAGACCGTGACCAGGATCGGCAGGCCGCGGAAGACCTCGATGTACGAGCGGATCACCGCCCGCAGCGGCAAGAACCTGATCGTGATCAGCGTGCCCAACACGACGCCGATCAGACGCTGCCGGTGAGGGCGAACGCGGCCACACGGAGCGTCCCCGGCAGGCCCTCCTCGAGGATGTACCGCGCGACGGGCTCGACCCAGTCGGGCATCGGCTAGCGCGTCTCCGGGATCGCGAGCCGGCGCTCGAGCAGGCGGATGAGGCCCGAGAGCGTCCAGACGAGCGGGAGGTAGACGAGCGCGAGCACGGTCAGCGCCTCGAGCGTCTCGACCGTCAGCGCCGCGATGTTGAGCGCCGTCGTCGTCAGCTCCGGGTAGCCGATCACGTACATCAGCGACGTGTTCTTCACCACGGAGATGTAGGTGTTGATCGAGGACGGCAGCGCGATCCGCGACCCGATCGGCAGGGTGATGTTCAGGAACGTCCCGACCCGGCCGAAACCGAGCGCGGCGCCCGCCTCGCGGTAGCGGAACGGCACCGCCTCGAAGCCGGCGCGGAAGTTCTCGGTGTTGAACCCGCCGCCCCAGATCATCACGGTCAGCACGGCGACGGTGAACTGGTTGAGCAGGATCCCGAACTGCGGCAGCGCGTAGAAGACCATGAAGATCTGCAGCAGGATCGGCGTGTTGCGGATGATCTCGACGTAGACCGCGCTCAGCTGGCTGATCACCGGGATCCGGTTCGCGCGCGCGGCGCCGAGGGTGATGCCGATCAACGACGCGCCGACGATCGCGATAGCGGAGACCTTCAGCGTGTTGAGGAACGCGTGCGAAGAGCTCCTCGCGGTTCTCGCTGACGAACGACCAGAGGTCGTAGGTGACGGCGACCGTCACGGGCGCGTGCAGGGGGGACGGCCGCGACGCGCGCGGCCGTCCCTCCGGTCGTGGTGCTGTGCGCCCCCCGCTACGGGCACACGGTGTCCGGGCTGGGGCTCCCGGGCCGCGGGTACCCGAACGTGTTGTTCGGGCGCAGGATGTTGCGCGAGAACGCCGGGACGAGGCGAGCCGGGACGTTGTTGCGCAGGATCGACATGAACCGGTCCTGCTTCCGCATCAGCTCGAGCCGCGCGTCGACCCAGCGCTTCATCGCCGCGTTCCCCTGGCGGATCCCGATCCCGTACGGGCCCTCGAGGAAGACGTCGTTCGTGAGCTTCGAGCTGCGATCGGCGGTCGCGATCCCGACGAGCACGGAGTCGTCCCACATCAGCGTGTCCGCGCGGCCCTGGTTGAAGGCGAGCAGGGCGTTCGTGAAGGAATCGGTGACGGTGAGCTGCGTGTTCGGGAAACAGCGGCGCACCCACCGGTCGTAGATCGAGCCGCTGGTCGTCGCGACTCGCTTCCCGCTGATGTCGCTCAGCCGCTGAATGGGGCTGTCGTTCTTCACGAGCAGCCGCCCGCTGGCCCGGTAGTACGCGCGGGAGAAGTCGATCCGCGTGTCGCGGTCGGTCGTGTACGTGAACGTCGAGATGACGAGGTCGACGCGACCGGTCGTGAGCAGCGGCTCGCGAGCCGGCGTGGGGGCGCACTCGAACGTGACGCGGTTGTCGCGGCCGAAGGCGTAGCGCGAGAACCAGCTTCGCGATCTCGACGTCGAACCCGGCGTTCTTTCCCTGGACGTTGATGTAGCCGAACGGCGGCGCGTCGCACTTGACGCCGACGATCCACCGCTTCCGCTGCCGCACCTCCGGCCGGCAGCGCCGGCAGCCTGGTCTTGTCCGCTGTCGCCGCGGGCCCTGCTGCTGTCGTGGAGCCCGCCGGCGCGGCGAGACCCCAGGCCGCGAACGCCGCAGCGGCGATCCCGGCGACGACCACGGCCATGACGAGCCGTTTCATTCCTCTCCTCCTCTGTCGGATGCCAACTCGTCGAGCGAGTGGGCGAGCTGGAGCGACCTTGCCAGGAACCGCCGCGTGCGCTCCTCCCGCGGCTGGTTGAGCACGTCGGACGGGACGCCCTGCTCGACGATCCGCCCCTCGTCCATGAACACCACGCGATCGCCCACCTCGCGGGCGAACTGCATCTCGTGCGTGACCACGAGCATCGTCATCCCGTCCCGCGCCAGGTCGCGCATGACCACCAGCACCTCGCCGACGAGCTCCGGGTCGAGCGCGGAGGTGACCTCGTCGAAGAGCATCACGTGCGGGTCGATCATCAACGCGCGCGCGATCGCGACCCGCTGCTGCTGGCCGCCCGGAGAGCTGGTGCGGGTACTGCCGCGCCTTCTCCTCTCCGAGGCCGACGCGGGCGATCAGCTCGAGCGCGCGCGCCTCCGCCTGCGCCCGCGGCACCTTTCGGATCCGCCGCGACGCGAGCGTGAGGTTGTCGATCACCTTCAGGTGCGGGAACAGGTTGAACTGCTGGAACACGATCCCGATTCGCTGCCGGATCGCCGACGGATCGGCCCCGCGCCTCGTGATCTCCTCGCCCTCGAGGAAGATCCGGCCGGAGTCGACGGGCTCGAGCAGGTTCACGCAGCGGAGCAGCGTCGACTTGCCGCTCCCGCTCGGGCCGATGATCGTCAGCACCTCGCCCGTCGCGACGTCGAGGTCGATCCCGTCGAGCACGAGGTTGTCGCCGAAGCTCTTCCGCACGGCCTCGAGCCGGACGAGCGACTGTGACGACGGCACCGGCGCGGGAGCGCTCACGCGCTCCGATCAAAGCGACCCGGACCGGACCAAGTCAAGCGCGCGGGCGCATAGGCTCGCCGCGTGACCGGGTCCGTCGCGGAGCGCTACCTCGTGCTGGGGCTGCAGGTCGGCCGCCACGTCGACGGGATCGTCGACGCGTACTTCGGCCCGCCGGAGCTCGCGGCGGCGGTCGAGGCGGCACCGCCCGTCGAGCCGCGTGTGCTCGTCGCCGAGGCGGAGGCCCTGCTCGACGAGCTGGAGGACGGCTGGCTGCGCGACCAGGTCGTCGGGCTGCGCACGTACGCCGGCGTGCTGGCCGGGGAGTCGCGCTCGTACGCCGACGAGGTCGAGGGCTGCTACGGCGTCCGGCCGACGTTCACGGACGAGGCCGTCTTCACGGCGGCGCACGAGCGCCTGGAGGAGCTGCTGCCCGGCGACGGGCCGCTGAACGAGCGCTACCTGCGCTGGGAGGACTCGCTGCGCGTGGCGCCCGAGCGCGTCGAGCGGACGGTGGCGGCGGCGATCGCGGAGGCGCGAGCGCAGACGCGCGGGCTGGTCGAGCTGCCCGACGGCGAGGACGTCGACCTCGAGACGGTGCGCGACGAGCCCTGGATGGCGTTCTGCTCGTACCTCGGCGGGCTGCGCAGCCGGATCGAGGTCAACCTCGACCTGCCGCAGACGGCCTTCGACCTGCTCGTGCTCGCGATCCACGAGACGTATCCGGGCCACCACGCGGAGCGCTGCTGCAAGGAGCAGCTGCTCGTCCGCGGCCGCGGCCTGCTGGAGGAGGCGATCGTGCTCGTGCCGACGCCGCAGTCGCTCGTCTCGGAGGGGATCGCGACGCTGGCGCCGCACGCTGCTGCTCGAGGGCGACGGGCGGGCGGCGCTCGCGGCCGCCGCCGGGGTCGAGCTCGACCTCGAGCACGCGCTCGCCGTGCGTCGCGCGCTCGAGCCGTGCCGTCTGGGCCGAGGTCAATGCGGCGCTGATGCTGCACGAGCATGGTGCGGACGAGGCCGAGGTGCGCGCGTACCTCGAGCGCTGGTGCCTCATGAGCCCGGAGCTCTCGGCCCATCTGCTCCGCTTCCTCCACGAGCCGACCTCGCGGACGTACGTGCTCACCTACCCGGCCGGGCACGAGCTGTGCGAGGCGTACGTCGCGGGCGAGCCGGAGCGGTTTCGGCAGCCTACTCACCGAGCAGATACGCGTCGGCGACCTGCTGTCGATGACTTCCGGGCCCGTTCGTCGTCTCTAGCGACAGGGCCACACGGACCGAAAGGAGCACAGATGGCCAAGCCGGTGCACGTCGAGATCGGCGCGAGCGACACGAAGCGCGCGCTCTCGTTCTACGGCGACCTCTTCGGCTGGCAGTTCCAGGAGTTCGAGGGCAGCCCGACCGAGTACCACATGACGCAGACCTCCGAGGACACGGGCGGCGCGATCCAGGACGGCGGGCCGTCCGTGCGCGTCTACTACGACGTCGAGGACGTTCCCGCCAGCGCCGACCGCGTGCGCGAGCTCGGCGGGTCGGCGGACGACCCGCAGCCGGTGCCCGGCATGGGCTGGTTCGCCACGTGCACGGACCCGGAGGGGAACGCCTTCGGGCTCTGGAAGAACGACCCGAACGCCTCGATGGGCTAGTCCTCAGAGCGCGATGTCGTCCGGCCGGACGGGCACGCGGGTCAGTGCCCGTCCGGTCGCGGCGCGCATCGCCGCCACGACCGCGGCCGTCGAGACGACGGTCGGCGGCTCGCCCACGCCCTTCACGCCGTAGGGCGCGTCGGGCTCCGCCTCCTCGATCAGCACCGCCTCGACGACCGGCGGCACGTCGAGCGAGGTCGGGATCAGGTAGTCCGTGAAGCTCGCGTTCCGCACCGTGCCGTCGACGAGCTGGATCTCCTCCATCAGCGCGAGCCCGATGCCCTGCGCCGTGCCGCCCTCGATCTGGCCCTGCACGGCGAGCGGGTTCACGGCCCGGCCGACGTCCTGCGCCGTCCCGATCCAGACGATGCGCGTGAGCCCGAGCTCCTCGTCCACCTCGGCCACGACCTTCATCGCCGAGACTGCGAGCGCGACGTGCGAACGGACGCCGGTCGTCTGGCCGGTCTCGGGGTCGAGCGGCCAGGTCCGCGGGTGCCGGTAGACGCGCTCGACGTCCACTTCGCCGCCGCCCTGCGCCGCCCGGTCCGCGAGCGCCGCCCGGCAGGCGTCGCGGACGGCGCCGGACACCATCCACGTGAGGCGCGAGGCGGAGGCCGAGCCCGGCCGACTGGACCGAGGCGGTCGTGTGCGGGGCGAGCACGACGTCGTCGGTGCCGAGCTCCTCGCGCGCAACCTGGAGGATCACGTCGCTCACGCCCTGGCCGACCTCGGCGGCGGCGCAGTGGATCTCGGCGCGACCGTCCGCGTCGATGTGCACGCGCGCGGCGGTCGAGTCGTCGAAGCCCTCGGAGTACGCGATGTTCTTGAACCCGAGCGCGAAGCCGACACCGCGGCGCACGCCCTCGCCGCGCGTCGTGTTCCCGGCCCCGCCGGGGAGGCGGATCGGGTCGCGCGGCAGCTCCTCCGCCGGCGGCGGCTCGAGCGCGGCAGCGGCCGTGATCACCTCGGCGACGGGGAGCGAGCCGGCGATCTTCTGCCCCGTCGGGAGCGTGTCGCCCGGCGCAAGCGCGTTCCGCAGCCGCAGCTCGACCGGATCGAGCCCGAGCTCGGCGGCGAGCTTGTCCATCTGGGCCTCGGACGCGAAGCACGTCTGCACGGCGCCGAACCCGCGCATCGCGCCGCAGGGCAGGTTGTTCGTGTAGACGACCGTCGACTCGATCAGCGCGTTCTCGACCGCGTAGGGGCCGACCGCGAACGAGGCGGCGTTCGAGGCCACGGCGGTGGAGGACGAGGCGTAGGCGCCGCCGTCGAGCAGGATCCGCAGCCGCACGTTCACGAGCTTCCCGTCGCGACGGGCGCGGTGCTCGCACCAGATCCGCGCCGGGTGGCGGTGCACGTGGCCGACGAACGACTCGTCGCGGCCGTACACCATCTTCACGGGCCGGTCGGCATGGAGCGCGAGCATCGCCGCGTGGATCTGCATCGACAGGTCCTCGCGGCCGCCGAACGCGCCGCCGACGCCCGCGAGGTGGAGGCGCACGCGCTCCGGCGCGAGGCCGAGGCACGGCGCCACCTGGTCGCGGTCGACGTGCAGCCACTGCGTCGCGACGTAGATGTCGACCCCGCCCTCGCCGTCGGGCACGGCCAGGCCCGACTCGGGGCCGAGGAACGCCTGGTCCTGCATCCCGACCTCGTAGAAGCCGCTGACTGCGACGTCGCCCTCGGCCTCGGGGTCGCCGTGGCGGATGACGAGCGTGCGGAGGACGTTCGGCCGGTCGTCCTCGCGGTAGCCGTGGCCCTCGGTCCAGCGCTCCTCGTGGATCGGCTCCTGCTCGAGCGCCCGCTCCATGTCGACGACCGGCTCGAGCTCCTCGTAGGCGACGGCGATCCGCTCCGCCGCCCGCCGCGCCTGCTCCGGGTGCTCCGCGGCGACGAGCGCGACCGGCTCGCCGACGTAGCGCACGCGGTCGATCGCGAGCACCGGCTGGTCGGGGAACTCGAGCCCGTAGCGCTTCGCGCCCGGTACGTCGGCGTGCGTGAGGACGGCGTGCACGCCGGGCATGGTCAGCGCCTGCGAGACGTCGACCGAGAGCACGCGCGCGTGCGGGTGCGGGCTCCGCACCGTGTGGCCCCAGAGCATCCCGGCGGCGTAGAGGTCGGACGAGTACGCGAACTCGCCGGTCGTCTTCGGCGTGCCGTCGGCGCGGAGGACGAGGTCGCCGATGCGGCCGACGCGGAGCTTCGGGACGGCCGGCGTGGTCACGGCTGCGCGGCGGCCGCCTTGACCGCCTCGAAGATCTTCGCGTAGCCGGTGCAGCGGCAGAGGTTGCCGGAGAGCGCCTCGCGGATCTCGTCCTCGCTCGGGTCGGGGACGCGGGCGATCAGGTCGGCGGCGGCCATGACCAGGCCGGGCGTGCAGAACCCGCACTGGACGGCGCCCGCGTCGACGAACGCCTTCTGCACCGGATGGAGGTCCTCGCCGGCCGCGAGCCCCTCGACCGTGACGACCTCGTGGCCGTCCGCCTGCGCCGCGAGCACGAGGCACGCGCACACGAGGTCGCCGTCCATCAGCACCGAGCACGAGCCGCACTCGCCCTGCTCGCAGGCGTTCTTCGACCCGGGGAGGCCGAGCCGCTCGCGGAGCGCGAACAGGAGGCTCTCGCCTGCCCAGACGTCGGCCTCGCGCTGCTCGCCGTTGACCGTGAGCTCGATCCTCACGCCGCGAGCGTCCTCTCGAGCGCCCGCGTGGTCAGCACGCGCAGCGCGTGACGCCGGTACGCCGCGGTCCCGCGCACGTCGTCGATCGGCGAAGCGGCCTCGGCGACGCGGTCGGCGAACGAGTCGGCCTCCTCGAGCGGCGCGCGCACCAGCCCGACGACAGGCCCCGCCGAGCCGTACGCCGCGCGCAGCTCGCCGTTCGCCCGCAGCGCGAGCGAGCAGACCGCGATCACCATCGCGTTCCGCGGGCCGACCTTCATGAACGTCTCCGGCCCGCCGCTCGTGACCCGCACGGCGACGATCAGCTCGTCGGGCTCGAGCGCGTTCCGCTTGGGGCCGACGAGGAAGTCCTGCAGCGGCAGCCGTCTCGCGCCGCGCACGCTCGCGAGCTCGACCTCGCCGTCGGCCACGAGCAGAGGCGGGATCGCGTCGCCGGCCGGGGAGGCGGTGCCGAGGTTGCCGCCGATCGTGGCGCGGTTGCGGATCTGCGGCGAGCCGACCGTCCGCGCGGCCTCCGCGAGCGCCGGCAGCGCGTCGCGCAGCGGCCCCTCCTCGATCTCGGTGCACGTCAGCCCCGCGCCGAGGCGCAGGCGGCCGTCGTCCTCGCGGCTCCACCCGCGCAGCTCGGCCACCTCCGCGAGGTTCAGGATCGCCTCGGGACGGCTGTGGTCGAAGTTCAGCGCGACCATCAGGTCGGTGCCCCCCTGGATCGGCACCGCGTCGGGGTGCTCCGCCTTCTGCGCGAGCGCCTCGTCGAGCGTGCGGGGGGTCAGCACGTCCACGGAGGCAACGATACGACAGCCGGCCCTACCTGGCGCGACGCGGAAGAGACCCGGCGCGAGGCGCGTCGGGTGGTGATGCCGCACCTGTGACCCGACGAAGCCGCGAAGCCGAAGCCGCCGACACCGATACCGCGGCCTCCGTCCCCGCCGTCGTCTCCGCTGCCGATTCCGTATCCCAACGCGCTCAAGTCGGCTGCCCGATAGTCCGGCCGCGACGCCACGGTAGGCTCGCGGCCGCATGGCCGACCTCGCCCGCCGACTCGCCGTCGCCCGCGGGGACGAGCCCGCCGACGTCGTCGTCCGCGGCGGACGCGTCCTCTCGGTCTTCACGCGCGAGTGGCTCGACACCGACGTCGCGATCGTGGACGGCTACGTCGCGGGCCTCGGCGAGTACGAGGGCCGCGAGACGGTCGACGCGACCGGGCGCTGGGTCGTCCCGGGCTTCGTCGACGCGCACGTCCACATCGAGTCGTCGAAGCTGCTCGTCGACGAGTTCGCCCGCCTCGTGCTGCCGCTCGGGACGACGGCGATCGTCGCCGACCCGCACGAGCTCGCGAACGTCCTCGGCACCGACGGCGTGCACTGGCTCCTCGACGCGTGCCGCGAGGTGCCGCTCGACGTGTTCTTCATGGCCTCGTCGTCGGTGCCCGCGTCCGTGTTCGAGTCTCCGCGCCGCCCGCTCTCGACCGGCGACCTCGAGGCGCTGCTGCGCCGGCGGCGAGTGCTCGGCCTCGCGGAGATGATGAACTTCCCCGGCGTCGTCGCGGGCGACCCGCACGAGCTCGCGAAGCTCGCGCTCGACGGCGCCGTCCACGTCGACGGCCACGCGCCGGGCGTGCTCGGGAAGGCGCTCAGCGCGTACGCGGCCGCCGGGCATCCGCTCCGACCACGAGGCGTACACGGTCGAGGAGGGCCGGCAGCGACTGCGCGCCGGGATGTGGGTGCTGATCCGCGAGGCCTCGGGCGCGCGGAACCTGCGCGACCTGCTCCCGCTCGTGAAGGAGTACGGGCCCTACCGGATGGCGTTCTGCACCGACGACCGCGAGCCGGAGCACATCGCCGACGAGGGCCACGTGAACTCGATGGTGCGGGTCGCGGTCGAGGAGGGCGTGTCGCCCGAGGACGCGCTCGTGCTGGCCACGCTGAACCCGGCCACGTGGCACGGGCTGCGTGAGCACGGCGCCGTCGCCCCGGGCTACCGCGCCGACCTGCTCCTGCTCCCCGACCTCGAGCGCTTCGTCCCCGAGCTCGTGCTCAAGGGCGGACGGCCGGTCGGCGAGATCACGCGGCCCGAGGTGCCCGAGTGGGTGAAGCAGACGGTGCGCGTGCAGCACGTCTCGGCGTCCGACTTCGCGCTGCCGGAGATCGCCGGCGAGGCGCGCGTGATCGGCGTCGTCCGGGACCAGATCGTGACCGAGGCGCTCACCGCCGCGCCGCCGTTCCCCGACCCGGACCGCGACCTCGCCAAGATTGCCGTGGTCGAGCGCCACCTCGGCACCGGCCGGATCGGCGTCGGGCTCGTCAAGGGCTTCGGCCTCCGCAGCGGCGCGCTCGCTTCGACGATCGCCCACGACGCGCACAACATCGTGGTCGTGGGCATGGACGACGACGACATCGCCCGCGCGGTCACGCGACTGGCCGAGCTCGGCGGCGGCGAGGTGGTCGTGGACGACCTCGGCGTGAGGGCCGAGCTGCCGCTGCCGATCGCCGGGCTCCTCTCCGACGCGCCGCTCGCCGACGTGCTCCGCGACGCGCGGGCGTGCGTGGAGCAGGCGCGTGCGCTCGGCTGCGACCTCCCGGCGCCCTTCCAGACGATGTCGTTCCTGGCCCTGTCGGTGATCCCGAGCCTGAAGATCACCGACCGCGGCCTCGTCGACGTCGACCGGTTCGAGCTCGTCCCGCTGGACGCGTCGCAGCCGGACTAGACGAGCTCGAGGAGGGGGACGTCGAGGACGTCCATCCCGACGACGGTCATCCCGACCGTGGCCGCGACCCCGTCGCGCATCGTGCCGCGGCTCTCGCGCGCCCGCAGCTCGTCCTCGGCGGACGCCCACAGCGTGATCACGCGCGACCGCTCGCCCGCCTCGTCGGTCAGCACGACGAGCCCGCGATAGCCGGGGTACTCCCGCAGCCAGCCCTCGATCTCGTCGGTCGCCATGCGGGCGATCTCCTCCATCCCGGGGGCGTGACCGACGATGGTGGCCATGGCCGCAACCACCACGGAAGCTTAGGCTCCGCGACGTGAGCCGCGCGTTCGTCAACGGGGTCGTCGTCGTCCAGGACGACGCGGGCACCGAGCTCGATCCCGGCTGGCTGCTCGTCGAGGAGGGGCGCATCGCGGCCGTCGGGAGCGGGGAGCCGCCCGCGTCCGACGAGCGCGTCGACCTGCACCGCGCCGTCGTCACGCCCGGCCTGATCAACACGCACCACCACCTCTACCAGACGCTCACGCGCGCCCGGGCGCAGCAGGCCGACCTGTTCACGTGGCTGCAGACGCTCTACCCGACGTGGGCGCGGATCGACGAGGAGATGGTCGCGGCCGCCGCGCGGACGGGCATCGCCGAGCTCGCGCTCTCGGGGTGCACGACCGTGTTCGACCACCACTACGTCTTCCCGCGCGGCGTCTCGGGCCTGGTCGAGGCCGAGGTCGCGGCGGCGCGGGAGCTCGGCGTCCGCATCCACGCCTCGCGCGGCTCGATGGACCTCGGCGAGAGCGACGGCGGGCTCCCGCCCGATTCCCTCGTCGAGGACCTCGACGCGATCCTCGCCGACACGGAGCGGCTCGCCGGCCTGCAGGACGAGGAGGGCTTCGTGCGGATCGTCGCCGCCCCGTGCTCGCCCTTCTCGGTGACGAAGCGGCTGATGCAGGAGTCGGCAGGGCTCGCGCGCCGGCTCGGTCTCCAGCTCCATACCCACCTGGCCGAGACGGTCGAGGAGGAGGAGTACTGCCAGGAGCTCTTCGGCTGCCGCCCGGTCGAGTACCTCGAGCAGGTCGGCTGGCTCGCGGACGACGTCTGGTGCGCGCACTGCGTCCACCTCTCGGACGCGGACGTGCGGGCGTTCGGCGAGGCGGGGACCGGCGTCGCCCACTGCCCGACCTCGAACCTGCGCCTCGGGGCCGGGATCGCGCCGGTTCGGCCGCATGCTGGACGCCGGGGTCCGCGTCGGGCTCGGCGTCGACGGCTCCGCCTCGAACGAGCGCAGCGACCTCTTCCTCGAGGTCAAGCAGGCGCTACTCGTCGCGCGCGGCCGCGGCGGCCCGGAGGCGCTGACGGCACGCGAGGCGCTGCGGCTCGGGACACGCGGCGGCGCGGAGGTGCTGCGCCGCGACGACCTCGGCTCGCTCGAGCCCGGGAAGCGGGCCGACTTCGCGGTCTGGCGCACCGACGGGCTCGCGCTCGCGGGCGCGAACGACCCGGTCGCGGGGCTCGTCCTCGCAGGCCCGCACCGGGTCGACCGGCTCGTCGTCGGCGGCGAGGACGTCGTCCTCGACGGGCTCCTCGTCCATGCCGACGAGGCGGCGATCGCGCAGGAGCACCGGCGCCAGGCGGCGAAGCTCCCGGCGTGATCAGCGTCTCGACCCACGTCCTCGACACGGGCGCGGGCCGGCCGGCCGCCGGCGTCCGCGTCGAGCTCGTCGGCGTCGGCGAGGCGACGACGGACGTCGACGGCCGTGCCCGGCTCGCCGAGGGGCTGGAGCCGGGCGAGTACACCGTCGTGTTCCACCCGCCCTCGCCGTTCTTCCGCCGCGTCGAGCTGACGGTCGCGCTCGAGGAGGGCCACTACCACGTGCCGCTGCTGGTCTCCCCTTACGGATGCGCGAGCTACCGGGGCAGCTGAGCGCAGAGGAGCTGGCGCCGCTCTTCTCCGGCCGGACGCGGCTGATCGAGCGGCTCGCGGCCTTCGAGCACCCGCTCGAGCGCGAGGACGTCCTGCTCGCCGCGCCGCCCGACGAGCAGGCCGAGGCGCTCGCCGCGCACCCGCGGATCGGCGAGCCGTCCGGCGAGCAGCGCGGCGCCGAGCCCGAGGTGCTGGCGGAGCTCGAGCGGCTGAACGCCGAGTACGAGCAGGTCTTCGGCTTCCGCTACGTCACGTTCGTCGCCGGCCGCACGCGTGCGGAGCTGCTCCCCGAGTTCCGCGAGCGGCTGGGACGGACGCGCGAGGAGGAGCTCGCCGACGGGCTCCGCGCGCTGGCGGCGATCGCGAGGGACCGATGGACTCGTACCTGAAGGACGTCCTCGACGTCTGCCTGCGCCTGCTCCACGTGATGGCCGGGATCGCGTGGATCGGGGCCTCGCTCTACTTCATCCGCCTCGACCTGAAGCTGCGCCCGCCGCGCGAGCCGAAGGAGGGCGTCGGCGGCGAGTACTGGGGCGTCCACGGCGGCGGCTTCTACCACTCCGAGCGCTACGCGCTGCCGCCCGACCCGATGCCCGAGCCGCTGCACTGGTTCAAGTGGGAGGCGTACACGACGTGGCTCTCGGGCTTCTCGCTCCTCGTCCTCCTCTACTACCTCGACGCGGACGAGCGGCTGATCGACCCGGCCGTCGCCGACCTCGAGGCGTGGCAGGCGGTGCTGCTGAGCGCGGGCGGCCTCCTGCTCGGGTGGCTCGTCTACGACGGGCTGTGCCGGCTGATCCGGGACGACCGGCTGCTGGCGGTCGGGGTCGGCGTGCTCGTCGTCGTCGTCCGCGTTCGCGGCGGGCGAGCTGTTCGCGCCGCGGGCGGCCTACCTCCAGGTCGGGGCGATGCTCGGCACGATCATGGCGGCCAACGTCTTCCGCGTGATCATCCCGGCGCACTGGGAGCTGATCCGCGCGAAGGAGGAGGGGCGGCCGCCCGATCCCGCGCCGGGCCTCGAGGCGAAGCGGCGCTCGGTGCACAACAACTACCTCACGCTCCCGGTCGTGTTCGCGATGCTCGCCGGGCACTTCCCGCTGACGTACGGGCACTCGCGCTCGTGGCTCGTGCTCGTCGCCGTGATCGGCGTGCTCGTGCTCGTGCGCCACGTCTTCAACCTCTGGCACAAGGGCGTGCGGGCGTGGTGGGCGGTCGCCGCCGCCGTCGTCGCGACGGTCGCGCTGGCCGTCGTGCTGGAGCCGGACGACGAGGCGACCGCGGGCGCGCCGGTGCCGACCGACGCGCAGGCCGCGGCGATCCTCCAGAACCGCTGCGCGAGTGCCACAGCGGCGCCGCCGCCCCGGCCGGGCTGCGCCTCGACGACCCGGCGAACGCGCTCGCGCGGGCCGACCTCGTCGCGACGATGGTGCGCACGCGCGCGATGCCGCCGGGGAACGCCACCAGGATGACGGACGCAGAGCGCGACGCGCTGCTGGCGTGGCTCGCGGCGAAGGGATGACTTTGTGGCTCAGAGCCACTAGCTCCCCTTCGATAGGCTCGCGCGCGTGCTCGAGATCGTCGCCGCCGGGATGACGTTCGTCGCGCGCTGGGAGGAGGAGCTGGCGCCGCGCACCGTCGAGGCCTTCCGCGGGATCCTCCCGTTCGAGGACCGGATCATCCACTGCCGCTGGAGCGGCGAGTCGAACTGGATCCCCTGGGGCGACCGCGACCTCGGCATCGGCCCCGAGAACGCCACGAGCTACCCGCACCCGGGCGAGCTCGCGCTCTACCCCGGCGGGCAGAGCGAGACGGAGCTGCTGTTCCCGTACGGCTACTGCAGCTTCGCCAGCAAGGCGGGCCACCTGTGGGCCAACCACTTCGCCACGCTCGTCGAGGGGCAGGAGCAGCTCAGGGAGCTCGGCCGCCTGACGCTCTGGGAGGGCGCGCAGGCGATCACGTTCCGCGAGCGGTAGACGTTCCGGGAATCCGGGCATAGGTCGCGGGTCCAACGACTCGGGAGGCGACCATGCGCACGCGGTTCTGCTCGCTCGTCACTGCGGCCTCGGTTCTCGTCCTCGGCCTCGCCGGTACCGCCGGGGCGGCCACGGCACCGACAGGACCGCCGACCGCGGTCGGCACCGGCGGCGCGGCCGCCACCGTCGAGACGCTCGCGACGCGCGCGGCGGTCGACACGCTCCGCCGCGGCGGCAACGCGGTCGACGCCGCCGTCACGGCCGCGGCGGTGCTCGGCGTCACCGGAGCCGTTCTCGTGCGGGATCGGCGGCGGCGGCTTCCTGCTCCTCCGGACCGCCGGCGGCGCCGTCACGACCGTCGACCACCGCGAGGCCGCTCCGGCGGCGATGCGGCCCGACTCTTTCTGGGAGGCGGGAGCCCCACTCCCATTCAACGCCGCGCGCTACAGCGGCCTGTCCGTCGGCGTCCCCGGCACGGTCGCAGGCTGGGCCCGCGCGCTCGACCGCTACGGGACGATCTCGCTGGCCGAGGCGCTCCAACCGGCGATCGGGCTCGCACGCGAGGGCTTCGTGATCGACCAGGTCTTCTTCGACCAGACGCTCGCGAACGCCGACTGGTTCGACGACGTCCCGGCCTCGGCGGCGCTCTTCCTCGACCCGGACGGGACGCCGAAGGACGTCGGCACGGTCTTCCGCAACCCGGATCTCGCCCGCGCGTACGAGCGGATCGCCCACCTCGGCGAGAAGGGCTTCTACCGCGGCGCGATCGCGGACGCGCTCACCGAGGCGGTGCAGCATCCGCCCGTCGCCCCGACCGCGAACCACGTCTGGCGGAGCGGGCTGATGGCGATGCGCGACCTGCACGGCTACGTGGCGCCCGAGCGCGAGCCCACGCGCGTCGGCTACCGCGGCCTCGACGTCTGGGGGATGGGCCCGCCCTCGAGCGGCGGCTCCACCGTCGGCGAGGCGCTCAACATCCTCGAGGGCTACCCGCTCGCGACGGCAACGCGCGAGCGGCAGCTGCACCTCTTCCTCGAGGCCTCGCGGTTCTCGTTCGCCGACCGGGGCGCGTACCTCGGCGACCCCGACTACGTCGACGTGCCGCTTCAGGGCCTCCTCTCGGACGGCTTCGCCGCCACGCGGCGGGCGCTGATCACGGAGACGGCGGCGACGAGCCCGGTCGCGGCCGGAGACCCCTGGCCGTTCAACGGCAGTCTCGGGACGCTGCTCGCGGCGGCGGCGACGGACGTCGAGCCGACGTCGACGACGCATATCAGCACCTCGGACCGCTTCGGCAACGTCGTGTCGTACACGTTCACGATCGAGTCGACCGGCGGCGCCGGGCTCGTCGTGCCGGGCTGGGGCTTCCTGCTCAACAACGAGCTCACCGACTTCGACTACGGCCTGCTCAACCACCCGAACAGCGTCGCGGGCGGCAAGCGACCGCGGAGCTCGATGTCGCCGACGATCCTCACGCAGGCCGGGCGGCCGCTGCTCACGGTCGGGTCCCCGGGCGGCTCGACCATCATCACGACCGTCCTGCAGCTGCTCGTCGACCGGCTCGATTCCGGGATGACGTTGCCGCAGGCGATCGCCGACCCGCGCGCGACGCAGCGGAACACGACGACGACGCAGGCGGAGCCGCTCTTCCGGTCCTCGCCGGTCGCGCCGGCGCTCGAGGCGCGCGGTCACGTCTTCGTCACCAACCCGGAGATCGGCGCGGCGACCGGGATCGAGTTCCTCCCGGGCGGCGGCGTGCTCGCGGCAGCGGAGCCGACCCGCCGCGGCGGCGGCAGCGCGATGGTGGAGGTCCCGGCCGGCTAGCCGGTCCGGAGCAGCGAATACGGCGCGAAAGCGGACAAGTGACAGTCTGTTGCTTTGTCCCTTTCGCGCCGGGTTCGTGCTACGGGCACGAGTTGCGGCCGAACGGCACGAGGCGGCGGAAGGGCGTCTCCCGCCCGACGACCCAGACTTCGAGTGGGACGCACGCCGCCCGCCGAGCGAGCCGGAAGCCGAACGGGAAGCCGGTGTACCTCCCGACCGTCCCGCGGTACGCGCCGGGGAAGGCGCGCACGCTCTCCGCACACGCCTCGAAGCGGAGGGCCGTGACCCAAGCCCCGGTCCGGCCGCAGCAGCTCGACGAGCCCGACGCCCTCCGGCGCGACCGCGAGCACCACCCGTGTCCGCGCTGGCAGGACGATCGGCGCCTTCACGTAGAAGCGCCATGGCGCTGGGCCGGTACGGCTCGACGCGCGTCCGCACCGAGGGCCAGATCACGAGCGGGCCGATGCGGACGCCCGGCGGCGAGGGCAATCGCTGCGGCCGGTTCGAGTCTCCGCGCGAGTCGCAGCCGCGCACCGCGTCGGGCGGTGGGGCCTCCGCGGCGGCAGCCGTTGTGGCGACGACCGCACACGTCGCAGCGGCGAGCACCCAGAGCCGCCATGCCCCACGCATGGCGACGACGCTAGCACTCGACGTTTCCGCGTTGAGAAGCGACAAGTAACAGTCTGTTGCTTTCTCTGTTTCGCGTCGGATTCTCAGGGCCCGGCCGAGAGCCTGGCCAGCGCGTCCGCGAGAACGTCGACGGCCAGGGCGCAGTCCTCTGGATCGCTCCACTCGTCCGGGTTGTGGCTGATGCCGCCGTTGCGGCTGCGGACGAAGAGCATTCCCGCGGCGACGCCGGCGCTCGCAAGGATCCCGGCGTCGTGGCCCGCGCCGGAGGCGAGCTCGAGGACCGGCACGCCCGCCGCCTCGATCGCCGCGCGCGTCGCGGCGACGACCGCCGCGTCCATCGCCGCGGGCTCGACGCCGACGCCGGTCTCGAGGCCGATCGCGGCGAGGAGCTCGTCGAGGCGGGCGCGGTCGGGCGCACGCGCGTCGACGGTGAACGAGACCTCCCCGGGGATCACGTTGGCGCCGCCGGGGTCGACGGTGATCGTGCCCACGGTCGCGACCGCGTCCGGGATCGCCGCGGCCGCCTCCCGGATCGCGAGAATCCGCTCCGCCGCGGCGACGAGCGCGTCATCGCGGCCCTCCATCGGCGTCGTCCCGGCGTGGCCCGCGCGTCCGGAGACCGTCACGGTCTGTCGCGAGTAGCCGACGATGCCGGTCACCACGGCGAGCGGCACGCCTGCGCGCTCGAGGCGCGGGCCCTGCTCGATGTGGAGCTCGAGATACGCGTCCGGCACCGAGCCCGGCTGCGAACCGGGCACGGCTGCCGGCGCACCCGCGCTCCTCGTCCCGGAAGGCCACGACCGCCAGCCCCGGGAGGCCGAGCCGCTCCACCGCCTCGAGCCCACCAAGGACGCCGAGCACCCCGTCGAAGCGCCCGCCGGACGGCACCGAGTCGAGATGCGATCCGGTCCAGACCTCGCGCCCATCGCCGGGGACGCGGCCGATCATGTTTCCGGCATCGTCGACCTCGACCTCGAGCCCGGCCTCCTCCATCCACCCGCGCGCGAGGGTGTGCGCCTCGTCCTCGGCGGCCGTGTAGCCGATCCGGTCGCCGAGCGCGAAGACCCGCTCGATCCGCTCCTGCAGGCGGTTCACGCGCTGATCATCGCCCCGCGAGCGGGCCGAGGAGCGCCCAGCCGGCAAGCGGGAACAGCGCAGCCACGCCGTAGGCGAGCTGCCAGCCCGAGGACGAGACGAGCGCGGCGAACACGACTGGCGCGGCCAAGCCCGCAACCGA
The DNA here is from genome assembly GCA_963733995.1 of uncultured Thermoleophilia bacterium. Taxonomy (GTDB): domain Bacteria; phylum Actinomycetota; class Thermoleophilia; order Gaiellales; family Gaiellaceae; genus DATHTC01. The sequence continues at coordinate 43,306 of CAVTFO010000001.1, forward strand.
CAGCGCGGTCTGTTGCATCCCGATCGCGGCGCCGCTCCGCGCGTAGCCGCCGATCTCGGCCGCGGCGGTGAACGACAGGCCGTTCCAGGACATCCCGATCACGCCCGCGGCGAGGAAGGCCGTGACGATGACCCCGATCGGCGCCTCGGTGACGAGCGCGACGAGGCCGATCGAGACCGCCGCCGCGACGCCGACGAGCCGGAGCGGCCCGACGCGGCTCCGGACGCGGTCCGACCACGCGCCCACGGCGATCCGCGACGCCACCGCGAGCACCTGGATCGCCGCCAGCACCGCCGCCGCCTCGGAGTCCGACCAGCCACGCTCGTCGTGCAGGTAGAGGACGACGAACGAGATCACCGCGATCTGCGCGATCACGTAGCAGCCGCCGGACGCGCACAGGAGCCAGAGCGCGCGGTCGTGCAGGGTCCGCGCCACCTCGGGTGCGACCGCGGGCTCTCGGGGCCGATCGCGAATCACCGCAGCGGCAACGACGGCGCCCGTGAACGACACGCAGGCGATGGCGAGGAAGGCAGCCTGCACACCGCCGGCCTGCTCGATCGACGGCAGCGCCAGCGCCGCAAGCGCACCGCCGATCGGGATCGCTGCCTGCCGGATCCCGAGCGCGAAGCCGCGCTGCTCCGCCGGGAACCACGCCATGACCGCACGGCCACTGGCGGAGTTCACGCTCGAGCCGGCCGCGCCCGCGAGCGCGAGGATGACGCACAGCGAGGCGAAGCCCGGCGCGAACGCCGCCGCGGTGAAGCCCAGGCCGCAGAGCCCGATCCCCGTCGCGATCGCCGCGCGCTCGCCGATCCGGTCGGCGAGCAGGCCCCACGGCAGCAGCGTGAACGTCGCGCCGACCCACGCGGCGGAGAGGACGACGCCGACCTGCGTCAGCGACAGGTCGAACTCGTCGCGGAGCGCGGGCGCGAGCGCCGGCAGCCCGACGCCGACGATCGAGAAGCCGACCTGGGCCCACGTGCCCGCGGCAAGGACGGCCCAGCGGTATCGGCTCAGAGCCCGAAGGGGTTGTAGGCCCGCTGGCCCGTGGAGACGAGCACCGACTTCGTCTCGAGGTAGAGCTCGAGCGTCTCGAGCCCGAGCTCGCGGCCGAAGCCGGACTGCTTGTAGCCGCCGAACGGGATACCCGGGAATGCGGAGTACGGCATGTTGATCCCGACCGTCCCGGACTTGATCCGCGACGCGACGCGCGGCCCGCGGGCAGGGTCGCCCGTCCAGACCGTCGCCATCAGCCCGTAGTCGACGTCGTTCGCCAGCCGGATCGCGTCCTTCTCGTCCTCGAACGGCATGATCGTGACGACCGGGCCGAAGATCTCCTCGCGCACGCACTCCATCGCCGGCTCGAACGCCCGCGAGCACCGTGGGCGGGTAGAAGGCGCCGGGGCCGTCGGGAAGCGAGCCGCCTGCCACAGCCTCCGCCCCCTCGCCGCCGGCGCGCTCGACGAACCCGTGCACGCGCTCGCGGTGCGCCGTCGAGATCAGCGAGCCGATCTGGGTCTCGGGGTCGAGCGGGTCGCCGACGCGAAGCTTCTGCGCGAGGTCGGAGAAGCGCGCGACGAAGTCGTCGTACGCGCTCGCCTCGACGAGGATCCGCGACCTGGCCTCGCAGCTCTGGCCGGCCGCGTAGTAGATCGACCAGACCGAGCTCGGGATCGCGTCGTCGAGGTCGGCGTCCGCGAAGACGATGTTCGGGCTCTTGCCGCCGAGCTCGAGCGTCACGCGCTTGATCGGCTCTGAGCAGAGCCGCATGATCTCGCCGCCCGTCTTCGTCGAGCCGGTGAAGGCGACCTTGTCGATGCCCGGGTGGCGGACGAGGTAGGCGCCCGTGGTGGGCCCGTCGGCGGGGACGACGTTGACGACACCGGGCGGGAACCCGACCTCGGCTGCGAGCTCGGCGAGCCGCAGCGCGGTCAGCGGCGTCTGCGGGTCCGGCTTCAGCACGACGGCGCACCCGGCCGCCAGCGCGGGCGCCAGCTTCCAGGTCGCCATCGTCAGCGGGTAGTTCCACGGGACGATCTGACCGGCGACACCGACCGGCTCCTTCAGCGAGTAGAAGAGGAGCGAGCCGCCGAGCGGGCTCGAGCGCCCGGCGATCGACGCGATCGCGGAGGCGTAGAAGCGGAAGTTCTCCGTGGCCTGGTTGACTTGGCCTTGACAGACGAGACCGCCTTGCCGACGTTGCGCACCTCGAGCTCGGCGAGCTCCTTCCGGTTCGCGACGATCGCGTCGGCGAGCGCGTGGAGGAGGCGCGAGCGCTCGGTCGGCGGTGTCTTGCCCCACGGGCCGCCGAGCGCGGCGCGGGCGGCCTCCACGGCGCGGTCGACGTCCTCCTCGCCGGCCATGGCCGCCCGACCGAGCGTCTCGCCGGTGGCGGGCTCGACGAGGTCACGAAGCTCACCGGACGCGGGCTCGACGGTCTCGCCGCCGATGAAGAGGCCGTATTCGCGCTCGACCGCGACGCTCACTGCTCGGACGATACCGGGAGCATGTCGGCCACGCGGGTCTGCTCCGTCAGCAGCGCGAGATAGCGCCGGGGCTCCCCTGGACGTGCTGCCGGGCGAGATCGCCGCCGAGGGAGTACGTCGCCGCGTACGCGCGCCACAGCGGGTCCTGCATGACGGACGCCCGACTGGGCGTACTCGCGCGGCCGCGCCGACCAGCGCTCGACGTAGGCGACGGCCTCCTCCTCCGAGGCGCCGCCCTCGTGCAGCATCAGGCCGCGTTGAGCCCGACGAACCGGAGCGGCCTCCTGGCCGCCCGACCGCGGCGTCCGCTCCGCGTCGAAGGCACGGCCGCGTCCGCGAACACCGCCGTGACGTCGTCGCGCGTCGCGTCCTCGAGCAGCTCCCACGCGGTCTCGGCGATCCCCTCGCTGACCATGCTCTGCGGCGTCGGGATGAGGACGAGCGACTCCTCGACCACGTCCGCGTCCACGAGCAGGTGCTCCTTCCAGGCGTGTCGGTGTGATGGCCCGGGTAGGCCTCGTGCGCGACGAGGTCGACGAGCTCGGGGGCCGCGATCGGGAGGTCGAGGTTGATCGCGATCCGGCTCCGCCGGCCGCCGGGGTAGTAGTTGTAGGCGAGCCACGGCTCGTCGCGCACGAGCTCCGTCTCGACGTCCTCGTCGGGCGGAAGGCCCGGCAGAGCGGCCGTCGCGGCGCGAAAGCGCTCGCGGAGTGCGGAGAAGACCTCGAGCATCGCCTCAGGCGCGACGACCTTCGATGGGCGAGGTCCGCGATCCGCTGACGAGGTCGCCCTCGCCCGGGAGCGCCGCATCGAGTCGGTCGAGCGCGGCCTCGAAGACCTCCTCGGCGTCCGCCGCGGGCGCAGGCCGAAGCCCGCTCGACCTCGTCGCCATAGGCGAGCCGTTCGCCCGCGATGCTCCGCGCATAGGTCTCGACGCGAGGAGCTGGTCGTCGACCACGCCCGCCGGCGCGGGTCAGATCGCAGGTTCTGTCGCCTCCGCGGCGGAGCGCGGCCACGTCGTCCGCGAGCGCCGCGGGCCGGCACAGAGCCTCGGCGTCGACGCGCTCGGCGGTCTCGGCAGGGCCGAAGTACGCGTCGACGAGGCCTCCACGTCGCGCCCGAGCCGTAGCCCGAGCTCGACGTACCGCA
>CAVTFO010000002.1:0-225718 GCA_963733995.1 uncultured Thermoleophilia bacterium
CTCGTCCACCTCGTGCGACGTCATCGCTACAACGGCTAAGCCATGTACTCGCACATCGCACGTTCGCAAACACGATCTCTCGTGGGCTTCGCGCGCTACCACCTCACGGCACAGATCCATCCAACACCGAGCGAGCTCGCCATCATCACGCGCCACCGATTGCACCGTATTGAAATCTTCCATGACCCCATCCGCGAACAATTCAACGCCACCGCGGACCGCGGCGCATGCCAAGGCAAAAGCACGTGGCCTCTTCGTAACCAAGGCGCGCGACGCGAGCGCAATTTGTGCCTCCGAAATCCACGCACTCATCAAGCACGATGCGAGCCTCCTTCGCCTTCCACATCACCGTCGCCGATTTGCTGCGCGGCATAACCATCACGCACAAGTCGCTGCGCGCCATCGGCGAAATAGAAGTCGTCATCACCGAGTGCATCGATCACATCGACGCGTCGCCGCGAGCCGCACACGGCTACGCAGAACTCACCGAAGACCTCTTCGCCCCGGGAACCGATGAAGAGACGACCGTCCCGCCCGCTCACTGGGCACGCGCGTGGAGGCGCTGACAATGGTACGAAAGATCACGCCGACCTCTGGCGGCTGGCTCAAGTCTTCCAGCATCACGGATCCCCACCGCGCGTTTGAAAAAAAAGCTACTCGCGCCCTCGCAACACTTCCCGCGGCAACCACCGCCTGGCGCCACGACACCATCAACCACTTGCTCCAACCACTCAAGCGCCGCCAGTTCTCATCGGCAATTCTCGCCGCATTCCGCGCGGCCGCACACGACCTCGTCGAGCTCGAGACACCAAGCGTCCCAGAAAACACAAGACCGCGCAGCGCACTCGATGCCGTCACCTACCGTGCACGCCTTCGCGGCCTTCTCACGTTTCGTACTAACGCGGACCAACTTCTGCGTGCGTGGTCAAAGGCCATCACGCACATCTTCCGAGAGATCGCCGAGGCGATTCCCGACACGCCGCGCGACGCGCTCGCACTCAATGCCACGGTCCCCTTCATCGTGCTTGCCCCTGCCCCGGTCGATCTCGTTGCCGACATCGTTGCCAACGTGCTGCGCTTCGCTCACGACGATCACAACGCGGTTGTCCCCGGTGCATCACTTGCCCGGCGCGTCAAAGAGAACGTCCTCAACGTCAGCAAAATCACCGATGAGGCCGCGCGCAAAAATCCACACCGCATCACATCCCCCCAACACTCGGGTCTCACGGGCGAGGCACTCCTCAGCGCATACCTTTCTGGCACGCCGTTCTACACACTCCTCACCACGCCCATGCCGTTCATAATTCCGCGCAAGACCTACGCAGAGCATGGGACGATCTTCGCCAAGAGCGGTCACGGGAAAACACAAACCCTCCGATCAATCCTTGCCAACTTCCTGCAAGAGCAAGATCCGCCAGCGCTTTTCGTCATGGACAGCCTCGGCTCACTCATCGAGGATGTCGACAAGCTAAACGTCTTTTCCACGCGCTTGAAGGACCGCCTGGTCATTCTTGACCCAACGGACGACGTGCCCCCTGCACTCAACCTCTTCAAGATCTTTGGCTCGAATAGTCTTTACCACTACCTCTTCAAATCCATCGACAACACACTAACAATGCGCCAGACGACGATGATTTCCAATCTCATGCTCCTCATGCAGGAGATCCCTGGCGCAACGCTGGAGACGCTCATCAAAGTCTGTGAGACGCGCGAGAACCTCTTCCCCGACGCGCTAGAGCGCCTTCCGTCCGTCGCCAAGAGCTTCCTGATCAATCAGGTCTACTGCAAAAAACCGGACGAGCTCGTCATGAAAACGAAAAGTCAGGTTGTCCAGCGCATCTACGCCATTGCCGGCATGGGCAAATTCAATGAGATGTTTTCCGCGCCTGAGAACAAATTCGACGCGTATCGTTGCATGCAGGAGAAGAAGATAGTCCTAATCAACACCGATGCCCGCGATGCTGAGGTTGGAGGCCTAGGTGAAGCCTCGCCCGTCTTCGGCCGCTTCATCCTTGCCCAGTGCCTCGCCGCCGCACGGCGCCGTCCCAAGCATGCGCGTCACCTCGCGCTCATAATCTGCGACGAAGCCAAGCACTACATGGATGAGCATGCCGCGTTAATCTTATCCGATGCACGCCAGTATGGGCTTGGAATGCTTCTCGCGACCCCAGTTCCCGCATCAGCTACAGGAAGGAGTGCGGCGAGAAATCAACACGAACACATCAATAAAAATGATGGGGCCCGTGGAATACGCAATCGCCTCGCAGTATGCGCGCGATATGTTCTCGACACCCGAGCAAATCATGGCCATGAAGTCTCCTACCACCGCTCTCACGCGGAGTGGATGACATACGTCGCCAACCTCACCGATAGAGCAGTCATGCTCTCGGTTCCTTTCTGGTCGGTCTATAAGATGCCTCGCATGGATACGGCCACCCATGCTGCGTTGCGGGCAGCGAACATGGCGCGATACGGGGCCGGTACGGGGGCGTCGAAAACGAAAACACCGCATCCGCCGCCGACGCCCTCGACCACTTCCCGAACCGCCAACGTCCCCGCAACACCACCATCCACTAAGTCACCAAATAGCGCTCATGTCAGTGCCAACCACATCAAGCCCATGCCTGAATAAATTCTTTTGTGTCCTCATTCTGCATCAAGCCGAATTTCCCCGGCACGCACCGCGCCATGCCAAACGGTGACGCGCACGCTTCCTTTTCTTATCTACCCCTGGATGCCCCGCAAGCACCTCTCTCAGTTTGCCTACAACGGCAAAGACGCCGACACCGAGCCATTGCGCTTAACGGGTGACGACCTTGCCGTCCTCAAGACGCTCAATCCTGAGATATATGCCTACCTCCCCGCACCATGGCTGCACGCTCTAGCTCATCCGCACAAAAACTACATCCGCTTCGCTGGCCGCCTAGCTCGCCTGGCTCGCTGGCGACATCAGTTCAACGACTACGGCAAGATCCTGCCGGACGCCCCCCTCAAAGCTCCGTATCTCCTGCGACACCAGGTTGCTCTCAAGCACGCGGTCTATAGCCGCACAGAGCGGGGCGACCGCCTAGTCAACGAGCCATCTCCCTACCGCTCTACGCAATGGCAAGCGCATCAGATCCTTCAGGACATGGTGCACGCCAGCATCGAGCTCGGCGTCAGACAGGACCCAGCATTTCAGATGCTTCACTGGCCGGCTCTTAGAGATAGCGGGTGGACAGAGCACGGACAACGAAAAAACATCCCCGGCGCGCTCTAATCTGCGCGACCCGCATCTGATCCAACTACGTGGGGGCCATTCTCGCGGCGATGCCGCGCCGTTCATTCTTAAACACGCCGGCGATCAGCTTTTCATTCTCACCAAAGAAATTGATCGCAGTACAGAGCCTTTCACCAGCGCGAGTGAGCGCCGCACCATCAAGCAGAAGTTCGAGCACTACGAAGAGATCTTCGCGCGCAAGCTCTACCAAACACACTACGGCTTTCCCAATAGCATCGTTCTTTTTGTGACGATCAGCGAGACCACGCATGAATTCAATGGTCAAGTTCGCTATGGAAACCATCGGTCGCTGCCCCTGGCTTGTCTTCTACCACTGGAAGGACTGGTACAATGAACGCGCCTACCCGCCGCCTACTGACTACATCTTCACCGCTCCCGGCAAGCGTGCAAATTTTCCGGACTTCAGACTATGCGAGTTCAGGCGCTCGTAGGTATGCCGGTGCGCTCATCGCATACGGCTTTATCATCATCAGCGCGGCAAGCAATTTCCTCTTCGCCTTCTCTCTCGCCCGCACCCTCTATCTTGCACTTGTCTATGGGGCTGTGGGTGTCCTCGCTACTCTCGCCAATGCCTACATTCCGCTTCGGATGCTCGACGCGTACGACAGCGATCGAAAGTCAGTCATCATCGCTGGCTCCCTCCTGCTCCCCTTCTGCATCGCCTTTTCGCTCGCCAGCGCGTTTGGTTTTGCCGCGTCAGTACGAGATCGCGGCACGAGCGACCAGGCCGCGCTTGCTGCCAACTACAAAACTACGATGGCGCAGCTCAAGGACGCTGAGAGCGCACAGAAACCAAACGCCAGGCGCATCGAAGAGCTCCGCAACGAGGTCAAAGCATACCGCCTCAAAGGCGCGATGATGAATGACGATGCCCAAGCGACTGCGCTCGAGGCGCTCGGCATTCCCGATGGCCGGTATTACATAAGCTTACTGTTTGCATTGCTCGTGGAAGTGGGTGCCGCGCTCGGGTTTTTCATTGCTTTTGCTGACACGCGCATGCGAACGATCCCGCTCTCTCAGGAGTGAACCACAACGCGCTAACGCGCGGCACCATACGAACTAAAATTGTCATCTACTTCGCCCAGCCCCGCAAATGTGCCATCGTGCTCGCGGCCGTCAAGACCAAGCCTACGGCGGCCCTGAAAGGGGCCGGTCTTGACCGCCGCTGTGCGCGACGGCGCTCGCGTAGAGCGGCCGGGACGGGAGAATGGCTCCGCCGGGGCCGAACTAGAGAATGGGAAAGAGTTTATGACCGGCACGATAGGCAGCCCTATTCTTGATGTTGAACCCATTTTATTGTTTCTAAATGTCAACGCCTTTACAAACCTAAGCGCTTTGGTAATATTAACGTATTAGAACACGGTAATCAATAAATCCTATGGAAAAACAACTCTACGAAGCATTTCAAACAGTACTAACTTTCGCACGAAAGCACGGAGTAGACGAAGCACACTACGACGAGTTTCAGTTGGTCTTAGATTACATGGCTGACATCAAGGGTCATGTTGAAGCCTAAAAAGAACCCCGCAGCCGTCGCCCTCGGCAAGCTCGGGGGCTTAAGAACGAGCAAAAAGAAAACCGCCGCGGTCCGCAGGAATGGGAAGAAAAGGGGGCAGGCCCAAGAAAACGTGATTGCTTCTCATTTCGAAACGCGCCGAGCCCTTCCGCACATTTCACCGCATACCAAACTTTGTACGCGCGTAATTCAATCACTACGTTCAAGTCTCCGAACTACGGGAGACGACCTTGTACGAACTCATTCACGCCAACTGCATAAAAGCGCTCCGCAACATGCCGGACAAATGCCTGGATTGCATTGTCACCGATATGCCCTACGGCGTCGGTGTCGATTTTGGTGACTATCGCGATGACGTCGAAAATCTAGAGGCACTCATCGACTGCGCTCTACCGGAAATGCGTCGCGTAGCCCGCCGCACTGTCCACGCCAGGCGTAAGAAACATGTACCTCTACCCGGAGCCAACGTGGACCCTTTGTTGGTCCTTTGGCGGCGGTTCGCGAGGCCGATGGGGCTTCAATCACTGGCAGCCCATTCTCGTAGACGGCGCCGACCCTCTTCACAGTTTGAAAATGATGACACTGACCGCATCAACACGAGCGCCCAATCGCTTGAAAGCAGATCAGACCATCCCTGCCCCAAGCCTCTCGGGTTCGTCCGCAAACTCATAAACCGCGTAGCGCCTTCGCCGGCGGACGTCATCCTCGACCCTTTTATGGGATCGGGCACCACCGGAGTAGCCGCTATTCAACTCGGCCACCGATTTATCGGTATCGAGATCAATGGCGATTACCTGGCCATCGCCAAGCGTCGCATCGCCGAAGCGCGGCCACACTTCAACCAGACCATTGAACTGGTCGTAGACAGAGGAATTATCCGCCGTGTCTGAAATACGAGAACTGCCCGACATCTCCGACTTCAACTACGGAGAATTGTCGACGCTGCGTGCCGCCATTTCCGAACGCATGAAAGAAATGCGCGACACCGGCATCACCCAGCTTCGAGCGACCATTGCAGAGCAAGCAACGCTTCTCGGCGTGGACTTGAAGGACCTCATCCCGAAGACCCGCAAAAAGCGGAAGTCCAAGGACGAGGACAGTAGCGACTGACGCATGAACTCTATGGAGTAAGTCCCGTGTTGGACATCGAAGACCTGAACTACGCTGAACTGAAAGTCGCCCGAGACCAGCTTGCGGAGCGCGAGCGGGAAATGGAGCGCGCAGCACTCTACACGCTGCAGCACCGCCCACTGCGCCATGCCGGCCGCCTGGTCCTTGCTGCTCTCGGCTTCAAGATAACGGAGCCCACAGAGCACTTGGACGAGCTCACTGACGAGGAGCCGCAGACCGCAGCGGCGTAAAGCAATCTCGGAGGCTCGGGGTACAACCCTCGGCCTCCCCTTTCAGACGGTCACCATGACAAGGCTGATGCACTTAGACCTCTTCTCGGGGATTGGCGGCTTTGCGCTCGCGGCAGAAATGGTTTGGCAACAAGACTACGAAATCGCGGCGTTCTGCGATAACGACCCCTTCGTAGAGCCATCCTCGAAAAGCATTGGCCTCACGCCCCCATCTACCACGACATCCGAAGACTTCTCGGCGGAGAAGCATTGGCGCATCATTCCTCCCGACGCCGACCAGGTTCGACGCGACCGCATCACATCTCTAGGGGAAGGAATACGCGGGCATGCCCCTCGAGTCGACCTCGTCGAGCGCCTGGTCGAGCAGATGGAGCGCGTCCTCGAGCTCGCCGCGGAGGACGTGGTAGCGACCGAGCATGGTCAGCGCCTGGGCCAGCGGCTGCCCCGTCGGGAGCCGTCGCGCGCGCTCGACCGCCAGGGGCAGGAGCACGCCGGCCGCGGCGTAGTCGCCGGTGTCGTGCCGGCAGGCGCCGCGGATCAGGTCGATCCAGGCGAGCTCCTCCTCGCGCCCGTCCGCGAGCTGGGCCGTACGCGCGAGCGACTCCTCCGCGCGGTCGTACTGGGCCCGGAGGAACCGCACCCAGCTAATCTCGCGCCACCCCGTCGCGGCGACGTCGTCGCGGCCGACGGCCTCGGCGAGGGTCGTGCCCTCGTGCAGCGCGGCCGCGCCCTCCTCGTCGGTCCCGCGGGCAGCGTGGACGAGCGCGCCGCCGAGCGTGACCAGCGCTCCGGCAAGGAGCTCGCGGTCCTCGATCCTGCGCGCCGTGGCGACGGCGCCGCGCAGCCGCCCAGGCCGGCTTCGATCGCGCCGGCGGCGAGGGCCGCTTCGCCCGCCTCGACCTGCGCGAGGACCCCGGCGCCCCCGGACACGAGGCCGACGACCGGCGGCTTCGACGCCTCGGCCGCCGTCCGCAGCGCGGGGCTCGGCTCGATGCCGAGGTCTCGCCGGAAGAGCTCCACGCAGGCCTCGGCGCGGCGCGCGGCCGCCTCGTCGTCGCCCGCCGCTCGGAGGCAGCGGACGAGCAGGACGTGGCCGTTCTCCTCGTACGGATCGAGGCGGACCGCTCGGACGCGAACCGGGTCGCCTCGTCGGCCTCGTCGCGGGCGAGCAGCGCGAGCGCGGCCTCGTGCAGGACGGCGCCCGTCATCCCGGCAACGTGCCGGCGCTCGCCGTCGAGCCAGAGCTCGAACGCAGGACTCGAGCGAACGCTCAGACCCTCCAGGAGCTCGCGCCCGAGGCCCGGAAGCGCCACGGCCTCCAGCCAGGCGCCTCGCCGAAGGACGTCGACGTCGACCAGCGTCCCCGGCCGCAGCGTGAGACGCACGGGGTCGCCGCCCAGCTCGGCGTCGTCGCCGAGGCTGCGGCGGAGCGTCGAGAGCGTCCACCGCAGCGTCCCCAGCGGATCGTCCGCTTCCGGGAAGAGGAGGCTCGCCACGGATTCGCGCGACGGCGGCACGCGCGTACGCAGGAGGTAGACCAGCAACCCCCATGCCTTGTGCCCGCGCGGCGGCTCCACGGGCGCGCCGCCCCGCTCCAGCCGCGGCGGGCCGAGGAGGTGGATGCTCAGCCCGATGGCGCGCCTCCCGTCGTCACACGAGCCGTCACACGCTCCACTGTGACCGTCGGTCCCGTCGACCGCAACAACCCGAAGGGAGAGCACGATGCGCAGGACGACGGGACCGGCGCTGCTGGCGGCACTGCTGTCCGTGGCGGCGTTCGCGGTGGCGGCCCAGGCCAAGAGCTTCACGGACTGGCAGGCCGCGAAGAAGATCGACGAGATCGGCGGCAACAGCCCCGAGCTGAACACGCCGTCGCTCGACGGGTGCCGATCCAGGCCCCGGACGGGCGCAGCCTGTACCTGGCCTCGAACCGGCCGGGCGGGAAGGGCCTGCTCGACATCTGGGTCGCACGACGGCAGAACGCGCAGGATCCGTGGGGCCCGCCCGAGAACCTCGGCGAGCCGGTCAACTCGGCCGCCGACGACTTCTGCCCGACCCCGATCAAGGGTGACGGGCTGTTCTTCGTCAGCCGTGAGGCGCTCCCGGGCGCGTGCGGCCTGGGGGACATCTACTTCACCCGCTGGAGCCGGCAGGGCGGTTGGGGCGAGCCGCAGCATCTCGCCTGCGCGCCCGAGGGGCCGAACAGCCCGCTCGACGAGCAGGGGCCGTCGTACGTGGAGGTCGGGAAGCGGGGGCTGCTGTACTTCTCGCGCAGCTCGGCGACGTGCCCGGGGACATCTTCGTCAGCGGCGGCCTCGCCGGGCAGGCTTTCGGGCCGGCCGCAGCAGTCGGTGCGTTGAACGACCCGGCGGCCAACGACATCCAGCCGAACGTCCGCGCGGACCGGCTCGAGGTCGTCTTCTCGTCCAACCGGGCCGGGACGCTCGGCGGCCAGGACATCTGGGTCGCGACGCGTGAGCGGGTGGAGGACCTGTGGTCTGCGCCCGTGAACATGGGTACGGCGGTGAACAGCGCAGCGGCCGAGTCGCGGCCCTCGCTGTCGGGGCACGCCCGCACGCTCCTGTTCGGGCGCGCGCCCGGGCCCGAGGGCATGTCGGACATCTACGTCACGAGCCGGAGACCGGCCGGCCGCGGCTGATCTCTTGCGCACGGAGGGCCCGATTCGTCGGGCCCTCCGGGTACGGTCGGGCCATGGCCGGGCCGCTCGACGAGCTAGGGGAGGATCCGGGCGCGCTCTTCCGCGAGCTCGTCGAGTGGTCGACGCGCCCGTCGTTCGGCTCGCACTCGAAGCGCGAGCTCGAGCTGAAGCTGTTCGAGCTCCTCTACCGCACGCGGCTCGCGGAGGGGCCGGTGTCGGTGGCGCGGATCGCCGAGGAGCTGACGACGACGCGCGCGCGGGCGCGGTCGCTGCTGCTGGAGGTGCAGACGAGGCTGGCGGCGCTGCCGACCTCGGAGCCGCGGAAGGAGCGCCTGGCGCGGTTCGTGAAGCAGTGGCCGCGGCTCGGGCGGATCGAGGCGGACGGGAACCGGCTGCGGATGGTGATCGACGACCCGTTCCTGCGCGATCTGCTGCGGAACCACGCCTACGAGAGCGGGATCGACATCGACACGTCGTTCGCGAGCGAGATCGTGACGCTGAGCTGGCCGTCGTACGTGGCGCTGCTGGAGTCGCTCGCGGGCGAGGAGGCGGTGGACGAGGTGGTCGAGCTCTTCGCCGCGGACGTGAGGGCAGCGCTACGGCGGAGCGCGAAGCGGCAGGCGGAGTTCGACGAGGCGATGCGCGAGCCGGAGACGGACGTGGAGAAGCTGACGCGGGCGGCGAAGTTCGCGGTCGACTACGGGCTGCCGCTGGCGCGGGCCGCAGGCCTGGGCCTCTGACGATGGCTCCACCGCGCCGGACACAGGCTGACCCCGCACCGGATCTGTTCGCCTGAAGCTCCATCGCCTCGCGCGCGTTGCGCGTCGGTGGTTTGCGGGCTCGGGCCGGAACCTAAGTGCGGGGCCAGTCCACGAACACCTTACGCCTTTGGGCGCGTCGGTGCGGTTAAGACTTTGTGCCGATCCTCACGCGCCCTCTACCGCGTGCTACGAGTACGGGCTCACCGCACGCAGGCGGTGAAACTTCTCTACGTCGTCCTTCGCGGCTTTCGAGAGCTCAAACCGTGACGACGAGCGCTGCGGAATGCGGCGTCGGAGGAGCTAGGCCTGCGGGATGCGCGCCTCGAGCGCCGCGCCCAGGGCGTCCCGCACCGGCTCGAGGTCGATGCGGTCCAGGATGTCCTGGAAGAAGCCGCGCACGATGATCCGCTCCGCCTCCTGCCGCGAGAGGCCACGCGCCATCAGGTAGAAGAGCTGCTCGCGGTCGACCTGGCCCGTCGTCGAGCCGTGGGTGCAGCGCACGTCGTTCGCGAGGATCTCCAGGCCCGGGATCGAGTCCGCGTGCGCCTTCGGCGACAGCATCAGGTTCCGGTTCTCCTGGTACGCGTTCGTCTGCTGCGCCTCGTTCTCGACGCGGATCATCCCGCGCCACACCGTCGACGCCCGGTCGCGCAGCGCGCCCTTGAAGGCGAAGTCGCTCTCCGTCCGCGGCGCGATGTGCTCCTGGAAGGTGTCGTAGTCGAGGTGCTGGTCGCCGTCGGCGAAGTACGCGCCCGTCACGCGCGAGGTCGCGCCCGGGCCGGCGAGGTCGTTCTGGATCCGCACCTTGCCCTTCTTCGAGCCGAAGCCGCCGGCGACCCAGTCGAGCTCGGCGTCGCGATCGACGCGCGCATGGTGCGTCGCGAAGTGCCACGTCTCGCGGGAGAGGTTCTGGATCGACACGTACTCGAGCTTCGCGTTCGGGCTCGACGAAGAGCTCCGCGACCGCGTTCGAGTAGCCGCGCAGGTCGGGACGCGCGCTCGCGTACTCCTCGATCAGCGTCAGCGACGCGCTCTCCTCGACCTCGACGAGCAGGCGCCAGAAGAGCGAGCCGTCCTCGACCGCGTTCGCGACGCGGACGTACAGCGGCTGCTCGACGACGACGCCCTTCGGCACGCGCACGAGCAGGCCCGCCTGCCACGCCGCCGCGTTGTGCGCGGCGAACTTCTCGTCCCAGCCGACGAGCTCGTGCAGCCGCGGATGGTCCTCCGGCAGCAGCTCGAACGACGACGCCCTCCGGCGCGCGCTCGATCTCGATCCCGCCCTCGCCCACGTGCGCGAGGCCGGCGACGTCGAGCTCGAGCATCGACTCGGGCCGCGAGACCTTCCCCGGCGCCGCGGTGAAGGCGTCCGGGTCGAAGCCGCGCAGGTCGGTGAACCGCCAGGGCTCGTCGTCCGTGCCCGGCACGGGCAGCGCCTGGTAGCGCTCGAGTGCCTCCGCGCGCGTCATCAGTCCGCGTACCTCCGGTGCAGGATCAGCGAGTTGCCGTCGGGGTCCTCGAAGAACGCCATGTGGCAGACGCCGGAGTCGCGCGTGCCGACGAACTCGACGCCCTTGCGCCTCGAGCTCGGCGCGCGCGGCCGCGACGTCGGCGACGCGCAGCGCGATCCCGTGGGCGGCGCTGCTCGCGAACTCGACGCCCTGTCCTCCGGCTGCCACAGCGCCAGCGTGACGTTGCCCGTCTCGAACTCCGTCGCGTCGCGCGGGTTCTGCGGCAGCTCGAGCACGTCGCGGTAGAAGGCGATCGCGCGCTCGACGTCGCGCGTGGGCACGTCGACGAAGTCCACCCGCTCGACCTGCATCAGGGCGTCCTCCCGTCGGAGAAGGGCGCGTACCGGTGGTGCAGCAGCAGCCCGTTGCCCTCGCTGTCCTTGAAGCCGGCGCCGAAGCAGACGCCCGAGTCGAACATGTCCGCAACCTCGACGCCCGCCTCCTGGAGCCGCGCCTTCGCCGCCTCGACGTCGGACACGCGGAGCGCGAGCGCGACGAGCGGCGAGAACTCGCTGCCGAACATCTGCGGGATCGACGAGCGCGAGCGTGAGGTTGCCCGTCTCGTACTCGACCCAGCGCTCGCCCGACTCCGGGCTCCGCTGCAGCCCGAGCACGTCGCTGTAGAAGCGCTCCGCCCGCTCGCGGTCCTGGACCGGAACGAGCAGGAAGTCGACGCGCTGCGCGTCGATCACGACGACGCCTCGTGCAGCTCGCGGCTCTCGCGGTGGCTCGTGCCGTGGATCCGCGGCTCGGCGTAGCGCCGGTGCAGGATCACGGTGTTGCCGTCGAAGTCGGCGCAGAAGGCCATGTGGCAGACGCCGGTGTCGCGCGTCTCGCCGCGGAACTCGACGCCCGCGGCCTCGAGCTCGGCCCGCGCGGCGGCCACGTCCGGCACGCGCAGCGCAACGCCCGACGAGGGGACGAACTCCATCCCCACCGACTCCGGCATCCACATCCCGAGCGTGACGTTGGCCGTCTCGTACTCGGGGAAGACGTCCTCGTCGGTCGTCGACTCCGGCAGCCCGAGCGCTCGCCGTAGAAGCGGCGCGCCCGTTCTCGGGACTGCGGATCGGGACGGACACGAAGTCGACCCGCTCCACGGTCGATCAGCCGACCGAGCCTTCCATCTGCAGCTGGATCAGCCGGTTCATCTCGACGGCGTACTCGAGCGGGAGCTCCTTCGTGATCGGCTCGACGAAGCCGGAGACGATCATCGCCGTCGCCTCGGCCTCGGAGAGCCCGCGCGACATGAGGTAGAAGAGCTGCTCCTCGCCGATCTTCGAGACCGTCGCCTCGTGCTCGGCGGTCGACCGCCGGCTCGTCGATCCGGATGTACGGGTACGTGTCGGAGCGCGAGTCCTCGTCGAGGATCAGCGCGTCGCAGACGACCTTCGACTTCGAGCCCGCGGCGCCCTTCGCGACCTCGAGCAGGCCGCGGTAGCCGGCGCGGCCGCCGTCCTTCGAGATCGACTTCGAGGTGATCACCGACGTCGTGTTCGGCGCGACGTGGACGACCTTGCCGCCCGCGTCCTGGTGCTGGCCCTTGCCGGCGAACGCGATCGAGAGCACCTCGCCGTGCGCGCGCTCGCCCATCAGCCAGATCGCCGGGTACTTCATCGTCAGCTTCGAGCCGAGGTTGCCGTCGACCCACTCCATCGTCGCGTCCTCGTAGGCGACGGCGCGCTTCGTGACGAGGTTGTAGACGTTGTTCGACCAGTTCTGGATCGTCGTGTAGCGGCAGCGGCCGCCCTTCTTGACGATGATCTCGACGACCGCCGAGTGCAGCGAGTCGGTCGAGTAGATCGGCGCCGTGCAGCCCTCGACGTAGTGCACGTAGGCGCCCTCGTCGACGATGATCAGCGTGCGCTCGAACTGGCCCATGTTCTCGGCGTTGATCCGGAAGTAGGCCTGGAGCGGCATCTCGATCGAGACGCCCGGCGGCACGTAGATGAACGAGCCGCCCGACCAGACGGCCGAGTTCAGCGCCGCGAACTTGTTGTCGTTCTGCGGGATGATCGTGCCGAAGTACTGCTTGACGAGCTCCTCGTGCTCGCGCAGGCCGGAGTCCATGTCGAGGAAGAGCACGCCCTTCGCCTCGAGGTCGGCCTGGAGCTTGTGGTAGACGACCTCGGACTCGTACTGCGCGCCGACGCCGGCGAGGTACTTCTTCTCCGCCTCCGGGATGCCGAGCTTGTCCCAGGTGTCCTTGATGTCGGCCGGCAGGTCCTCCCACGAGTTCGCCTGCTTCTCGGTCGGCCTGATGTAGTAGAAGATGTTCTCGAAGTCGATGCCGCTGAGATCGCCGCCCCAGCCGGGCAGCGGCCGCGCGAGGAAGTAGTCCAGGCTCTTGTGCCGGAACTTCCGCATCCAGTCGGGCTCGTTCTTGTGCGACCGAGATCGCGTCGACGAGCTCGTGCGAGAGGCCGCGGCCGCACTTGAAGAAGTAGTCCTCGGGGACGTTGAAGCCGTACTTGACCTCGTAGTCGGAGCCGATCCCCTGGACGATCTCGGTCTCGGTGAGCGTCACGCGGGCACCTCCTCCTTGGCGCCGAAGGCCTCGTAGCCCTCCGCCTCGAGCTTGTGCGCGAGCTCGGGCCCGCCTTCCTCGACGATACGCCCGTCGACGAAGACGTGCACGAAGTCGGGCTCGATGTAGTTGAGGATCCGCTGGTAGTGCGTGATCACGAGCGCGCCCATGTCCGGGCCGACGAGCTCCTTCACGCCGCCCGCGACGATCTTCAGCGCGTCGATGTCGAGACCCGAGTCGGTCTCGTCGAGCACCGCGATCCGCGGCTTCAGCATCGCCATCTGCAGGATCTCGACCCGCTTCTTCTCGCCGCCCGAGAAGCCGTCGTTGAGGTAGCGCTGCGCGAGCTCGCGCGGCACCTTCAGCCGCTCCATCGCGGCGAGCAGGTCGGTGCGGAACTCCTTCACCGCGATCGGGTCGTCGTCGCCGCCGTTCGCGCGCCTTGCGGATCGCGTTGATCGCGGTGCGCAGGAAGCTCGTGACGGTCACGCCCGGGATCGCGTGCGGGTACTGGAACGCGAGGAAGAGGCCGCGCTGCGCGCGCTCGTCCGCCTCGAGCTCGGTCACGTCCTCGCCGTCGAGGAGGATCTGGCCCTCGGTGATCTCGTAGGCCGGGTGGCCGGCGATGCGCGTACGCGAGCGTGGACTTGCCCGAGCCGTTCGGGCCCATGATCGCGTGCACCTCGTTCGTGGCGACCGCGAGGTCGACGCCCTTGACGATCTCGGTGCCGTCCTCGAGCGCGACGTGCAGGTTCTTCAGCTCGAGCAATGCCACGTGCTCGGGATCCTTTCCTCCGCTGGTCGAGCCAGGCTCGTACGCCCCGGCTCCGTGAACCGGATTTTACCCGACGAACGCCGGACTTAGTCGACCCGCGGCGGTGGTACCCTGCGGGCATGCCGTTCGGCATCGGCCTCCCCGAGCTCCTCATCCTCCTGCTCGTCGCGCTCCTCATCTTCGGGCCGAAGCGGCTGCCGGAGATGGGACGCTCGCTCGGGCGCGGGATGCGCGAGTTCAAGGACTCCGTCACCGGCAAGGACGACGACGAGCCGGTGCACCGCCAGCAGGCCCGCGAGCTCGAGGCCGCGGACGCCCCGCGGCTGGACGAGACGCCCGCGACGCCGCGCGAGCGGGACACCGTCACCTAGGCTCCGCGCCATGGCCGAGGACGCGCCTTCCGCGGCGGCTCGGCCACGGCGAGGAGGCGACGCTCGTCGAGCACCTCGACGAGCTCCGCAGGCGCCTGTTCATCGCGCTGGGCGCGCTCGCCGTCGCGTTCGCGGTCTGCTTCGCCTTCCACGAGCAGATCGTGCGCTGGCTCACCGAGCCGCTCCCGGACGACAAGCAGCTCGTCACCTTCGGCGTCACCGAGCCGTTCACGACCTCGGTCAAGGTCTGCCTCATCGCCGGCTTCGCGCTCGCGCTGCCGGTGATCCTCTACCAGGCCTGGAGCTTCCTCGCGCCGGCGATCGAGGAGCACACGCAGCGCGTCGTCTCGCTGTTCGTCCTCGCCGGGACGCTGCTCTTCGTCGGCGGCGTCGCCTTCGGCTACTTCGTCGTGCTCGACCAGGCGCTCGAGTTCCTCACGACCTACGACGACGACCTCTACGACATCCAGATCCGGGCGAGCTACTACTACTCGTTCGTCTCGCTCGCGCTGCTCGCGATGGGCTGATGTTCGAGCTGCCGGTGTTCATGCTCGCGCTCGTGCGGCTCGGCGTCCTCACCGCCGCCCAGCTGCGCCGGAACCGGCGGATCGGCTACTTCCTCATGCTCGTGGTCGCGGTGCTGCTGCCGACCGTCGACCCGGTCTCGCTCGCGCTCGAGACGCTGCCGCTCGTCATCCTCTTCGAGCTCTCGATCTGGCTCGCGGCGATCATGGAGCGGCGCTGGGCGAAGGCCGGCGTCCTCTGGGCGACGCGAGTGACTGTCTACTCCGCCGACTGGGTGCTCCCCGTCGAGGGCGAGCCGATCCGGGACGGCGCGGTCGCGGTCGAGGGGGGGCGGATCGCCGCGGTCGGGCACGGCCGCGGAGCTCGGGGCGGGCGAGCGCTTCGAGGGCGCGGCGATCGTCCCGGGCTTCGTCAACGCGCACTCGCACCTCGAGTACGCGGTCTACGCCGGCTTCGGCGACGGGCTCCCGTTCGGGCCGTGGATCAAGCTCCACATCGAGCGCAAGGCGAACATCGGCTTCGACGAGATGGTCGCGATCGCCCGCCTCGGCGCCGCCGAGAGCCTCCGCTCCGGGATCACGACCGTCGGCGACTACTCGTACGCGGGCGCGGCGGCGGTCGCGTGCGCCGAGCTCGGGCTGCGCGCGATCGTCTACCTCGAGGTCTTCGGGCTCGACGCGCGCGAGGCGCTGACGGCGTGGGAGCAGACGCGCGAGCGCGCCGGGGACGCCTTCGACGGGCGCGTGGCCCTCGGCGTCTCGCCGCACGCGCCGTACTCCTGCTCCGAGGCCGTCTTCGAGGCGTGCGCCGGAGCTGGGCGTGCCGCTCGGGACCCACCTCTCGGAGAGCCCCGGCGAGATCGAGTGGCTCCTCCACGGCACCGGGGAGCTGTCGCCGCTCTCATGGCTCTACGTCGAGCCGCGCGGGGAGACCGGGGTCGCGACCCTCGAGCGCATCGGCCTGCTCGGGCCGGACCTGCTCGCGGCCCACTGCGTCCAGGTCGACCCGGACGAGATCGCGCTGATCGGCGAGCGCGGCGTCCGCGTCGCGCACTGCCCGCGCTCGAACGCGCTGCTCGGCTGCGGGATCGCGCCGCTGGCCGAGCTGCGGGCCGCGGGCGCGATCGTCGGCATCGGCACGGACAGCCCCGCCTCGGCGCCGTCGTTCGACATGTTCGACGAGATCCGCGCGGCGGTCGCGTTCGCGCGGGCGCGCGAGCAGCGCACGGACGCGCTCTCGGGAACCGGAGGCGCTCGAGCTCGCGACCCTCGGCGGCGCCCGCGCGCTCGGCCTCGACGCGGAGGTCGGCTCGCTCGTCCCGGGCAAGCGCGCCGACCTCGCCGTCGTGTCGCTGGAGGGGTCGCCGTACGCCCCGGTGGAGGATCCCGCCGCGGCCGTCGTCCTCGGTGGCGCTCCGACCCGGGTACTCTTGACACTCATCGATGGCGAGGTCAGGTACCGAAAGGACGAGTTCGATTGGCGCGCGCTGACCGCCGGCGCGACGCGCGCGCGAAGCCTGTTGCTGCAGGCGCCGAGCGCTACCAGAGCGCCTACGTAGGGACCGAGCAGCTCTTCTTCCAGCGCCTGCGCAAGCAGGCGAAGTGGGTCTTCGTCTTCCTCGCGTTCGTCTTCGCCTTCGGCTTCGTCTTCTTCGGCGTCGGCTCCGACGTGCCCGGCGGCGTCGCCGACATCATCCAGGGCGGGGGCGGCAGCGGCCCCGACGTCGAGGCCGCGCAGGAGCGCACGCAGGAGAACCCGGCCGAGGCCGACGCGTGGCGCGACCTCGCGACCGCGCTGCAGCAGGACGGCCGCCCGGAGGAGGCGATCGCGCCGCTCGAGCGCGTACGTCGCCCTCGAGCCGAAGGACACGGACGCGGCTCGGCACGCTCGCGAGCCTCTACCTGATCAAGGCCGGCAACCTCGCCGACCAGCTTCGCGCAGCGCAGCAGCAGGCCGCGCTCGACAACCCCGGCCAGTCGTTCACGCTTCCGTCCGACTCGCCGTTCGCGCAGGCGTTCGCGACGAACCCGGTCACCGACGCGCTCGTCGGCGACTCGAACGCCCAGGTCAACGACCTGTACACGCGCACGACGCAGGCCTACCAGGAGGCGAAGCTCAAGTACGCGCAGCTCGCGTGAGCTCCAGCCCGAGGACGCGAGCATCCAGATCCAGCTCGCTCAGGCGGCCGAGAACGCGAACGACCTGCCCTCGGCGATCTCGGCGTACAAGCAGTTCCTGAAGCTCGCGCCCGACGATCCGAGCGCGGAAGCCGTCAAGGCGCGCGTCGCGCAGCTGAAGGCTGCTTCGCAGTCGACCGGCGGTTAGACTCACGCGCCGACGGGGCGAGGGGCGCTCAGTCGACCACGATTCCGAGGGGACAGATGAACTTCGACATCAGCACGGAGCAGTTGAACGACGACACCTACGTCATCTCGCTCGCGGGCGAGGTCGACCTGTACACCGCGCCCGAGTTCAAGCAGCAGCTGCTGCAGGTGATCTCGGACGGCGCGAAGAACGTGATCGTCGACTTCACCGACACGACGTTCATCGACTCGACCACGCTCGGCGTGCTCGTCGGCGGGGTGAAGCGGCTCCGCACCAACGAGGGCCAGCTCTCGCTCGTCTGCAGCGACCGCAACATCACGAAGATCTTCGAGATCACCGGCCTCGACCGGGTGTTCACGATCCACGGGACCCGCGACGAGGCGGCCGCCGCGGTCGGCTCCGGGCAGGCCTCCGCCTAGATTGGGCCGCCGGCTCTCCTCCGCGCTCGTCGCGTCGGCCGCGCTGCTGGCGGTCGCCGGCGGGTGCGGGTCGGAGGCCCACGTCGAGGAGGCCTCGAACGCCACGGAGGGCAAGCGAGCTCTTCGTCCAGGAGTGCGGCGGCTGCCACACGCTCGCGGACGCGGGCACGCGCGGCGTGATCGGGCCGAACCTCGACGACGCGTTCCACTCCGTGCGCGTGAAGCAGGGCTTCGAGGAGTCGACGATCCGGGACGTCGTGCGCGGGCAGATCGCCTACCCGACGGTCGACCCGCCCGCCGGCGGCGAGGGGATGCCCGCGGACCTCGTCACGGGTGCGGACGCCGACGCGGTCGCCTCGTACGTGGCGGCCGTCGCCGGACTGCCGGTGAAGGCGCAGCCGGGCGGCGGCGGCGAGCAGCCGACGGACGGCGAGTCGATCTTCGTCCAGAACTGCGGCGGCTGCCACACGCTCGCCGCGGCCGGGACGACCGGCACGATCGGCCCGAACCTCGACGACGCCAAGCCGTCGAAGGACCTCGTGGTCGAGCGCGTGACGAACGGCATGGGCGCGATGCCGCCGTTCAAGGACGTCCTGAACGAGCAGCAGATCAACGCCGTCGCCGACTACGTCTCGTCGTCGGCCGGCAGCGCCCCGTAGGCCGCGCCGAGCGAAGCGGTATCCAGCGCGGCGCGACCGATGCCTAGCCGGGCGCCGCCGCCTGCTCGGCCTCCAGATCGACGACCACATGCGTGATCGGAACGGCGAAGCGCTCGCGGGCGGTCTCGACCACGTGACGCTCGAGCCAGTGGGAGCGGCCCTCGGGATGCGTCGCGATCACGATCTCGTCGGCGCCGAACGTCCGGAGCGCGTCGTCGATGCACTGCACGGGGTCGCTCTCGCCGACCTCGCCCGCAGCGTCGATCCCCAGCTCGCGGAGCCGCCCGAGGCTGCGCTCGAGACGCTCCGACGCGGCCGCGCGCGCGCCGTCCTCGTCCGACGTCCACGTGCGGAGGCGAGAGTTGAGGGCCGGGCAGACGACGAGAACGTCGGTGCGGAAGCCCTCGCTGTGCCGCGCGATCTCGTTGCGGAGCGCCGTGCCGCCGACGGTCTCGTTCGCGATCACGAGGATGCGCTTCTCGTCGGGCGCGCCGACGTGGTCGGCGGTCACCGGCTCCGGGCGCTCCGAGCGCTGGCGGACGTAGTACGCGACGACGGCGGCCAGTTCGAGCACGAAGACGATCAGCGCCGCGACGCTGCCGAGCAGGAGCTTCGCGGCGACGATCAGGGCGAGCGCGCCGATCGTCACCAGCAGGAAGCGGTAGGCGGCCGCCTCGCTGCGGAACGGGTTCTCCACGTCTGGAACCTACAACAGCAGCGCGAAATCGGATTCAGCAGACCGACTAGAGGAGGTAGACCGTGGTGTAGACCACGATCCACATCACGTCGACGAAGTGCCAGTAGATGCCCGGCACCTCGACGCCGTGGTGGTGCTCCGGCGAGTAGTGGCCGCGGAACGCGCGCACCGTCGCGACCGAGAGCAGGATCAGCCCGACCGCGACGTGGGCGCCGTGCAGGCCGGTGAGGCCGAAGAAGGTCGAGCCGATGGCGCCGTCCTTCGGGCCGAAGCCGATCCGCGAGTACTCGAGGATCTGCGTGAAGAGGAAGGTCGCGCCCATGGCGAGCGTCAGCACGAGCCCGGCCTGCAGGCCTGCCCGCGAGCCGCGCTTGATCGCCTGCAGGGCCCAGTGCATCGTGAAGGACGACGTCACGAGGATCGCCGTGTTCACGCCGGCGACGAAGACCGGGAGGTGGAAGCCCTCCGGCGGCCACATCTGCACGTCGGGGTTGACGACCCGGACGAAGAAGTAGGCGGTGAAGAACGCGCCGAAGAGCATGATCTCCGACGCGATGAACAGCAGGATCCCGAGCATGATCGGGCTGATCCGCGAGGAGAAGTGCGGCTCGGGCGGCCCGTGGTGCTCGTGCGGGGCGGCGGCCTCGGCGTGCGCGCTCACGACGCCACGGCCTCCGCTCCGGCCTGCTCGCGCGTCACCGTGACGTGCTCCACCGGGACGGCCGTGTCCTTCCGCAGCCGCCCGACGAGGTCGCCGCGCAGCCAGCTCGAGCTGGTCTCGCCGGGGAAGGTCGAGACGATGATCTCGTCCGTCCGCTCGTCGCGGAACGCGTGCATCGCCGCTGCGTACGGGTCGGGGTGCGCGACCTGGCCGTGAGCGTCGATCCCGGCGGCGCGCAGCTCGGTCACGGCCCGCTTGAGCCGGCGCTCCGCCTCGGGATGCTCGCCCTGGGACGGGTCGTTCTGCGGCGAGACGATGAGGAAGCTCGCCGGGCCACGCCCGGCCCGCGCGCGGATGGCGTCGAGCAGCGGCTGGCCGAGGACCGTCTCGTTCGCGATCACGAGCACGTTCGCCGGCGCGCCCTCCTCGCGGCGGGTGTCGATCTCGACGTGGTCGACCGGCACGTCGCCGACGTTTCCACGGATGCGGTCGACGACGTTGCGGCGCAGCCAGCCGGAGCGCTGCAGCGGGTGCGTGGTGACGAGCACGCGCGTCACCGGCGGCTCGACGGTCGCGAGCGCGTCGCGGACGGCGTCGGCCGGCTCGGCCTCGGTGACGAAGCCCTGCGCCGGAACGCCTTCCTCGCGCAGGGCGCCGAGGGCGCGGTCGAGTCGCCGGCCCGCGGAGGCGCGGCGCGTGTCCTCGTAGACGACGTAGCCCTCCCGGGGCGTGTTCACGGGCGCGACGAGCGTGACGAGGACGTCGCCGCCCGCGCGCTCCTTCACCGCCTCGACGAACGCGCGCGTGCCGGCGGTCTCGTTCGCGACGACGAGCAGGTGCTCGGCCATCAGTGGGTCCGCACCTCCGTCGGCTCGGCAGCGCGGTCGCCGTTCAGGAGCGCGTGCTTCGCGCCCGGGACGCCGTACTCGTAGGGCGAGCCGACCACCTGCGGCACCGTGTCGAAGTTGAAGGTCGGCGGCGGCGAGGTGACCTGCCACTCGAGCGTCATCGCCCGCCACGGGTTCCCGCCGGCGGCGGGCCCGCGCGCCCAGCTCGTGATCATGTTGTAGAGGAAGACGAGCGTGGACATGCCGAGGAAGAACGACGAGAGCGAGATGAAGAAGTTCCAGTTCGCGAACTGCTCCGAGTAGTCGGCGACCCGGCGCGGCATCCCCTGCGTCCCGATCCAGTGCATCGGGAAGAACGTGAGGTTGAAGCCGATGAAGGTGAGCCAGAAGTGGAGCTTGCCGAGGCGCTCGTTGTACATCCGGCCGGTCATCTTCGGGAACCAGTAGTAGATCCCGGCGAAGATCGTGAACACGGAGCCGCCGAACAGCACGTAGTGGATGTGCGCGACGATGAAGTACGTGTCGGAGACGTGGATGTCGATCGGAACCGCGCCGAGGTAGATCCCGGACAGGCCGCCGATGGTGAACATCGAGACGAACCCGAGGGCCCAGAGCATCGGGGTCGCGAGATGCAGCTTCCCCTCCCACAGCGTCGCGAGCCACGAGAAGACCTTGATCCCCGTCGGGATGGCGATCAGCAGCGTCGTCAGCATCATCGGCACGCGCAGCCAGTTGGCCATGCCCGAGACGAACATGTGGTGCGCCCAGACGCTGAAGCCGAGGAACAGGATCGCCATCAGCGACAGCGCCATCAGGCGGTAGCCGAAGATCGGTTTGCGCGCGAAGGTCGAGATGACCTCGGAGACGATCCCGAAGCCGGGCAGCATCATGATGTAGACGGCCGGGTGGCTGTAGAACCAGAAGATGTGCTGGTAGCCGAGCACGTAGCCGCCCTCGTCCGGCCGGAAGAAGTCGGTGTGCAGGATCCGGTCGAACATCGCGAAGAACTGCGAGCCGGCGATGAACGGGGTGGCGACGACGACGAGCAGCGAGGTCGTGAAGTTCGCCCACACGAGCAGCGGCATGCGCCAGAAGGTCATCCCCGGCGCACGCATGGTGATGATCGTGACGAGGAAGTTCAGGGCGGTCGCGATCGACGACGCGCCGGCCCACTGCACGCCCATCTGGAAGAACAGATTGCCGTCGGGGTTCGTGACCGAGAGCGGGGCGTAGCCCGTCCAGCCCGCGCCGAAGGCGCCGCCGTCGACGAAGAAGCTCGCCAGCATGATCACGCCGGCGGCCGGAAGCATCCAGAAGGAGAGGGCGTTCAGGCGTGGGAACGCCATGTCCGGCGCTCCGAGCATCAGCGGCACGACGTAGTTCGCGAGGCCGGCGAACGCCGGGATGATGAAGAGGAAGATCATCAGCGACGCGTGGACGCTGATGAGCCCGTTGAAGGTCTGCGGGTCGATGTACTGGATCCCGGGCTTGGCGAGCTCGGCGCGGAAGACCATCGCCATCAGCCCGCCGACGATGAAGAAGAAGATCGTCGTCGTGACGTACTGGACGCCGATGACCTTGTGGTCGGTGTTGACCCGGAGGTAGTCCTTCCACGACTGCGCGCCGTGGCTCGAGTGGTCCTCGGGCCGGGTCGGGCGCCCGCTGATGTAGTAGATCCAGTAGTCGAAGCAGCCGATGCCGGCGAGGTAGCCGATCGGCGCCGCGGTGAGGAACGCGACGGTGATGATCGGCGGCCACAGCAGGATCGGGTCCCAGCCGGCGAGCGCGCGGATGCCGACGACGAGGCCGAACCCGATCGCCGCGAAGAGCGGCGTCATCCACAGGACGCGCAGCCAACCCGGCGCGGTCAGGCGGCGCCAGCCGCGCGGGGGCGGCGGAGGCGCGTGGTGGTCGTGCGCCACCCCGTGGCCCTCGTGCTCGATCGCCGTCACGTCAGCCCTGCCCCTCCCCTTCTTCCTGCAACCAGGCGTCGTAGTCCTCCTGGGACATCACGATCGCGGTCGTCCGCATCAACGAGTGGCCGAGGCCGCAGAGCTCCGTGCAGATCACGTCGTACTCGCCGAGCTTCGTCGGCGTGATCACGAGCTCCGGCTGGATTCCCGGCACGGCGTCCTGCTTCTGGCCGAACTCCGGCACCCAGAACGAGTGGATGACGTCGATCGCGTTGATGTGGAGGACGGTCGAGCGGTTGACCGGCAGGCGCAGCGTGCCGGACTGCTTGTCGCCGTAGTCGAAGTGCCACGCGAACTGCTGCGCCGTCACGTCGATGCGGTTCGGGCTCGCGCCTGCGTCCTCGTTCTTCGCCAGGACGATGGTCGAGGCGATGACGATCGTGATCACGAGCAGCGTCGGCACGGCGGTCCAGGCGATCTCGATCCCGGTGTGGCCGTGGATCGGCTTGCCGTCGGTGTCGTCGCCCTCGCGCGCCCGGAACGCGACGACCGCGTACAGGAGCATCGCGCTGACGAGGCCGAAGATGAAGATGCAGATGACGGTCGTCAGCCAGAAGATGAAGTCGATCCCGTCCCGCTCCTCGGACGCGTTCTCGGGGAGCCACGGGATGAAGAACGCAAAGGCGAAGGCGACCGCGATGGCGGCCAACCCGATGGCAACCATTGAGATGGCGGCTCCTCTGCGCAACCCGGGCGCGAGCCTAGCTCATGGCAGGAGCCCACGCAGCCGTATCCGCAAAGCGGCTTGCGTCGTTGCACAGGCGACCCCCACGGGTCTTCGGGAGACGAACTGAAAGGAGCAACAAATGGGCCTCGGAGTCAGTCTCATCCTCATCGCAGTCGGCGCCATCCTGACCTGGGCGGTGAACGCCGAGGTGTCGGGAGTCGACATCCAGACGGTCGGCGTGATCCTCATGATCGTCGGCCTCGCAGGCGCCCTGCTGTCCCTCGTGTTCTGGTCGTCCTGGGGCGGCCCCGCAGGTTACGGCGGCCGGCGCCGCACCACGTACGTCGAGGACGGCCCGTACCAGCCGTAGCGCAGCAGCACCTCTCCCCTGTGTGACCGACGAGGGCGGCCGAAAGGCCGCCTTTGTCGTTCGAGAGCGACAAAGCAACAGTCTGTTACTAGTCGCTTTGGCAGCCGGTCCGGAGCGATCGGACGGGCGGGATCGCCGCGTGCCCCGTCCAGGGGCACAGCGCATCCCGCCCGTCACGACACGCCAGTCCGCGAGACAGGTTCCTGGCCGGAGCGCCCGCACCGCCAGGTGCGCGCGCGCAGGCCATAGACCACGCCCCAACGTCCTACCGTGAGCGGAGGCCCTTGGCCGGAGGGCGGTTCATCCGCCCGGGAGGCCACGCCCAGTCCCGAGTCGCCACTGAAGGAGGGGGCCTGCGGGGGACCATGGGTCCCCCGCACTCGGCAACTCGAGGACGACCGTCGAGCCGCGGGCTCGCGGCCCTCGATCCAGATCCAGCCGTCCATCCGCCGCGCGAGCTCGCGGCAGATGAAGAGGCCGAGGCCGGTGCCGCCGACGCCGCGCGTGAGGTCCGGGTCGAGGCGGTAGAACTTCTCGAAGACGCGCTCGCGCTCGGCTGCCGGGATCCCGAGGCCCTCGTCGGAGACGGCGAAGCGGACGGCGCCGTCGTGCCGCTCGAGCGCGACCTCGACGCGGCCGCCGCCGGGCGAGTACTTGACGGCGTTGTCGACGAGGTTCGCGAGCACCTGCCGCACCTTGTCCGGGTCCGCCGCCACGCGCAGGTCGGCCCCGCCGGTCAGGTCGAGCGCGACGCCGGCCGGGAGGTGGAGCCTCGCGGCCTGGACGACGCTCGTCGCCAGCTCCACCGCGTCGCAGGTCTCGATGTGCACCTGCATCGCCCCGGACTCGATCCGGCTCGTCCAGAGGATGTCGTTGACGATGCGCGCGAGACGGTCGGCCTCGTCGGAGATCACGGCGAGCAGCTCCTGGCGCTGGTCGTCGGGCAGCGGCATGTCGGCACGCCGCAGCGTCAGGGCGGCGCCGTAGATGGCGGCGAGCGGGGTCCGCAGCTCGTGCGAGACGGTCGAGACGAAGTCGCTCTTCATCCGCTCGACGCCGCGCTCCTCGGTGATGTCCCGGAAGGCGTAGACGGTGCCGTCCGGGAAGCGCACGCCGGACATCGCGAGCCACAGCTCCCCGCCCTCGACCATGAACGGGACGACCTGGCTCCGGCTCCGCAGGGCGTCGGCGGCGTCGACCACCGGGACGAGCTCGGACAGCTCCTCCCACCCCGGGATCGCCTCGGCCGCCGGCAGGCCCTCGACGTCGCGCACCGCCAGCCCGGTGATGGCCTCCGCCTGCGGGTTCCAGATGCGGACGATCCCGTCGCCGGCGACGAGGAGCACGCCCTCGCCGACGAACTCGAGCGCCTCGGCGGCCCGCGCCCGCTGCTCCATCGCCTGGTAGAGCCGCGCGTTCTCGATCGCCGCGCCCGCGCGCCGGCCGAGCTCGCGCGCGAGCAGCACGTCGTCGTCGTCGAACTCCCGGCCGGACTCGGCCGAGACGAGCATGATCGAGCCCAGCGTCCCCGCGCCGCTCGTGAACGGCACGACCACGAACGAGCGGACGCCCATCGCGCGGGCGAGCTCGGCGTCCTCGGGCTGGTAGCGCGCCACGATCTCGTCGGTGATCTCGCGGATCAGCACCGGCTTGCCGCTTCGGATCACCTCCGCGGTCGGGGTCGCGTCGTCGAGTCGGACCTGCCGCCGCGCCCGCATCTCGTCTGCCCATCGCCGCCGCTCCGGGATCGCTGTGCGTCCACGCGACGACCTTGATCGTGCTCGTCGTCCTCGAGCACCGAGATCGAGCACCAGTCGGCCAACATCGGCACAGCGAGCTCCGAGACGGCAACCAGCGTCTGCTCGTAATCGAGCGACGAGCCGAGGACGGTGCTCGCCTCGGCGAGAAAGCGGAGCCGCTCCGCCGCCCGGGCGCGGTCGGTGACGTCGCTGAAGGTCGTGACGCCAGCGATCAGATCGCCGCCCGCGCGCACGGGCGCCGCGTTCACCTCGATCGACCCGCGTCGAGCCGTCGGCGCGGCGGATCTCGATCTCCTCGCCTGCGACCGACTCGCCGCGCTCGACGGCGCGGGCCAGCGGCCACTCGTCCGGCTCGTACGGCCGTCCACCGGGATGGAAGCCGGAGTAGGCGTCGGCGCCGCCGAAGCTCGAGACCTCGATGTGCTCCCGGAAGACCTCGGCCGCCCGGTCGTTCGACATCACCACGCCGCCGTCGGGCGCGGCGATGATCACGCCCGAGGGCAGCTGCCGGAGCACCGCCTCGAGGAGGGCGCTCTGACTGCGGAGCTCGACGACGAGGCGCTCTCGCTCGGCCTCGGCGCGGAAGTTCTCGACCGCGACCGACGCCATCTGCGCGAGCTGGACGAGGATCGCCTCGTCCTCGGCGCTGAACGGGACGGTCCGCGGAGCCGACGAGCTCGATCGCGCCGAGCGTCCTCCCGTCGCGCGCGAGGAGCGGTGCCGCGAGGACGGCCGACTCCTGCGGCGGCGTGCCCAGCCCGGCGACCGCCTTGACCGTCGCCTCGCCCTCGGCCGCGTCGCCGATGGTCGTGACGGCGCGGGCGGCGCCGACGATCTCGCGAGCGCGAGCCGTCAGCACGGCAAGCAGCTCGTCCAGGTCGGTCGCGGCAGTTGACGAGCAGCGCGGCCTGGCTCAGGCGCAGGAGCTGCTCGCTCCGCCGCCGCTCGCGCGCCGCCGCCTGCTCCGCCTCCCGGTAGAGGCGCCCGTTGTCGACGGCGAGCGCCGCCCGGCCGGCGAGCTGCTCGGCGAGCTCCTTCTCGTCGGGGCCGAACCGGCGGCCGGACTCGCTCGACAGGAGCGAGATCGCGCCGAGCGTCCGGCCGCGGGCGATGAGCGGGACGCAGAGGTACGACGCGAGCTCGATCTGCTTCAGCTCGGCGGCAAGGCCCTCGGGGTCGATCACGTCCGCCATCAGCCCTTCGGCGGAGACGTCGGCGAGCAGCAGCGTCTGCCCGGTGCGGACGACGAGCGGGACGCCGACCTCGGCCTCGACGTCGAGCGGGTGGCGGTCGAGCACGTCGCCGACGACCTGGGCATCGCCGCCCGCGTGCTCGATCGCGAGCCTCCGGATCGTGCCGTCGTCCTCGCGCATGTAGACGATGCACCAGTCCGCGATCCTCGGCACGGCGAGCCGGGCGACGCTGGCGAGCGTCGTCTCGATGTCGAGCGACGACGAGAGCAGCACGCTCGCGCCGGAGACGAACTGGACCGTTTCCTCCTGCCGGCGGCGATCGGTGACGTCGTGGAAGACGATGACCGCGGCTTCGACGGAGCCGTCCGCCGCGACGATCGGCCGCGCCCGCACGAGCGACCAGCGCTCCTCGCCGGTCGCGCGGACGCGGTAGAAGACGAGCCGCTCGGGCGAGACCACGCCGGCGAGCGCGAGCCGGCCGGGCAGCTCCTCCAGCGGCAGCGGACGCCGCTCCTCGTCGAAGAGCTCGAACGCCGCCCACCAGCTCCTCGGGCGAGACCGCGAGCAGCGCCTCCGGGCTGTCGTACCCGAGCGTCCGTGCGGCCGCGTCGTTCGCGTAGACGAGACGTCCGTCGGGGCCCTGGACGGTGATCCCGTCGGCGACCTCGCCGAGCACCGCCGCGAGCCGGCGCCGCGACTCCTCGAGCGCGGCGACCGCCCGGTGCCGCTGGGCCGCCGCGGCGATGTGCGTGGCGATCGCCTGCGTCAGGCGGATGTCGCGGTCCGCCCACGTTCCCGGATCGGAGCGATAGAGCATGAACGTCCCGACGAGCCGGCCCTGGTGGACGAGCGGGACGAACGCGAGCGCGCGGATCCCCTCGTCGATGGTGGCGTCATGCAGCGAGGCGAGCGACGGCTCGTCGTCGACGTCAGCGACGAGGACGGGAGCCGGACCGATCGACGTCGGCGGCCCACGGGGAGTGGCCGGCGGCGAGCGCGCGAAACTCGTCGGAGAGGCCGCGCCACGCGACGAACTGCATCGCGCCGTCGTCGTCGAGCAGGAGCACGGCGACCCGGTCGAGCCCGATCCCGGCACGCAGCGAGTCGAGCGCGTCGTCGAGCGTCTGCGCGAGCGTGGCCGCGCGGCCGATCGCCTCGGCGAGCCCGTACAGGACCTCGAGATCGACGACCCTCGCGCGAAGCTCCTCCTCCGAGGGACCCCCGCCCGCGACGCGCGCGGCTTCGTCGATCGACACGCTCAGCCCCCCGGTCGTCCTGCGAGCCCGAAGTGTGCCCCACGCAGGGAGAAAAGGGAATGGACGCGGCGAGAGGCCGGGGGCCGATGCGCGGCCCCCGGCCCCAAGGAGCGCTAGCTCGTCGGGATGTCGAACAGCGGACAGACGAGCCCGCGCTGGTCGAGGCTCGCGACCGGCTTCGCCGCGAGCGGATCCCTCCGCATCGCGGGCGAGCGGACCGTCGGCAGCGTCGCCGACGCGAACGGGCCGCTCTTCAGCCGCAGGATCTCGATCCCGCGAGCCATGTCGAACACGTACGAGCAGGTCGCCGTGCCAGGCCGTGTCCCAGACGAGCGAGCTCGGGTTCGTCGCCGGGTCGGTCCCCGTCACGTAGAAGTAGCCGACCTGCCGCAGGTCGCGGGCGTTCGACGCGTCGATCAGCCGCACGCCCTGGCCGTACCAGCCGGCCGCGATCGTCGACCCGGCCACCTCGAAGTAGTGCGCCGGAGCACGACCCCGACGGCGACACCGTTCCGCCCGCGTCCTGCGTGGGATGGAACGCGCTCAGGGCCTTCATCGGTACGGCTGCGCCGGCGTCGAGTTGGCGGCCGGCTCGCCGCCGCGCGAGTCGGTGAGGTCGACCGCCACGATGCGCCCGCTCGCGGAGCAGGGCCCCGTGAAGTCCTCCTCGGTCACGAGGGCGATGTTCCCGGCCGCGACACCGGACGCGCGGACCGCGCCCCGGTCGGCCGCGCCGCGTTGTGGATGAAGTCGGTCTGCGGCTGGGCGACGCCGTTGTCGCCGCCCTCGATGCCGCCGCCCGCGACGAGGATCGGGTCCCACGGCTTCGCGACCCGCATCGTGTCCGTCCGCGGGTCCCGCCACCTGCCGCGCACCGCGTACCCGAGCAGGCCGCCGCGACCGCTCGTCCACGCGATCCCCTCAGCGTCGACGTCGACGTCGTGCGAGTAGTCGGTCGCCCCGTCGTTCCGCCACAGGTCGATCGGCTCCGGGAGGACGCGCGGGATTGTCCGGATCGGTGAGGTCCGTGATCCAGATCGGACGCCCGTCGCCACGGCCGCCCGGGACGAACGGCCCGAGTCCGGCCTGGTCGTCGCGACGCGCGGGCCCGCCGGTCCAGATGTAGTGGCACTTCTCGATGCAGCTGGACGTGTGGCCGGCCGGCACCTCGACGAAGTCGCCGACCTGCCTCAGGTTCTCCGGGTCCACGTACGAGATGACGTAGAAGCCCGAGCGGCAGCCCGGGTTCCGGTTCTTCGACCCCAGCGTGCCGATGCCCGGACACGCCGCCTGGTCGACGTCGTCGTGCCGCGGGTCGAGCGAGCCGATGATGAGCTTCCGGTTCGTGTCGAGATCCATGTCCTCGTCCTGCCAGAACCCGTTCGCGCCGAGGATCCCGGGCGGCTGGAACGTGTCGAGGAGCCGCGGCTCGTCGGGTCGCTCACGTCGTAGGTCTTGAAGCCGAAGCGGCCCGTGACGACGAGCACCTGGCGGTTGCCGATCCGGTCGAACTTCCCCTCGACGATGTTGCCGAGTCCGGGACCCTCCCGACGTACTCGAGCGAAGCCGAGATCTGCGCGCCGGCCGGCAGCTCCGCCACAGGCGCAGCCGAGGCGGCGAGCCCCAGTGCGGCTGCGAGTCCCCCGACGAGGAGCAAGCCGATTCGCTTCATGCGATGACCTCCCTCGTTGACGAGAGGGGATGCTGACAAACGGCGCGCGCGCGTGAGTCAGTTCATCCGCCGCACGGTCGGGGAGGCCAGGGAGCGAAGCACGCGACGAACGGCCGCGTGCCGAAACGGAGAATGGGCCGTGCAGGAATCGAACCTGCAACCTTGGGATTAAGAGTCCCCTGCTCTGCCAATTGAGCTAACGGCCCGCGGGGGCGCCTAGTGTAGCCGTGAATGCGCGTCCTCTCGGTCGTCGGAAACCGGCCCCAGTTCATCAAGTCGGCGCCGCTCTCGGCGGCGCTGCGGGACGCCGGGATCGACGAGGTCGTCGTCCACACGGGCCAGCACTGGGACGCCGAGATGTCGCAGGTCTTCTTCGAGGAGCTCGGGCTCCCGGAGCCCGCGCACCGGCTCGACCTGCGCACCGCGGACGTCGACGCGATGCGGCCGCCGATCGAGGAGCTCGTCGCCGCGGAGCGGCCGGACTGGGTGCTCGTCTACGGCGACACGAACTCGACCGCTCGCCGGCGGCCGGGCCGGCGCGGCGACGGCGGTCCCGGTCGCGCACGTCGAGGCCGGGCTGCGGAGCGGCGACCTGGCGATGCCCGAGGAGCGGAACCGGATCGAGGTCGACCGCATCGCCGCGCTTCTGCTCGCGCCGGACGAGCGGTCGGCGCGAGCATCCTCGCGCGGCGAGGGCGTGCACGGGCGCGATCGAGGTCGTCGGCGACGTGATGGCCGACGCGACGCTCCGCTTCGCGCCCGATCGCGCGCGAGCGTCGACGTGCCCCGATCGACCGCGAGCCGGGCAGCTACGCGGTCGCGACCGTCCACCGCGAGGCGAACGTCCGCAGCCGACGGCTGCGGCCGGATCGTCGAGGGCCTGAACCGCGTCGGGCGTCCCGGTCGTCTTCCCCGCCCATCCGCGCACGCGCGCGGCGATCGAGCGCGAGGGCCTCGCGGCTCGCACCCGACGTCGAGCTCCTGCCGCCGCTCGGCTACCTCGACTTCGCCTCGCTCGCCTCGCAGGCGCGCGTGATCCTCACCGACTCCGGCGGCCTGCAGAAGGAGGCGTACTGGTACGGCGTCCCGGCCGTGACGATGCGGCCCTCGACCGAGTGGGTCGACACGCGTCGACGGCGGGCGCGAACGTGCTCGTCGACGACGATCCCGAGCGCGATCGCCGCAGCGGCCGCGACACGCGCGCTTCCCGGAGACGCGCCGCCGCTCTACGGCGACGGCCGCGCCTCGGTCGCGATCGCCGACGCCCTCGCTAGGCTGAGCCGGTCATGAGCCGAGATCGCAGACACCCGCCGGAACGGCCGTCGAGACGCCGCCGCGGACGATCGACGTCGCGGTCATCGGCGCCGGCTACGTCGGCCTGCCGCTCGCGCAGACGTTCGCCGAGGCCGGGCGGACGGCGCTGCTCGTCGACGTCGTCGCCCGAGCGTCGTCGACGGCGCTGAACCGCGGCGAGAGCCACATCGAGGACGTCCCCACGGAGCGCCTCCGCGCCGCTCGTCGAGTCGGGCGCGATCGCGCGCCACGCACCGACTACGCCGAGGTCCGCGGCGCCGACGCGATCCTGATCGCGCGTCCCGACGCCGCTCTCGCAGCAGCGCGAGCCCGACCTCTCGTACGTCGAGGAGGCCGGCGCGCAGACTCGCGCCGCACCTGCGCGCGGGCCACGTCGTCGTGCTCGAGTCGACCACGTACCCCGGCACGACGCGCGAGATCCTCAAGCCGATCCTCGAGCAGGGCAGCGGCCTCGTCGCCGGCGAGGACTTCCATCCTCGCGTTCTCGCCGGAGCGCGTCGACCCCGGGCCGCACCGACTGGACGACGAAGACGACGCCGAAGATCCTCGGCGGGATCAACGACGGCCTCGCACCGAGGCCGCCGCCGCGGTCTACCGCGAGCGCGGTCGACACGGTCCACACCGTCTCGACGCCCGAGGCCGCCGAGCTGACGAAGCTGCTCGAGAACATCTTCCGCTCGGTCAACATCGCGCTCGTCAACGAGCTCGCGCAGCTCTGCGACCGGATGGACATCGACGTCTGGGAGGTCGTCGGACGCGGCGGCGACGAAGCCGTTCGGGTTCATGTCGCTTCAAGCCCGGCCCGGGCCTCGGCGGCCACTGCATCCCGCTCGACCCGTTCTACCTCTCGTGGAAGGCGCGCGAGTACGACTTCTCGACGCGCTTCATCGAGCTCGCCGGCGAGGTCAACAACAACATGCCGTACTTCTGCCGCTCGGTCGTCTCGCAGGCGCTGAACCACGGCGCGCAGAAGTCGCTGAAGGGCTCGCGCATCCTCGTGCTCGGCGTCGCCTACAAGGCCGACATCGAGCGACGACGCGCGAGTCGCCGGCCGAGAAGCTGATCCGAGCTGCTGCGGAACGCGGGCGCCGAGGTCGCCTACCACGACCCGCACGTGCCCGAGCTTCCAGGGGCTGACGCTCGGTCGAGCTCGAGCCGGAGGACTACGACTGCGTCGTGATCGTGACCGCGCACTCGGCGATCGACTACGCGGAGATCGTCGAGCGCTGCGAACGTCGTCGTCGACTTCCGCAACGCCACCGGGCGAGCTCGGCGCGGCGAGCCCGAAGGTCTGGAAGCTTTAGAGCCGTCCGGATCGGCCAGGCCGGCCTCGGCTACTGGGGCACGAACCTCGTCCGCAACTTCGACGAGCTCGCGGAGCTCGACCTGGCTCTGCGACGCCGACGCCGGAGCGCCGCGAGCAGTTCTGCGCGCCGCTACCCGCGGGCGCGGATGACGGCCGACTTCGACGAGCTGCTCGCGGCCGACGACGCTCGACGCGGTCGTGATCGCGACGCCGGTGCCGACGCACTACGAGCTCGCGCAGGCGGGCGCTTCGCGGCCGGCAAGCACGTGTTCGTCGAGAAGCCGCCGGCGATGCGCGGCGCCGAGATGGAGGAGCTCGTCGCGCTCGCCCAGGAGCGCGGCCGCGTGCTGATGCCCGGCCACCTGCTCCTCTACCACCCCGGCGGTGCAGAAGGTGAAGGAGCTCATCGACGGCGGCGACCTCGGCGACGTCCTCTGCATCTACGGCAACCGCCAGAACCTCGGGAAGATCCGCAAGGACGAGAACGCGCTCTGGTCGCTCGGCGTCCACGACCTCTCGGTGATCCTCTACCTGCTCGAGCGAGGAGCCGACCGAGGCCGTGGGCGCACGGGAACGCGTTCCTCAACCCGGGCGTCGAGGACGTCGTCTTCTGCTACCTCCGCTTCCCCTCGGGGAAGATCGCGCACATGCACCTGTCGTGGCTCGACCCGCACAAGATGCGGAAGATCACCGTCGTCGGGCGCGAGAAGATGGCCGTCTTCGACGACATGGAGCTGGAGCGCAAGGTGACGATCTACGAGAAGGCGCCGTGGGAGCCCGCCGAGCACCTACGGCGAGTGGCGCACGCGCACCGGCGACATCTTCAGCCCGAAGATCGCGAACGACGAGCCGCTGCGGCTCGAGTGCCGCGCACTTCCTCGAGCTCGTCGAGCGCGGGCCCGGCGACTCGCGCGAGGCGACGCGACGGGCTCGCGGTCGTGCGCACGCTGGAGCAGCTGCAGGACTCGCTCGCGCGCCGTCCCGGCGTGAGCGTGGGCGCCGAGGTCCACCCGACGGCGATCGTCTACCCGGGCACGGTGCTCGGCGAGGGCGTGAAGGTGCTCGAGCACGCCGTCGTCGGCAAGCAGCCGACGCTCTCGCCGCGCTCGACGGCGAAGCGCGAGCCGCTCGCCGCCGGCCGAGCTCGGCGACGGGACGATCGTCTCGACCGGCGCGATCGTCTTCGCCGGGACGCGGATCGGCGCGCGCGTGATCGTCGGCGACCAGGCGTGCGTCCGCGAGCGCGTCGACGATCGGCGACGACGTCGTCGTCGGCCGCGGCTCGCTCGTCGAGAACGACACGACGATCGGCGCGCTGACGAAGATCCAGGCCGACGCCTACATCACCGCGTACTCGACGCTCGAGGAGCACGTCTTCATCGCCCCGTGCGTGCGTGACGACGAACGACAACTGCATGGGCCGCACCGAGAAGCGGCATCGGGAACGTGAAGGGCCCGACGATCCGCCGCGGCGCCCGGGTCGGCGGCGGCGCGATGCTCTGCCCGGGGATCGAGATCGGCGAGGAGGCGTTCGTCGGCGCCGGCGCGGTCGTGACGAAGGACGTCCCGCCGCGGACGGTCGTCGTCGGCAACCCCGCGCGCGTGCTGCGCGAGGTGCCCGGACGAGGAGCTGCTCGAGAACCAGTAGCGACGCGTCAGCGCTTCGCGTACGCGAGCGTGTACGGCCCCGCCCCGGGGACGCCGAGCTTCACCTGCACGTAGTACCAGCCCCGGCCGCGCGTCGCCTCGGCGCGGTGAAGGCGAGGCGCTCCTGGGCGCCGCGCGTGCGCGAGCTGCATGAGCCGCGTGCCGCTGCACTCGCAGCGAGAGGCCCTCGACGGTGCGTCGTCCCGGGCCGCCAGAGGGAGAGCTTGCGCCCCGGCCCGGCCGGACAGGGAGGCGTAGAGCCGCTGCCCGGCGCGGAGGAGGACGCGTAGACGTCGGTCTGGTCGTCCCAGAAGTCGATCGTCGCCTCGACGCGGCCGCCGCGCGGGCCGTAGAGCGTGCGGGCCTGGACGCCGGCGTCGTCGTTCGGTCTCGAGCCGGTCGGCAGGCGGGATCCGCCCCGACGTCGCCTGCGCGATCGCCGCGGTGACGTCGAGCCGGCCCCAGCCGCGCGAGCTGGTCGCGGCCGAGCGGGCACTCGCGGCAGCCCGTCGACGGCGTTCGCGTCCACCGCGGTCCGCGTCGAGGAGGAACGACGACCTGGTCGGGCGTCAGCGCGGGGTCGCACGGACAGGAGCAGCGCGGCGGCGCCGCGAGACCTGCGGCGCGGCGAACGACGTGCCCTCGGCGTGCCGGTAGTCCTCCGGGCCGCAGTCGGAGTAGCCCGGCCGGCACGCAGCCCGGCTGTCGACAGCGCGCGCGGGTAGGTCGAGAAGATGTCCTGCCCGGGCGCGGCGAGGTCGTTGAAGATCCGGTCGCGGTCGGAGAAGTCCGGGACCGAGCCGTCGCGGGCCGAGCGCGCTGACGCCGATGACGTGCGGGAGCGCGGCGGGGTAGCTCGCGAACGGCCACGGCCGGCTCGGCGCCTGGTCGGCGTTGCCGACGGCCGCGACGACGACCACGCCCCGGGCGACCGCGTACTCGACCGCGGCGGCCTCGAGCGGCGAGAACGTGTCGCGCTCCGGGTTGAGCGGGTCGCGGACGCCGCCGAGGCTGAGGTTGATCACGCGCGCGCCGCTGTCGACGGCCCAGCGGATCGCCTGCGACCTCGGCCTCGAGCGAGACGGTCCCGTCGGCGCGCACGACCTTGCCGACGAGCAGCTTCGCGCCGAAGGCGATCCCGGCCGTCCCCTTGGCGTCGTGCAGCGCCGCGATCACGCCCGCGACGAACGTCCCGTGGCCCTGCTGGTCCGTGGTCGCCGCGGCCGCCGACGAAGCTCCGCGCGGCGGCGATCCGGTCCGCGGAACTCCGGATGCTCGGCGTCGATCCCGGAGTCGATCACGGCGACGAGCGGGCCCGCGAGCGGCGGCGGCTCCGCCCAGGACGTCGAACGCGCGCACCTGCTCGAGGTACCACTGGCGCGGGACGAGCGGGTCGGCCGGCGTGAACGCGAGCCGCCGCGAGCGTGTCGAGCCGCTCGACCCACGCGACGCCGGCGAGCGCGCGGCCGGGGCCGTCGTCGGCCGTGACGGTGAGCGCGCCGAGCGCGAGGTGCTCGCGCGTGACGCGCGCCGCTCGAGCCGCGCCGCGACGGCGTCGGCGTCCGCCCCGCGGACGAGCCCGACGGCGTAGCGGCGCGCGCCTGCGCGCGGCGCCGCGAACGACGAGCGCGACGCGGCGACGGCCGCGAGGAGCTTCATGCCGGCCGGACTTCGAGCAGCCGGCGAGAGACCCACCGCGATACCCGCGGCCCGGGGCGTAGCGGGCGCGGTACGCGCCCGGCTCGAGCGCGACCTTCGCCGCGAACGCGCCGTTCGCGGCCGGCTGCAGCGTCGCCAGCGTCCGCCAGGCCCCGGCCTCGTCGCGCCGCTGGACGGCGACGCGTCGCGCCGGCGACGACGGGCGTGACCGTCCCGCTCAGCGCCGTGCGGGGTCGTCGGCGGCGACGAGCCGGACGCGCGGCGCGACGAGCACGCGTACAGGCGGCGCTCCGGACGTTCCCGCTGGCGAGGCGGTACTCGGTCGAGATCGCCGGCTTCACGCGCGATGGCGAACCGCGCCGCCGGCCCCGGGCTTGACGGCGCCGACCGGCGCCCACGTGCCCGCCGTAGGGCTTCGCCTCGAGCGTGGCGGTCAGGCCGCGCGCGAGACCGGCGAGCGTCACTGCGCCGCCGTACGTCGACCGGCCGCGGCGGGCTCGCAGCGCGAGCACGCCGACGCGGAACCAGGTCGAGCGCAGGCCGAGCTGCGTCCGCACGTCGTCGCCGCGCACCGCGGTCTCGCCGGCCTCGGTGACGACGGTGACCAGCGTCGACGCGCTGCGAGGCGTTCACCGTCGTGCGCACGTCGAGCGAGCGTCCCCTTCACGCCGAGCTTCTTCGCGAGCGCGGGCGCCGGTGAACGCGACCGGGCCCCAGCGTGGTGCGGCGAGGCGGCGTCGTACGGGTCGGCGACCGAGACGAGGTACGGCACCGGCTCGTCCCGACCACGTGTCGGCCGCGCTCGCGGTGCGCCCGCCGCTCGTCGAGAAGAAGAACGTCTGGGCGACCTTGCCCGCGTAGAGCAGCGACCTGGCCCGCCGTCTCGCCGACCGCGGCGGTCGTCGCCGGCTCCTCGGCGCCGACGCCGCCGTAGACCTGGCTGCGCACGTCGGCGTAGAGGTCGAAGGGCCCGGTGCGGCGAGACGGCGAGCGCGTACGAGCGCGCGACGACGGCCTGCGCCTTCAGCGCCTCGGCCGGCCAGTCCGACGGGACCTCGTCCGGGACGACGCCGGCGAGGTAGGCCTCGAGCCCGACGACGTTGACGACGCGGAGCTTCCCGGCCACGACGGCGACCTCGAGCTGGCCGCGGTAGGGCCTGCCGTCGAGCGAGCAGCGGCTCCGCCCCGGGCGCGAAGAGCGAGCGGCCCGGCCAGCGGCGTCCGCGCCCGGCGCGGCACGCGCAGGCCCGGCCCGAACGCGTAGGCCTTCGGCTCGAGCTGGACCGGCGTCCCGCCGGCGGCGCGCACGCGCGAACGGGACGGGCGACGACGACGCGCACCGAGGCGCGGCCCTCGCCGAGGAGGACGCGCACGCGCGCGACCGGCGCCGCGCCGAGCGTCGTGCCGCGGTAGTAGTGCGCGAGGATCCGGTCGTACGTCCAGCCGCGGCTCGCGAAGCCGTAGGCGCCCCACTGGCTCATGCCGACGCCGTGTCCCCAGCCGCGGCCGGTGACGACGAACGTGGGCTGACCGGTCGCCGGCGCCGCCCTCGGCCCGGCCGGCGCAACGGCCGGGCGGACACGTCGGAGACGGCCACGAGCGCGAGCAGCGCGAGGAGTGCGGAGACACGAGCCATGGATGAAACGACCCCGCGGGCGAGCGTACCGCAGCCGTCAGGAGCGCTCCGGGCTTGTTTACGGAACCCTCACGACGCCCCGGCAGGGCGTTTTCCGTCCGTGGGGAGCGGCAAAGGCCCCGAGGTCATGCCCGCCAGGGTCGACATCCTCCCTGCCCGTTACCGCGACGCCGAGCTCGATCGGGCGCGGCGGCATGGGCGAGATCTACCGCGCGCATCGACGAGGTGCTCGGCCGCGACGTCGCGGTGAAGCTGCTCGCGGAGCGCTTCGCGCGACGAGGCCGAGGTGCGCGAGCGGTTCACGCGCGAGGCGCTCGCGGCGGCGCGGCTGTCCGGCGAGCCGAACATGGTCACGATCTTCGACGTCGGCGAGCACCACGGCCGGCCGTTCATCGTCATGGAGTACCTCGGCGGCGGCTCGCTCGAGGACGTGCTCCGGCGCGAGGGCGCGCAGCCGCCCGGCCGCGCGCTCACCTGGCTCGAGGACGCCGGCCGCGCGCTCGACGCGGCCCACGCGGCCGGGATCGTCCACCGGGACGTCAAGCCGGCGAACCTGCTCCTCGACGCCGGCGGCCACGTCCACGTCGCCGACTTCGGGATCGCGAGCGCCGCCGGGCCTCGACTCGTTCACCCGCCCGGGCACGGTGCTCGGCACGGCCGGCTACCTCTCGCCCGAGCAGGCGCGCGGGGAGCGCGCGACGCCGGCGAGCGACCGCTACGCGCTCGGCGTCGTCGCGTTCGAGCTCCTGTCCGGCGAGCGGCCGTTCGCGCGGGACAACCCGACGGCGGAGGCGGCGGCGCACGTCCACGGGCTCCGGTGCCGGCGATCTCGGCGGCGAACCCGGCCCTGCCGCGCGCGCTCGACCCCGTGTTCGAGCGGGCGCTGGCGAAGGATCCCGCGGCGCGCTTCGCGAGCGCAGGCGAGCTCGTCGCAGCGCTTCGGGGTGCGCTTCGACGCGGACGCCGGGAGGACCCGCGTCGCGGCTCCGCGCGCCGCTCCCGGTCGAGCCGACGCGCACGGTCCGGACGCCGCCGCCGCCGGCGGTCGCCTCGGGCCCGTCGGGGTCGTGCTCACGGTGCTCGCGCTCGCCGTCCTCGGCGGGCTCGTCGCCTACGCCCTGACCCGGACGACGACGACCGCAGACGCAGCAGCCGCAGGGGCGGACGGTCGTGCGGACGCTCGTCACGACGGCGCCGGGCACGACGCGAGCCGTCACGGTGACGACCCAGGCCGAGGAGGAGCGAGCCGCCGCCGCAACAGGGCGCCGACGGCGTCGCCCTCACCGACCAGTCGACCGCACTGCTCGGCGAGGGCCGCTACGAGGAGGCGCTGCCGGTGGCGCAGCAGGCGCTCGCCGCGCTCCAGGGGAGCGGCGAGCTCTACGAGGCGTACGCCAACTACAACGTCGGCAAGGCGCTCGCTCGGGCTCGGCCGCTGCGCGGAGGCGATCCCGTACTTCGACCGCTCGGAGCAGATCCAGGGCGAGCGCAAGGAGATCACGCGCGACCGCAAGGCCGCCGAGAAGTGCGCCTGAGCGCCCGAGCAGGCGGTCTCGAGCACATGACCGGAACCGACGTGTCCTGGTCTCAGAGACCGGACACGGCCGCTCCTGCCATGCACGTCACACATTCGTGACGGAGTCGTCACACCCGGGTGGCCGCTCCGGACACGGCCGGGGTCTGACCCCTGCCATGTCCGGTACCGGCGATGGGCGTGCGGAAGTCGTGACGGTTCCGTCACGCCTCGAGTCGGCCCGAGGCGGGCGGGCCTGGAAGTCAGGCGCCGAGGCGCTCGGCGTACTGCTGCTCGTAGTACGCGCGGAACTCGCCCGACTTGATCGGCTCCCACCAGGCGCGGTTGTCGCGGTACCAGGCGACCGTGCGCTCGAGGCCGTCGGCGAGCTCCTGCTGCGGCTCCCAGCCGAGGCCGCGCAGCTTCGACGGTGTCGAGCGCGTAGCGGCGGTCGTGGCCCGGGCGGTCCTCGACGTGGCGGACGAGCGCCGGGTCGGCGCCGGTCAGCTCGAGGATCCGGCGCGACGAGCTCGAGGTTCTCGCGCTCGTCGCCGCCGACGTTGTAGACCTCGCCCGCGCGTCCGCTCGCGCAGGACGAGCTCGATCGCCGCGCAGTGGTCCTCGGCGTAGAGCCACTCGCGCCGCTGGCGCCCGTCGCCGTAGACCGGCAGCGGCAGCGCCGTCGAGCGCGTTCGTGACCATCAGCGGGACAGCTTCTCCGGGTACTGGTTCGGCCCGTAGGTGTTGGCGCCGCGCGTGATCGACGGCGTCGACGCCGTAGGTCCGCACGTAGGCGAGCACCTGCAGGTCGCCGCCGGCCTTCGACGCCGAGTACGGGCTCGACGGCCGCAGCGGGTCGTCCTCGACCGACGCGCCGCCGGCCTCGAGGTCGCCGTAGACCTCGTCGGTCGAGACCTGGACGAGGCGCGTGTCGGTCGCGCGGCACCAGTCGAGCAGCACCTGCGTGCCCGCGACGTCGGTCTGGATGAACTCCGCCGGGCCGAGGATCGAGCGGTCGACGTGCGTCTCGGCCGCGAAGTTCACGATCGCGTCGCAGCCCGCAGCGGCCTCGGCGACCGCGTCGGGGTCGCAGATGTCGCCCTGGACGAACTCGTGCCGCGACGCCCTCGAGGTTGGCGCGGTTGCCCGAGTAGGTCGAGCTTGTCGAGCACGACGACGTCCTCGCCGGCCGCGACGAGGCGCTTGACGAAGTGCGAGCCGATGAAGCCCGCGCCGCCGGTGACGAGCACGCGCATGCGCCGCACCTTAGCTTCGCGCCAGCAGCTGCGCCCCCAGCCGCTCGGCCAGTCCTTCGCCGCCCTTGCGCATGACCGCGTGGTGGTTCCACTCGAAGACCGGCCGCGCGATCGGGGCGCCGCGAGATTCATCCACCGCCGCGTCGTGTGGACGTTCCACTCGTACGTGACGACGGTCGGCGAGCCGTCCCAGAGGCGCCACCGACCCTCGCCCGCGAGCTCGCCCGTCGCCGTCCCCTCGATCAGCCGCGGCCGCTCGACGCGGGTCACGTGGACGTCGAACCGGACCGGGTACGGGACGACGCTCCGCCAGACGTGGCGGTAGGTGTCGTCGCCGAGCTCCTCGACCGACTCGACGCCGCGCCACCACTCGGGCCAGCGCGCGACGTCGTGGATCGTCTCCCACACGGGGTCGAGCGGCGCGTCGAGGACCCAGGTCGTCAGGAAGCGGTAGTCGGCCACTCCATCCTCGCGAGGCATTCGCGCAACCCGTCGCGCCAGTTCGGGAGGCGGGGCGTCTCGGGCGCTCGCTCCGCAGGACCGAGTAGGCGGGACGGGTCGCCGGCCGCGGGAACTCGGCGGTCGTGATCCGCCGGACGCGGCAGTCGAGCCCGGCCTCGGCGAAGATCGCCTCGGCGAAGTCCGCCCACGTGCACTCGCCCTCCGCCGCGACGTGGTAGAGCCCGAACGGCAGCGCCGACGAGCTCGCGCGTCGCCGCGGCGAGATGGCCGACGTAGGTCGGGCACCCGAGCTGGTCGTCGACGACCCCGACCTCGTCGCGCTCCGCGCGCGAGCCGGAGCATCGTGCGGACGAAGTTCTTCCCGGTCGGCCCGAAGAGCCACGACGTGCGGACGACCCACGCCCGCTCGCCGGCCGCGGCCTCGCCGTGGAGCTTCGTCCGGCCGTACGCCGACACCGGGTTCGGCGCGTCCGACTCGAGGTACGGCGTCCGCTTGCGGCCGTCGAAGACGTAGTCGGTCGAGTACGCGACGAGCGGCGCGCCGAGGGAGGCCGCGTGCTGCGTCCCGCCGACGTTCACCGCGGCCGCGCCCTGCGGGTCGGCCTCGGCGCCGTCCACGTCCGTCCAGGCGGCGGCGTGCAGCACGAGCTCCGGCGGCGGCTCGACCGGCGGCGGCGGCAGGGACACGTCCCAGTCGTCCCGCGTGAGCGCCGTCAGCTCGTCGCCCGCGAACGCCTCCCGGA
Organism: uncultured Thermoleophilia bacterium; assembly: GCA_963733995.1. GTDB lineage: Bacteria > Actinomycetota > Thermoleophilia > Gaiellales > Gaiellaceae > DATHTC01. Next base: position 41,323 of record CAVTFO010000002.1, read on the forward strand.
GCGCGCGGCCGAGCTGGCCGCCGGCCCCCGTCAGGAGGACGCGTCGCGGTCCCGGTCCGAGAGGATCGGCGATGCGCGTGCTCCAGAGGTGGCGGACGCGCTCGTCGTCCCACGGGATGCCGTGCTCGTCCGGATCGGCCGGGTCGTACTCGCGCGGTGACGTGGTAGAGCGACGAGCGCGTCGGTCAGCGCCTCGAAGCCGTGCGCGAAGTGCCCCGGGATCCAGACCGCGGCCGGGTTGTCGTCGCCGACGTCGACGCTGAAGGTCTCGCCGGATTCCTGGTCGAGCGCGACGACGCGGATCATTCCCCGGACGCAGACGAACAGGTCGTTCTGGCCGCGCGCGTGGTAGTGCAGCCCGCGGACGGTGCCGGCGCGCGAGAAGGACACGTTCGTCTGCAGCGTGCGGTCGGGGAGGAGGCTCTCCCGGCGGAGCTCCATGAACCAGCCGCGCGGGTCGTCGAAGCGGCGCAGCGGCAGGACGAGGACGCCGTTCACTTGTTCACGCCGGTCTCCTCGATCGTGCGGCCGATCTCGGCGAGGTGGAGCCAGTGCTTGCCCGCGTCCTCCCACCACCCGCGCACCTGGACGACGCCGAGGTCGCCGCGCTCCGCGTAGTGCCGGTTCACGTCGGTGATCTCGAGCTCGCCCCGGCTCGAAGGCCGGAGGTCGCGGATCACGTCGAAGACGTCGGCGGGGTAGCAGTAGAGGCCCACGACCGCGTGCGAGGTCGGCGGCGCGTCGTAGCGCATGTCGACGACGCCGGCCTTCTCGACGATGTCGGTGACGCGGCCGTCGTCGCCGTAGACGACCACGCCGAAGTTCTCGGGATCCGGCACCTCCTTGACGAAGATCCGCGCGCCGGCGCCGTCGGCGGCCCAGCCACGGATCTCGTCCGCGTGCGCGTGCTCGAAGATGTTGTCGCCGAGCACGACCACGAGCGGGTCGCCGCCGGCGAAGTCCCGCGCCATCCCGACGACCTGCGCGATCCCGCCGGCCTCGGTCTGCACCTTGTAGGAGAGGTCGAGCTCCAGCAGCGGCTCGTCCGTGCCGCGCGCCGTCAGGCGCCCGTCCCCGAGCAGGTCGATCATCTGCCCCGCATGGCCCTTGCCGGTGACGACGAGCACCTCGTGGATCCCGGCCAGCTGGAGCAGCTGCAGCGGGTAGTAGATCATCGGCCAGCTGCCGACCGGGAGCAGGTGCTTGTTCGCGACCCGCGTCAGCTCCCCGAGCCGCGTCGCCTCACCACCCGCGCAGACGAGTCCCTTCGCCACGCGCGGGATCGTAGTCCTACGGGTGCGCCGGGAGGACCAGCACCAGCACGGCGAAGAAGCCGGCGAACGAAGCGATGAACCGCATGGACAAGAACCTAAGCGGCCATCGTTCGGCCACCGTTGTGGGTCCGTAAAGCCTCGGTAAGGGCGTCAGCGGACGAGCACCGGCACGCCGAAGCTCCGCCCGCGCACGGAGTAGAGGCGGACGACCGAGCCCCTGGGGACGGGCGCCGTGAAGAATCCGCGGGCCGTCGTGCGGCGCACGCCGCCGAGCCACGCGGTCGTTCCGTTCGACCGGACGAGCTGCAGCCGGTACGGGTGCGCGCCCGTCCCCGGCCGCACCTGCCCCCAGACGGTGCCGCGCGCGGCGGCGGCCAACGGCAGCGGAAACGCCGACGCCGAGGGCTTCGCGGCGCCGGCGGCGGTGAAGAGCCCGCTCTGGAAGCGGCCGACGTCGGCTTCGTCGCGGACGAGGTAGTGGATGAGCAGATCGACGCGCGGCGCGCGGTACGCGCGGAGCGAGCCCTCGCCGAGATAGCGCGCCTGCGCCTGATGCGAGACGCCGAGGTACCGGTCGGGCGGGTTCGTCTGGTAGCCGTACTCCGTCAGCCAGACGCGCTTCCCCGGCCACGCGCGCTGGACCTCGCGGAGCAGCCGCTCGAGCGTGGCCATCGTGATCGTCGCGCAGTGGCCGCAGCCGCCGCTCGACGGGGTCTCGTTGCGGGAGGTCGGGTACGGATGGTGGGCGTAGGCGTCGAGGCGGGCGCCGGCGGCGCGCATCCCACGGATCCACGCGACCGGCGAGAGGCCGCCGGTGTTCGCCCGCGGCGCGGTCTCGCCCGCCGCCGACCCGGGCGCCGGGGATCCGCGCGTGGATCGCGCGATAGCCCGGGTTCAGCAGCCTGGTGACGTAGACGCGCGGGCTCGCCGGGCGCAGGAACCGTGTCTGGTTCGGCTCGTTCCAGATCGACCAGTCGCGCACCCACGGGTACCGCGCGGCCGCGGCGGCGGCGAAGCGCCCGAAGTCGGCGCCGCTCCGGGGCGGGACGTTCGGCGGTTCGCCGCCGTTCGCCCAGGCCGGCGTGCCGGAGAGCGTCAGGAGCGGCCGGATGCCGCGGGCGCGCAGCGCCGCGAGGACGGTGTCGGGCGTGCGCCAGTCGTAGCGGCCGCGCGCGGCCTCGGCCTCGTTCCAGTGGATCGTGAACCGGACGACCTCGACGCCGAGCCGGTCGAGCGAGGCGACGCGGTCCCGGCAGCGCGCCCGGCCCGTGCGCGAGCCAGGCGTCGTCCTGGATGCCGTACGCGATCGAGGGCGACGCGAACGCGCCCGCCGGGAAGGCGAGCGCGGCGAGGACTACGAGCGACGAGCGAACGCATCGTCGGCGGCTCCCCGCCGCGACCGTGCTCCCAAACGTCGCTAGCGCACGACCACGATCCGGCCGTAGGCCCGGTCACGCGGCGACCAGAACTGGAGCTTTGCCCCGCGGCTCGCGTTGACGACGACCGAGAAGGCGCCGCGCGCGTTCGTCCGGCGGGTGCTGCCGACCCAGCGCCAGCGCCCGCCCTGGAACACCCGCAGCCGGTACGTCTGGCTGCCGGCTCGCGGCCGCACCTGACCCCACAGCACCGTCCGCGTGCCGCGCCGCGAGACCTGCACCAGCGGCAGCCGGAACGCCACGTACGACGGCTTCGCCAACCCGCCCGCCGTGAAGACACCGCTCTGCCAGCCGGCCAGCAGGCGGTCGTCGCGCACGAGGAAGTGGATCAGCATGTCGACGCCCGGAGTCGCGTAGACCTTCTGCGACGCCTCGGCGACGTACCGCGCCTGGGTCGCGCTGGAAACGCCGAGCATCCGGTCGGGCGGGCTCGTCTGGTAGCCGTACTCGGTCAGCCAGATGCGCTTCCCGGGCCACGCCCGCGGACCTCGAGGACGAGCCGGTCGAGCGTCGCCATCGTGATCGTCGTGCAGTGGGCGCAGCCGCCGCTCGTCGGCGTCTCGGTGCGGGGCCGCGTCGGATACGGATGGTGCGCGTAGACGTCGAGCCGCGCCCGCGCCGCACGCATCGCGCGGATGAAGGCGACCGGGGACATGCCGCCGGCGTTCCCGCGCGGCGCCGTGACGCCGCCTGCGACCCGGTTGCTCCGGTTCACGCCCTTGAGCGCGCCGTAGGCCGGGTTGAGCAGCCGCACCACGTACGTCCGCGCCGAGACCGGGCTCAGCCAGCGCCGCTGGTTCGGCTCGTTCCAGATCGTCCAGTCGCGCACCCACGGGTAGCGGCGCGCGGTCGCGACGGCGAAGTCCGCGAAGTCGGCGCCGCGGGTCGGCGCGACCTGCCACGCGCGGCCGCCGTTCGCCCAGCGCGGCGTTCCGAGCAGGCGTGACGACGGCGCCGATCCCGCGCCGCCGCAGGCCGGCGAGCACGTCGTCGGACAGGCTCCAGTCGTAGGCCGGGTCGCCGGCCAGGCGCGGGCTCGTCGGACGCTGCTTCGCGACCTGGTCCCAGCGGATCGTCCAGCGGACGACGTCCACGCCGAGCCGGTCGAGCGTGTCGAGGCGGTCGTCGAGCGTGCCGGGCCCGTAGACGAGCCAGGCGTCGTCCTGGATGCCGAAGCGGGCCTGCGGCGACGCCTCCGCCGGCGCAGCAGCCGCGAACGGCAGTGCGAGCACGATGAGGAGTGCGAATTTTCTCATTCGACGACCGTATCGACCCGCCGTAAGGGTCGGGTAAGGATCGTCTACGGACGGTGTTCAGCGGCCTTGCGGGCATGCGCGGCCGCGCCGACGCCGCGCGCGAGCTTGCGGCGCTTGACGCGCGGCACGGCCCGCACTGCCGCGAACCAGACGTAGAGGAGGCCGCCCACGAGGGCGGCGATCGCCTTGAGGATGCGGCGGATCGGCGGCACGTCTCCCAATCGTACGTCCGGGTAGATTCCTCCGCATGGCGCGCGAACGCGACGTGCGCGGGCTGCCCGAGGAGATCGAGGAGCTCTTCGCCGACCTCTGGCAGGTGCCGCGCTTCAGCGGGATGCGCCGCGGCTTTCGCCCGAGCGTCGACTGCGTGCGGATCGACGATCCGCCGGCGCTCCACTTCACGTTCGAGCTCGCCGGCATCCAGGCGACCGACATCCGCGATCGACGCCACCCCGACCTCGCTGTCGGTCCGCGGCGTCCGGCGGCGGCCGGTGCAGGCGCGGCAGGTGCTCCAGGTCGAGATCGAGATCGGCCCGTTCGAGCGGCACCTGCGGCTGCCGGAGGAGGTCGACGTCGAGCAGGCGACGGCGCGCATCGAGCACGGCCTGCTCACGATCGTCCTCCCGATCGCGCAGCGGCCGCTCGCCCCGGTGAAGGTGCCGATCGAGGTGGACGTGCCGTGACCGAGATCCCCATCGAGACCGAGCCGGCGCCGGACGACCTCGAGATCCCGGGGCTCCTCCCGATCCTGCCGCTGAAGGAGACGGTGCTGTACCCCGAGTCGATGGCTCCGCTCGCGATCGGGCAGGAGCGCTCGATCCGGCTCGTGGAGGACGTCGTCGCCGGCGAGCGGATGCTCGCGCTCGTCACGGTCAAGGACGCCGACATCGAGCAGCCGGGCTTCGACGACCTCCACCCGGTCGGGACGGCCGCGCTGATCCACAAGATGATCAAGGTCCCCGACGGGACGCTCCGGATCCTCGTCCAGGGGCTCGAGCGGATCCGGTTGGTGCGGGGAGTCGACGAGGCGCCGTACCTCCTCGGCGAGGTCGAGGTCGTCCCGGACGAGCTCGTCGAGTCACGCGAGGTCGAGGCGCTCACGCGGAACGTCCAGTCGCTCTTCGCGCGGATCATCGGGCTGCTGCCGTACCTGCCCGAGGAGCTGCAGCTGGCCGCCGCGTCGGTCGACGACCCGAGCGCGCTGTGCAACCTGATCGCGTCGACGATGCGGCTGAAGACCGAGGAGAAGCAGACGCTCCTCGAGCTGGCCGACGTCGAGGCGCGGCTGCGGGAGACCTCGCTGATCCTGAACCGCGAGCTGGAGGTGCTCGAGCTCGGGACGAAGATCCAGTCGCAGGTGCAGTCCGAGCTCGAGAAGGGGCAGCGCGAGTTCTACCTCCGGCAGCAGCTGAAGGCGATCCAGGAGGAGCTGGGCGAGACCGACGCGGAGCACGCCGAGCTGAACGAGCTGCGGACGCGGCTCGAGGGCATCGACCTCTCGGAGGAGGTGCGCCGCGCCGTCGACCGGGAGCTGGGCCGGCTGGAGCGGCTGCCGGCGGCGGCCGCGGAGTACGGGATCATCCGCACCTACCTCGACTGGATCGCCACGCTCCCGTGGGACGTCCTCACCGACGACAACCTCGACCTGCGCCGCGCGCGCAAGATCCTCGACGAGGACCACTTCGACCTCGAGAAGGTGAAGGAGCGGATCATCGAGTTCCTCGCCGTCGGGAAGCTCAAGGGCGACATGGCGGGCACGATCCTGTGCTTCGCCGGCCCGCCCGGCGTCGGCAAGACGTCGCTCGGCCAGTCGGTCGCGCGGACGCTCGGGCGGAAGTTCGTGCGCCTGTCCGTGGGCGGCGTCCGCGACGAGGCGGAGATCCGCGGCCACCGGCGCACGTACATCGGCGCCATGCCCGGGTCGATCGTCCGCTCGCTCCGCGACGCCGAGTCGCGCAACCCGGTCGTCCTCATCGACGAGATCGACAAGATGGGCGCGGACTACCGCGGCGACCCGGCGAGCGCGATGCTCGAGGTGCTCGACCCGGCGCAGAACTCGACGTTCCGCGACCACTACCTCGACCTCCCGTTCGACCTCTCGAAGGTGCTCTTCATCTGCACCGCCAACCAGCTCGAGACGATCCCGAGCCCGCTCCTCGACCGGATGGACGTGATCCAGCTCTCGGGCTACACGGACGACGAGAAGTTCCACATCGCGCGCCGCTACCTCGTCCCGCGCCAGCTCGAGGCGCACGGGCTGACGAAGGCGCAGTGCACGCTCACGGACGGCGCGCTGCGGCTGGTGCAGCGCGAGTACACGCGCGAGGCCGGCGTCCGCGCGCTCGAGCGGCGGATCGGCGACCTCGCCCGCAAGGCCGCCACGCAGGTCGCGCAGGGCAAGGCGAAGCGCGTCCGGATCGACGAGGAGAAGGTGCGCGCGTGGCTCGGCCCGCGGCGCTACTCGGGCGACCCGAGGAAGCGGACGGCCGACCCGGGCGTCGCCACGGGCCTCGCCGTCACGGCGGTGGGCGGCGACGTCCTCTTCATCGAGGCGACGCGCGTATCCGGGCGAGGGCCGCCTCAAGGTGACGGGTCAGCTCGGCGACGTGATGCAGGAGTCGGCCCAGGCCGCGCACTCGTGGGTCCGCGGGCACGCGGTCGAGCTCGGCCTCGAGCCGGAGTGGTTCCGCGGGCACGACATCCACGTCCACGTCCCCGCCGGCGCAGTGCCGAAGGACGGGCCGTCGGCCGGGATCACGATGGCGACCGCGATCGTCTCGCTGGCGACGGGAACGCCCGTGTCGGAGGACGTCGGGATGACGGGCGAGATCACGCTCACGGGCCAGGTGCTGCCGATCGGCGGCGTCCGCGACAAGGTCCTGGCCGCGCAGCGCGCCGGGCTGCACACGATCGTGCTCCCGGCGGAGAACGGCCCCGATCTCGAGGAGCTCCCGCCCGAGGCGAGGGAGCAGCTGTCGTTCGTCCTCGCCGAGTCGATCGCGGAGGTCCTCGGCGCCGCGTTCGCCGACGGCGTCGGCCGGCTCGAGCACGTCGCCCCCTCGCCCGTTCCCCAGGCGGCGTCGTCCGTGTAGATTCGGTTTGCGTCGATCCCCGACGAGGGAACGCTCGGCGCCGGACGACGACGACGAAAGGAACGGGCAGAGATGGCGACGAAGGACAAGGTCTCGGACGTTCGGCCCTACGTGGAGCGCGCGCTCCAGGACGAGGACGCTCCGCGACAACCTCAAGGCGGCGTTCCTCGCCGCGCGCGACGTCTACAGCGACCTCACGGGCGACCGCGGCGTGACCGGGCTCGCGACGCGAGTCGCGACCGACCGCGACATCCAGGACAACCTGCGCCGAGCGGTGGACGAGTTGCGCGAGGCGAGCGACCGCGTGCGCGGCAAGGAGGACCACTCGGGGCGCAACACGATGCTGCTGCTCGCGGGGATCACGCTCGCCGTGCTCTTCAACCCGGTGACCGGGCCGCAGACGCGCCAGTGGATCAAGGAGAAGGTCCTCGGGCCGAGCGACGACTTCACCTACGGCGGCGAGGGCGGCGCCGGCAGCAACAACGGCGGCTAGGGCGAGCCGCCGACGGCGGTTCGCGTCGCCGGAACGGGCGGCGCGACACCGCCGAGACCACCGACGGGCGCGCCGGTCTCCTCGACCGAGACCGGCTTCGCCATGGCCCGCCGCAGCGAGCCCGGGTCGAGGCCGTTCGCGCTGGAGATGTCCGTCGACGAGAGCAGGTAGGCGCCGGGGCTCGGGCGCCTGCACGGCGTGGAGGGCCGGCACCCAGCCGGCGCCGGCGACGAAGCGGACGTCCTCGAGGCGCTGCCACGCGAGCAGGTACCGGTACGGGTTGATCACGCCGTCGTAGCCGAGGCCGAGCAGGCCGAGCGGGGTGGATCTCGAAGTGGAGGTGCGGCGGCGTCGTCTCGGCGTCGCCCGAGTTCCCGACGAAGCCGATCACGTCGCCGGCCCGGACGCGCGCGCCGTCGATCGCGAGCGGCGAGAACGCGGACAGATGCGCGTAGTAGAACTCGTTGCCCTTCGTGTCGCGGAGCCAGAGGCGCAGGCCGCCGATGTCGTTCCAGCCGACCGAGAAGAGCGTCCCGTCGGCGACCGCGAGGAGCGGCGCCCCCATCGGCGCGAAGATGTCCTCGCCGTGGTGCCAGCCGACGACGGCGCGGCCGGCGCCGAAGGTGTCGACGAACGACGCGGGGCCGTGGACCGGGAAGACGTAGCCGCCCTTCGTCAGCTTCGGCTCGACCGTCGGCAGCGGACGCCGGACGACCGGCCCCTTCGCACCCGGGCGGGACCTCCTCCGACGACGGGCGCTTCCTGCCCCCGGCGACGGGCGGCGCCGGAGGCGGCGCCGCGTCCTCGACCTTCGGTGCCGTGGCGGCCGCCTCGGCGTAGCCGATCGCGATCACCGTCCCGGCCGGAAGCCCGCCGTGGTCGAGGTTGAGGTGGATCTCGAGGGCGGTGACGAAGCCCCGGTAGCCGTCACCCGCGGGCGCCTCGCCTCGTGCGAGGACGAGCGCGTAGCCCCAGTCGCCGAGCGCCGCCCGCAGCCCGGGCGTCGGCTCGACCGGCCGTGCCGCCGATCACGAGGCCCGCGATCGACGCGCCGGAGAGATCCCCGCTCGCCGAGCCGTCGCGGGCGGTCGCGGTCGCGCGGGCCGAGACGGTCTGCGCGGTGATCTCGCCGCCGAAGAGCGACAGCGTCTGCACCTCGGCCGACGCGCTGGCGTCCGCCGCTCCGTCGCTCGAGCTCGCGGACGCGCTGCCCGTGACGGCGCCGCTCGTCACCGCCGAGCCGTCCGCCGGGTAGGCGTACGACCCGCCGAAGGCGACGGCGTCGGGCGGCGCGGCGACCTGCGCGGTCACGGCGCCGGCCTGGCCGGGCACGGTCACGCGGATCGCGAAGGCGCGCGCGGACGACCCCGAGCCAGGGGCGATCGCCTCGGCGTCGGCGCCCGCAGCGGCGAGCAGCGAGGCGAGGCTGAGGCTGGCGACGACGGCAGGAACGAGCAACCGCACGAGAGCGGCCCATTATGGGCGAGATCCTGGACGGTCGTCGAGTCGCGTTCTCTACCGGCAGTCGGCGCAGACGCCCGTCAGCTCGAGCCGGTGCTCGAGCCGGTCGAAGCCGTGCGCCGCGGCGACGTCGTCGAGCCACGGGTCGAGCCGGCAGTCCGGGAGCTCGACCACGCGGTGGCAGCTCGAGCACACGAGGTGGTGGTGGTGCTCCCCGCCGCAGACGCGGTAGCACGCCTCGCCCGGACGGTGCGTGAGCACGTCCACGACGCCCTCGTCGGCCAGGACGGCGAGCGCCCGGTACACGGTCGCGAGCCCGATCCGCTCGCCGCGTGCCCGGAGGCGCTCGTGCAGCTCCTGCGCCGTCGCGTCGTTCGGCTCGCGCACGAGCTCGGCGAGCACTCGCGTGCGCTGCGGCGTCGCTCGGACGCCCTGCTCGTCGAGCAGCGCCGCCGCCTGCCGCTCCGGTTGCCCAGCCGCGTGCACGCCGCTACGGTACCAGGCGAATGAGAATCATTCTCGACACGTCGCTCATCGCGATCCCGCTCGCGGGGCTGACCGTCCTGTCGACCCTCGCAGGGGGCATCACCGCGCTGCGCCTCGCGCGCGAGCTCTCGACGGCGATCGCCCTGACCGGGGGCGTGGTGGTCGCGGTGGCGATCTTCAACGTCCTGCCGGAGGCGATGGACGCGGTCGGCGACGCCCAGCAGGCGGCGGTCGTCGTCGGGCTCGGCTTCCTCGCGTTCTTCCTCGCCGAGCGCGCACTGGTGCTCCACCACCGCGACGACACGGAGCACGCCCGTGCGCACGCCCGGGTCGGCACCCTCGGGGCGGCCGGCCTCGCCGCGCACAGCTTCGTCGACGGGCTCGGGATCGGCCTCGCCTTCGGCGTGGACACGGCCACCGGGATCCTCGTCTTCCTCGCCGTCATCGCGCACGACTTCGCCGACGGGCTCAACACGGTCAGCTTCGTGCTGCGCCAGTCGAACGACCGCCGGCAGGCGATCCGCTGGCTCGCGCTCGACGCGGCCGCGCCGCTCGTCGGAGCCGATCGTGGGCGCGTCGCTGACCGTCTCCGAGCACACGCTCGGGCTGCTGCTCGCCGCCTACGTCGGCTTCTTCCTCTACATGGGCGCGACCGACCTGCTGCCGCATGCGCACGAGCACCCGTCGGCGCGGCGCGTGCTGCTCACCGTGGTCGGCTTCGGCGCGATCCTGGCGCTGAGCTTCGTCTCGCACTAGGCGTGGGGGATCCCATGCTAATCGCAACGCGATGGAAGACCGCGTCCGTCTGCCTAGGGCCGTCGATGTGGACGAGCGACGCTCGGCCTCGCCGGAGCGGCCATGAACCGCATCCTCCGGCCACGGGCGCGTCCCTCCGCCGCCGCCGGGCCCGCGTGATCTGGCTGGCCTGCGCGCGCGCACCTGTCGGCTCGCGGGCGCTCCGGCCCGAAGTCCTGGCTCTCGCACCGCGTGTCTGACGGCCGGGAGCCTGTGCCCCGGACGTGGTACGCGGGCGAGCCCGACCGGCCGGTCGTTGCGAGACCCGCGTCGGTTCTACTCGCCGAGCTGCTTCTTGGCGAACTCGCGGAAGCGCGCGCGGGCGTCCTCGTCGGGCCCGAGCTGCTCCTCGTCCGCGTACCGCGGGTCGGCGGCGATCTCGTCGGCCACCGCCCGCACCGCCCGCACGATCTGCTCGCGGTGCGCGGGCTCGCGCAGGAGGAGCTCGACCCAGGTGTCGGTCCCGTCGTACGGCGGCACGTCGTGCTCGACGAGCAGCTCGCCGAGGACGAGCCCGACGCGGATGTAGGCGAACGTCTTGAACGCGAGCAGGCGGCGCGGCCGCGAGACGAGGGCGGCGAGCTCGGGGTCGCTCGCGACGATCTGGTCGACGATCGAGCCGATCGGCTCGTCGACGAGCGGGAGCCAGAGCTCATCCGTCGAGGTCACGGCCGAAGCATGCCCTAGGTGGTGCGGGCCCGCCAGACGAGCTGCGCCGCGGCGGCGAGCATGAGCACGGCGAACAGCCGCTGCAGCGTCTCCTCCGGCAGCGACTCGGCCGCCCAGACGCCGAGGCCGACCGCCGGCAGCGAGGAGAGGCCGAGGACGAGCGACGCCCGCCAGCGCGTGTTGCCGTAGCGCTGCTGGCGCCAGAGGCCGGCCGCGACCGTCGGCAGGATCGCCAGCAGCGAGGTCGCCTCGGCGTCCAGCTGCGTCAGGCCGAGCGCGAGGAGCGCGGGCACGAACAGGATCCCGCCGCCCACGCCGAAGAGCCCGGAGAGGATCCCGGCCCCGAGGCCGAGGAGCAGCGCGAGGACGACCGTCGTCACAGGAGCAGCGTCACGGCGACGACGACGAGCATGAGCGCGAAGCCGTACGACAGCGTGCGCACGGGCACGCGCTGCTGCAGCGCCGTCCCCAGCACCGCGCCGGCGGCCGCCGGAAGCCCGACGAGGAGCGCGTGCCCGACGTCCACGCGTCCGAGCGCGGCGTACGCGATCGTCCCGGCCAGGGCGGTGAGCGCGATCGCCCCCAGCGAGACGGCCGTGGCCGGGCGCTCCTCCCACCCCGCCGCGAGCACGAGCAGCGGCACGGCGACGATCCCGCCGCCGACGCCGAACAACGCCGAGAAGAACCCCGCCGCGAGACCGATCAGGACGAGGCGCGGCACCGCCGTATCCTACGGCCGGTGGAGCTGCCGCCCCCGCTGGCCGAGCTCGCGTCGAGACCGGGTGAGGCCGCGATCCTGCTCGACATCGACGGGACGCTGGCCCCGATCGTCGACGACCCGGCGCAGTCGTCCGTCCCGGAGGAGACGCGGGCCGTCCTCCGCGACCTGCTCGGCCGCTACGCGCTCGTCGCCTGCCTCACCGGCCGGCCGCAGGAGGTCGCCCGGAGGATCGTCGGGATGGACGAGCTCCCGATCATCGGCGAGCACGGGCTCGAGCTCTCGCCGGAGGCCGAGCAGTGGATCCCCGTGCTCGCGCGCTTCGCCGTCGACGAGCGCTGGCCCGCGGAGGCGAAGCGGCTCACCGTCGCGTTCCACTACCGCACCGCGGAGGACGAGGACGAGGCGGTGCGCGTGCTCTCCGCGATCGCCGAGGACGCCGAGCGCGAGGGGCTCGTGGCGCGCTGGGGACGCAAGGTGCTGGAGGTGCGCCCGCCGATCGACGCGCACAAGGGCACCGGCGTCGTGCACCTGCTCGAGGGCCGGGGCCTCCGCCGCGCGATGTTCGCCGGCGACGACCTGACCGACCTGGACGGGTTCGGCGCGATGGAGCAGCTCGACCACGGCGTGAAGGTCGCGGTCGGCTCGGCGGAGGGGCCGGCGGAGCTGCGGCGGCGGGCCGACGTCGTGGTGGCCGACCCGGCGGAGCTGCGCGAGCTCCTGCGCCTGCTCTGAGAGGCCGGGAGCCGGGCGAGGTCGCGCCGCCCGGCTCCCGATCTGGTTCGGACTAGGCCGCGACCGTGACCGGCTCGGCCTCGGGCACGGACTCGAGGTCCCGCCCGCGCACGAGGACGATCGAGGCCACCACGCCGACGGCCGCGATCACGGCGCCGACGAGGAACGCGACCTGGAACCCGTCCACGAGCGCGTCCGGAACGGCGGTGCCGCCGGCCACGGCGTCCTCCGCGCGAGTCGTCGCGATCGTGGACAGCACGGCGATGCCCAGCGCGCCGCCGATCTGCTGCGAGGTGTTGATCAGGCCCGACGCGAGTCCCTGCTCGGAGTTGCCGACGCCGGCGAGCGCCGCGATCGAGATCGGCACGAACGAGAACGCCATCCCGATCGCGATCACGAGGAACCCGGGCAGGAGGTCGCCGAGATACGAGCCGCCGACCGAGACCTGCGTGAAGTACAGGAGCCCGACCGTCATCAGCGACATCCCGGTGACGAGCACCGGCTTCACGCCGACCTTCGTCACGAGCTGGGAGGCGACGCCGGCCCAGACGATCGACGTGCCGGCGACCGCGAGGTACGCGACGCCCGTCTCCATCGGCGAGTAGCCGAGCACCTGCTGCATGTACAGCGTCAGCATCAGGAACATGGCGAAGAGCGCCGAGCCGAGGATGAACCCGGCGACGTTCGCGCCCGTCACCGTCTGCAGCCGGAAGATGCCGAGCCGGACGAGCGGCTCCTTGACCCGCGTCTCCCAGCCGAGGAAGCCGACGAGGAGGGCGGTCGCGGCCGTGAACAGGCCGATCGTCTCGACCGAGCCCCAGCCGTAGTCGTCGGCCTTCGTGATCGCGTAGACGAGCGTCACGAGGCCGGCGGTGGAGAGCACGGCGCCGAGCGCGTCGAAGCGGGTGACGCTGGTGTCCCGGCTCTCGCCGAGGAGCACCGGGATCAGCGCGAAGGAGACGATCCCGACCGGCACGTTGACGAGGAAGATCCACTCCCACGCGAGCGCGTCGGTGAGGATCCCGCCGAGCAGGACGCCCGCGGCGGCGCCGAAGCCGCCGACCGCGCCCCAGACGCCGAGGGCGATGTTCCGCTCGCGACCCTCGGTGAACGTGACGCCGAGGATCGAGAGGGCGGCCGGCGAGACGATCGCCGCGCCGAGGCCCTGCAGCGTGCGGGCCGCGATGAGCGACTCCTCGCTCCAGGCGAAGCCGGCGAGCAGCGAGGCGAGCGTGAAGACGGCGGTGCCGACGAGGAAGAGCCGGCGCCGGCCGAGCAGGTCCGCCGCGCGCCCGCCCAGCAGCAGGAAGCCGCCGAAGACGAGGGCGTACGCGGAGATGACCCACTGGAGGTTCTCCTGCGAGAACCCGAGATCCTTCTGAATCGACGGCAGGGCCACGTTCACGATCGCGATGTCGAGCACGACCATGAACTGCACCACGCTGAGCAGTGCGAGGGCGGCCCACTTCGATCTTGTCGTGGCAACCATTCAGCGATTCCTTTCGAGGGGGAAGACTGCGATGGGCCAAGGCTGACGGCAGCGGGCTCCGCGGGCGAGGGCGCGCCCCGGCCTCTTCGGGGTTCGGGAGCCCGTACTAGGAGGGATTGGCGAAACAGGCGTTGTGCCGTCGTTCCGCCAACCCCTCCTAGCCGGCCGCGCGCCGCAGCGCGTCCCAGGCGCGGGCGACGTCGGCCTCGGTGGTGCGGATGTTCCCGACCGCGAGCCGGAGCACGGTCCTGCCGTCGAGGACGATCGGCGACATGAACGCCTCGCCGGAGCGCGTTGACGGCGTCGGCGATCCGCTCGTTCTCCTCGTCCGTGCCGTCGCGACGGAAGCACACGACCGAGAACGGCCGCGGTGCGACGACCTCCCAGCCCGGCTCGGCCCGTACCCACTCCTCGAAGACGGCCGCGAGACGGACGTGCTCGCGGATCCGGTCCCGCAGCCCCTCGGCGCCGTAGCAGCGGATCACGGCCCAGAGCTTGAGCGCGCGGAAGCGGCGTCCGAGCGCCGGGCCGAGGTCCATGAGGTTCGTCGCCTCCTCACGGGTGCGCAGGATGTCCGGGACGAGGCTGAACGCGCGCCGCAGGTCGTCGGGCCGGGCCGTGTACAGCAGGGAGCAGTCGAGCGGCGTGAACAGCCACTTGTGCGGGTTGACGACGAGCGAGTCGGCCCGGTCGACGCCCTCGAGCGCCCAGCGGAGCTCCGGGCAGACCATCGCCGAGCCGGCATAGGCCGCGTCGACGTGCAGCCAGGCGCCGGCCGCCGCGCACGCGTCGGCGATCGCCGGGACCGGGTCGACCGCGGTCGTCGAGGTCGTGCCGACGGCGGCGACCACGGCGGCGGCGCCCGTCGCATCGAGCCGCGCGGCGTCGAGGCGGTAGGCGTCGTCGAGCGGCACCTTGCGCACCTCCATCCCGAGCATGCGGGCCGCTTTCTCGATCGACGAGTGCGCGTGCTCCGAGCAGACGATCACGCGGCGGCCGGTCGCCTCGCGGGCGGCGCAGAGCGCGACGAACGTGCCCGTCGAGGCCGTGTCCTCGATGTGCCCGTGCCAGGCGCGCGGGAGGCCGAGGAGCTGCGCCGTCCAGTCCGCGACGAGCTCCTCCAGCTCCGTCGCCGCCGGCGAGGTGCGCCAGAGCATCGCGTTCACGTTCAGCGCGGCGGTGAGCAGCTCGGCGAGGATCCCCGGCTCCGACGCCGAGGTCGCGAAGTAGGCGAAGAACCGCGGGTGGTTCCAGTGGGTGATCCCCGGCAGGATCGTCTCGTCGAGGTCGCGGAGGACGGCCGCGAACGGCTCCGGCTCCTCCGGCGGCTCGGCCGGGAGGCGCGAGCGCACCCAGCCCGGCTCGACCTGCGAGAGGACCGGCAGCTCGTCGACGCCGTCGAGGTAGCGCTCGACCCAGTCGAGCGCCGCGCGCCCGTCCTCGGCGAAGCTCACGGGAGCGACTCCGCACCGCTACCGGCGGCACAGCTTCTCGATCTCGGCCCACGGGCGCGTGTTGAGCACGTTCGCCTTCGTCAGCCAGCCTCGCCGCGCCTGGCCGATCCCGAGCTCGACGTAGCCGAGCGCCCGGACCGAATGCGCGTCGCTCGTCACGGGCAGCAGCACACCCGCCTCGGCCGCCGCACGGGCGTGGGCGTCGCGGAGGTCGAGCCGGTCGGGCTGCGAGTTGATCTCGACGAACGTGCCGGTCTCGACCGCCTTCGCGAATACGCGCCCGAGGTCGACGTCGGCCGGGCCGCGGCGGTTGATCTTGCGCGCCGTGGGATGGCCGATCGAGTCGACGTGCGGGTTCTCCATCGCCGCGAGGATCCGCTCGGTCGGGTTGCGGTCGAAGGCCGTGTGGAGCGAGGCGACGACCCAGTCGAGCTGCGCGAGCGTGTCGTCGTCGACGTCGAGCGAGCCGTCGGCGCGGATGTTCACCTCGATCCCGCGCAGCAGCCGGAAGGGCTGCAGCTGCGCGCCGAGCGCCTCGATCTCCTCCCACTGCGCCTGGAGCCGGGCCTCGCGGAGGTAGTGCGAGTGGTCGGTGACCGCGAGGTACTCGTAGCCGCGCTCGATCGCCGCGCGGCGCCATCTCCTCCATCGAGCCCTTGCCGTCGGCCGACCAGGTCGTGTGCGCGTGCAGGTCGCCCTTGAGGTCGGCGAGCTCCACGAGCTCCGGAAGCTCGCCGTTCCGCGCCGCGTCGAGCTCGCCGAGGTTCTCGCGCAGCTCGGGCGCGACGAACTGGTAGCCGAGGAACTCGTACAGCTCGCGCTCGTCGCGCGTCCGGAAGAGATCGCCGGTCTCGGTGTTCGCGACGCCGTACTCCGAGATCGAGAGACCCTGCTTCACCGCGCGCTCGCGGAGCGCGACGTTGTGCTCCTTCGAGCCGGTGAAGTGCTGGAGCAGGTTCCCGTACGACTCGGGCGGGACGACGCGGAGGTCGAAGCGCAGGCCGTCGTTCGAGCGCACGGTCGCCTTCGTGTCGCCGCGCGCGACGACCTCCTCGACCCACGTCAGCTTCGTGAACCACTCCGTGAGCGCGGGCGGGTCGGCGGCGGTGGCGATGATGTCGAGGTCGCGGAAGGTCTCCTTGCGCCGGCGCACCGAGCCCGCCTCCGAGACGAGGTCGGCGAGCGGCGAGGCGCGCATCGCCTCGACGACGGCGAGCACGGCGGGGAGGCCGTGGCCGAGCAGCGGCCGGACCGGCTCCGCCGTCGCCGCCTCGTCGATCGCCTTCAGGACGCGCTCCTCGAGCTTCGCGCCGACGCCGCCGAGCGTCCGGAGCCGCTGCTGCTCCGCGGCCTCCTTCAGCTCCGCGAGCGTGGTCACGCCGAGCTCCTTCCAGATGCGCGCGGCCGTCTTGGGGCCGAGGCCGGGGAGACGGAGGAAGAGGACGACTTCGGGCGGGATCTGCGCCTTGCGCTTCGTCAACGCGTGGATCTCGCCGTCGTCGACGATCTGGACGATCTTCTCCTCGATCGTCTTGCCGATTCCCCCGAGCTCCTTCGCCTTCCCCTCGACGGCGAGCTCCGCGATCGACCCGGAGGTCTCGCGGACGCGGTTCGCGGCACGGCGGTACGCGAGGACGCGGAAGGCCGGCTCGACCCTCGAGCTCGAGCAGGTCGCCGAGGAGGTCGAGCTGTGCGGCGACGTCGACGTTCCGCGGAAGCCGGGGCACGCCCTAACTCTATGGTTCGCCGGTGCGCGCGACGGTGTGCCTCCCGACCTACAACGAGCGCGAGAACCTCGAGCGCATGGTGCGGGCGCTCCGGGAGCACGACGTGCGCGTGCTCGTGGTCGACGACAACTCGCCGGACGGCACGGGCGAGATCGCCGACCGCCTCGCGGCCGAGCTCGACTGGGTCGACGTGCTCCACCGCGAGCGGAAGGAGGGACTCGGCCCCGCGTACATCGCCGGCTTCCGGCGCGCGCTCGCAGACGGTGCGGACGTCGTCATGGAGATGGACTGCGACTTCTCGCACGACCCGGCCGACGTGCCGCGCCTGCTCGCCGCCGTCGCCGACGGCGCGGATCTCGCGCTCGGCTCGCGCTACGTCCCGGGCGGCGGCACCGGGAACTGGGGCCTCGTCCGCCGCTTGATCTCGCGCGGCGGCTCGCTGTACGCCCAGATCATGCTGCAGACGCGCGTCCGCGACCTCACCGGCGGCTTCAAGGCCTTCCGCCGGCCGGTGCTCGAGACGATCGACCTGGACGCGATCCACTCGCGCGGCTACGCGTTCCAGATCGAGAACACCTACCGCACCCTGCGCAAGGGGCTTCCGCGTCGTGGAGGTGCCGATCCGGTTCGTCGACCGCGAGGAAGGCGGGTCGAAGATGACGCGGGCGATCGTGCTCGAGGCGATCTGGAAGGTGCCGCTGATCCGCCTCGCGGCGCTGGCGGGGCGGCTGTGACGCTCGAGGAGTTCGACGCCGCGCTCGAGGCCGTCGGCGGGCCGGCGATCGTCGACTTCTGGGCGCCGTGGTGCAAGCCGTGCGAGGCGATCGAGCCGATCCTCGCGGCGCTGCCGCTTCCCGTCGTCCGCGTCAACCTCGACGACAGCCCCGACGTGGGCGGCCGCTTCGGCGTGCTCTCGCTCCCGACGGTGCTGCTCGTCGAGGAGGGTGAGGCGAAGGCGGAGGTGCTCGGCGCGCAGCCGCGCGAGCGCTTCGAGCGCGCCTTCGCGGTCTGGCTCTAGCGGGCGAGGACGGGCGACGACGAGGAGCACCGCTCCTCCGCACGCGAGGCGCTTCGTCAGGTAGGCCGTAGGCAGCACCGCCACCGAAAGGGTTCCTACGGCGGGCGGGCCGCGCAAGGTTTGCGTCAGCGGCGGAAGTGGTCCCAGCCGCCGAGCTCGACCGGCTCGCCGGCGAGGCGCAGCTCGACGCCCTCGCCCTCCTCGCACCGGCCGACGACGGCGAAGTCGAGCGGGTCCTGCGTCGCGGCGAGGAGCTCGAAGTCCTCGCCGAAGCCGATGTCCTCGAGCTCGCCCGCGAGCGGCACGCGCTCGAGGTCGATCACACAGCGAACGGCCGACTGACGCGCGAGGTGGCCGGCATCGCGGCCGAGGCCGTCGGAGATGTCGAGCATCGCGGTCGCTGCGGCGGCGAGCCGTCGGCCCTCGACAGTGCGCACCGGCGGACGGACGTAGCCGCCCTCGCGAAACGCGGCCCCGGCAGCACCCAGCGGGCCGGTGACGACCAGGAGGTCGCCCGGACGGGCCCCGCCGCGGCCCGGCACGCGCTCCGAGCGCCCGAGTGCGGTGACGGTCAGGAAGAGCGCGTCGGCCCGGGTGGTATCGCCGCCGACGACCGGCACGCCGAGCTCGGCGAGCCCCTCGTAGAGCGCGAGCACGTCCTCGACCAGCATGTCTGGCGGCGCCCCGAGCGAGACGAGCAGAGCGAGAGGCTCCGCCCCGGCCGCGGAGAGGTCGCTGACGTTGACGGCGCCGGCGCGGAAGCCGAGCTCGCGGTGCGCGAGCCAGTCGAGCCGGAAGTGGACGCTCTCGACGAGCGAGTCCTGCGTGACGACGAGCCCGTCGACGAGCGCCGTGTCGTCGGTGATCTCCTGGGCGAGCCCGCGCCGCGCGAGCTCCTCGATCAGCCCGAGCTCACCGAGCTCCGAGAGCCTCATCGACGGCCCTCCTGACCGCCCGGGCCTCGGCGGCGGCGCGGATCACGGCGACGCCCGAGGCGCCGGCCTCGATGCACGACCCCGCGTTCGCGGCGTCGACACCACCGATCGCGACGACCGGGATCGACACTGCGTCGCAGATCTCGCGAAGGCCCTCGAGGCCGATCGGCGGGTCCGCGTCCGGCTTCGACAGCGTCGCCCAGACCGGCCCGGCGCCGACGTAGGCGGCGCCCTGCCACTCGGCGTCGAGCGCCTCGTCCGCCGACGCCGCCGAGAGACCGACCAGCAGCCCGCCGGCGAGCGCGCGATCGACTCCGGCGTCGTCGCGGCCGAGGTGGACGCCGTCGGCCTCCAGCGTGAGCGCGGCGTCCACGTCGTCGTTCACGACGAAGGTCGCGTCCAGCGTCCCGAACCCGAGGCCGCACGCGACGACCTCCGCGGTCGACGCGCCTTTCATCCGCAGCTGGACGACGGTGGCGCCCTCGTCCACGGCCCGCTGCGCGGGCTCGAGCTCCTCGACGAGGACGTGGAGCCTCATCGGACGCGTCCGTCGATCGTGTCCGGATCGAGAGCCGCGAGCGCGTCGTAGAGCGCGACGTGGAACGAGCCCGGCCCGGCCGCACCGCGCGCCGCGTCCTCGCCGGCGATGCCGAAGGCCTGCAGCGCCTGCGCAGCAGCCTCGAGCGGATCGCCCGACGAGGCGAGGAAGGCGCCCGTGATCGCGGTCGACATGCAACCCGTGCCGGTCACCGCGGCGAGCAAGGCGTCCCCGTTCGCGACCGAGACCTCGCGCTCGCCGTCGGAGACGTGGTCGACCGGGCCGGTGACGGAGGCGACGACCTCGAGCGTGCGGGCGGCCTCGCGGGCGAGCTCGGCCGGGATCGCCGCCGGCCGCGATCGACTCGACGCCGCGAACCTCCGCCGCCACGCCGACGAGCGTCGCGACCTCGCCCGCGTTGCCGCGGAGCACGGTCACGTCGACCTCGTCGAGGATCCGCCGCGCCGTCTCGGTCCGATAGGTGGTCGCGCCGGCTCCGACCGGGTCGAGGACGACCGGGATCCCACGCTCGTTCGCCGCCTTCCCGGCCGCGAGCATCGCGTCGACCCAGGGCGGCGAGAGCGTGCCGATGTTGATCGCGAGCGCGCCGGCGAGCCCGACCATCTCCTCGACCTCCTCGCGCGCGTGCGCCATGACGGGCAGCGCGCCGAGCGCGAGCAGCGCGTTCGCCGTCTCGTTCATGACGACGTAGTTGGTGATGTTGTGGACGAGCGGCTTCCGCTCGCGCAGCGTCCGCAGCGTCTCGCCGAGGGTGCTCATGCCGCGCCCTCTCGTGAGGTGGAAGACGTCGACCGGGCCCTCGCCGCGTCCGAGCTCGACCAGGCCGTTGGCGACGGCGGCCGAGGCCACGCCGGCGGCCGTCCGGGCAGCCTCCTCGAGCGTGGCGCCCTTCGCCAGCTCGGCGGCGAGCGTGGCCGAGTGCGTGCAGCCGGCGCCGTGCGTCGCCGCCACGTCGACGCGCTCGATCGGGATCTCGACGTGGCGCGCCCCGTCGAACAGGTGGTCGACGGCCGGGTCTCCGTGACCGCCCGTGACGAGCGCGGCGGGCGCGCCGAGCTCGACGAGCCGCTCCGCGAGCGCGCGCCGGCTCGCGCCGTCCATCCCCGTGAGCGCCTCGGCCTCGAGCAGGTTCGGCGTCACGACGGTCGCGAGCGGGAAGAGTCGGGTGCGGAGCGCGTCGACGGCGTCGTCGAGGAGCAGCGTCGCGCCGGAGCTCGCGACCATGACCGGGTCGACGACGAGCGGCACCGGGTGCTCGTCGAGAAAGTCGGCGACGGCCTCGACGAGCGGCCGCGAGAAGAGCATCCCGGTCTTCGCGGCGTCGACGCCGAGGTCGTCGAACACGGCCTCGAGCTGCGCGGTGACGAACGCAGGCGGAAGCTCGTGGACGTCGGTCACGGCCGTCGTGTTCTGGGCGGTGAGCGCGACGAGCGCCGACATGCCGTGACAGCCGGCGGCGGCGAAGGCCTTCAGGTCGGCCTGGATGCCGGCCCCGCCGCCCGAGTCGGACGTCGCGATCGTGAGACACCGTGGAATCAACGCCCTCCCTTCGCCGGCATGACCCGGATCAGGTTCGACGGGTGTGTTCTCAGCCTCTGCGAGGGCACCCCGGTACGCGGAGCCTAGCGGCTTCGGCGTGGCGGCCCAGAGTTCAAGAGGCACTCGCGCGCGGGTAACCCAGGGACCCGACCCTCCCGCCTGCCTGGCACCGAGCCTACGCCGAAAACACGCACGCGTGTGCGACGACTCCGTGCCGGAATCGTGCCGACGGCTCCGCGCACGCCTCACCCGGCAGACTGACCCCGTGGCGATCGAGGCTGCGCCGTGGGTCGAGGTGCTCGAGGGCGAGGAGCTCGCGTACCTCGGCTCGCAACCGCCGCGGGAGGCCGTCTTCGCGCCGATCCCGAACGAGGTCGACACGCGTGTCCGCGAGGCGCTCGCCGCCCGCGGCATCGACCGGCTCTACGCCCATCAGGCCGACGCGTGGGAGGCGGCCTGCGCGGCGGCAACGTCATCGTCACGACCGGCACGGCCTCGGGGAAGACGCTCGCGTTCAACCTCCCCGTCCTGAGCGCGCTCGCGGCGTGACCCGAAGCTGCGAGCCCTCTACCTGTACCCGACGAAGGCGCTCGCGCAGGACCAGGCGCGCGCGCTCGCCGACCTCCGCGTCCCGCGCCTCCGCGCCGCGATCTACGACGGCGACACCGAGCAGGAGCGCCGCTGGCAGATCCGACGCTGGGCGAACGTCATCCTCACCAACCCGGACATGCTCCACGTGGGAGTGCTGCCCCACCACGACCGCTGGGGCGACGTGCTCTCCAACCTCGCGTACGTCGTCGTCGACGAGGCGCACGTCTACCGCGGCGTGTTCGGCTCGCACGTCGCCAACGTGCTGCGCCGCCTGCGCCGCCTTGCGCGCGTGTACGGCTCGGAGCCGCAGTTCCTCTTCGCCTCGGCGACGATCGCGAACCCGGGCGAGCTCGCGCAGTTGCTCGCCGGCGAGGAGGCCGCGGTCGTCGCCGACGACGGGGCGCCGCGGGCGGAGCGGACGATCGCGCTCTGGAACCCGGTCCTGCTCGACGAGGAGCTCGGGCAGCGCGCCTCGGCGCTGGGCGAGGCCTCGCGCCTCATGGCCGGGCTCGTGTCCCGCGGCCTGCGCACGATCTGCTTCGCGAAGTCGCGCCGCACCGCCGAGCTCGTGCACCGCTTCACCGCCGACCGGGTCGATCCCGAGATCGCGAAGCGGCTCGCGCCGTACCGCGCCGGCTACACGCCCGCCCAGCGGCGCGAGGTCGAGCGCCGCCTCGTCGAGGGCGACCTGCTCGGCGTCTCGGCCACCGACGCGCTCGAGCTCGGGATCGACATCGGCGAGCTCGACGCCGCCATCTCCGTCGGCTTCCCCGGGACGGTGGCGTCGCTGCGCCAGCAGTGGGGCCGCGCCGGCCGGCGAGGGCACGGCCTGGCGATCCTGATCGCGAGCGAGGACGCGCTCGACCAGTTCTTCATGCGCGACCCCGAGGCGCTGCTCTCGCGGAACGTCGAGGCCGCGCGGCTCGACCACGCGAACCCGCGGGTCCTCGACGGCCACGTCCTCTCGGCCGCGTTCGAGGCGCCGATCGACGACGCCGACCGCGCCACCCTCGGTGACGCCGCGCTCGAGCGCGCCGCCGCGCTGCCCGAGCTCCAGCGCACGCCCGCGGGCTGGGTCTGGGCCGGGAAGGACTACCCCGCCGCGCGCGTGCCGCTGCGCTCGACGTCGCCCGACTCGTTCACCATCGTCGACGCGTCGACAGGGACGATCCTGGGGCTCGTCGAGCGCGAGCGCGCGTACTCGACGGTGCACGAGGGCGCGATCTACCTGCACCTCGGCGACCAGTACCTCGTGCACGAGCTCGACCACACCGCGCGCACCGCCGTCGTCTCGCCGTTCACCGGCGACTGGTACACGATGGCGAAGAAGGAGACGAACACCGAGATCGTCGCCCCGGCGAGGGTCGAACGGCGCCTCGGCCTCGAGCTCGCGTTCGGCGCGGTCGCGGTGACGGAGCAGGTGATCGCCTACCAGAAGAAGACGCGCGACGGCAGCACGCTCGAGACCGTTCCGCTCGACCTCCCCGAGACGACCTTCGAGACCGAGGCGGTCTGGTACCTGCCCGAGCCCGCGCAGCTCCAGGGGATCCGCGAGATGCCCCGCCTCCTCGGCAGCCTCCACGCCGCCGAGCACGCGATGATCGCGCTGCTCCCGCTCTGGACGATGAGCGACCGCTGGGACATCGGCGGGCTCTCGACGAACCTTCACTTCCAGACCGGCCGCCCCACCGTCTTCGTGTACGACGGCCACTCCGGCGGAGTCGGGATCGCCGAACGCGGCTTCGACGTGTTCGAGGGCTGGGTCGCCGACACCGCCACGCTCCTCGAGCGCTGCCCGTGCGAGCACGGCTGCCCGTCATGCGTCCAGTCGCCGAAGTGCGGCAATCTCAACGAGATGCTCGACAAGGCCGGCGCGCTCGGCCTCTTGCGGGCGATGCTCGCGTCGGGCGGCGGTGTCGATTCCCGGCGCCGCCCGATCGTCGTAAAGTCGTCATCGACTTCCCAAGGAGGGACGGCATGCAGTACATGCTCCTGATCTACGAGGCGCCCGGCCAGTGGCCGGAGGACGAGCAGGACCAGATGATGCGGGACTACTTCGCCTACACCGAGGAGCTCCGCGAGTCGGGCGCGTATGTCGCCGGCGACGCGCTGTACGCGGACCGATACGGCGAAGAGCGTCCAGGTGCGCGAGGGCGAGACGATCGTCACCGACGGCCCGTTCGCGGAGACGCGCGAGCACCTCGGCGGCTACTACCTCATCGACGTCGACTCGGAGGACGAGGCGCACAGCTGGGCGGCGAAGATCCCGGGGGCACGGGTCGGCACGATCGAGATCCGCAAGGTCGTCGTGTTCGATCAAGCGCCGGCGTGAAGTACCTCGCCCTCATCCACTCCGACGAGCGGGCGTGGGCGGCGCTCCCCGACGACGAGCGGAAGGCGATCTACGCCCGCTACCGGGCGTTCGCCGACGATGCGCAGGCGTCCGGGAAGCTCGTCGAGGGGTACGAGCTCAAGCCGACAGCGACGGCGACGACCGTGCGCGTCGTCGACGGTCGGACGGTCGTCACCGATGGCCCGTTCGCCGAGCTCCGCGAGCAGATCGCGGGGTACTTCATCCTCGAGTGCGGGTCGTTCGACGAGGCGCTCGAGCTTGCCGCACGTATCCCCGGGCGCTGCCCACGGCGCGGTCGAGGTCCGGCCCGAGCTACGTCGACGAGGAGGAGGCGGCGGCATGAAGTACGCGCTGCTCCTCCAGAACGACGCCGCCGACGTCGCCCGCTGGAAGGAGCTCGACGAGGAGGAGGCGCGCGAGGCCCGGGCCGCCGAGATCCCGAAGTGGATCGCGGTGATGGAGCGGATGGAGGCCCGGGGCCAGCGGCTGTCCGGCCTGGAGCTCGACGAGCCCGAGACGGCCAAGGTCGTGCGCATCGTGGACGGCGAGACGGTCGTCACCGACGGGCCCTACGCGGAGACGAAGGAGCTCGTCGGCGGGCTGATGACGGTCGAGTGCGCCGACCTCGACGAAGCGATCGAGCTCGCCGCGTCGATCCCGCTCGCCTCGAGAGGATCGGTGGAGATCCGGCCGATCGACGAGTGATCGAGCGGCTGTTCCGGGAGGAGTGGGGTCGCTCTGTCGCCGCGCTGGCCCGGGCGACGGGCGATCTCGCCCTCGCGGAGGACGCCGTGCAGGAGGCGTTCACCGCGGCGCTCGAGCGCTGGGGCGACCGGCCGCCGGCGAATCCCGGCGGGTGGCTCTTCACGACCGCCCGGAACCGCGCCATCGACCGGCTCCGGCGCGACCGCACCCTGCGCGAGAAGACGGAGCTGCTCGGCCGCCTCGAGGCACTGGCGCCCGCAGACCCGGAGGACTTCGACATGGACGCGATCCCCGACGACCGGCTCGACCTGATCTTCACGTGCTGCCACCCGGCGCTTGCGCGCGACGCGCGCGTGTCGCTGACGCTGCGCGAGGTCGCCGGCCTGACCACGGGCGAGATCGCGCGGGCCTTCCTCGTGGCCGAGCCGACGATGGCACAGCGGCTCGTGCGGGCGAAGCGGAAGATCCGCGCCGCCGGGATTCCCGTTCCGGACGCCGCCGGACCACCTGCTCCCCGACCGCCTGGACGCGGTGCTCGCGGTCGTCTACCTCGTCTTCAACGAGGGCTATGCCTCGACGGCGTCCGACGACCTCGTCCGGCGCGAGCTGTGCGACGAGGCGATCCGGCTCGGGAAGCTCCTCGCGGTGCTGATGCCGGACGAGCCCGAGGTGCTCGGGCTGCTCGCGTTGCTCCTCCTCCACGACGCGCGGCGCGACGCACGGGTCGACGAGCACGGCGACCTCGTCCTGCTCGAGGATCAGGATCGCACGCGCTGGGACCGCGTTCGGATCGACGAGGGCACGCGGGTGCTCGAGCGGGCGCTGCGCCTGGGCCGGCCCGGGCCGTACCAGCTCCAGGCCGGGATCGCGTCGATCCACGTCCAGGCCGCGCGGCCGCAGGACACGGACTGGGGCGAGATCGCGGCGCTCTACGCAGGTCTCGCCGCGTTGGCGCCGTCGCCGGTCGTCGAGCTGAACCGCGCCGTAGCGGTGGCGATGGCGCGTGGGCCGGAGGAGGGGCTCGCGCTCGTCGATCGGATCGGAGGCCTCGAGGGCTACCACCTGCTGCACGCGACGCGCGCCGACCTGCTCCGACGGCTCGGACGGCTCGACGAGGCCGAGTCGGCCTACCGCCGCGCCCACGAGCTCGCCACGAGCCCGGTCGAACGCCGCTACCTCGAGCGGCGCCTGGCCGAGACGCGACAATGACCCCGTGCGCGTCTCGGCGAAGACCGACTACGCCCTCCGCGCGATGGCGGAGCTGGCGGCCGCGCCGCCGGGGCCGGTGAAGGGCGAGCGGCTCGCGTCGTCGCAGGAGATCCCCCTCAAGTTCCTCGAGAACATCCTCACGGAGCTCCGCCGAGCCGAGCTCGTCGCGAGCCAGCGCGGCGCCGAGGGCGGGTACCGCCTCGCGCGTCCGGCCGACGAGATCAGCCTCGCAGAGGTGATCCGGGCCGTCGACGGCCCACTCGCGAACGTCCGCGGCGAGCGCCCGGACACCGTGGGCTATTCCGGCCCCGCGGAGCCGTTGCAGGACGTGTGGCTGGCAGTGCGGACGAACCTCCGGGCCGTGCTGGAGACCGTGACGCTCGCGGATCTCGCCGCCGGCCGGCTCCCGGACGAGGTCGCGGAGCTCGCAGCTACCGGAAGACGCGCTCCCTCGTCGGCCTGACCCAGACGATGTCGCCGGGAGCGAGCTCGAGCTCCTCGGCCTCCGACCGGGACAGCTGCGCCACGAGCTCCTCGCCGTCCGCCCGCTCGAGCTCGACGCGGACCTCGAAGCCGAGGTGCACGACGCGGCGCACCTGCACCTCCTCGGTGTCGCCGTTCGGCTCGCTCGTGAACTCGAGGTCGTGCGGCCGCACGTACGCGTCCCC
Organism: uncultured Thermoleophilia bacterium; assembly: GCA_963733995.1. GTDB lineage: Bacteria > Actinomycetota > Thermoleophilia > Gaiellales > Gaiellaceae > DATHTC01. The sequence continues at coordinate 67,985 of CAVTFO010000002.1, forward strand.
GACCTTCGTGACCGCGCCGACGAACGTCATCACGAACTCCGTCGCCGGCTCTTCGTAGAGCAGCCGCGGTGCGCCGACCTGCTCGATCCGGCCGTCGTTCATCACCACGATCTCGTCGGCGACGTCCATCGCCTCCTCCTGGTCGTGCGTGACGAACACGGTCGTCACGTGCACCTCGTCGTGGAGGTGCCGCAGCCACTGGCGCAGCGACTTCCGCACGCGCGCGTCGAGGGCGCCGAACGGCTCGTCGAGCAGGAGCACCGACGGCTCGACCGCGAGCGCCCGCGCGAGCGCCATCCGCTGCCGCTGGCCGCCGGAGAGCTGCGCCGGGTAGCGGTCGCCGAAGGCGCGGAGCTGGACGAGCGCGAGGAGCTCGTCGACGCGCTCGCGGATCTCCGCCTTCGGGCGCTTCCGCACCGTCAGCCCGAAGGCGATGTTGTCGCGGACGGTCATGTGCTTGAACGCCGCGTAGTGCTGGAACACGAACCCGACCCCGCGGTTCTGCGGCGACAGGCGCGTCGCGTCGCGTCCGTCGATCTCGACCGTGCCGGCGTCCGGCGTCTCGAGGCCGGCGATGACGCGGAGCAGCGTCGACTTCCCGCTCCCGCTGGGCCCCAGCAGGGCGGTGAGCGCCCCCGCCGGCACCTCGATCGACACGCCGTCGAGGGCCGTGAAGTCGCCGAACCGCTTGACGACGTCGCGGGCGACGATCATCGGGTCTCCTCCTTCGGCTTGAACAGGGTCATGAGCAGCAGAACCGCGATCGCGAGGACCGCGAGCACGACCGAGGCAGCGTACGCGCCCACGAGGTCGAAGCTCTGGAACCGCTCCTCGACGTGGATCGTCATCGTCTGCGTCTCGCCGACGATGCGTCCCGAGACGACCGTGACCGCGCCGTACTCGCCGAGCGCGCGCGCCGTGGTCAGGACGACGCCGTAGGCGACGGCCCACCGGATCGCCGGGAACGTGATCCGCCGGAAGGTCTGGAACGTGCCGGCACCGAGCGTGGCAGCCGCCTGCTCCTGATCGGTGCCGATCTCGCGCAGCACCGGCACGACCTCGCGGACGACGAACGGCAGCGAGACGAAGATCGTCGCGAGCACCATCCCCGGCAGCGAGAAGATCACCTGGATCCCGTGCGCGGCGAACGTCTCGCCGAACCAGCCCTCGCGGCCGTAGAGCAGCAGCAGCGAGAGGCCGACGACGATCGGCGACAGCGCGAGCGGCAGGTCGACGAGCGCGTTCACGATCCCGACGCCGCGGAAGCGATGCCGCACGATCACGAGCGCGCAGAGGATCCCGAAGGCGGTGTTCAGCGGCACCGCGATCGCCGCGATCAGCACCGTCAGCCACAGGGCGTGCAGCGCCTCGGGCGTCGTCACCGCCGCCCAGAACGTGTCGAAGCCGTGCTCGAACGCGCGGTAGAAGACGAGCGCCACCGGCCCGACGAGCACGGCGGCGAGGTAGCCGAGCGCGACGAACCGGAGCGCGTACTTCATCGGTCGTGCCTCGTCGCGAGCCGGCGGATGCCGCCGATGCCGAGCAGGACGGCGAACGAGATCGCGAGCAGCACCACGGAGACCGCCGCCGCGCCCGTGACGTTGTCGCTCTCGATCTGGCCGAAGATGTAGACGGACGACACCTGGGTCTTGAACGGCAGGTTGCCGCTGATCAGGACGACCGACCCGAACTCGCCGACCGCGCGCGCGAACGCCAGCGCGACGCCCGAGAGGATCCCCGGCAGCAGGTTCGGGAACACGATCCGCCGGAACGTCGCCAGGCGCCCGGCGCCGAGCGAGGAAGCCGCCTCCTCCATCTCGGTGTCGAGCTCGAGCAGCACCGGCTGCACCGTCCGCACGACGAACGGCAGCGTCACGAAGAGCAGCGCGAGCAGCACGGCCCAGCGGGTGTAGGCGGCGTTCACGCCGACCGGACTGAGCGGCCCGTAGAGCGCGAGCAGCGTCACGCCGGCCACGATCGTCGGCAGCGCGAACGGCAGGTCGATGACGGCGTTGACGAGGTTCTGGCCGCGGAAGCTGTCGCGGACGAGCACCCACGCGATCAGCGTCCCGACGACCGCGTTCACGAGGGCGACGCGCCAGCGCGGCGAGGAGCGTCAGCTTCAGCGCCGCAACCGCGTCGGGCGCCGTGATCGAGTCCCAGAACGTGGCGCCGCCCTCCCGCGTCGACCGCCAGACCACGGCCGCGAGCGGGAGGACGACGATCAGCCCGAGATAGGCGGTGACGAAGGCCGCGGGCGAGGGTCGCCGAGAGGGCCGCGCTCCGGTCGGCCGGGACGCGGCAGCGCGACCGAGCCCGGCGTCAGCCGAGCGACTGCCACCGACCTTCGCGTTGGATGCTCGGCGAAGATCCCGCTCTCGCCGGTCGAAGAACTCGCGCTGAGACCTCGTCCCAGCCGCCGAGGTCGAGCTGATCGTGAACAGGGTCGCCGGCGTCGGGTAACTGCCGCGTGACCTCGTCGAGACGTCCGGCAGGACGAGCGGTAGCCCTTCTCGGCGAAGACCTTCTGCGCCTCGGGCGTGCGGAGGAAGTCGACGAACGCCTGCGCCTGCGCGGGGGGCGTCCTTCGTCACCGCGATCGGGTTCTCGATCAGGATCGTCTGGTCGGGGATCACGTACTCGAGCTGCTGGCCCGCCTGCTGCGCGGTGATGGCCTCGTTCTCGTAGGCGATCAGGACGTCGCCCTTGCCGGCCGCGAAGGTCTGCAGCGACTCGCGCGCCGACTTGTCCTGCACGGACACGTTGCGGAAGAGGTCGGCGCAGGTACTGCGATCGCCTCGTCCTTCGTCTTCCCCTGCTTGAGCTGCGCGCCGTACGCGGCCATGACGTTCCAGCGCGCGCCGCCCGAGGTGAACGGGTTCGGGGTGATCACCTCGACGTCGTCGCGCACAGGTCGTCCCAGCTCTGGATCCCCTTCGGGTTGCCCTCGCGCACGGCGAAGACGACGACCGAGTCGGTGACCATGCCGTCGTGGTCGTCCGAGGCCCAGTCCTCGGCGACGATCCCGGCCTCGACGAGCGCGCGTCACGTCCGGGCTCGAGCGAGAAGGCGACGACGTCCGCCGGAAGGCCGGACTCGACGGCGCGGGACTGCTCGCCCGAGCTGCCGTACGACTGGGAGATCGAGACGCCCTCGCCCGCCGGCGTCTTCGCGAACGCGGGGATCAGCTCGGCGTACGCCTCGCGGGGCGTCGAGTACGCGGCGAGCGCGAGCTTCGACGAGCCGCCGCTCCCGCCGCTCGCCTCGCTGGTGCCGCCGCAGGAGGCGGCGAGCAGGGCGACCGCGGCGAGCGCGGCGCCAATCACGAGTTTGTTCATCGGTTGAGTAGACATTGGGCGGACTTATACCAGGCATAAGCAGTGCGCGTCGCTAGGATCGGCGCGGTGCCGATGACACGCCCCCTCCGCCGCGTCCTCGTGCGGCCGCCGGCGCCGTCGGCGCTCGCGCACTGGCGCGAGTACGGCTGGCACGACGAGCCGGACGCGGTCGGGATCGCGGCCGAGCACGAGGCCTTCCGCGCCGCGATCGCCGCCGCCGGCGTCGAGGTCGTCGTCGCCGAGCCCGACCCGGAGAACCCGGACGCGGTCTACGTCTACGACCCGGCGCTCGTCACGCCGCGGGGCGCCGTCGTGCTCCGCCCCGGCAAGGAGGGGCGGCGGCCCGAGGCGGCGCTCATCGCCCGCGACCTCGAGGCCGCGGGCGTCCCGGTGCTCGGGCGCGATCGAGGCGCCGGGCGAGCTCGAGGGCGGCGACACGCTGTGGCTCGACGAGCGGACGCTCGCGGTCGGGCTCGGCTACCGCACGAACGAGGCCGGCGCGGAGCAGCTGCGGGCGGCGCTCCCCGACGTCGACGTGCTCGCCTACGACCTCCCGTACTGGCGCGGCCGCGGCGAGATCCTCCACCTGATGAGCCTCGTCTCGCCGCTCGACGCCGACCTCGCGCTCGTCTACCTCCCGCTGCTTCCGGTGCGGCTCGTGGAGCTGATGCGGGAGCGCGGGATCGCGTTCGTCGAGGTGCCGGACGAGGAGTTCGAGTCGATGGGCTGCAACGTCCTCGCGCTCGGGCCGCGGCTGGCGCTCGCGCTCGAGGGCAACCCCGAGACGCGGCGGCGCCTGGAGGCGGCGGGCGTCGAGGTGCGCACCTACCGCGGCGAGGAGCTCTCGCGCAAGGGCGACGGCGGCCCGACGTGCCTCACGCGTCCGCTCCTACGCGGATAGGGAGCCGGCCCCGCGAAGGGGCCGGCTCGACAGGCGGTGCGTCAGGCTCTGACGACGACGCCGGGCCGGGTCAGCGCCCAGATCACCCAGACGTCGAGTGCGATCACGATGATCGACCAGAACGGGTAGTACGGGATGAAGAAGAAGTTCGCGATCGCGCTCAGACCGGCGAGCACGATCCCCGCCACGACCGCCCAGGCCGCGCCGGTGTACAGGAAGTAGCCGACGAGGATGAGCAGGAGGCCGAGCAGGAGGTGGATCCAGCCCCAGCCGGTCGTGTCGAAGTTGAACGTGTAGTTCTGGCCGACGACGTAGAAGTCGTCGTCGATGATCGCGACGAGGCCGGCGATGGCCTGGAAGACGCCGATGATGATCAGCATCACGATCGCGAAGGCGTACCCGCCCGTGGCCCAGCCGGACGGCTCGCGTCGTCGCCTCGTACTCGGACATGCGTTGCTCCTCTCGTGCGTGCGGGCGAACGGCCCTCCTATTCGCCGCGGGGCCGCCGCGTCCTACGGCGTGCGGCGGCGCAGGGCGGCGGCGACGAGGGCTAGACGCGACCACGCTCGGCCCGAACTCTCCACTCCGCCGGAGCGTCCGAAGCGACGGCTGTAGCTACTTCGGGCCGTCGGGCACGAACTCGGCCGGCAGACCGCGGGCTCGGAACCACTCGACCATCGCCAGCTGCGGCGGCTTCTCCAGCCCGTAGTGCATCGCGTCGAGGAGCGCGACGCCCTCCACCTCTGCCAGCTGCCGGAACTCGCGCACCTCCGCCTGGACGAAGTCGAGGACGCAGTTGGTCGCGGCGTTGCCGGTGACGTACGTCTGGCAGCCCCGCTCGAGCGAGGCGCGGAGGATGTCGGCCCCGGCCCCACCGCCGGCGGCGATCGCCACGCGCCCCGCTTCCTGCCGCGGCCGCGTCAACACGTGCACGAGGATCTCGGGCCCGAGGATCACGCGCAACGCGTCGGCGAGGCCCTCGATCGACAGCGACGTGTCGCCGATCGCGCACGCGCCGCCCGGGATCCCCTCGGCGATCGGGTAGTAGGTCTCGATGCCGGAGAGGCCGACGCCCTGGGCGACGAGCAGCGACGGCGCGATCTCCTCGTGCATGTCCAGCGGCGCGTGGACGTGGTAGAAGCTCGAGCCCGCCTCGCGCAGCCGCTCGAAGCTCTCGCGGCGCGAGCGGGAGGAAGCCGGGCCGGTCGGCGAAGTCGAGCGGGTGCTCCGAGAAGAGGAGCGTCCGGGGCGGGAGCTCCGCCACGATCCGGTCGCTCGGGAAGACGCAGGTGACGGCGCGATCGACCTCGTCGCCGCCGCGCACCATCAGCCCGTTCCAGCGGCCCTCGTAGCCCGGTGCGACGTGGTCGCGCCAGTACGGCTCGCCGTAGACCTCCGCGAAGATCGGCGCCCAGTCGTCGTCGTCGCGGACGTCCGGGACGCGGAAGTACGCGTCGAGCTCGGCGACGATCGCGTCGAGCAGCACGGCGCGAGTCTACGAGAGCGCGGCGAGCGCCTTGTCGATCCGCTGCTTCGTCGTCAGCACGCCGGCGTAGAGGTCGCCGTCGCGCCGGACGCGCTCGAGCACCGCGTCCATCGTGAACGCCTCCGGGTCGAGGTCGGGCGTGAGCTCCTCCCAGCGCAGCGGCGTCGACACCGGCGCGCCGGCCCGCGGCCGCACCGAGTAGACCGACGCGATCGTCTTCCCCTCGCCGTTCTGGTTCGCGTCGACGAGCACGCCGCGCCGCTTCGACTTCGTCCACTCCGTGGTCACGAGGCCGCGGTGCGTGCGCGCGAGCGCGCCGGCGACGATCTCCGCGAACTCGCGCGTCTCGTCGTACCCGTAGCGGCGCTCGACCGGGACGAGCACGTGGATCCCGCGCGAGCCGCTCGTCTTCGCGAAGCCGACGAGGCCGAGCGCGTCGAGGATCTCCTTCACGAGCAGCGCCACCTGCACGGTTTCCGGGAAGCCGACGTCGGGCGAAGGGTCGAGGTCGAAGAGCACCCAGTCCGGCCGCTCGGGCCGGTCGACCCGCGAGTACCAGGTGTTCATGTCGATGCAGGCCATGTTCACCATCCACAGGAGCGAGGGCTCGTCGTTCACGAGCGGCGCCGAGATCCACCGCTTCGTGCGCTGGCGGTCGCGGGCGGAGACGAGGAACCGCTCGCGCGGGATCCACTCGGGCATGTGCGACGGCGCGTCCTTCTGGAAGAAGAAGTCGCCCTGCCAGCCGTCGGGGTAGCGCTTCATCGTGAACGGCCGGTTCTTCAGGTGCGGGACGAGGGCCGGCGCGACCGCGCGGTAGTACGCGAGCAGGTCGCCCTTCGTGATCCCCTCCTCCGGCCAGAACGGCTTGTCGAGGTTCGAGAGCCGCAGCGTCTTGCGTCCGTAGCGGAGCTCCTCCTCGAGCGGCGGGGCTCCTCCTTGGACTGCTGCGGCTCCTCGCGCACGACGTCCTCCGGCGCCTTGTCCTCGCGCAGGCCGACGTACGAGGGCGCGCGCAGGTGGCCGTCGTGCGTCCACTCGACGAACTCGACCTCGGCCACGAGCCTCGGCTCGACCCAGTGGACGTCCCGCGCGCGCACCCGCGGCATCTTCGGCGGCTCGGGGAACGGGGACGTGTCGCGCTCGAGCGGGCGCAGAAGCCCGAGCAGGCGCTCGATCTCCTTCTCGCCGAACCCGGTGCCGACGTTGCCGACCCAGCGGAGCTCGTCCCCGTCCCGGACCGCGAGGACGAGCGAGCCGAAGGTGCCCGGCGCGACGGCCCTCGCCGCTCGTGTAGCCCGGCGATGAGGAACTCCTGGCGCCCGGTCGCCTTCACCTTGAGCCACGCCCGGCTGCGCTTCCCGGCCTCGTAGCGGGAGTCGGCCCGCTTCGAGACGATCCCCTCGAGCCGCTGCTCCTTCGCGGCCGCGAAGAGCGCCTCGCCGTCCTCGAACGCCTCGGACAGGCGCACGGTGCGGCTGGCCGGGTCGAGCAGCTCCGCGAGCGCGCTCGCGCCGCTCCGTGAACGGCAGGTCGAGGAGCGGGACGCCGTCGGCCTCGAGCACGTCGAAGACGTAGAGCAGCTGCGCGGCGCCGCCCTGCTGCATGGCCGAGAAGCTGGCGCGCCCGGTCTCGTCGAGCGTCACGACCTCGCCGTCGAGGACCGCGCTCGGCGTCCTCACGGCGCGCGGAAGGGCAGCTGCGACCGTGGCGAAGCGCTCGGTCAGCGAGTTCCGGCGGCGCGAAAAGAGGGTCGCCTCCCCGGCCTCGACGTACGCGACCACGCGGTACCCGTCCCACTTGACCTCGTGCAGCCACCCCTTCCCGCGAGGAACCTCCTTCGCGAGCGTCGCCAGCATGGGGTCGTAGCGCGGGGCACTGCGTCGAGGCGAACTTTGTGGCTCAGAGCCACTTGCTCTCGCCCCTCTCCGGACTCTCGCTTCTTCAGCAGCAGCCAGTTCTTCGGGTCGCCGCTCAGCTTCGCCGGCACGAGCGTCCACAGGCCCTCGAGCCGCTGCCCGTGGAGGCGCACCGTGAGCCCGCCGTCGCGCTTCTCCTCGACGAGCTCGTACGTTCCGTGGTCCCAGATCTCGACCGAGCCCGCGCCGTACTCGCCGGCCGGGATCGAGCCCTCGAACGTCGCGTACGAGAGCGGGTGGTCCTCGACGTGCACGGCGAGCCGCTGCTCGCCCGGCTCGAGCGGGACGCCCTTCGGCACGGCCCAGCTCGCAAGCGCGCCGTTCCGCTCGAGGCGGAAGTCGTAGTGGAGCCGCCTCGCGTCGTGGCGCTGGACGACGAAGATCGGCGCGCCGTCGCTCCCGCTCCCGTCCTGGCCGAACGGCTCCGGCGTCGACTTCGGATCCCGTTTGCGGCGGTACTCCTCGAGCGGCACGGGCGTAGCTTGCCCGCTCGGGACGGTCCGAGGCGTGATGTTTCGCAACGCCGGCCGCGGGACACCCACTTGTCCAGGACGGGTGCCCGATTGCCGCGCCCGACGGCTGTTCCGCCCTGTGGGGGGTCGTGTTCGAGGTCGGCCAAACGCCGACCTCGAGCCGTTTTCGACCTGTTTCGATCGCAGTGCGAGGCGGTGGAGAACCCTGTGGAGACTGTGGAAACCCGGTTGTCCCCAGCGGGGGACTCCGGATCCGACCGCGCCGCCTAGGCGAAGACGCCGAGCGAGCGGAACCGCGCGCGCCGGCGGCGGCGCAGGTCGTCCGCAGGCGTCCCGATCAGCTCCTCGAGCGCGCCGTCGAGCGCCTCGCCGAGCAACCGCGCGGCCTCGTCGTGGTCGACGTGGGCGCCGCCCTCGGGCTCCGAGACGATCCCGTCGATGACGCCGAGGTCGAGGCAGTGGCGCGCGTCGGGCTTGAACGCGGCCGCCGCCTTCTTCGCCTCGCCCGCGTCCCGCCACAGGATCGCCGCGCAGCCCTCCGGCGAGATCACGGAGTAGATCGCGTTCTGCTGCATGAGCACGACGTCGGAGACCGCCAGCGCGATCGCGCCGCCCGAGCCGCCCTTCGCCGATGATGCAGGCGACCGTCGGCACGCCGAGCCGCGCCATCACGGCCTGCGAGCGGGCGATCGCGCCGCCCTGCCCGTGCTGCTCGGCGAGCACGCCCGGGTAGGCGCCCGGCGTGTCCACGAGCGACACGACGGGGAAGCCGCGCCGGTCGGCGAGCTCCATCACCCGGTTGGCCTTCTCGTACCCCTCCGGATAGGCCATGCCGAAGTTCCGCCGCGTCCGCTCCCTGATGTCGCGCCCCTTCTGGTGCCCGACGAGCGCGACCGTGCGGCCGTTGAAGCGCGCGAGCCCGGTCACGATCGCCGCGTCGTCGCCGCGCAGCCGGTCGCCGCGCAGCTCGACGAAGTCCTCGAACAGGCGCTCGACGTAGTCGAGGGTGTACGGCCGCTCCTGGTGGCGCGCGAGCTCGACGGAGCGCCAGATGTCCTCGTCGGTCTGCCCTTCCTGCAGCCGCTCGAGCTGCCGCTCGAGCCGCTCGAGCTCGCCCGAGATCGCACCGCCGGGGAGCCGCAGCGAGCGCAGCTTGCTCAGGCGGTTCCGGAGGCGGAGCTCGGCCTCGCCGCCCGACGCGACCGCTCTGCCGCCCTCATCGGCCATTGGCGAAGAGCCCGAGCACGCGCGCGGCGAACTCGGGCAGGTCGTGGCGAGGGACGACGGCGTCGACGTGGCCGTGGCGCAGGTTCGACTCGGCGAGGCCGAAGTCGTCCGGCAGCTTCTCGCGGGTCGTCTGCTGCACCACGCGCGGGCCGGCGAACGACATCAGCGCGCCCGGCTCGGCGACGACGACGTCCCCGAGGGAGGCGAAGGAGGCGAGCAGGCCGCCGGTGGTCGGGTGCGCGAGGATCGAGAGGAAGGCGCAGCCCGCGTCCTTCATGTCCTCGACGGCCACGACCGTCTTCGGCAGCTGCATGAGCGCGAGGATCCCCTCCTGCATGCGCGCGCCGCCGGACGCCGCGACGGAGACGAGCGGGAGCCCGTGCTCGGCTGCCGTGTCGCAGGCCCGCGCGAACTTCTCGCCGACGGCGCTGCCCATCGAGCCGCCCATGAAGGCGAAGTCCATGACGGCCACCTGGCACGCGTGCCCGCCGATCGCGCCGCGGCCGATGACGATCGCGTCGCCGAGCCCGGTCTTCGTCTCCGCCTCCGCGAGCCGCTCGGCGTACGGTCGCAGGTCGAAGAAGGTGAGCGGGTCGGACGAGCGGACGTCGGCGGCCTCCTCGACGAAGGAGCCCTTGTCGGTCAGGTGCGCGATCCGCGACGAGGCGCGCATCGCGAAGTGGAAGCCGCAGTGCGGACAGACCCACGCGTTCGCCTCCAGCTCGTCGTCCCGGTAGTGCGAGTCGCACTGCGGGCACGTGTTCGGGATGCCGCTTGCCCTCGGGCGGCTGTGCCTGCTTGTGCTCGATCGAGACGTCGATGCGGGAGGCCATGCGGAGCCGAGAGTTTAGACCTCGCCGTTCTCCACCCGGTTACAGGCCCGCGGCGCGCGCAAGTCGCGTCAGCGGGCCGACGTTGCGCTCGCTCCCGAGGTGCCCGCTCAGGCCGAGCCCGTCGATCCGCGGGAGCCCGCGCAGCAGGGTCTCGACCTCCGCGAGCGTGGGCCCGCCGGGCTCCGGCATGAAGACGTCCGCCTCGCCGGGGCGCAGGACGTCGAGATCGAGCGCGACGTAGACGGCGTCCGTGTCGGCGAGCGCCCGCGCGACGTCGTCGTCGATGCCGACCCGACGCATGTACTCGACCTCGGGCGGGTCGAGGTTGCGCGCGCCGACGAGCGCCACGTCGCCGGGACGCACGGAGCCCTCGTCGATCGCCATCCGCAGAGGCATCCCCCACGCGTTGCCGGACGGGGAGGACTCCGCCGTGTTGAGGTCGCCGTGGGCGTCGAGCCAGACGACAGCAAGCCGGCCGTGGCGTTCCGCGAGCCGCGCGGATCGCGCCGATGTGCGAGCAGCAGCAGCCGCCGAGGACGAGCGGCCGGTGGGGCAGCTGCTCGGCGACGGCCTGCGACTGCTGCTCGAGCGTGTCCGCCTCGACGAGACCGGCGTCCGGCCACTCGAGCGGGAGCGTCGCGCCCTCCTTCATCCCGTCGCCGCCGACGCCCCAGGCCGAGCGGACGCGGAGCATCCCGGCCGCGAACTCGCGCCCGCAGCTGTGGCACTGGTAGTCCCCGTCGAGCGCGACGGCGGTGAGCGTGCGGCAGTCCGGGCACTTCGCGCGGAGGGCGCTCACGCCCGGCGCTCCCAGGTGTCGGAGCGGCGGATCTGCCGCATCCCGGCGCGCTCGTAGAGCCCGACCGCCCCGGTCGTGTTCTCGGCGTCGACGCCGAGGCTCACCCGCGTGCAGCCCCGCCGCGCGAACTCGGCGAACACGTGCCGGAGCAGCGCGCTGCCGAGCCCGCGGCGCCGGTACGCCGGCAGCACGCCGAGGATCCCGATCCACCCGTGGCGCGGGTCGCCGGAGTCGTGCAGCTGGCAGATCGCGACGCCCGCGACCTCGTCGCCCGCCTCGGCGAGGAACCACAGCGTCGGGTCGAAGGCGCTCGACTCGACGGCGTACCGCCGCCAGCGCTCGTACGGGTCGGGCTGGAACTCCCAGTGGTCGGCGAAGGACGCGGTGTACGCGTCGTAGGCCCGCCGCTCCTCGCCGTCCCGCAGCGTCCGCACCTCGATCCCGTCGGGGAACGCCGGCGGCTCGACCCCGCCGTCGAGCTCGATGAGCATGCGGTACGACGAGCGGATCGGCCGGTACCCGCGTCGCGCGAGCTGGCCGCGGAGGGACTCGTCGCCGGCGCCGACGATCGCGCGGCGGATCACACCCTCGCCGGCGAGGTCCTCGAGCACCGGCCAGAGCGGCTCGGCGGCGCCGGGGTGCTCCGGATGCTCGCGGACGTCGAACCAGGCCTTCGTCTCGTCCGCGGAGCGGCCGAGGTCGCCGTACGCGACGAGCGCGCCGCCCTCCTCGACCACCCGGAGGTCGACGTCGTCGTACCCGAACCACTCCTCGATCGTGGCCGCGGTCACATCGCCCTCGCCGTGGCGAGCCTCGGCCTCGGCGTTCAGGAGCGCCGCGATCGCGCGCGCCTCGCTCGGGTGCGGCTCACGAACCACGGAGCTCCTTCTCCCACACGGCGGCCTCCCACAACGTCCGCATGCCCAGGCGCTCGTACAGCCGCGTCGCGCCGGTCTCGTTCTGCGCGTCGACCCCGAGCGCGACGCGACGCTCGCCGCGGCGGAGGAACTCGGCGAACGTCCAGCGCATGAGCGCCTCGCCGATGCCGCGGCCGCGGAACCGCGCGGGCACGCCGATCGTGCCGATCCAGCCCCAGTCGCCCCAGTCCTTCCACCAGTTGAGCGACGCGCCCGCGAGCTCGCCGTCCGCCTCGGCCACGGCGCATAGGGACGGGTCGTAGTCGTCGCGCGCGAACGTGCGCTCCGCATACTCGTCGAAGGTGCGGCGCCGGTGCTCCCAGTGCTCGGCGAACGCCTCCTCGAGCAGCTCGTGGACGGCCGGCTCCTCCCCGGGCCGCAGCGGACGCAGGTCGACGCCGGGCGCAGGCTCCGGGTCGGGCGCCGACTCGAGCTCGACGACCATGCGCCGGAACCGGCGCACCGTCTCGTAGCCGCGGCCGCGGTAGAGGTCGTCGGCCGTCGCGGTCGTCGCGTTCTGCAGGTAGACACGCCCGTCCGCCGAGCCCATCCGCGCCCGCGCCTCGACCTCGGTGAGCCGGAGCAGCTCGCTCCCGACGCCCCGGCCGCGAAGCTCGGGGTGGACGTAGCCGTCGGCCATGATCCGACCGCCGGGCCGCACCTCGAGGTCGGCGTAGCCCGCGAGACGACCGTCGAGCTCGACGAGCCACGCGTCGCGGTCGAGCTCGATCGTGCCCCAGTGGTCGCGCAGCTGCCGCTCGTCCCATTCGGCCTCGCCCGTGTCGGCAACCTCGACCGTGCGCAGCAGCTCGACGACGGCGCCGAGGTCACCGCTCCCGGGACGCCGCACCTTCACGGCGCCACCAGCTCGTCCAGCGTCGCGCCGAGGCCGGTGAGCCCGGGCAGCTCCCTCGTGGGCCGCGCGGCGGCGTGCGCCTGCTCGCCGAGGCGGTTGATCCACACGCTCGCAAGGCCCAGCTCGTTCGCGACCGCGATGTCGTGGAAGAGGCTCTGCGCGACGTGCACGTGCCGCGACGGCTCCGCGCCGCTGTCGGCGTAGAAGCGCTCCCAGTGACCGTGCGCCGGCTTGTACGAGCCGACCTCCTCGGCCACGATCGAGTGGTCGAAGGGAACGCCGATCGACTCCAGCGACGCGTCGAGGAGCGCGCGGTCGGTGTTCGAGAGGATGCAGAGCCGCCAGCCGCGCCTTCGCGCGTCCTCGAGCGCGGCCGGGACGTCGGGGAACACCGGCCACCCCGGCAGGGAGCGCGGAAGCTCCTGCGCCCGCTCCCACGACAGATCGACGCCGTGCTCGTCGGCGATCCGGGTCGCCACCGTCGCGAGCACGTCGGCGTACGTCCGGTATTCCTCGGCCTCCACCTGCGGCTCCAGCTCGTGGTAGCGCACCAGCAGCGCGCCCGGATCGGCGTCGGGCAGCAGCCCCGCGAGCGCACCGCGGATGCCCGCGTTCCAGTCCACGAGCGTGCCGTAGCAGTCGAACGTCGCCCACCGATCCACGCGCGTGAGACTAGCTCCGGGCGGCCGCCCGTCAGGGGCGGGTAACCGGCGTGTACGCGAGCAGCTCGTGCCCGTGGTCGCGAAGCCAGCGGCGCTCCTCGCGGTAGCCGGGCCGCGCACGCTCGACGACCTGCCAGAACCGGGGCGAGTGGTCCGGCACGACGAGGTGGCAGAGCTCGTGCACGGCGACGTACTCGAGCACCGGGGGCGGCGCCAGGACGAGGCGCCAGTTGAACGAGAGCGTCCCCGTCCGGGAGCACGAGCCCCAGCGGGTGCGCTGGTCGGCGATGCGGATGCGCGCATAGCGAACGCCGAGCCGGGCCGCCTCGCGCTCGCAGATCGCCGTCAGCAGCGCCCGCGCCTCGCGCCGCCCGGCCGCCTCCGACACCTCGCGGAGGACGAGCCGCGGCGCGAGCCGCTCGAGCTGCCGCTCGATCCAGCCCCGGTGCTCGCGGAGCAGGCGCTCGGCCGTGCCGCGCGGCGCGCGCGGCGGGACGACGACCTCGACGCGCCGGTCGGGATGGACGACGACGCGCGGGCGCCGGACGCGCCCGGAGACGCGGACCACGGCCTCCATCTCCGGGAGACGCTAGTCCTCGTACCGGCTGAGCACGATGCAGGCGTTATGCCCGCCGAAGCCGAACGAGTTCGACACCGCGACGCGGAGATCCGGCGCGTCGCGCGCCTCGTTCGGGATGTAGTCGAGGTCGCACGACGGATCCGGGTCCTCGTAGTTGATCGTCGGCGGCAGCTTCCCGTGCTTGATCGCGAGCGTCGTGAAGATCGCCTCGACCGCCCCGGCGGCGCCGAGGCAGTGCCCCGTCGAGCCCTTCGTGGAGGAGATCGGCGTCTTCCGCGCGTGCTCCTCGCCGACCGCGAGCTTGATCACCCGCGTCTCGCTCGCGTCGCCGAGCGGCGTCGAGGTGCCGTGCGCGTTGATGTAGCCGACCTCGGTCGGGTCGATGCCCGCGTCGCGGAACGCCATCGTCATCGCGCGCGCCGGGTTCGTCCCGTCCGGGTCCGGCTCGGTGATGTGGTTCGCGTCCGACGAGACGCCGTAGCCGAGCAGCTCGGCGTAGATCGGCGCGCCTCGCGCTTTCGCGTGCTCGAGCTCCTCGAGGACGACGACCGCGCCGGCCTCTCCCATGACGAAGCCGTCACGCCCGGAGTCGAACGGCCGGGACGCGGCCTTCGGGTCGTCGTTGCGCCGCGAGAGCGCGCGCATCGAGGAGAAGCCGGCGATGCCGACGCGCGTCACCGGCGCCTCGGTGCCGCCCGCGAACATCACGTCCGCGCGGCCGAGCCGGATCGCGTCGAGGCTCTCGCCGATCGCCATGTTCGACGCGGCGCAGGCCGTGCACTGCGAGGAGAGCGGGCCGCGCGTGCCGAGCTCCATCGAGACCCAGCCGGCGCCCATGTTCGGGATGATCGCCGTGATCGAGAACGGGTTCACGCGGTCGGGCCCGCGCGTGAGCAGCGAGTCGTAGCAGTCCTGGAACGACTTGAGCCCGCCGATCCCGGTCGCGATCGAGGCGCCGACGCGGTCCGGCTCCTTCGCGATGTCGACGCCCGAGTCGGCCTCGGCCTGCCGGGCCGCGGCGATGATCATCTGCGCGAAGCGGTCCATGCGCCGCGCCTGCTTGTGCTCGGCCCACTGCGTCGGGTCGAAGTCCTTCACCTCGCACGCGAAGTGCACGTCGTAGTCGGCGGAGTCGAACTGCGTGATCGGGCCTGCACCGGAGCCGCCGGCGAGGAGGCTCTCCCACGTCGTCTGGACGTCGTTCCCGAGGGGGGTGACCGCGCCCATCCCCGTGATGACGACTCGTCTGCGCCCGTTGCTGCTCATCTACATCCCCAGTCCGCCGTCGACGAGCAGTACCTCGCCCGTGATGAACGCGGCCTCGTCGGAGCAGAGGAAGCGTACCGCCCCGGCCACGTCCTCCGGATCACCCAGGCGGCCGAGCGGCGTGTTGGCGAGCATCGCCTGCTGCAGCTCCTCGGGCAGAACGGTCGTGAGCTGGGTCGTGACGTAGCCGGGCGCGACGACGTTCGCGCGCACTCCACGCGGCCCGAGCTCGCGGGCGAGCGCCTTCGTGAAGCCGATGATCCCGGCCTTCGAGGCCGAGTAGTTCGTCTGGCCCGGGTTGCCGTGGAGGCCGACGATCGACGACACGTTCACGATCGCCCCGCCGCGCCGCTTCATCATCGGCCGGGCAACGGCGCGGCAGGTGTAGAAGACCGAGGAGAGGTTCGTCTCGAGGACGGTGCGCCAGTCGTCGTCCGGCATCCGCGCGATCAGGCCGTCGCGCGTGACGCCGGCGTTGTTGACGAGGATGTCGACGTCGCCGGCCTCCTCGACCAGCCGCCGCGCCTCATCGGCGTCCGAGACGTCGGCCTGCACGGCGCGGCCGCCGAGCTCGGCCGCGAGCGCCTCGGCCTCGTCGGCGCCGCTCCGGTAGCCGACGACGACGCTCGCCCCGGCCTCGGCGAGCGACTGCGCGACGGCGCGGCCGATCCCCTTCGACGCGCCCGTGACGAGCGCGGTCTTGCCCTCCAGTGACGCGAAGGGCATCAGGTCGCTGCTGCGAGCTCGGACTCGAGCTTCTCGAGCGAGGCGAGGTCGTTCACGGAGAACGTGTTGACGCTGCGGTCGATCCGCCGCACGAGCCCCGAGAGCACGTTGCCGGGGCCGACCTCGACGAACGTCCGCACCCCGGAGCCGACGAGCTCGCGGGTCGCGTGCGTGAAGCGGACCGGTGCGGTGAGCTGGTCGACCAGCAGCGTGCCCAGCCGGTGCGCCGGCTCGAGCCGCGCCGACACGGTCGACATGAACGCCGCCTTCGGCTCGGTGAAGCGGACGCGCTCGACGGCCGGCTTCAGCCGCTCCGCGGCGCGCGCCACGAGCGGGGAGTGGAACGCCCCGGAGACCTTGAGCTGGATCGCGCGCTTGGCGCCGGCGAGCGAGGCCTGCTCGATGCACTCCTGCGACCGCCTCGAGCGCGCCCGACACGACGATCTGGCCCGGGCAGTTGTAGTTCGCCGGCCAGACGCCGAGGATCTTGCGGCAGAGCGTCTCGACGATCTCGTCGTCGAGACCGAGGATCGCGGCCATCGACCCCGGGTGCTGGCGGGCGGCCTCGGCCATCGCGAGCCCGCGCTCGGTGACGAGCGCGATCGCCTCCTCGTCCGTCATCGCCTCGGCCGCCGCAAGCGCCGAGAACTCGCCGACCGAGTGGCCGACGACGTAGTCCGCCTCGATCCCGCGCGCCCTCAGCGCCGCGAGGATCGCGAGGCTGGTGGCGACCAGCGCCGGCTGCTGCACCTCGGTTCCGACGAGGTCCTCGAGCGGCGACTCGAAGCAGAGCTTCTTCAGGTCCATCCCGGACGCCACGCTGCCGCGGTCGTACACGGCCATGGCCTCCGGCACCGCCTCGGCGATGTCACGTCCCATCCCGACCTCGAGCGACCCCTGGCCGGGGAAGCAGAACGCGATCTTCGTCACACCATCTCCTCTGTCCACTCGATCAGCGCGGACCCCCATGTGAGCCCCGCGCCCATCCCTGTCATCAACACGAGCTCCCCCGGCTTGAGACGCCCGTCGGCGGCCGCATCGGCCAGCGCGAGGGGGATCGACCCGGACGACGTGTTGCCGTAGCGATCCACATTAACCACCACGCGCTCTTCCCGTACCCCGAGTTTCCGAACAGCATGGTCGATGATCCGGACGTTCGCCTGGTGCGGCACGTACACGTCGACGTCGTCGATCGTGAGCCCGCACTGCTCGAGCAACTTCTCGGCGGACGTGACCAGGACCCGCGTGGCGAACTTGAAGACCTCGCGGCCGTTCATCTTCACGAACGAGCTCGGGGTCCTCGAACCGCGCGCGACCCGCTGCCCGGCAGCCACAGGTGCTCGCCGCCGCCGCCGTCCGCGCCGAGCTCGAAGCCGAGGAAGCCGCCGCGGTCGACGCGCTCGAGGACGACGGCGCCCGCGCCGTCCCCGAACAGGACGAGCGTCGAGCGGTCGGTCCAGTCGAGGATCTTCGAGAGCACGTCGCCGCCGACGACGAGGGCGCGGTCGGCGAGCCCGCCGGCGAGCATCCCGTAGGCCTGCGCGATCGCGTACATGAAGCCCGTGCAGCCGGCGAGCAGGTCGTAGGCGGCCGCGTCGTCCGCGCCGAGGGCGTCCGCGAGGAGCGCCGACGTCGTGGGGAACATCATGTCCGGGGTCACCGTCGCGACGATCACGAGGTCGAGGTCCTTCGGCTCGACCCCTGCCTGGGCGAGCGCGTCGCGCGCGGCGGGGAGCGCGAGGTCGGACATCGCCTGGTCCTCCGACGCGAACCGCCGCTCCTTGATCCCGGTGCGCTCGGTGATCCACTCGTCGGAGGTGTCGACGAGCTCGGCGAGGTCGGCGTTCGTCATCACGCGGTCGGGGACGTAGCACCCGAGGCCGGTGATCGAGATGGGACGTCCGTTGGCGGAGCCGATCACGGCTGCGCGTCCCCCACCGCGAAGGTCAACGTCCCGCGCACGGCGAGCTCGCCGTCGACGGTCGCGCGCGCCTTGCCGCGGCCGACGGGCCCGCGCATCGTCTCGAGCACACACTCGAGCCGCAGCTCGTCCCCGGGCCGAACGATGCGCTTGAAGCGGACGTCGTCGATACCGGCGAACAGCGCGAGCCGGCCGCGGTTCTCCTCCTGGCTGAGCACGGCGACGGCGCCGGTCTGCGCGAGCGCCTCGACCATCAGCACGCCGGGCATGATCGGGTTGCCCGGGAAAGTGGCCGGCGCAGTTCTCCTCGGTCACGCGCTTCAGCGCCACGACCCGCGCGCCGGGCTCGAGCTCGAGCACCTCGTCGACGAGAAGCATCGGCGGGCGGTGAGGCAGGATCGCCTCGATCTCCTCGCGGCCGAGCGGCGTCATTACGCGACCGCGTGCTCGACGGGCTCGAGGCGCGTGCGCAGCCGGGCGCGGGCGCGATGGGCGTAGCACTTCGCCGTGCCGACGGGCATGCCCTCGGCGGTGGAGATCTCGTCGAACGAGAGCTCGAGCGCGTCCTTCAGCACGACCACCATCGCCTGCCGGTCGGGGAGCTCGCGCAGATGGCCGCAGAGCTCGCGGCGGAGCTCCGACAGCTGCGCGGCGCGGGCCGGGTCGCCGGTCGTCGCGGCGCGCTCGTCCTCGACGAGCGGCTCCCAGGGCCGCGCGCGCCTGCGAGCGGCGACGTCGCGGCAGGTGTTGACGACGAGCCGGTGCAGCCAGGTCGAGAACCGCGCCTCGCCGCGGAACTGGCGGATCCGCACGCAGAGCTTCGCGAGCGACTCCTGTGCCGCGTCGCGCGCGTCCTCGGGGTCGTCGAGGAGATGGCGCGCGAGCTGCTCGACCCTCGGGCCGTGACGCACGCAGAGCTCGGCCAGCGCCGCTCCGTCTCCGTCCTTCGCCCTCCGAATCACGATCGGCTCGCTCAATCTCCCGTAGTCCAACGGCCGGTCGGGCCGTAGCGGCTGCTCGATTGGACGGCGGCGGCGAACGGGGGGTTGCACGGGACTAGTCTAGGGACGGGTGGACGACCTCACGCCGGACGTGGTGCTGCCGCGCCTGCGCGGACGCTTCGGCCGGCCGTACCGGTTCGAGCGCGAGTGCGCGTCGACGCAGCGGCTCCTCGACGGGCAGCCGGAAGGCGCGGTCGCTGCGACGGACTTCCAATCCGAGGGACGCGGCCGCCTGGGGCGCAGCTGGGAGGCGCCGCCCGCGTCCTCGCTGCTGTTCTCGCTCGTGCTGGAGCCGGGAGTCGCACCGGAGCGACTCCCGGAGCTCACCCCGCTCGCAGGCCGGGCGGTGGCCGACGGGGTCACGGCCCTGACCGGGCTCGCCACAACCGTGAAGGCGCCGAACGACGTGCTCGTCGAGGGACGGAAGCTGGCGGGGATCCTCGGCGAAGCGGCCGACGGACGCGTCGTCCTGGGTATCGGCGTCAACCTGCGGCAGCAGTCGGACGAGCTGCCGGAGCGCCCGGTCTTCCCGGCGACCTCGCTCGCGCTCGAGGGCGTCGCGGTCATCCGAGCCGACCTGCTCGCCGAGATCCTCTCGCGGCTCGAGTCGGCCTACGACGCGTGGCGGTAGGTCAGCCGGCGCGCAGGACGCGGCTCTTGTTCCCGGCCGGGTCGTACGCGACCGCGCGCAACGTCGTCGCCGCAACCGGCAGGACGACGATGCCGGGGCCGGTCTTCCGGACGACCGTGCGCACGCCGTCGGCGACGACCACGACCTCGGCGGCCTCGCTCAGCCGGATCCGAAGCCGCGGCGCGCGCGACAGGAGGCGAAGCGTCGGCTCCTTCGTGTCCACCGCGAAGACGGTCGCCTGCGTGATCGGCCCGATCACGTCGGTGACCGTGAGCTCGGCCCGGTAGAGCCCGTCCGGCGGGCGCCCGATGCGCTTCTTCCCGTCCCACGAGAGCAGCTGTGGCCCGGGCCCGAGCAGCGTCGGCGGCGTCGGCGTCGCGATCCACTTCCCGTCGCGCAGGATGCGGAGGCGCACCGTCGCCGGCTGCGCCAGCGCGAACGTGAAGGAGAGCGCGTCGGCGCGGCCGTCGCCGTTCGGCGAGATGGCCGTGCGCGAGGCGGCGAACGCGGACAGGGTGCGACTGACGAGCACGCTCACGCGGCCCGTTGCGGTGCGGCCGTTCGCCCCGGCGGCGGACACGACGAGCGTGTAGGCGCCGTCCGGGACGTTCTCGGCGGTCAGCGCGAACGACTGCTCGCCCGCTGCACGCGGCTCGGAGAAGAGCGTCGCGATGGTCGCACCGCCGGGATCGACGAGCGTCGTCGTCACGGTCGCGGGAGCGCCGAGGGTGTACGTGATCGTGGTCGTGTCGTCGATTCCGTCGCCGTTCGGCGTGACGGCGGCCGGCTCGGCGCGCACGCGCGTCACGGCCAGCGACGCGGCGCGGCCGAGGGTGCCGGTCGCCGCCCGCGCGCCCGCCGTCGCGATCGTCCACGCGTACGAGCCGGGGGCCGCGGCGGCGGCGTCCCACGTCCAGTCGACCGCCTGGCCCGTCCCCGTCCCGGTCGCCGACCGTCCGTCCGGTGGCGTCGGTCACCGTGACCGTCCAGGCAGCGGCGGCCGAGAGCCTGGCGGTGAAGCGCACGGGTGCGCCGATCGCGCCGCGCACGAGTGGTGCGTAGATCTTCGGCAGCCCGGTCGCGGCGACGTCGCGCGCGAGCGAGTCGAGCTGCGCGTACAGCCTGGCGCCGGGGCAGTCGGTGAAGCCGGTGTCGCGGTGACCGACGACCGAGCGGAGAAAGACCGGGACGCCGCGCGGGAAGCGCGGGTTGCCGCCGGACGACCAGTTCAGGGTCGCGAGCGGGTCGACGTGCGCGACGTCGAGCCGCCACGCGAGCAGCTTCACGAGTGCCGCGCGCGCCGCCGCGGGCACCGCCGCCGTCCCGTAGATCCCGATCAGCGCGACGCCGACCGAGCCGGTGTTGAACCCCTCCGCGTGCGCGCCGACGACGTTCCGCTCGATCCCGCCGAACCGGCCTTCGAACACCTGGCCGTACTTGTCGACGAGGAAGTTGTAGCCCAGGTCGTTCCAGCCGTTCCCCTGCACGTGGTAGGTCTGGATCCCGCGGACGATGGCCGCCGACTGCTCTCGCGTATACGTGTTGACGCCGGCGGTGTGGTGGACGACCGCGAACGACAGCGAGGTGGCGTACGACGGGGCGGCGCGGCGGATCAGCTCGTTCGCCTTCCACTGCGTCCGGGTCACGATCGCCGGCGCGCCCGCCTGCGCGAGCGTCCGGGGCGGCTCGCCCTCGAGCGGGCTCCAGACATACCAGGCGCGAACGCGCGAGACGCGGCCCGCCGTGCGCACCTCGAGCCGATTCGAGGCTCCGGTCCAGTACGGGACTGCCGAGCCGCCAGCCCCGGCGTGAGCGCTCCGGGGCGAAGCGGTCCGGCCGGTCCTCCGCCTCGGGCGCGACGGGCCGCCACGCGACTCCAGCGGCCGGAGACGCTGCGCGTGCGGAACTGCGACGGTGCCGGGCCCCTGCCAGTGCAGGCCGACGAGGTTGAAGGTCGACGGGGCGGCCGCGAGCGAGCGCGTCGGCGCCCGCAGCGGCACGTCGCGCGCGACGATCGACGGAAGGGCCGCGGCCGCCGACGACGGAAACGCGAGCACGGCCAGGAGAGCGACGACGAGACGCACGGTAGAACCCTTCGCCAGGGTGCCTGGAGTACCCTTCAGGTGGCCAGGGACCACCTCCCGCCCTGATGAAATCCTTACGTCTCAGCGTCGCGTTCGTCCTCGCCGGCCTCCTGCTCGCGGCGCCCGCCGTCGGTGCCGAAGAGCAGCCGCGTGTCCTCGCGATCGAGCTCGACAACGACATCAACCCGATCACCGCGGACTTCGTCGTCTCGGAGCTCGAGCGGGCGAACGAGGAGAACTACGACGCGGCCGTGATCGTGCTCGACACGCCCGGCGGCCTTTCGAGCTCGATGGAGAAGATGTACAAGGCCGAGCTCGCGTCGGAGGTCCCGGTCGTCGTCTACGTCGCCCCGGACGGCGCCTCGGCCACGTCGGCCGGCGTGTTCGTGGCCCAGGCGGCGGACATCCTCGCGATGGCGCCGTCGACGACGATCGGCTCCTCGACCCCGATCACCGGCACGGGGCAGGACCTCGACGAGGACCTGCGCCGCAAGGCCGTCAACAGCTTCGCGTCGACCCTGCGGACGCTCGCCGAGCGGCACGGCCGGAACGGCGACTGGGCCGAGGAAGCAGTGCGCTCCGCCTCGAACCTGACCGAGACCGAGGCGCTCGAGCAGAACGTCATCGACCTGATCGCGCCGTCCCTTCCGGCGCTGCTGAACGAGATCGACGGGATGGAGGCCGACGGAGAGCCGATCCACACGGCGAACGCCGAGGTCGAGGAGGTCTCGCTCTCGGGCTGGAAGCGCATCCTCGACCTGCTCGTCGATCCGAACGTGATCGCGCTCCTGCTCTCGATCGGGACGCTCGGGATCATCGTCGAGCTCTGGAACCCCGGGCTCGTGTTCCCCGGCACGGTCGGCGCGATCTCGCTCATCCTGGCGCTGCTCGGCGCATCCGTGCTGCCGATCTCCTGGGCGGGCGTGCTGCTGATGATCCTCGCGGCGATCTTCTTCGCGGCCGAGGCATTCGTCGTCAGCCACGGCGCGCTCACCGTCGCCGGCGCGGTCAGCTTCGTCTTCGGCGCGCTGATCCTGTTCGACCCGGCCGGCCCGAACTACCAGGTATCGGTCTGGGTGGCGCTCGCGATCGCGCTGTCGATCTCGGCGTTCATGTTCTTCGTCGCCGCGAAGCTCGTGCAGGCGCGGCGGCGGCCGCCTGAGACCGGCGAATCGCTGCTCGTCGGCGCGCTCGCCGTGGTCGACCGCGACGGCTGGGTGCACGCGAACGGCGAGCGCTGGCAGGCGACCACGGCGGACGACCGCCCGCTCCGGCCCGGCGACGAGGTCCGCGTCGTCGGTGTCGACGGCCTCACGCTCGCCGTCGAGCACGAGCCCGAGCACGAGCCAGTCGCATAGGATCCCCGTTGTGACAGCGCTGATCGTCGTTGCGGCCGTCGCAGTCCTCGTCATCCTGTTCCTGACGGCGGCGATCAAGGTCGCGCGGGAGTACGAGCGCGGCGTCATCTTCCGCCTCGGCCGCTTGCTGCCGGAGCCGAAGGGCCCGGGCGTCTTCATCCTGATCCCGATCATCGACCGGATGGTCAAGGTCGACCTGCGGACGATCACGCTGAACGTGCCGCCGCAGGAGGTCATCACCAAGGACAACGTCCCGGTGCGCGTGAACGCGGTCGCCTACTTCCGGATCGTCGACCCGAAGGCCGCGATCGTGCAGATCGAGAACTTCATGGTCGCGACCTCGCAGATCTCCCAGACGACGCTGCGGTCGGTGCTCGGCCAGCACCTGCTCGACGAGCTCCTGTCGGAGCGAGACAAGATCAACGCGATCCTGCAGAAGATCATCGACGAACAGACCGCGCCCTGGGGCGTGAAGGTCACGATCGTCGAGGTCAAGGACGTGGAGATCCCCGCCGGAATGCAGCGGGCGATGGCGCGGCAGGCCGAGGCCGAGCGCGAGCGGCGCGCCAAGGTCATCGCAGCCGAGGGCGAGTTCCAGGCCTCCGAGCGCCTCCGCGACGCAGCGAACGTCATGGAAGAGGCGCCGATCGCGCTTCAGCTCCGCTACCTCCAGACCCTGATCGAGATCGGGGCGACCAACTCGTCCACCATCGTGTTCCCGGCGCCCATCGACCTCATCCGCCCGTTCCTCGAGGGCCGGGGCATCGAGGGCGGCGGCCGCTCCGGCGGCGGCTCCGACTCCTCCTGAGCGAGCTCCGGCGCGATCCGCTGTCCGGACGGCTCGTCGTCGTCGCCCCGAACCGGGCGCGACGGCCGGGAGCCGGCGCCGCGACGATCGCAGAGCCCACGCTCGACGAGCTCGAGGAGTGCCCGTTCTGCGAGGGACGCGAGGACCGCACGCCGCCGGAGGTGCTCGCGCTCGGCCGAGCGACCGGCACGGACGGGCCAGGCTGGCAGGTGCGCGTCGTCCCGAACCTCTACCCGGCCTTCGCGCGCCAGGAAGTCGTCGTCCACGCGCCCGCGCACGTCCGCTCGTTCGCGGAGCTCGCCGACGCGCAGGTCGAGGCCGTTGCCGAGGCGTGGCGGTTGCGGGGGGTGGCCGGAGCGGAGGCCGGCCTCGGCTACCTGCACGCGCTCGTCAACGAGGGCCGCGCGGCCGGCGCGAGCCTGGCGCACTCGCACTCGCAGCTCGTGTGGCTCGGCGACGAGCCGCCCGCCGTGGAGGCGGAGACCGGCGACGCGGAGCAGCTCGCGGCGCGCGACGACCTCGTGGTGGCAGAGCGCAACGGCGCGGTCGCGCTCGTCCACGAGGCGGGGCGGACGCCGTACGAGTCGGTGATCCTGCAGCGGGACGCGCCGCTCCCGGCGGTCCTGCTCCTGCTGCGCGACCTCGTGCGCCGGCTGCGCGCCGTGGAGGGGCCCGTGCCGTGGAACGCGTGGCTCCACCCGGGCCACCTCGAGCTGGTGCCGCGGCTGAGCGTGTTCGCCGGCATCGAGCTGGGTGCCGGAATCTGGGTGAACGCCGTCGCACCGGAGACGGCGGCGCGGGCGCTGCGGGAGGCGGCCGTCTAGAGCTGGTGCTCGCGCTCGCGGAAGCGCTGCGCGGCCTCGATCGCCGCGCCGAGGTTCAGGCCCTTGTCCTTTGCCTGCTTGATCAGCATCACGGTCTCGAGCGCCTCGATGTCGTAGATCCGCTGCTTCTTGCCCTTGGTCGGGATGTGCGCCTTGTTCGTCCAGTAGTCGAGCTGCATCTTCGAGATGCCCGCGATCGCGCAGACCTGGCCGAGGTAGAGCTCGACCTTGTCGAGATGCTCGGCGAGGTTGATCGGCTCGAGGAGATCGACTTGTCTGCTGACCGCCATGGCAACCCTTCCCGTCGAATGGGGGCAAGACCCCGACGAGAGAGTTATAGAACTACGCTCCCACTTTGGGAAGAGGGTGATTCGGAAGTGTCCCCCGAACGGGGGAAGCGTCAGTCGTCGGACAGCTCGTCGGGCTCGGCAATCGCCGTCTCCGTGAGGCCGGCGTCCTCACCCGTCTCGCCGATCTCCACCGCGTCGCCGTTCTCCCCGTCCGCCGAGGACTCGACGACCGGCGCCAGGGCCGAGACGCGCTCGTCACCGCGCAGGCGCATCACGATCACGCCCTGCGTCGAGCGGCCAAGGCGCTTGAACTCCTCGGCCGGGATGCGGATGACCGTGCCGCCCGTCGAGATGAGCATCACCTGGTAGCCGTCGCGGACGACGCGGGCGCCGGCGAGCTTGCCGCGGGCCTCGGTCAGCTTGACGGTCTGCACGCCCATGCCGCCACGGCCTTTGATCGGGTACTCGGAGACGCGCGTCCGCTTGCCGTAGCCGTTCTCGGTCACGATCAGGAGGTCGGAGTCGTCCTCGGCGATGTTGATCGCGATCACCTCGTCCTCCGCCCGCATCCGCATCCCCTGCACGCCCGAGGCGTCGCGGCCCATCGCGCGCACGGCCGTCTCGTGGAAGCGGATCGCCTGTCCCTTGCGCGAGACCATGAGGATGTCGTCGTCGCCGGAGCTGTGGCGGACGCCGACGAGCTCGTCGCCCTCGCGCATCTTGATCGCGATGATCCCGTCCGCCTTCAGCGGGGTGTTGTAGACGCCGAACTTCGTCTTCTTGATCACGCCGTTCTTCGTCGCGAAGACGAGGAACTCGGCCTCGTCGTACTTGCGCGTCTGGATGACGGCGCGCACCTGCTCGTCCTGGCGGAACGGCAGCAGGTTGACGATCGCCCGGCCACGCGACTGGCGCGAGCCCAACGGCAGCTCGTGCACCTTCAGCCGGTAGACCTTGCCGACGCTCGTGAAGAACAGCAGGTAGTCGTGGGTCGAGGCGACGAAGAGGTGCTCGATGTAGTCCTCGTCCTTCAGCTCCATGCCCATGACGCCGATGCCGCCGCGCCGCTGCTCCCGGTACGCGGTCACCGGCAGCCGCTTGATGTAGCCGGAGCGCGTGATCGCAATGACCATGTCCTCCTCGGCGATCAGGTCCTCGAGCTCGAGCTCCTCCTCGGCCGCGACGATCTCCGTCCGGCGGTCGTCCTTCCGGCCGTAGATCTCGCGGATCTCCCCCAGCTCGTCGCGGATGACGCCGTCGATCCTGGCCGGGTCGCCGAGGATCGCTCGCAGCTCGCCGATCCGCTCCTGGAGGTCGTCGTGCTCGTCCTGGACGCGCTTCCGCTCGAGCGCCGTCAGCGCACGGAGACGGAGGTCGAGAATGGCCGAGGCCTGCTCCTCGGAGAGCTCGAACTTGCGCATCAGCTCCGTGCGCGCCTCGTCGGTGTCGGCCGCGCCACGGATCGTCGCGATCACCTCGTCGAGGTTGTCGAGCGCGATCAGGTAGCCGCGGAGGACGTGCGCGCGCCGCTCGGCCTGGCGCAGCTCGTACTTCGAGCGCCGCGAGACGATCTCGCGCTGGTAGTCGAGGTAGACCGTGAGGAGCTCGAGCAGCGACAGCGTCCGCGGGACGCCGTCGACCAGCGCGACCGCGTTGTAGCCGAACGTCGTCTGCAGGGCCGTGTGCTTGAAGAGCTTGTTGAGCGCAACCTGCGGGATCGCGTCGCGCTTCAGCTCGATCTGGATCCGCATCCCGGTCCGGTCGGAGTGGTCCTGGAGATCCGAGATCTCGGTGAGGACCTTGTCCTGAACGAGGTCGGCGATCTTCGCGATGACGCCGCTCTCGCCGCCCTTCTTCACCCCGTACGGAAGCTCCGTCACGATGATGGCCGACTTGCCGCCGCGCAGCTCCTCGATGTGGGCGCGCGCGCGCATGACGACGCGGCCGCGGCCCGTGCGATACGCGTCACGGATGCCGGCGCGGCCGACGATGTACGCGCCGGTCGGGAAATCGGGGCCCTTCACGTGCCGCATCAGGTCCTCGACGTTCGACTCGGGCTTGTCGATCAGCTGCAAGATCGCGTCGACGACCTCCGCGAGCCGGTGCGGCGGGATGTTCGTCGCCATGCCGACCGCGATCCCGGCGCTCCCGTTCACGAGCAGGTTCGGGAACCGGCTCGGGAGCGTGAGCGGCTCGCGACGCGACTCGTCGTAGTTCGGGACGAAGTCGACCGTGTCGGCGTCGATGTCGCGGAGCAACTCGGTGGCGATCCGCGAGAGGCGCGCCTCGGTGTAGCGCATCGCCGCCGCCGGGTCGTCGTCGACCGAGCCGAAGTTGCCCTGGCCGTCGACGAGCGGGTAGCGCAGCGAGAACGGCTGCGCCATCCGCACGAGCGTGTCGTAGATGGCCGAGTCGCCGTGCGGGTGGTAGCGGCCCATGACGTTGCCGACGGTCGAGGCCGACTTCTTGTACGGGCGGTTCGGCTGGAGCCCGTCCTCGTGCATCCCGTAGAGGACGCGGCGGTGCACCGGCTTCAGGCCGTCGCGGGCGTCGGGCAGCGCGCGGCCGACGATGACGGACATCGCGTAGTCGAGGTAGCTCGAGCGCATCTCCTGCTCGAGCTCGCGCGACTCGATGCGGCCGGCGTTGAGGGGGCCGCCCCCGGTGACCTCAGACATCGAGGTAGCGCACGTTCTTGGCGTTCGACTCGATGAAGGCCCGGCGCGGCTCGACCTGGTCGCCCATCAACGTCGAGAACAGCTTGTCGGCGGCGGACGCGTCTTCGACGTCGACGCGGACGAGCAGGCGGCGCTCGGGATCCATCGTGGTCTCCCAGAGCTGCTCGGCGTTCATCTCGCCGAGGCCCTTGTACCGCGACAGCTGGATGCCCTCCCTCGCCAGGTCGAGCGCCGCGTGGCGCAACCCGCCGAACGTGAGCGCGTGCCGGCTCTTCTTCCCTTGCGCGAGCGCGAAGGGCGGAGGCCCGACCAGCTCGACCAGACGGGCGTACGCCGCCCGCAGCTGCGCGTAGACCGGCGACTCGAGCAGCGCGGCCGGGACGGTCACGTTCTGCGCGGCGCTCGTCTCGATCTCGATCGCCTGCACGGACGAGCGGCCGTCGAGGCGCGCGAGCACGGACAGCGCGTACCCGTTCTCCGGCGCGGCGGCCACGGCCTGCTCGAACGCGTCGAGCGTCGCCGTCTCGGCCTCGATGACGCGGTGCTGCACCATGAAATCGGCCGCCGGCGCGCCGAAGTCGGCGCGGAGCCGGGCGAGCCAGCCCTCGAACTTCTCCAGCGCGTTCACGAACTTCGTCCAGCGCGCCTCGGTCATCTTCACGCCCTCGCCGTCGCGCGAGTGGATGTCGAGCTCGCCGACGCGGTCGCGCACGAGCAGCTCCTCGAGCTGCGCGTCCTTCTCGAAGTAGTACTCCTGGTTCCCGATCTTCACCTTGTAGAGCGGCGGCACCGCGATGTAGACGTGGCGGCCTTCGAACAGCTCCGGCATGTGCCGGTACAGGAAGGTGAGGATGAGCGTGCGGATGTGGGAGCCGTCGACGTCGGCGTCCGTCATCACGATCACGCGGTGGTAGCGGAGCTTCTCGAGGTCGAACTCGTCGCCGATCCCGGTCCCGATCGCGGTGATCATCGCCTGGATCTCGTTGTTCGAGAGCACCTTGTTGATGCGGTTCTTCTCGCTGTTGATGATCTTGCCGCGCAGCGGGAGGATCGCCTGATAGGTGCGGTCGCGGCCCATCTTCGCCGAGCCGCCCGCGGAGTCGCCCTCGACGATGTAGAGCTCTGCGTCCTCGGGGTTGCGGATCGTGCAATCGGCGAGCTTGCCGGGCAGCGATGAGCCTTCGAGCGCGCTCTTGCGCCGCGTCAGCTCGCGCGCCTTGCGCGCCGCCTGACGTGCCCGCTGGGCCGCGACGGCCTTCATGATGATCTGGCGCGCGTCCTGCGGGTTCTCCTCGAGAAACTCCGCGAGCTTGGCGTTCACGACCGACTCGACGAGGCCGGCGACCTGCGGGTTCCCGAGCTTCGCCTTCGTCTGCCCCTCGAACTGCGGATTCGCGAGCTTCACGGAGATGATCGCGGCGAGGCCTTCGCGGACGTCGTCGCCCTCGAGATTGTCCTCCTTCTCCTTCAGCAGGCCCTTGTCCCGCGCGTAGCGGTTGAGCGTGCGCGTGAGCGCGGCGCGGAAGCCCTGGAGGTGCGTGCCGCCGTCGTGGGTGTTGATGTTGTTGGCGAACGAGAACACCGACTCGACGTACGAGGTGTTCCACTGCATCGCCACCTCGACGTGGCCCGCGTCACTCTCACCCTCGAAGTAGACGATGTGCTTGTGGACCGGGTCCTTCGCCTCGTTGACGAAGGCGACGAAGTCGCGGATCCCGCCCTCGTAGTGAAACTCGTGCTGCTCCTGCTCGCCGCGCTCGTCGACGAGCTCGATCCGCAGCCCGCGGGTGAGGAACGCCGTCTCGCGCAGCCGCTGGACGAGCGTCTGCGT
Source organism: uncultured Thermoleophilia bacterium (assembly GCA_963733995.1). Classification (GTDB taxonomy): domain Bacteria; phylum Actinomycetota; class Thermoleophilia; order Gaiellales; family Gaiellaceae; genus DATHTC01. The sequence goes on from CAVTFO010000002.1 coordinate 97,394, forward strand.
GGAGTACTCGGTCTCCTCGAAGACCTCCGCGTCCGGGAGGAAGCTGATGGTGGTGCCCGTGTCGTCCTCGGCCGCCGTGCCGACGGTCTGCATGTCGCCGGTTGGGGCGCCACGCGCGAACTCCTGGCGGTAGACCTTGCCGTCGCGGCGCACCTCGGCGTGGAGCCACTCCGAGAGCGCGTTCACCACCGAGACGCCGACGCCGTGGAGCCCACCGGAGACCTTGTAGCCGTCGCCCCCGAACTTGCCGCCGGCGTGGAGCTTCGTCAGCACGACCGTCAGCGCGGGCAGATTCTGCTCGGGCATGACGTCGACGGGGATGCCCGAGCCGAAGTCCCGCACGGTCACGGAGTTGTCCGGGTGGAGCGTCACCTGGATGCGCTCGTTGCGTCCCGCGAGCGCCTCGTCGACCGAGTTGTCGACGACCTCGTACACGAGGTGATGGAGGCCACGAGCGCCCGTCGAGCCGATGTACATCCCCGGCCGCAGACGCACCGGCTCGAGGCCCTCGAGAACGGTGATGTCTTTTGCGGTGTAGGTGGTTTCGGCCATCAAAAAAGCCCTGCAAATCGGCACTTCGCGGGCAAATGCAAGTGTATCAGAATCAGCGGTCGTCAGCGGCCCGCGCGAGGCTCGCGGCAGCGGCTCTGGCGACCAGCGCGCGCAGCTCCTCGTCCTCGATCCCGGACGCGATCTCGTCGCCCGCCGCGCGTTCCCAGGGACCGGCCTCGACGGCGCGTCCGGTGGACCCGGCCGGGTCCTCTTCCCCGGGCTCAGGCAGGGGTCCCGGCGCGAAGCGGACGGCCGGCACGCCGACGCGGGCGGCGATCTCCGGCGCGCGCTGGCCGAGCTCGAACGCCCACACCGAGTCGGCCGTATGGACGTGGAGCGTCCCGTCCCGCGAGACGCGTGCAGGCCACGCGTTGCGGGCGATCCCGTCGCCGACCGCGTCCCGCCACGCGGCGATCATCCGCGCCGTCTCGACGACGGCCCCGTGCGCCCCGAGCGCGGCGTCCACCTCGGCGCCGATCCGCTCCGGGCCCCAGCGCCTAGCTCCGGACAACGGCCCTCCCCGGGGAGACGTCGACGACCTGGTCAGGATCGACGGGCATCGCGTCGGTCGTCGTCGCGGTGATGACGGCCTGCCCGGCCGACCCTACGAGCCCGGCAAGCGTCCGCCGGCGGGCAGGATCGAGCTCCGAGAGGACGTCGTCGAGGAGGAGGAGCGGCGGCGTCCCGTTCCGCTCGCGGATCGCCTCCGCCTCGGCGAGGAGGAACGAGAGGACGGCGAGCCGCTGCTCGCCCTGCGAGCCGAACTGCCGCAGATCGCGGGTGCCGGAGCGAATCTGCACGTCGTCCAGGTGCGGGCCGAGACCCGTCGTGCCGCGGTCGAGGTCGCGGTCGAGGCGGGCGTCCAGCGCCTCGGGCGACGGCGCTTCGCCCTCGTACGACAGCGACGCCTCGGGAAGCCCGAGCGCGTCCGCATGGCGGGCGAAGCCTGGGCCGAGTGCGGCCAGCGCGTCGAGGCGGGCCGCCACGAGCTCGGCGCCGAGCGATGCGACCTGGTCCGTCCACGGCGCGATCGCCTCCCGTGAGGAGAGGCCGAGCGAGGCGCGCCGAAGCGCAGCGTTCCGCTGCCCCACTGCCGCCGCGTACCGGGCCGCGAGCGAGGCGCGGGCCGGCGCGATCCGTCCGAGAGCCCGGTCGACATACGCGCGGCGCACGGCCGGCCCGGCCTTCACCACGGCGAGGCGGTCCGGCGTGAAGACGAGCGTCGACACTTCGCTGCGCAGCTGCTCCGCCGCGCCCAGCGTGGCGCCGTTCAGCTTCCCGACCTTGCCCTGACCGGCCCGTAGCGTCACCTCGAGCTCGAGCGGCACGCCGACCGTGCGTTCGCCACCGAGGACGATCCGTGCAGCGGTGTCGCCGAACCGGATCAGCTGCGCGTCGGCGCGGGTCCGCGGCGAGAACCCCTGCGTGCCGACGTGCAGCGACTCGAGCAGGTTCGTCTTCCCAGCCCCGTTCGGCCCCACGACCAGGACGACGCCCGGCTCAAGCTCGAGATCGAGCCGGGCGTACGAGCGGAAGCTCCGGAGCGAGACGCTCGCGACGATCAGCGCTAGCCGGCGAGCCGGATCGGCATCACGAGGTACGTCGGGTCCTCGTCGCCGCCCTCGATCACCGCTGGACGGAGCGGGCTGATCAGGTGGAGCGTGATCTCGTCGGCGGCCATCGACTCGATGCCCTCGCGCAGAAACTCGGCGTTGAACCCGATCTCGAGCGGTTCGGCGCCGGCGAACGGCACCGGCAGCGACTCCTCGGCCTCGCCGACGTCCTGCGTCCGCGCGGACACCGTGAGCGTTCCCTCCTCGAACCGCAGGCGCAGCGGCGAGTTGCGCTGCACCATCACCGAGACGCGGCGCACGACCTCGAGGACCTCGGAGCGCGTCAGCGGCACCTCGTGCTCGAACGCCTCGGGGAGGAGCTGCTTGTAGTTCGGGAACTGCCCGTCGATTCGCCGTGTCGTCAGCCAGGTGTCGCCGGCGTGGAACGCGATCTGGTTCTCGTGCGCGCCGAGCTCGATCGAGTCGCCCTCGGTGGCGATGCGCGCGAGCTCGCCGAGCGCCCGTGCCGGGACGATCGCCTCGAGGTCGAGCCCTCCGCGCTCGAGCGCCGTCTCCCTCACGGCGAGGCGGTACGAGTCCGTCGCGGCCATCACGAGCTTGTCGCCCTCGAAGCGGACGAGGATGCCGGTGAGTACCGGCCGCGACTCGTCGCGGGAGGCCGAGCGTGACACGCGCGCGACGGTGTCGAGCAACGCTGCACGCTCGATGGAGTGCGTCGGGATCGTGTCCACCTCGGGCAGGCGCGGGAAGTCCTCCGCGGCATACGTGTGGACGCGGTAGCTCGCGCTACCGCGACTCGATGTGGACGATCCCTTCCTCGGGCCGGTGCTCGAGGACGACCTCGCCCTCGGGGAGTTGGCGCACGATGTCCAGCAGCAGCCGGCCGGGCACGACGACCGCACCCTCGTCGCCGATCTCCGCTTCGAGCGACGTGCGCAGCGAGAGCTCCATGTCGGTCGCCGCGAGGTGAAGCCGGCCCGCCTCGGCCCTGAGGAGGACACCGAGCAGCACCTGCACCGCCGAGCGCGTCGAGACGGCACGGCCGACAACACCGAGACGCTCCGCGAGCTCCGAACGGTTGATCGTCGCCTTCAATCCCGTACCGACCACGATGTCTGTCTCCATCATTTTCTTAAAGGTCCTTTACTCGTAGTCATAGGGAGTGTGGACGACGGGGAAGACGGCACGGAGCCGCTTGCGGAAGCCGTTTGCGCTGTGGGCGGCCAGTGGGGACAAATGGCGTTTCTGTACAGGGCTGCCGGGGACTCGTCGAATCCTCCACAGCGCTAGCGAACCTGCTTGATCCTTGCCGTGAGTTCTTGCACAAGGTTGTACACGGATCGGTCCTCGCGGATCAGGCGCGCGATCTTGCTCGTCGCGTGGATCACGGTGGTGTGGTCGCGCCCGCCGAACTCCTTCCCGATCTTCGGCAGCGACGAGTCGGTGAGCTCGCGCGACAGGTACATCGCGACCTGACGCGGATAGACGATGTTCTGCGAACGCTTGTCGCCGCAGAGCTCGTCCATGGAGAGGCCGAAGCGGCCGCCGACGGTCTCCTGGATGTGCCGGATCGAGACCTGCGCGGGCTCACCCTGCGGGAACACGTCCTTGAGCACGTCCTGCGCGAGGTCGACGGTCATCGACCGGCCGGTGAGGGAGGAGAACGCGACGACGCGGGTGAGCGCGCCCTCGAGCTCGCGGATGTTCGTCGAGACGCGGCCGGCGATGAAGGTCAGGAGTTGCTCGTCGCGCACCTCGATCCCGTCCGACTTCACCTTCTTGCGGAGGATCGCCTCGCGGGTCTCGAGGTCGGGCGGCTGGATGTCGGTGATCAGCCCCCACTCGAACCGCGATCGCAGCCGCTCCTCGAGCGTCGCGATGTCGCGCGGCGGCCGGTCGCTCGAGAGGACGATCTGCGCCCCGGTCTCGTAGAGCGAGTTGAAGGTGTGGAAGAACTCCTCCTGGATCCGCTCCTTGCCCTCGAAGAACTGGATGTCGTCGACCAGGAGGAGGTCGTAGTTGCGGTACCGGTGCTTGAAGCCCTCGATCCGCTTGTCGCGCAGCGAGTTGATGAAGTCGTTCATGAACGTCTCGCTCGTGACGTAGCGCGCGGTCAGCTGCCCGGTGTGCTCGGCGACGTACTGCGCGATCGCCTGCATCAGGTGGGTCTTGCCGAGCCCGGTGCCGCCGTAGATGAAGAGCGGGTTGTACGCCTGGGCCGGCGCCTCCGCGACCGCAAGCGCGGCCGCGTGCGCGAACCGGTTCGACGAGCCGATGACGAACGAGTCGAAGGTGTACTTCGAGTTGAGCGTGCCTCCCGTTCGCGGTACGCGCTCCGCGACGGCTGCGAGCGGGTCGATCCCGCCGGGCGGCGTCGCGTGGCGGCCGTCGTGGACCGTGATCTGGATGCGGCGCTCGCGTCCGGTCGCGTCCTGGACGATCGCGCGCAGCAGGCCGACGTAGTGGCCCTCGATCCACTCGCGCGTGAAATCGTTCGGGACCGCGACGACGAACGTGTCGTCCGAGACGTCGACCGCCTCCGCGTCCCCGAACCAGGTGCGGTAGGTGGTCTCGTTGAGCGCCCCCTGAAGCCGACTGGCAACCTCGTTCCATGCGCTCTCGACAGTCAGCTCGACTGGGGGATCCACGCCTGCGGTCTCACTCCTCCTCGACGAAAACGATGCGCGAGCTTACCAGCCCGCCGTGGAGCCGACACTACCCGCCGCCGCTACCCGCGGCAACCACAAAAGGCCGCTCTTTGCAGGGGTTTTCTCTGACGGCAACATCCTCTCCACACCTGTGGAAAGTTCCGGGGATAACCCGTTGCCGGAAGTGCGACGCGCCCGCAAGCGGCCGCTTTCTCGACTCTGTCTCCACCCTGTGGAGAACCGGTGAACGATCTCCCGTGTCTATACTCCGGCCCGCGCCGCCGACCGGCGGCCTCTCTTTGGCCTCCCACCTTTCGAGCCTCCATGAAGCGCACCTACCAGCCGAACGTCCGCCGCCGCAAGCGCAAGCACGGCTTCCGCAACCGGATGTCCACCCGCGCCGGCCGCCTCATCCTGAAGCGGCGCCGCAACAAGGGCCGCAAGCGCCTCTCCGCCTGAGCGCGGCCGTGCAGCGACGGAACCGACTCTCGCGGTCCCGCGACTTCGACGCCGTCTACCGTCACGGCCGCTCGGTGGCGACCCGGTTCCTCGTGCTGCACTGGTTCCCGCGCGAGGAGGAGGACGGCGAGCCGCGTCTCGGCCTGTCGGTGCCGCGCGCCGTCGGCAACGCGGTCACGCGCAACCGGATCAAGCGGCAGCTCCGCGAGGTCTGGCGCGGGATCCTGCCGGACGTGGCGCCCGGGCACGACTACGTGCTGATCGTCCGCCCGGGGCTGCCCGAGGCGGTCGAGACGCGCGGCTACGAGTGGCTGCAGGAGCGCGTGGCCGAGGTGCTCGCGAAGCGGGCGGCATGACGGCGCGGCTCCTCGTCGGCCTCGTGCGCGTGTACCAGGTGGTGCTGAGCCCGCTGCTCGGCGACCGCTGCAAGTACCACCCCACCTGCTCGCAGTACGCGATCGACGCGCTGCACGAGCACGGCGCCGCCCGCGGGCACGGTCCTCGCGGCGCTGGCGCGTGCTGCGCTGCAACCCGTGGAGCGCCGGCGGCGTCGACCACGCGCGCGACCAGACGCTCTTCCGCCGCTCTGCACGCGGGGAGACACGCGTGATCGTCGCCGGGATCCTCACGCCGATCGAGAACGTCCTCACGGCGGTGCTCGAGTGGCTCCACTCCTCGATGGGGCTGCCGTGGGCGTGGGCGATCGTCGTGCTCACCCTCGTCGTGCGGATGTTGCTCGTGCCCCTGACGGTGCGGCAGATCCACTCGATGCAGAACCTGCAGAAGCACGCGCCCGAGATGAAGGCGATCCAGGAGCGCTACAAGAACGACAAGCTGAAGCAGCGCGAGGAGTTGATGGCGTTCTACAAGGAGAACAGCATCAACCCGGCGGCGTCCTGCCTGCCGATCCTCCCGCAGATCCCGATCTTCATCTCGCTGTACTTCGTGCTGAAGGACTTCGAGAAGGAGGTCTTCCCGAACTACCCGGACAGCGACCTCGGCTGGCTCGGCTTCGTCCCGAACATCACGGAGCCGGCGAACTCGCACTGGTCGGGGTACGTCCTGATCGTCGTCTACGCGGCCTCGCAGCTCACCTCGACGCTGCTGATGTCGACGACGATGGACCGGATGCAGCGGACGATCCTCATCGTCCTGCCGCTCGCGTTCGTCTTCGTGATCGTGAACTTCCCGGCGGGGCTCGTCCTGTACTGGGTGACCTCGAACCTGTGGACGACGGGCCAGGGGCTCGTGACGCGACAGCTGATGCCGAAGGCTGCGGTTCCACCGCCCAAGCGCTCGTCCCGCACGCCGCCGAAGACCACCCCGGCGACGGCGAAGGCCGCCGCTCCGGAGCAGGCGCAAGCGCAGGCCTCCTCGCCCGCGCCCGTGCGCAAGGTCAAGCGGAAGAAGAAGGCCCGGCGGTAGTGCCCGGCGACGTCCGCGTCGAGGCGACGGGCGAGACCGTCGGCGAGGCGAAGTGGAACGCGCTGCGCGAGCTCGAGCGGCTAGCATCCACGCGCCGATCTCGAGGCGGTCGAGTTCCAGGTCGTGTCCGAGGGCGAGCGTGGCCTGCTCGGCGTCGGCTACGCGCCGGCGCGGGTCGTCGCGGTCGCGCCGGAGTCGGACGGAGCGCCGGCCGTCGAGGAGAGCCCGCTCGCGGCGGAGGTGCGCTCGCTCGTGACGCTCGTCGTCGAGGAGCTCGGGATCTCGTGCCGGATCGACGTGTCCGAGGACGCGGAGTCGGTCGTCGCGTCCTGCACCGGGCCCGACCTCGGGATGCTCATCGGCAAGCACGGCCAGACGATCGACGCGATCCAGTACCTGGCGAACGCGATCGCGGCGAAGGACCGGCAGGAGCCGCGGAAGGAGATCGTCGTCGACGCCGCCGGCTACCGTGCCCGGCGCCGCGCGACGCTCGAGTCGCTCGCCCTGCGGATCGCGGAGCAGGCGCTCGCGGCGAGGGAGCCGGTCGCGCTCGACCCGATGACGGCGGTCGAGCGGAAGGTCGTCCACCTGCGCCTCAAGGACGTGCCCGGCGTGGAGACGACGAGCGAGGGCACCGAGCCGAACCGGCACGTCGTCGTCCACCCTGTCTGAGCCGCTGCCGCTGCTCGAGCGCTGGCTCGAGGCGGTGCTCGCGACGCCGGGGCTGACGGCGCTGAGCGACCGGGACGAGGCCCGCCGGGTGCTGCTCGAGGACGCGCTGCGCGGGGCGGAGCTCGTCGGGGCGACGCCGGGGCCGGTCGTCGACGTCGGCTCCGGCGGCGGGACGCCGGGGATCCCGCTGGCGGTTGCGCTTCCGGAGCGGGAGGTGACGCTCGTCGAGGCGGAGCGGCGCAAGGCCTCGTTCCTCGAGCGGTGGATGGCGGAGCTGCCGAACCTCCGGGTTGTGTGGGGGCGGGCCGAGGAGCAGCCCGTCGAGGCGTGGGGCGTCGCGGTCGCGAAGGCGCTGGCGCGTCCGCCGACGGCGGCGGAGTGGTGCCTCCCGCTCGTGCGCGAGGGCGGCTCGGTCGTGCTCTGGGTCGGGCCTTCGGCGGAGCCCGAGCGCGTGGCTGCGGCCGCGGCGCAGGTCGCCGGCGAGCTCGAGCCGTCCCCGCCGGGGTTCCTCGTCCTCCGCAAGACGGGCCCGACGCCGGCCGGGTTCCCGCGCCGGGCCGGCGTGGCGAAGAAGCGCCCGCTCGCGTAACGACTGCGTGCCGATCCGTGCACACGCGTCCGAAGCGGACGAACCAGGGACTGTCCCTGGGTCACGGCCGGTGCGGACACGGCCGGTGTGCCGAGAGCGTGACGATTCGTTCAGGGGCATGGCCGCGGGTGGGCGTGCTGTGGCACACTGTCTGGGGCGACGGCTGCCGAGTACGCCCGCAATGTGCGCTGGAAAGGCGGTTCGGTCACGCCTGCTGCGCAGCGCGATCGGACGCCGCCGAGGCGTCCGCCTGCGCCAGTAGCCTGACTCCGTGGCAGGCCGGATCTACGCGCTCGCGAACCAGAAGGGCGGCGTCGGGAAGACGACGACCGCGATCAACCTCGCCGCGTGCCTCGCCGAGGCGGGCCAGCGGGCGCTCGTGATCGACCTCGACCCGCAGGCGAACGCGACCTCCGGTCTCGGCGCCCGCGCCAACGGCGTCTCGAGCTACGACCTCCTCGACGGGGCGCCGCTCGCGGAGCTGACGATGGCGACGAGGTTCCCGAACCTCGACCTCGTGCCGGCCAAGCCGGACCTCGCCGGCGCCGTGGTGGAGCTCGCCCGCCGCGACGACGCCGACCGGTACCTCGCCGAGGCCCTCGCCGGCGCGACGGACGCCTGGGACTTCGTCTTCCTCGACTGCCCGCCCTCGCTCGGACCGCTCACGGTCAACGCGCTCGCGGCTGCCGACCGCGTGCTCGTGCCGGTGCAGGCCGAGTACTACGCGCTCGAGGGCCTGGCGCAGCTGGTCGAGTCGGTCGACCTGATCCGCGTCCGGCTCAACCCGCGGCTCCGGATCGGCGGCGTCCTCCTGACGATGGTGGACGGCCGGACGCGCCTTGCCGCGGAGGTCTCGGACGAGGTGCGGCGGCACTTCGGCGAGCTCGTGTTCTCCACGGTCGTCCCGCGCTCCGTGCGCCTCGCCGAGGCCCCGAGCCACGGACTGCCGGTGATCGCGTACGACCGCCGCTCCCCCGGCGCCGACGCGTACTGGAAGGTGGCGATGGAGCTTGTCGACCGTTCCTAGACGAGGGCTCGGCCGCGGCCTCGAGGTGCTGATCGGAGGCGCCGGCGACGTCCGCGAGCTCGCGGAGCTGTCCGTCGCCGAGATCCACCCGAACCCGCGCCAGCCGCGACGGCACTTCGACGCCGAGGCGGTCAGCGGCCTCGCCGAGTCGATCCGCGAGCAGGGCCTGATCCAGCCGGTCGTGGTGCGTCCGCGCGACGCGGGCGGCTACGAGCTGATCGCAGGCGAGCGGCGTTGGCGTGCGGCCCGCGAGGCCGGCGTGGAGACCGCTTCCCGCGGTGATCCGGACGGCCGGCGACCGCGACGCGCTGCTGCTGGCCGTGGTCGAGAACGTCGCGCGCGAGGACCTGAGCCCGGTCGAGGAGGCGCGCGCCTACGCCGTGCTGCTCGACGAGTTCGCGCTCTCGCTCGGCGAGGTCGCCGCACGGGTCGGCCGCTCGAAGCCGGCGGTGTCGAACCGTGTCCGGCTGCTCGAGCTCCCGCAGGACGTGCTCGGCATGGTCGAGCGCGGCCAGCTCTCCGAAGGCCACGCGCGCGCGGTGCTCGCGGTCCCCGACCAGGACGGCCGCCGTCGCCTCGCGCGCCGGATCGTCCAGAAGGGGATGACCGTTCGCGCGGCCGAGCAGGCCGCCCGCTGGTCCGGTGCCCGCACGAGACCCCGCCGCGCCGCCGCCACGGTCGACCCCGAGCTCGCCGCCCGCGTCCGCGCCGGGCTCGAGCGCCTGATCGGGAAGCCCGTGCGCGTCACGGGCACGCGGGTCGAGATCGCCTACGCCGACGAGTACGAGCTCGCGGAGCTCGCCGAGGCGCTCGAGCGCGCCGACCCGTAACCGATCCGCGCCGGGGGTCGTTGACCCGGTGTGCAAGCGGTGTGGCAGCACGACCTCGAGTCGCTCGAGGCGATCTCGCAGGACGACAGCGCCAGGAGGATCTTCCTGCGCATGTCCGCGATGTCCCAGGAGGGGACGCTCGAGACCTTCCTGCACGAGCTGAACGTCGACCCCGAGCTCGACGAGGACACGAAGGCGACGCTCTCGGAGCTCGGTCGCGACCGGGGCTTCCTGCTCGCCGTCGAGGACTACTGCCGCCGCACCCACATCGTCCACTAGAGACGAGGAAGGCCCCTGGAGCGGGGCCTCGGGAGTGGGCGATCCTGGATTCGAACCAGGGACCTCCGCCTTATCAGAGCGGCGCTCTAACCAACTGAGCTAATCGCCCGGGGAGGCCGGATTGTAGCCACGTTTCGCCGGAGCGCCCCTGAGCTATCCTCGGTTCGGAGGCACCCAGGCTGATGCAGGAGATGGTCATCTACGGCGTGAGCTTCGACCTGGTCGGCAAGCAGCCGATCGTCCTCCTCAAGACCACCGACGGGAACAAGTTCCTCCCGATCTGGATCGGCCATTCGGAGGCAGCGGCGATCCTGATGAAGCTCCAGAACTCGGCGAGCCCGCGGCCGCTCACGCACGACCTCTTCACCGACGTGCTCGGACAGCTCGACGCCCGCGTCACCCGCGTCGCCGTCACCGAGCTGCGCGAGAACACCTTCTACGCGCAGATCACCGTGCAGCAGAACGGCAGCGAGCTCGAGATCGACTCGCGCCCCTCGGATGCGATCGCGCTCGCGATCCGCGTCGACGCGCCGATCTTCGTCGCCGACGACGTGATCGAGGAGTCGGGCATCGAGTTCGAGGGCGAGGAGGTCGACCAGGAGGAGATGGTCGACGAGTTCAAGCGGTTCCTCGACCGCGTCTCGCCCGACGAGTTCGCCTCCGAAGCGGACGACTAGCCGAGCTCGCGCTTCGTCAGTGCGAGCACGTGCTCGACGAGGGCGCGCAGCCCGTCCTCGGAGAGCGGGCCGGGGTTCGCCTCCTGGAGTGCGCCGAGCAGCTCTCGCTCGCGGTCCGGGTCGACGAAGGAGATCCCGTGGGCCTCCTTGTAGGCCTTCAGCTCCGCGACGAGCCCGATCCGCGCGTTGACGGCCTCGACGAGCGCGCGGTCGGCGGCGGCGATGCGCGCCCGGTAGGCGTCGATCGTGTCATCGGTCCCGCTCACCAGTAGACCGTCACCGCCTGGCCGTACGTGAACTGGCCGAAGAGCCGCGGCGCGATCCACATCGGGATGCGCACGCAGCCGTGCGAGGCCGGGTACGACGGCACCGACGGGTAGCCGTGGATGGCGAAGCCGCGCAGGAAGTACATGGGGTACCAGAGCACCCAGTCCCAGCCGACGCTCTTGCGGTAGATGCGAAACGTGCCGATCGGCGTGTTCCCGGTCGCGCCGGTCGAGACGTGGACGATCGCGGTCACGCGGCTGTTCTTCACGGCCAGGAGGTACTGGCTGCCCTTGCTCACCTCGATGTGCGTGCCGCGGAAGCGCGGCATCGGCGTGCGCGCCGCGACGAGCCGCCGCCACGTTCGCACGTCGACCCGTCCCGTGCGCGGCAGCCGCTCGACGGCCTGGAAGGCGAGCACCGCCTGCGCCGTCTCGAGTCCGAACGAGCCGTCCACGCTCGGTACTGCGTAGCGGAGTTCGGCGAGCCGGCGCTCGAGCGCGACCACGCTCGGCCCGGACGAGCCGAGTGCGAGGTTCGGCTTCGCCACGACGGGCGTCAGCACGCGCGGCCGCGGGGCGAGGTATCCGGCGGCCGGGACGACCGCGACCCGGACGGTCAGGACGCCGGGGGCTCCGGACGGGAGCCGGATCCGGGCAACCGCGCCGTACGCCCCGCCGGCGACCCGCTTTCCGCCGCGCGTCACCCTGACCGCGAGCCGGCCCGCGCCCGCCGGCCGCACGCGCGCGACCAGTCGAAGCGGTGAGCCGACCAGGCCGGAGCCCTCGACCGCCGCCTCGACCGCAGGTGCGAGCGCGGTCGAGTCCGGCTGCGAGTCGAAGCCGGCGACACGAGCGCGGAACGGGCCTCGGGAGAGCAGCCGTCCGCGGAGGACGAAGCCGCCGTTCGCCCGCGTCCGCCCGCGCACGACGGCGCTGCGCGGGCCGCGGATCTCCACCGCCGCGCCGGCGACGGGCGGCCAGATCGAGCCGTTGAAGCGGCCGCGCTGCCCGAAGCGGCCGCGCGCCGGTGCGTCGAAGCCGAGCCGGTACGCCGTGACCGCGACCTCGGCTCGCGTCTCCTCACCGTCCGACCCAGTCGCGATCGCCACCGCGCGGTAGGCGCCGGCCGCGGCGTAGACGTGCCGGACGGTCGCGCCCTCGGCGACGGCACCGTCCCCGAGCTCCCAGCGCACCGCGGATGCGTCGGTCTGCGCGATGAGCGTGACGGCGAGCGGCGCGAGCCCTCGCGGGGCGTCGGTCGAGACGACGAGCGTCGGCGGTGCCGCGACCGCCGCCGGGGCGAGGAGGAGCGCAGCAGCCGCGGCCACGGGCAGGAGGCGGGTCACGAGTCCCCTCCGACGGTGACGGCGAGGACGAGCGCGATGGCGTTGAAGCAGCCGTGCATGAGGATCGTCGGATAGACACTGTCCATGCGGTGTCGGATGAACGCGAGCCCGAGCCCCATGAACAGGAAGATCGGGACCCCGAACACGACGCCGTGGCCGAGCGCGAAGAGCAGCGCCGTGCCGACGATCGCGATCGCGACGCCGTAGGGGACGAGCAGCGAGAACCCGAGCCCGCGGAACATCAGCTCCTCGACGATCGGCACGAAGACGGCGACGAGGACGGCGTTCGCGAGGAAGGGCGCGGCGCGGCTCGAGTCCCAGCCCTCGGGCGTGAGCCCCTGCTCGTCGCCGGGGTCGGCGCCGAGCACGCCCACGACGCGCCGCGACGATGTAGACGCCGACGAAGACGAGGAGTGCGAGTCCGAGCGACTTCCACCACGAGCGCGGCCGCCGCAGCGCGAGCACCTCGCGCGTCGGCAGCCCCCAGGTCAGCGCGAGCGTGACCGCGAGGAGGAAGCCGAACTGGACGAGCGCGGCGAAGAACGTCGACCACTCGTAGAGCACGTCGCGCGTGTCCTCGCCCTCGGGCGCCTCGATCAGGTAGCGGCCCGCGTAGTTGAGCGCGATCAGCAGTGCCGATGAGCCCGAGCCAGATGCCGAGCCGCAGCGGGTGGCTCGTGTCGCGCTGCTCCTCGGTCGGCGTCTCGCTCACGAGCGTCGTGGATCATACGGACGTGGCCGGGCCGTCCTTCACGCCGGACGAGGCGAACGACCTGCTCGCCGAGGTGCGCCCGCTCGCCGAGCAGATGGTCGAGCACCGCCGGCGCCTGCTCGCCGCGCAGGAGCGGCGCGAGGCCGCGCTCGAGCGCATCGGCGGCAACGGCGGCGACTTCACGCCGAGCGAGCTCGCCGAGCTCGCCGAGGACGTCGAGCGCGAGGCGACCGAGGTCGCCCGGGCGGTGCGCGCGATCACCGAGCTCGGCGCGCAGGTGAAGGACCTCGACTCGGGCCTCGTCGACTTCCCCGGTACGCGCCCGAGCGGCGAGCCGATCCTCCTCTGCTGGCGGCTCGGGGAGGACGAGGTCGCCTGGTGGCACACCGAGCAGGACGGCTTCGGCGGCCGGCGCCCGCTCGACGAGCTCTGAGGGAACCGCGCGGTCGCGTCGAAGAGGGACGGTCGATGGAGATCTGGGAACGCGTCGTCACGGTCGCGGTCGTCATCGCGATCTCGCTCGTCATCGCGAAGCTCGTCGACATGCGGATGGCGCGCCGGGAGCTCGCGCCGGCACTGGCGACGCGCTACCGGATCCTGCGCCGCAGCGTCGTCGCCGCGATCGTCGGCGTGGGCGTGTTCTCCGCGCTCCTCACCATCCCCGCGATCAGCAACGTCGCCGGGCGCCGTCCTCGGCTCCGCGGCGGTGGTCGGCCTCGTCATCGGCTTCGCGGCGCAGCCGACCCTCTCGAACTTCGTCGCGGGAATCCTCATCGCGTTCACGCAGCCGCTCCGCATCGGCGACCGCGTCGAGGTGACGGGCTCGACCGGCGTGGTCGAGGAGGTGGCGATGATGTACTCGTTCATCCGCCTGGACGACGGATCCCGGCTCGTGATTCCCAACGCTACGCTTGCCTCCAACACGATCCGCAACGCGACGATCGTGAGTCCCGAGAAGGTCGCAGAGGTCACCGTGCAGGTCCCGTTGAGCGTGGAGCTCCGCCCCGTCGTGGCGTCCCTCGAGCGCGAGCTCGAGAACGCCGACGTCTTCGTGCGGTCCCTCGACGGGAACGCCACGGTCGTGGTGCAGCAGCCGGCACGCTCCGAGGCCGAGGCCGAGCTCAGCGAGCGCGAGCTCCGCCTGCGCGTGCACGAGACCCTGCGCACCGCAGGGCTCTTCGCATGAGCCCGCCCCGCAGCGGGGCCACGCGCTACGAGCCGGGAGCCAACGGCCGCCGCCGCCGCGCCCGCCGCCGCGCTCGCTCCGCCCGCCGCAAGCGGCTCGCGATCGTCGCGATCGTCCTGCTCGTGCTCGCCGTCGGGGTCTCCGCGGCGACCGTGGGCGGTGCCGCGGCAGTCGGGTCGAACTGCGACCTCTCGTCACTCCGTCCCGTCTCGATCGGCGAGAACTCGTTCGTCTACGCCGCCGACAACTCCCTCCTGGGGACGATCCCGGCCGAGCGCAATCGCCAGCCCGTCGCGCTCAAGGAGATGAGCCCGTGGCTCGCGAAGGCGACGATCGCGATCGAGGACCGCCGCTTCTACGAGCACGGCGGCGTCGACTTCGAGGGCATCGCCCGAGCGCTGATGAAGGACATCCAGGCCGGACGCATCGTCGAGGGCGGCTCGACCATCACGCAGCAGCTCGTGCGCAACCTCTACCCAGTGTCGAACGAGCGGACGCTCGAGCGCAAGATCAAGGAGGCCTGCCTCGCGATCAAGCTCAACCGGCAGTGGACGAAGGACCGGATCCTCGCCGGCTACCTGAACCAGATCTTCTACGGCAGCCACGCCTACGGGGTCGAGGCTGCGTCGCAGACGTACTTCTCGAAGCGGGCGCGGAACCTCACGCTCGTCGAGGCCGCCACCCTCGCCGGCCTGCCGCAGGCGCCGTCGCAGTACGACCCGATCAAGGCGCCCGAGCGGGCCGTCGCACGGCGCAACGACGTCCTCCGCGCGATGTACGCGAACGGCGACATCACCCGCCCCGAGCTCGAGACAGCGCTGGCGGCGCCGCTGCGGACGAGGCCCGGCCGGCTCTACTCGCGGATTCGCGAGCCGTACTTCTTCTCGTACATGCTCGAGCAGCTGAACAAGGAGTACGGCGCCCGCACGGTCCGGTCCGGCGGCCTCCGCGTCTACACGACCGTCGACCGGCGCATGCAGATCGCGGCGCGGAAGGCGATCACGCAGACGCTGCCGTACAAGACCGACCCCGCGGCGGCGCTCGTCGCGATCAACCCGGAGAACGGGTTCATCAAGGCGATGATCGCGGTCACCCCGGGCAAGAAGGGGAACAAGTTCAACCTCGCCTCGCAGGGGACGCGGCAGCCGGGCTCGACCTTCAAGACGTTCGTTCTCGCCGCGGCGATCGCGGAGGGGATCAGCCCGTCCACGTCCTACCTGTCGGCGCCGTTCAAGTACGACCCGGCCGGCGACGGGGACTGCGACGCCGAGCCGCCGACGGCGTGGTGCCCGGAGACCTACGACAACAGCTACATCGGCGTGACGAGCATCCACAGCGCCACCCTCCGCTCGGACAACAGCGTCTACGCCCGCCTGACGCTCGACGTCGGGCCGGAGAAGGTGGCCGAGATGGCGCAGAAGCTCGGGGTGCGCTCGCGGCTGCCGATCGTGCCGTCGCTCGGGCTCGGCTCCGGCGAGGTCTCGCCGCTCGAGATGTCGTCGGCCTACGCGACCCTGGCCGCCGGCGGCGTCTACTCGGAGCCGACCGCGATCCGGAAGGTCGTGCTCGCGAACGGCCAGCCCGACGTCGACGCCGGTTGGGGCAAGGTCACGCGGAAGCGCGTCATCCCGGCCTGGGTCGCGTGGGAGGTCACGAAGATCCTCGAGGACAACGTCGAGGGCGGCACGGGCTACCCGAACGCGTACCTCGGCCGGCCGGCCGCGGGCAAGACGGGCACGACCGAGAACCACGCCGACGCGTGGTTCTGCGGCTACCTGCCCAACCTCCAGGCCACGGTCTGGATGGGCTATCCGCGGGCGCAGATCCCGATGGAGAACGTCCACGGCATCCGCGTCGCGGGCGGCACCTTCCCGGCGCAGATCTGGGGCATCTTCATGCGGACGATCACCGACGGGAAGCCGGTCCGCGAGTGGAGCCCGCCGAACGAGTCCCCGATCTGGGCGTACCACCGGCTGCAGTACGCGCTCGACCCGGGTGCCGACGCGCCGGTCTGGACGCCGCCGGAGACGACCGAGCACCGAGACCGAGACGCAGGAGACGGAGCCCGAGCCGGAGTCCGTTCCCGAGGACGCCCAGGACGAGCCGCCCGCCGAAGAGCCGCCCGCGGAGCCTCCGGCCCCCGGCGACCAACCTGAATAGCCGGGCAAACGCGCGTCGCTCGTCGCGGGCGCCGCCGTCCTCGCCCTCGTCTCCGCGTTCTGCGCACTCGCGTGGGCCTCGCGCGACGCGCCCGAGCCCTCGACCGACCGCTCGTTCCCGTACCCGGGCGGTGACTGGGGCGACTGGTACCTCCCGTGCGTCCTCCTCGCCGCCGCGTGCGTACGTCGTCGGCGTCCTCCTCGTCCGCCGCGCGCCACCGTCGAGACGGGCGGCCGCGGTGCTCGCCGTCGCGATCCAGCTGACGCCGCTCGCCGCGCCCCTGCTGCTCTCGAGCGACGCCTGGACGTACTGGATGTACGGGCGCATCGCGGCCGTGCACGGGGAGAGTCCCGTACGACCAGCCGCCGGAGGCGTTCCCCGACGATCCGGCTTTGCCGTGGACTGGGCCGGCGTGGCGCGACCAGACCTCGCTCTACGGGCCGGCGTTCACGCTCGCGTCGGAGCCCGTCGCGCTCGCGTCCGGCGAGTCCGAGGACGCCGCCGCGTGGCTCTTCAAGGCGCTCGCGGCCGCGGCGATGCTCACGGCGGCGCTGCTCGCGGCCCGGCTGGCCGTGCGGAAGGAGCTCGCGCTGGCGCTGGCGGGGTGGAACCCCGTGCTCGCCCTCCATGCCGCGGGCGGCGGGCACAACGACGCGTGGCTCGGAGCGCTCGTCCTCGCCGCGCTGGCCTTCGCCGCCTCGGAGCGGCGGCGTCTGGCGGGCGCGGCCTGGGCGCTGGCGGTGCTCGTGAAGTGGGTCCCGCTCGTCTTCCTCGTGCTCCGGGCGCTCGAGGCGCGCAGCAGCGGCCGGCGGGTGTCGCACGCCGGGTTCGCCGTGGTGTTCGTGGCCGTGGGCGCGTGTCGCCACGCTCCTCTGGGGCCTGAGCTGGCTGGGCGCATTCGGGCCGCTCGCCGAGAACGTCGACCAGGCGACCTCGTACGCGCTGCCCGAGCGGCTCGGGCTGCCGGGGTGGGCCGGGATCGCGGCGTTCGCGGTCGCGTTCGCCTGGCTCGCGCGCCAGGCCTGGCACGGCCGCGCGCGGCTCGGTCTCGCGGCGGGGCTGCTGCTCGTGACCACGCCGTACCTGACGCCCTGGTACCTGGCCTGGACGGTCCCGCTCGCGGCGGCGGAGGAGGATCGCGCGGCCCGCGTGCTCGCGGTGCTCCTCACGGTCTACCTCGCGCCGCAGACGATCCCGACCTAGGGCGGAGTCGTCGTCTCCACGGTCGTCGGGGGCGGCGGCTCGGTCGGTGGCGGCGGCTCGGTCGCAGGTGGCAGCTCGGTGGTGGTCGGCGCCGTCGTCGTGCTCCGTCGTCGCGGTGCGTGGTGTCGGGCGCGGCCGTCGTGGTCGGCGCCGGCGTCGACTCCACGGCCGTCGGCGGCGCCTCCTCGGAGGACGCTGGGCGGTCGCTTCCGTCGGCGCCGTCGTCGGCGTGTCGCGGCGCGGTCGTACCGGCCGCCGGCGCCGGAGGGTCGTCCGAGAGGGCGAGCGCGGCCAGCGTGCCCGCCGTGGCGAGCGCGACGATCGCGATGCCGGCGCCGGCCCAGCCGAGTCGGCGCCGTCCCGCAGCGGCGCTCGTCTCGGTGACCGCGCCTTCGACGGACCGGTGCGACGGGGATCCCTCCGAGCTCGGCGACGAGCGCGGCGCCGTCGCGCGGCCTGTCGTCCGGATCCTTCGCCAGCGCGGCCGCGGCCAGGCTCTCGAGGCGCGGCGGGGCGTCGGGCCGGAGCGCCGCGATCGACGGCGGTGCCTCCGTGACGTGCAGCGAGGCGAGCGCCAGCGGCTCGTCCGCCTCGAACGGCAGCCGCCCCGTCAGCATCAGGAAGAGGATCACGCCGAACGCGTAGACGTCGCTCGCCGGCGTCGCCCGCTCGCCCTGCGCCTGCTCGGGCGCGAGCGTGGACGCCGTGCCGAGGATCGTGCCCTCCTCGGTGATCGTCCCGCCCTCCGAGTGGCGCGCGATCCCGAAGTCGGCGATCCGAGGCCGGTCCTCCGCGTCGAAGAGGACGTTGGCCGGCTTCAGGTCCCGGTGGACGATGCCGAGCTCGTGCGCGTGGGCGAGGCCGGCGGCGATGCCCGCCGCGATGCGCGCCGTCTCGTCGTCGGGGAGCGGCCGCCCGTCGCGGACGCGGTCCTGGAGCGTGCCCCCGGGCAGGAGCTCGAGCACCATGTACGGCCCCTCCTCGCTCTCGCCGAAGTCGAAGACGCGCGCGACGTTCGGATGCGTGAGCGACGCGACGGCGCGCGCCTCCCGCTCGAAGCGCACCGGGTCGGCGTCGCGCGCGAGCACCTTCACCGCCACGCGGCGACCCAACTCGAGGTCCTCGGCCTCCCACACCGACGCGGCTCCGCCGCGACCGAGACGTCGCTCGAGTCGGTACCGGCCGCCGATCACCTTCCCGGTCACCCGAGTAGGCTTCCTCGTCCGTGGCGGCGCTAACCACGATCGACGAGGCCCAGAGCCTCGTGCTCGGTCGCGCGGCCGCGCTGCCGACGGAGACGGTCGAGCTGGGCGACGCTGCCGGCCGCTTCGCCGCCGAGGACCTCCGGGCCGTCGTCGACCTGCCGACCTTCCCGTCCTCGGCGATGGACGGCTTCGCGCTCCGCGCCGCAGACACGCCCGGCACGCTGCCCGTCACCGAGCGGGTGGCCGCGGGGCGACCCGCAGGCCGGCCGCTGCGCGAGGGCGAGGCCTTCGGGATCGCGACGGGCGGCGTCGTCCCGGACGGCGCGGATGCGGTCATCCCGATCGAGGACGTTGTCGAACGCGACAACGAGATCGAGATCGGAGCGGCCGTCGAGCATGGCGCGCACGTCCGCGAGCCGGGCCTCGACGTTCGTGCCGGCGACCTCGTGCTCGCGGCGGGCGAGCGGCTGACCCCGGCGAGACTCGGCGCGCTCGGGGCGGCCGGGATCGCGCGGGTCGTGTGCGCCCGCCGGCCGCGCGCGGCGATCCTGACCACGGGGACGGAGCTGCGGCGGCCCGGCGAGCCGCTCGGGCCCGGGCAGGTCTACGAGGCCAACGCGCCGATGCTGGCCGGTGGCCTCGTCGCCGCGGGGGCGGAGGTGACGGTGCTCGACGCGGTCGCCGACGACCCGGACGCCCTCCGCGCCGCGCTCGAGCAGGGACTCGAGGCCGACGTCCTCGTCACCTCGGGCGGCGTCTCGGTCGGGCCGCACGACCTCGTCCGCGCGACCCTCGCCGAGCTCGGCGTCGAGGAGGTCTTCTGGCGCGTCGCGGTGAAGCCGGGGAAGCCGGTTGCGTTCGGGGTCCGCGGCGCGACACTCGTGTTCGGCCTGCCCGGGAACCCCGTCTCGTCGCTCGTGGGGTTCGAGCTCTTCGTTCGCCCGGCTGTCCTCAAGCTCCAGGGAGCACGCGAGCCGTTGCCCGTCTTCGACGAGGCCGAGCTGGCCACGTCCGCTGCGCCGCGGCCCCGGCCGGGACGAGCTCGTGCGTGCCGAGGTGCGCGACGGAGTCGCCGTGCCGCTGCCGGGTCAGGAGTCCCACATGATCGTCCGGGCCGCGCGCGCGAACGCGCTCGTCCACGTCCCGCGCGGCGAGGGGACGCTCGAGGCCGGAACCCGCGTCCGCTTCCTCAGGCTCGGCTAGGCCGCAGCGGCGAGCGACTCGACCGGTCGAAACGCGGTGCCGCCGCGCGGCGTGACCTTCACCGGCGTCGCGTAGGCGATCCAGCGGTGAGAGGCGAAGAAGCGCGGGTGGCACGCCTGCAGCGCGAGCACCTCCTTGCGGCCCGGACGAAGCACCTCGGTCGCGGTCGCCGCGACGATGCGGTGGCCGGTGACGCGGTACTCGACCGTCGCGTACGGCAGCTCCATCATCACGCGGTCGCCTTTCCGCAGCCGGTCGATCCGCGAGAACGGTGCCCCGTAGGTGGTGCGGTGGCCCGCGACGTACACGAGGCGGTGCTCGCCCGGCAGGAACGAGCGCGGGTAGTGCCCCGGGCCCTTCTTGAGGGACTCCGCGTCGGTGCCCTCCACGACGACCATGTCGAGGTCGAGGCGCGGGATACGCAGCCGGCCGAGCGCCTCGCCCCGCTCGAGGCCGCGCCGGTAGATGCGCGCGGCGGCCGCGACGTCGCGCCGCTGTGCGGCGAGCGACGCGGGCCGGGACGCCGGCGGGTCGTAGGTCGAGGCGGCCTGCTCGTAGTGGTCGTCGAGCTTGCGCTGCTCGTACGCGGTGTACGCGCTCGTGAACGGGTCCTCCCACTGCCAGACCGCGACGCCCCAGGCGAGCAGCGCGAGGCCGGCGACGATCAGCAGGAGACCGGCGGTGCGGACGGCGCGGCGCATCAGCCGCCCACCGCCGTGGCGTCGTCCTGCGCGGCGGCGCGCCGGGCGCGGGCGGCCAGGACGGTCCGCCGGACGACCTCGCGGAAGGGACCACGGGGGCCGCGCTCGGCCGCGTCGGGATAGGGCGCGTAGCGGCCGGCCGCGAGGGCGGTGAGCTGGGCGGCGCACGCCGCCATGACGAGCAGGAGCAGCGCGGGCATGGCCGGGACGTAGCCCACGGTCACGAGCGCGACGAGGTACCAGGGCGCGTCGAAGCCGAGGTCGAGCGAGGTCGCGAACGAGAGGACGAGCAGGAGCGGTCCCGCGAAACCGGCCGCGAGGACGAGGCCGCGTATCGAGCGGGCCGCGGTCGCGGAGCTGCGGCAGCCAGAGCCAGGCGTGGAGGGCCGGGAGCAGGAAGATGAGGCCGTACGCGTTCGTCACGACGACGAGCAGCGTGAGCAGGCCGAGCCCGAGCAGCGCCGCCGTGTGCCCGGCGAGCTCCTCCGTGTCCGTTGCCGGCCGCTTCGGGACGAGCCGGTAGCGCGCGAGCCCCCAGGCCGCGAACGAGACCAGGCCGAGGATCGCGAGCGCGAGCACCGGCCACGTCCGCCCGGTCTCGACGTCGGGCGAGAGCGGCCGGCCGGAGCCGTCGGGCCAGGCACCGACCAGGTCGAGGAGGACGAAGGCCGCGCCGACGGACAGCCAGAACAGGAGCCGCGTGCGGAGCGCGCGGAGGGCCGGCGCGAGCGGGATCCGGCGGCGGCGCGTCCGGGCGAAGAGGTCGACGGCCGCGGCCAGGAACGGGAGCGTCATCGCCGCGAGCACGAGCTGGATCGCCCAGCCGCGGAGGATCCGGTCGCCGAGGTAGAGGTATCCGGTCGTCGACGGCCCGGGCTCGATGCCCTGGTCGAGCGAGAGCAGGAGCTGCTGCGCGGCGCTGCCCAGCTGTCCGAGCCGCTCGCCGTTCAGCGTCTCGCTCGTGTCGAGCGTCGGGTCGCGACGCTGCTCGGCGGCCGTCGTCAGCGTCACGGCGGCGACGCCGCGCGAGACGAACGGCGCCTGCTCGGAGAGCGAGTACGGGAACGCGAGCGAGCGGAGCTGCTTGATCACTCCCTCTCGTATCGGCTGCTCGCCCGTTTCCTCCAGGACCCGTTGGGCGGCCGTGCGCACGAGCACGGGCGAGGCGGTGATCGGCCGGTCGCTGTCGATGGCGAGCCGCGGCCTGGCGTTGCCGCCGAGCGAGTCGAGCGCGACGACGGCCGCGATCCTGTCGCGGTACGCCGGATCCTGCGCAAGGTGGGCGGCGCCGACCGCGCCGTAGGCGCCGCCGTCGGTCGAGACGAACAGGAGCGTGTGCGCCGGGCGCACGCGGCCCGTCGGAGCGCCGGCCGTGGCCGGCTGCGCGTACGCGCGCGCGAGCTCGACGAGCGCGGCGGTGCCGGAGGCGTTGTCGACCACGCCGCCGCCGAAGCCGATCTCGTCGCGATGCGCGAGCACGACGATCACGCGCGGCGAGCGGCCGGGGACGCGCACGACCACGTTCGTCAGCGTGCGCTTGCCGAGCCCGGGCACCTCGGCCTCGAACCGCTGTCGCTCCGAGCGGAAGCCGTAGAGGCGGAACTTCTCGTCGATCCAGTTCGACCGGGCCGAGGTCGCCGGGGCTTCGCTCGCCCGTCTGGTCGACGAGGTCCTCGGCGAGGAGCTGCGCGGACGCGGCGTCGAAGGTGGCGGGGAGCGGCGGCGCCGGCAGCGGCTCGGGTTGCGTGACGCTGAAGGCCGCGACGAGCAGGGGCAGGCCGACCAGGAGCCAGGTGCCCCGGTACATGCGGCCGTTGACGGGCCGCTCGAGCGAGCCGCGCCGTGCCCGGCGGCGGCTCTGGAATCCCGCAGAAGCGGCCATATCCAGGGCTATAGTAGGCCGGGCGCGGGCCGTTCCGGGGTCGCGCGTCCCCGTCCATGGCCGAATCCCAGACGATTCTCCTCGTCGACGACGAGGACTCGGTGCAGAAGCTCCTCGCGTACCCGCTCGAGCGCGACGGCTACCGCGTGATCCCCGCTCGCGACGGCGAGGAGGCGCTCTCGCGCTTCGCCGCGGAGAAGGTCGACCTCGTGGTGCTCGACATCATGCTGCCCCGCCTCGACGGGCTCGAGGTGTGCAAGCGGCTCCGCTCCCAGAGCTCGGTGCCGATCATCATGCTCACGGCCCGCGACGACGAGCTCGACAAGGTCCTCGGGCTCGAGCTCGGCGCCGACGACTACGTCACGAAGCCCTTCTCGATCCGCGAGTTCCGCAGCCGCGTGAAGGCGCTGCTGCGCCGTGCCGCCGCGCCCCGGCACGACCCGCGCGGCGACGAGGTGATCGTCAACGACGGCCTCTCGATCGACCTCGCGCGGCGCGTCGTCGAGGTCGACTCCCGCGCCGTGCAGCTCACGTACGTCGAGTTCGAGCTGCTGCGCATCCTCGCCTCGAACCCGGGCCGGGTGTACACGCGGCAGATGCTCCTCGAGGCGCTCTGGGGCGGCTACGAGTACCGCGAGCCGCGCACCATCGACGTCCACGTCCGCCACCTGCGGGAGAAGCTCGAGGCGGACCCGCGCGAGCCCGAGCTGATCCACACGGTGCGCGGCGTCGGCTACCGCTTCCGCGACGCGTGAACGCGTTCCGGAGCGTGGGCGCGCAGCTGGCGCTCGCGCTGGCGCTCGTCGTCGCGATCGCGCTCGGGATCGTCTACGCGATCGTCGTCCCGCGCCTCGAGCGGAACCTCGTCGCCGCGAAGGTCGACGCCCTGCGCCGCGCGAGCGAGCCGATCGCGTCCACGTTCGACGTGGCCATCCTCGGCACGCCGGACCTACGGCTCGACGTCGGCGAGCGCCTCAGCGACATCTCCTCGCGGACGAACGCACGCGTGGTCATCTACGACCCGCTGACGCTCGACTCGCTCTCGGTGATCGCCGACTCGCGCCAGCAGCGGACGTCGACCGACGTGCAGGACGACCCGGTCGCGCTGCAGGCGGCCTCGACGGTCTCGGCCGCGGAGGGCACGGTCACGCGGAACGACGAGCGCTACGCGGAGGTCGCGTTCCCGCTCTACACCTCGAGCGGCACCGTGATCCTCTTCTCCTCGTCGCTCCGCGACACGCTCGCGAACGTCGAGCTGGTGCAGCGGCGCGTCCTCCTCGCCGCGGTGCCGGCGCTGCTCGTCGCCGCGCTGCTCGGCTACGGCCTCGCCTCCGTGTTCGCGCGCCGCATCCGGCGGCTCGAGCGCGCCGCCGACCGCATCGCCGGCGGCCGGTTCGACGAGCCGGTCGTCGTCTCGGGGCGCGACGAGCTGGCGCAGCTGGCGCGTCGCGTTCGAGCGCATGCGCGGCCGCCTCTCGCAGCTCGAGCGCGCCCGACGCGAGTTCATCGCGAACGCCTCGCACGAGCTGCGCACGCCGATCTTCTCCCTCGGCGGCTTCGTCGAGCTGATGGCGAACGAGGAGCTCGACGAGGACACGCGCCGGGAGTTCCTCGCGACGATGCAGGAGCAGGTCGCACGGCTCCAGAAGCTCGCCACCGACCTGCTCGACCTCTCGCGGCTCGACGCGGGGCAGCTCGTCGTCGACCTCGAGCCGCTCGCGCTTGCGTCCGCTCGCCGAGGCGGTCGCGGACGAGTTCGTGGTCGTCGCGCAGGCCACGGGCCACCGGATCGAGGTCGAGGGCGACGCCGAGGCGCTCGGCGACGAGCTGCGCGTGCTGCAGATCGTGCGGATCCTCGTCGAGAACGCGATCCGGCACACGCCGCCCGGGACGTCCGTGCGGATCGTGCTCGGCAGCGACGCCGGCCGCGCCTCGCTCGCGGTCGAGGACGAGGGTGGCGGAATCGCCGCCGAGCGACGCGGATCAGGTCTTCGAGCGCTTCTACCGCATCGAGGGCAACCGGGCCTCCGGCAGCGGGCTCGGGCTCGCGATCGCGCGGCGAGCTGGCCTCGCTGATGGACGGGGCGCTCGTGCTCGAGATCGAGCCCGGGCGGACGCGGTTCCGGCTGCTGCTGCCGGCCGCCGCGCCGTCGCGCGAGCCCGCGCTCGTCTGAGCGTTTTCCCGTGAAAACGGAAGAATCGCACTCCGATCCTTCTCGGGAGGCCCGCTATCGTGCCGGCATGCGTCCGGGCGCCATTGCCGCGATCTCGCTGCGTCGCCGCCACGCTCGGCGGGATCGTGGTGCTGCTCGTGGCCGCCGCGGCCGGCTGGCTCGGCGACCCCGAGCCGGCGACCGTCTTCGCGCCCGCTCCCGCCACGGCCCCGCCGGCGGCGGACGAGCCGGTCACGTCGCGCTCCGCCGCGAGACCGCTCCCGGGGACCGGCTTCGACCCGGCGCGCCTCTACGCGGAGCGCGCGGAGGGCGTCGTCACGATCTTCGCGCGCTTCGGGCGCGCGCGAGGGACAGGGCTCGGGCTTCGTCGTCTCCGACGACGGCGTGATCCTGACGAGCGCCCACGTGATCACGAACGCCGGCGAGGCGGACAGCGCCGCCGACACGAAGGGCGCGAACGAGCGTCTTCGTCGAGTTCCGTGACGGCGACGTCGTGCCGCGCTGAGATCGTCGGCTGGGATGTCTTCGACGACGTCGGCGTGCTCCGCGTCGACCCGACGCTGCACGCGCTCGCGCCCGTCCCGCTCGGCGACTCCGCAGACGTGACCGTCGGCGAGCCGGTCGCCGCGATCGGCAGCCCGTTCGGCGCGGAGACGTCGCTCTCGGTCGGCGTCGTCTCGGCGACGCGGCGCTCGATCGCGGCCCTCACCTCCGAGTACCAGCTCGTGGACGCGATCCAGACGGACGCCCCGATCAACAAGGGCAACTCGGGCGGCCCGCTGTTCGACGCGCGCGGGCGGGTCATCGGCGTGAACGCGCAGATCCGCAGCGAGTCGGGCGTCAACGAGGGGCTCGGGTTCGCCGTGCCGATCAACGCCGCGCGGCGCTCGCTGGACCAGCTGCTCGCGGACGGCGAGGTCTCCTACGCGTACGCGGGGATCTCGACCGACGATCTGACGCCGTCGCTCGCGCGGCGGCTCGGCACGCGGGCGAACCGGGGCGCGATCGTGATCGAGGTCACCGACGGGAGCCCGGCCGACGAGGCCGGCTTCCGCGGCGGGTCGCGCACGCTCGAGGACAACGGCCGCGTGATCCGCGTCGGGGGCGACGTCGTCGTGGCCATCGACGGCCGGCGCGTGCAGAGCGGCGACGATCTCGTCCGCATCGTCGCCGGCGAGCTGCGTCCCGGCCAGGTCGCGGCCTTCACCGTGCTGCGCGGCGACCGCTACCTCACGCTCCGGGCTCGGCTCGCCGAGCGGCCCCCCGTGCCGCCGCGGAACTGAGATTCCTTGCGTTTGGCGGACGATGGGGTGCGGTACCGAGCCCGCTTGAGGCGCTCGCGGTTTCCTGGGTTTTGACAGATTTCGCGCGTTTTGGGGGAAGGAATTTGTGGTAAATGACCACGGATGGCCGCGGGATATGACGAGGTGACGGCGCCGAGCGCTCCCTCGCTGGATCAGGCGATCCGGCTCACCATCCCGGCGAAGCCCGAGTACATCTCGCTGGCCCGCCTCGCGCTGACCGGGTTGTCGCGCGTGCGGGAGCTCGACCCGGAGACGCTCGCGGACCTGAAGCTGGCGATCACGGAGGCGGCGTCCAACTCCGTCCGCCACGCCTACAGCGACGGCGCGGGCACGGTCGAGGTGCTCTACGACCTGCAGCCCGACCGGCTGGTGATCGAGGTCTCCGACGACGGCGAGGGCTTCGACTACGACTACGACCGCGAGCCGGCCGCCGCGGACATCGAGGACGAGCTGACCGAGGGCGGGCTCGGGATCGCGATCATCAAGACGATCGCGGACGAGTTCGAGCTCGGCCGGGGGCCCGAGGGCCGCGGCTCGCGCCTCCGTTTCGTCAAGCGACTCGAAAGCTGATCTCGGACCCGGCCCCGAGACGCCCGCCCGCGTCCGCCCATGCTTCCCCTCGTCAACGTCGGCCACAAGGCGCTCGGCGACTACGCCACGATCGCCACCCGAGGGCTCATGGACGAGATCCGGCGTCTCGCCGAGCCGCTTGCGGGAAAGCGCGTCCTCCACCTGTCTGCGACGGCGTTCGGCGGCGGCGTGGCCGAGATCAACTACACGCTCGTCCCGCTCATGGCCGACGCCGGCCTCGACGTCGAGTGGCGCGTCATCCGCGGCCAGGACGAGTTCTTCGACGTCACGAAGCGGATCCACAACGCGCTGCAGGGCGATCCGCGAGGGCTGACGCCGGAGCAGGAGGAGCTCTTCCGGCAGTACAACGCCAGCAATGCCGAGGAGGTCGACCCCGAGGCGTACGACTTCGTGGTCGTCCACGACCCGCAGCCCGTGGGGATCGTCGATCACTTCGCCGGAGGCTCGACGAAGTGGATCTGGCGCGGGCACATCGACTTCTCCGCGCCGAACCCGCAGGTGATGGAGTTCCTGCTCCCGTCGATCCGCCGCTACGACGCCGCGATCTTCCACCTGCCGGACTACGTGCCCGCGCGTCGACGCGCTGCCCACGTGCGTGATCTGGCCGCCCGCGATCGATCCGCTCGCGCCGAAGAACATGGCGCTCTCGCCCGAGGACGCGGCCTACATCGTCGACCAGTTCGGGATCGACGTCGAGCGGCCGCTGATGACGCAGGTGTCGCGCTTCGACCCGTGGAAGGACCCGCTCGGGGTGATCGACGCCTATCGGCGCGTGAAGGAGCGCTTCCCGCTGATCCAGCTCGCGCTGGTCGGATCGATGGCGCACGACGACCCGGAGGGCTGGGACTTCTACAACCGTACGGTCGAGCACGCCGCCGACGACCCGGACATCTTCATCCTCTCGAACCTCAACAACGTCGGTGCGATCGAGGTCAACGCGTTCCAGGTGCACTCGAAGGCCGTCGTCCAGAAGTCGATCCGCGAGGGCTTCGGGCTGACCGTCTCGGAGGCGCTGTGGAAGGCGCGGCCGATGGTCGCCGGCCGCGTCGGCGGGATCGTCGTCCAGATCGAGGACGGCGAGACGGGCTGGCTCGTGGACTCGGCCGACGCCTGCGCCGAGGCGGTGATCGAGATCCTCCGCGACCCGACCGAGGCGCGCACGCGGGCGCTCGGCGGCAAGGAGCACGTGCGCCGCCACTTCCTCACGCCGCGCCTCCTGCGCGACTGGCTCGCCCTCTTCGACGTGCTCCTCGGCCACGACATCGGCGAGTCGCGGCTGACGATCGCGGAGCCCGCGGCCGCGTAGGGCGTACCCTCCGCGCGTGGCGTCGCGGCGCAGGCTGATCGTCGTCTCCAACCGCGGCCCGGTCGGATACGCCCGCGGCGCGGACGGCGTGCGCGTCGCCCGCCGGGGCGGGGGCGGGCTCGTGACCGCGCTCCGCAGCCTCGTCGCGCATCACGACGTGACGTGGATCGCGAGCGCGATCGGCGAGGAGGACCGCGCCGTCGCGGCCGAGGCCGGGGGCGCCTTCGAGGAGACGCTGCGCGACGGGGCGCGCTGCCGGCTGCGGCTCGTGGTCCACGACCCCGCGGCGTACGACCGCTACTACAACGTCGTCGCGAACCCGACGCTCTGGTTCCTCCAGCACGATCTGTGGGGGCTGCTCGAGCGACCGCGGCGACGAGCTCGCACCGCGCCTGGGAGGACGGCTACGTCCCGGTCAACCACGCCTTCGCCGTCGCGGTGCTCGAGGAGCTCGCAGAGCGGCCGGACGCGACGGTCTTCTTCCACGACTACCACCTCTACGTCGCTCCGCTCGTCGTCCGCCACGAGCGCCGCGACGCGCTCCTCGCGCACTTCACGCACATCCCGTGGCCGCCGCCCGACCGCTGGCGCATGCTGCCGGAGCCGATGCGCGGGGCGATCCACGCCGGCCTCGTCGCGAACGACGTCGTCGCCTTCCACACCGAGCGCTGGGCCGACGCCTTCCGCGAGTCGGCCGCCGAGGTGCTGGGCCCGGACTGCGCTGGCGCGGACGACGGTTGCCGCGCACCCGATCTCGATCGACCCGCAGGAGTTCGAGGAGCTCGCGTCGAGCCCGCCGGTGCTGGAGGCGGAGCGCCGGCTCGAGGAGGGGCGGCCCGAGCGGATGGTGCTGCGCGTCGACCGCACCGATCCGTCGAAGAACGTCGTGCGCGGCGTGCTCGCGTTCGAGCGCCTCCTCGAGACGTCGCCGGAGGCCGTCGGTCGCGTGGGCATGCGCGCCCTGCTCGACCCGTCGCGGCAGACGATCCCCGAGTACGTCACGTACCTCGAGGCGATCCGGCGCGAGATCGCGCGCGTGAACGAGCGCTTCGGGCGCGACGGCTGGCTGCCCATCGACCTTCGCGTGCAGGACGACTTCGCCGCCTCGGTCGCCGCGTACAAGCAGTTCGACGTGCTGCTCGTCAACTCGGTCTACGACGGGCTCAACCTCGTCGCGAAGGAGGCGCCGCTCGTGAACGAGCGCGGACGGCGTCCTGGTGCTCTCCCGCAACGCGGGCGCGTTCGAGGAGCTCGCGGACTGGGTCGTCCCGGTCGACCCGCTCGACGTCGAGGGCCAGGCCGCGGCGCTGCGCGAGGCGCTCGCGCTCGACGCGGACGAGCGCCGCCGGCGCATCGAGGCGATCCGCGGCTGCGTGCGCGAGCACGACCTCGAGCGCTGGCTCGACGCCCTGCTGGCCGACTTCGACGCCGCGGCCGCGCGCAAGCGGCCTGCCGCGTCGCGGTAGCCTCTCGCCGTGTCCGTGCTCGCGTCCGGCGAGCGCGTATCGGTCGACCCGGCAACGCTCGCCGAGGTCGGCCGCGTGCCGCTGACCCCGCTCGAGGCGGTGCCGGAGGTCGTCGCGGAGGCGCGGCTGGCGCAGGAACGGTGGGCGCGGAGCTCCGTGGGACGATCGCCGTGGGCTCCTGCGGAGTCGTCTCGCGCGTGCTCCTCGGGCGCCTCGACGAGCTGGCGCGGACCGCGACGGCCGAGGACGGGAAGCCGCTGCCCGAGGCGTACTCGAGCGAGGCGTTCGCTCGCCTCGACTCCGCTCGCCTGGCTCGAGGTCGAGGCCGAGGCGCGTACTCGCGCCGGAGCAGGTGTCACCGGGCGTGCCGTACCTCCTGCACAAGCGGCATCGAGCTCCTCCACGAGCCGTGCGGCGTGGTCGCGGTCGTCGCTCCCTGGAACTTCCCGTTCGCGATCCCGTTCGTCCAGGCCGCCACGGCCGTCGCCGCGGGCAACGCGGTCGTCGTGAAGCCGTCGGAGCTGACGCCGCTCACGGGCGCCCTGAGTCGAGCGACGTCTTCCGGACCGCCGGCGCGCCGGGCGGACTCGTCCGCGTGGTGCAGGGCGCGGGCGCGACCGTCGGCGAGGCGCTCGTCCGCGCGCCGGCGGGCTCGGGAAGGTCGTGTTCACGGGTTCCGACGGAGGTCGGGCCGCTCGGATCGCCGCGCTCGCGGCCGCCGAGCGGCTGACGCCCGGTGACGCTCGAGCTCGGCGGCAAGGATCCGATGCTCGTCCTCGCGACGCCGACCTCGAGCGCGCCGTCGCGGGCGCCGCGCTCGGGCGCGTTCGCGAACTGCGGCCAGGTCGTGCGACGGCGGTCGAGCGGATCTACGTCGCCGCCGAGCTCCACGACGCCATTCGTTGACGCGTCTCGCCGAAGCGGCGCGCGGCCTGCGAATCGGCCGCGGGGACGAGCCCGGAATCGAGCTCGGGCCGCTCATGTCCGAGCGGCAGCGCGATCAGCGTGGAGCAGCTTGCTCAGGCAGACCGGCGGCGCCGAGATCGTGACCGGCGGCCACCGGGCCGAGGTCGGTCTTCCCGGGCTGGTTCCACGAGCCGACGGTAGTCTCCGTCACCGCGGACGACACGCACCCGCTCGGTCACGAGCGAGATCTTCGGGCCGGTCGTCACCGTCGCCTCGGTTCGGCTCCGAGGACGAGGCGGTCCGGCTCGCGAACGAGACGCGTTACGGGCTCGGCGCGAGCGTCTGGACGCGCGACCCGGATCGGGCCCGGCGGCGTGGCGCGACGCCTCGACGCCGGCATGGTGTGGACGAACGACGTCGCCTACTCGTTCGGCGTCGGCCAGCGCGGCGTGGGGTGGACGCAAGGACTCGGGCTTCGGGACGACCCGGTCGCGGCACGGGCTCTATCGAGCGTGACGCGGCTGAAGCTACGCCGACCACGACGCGGGGCGCGTGCCGGTGCCGTGGTGGTACCCGTACGGCGCCGCACACCGCGGACGGCTTCCGCAGGCCTGCTCGAGGCGCCGCTACGGCGCGGCCTCGTCCCGCGCGCGGCTGCGGCGGCTCGGGGGTGGCGCGGTCTCGCGGCGCTCGCGCGGCGGTACGCTCAGCGACCGTGAGCGAGTTCTCCCACGTGGACGAGGCCGGCGACGTCCGGATGGTCGACGTCGGCGCCAAGCCCGTGCAGCGCCGGCGGGCAGTCGCGGCCGCGACCGTGCGGATGGCGCCCGAGACCGCCGCGCGCCTCCGCGACCTGCCGAAGGGCGACGCGCTCGCCGACGGCGCAGCTCGCGGGGATCATGGCCGCGAAGCGGACGAGCGAGCTGATCCCGCTCTGCCACCCGCTGCCGCTCTCGCACGTCGAGGTCGAGCTCGCCGTCGACCGAGGGCGCGGTCGAGATCACGGCCGCCGCGGCGACGCCGCGCAGACGGGCGTCGAGATGGAGGCGCTCACCGCCGCGTCGATCGCCGCCCTGACCGTCTACGACATGGCCAAGGCGGTCGACAAGGGCATGGTCGTCGAGGCCGTCCGGCTGGTGGAGAAGACGAAGGAGCGTGAAGGCCGCCGTCGCTCACCGTGTCGGACGGGGTCTCGCAGGGCGTGCGCGAGGACCGCAGCGGCGACGTGCTCGCGGAGCTGCTCGCCGGCGAGGGCTACGAGGTCGAGCGCAGCGTCGTCCCGGACGAGGGCGGCCGCATCGCGGAGGCGCTCGAGGAGCTGGCCGGGACCGCCCGGCTCGTCCTCACGACCGGCGGCACCGGCCTCGGCCCGCGCGACGTGACGCCCGAGGCGACGCGTGCCGTGCTCGAGCGCGAGGCGCCCGGGATCGCCGAGGCGCTGCGCGCGGACTCGATCGCGAAGACGCCGCACGGCCTGCTCTCGCGCGGCGTGGCCGGCGTCCGCGGCACGACGCTGATCGTCAACCTCCCGGGCTCGACCGGCGGCTGCCGCGACGGGTTCGCGATCCTGCGGCCGGCGCTCGCGCACGCGCTCGAGCTCCTCGCCGGCGAGCAGGCGGAGCACGTCCAGACGTGACCGAGACGCTCGCGCCGCTGCCGGTCCGCTTCGCGCGGCTCGTCAAGATCGAGCACACGGTCTTCGCGCTCCCGTTCGCGTACGTCGGCGCGCTCCTCGCCGTCGACGGGTGGCCGCGGCTGGGCCGACATGCTCTGGATCACGGTCGCGATGGTCGGCGCTCGCTCGCTCGCGATGGCGCTGAACCGGCTGATCGACGCCGAGATCGACGCGCGCAATCCGCGCACCGCCTCGCGCGAGCTGCCGTCGGGCAGCTCGGCCGCGGGCAGGTCGTCGCCTTCTGCGTCGTCTCGCTCGCGGTCTTCCTCGTCGCCGTGTGGCAGCTCGATCCGATCGTCCGCTGGCTCTGGCCGATCCCGGTGCGCGGCGTTCGTCGTCTACCCGTACCTCAAGCGGTACACCTGGCTGGCCACGTCTGGCTCGGCGCCGTCGACGGGCTCGCGCCGGTCGGCGCCTGGGCGGCGTCACGGGCGAGCTGCCCTGGGAGGCGTGGGCGCTCGGCGCTGCGGTCGCCTGCTGGATCGCCGGGTTCGACCTCTTCTACGCGCTGTTCGACCGGGACGTCGACCTGCAGCAGGGGCTGCGCTCGTGGGCGACGCGCTTCGGCGTCGGCGGCGTCTTCCTCGGCGCGCGCGTGTTCCACGTCCTCACCGTCGCGCTTCCTCGCCGCCGCGGGGCTGGGGCTGGACGTCGGCGCCTTCTACTGGATCGGCGTCGCCGTCGTCGCGGCGCTGCTCCTGTACGAGCACCTGCTGATCCGGCCCGGACGACCTGCGCCGCCTCGACGCCGCGTTCTTCACCGTCAACGGCGTGATCAGCGTCGTCTTCTCGCGTTCGTCGCGCTCGACGTGCTCGTCTAGACGGCGCGTAGGCCTCGACGGGTCGCGACGAACGTCGTCGCGTCGGGGACGGCGAGCGCGCGCCTCCCGCACGGCTGCGGCGAGCGCCGTGGGCTTGCCGGCGCGGATCCAGAGCGGCTTCGCGAGCCCGAGCTTGAGCGTCCGGCCGCGACGCAGCGTCCCGGCCCAGACGAGCTTCCCCTTGGCGGTGCGGAAGCGGACGGCGACCCACGAGTCGTCGCGCGCCGTCAGCAGCAGCGGTCGCGCGGGTGCCGGTGCAGGCGTCGCCGGCTCGACCGCGGGCTGCGTCCTCGGCGCCGAGACCGGCTCGGTGCGGGCCGGCGCGGCCTCCTCGCGGGAGTCGAGCTGCCACGCGGCGACGGCGAGCACGGCGGCGAGCCCGACTGCCAGCCCGACGAACAGCGGTGCGCGCGGCCGCCGCGGCTCGTACGGGCGCTCTGCGACCGGCGCGATCCGCTCCTCGACCTCGCGCCGGTTGTCGCGGAAGGCGGCCAGGTATTGCTGCGGATCGAGCTCGAGGTAGGTCGCATAGGTGCGCAGGAACCCCTTCGCGTACGCCTCCGCGGGCAGCTCGTCCCAGCGGTCGTCCTCGATCGCCTCGAGGTAGCGCGATGCGGATCCGGGTCGCCGCCTCGACGCGGTCGAGCTCCGATCCCGCTGCGGATGCGCGCCTCGCGGAGACTGGGGCCGATGCCGAGCGTCTCGAGCATCTGGACGGTCCGGGTTCGCTCCCGGCGGCCCGACTCCTACACTGGCGTCCGTGATCCGCGCGCGCGGCCTGGAGAAGCGGTACGGCGCCAAGCGCGTGCTCCGCGGGCTCGACCTGGACGTGCCCGCCGGGGCCTTCACGCTCGTCACCGGGCCGAACGGCTCGGGGAAGACGACGTTGCTCCGCCTCGTCGCCGGCCTGCTCGCGCCGAGCCGGGGCGAGCTCGAGGTGGCGGTCGAGCGCGGCCGCGTCGGCTTCCTCGCCCACGAGCCGCTCGTCTACCGCGAGCTGACCGCGGTCGAGAACCTCGACCTCTTCGGCCGCCTCTACCGCGTGCCGGAGCGGCGCGAGCGGATCGGGATGCTGCTCGAGCGGTTCGGGCTCTGGGACGTGCGCGCCGACCGAGTCGCGACGTACTCGCGCGGGATGCAGCAGCGGCTCGCGCTCTGCCGGGCGCTGCTCCACGACCCCGAGCTGCTGCTGCTCGACGAGCCCTACAACGCGCTCGACGCCGAGGGCGCCGAGCTGCTCGACCGCGAGCTGCGCGCGCTCGCCGCGGGCCGCACGTTCCTCGTCGCCACCCACGACCCGGAGCGCCTCGCGCCGCTCGCGATCGGCGCGGGTCGCCTTCGCATGAGCGGCTACGTCCGCGACGCCGCGGCCCTCGCGCGCAAGGATCTGCTGCTGGAGCTGCGCGGCAAGGAGCTGCTGCCGGCGATGGCGCTGTTCGTGCGTCGCGATGCTCGTCGCCTTCCGCTTCGCCCTGACCGACGAGCAGGAGGCCGCGTCGCAGGGGCTCCTGTGGGTCGCGATCGTGTTCACCGCGCTGCTCGGCCTCGGGCCGCGCCTTCGTCGCCGAGCGAGAGCAGGGGATCCTCGACGCGCTCGTGCTCGCGCCGTGCGACCGCAGCGCGATCTGGCTCGGGAAGGTGCTCGCGACGATGGCGTTCCTCCTCGTCGTCGAGGCGGTCGCGCTGCCGGCGTTCGGGCTCTTCTTCGGCGGCGTCTCGGGTGGCGACGGTCGCCGCCGTGGCCCTCGCGAACGTCGGCATCTGCGCCGTCGGGACGCTGCTCGCAGCGATGGCGGTCGCCGGCCGCGCGCGCGAGGTGCTGCTGCCGCTCCTGTTCCTCCCGCTCGCGATCCCGATCGTCGTCGGCGGCGTGGGCGCGACGGTCGCCGACGACCCCGCCCGCTACCTGGGCTTCCTGGCCTTGTACGACGCCGTTTTCGCGATACTTGCCTGGGCCACCTTTGAGTACGTCGTCGTCGAATAGGAGCGGGGCCGTCCTGGCGCTCGCGACCTTCGTCCTGCTCGGGGGCGGAATCGCGATGGCCCTCCTGTGGGCGCCCGAGGACGCCGACCAGGGGCCGAGCCAGCGGATCTTCTACGTCCACGTGCCGCTGGCGCTGACCGCGTACGCGTGCTTCTTCTGGGGCGCCTGGAAGGGGCTGCGGCTGCTGATGACGCGGGACGAGCGGCACGACCTCGAGGGCTACACCGCCGTCCACCTCGGGCTCATCTTCGGCTTGCTCACGCTCGCCACCGGCTCGATCTGGGCGAAGATCTCGTGGGGCGTGTGGTGGAGCTGGGGCGAGCGGCAGCTCGTGCTCTTCCTGATCCTGTTCCTCTTCTACTCGGCCTACTTCATGCTCCGCTACTCGCTCGAGCCGGGCGCGGCGCGCGCGAACATCTGCGCCGTCTACGCGCTCGTCGGCGTCGTGCTGATCCCGGTCTCGTTCCTCGCGATCCGGCTCGCCGAGAACTTCATCCATCCGGTCGTGTTCACGCGCGACGTGCAGGACAACCTGCCGACGGAGATGCTCGTCACCGTCGCGGTCTGCCAGGCCGGGATGCTGGCGCTCGCCGCGACGCTGTACCGGAACGAGTTGCTCGGCAAGCGGCTCGACGAGCGGCTCAGGGAGCTGCGGGAGGCGCTCGCGTGAGCTCCGGCGAGAAGTACCTCTCGGCCGCGTACGTCGTCGTCCTCCTCACCGTCCTCGCCTACCTGCTGATCCACACGCTGCGGCTCTCCCGCCTCGAGCGCGAGATCGCGGAGCTGGCCGAGCGCGTCCTGGCGCGGAGGGACGATGGCTGAGTTCCTGATCTGGCCGGCGCTCTTCGCGTACTCGCGAGGCGGCGGTCGCGCTCGGCGGCGGAGGTTCGGCACCCGGGGCTCGCGGGCCGGCTCGCGGTCTGGGGCGTCCGGCTCGGCTGGCTCGCGCAGACGGCGCTGCTCGTCGCCCAGGCGACGCAGGCCGACGCCTTCCCGTGGTCGACGCTGGGCGGGCGCGCTCAACCTGCTCTCCTGGCTCGTCGTCTCGGTCTACCTCGTCTGGGGCTGCCGCGCGTCGTTCCGCCTGCTCGGGCTCGCGGTGACGCCGGTTGCCGCGGTGCTGCTCGGCGCGGCGTGGGCCGGCGGCGGCACCGGCGCCGAGGGCGACCATCCCGGCGTCCTCCTCGCGACGCACGTGTCGCTGATGCTCGCCGGCTTCGCCGCGTTCGCGCTCGCCGCGGGGCTCGCGGGGCTCTACCTCTGGCAGGAGCGGCGGCTGAAGCGGCGCGAGCCGACGCTGCTGCGACTGCGCATCCCGCCGCTCGAGACGCTCGACCGGCTCGAGGCGCGAACCCTCGTCGCCGGGCTCGTCACGCTCACGGTCGGGATCCTCGTCGGGATCGCGAGCCTCGCCGTCGACGGCGGCTCCGTCGACGCGGCGATGGCGGCCACGCTCGGCGCCTGGGTCGTCTACGCCGGCTACGTCGTCTTCCGCCTGCGCGGGCTGCAGGGCCGCCGCGCGGCGTGTACGCGGTCGCGGCGATCGCGGCCGTCGTCCTCGTCCTCCCCCTCACCCACTTCGCGGCATGAAGCTGGTCCTCGTCGGCACCTCGCACCACCGCGCGCCCGTCGAGCTCCGGGAACGGGTCGCGCTCGACCGCGAGCGGGCGGCCGAGGCGGCGGAGCAGCTTGCCGCCGGCGGCGCGGAGGCGGTCGTCCTCTCGACCTGCAACCGCACCGAGGCGTACGTCGCGCACCGGGACGAGGCCGCGGCGGAGACGATCGCGATGACGCTGTTCGCCGACCCCGAGCTGTCGCCGGCGCTCTACCGGCTGCGCGACGAGGCCGCGGCCCTGCACCTCTTCCGCGTCGCCGCCGGCCTCGACTCGATGGTGCCCGGCGAGGGCGAGATCCTCGGGCAGGTGCGGGTCGCGTACGAGGTCGGCTCGGCCGGGCCCGTGCTCGATCGCCTGTTCCGCCAGGCGCTGCACGCGGGCAAGAAGGTGCGCACGCACACGGCGATCGCCGAGAGCCCGGCGTCCGTCTCGGCCGCCGCGGCCGCGCTCGCACAGTCCGTGTTCGGTGACCTCGACGGGCGGAGGATCCTGCTGCTCGGCGCCGGGAAGGTGTCCGAGCTCGCGGCGCGGAACCTGCTCAGCCGCGGCGCCGAGGTCGCGTTCGTCGCCAACCGGACGGCGGAGCGCGCGGCCGATCTCGTCGGCCAAGGTGGGCGGCGAGCCGCTGCCGTGGGAGCGGATCGGCGAGGAGCTGGCGCGGGCCGACGTGGTCGTCTCGTCGACGAGCGCGCCGGGGATCGTGCTCCACGCCGCCGACGTGCCGCCGCGCCGGGGGCGGCCGCTCCTGCTCGTCGACCTCGCCGTGCCGCGCGACCTCGACCCGGCGATCCACGAGCTCGACGGCTGCTACCTGTACGACATCGACGATCTCGAGGCCGTGGTCTCGGAGTCGCTCGCCGCGCGTCGCGGGGAGGCCGAGCGGGCGGAGCGGATCGTCGCGTCCGAGGCCGACCGCTGGCGCGACTGGCAGGCGTCGCTCGACGTCGTCCCGGCGATCGCGTCGCTGCGCGCCCGCGCCGAGGAGATCCGCCGTGCGGAGCTCGAGCGCGTCGCCGGGCGCCTCTCGGACGAGGAGCGACGCGCCGTCGAGTCGGTCACCGCGCGGATGCTCGACAAGCTCCTCCACCTGCCCACGGTGCGGATGAAGCAGGCCGCCGTGACAGCCGATGGGGTGGTCTATGCTGACGCGGTGCGCCACCTGTTCGGCCTCGGCGAGGAGCAGCGCTGACCGGTCTCCGGTCGCTGACGGGTCGCCCGCTTCCGGTGCAGGCTCCGACCGCGTTCGTGCGCGTGCGGCCCAGGGGCGCGCACGCCTGCGGGCTCACGAAGCCGCGTCAGGTGCTGCGGTGTGGCGATGCTCGTACGCGTCGGCACGCGCGGTAGCCGCCTCGCGCTGACCCAGGCCGAGCAGGCCGTCGAGCCGCTCCGCAGGCCCGGCATCGAGATCGCGCTCGTCCCGATCACGACCGCCGGCGATCGCGACCGGACGAAGCCCTTCGGCGAGATCGGTGCGCGCGGCGTCTTCGTGAAGGAGATCGAGGAGGCGCTCCTCGACGGCCGGATCGACGTCGCCGTCCACTCCGCCAAGGACATGACCTCGACCGCCACGGACGGGCTCGCGGTCGGCGCCTACCCGGCGCGGGAGGACCCGCGCGACGCGCTCTGCGGCGCGGACGGGATCCGCCCCGGGATGCGGATCGGGACGGCCTCGGTGCGGCGCCGGGCGCAGCTGCTCGCGCTCGAGCCGACGCTGTCGATCGAGCCGCTGCGAGGGAACATCGACACGCGCCTGCGCAAGCGCGGGGAGCGCGGGCTGGACGCGGTCGTTCTCGCGGCGGCCGGCCTCGAACGGCTCGGGTTGGGGCACGAGATCGGGCACCGCTTCGATCCGGAGCAGCTGCTGCCGGAGGCCGGACAGGGTGCGCTCGCGCTGCAGGTGCGGGAGGGCGACGAGCACCTCGTCGCGGCCGTCGACGACGCCGAGACCCGGCGCCGGGTCGAGGCCGAGCGCGCCTGCGTGGCGCGGATCGGCGGCGGCTGCCTCGCGCCGGTGGCCGCGCACCACGACGGCATGACGCTCACGGCGCTCGTCGCCGACGAGGACGGCCGCTGGCTCGAGCGGCGGAGCGGCGACGACGCCGAGACCGTCGCCGCGGCGCTCGCGCCGTTCCTTCCGTGAAGGTCGTCGTCACGCGCCCGCGCGAGCGCGCCGCGGAGCTCGTCGCCCGGCTCGAGGCGCTCGGCCACGAGGTCGTCGTCTGCCCGCTCGTCGCGACGGAGCCGCTGGGCGACGAGCCGGTCGACGTCGAGGGCTACGACTGGGTGATCGTCACGAGCCGCACCGGCGCCGAGGAGCTGCGCCGGCGCATGCGCGGGCGCCCGCGGCAGGTGGCGGCGATCGGCCGGGCGACGGCGGAGGCGCTCGGCGGCGCCGACCTCGTGCCGGCGGTGTCGACGCAGGAGGGCCTGCTCGAGGCGCTGCCGCGCCCCGCGGGACGCGTGCTCTTCGCCGGCGCGGAGGACGCGCGGCCGCTGCTCGCCGAGGCGCTCGACGCGGACGTGGTCGCGCTCTACCGCACGCGGAGGCTGCGGCCGGCGGACTTCCCGCGCGACGCCGACGTGGTCGTGCTCGCGTCCGCGTCCGCGGCGCGAGGCGTACGGCGCGCTCGGCGTCGACCGCGCCCGCGATCTCGATCGGGCCGCAGACAACCGCCGCGGCGCGCGCCGCAGGCGTCAGAATCCCCGCCGAGGCGCCGACGCACGACGTCGACGGCCTCGTCGAGGCGCTCCAGGCATGGTCATCACGTTCCTGACGGACTTCGGCCTCTCCGACGACTTCGTCGGCGTCTGCCACGGCGTGATGAAGCGGATCGCGCCCGAGTCGCCGGTGATCGACATCACCCACGGGATCCCGCCGCAGGCCGTGCTCCAGGGCGCGCTCGTGCTCGCGAACACGGTGCCGTACATGCCCGAGGGCGTGCACCTCGCGGTCGTCGACCCGGGCGTCGGCGGCGGGAGGCGGCCGCTCGCGCTCCGCGACGCGGCCGGGCGGCTCTACGTCGGTCCCGACAACGGGCTCCTCATTCCCGCCGCCGAGGCGAACGGCGGCGTCGCGGAGGCGCGCGAGCTCACGAACCCCGACTACGCGCTTCCGTCCGTCTCGCGCACGTTCCACGGCCGCGACCTGTTCGCGCCGGCGGCGGCGCACCTGTCGAAGGGCGTCGACCTCGCCGAGCTCGGGCCGCCCGTCGCGCCCGACGCGCTCGTCCGGCTCGACCTGCCGGTGCCGGTGGTCGGCGACACCCGCATGCGCGCGACGATCCTCTACGTCGACACGTTCGGGAACGTCCAGCTGAACCTCACGCGCGAGCACCTCGAGCGCGTCGGCGTCGAGCCGGGGACGACCGTCGAGCTCGCCGTCGGCCAGGACCGCTACTACGCGGTCGCCGCACGCACGTTCGCCGACACGCGGCCCGGTGACCTCCTGCTCTACGAGGACAGCTACCGGAACATCTCGCTCGCGATCAACCGCGGCAGCGCGGCGTCGATCCTCAAGGCCCGCGCCGGCCTCGAGCTCGTGATCGTCCCCGAGCGGATCTAGTCGCGAAAGGAGGGACGTCCGTGCCGGTGCTACCGCGCGCGAACGTCCCTGTGCCGCGAGCATAAGCCGCGACCGCTCCGGCGCGCAAACGAGAAGCAACGGCAGCGCTGCGCCATGTCCGCCCCGGCAAGGCCGGTGTCTGACACTGAACGACCAGGCCTCGGATCAAGACCAACCCGGTCCCGGAGCGATCGGACGGGCGGGATCGCCGCGTGCCCCGTCCAGGGGCACAGCGCATCCCGCCCGTCACGACACGCCAGTGCCGATGAGAACAGGCTCCGGGCCGGAGCGCCCGCACCGAAGGTGCGCGCGCGCAGGCCACACGACCACGCCCTCGACGCCCTGCCGTGAGCAGACGGCTCCTAGGCCGGAGGGCGGTTCATCCGCCCGGGAGGCCACACCCCACGTCCGACTCAGCCGCTCAGGAAGAAGGAGGGGGTTCGTGGGGGAACCATGGGTTCCCCCACGCCCTTAGATCCAGCTGAGGTTGTCCTGCAGGAGCGGGACGAGGAAGTAGAGCGCGAACGCGCCGGCCGCGATCCACATGAACGGGTCGACGTCGCGCGCCTTGCCCTGCGCGGCGCGGATGATGACGTAGGCGATGAACCCGAAGCCGATCCCGTTCGTGATCGAGTACGTGAACGGCATCAGCATGATGATGAGCGCCGCGGGAAGGCCGATCTCGAGCAGCGAGAAGTCGATGCCCGCGAGCTTGCGCCGGTCGCCTTCGGCCTCGGCCTCTGCCTCGGTCAGCACCGAGACCATGAGGAAGCCGACGATGATGAGCGCGGCCGCGGTGGCCTGCGGCGGCACCATCCCGATGATCGGCGCGAAGAACATGAACGGCAGGAACAGCGCCCCGGCGACGACCGCGACCCAGCCCGTGCGGCCGCCGGCGCTCACGCCCGAGCCCGACTCGATGTAGGTCGTCGCGGACGAGGACGACGCCGCGCCGCCGGCGACGGCCGCCAGCGAGTCGACGAGCAGCGGCTTCCGCACGTCGGGGAAGTCGCCCTTGTCGTCCACGTAGCCGGCCGCCTTCCCGACGCCGACGAGCGTGCCCATCGTGTCGAAGAAGTCCGCCATGAACAGCGTGAACACCCAAACGATCGCCGAGATCACGGCGAGCTCGGTGAAGGCGTCGAAGTTGAAGTTGCCGAGCAGGGCGAGGTCGGGCGTCTCGTACACGTCGCCCGGCCAGGAGGCCCCGGCCACGAAGCCGGCGTCGTTGCCGGAGGCCTCGTTGATGATCACCGCCAGGATCGTCGCGAGGATGATCCCGACGACGAGGTCGCCGCGGAAGCCTCGGGCGCGGAGGACGATCGTGACGATCAGCCCGAAGACGGCGACGAGGATCGGCCAGGTCGTGAGGGTGCCGAGGGTGACGGGGGTGCCCTCGCCGCGGACGACGATCCCCGCCTGGTTCAGCCCGATGAAGGCGATGAAGAGCCCGATGCCGATCGCGATCGCCTTCTTCAGGTCGAGCGGGATCGCGTGGAAGATCTTCTCGCGCCAGCCGGTGAGGACGAGCGCGGTGACGGCGATGCCCTCCAGCACGATCAGGCCCATGGCGGCCGGGAACGACAGCCCTTCGCCGACGACGAGGCCGAAGGCGACGACGGCGTTGATCCCGAGCCCGGGCGCGATCGCGTAGGCCATGTTCGTGTACAGGCCCATGGCGATCGTCATCACGCCGGCGACGAGGCACGTGACGGCGAGGACCTGGTTGAACGGCAGTCCGAGCGGCGCGAGGTCGGGGATCCCCGCGAAGCTCAGGATCTGCGGGTTCACGAAGATGATGTACGACATCACGATGAAGGTCGTGACGCCGGCCATCGTGTCGCGCGCGAGCGTGGTGCCGTGCTCGGCGAAGCGGAAATGGCGCTCGAGGAACGATGCCCTCAGCGACCCGGCCATCTCGGCCATGAGCTCCCTTCTCCTTCGGTCGGAACGATGGAGCCGTGAACGTAAAACCCGGATCGGTCGGACGAGAAGCAGCCGCACGCGTCGAAGGACGCTCGTTGCGGCAAATCGCTAGACGGTGGCGAACCGGCGGAGCGAGAACGGCGTCAGGTCGAAGCGCGGCGGCTCGCCCGTCGCCAGGTCCGCGAGCACCTCGCCGATCGCCGGCGCGAACTTGAAGCCGTGCCCGGAGCACGGGCTGGCGACGATGACGCGCTCGTCGTCGGGGAGGTGGTCGATCACGAAGTGCTCGTCGGGCGTGTTCGTGTAGAGGCAGACGGCCGCCTCGCGCAGCGCGCCGTCGCCTGCGGGGAAGTAGCGCCGGACGAGCTCGCGGATGATCTCCTCGTCCTCGCTGCGCAGGCC
Source organism: uncultured Thermoleophilia bacterium (assembly GCA_963733995.1). Classification (GTDB taxonomy): domain Bacteria; phylum Actinomycetota; class Thermoleophilia; order Gaiellales; family Gaiellaceae; genus DATHTC01. The sequence continues at coordinate 139,723 of CAVTFO010000002.1, forward strand.
GCGCTCGACCGCGTCCGGCGTCGTGGCCTCGCCGTGGTGGTGGACGGCGACCTTGAGGCCGTCGCCGACGTCCGGGAAGCCGTAGAACGCCCAGCCGGGCTCCCACTCCCAGACGAAGATCGGGAACCGGTCGGGCCTGAAGAGCTCCGGCTCGCGCGGCGCGAGCCAGAGCAGCGGCTGCCGGGCCGCGGTGAACGTGCCGGCGAGCTCCGGCAGGAGGTCGGGGAGCCACGGGCCCGCGGAGACGACGATCCGCTCGGCCGCGTAGGTGCCGCCCTCGGTGCGGAGGACGTTGCCGTCCAGCTCGAGCACGGGCTCGTCGAAGCGGAGGTCGGCGCCCGCCTCGGCCGCCAGCGCGAGCGTCGCCGCCACCGCGGCTTCGGGCTCGAGGAAGCCGGCCCGGGGCTCGAAGACGGCCGCGTGCTCGTCCGGCACCGCGTAGGCAGGGAACCGCTCGCGCACCTCGCTCCGCCGACAGCTCCTCGTAGGGCAGGCCGTGCTCGACCGCGCTCGCCCGCGCGCCGGCGACGACCTCCGAGTCGGGCGCGCCGAGCATCAGCCCGCCGGTGACGGTCAGCACGTGGGTGCCGGACCGCTCCTCGAGGCGCCGCCAAAGCTCGTAGGCGCGCTGGACGATGGGGACGTAGAGCGGCTCCTCGAAGTACGCCTCGCGGATGATCCGCGTCCGTCCGTGCGTCGAGCCGAGCGTGTGCGGCGGCCGGTAGCGGTCGAGCCCGAGCACGCGCTGGCCGCGCGAAGCGAGCTCGAGCGACCGTCTGGCTGCCCATCGCGCCGAGGCCGACCACGGCGACGTCGTACCGCCGCGGCACGGCTAGCTCCGGAGCTCCCGATCGAGCGCGTCGAACGTCTGCTCGAAGGCGCGCCGGATCCCGCGCGCGAGCAGCACCCGGTCGAACAGGCCGGCGAGCGCGGGGCGCGGCTCGTACTCGACGACGAGCCGGTAGACGAAGCCGGCGCCGTCGGCCTCGAACCCGCGCTCGTGGCGCGCGTCCGGGAGCCCCGGCTGGGTGCTCGTGTAGGTGACGAGGCGGTTCGGCTCGAACCGGGTGATCGTCATCGTGAGCTCGCGCTCCCGGCCCAGCAGTCGCGTCACCATCCGGGCCGTGTCACCGACGGCGCCCCAGCGCGAGTCGTCCTCGAGGCGCACGTAGCCCGGCCAGAACGTCGGCCAGTTCGCGGTGTCGGTGATGAACGCGAACCCGCGCTCGACCGGGACGTCGTAGCGCCTGACCGCTTCGAGGCGCGGCATGTGGGGAATCTTGACGGAAGAGGAGCAGGTTGCCGAACGACCGCGAGCCTGATGGAACAATGGCGTGGGTGAACCCCGCGAGCACAACGATGCACGGGGAATCGCTGTGGCCGCGGGTCGCGGAGCTTCCGCTGGTCGTCGAGGCGTGCGAGTACGACCGGCTGCACGCCGTGCTTGCCTACGAGTTCGACCGCATCACGACGCACGTGCGGCTCGTCGGCGCCGGCAAGGAAGGGCTGGGCGAGGACGTCTCGGCGTTCCGCGAGGACGGCACCACGCTGCACGAGACCCAGCCGTCGCTGCCCCTTGCGGGCGAGTGGACGCTGGCCGGCTTCTGCGAGCATCTCGGCGGGCTCGCGCTGTGGCCGGAGCCGCCGGAGTGGGACGCGGCGCTGCACATGCGTCGCTGGGCGTTCGAGTCGGCGGCCCTCGACCTCGCGCTCCGCCAGGCCGGCCGCCCGCTGCACGCCGTGCTCGGGCACGAGCCGACGCCGGTGCGCTTCGTCAACTCGCTCGGCCTCGGCAAGGAGCCGTCGATCGAGCCGGTGCGCCGGCGCCTCGCACGCTCTCCCGGCGTCCGCTTCAAGCTCGACGCGGAGGCGAGCTGGGCGCCGGCGCTCGTCGACGAGGTGGCGGCGACCGGCGCGGTCGACACGATCGACTTCAAGGGCCAGTACGGCTTCGAGGTGAAGGATCCCGCGGCGCTGGGTGCGCTGTACGACCACGTCCTCGCCGCGTTCCCGGACGCCTACCTCGAGGACCCGCACGACCTGCCCGAGATCGCAGAGCGGCTCCGCGACGAGATCGAGCGGGTGTCCTACGACGCGCCGATCCGCAGCGCCGAGGACATCGGCGCGACGCCGCTCCCCGCACTCGTGGTGAACGTCAAGCCGGCGCGCATCGGCGATCTGCAAGGGCTGTTCGAGGTCTACGCGCGCTGCGCGCGGGAGCGGCGGCCCATGTACGGCGGAGGCTTCGGGGAGCTGGGCGTCGGCCGTGGGCAGATCGAGTTGCTCGCCGCGCTGTTCCACGCGGACGCGCCGAACGACGTGGCGCCGAGCGCGTACAACGAGGACGACCCGCCGGGCCAATTGCCGGCCAGCCCGTTGGCGCCGAGCCCCGCGCCGACCGGGTTCCGCTGGACGGCATAGGCTCCTCGGAGGCAGCGGTCGGAGCAAGTTCCGCGGCCACTTCCGAAGGAGTCCAATGTGGGCGGTTCCTCGGGACTCCGCTCATGGCCTGGCCAAGCCGGATCGACGCTTGATCGGTTCGAGCTACGGAACGCGCGAACTCGATAACTGCTGAATCAGCCACACCGCGGCCCTCACGGCCTTCGCCGCGCTGCACGGGATCTCGCCCGAGTTGCTCCAGCCGGGAGCTTCCAGCGAGCCGCGCACGGTGCCCGTTTGTCTGTCGCGCGAGCTAGGCCGGCTTCCACAGCGCGTCGTCGCCGAGCGGTGTGCGTGTCGCGGCCCCGTCTGCGACGAGCCGCAGCATCGACACCTCGGCGCCGACCCGATCGGGAGCGTCGTTGCCGGCCGTGAGGAGCTGTGCGACCTCCTGGGTTACGAGCCCGCCCGGAAACGCGGTGAGCAACTCGAGCGAGTCGTCCGGCACTCCGTGGCGCTCGCCGGCCGGGATCATGTTCGCGATGAGCACGTCGTAGGCCTCGATCGTCTGCCAGCCACCGGCCTCGAGCCGCCGTCCGGCGTGCTCGAACACGAGCGATGGTGCCGTGTACCGAACAGGGCCGTCAGTGGCTGCGTGCTTGTCCTGAAGCTGCGTGGGCGAGCCGGCGGCACGGCGGGCCTCGGCCCGATCGCGCTGGTAGGCGTCCTCCACCGCCGGCGTGTCGATCGCGGCGATCGCCGCATCGACGTCGATCCCCTCCAGCCCACGCAGCGCGGCCGCAATGCCCTCGTCCTCGTCGAGAAGCAGCACGGTCGTGAAGAACGCAAATTGCAGCGCCCGGAAGGCCGCCCACTCCCGACCGGGCGCCTGCAAGCGCACCGCCACGACCGCGCGACAGGAGCGCCCTGTACCGACGATCCGGGCCCGTGGGTTCGGCGCCAGCGGCATGCCAAACCTGCGGAAGCGCCGCGCATACCCCTCGGCTGAGCGCAGCGGCGTATAGCCCCGGTCGACGTACTCCTGCGCCGCGTCCGTGAGCCCGATCAGCACGAGCCTCCAGTCGAGCTGCGCGCCGTACCGCCACTCGAGCACGCGCAACGCTGGGTTCGCGGAGTACCCCCACGGGCAGCCCGCATCGTTGTACACCGTCACCCGTACCGGATCTGGCACCGTCCCCCACCCTAGTCGCGGCCTTCTCACCGCGGAGCCCGATGGCTGTCCCTAGGCCGACGACGAGCTGGGCGCTCGACAAGCCCCAGGAAACGCTGGGAGCCGCGGACGTGCCGGATCCGCCGCTGAACGCACGCGGATCACCCAGATCACGTCGGGCTCGCGCCACACGTGCGCGCTCACGAGCGCAGGCCGGGTCAAGTGCTGGGGTCGTAAGCGCCGCCCGACCGGAGCTGCACCGTCGCCTCCCTGACAGGGACCGATCGTGGCGCCGAGACGGGCAGCGCAACGGCCGGCTTCCCTGCCCCACCCCATAGCCTCAAACGGTGGCATCCTCCCCTGAGCTCATGAGCCCCACTTCGTACGAGCAGGTTTGCGCGGAGCATCTGTGGGAGGTACCTGCGCGCTACAACATCTCGTCAGATGTCTGCGACAAGCACCCTCGCGACAAGCTCGCGATGGTGTGGGAGAGCTTCGACGGCTCCCATCGGGAGCTGGCGTGGGGCGAGCTCCAGGACCTCGCCAACCAGGCGGCGCACCTGCTCCGCGAGCTCGGCGTCGAGCGCGGCGATCGCGTGGCCGTCGTGCTGCCACCGACGCCGGAGACCTCGGCGATCTTCTTCGGCGTCTGGAAGCTGGGCGCGATGTTGCTCTCGATGTCGGTGCTCTACGGCGACGACTCGATTCGCCATCGGCTCTCCGACTCGGGCGCGAAACTGGTGGTCACGGACGCGGACAACGCGCCGCGCTTCGCCGACTCGGGTTTGCCGATGCTCGTCCTGGAGGCCGATACGCTCGCGGGGGCCTCGACCGAGCCCGTTGCCGGCGACACGTCGGCCGAGGATCCCGCGCAGCTCTATTACACGTCCGGAACGACCGGGCTCGCGAAGGGCATCGTCCATGCCCACCGCTACATCCTTGGCCACGAGGAGTTCGTCTACAGCCATGAGGTCGCCGACGGCGAGCGGTTCCACGGCATGGGCGAATGGGCGTGGGCAGCGGGAATCGCGCCGCTCCTGGGCCCGTGGCGGCTCGGCGCCGTGCAGTGCGTGTACCGGCGCGAGGCAGGCTTCGATCCGCGTCGGCAGCTCGACTTCCTCAGCCGCCACGAGGTGACGAACGTCTTCACGACGCCGACGGCGATGCGGGCGATGATGGCGATCGAGGATGCCGGGACGCGGTATCCACAGCAGTTCCGGCGGGTCTGCTCGGCCGGCGAGCCGCTGAACCCGGAGGCGATTCGCTGGTTCCGGGAGCAGTACGGCGTGACCGTGCTCGACTACTACGGGCTGACGGAGTCGTATCCGCTCGTCGGGAACTACCCGTTCATGGAGGTCCGCGAGGGCTCGATGGGTAAGCCGATGCCCGGCTGGGACGTCCAGATCCTGGACGAGGACGAGCGGCCTGTCGCCCAGGGCGAGCGCGGCGAGATCTGCCTGCGCGCCCGCACGAACCCGCACTATCCGCTCGGCTACTGGAACCGGCCGGAGGACACCGACGAGGTGTTCGGCGGCGAGTGGTTCCACACCAAGGACGCCGCCCGCGAGGACGAGGACGGCTACATCTGGTACGAGGGGCGCGCCGACGACGTGATCATTGCCGCCGGCTACCGCGTCGGCCCCTTCGAGGTCGAGTCCGTCTGCCTCGAGCACCCGGCCGTGCGCGAGGCGGCCGCCGTGGCCTCCCCCGACGCGCTGCGCGGCAACGTCGTCAAGGCGTTCATCGTCCTTGCGGCCGACAACGAGCCGTCCGACCAGCTCGCCGACGAGATCAGGGCGTTCGTCCGCGAGCGGCTGTCCGCGTACGCCTATCCGCGGCGGATCGAGTTCGTCGCCGACCTGCCCAAGACGCTCACGGGCAAAATCCGGCGAATCGAGCTCCGGCGGCTGGAGGTCGAACGAGACAAATTGCGGTTGTGATCACCAAAACGGGCTTCCAGCTCCCGAGTTACTGGAACAGAAGCTGAAACCCGCGAGGTGGCGAGGGCCGGACTCGAACCGGCGACACCCCGGTTTTCAGCCGAGTGCTCTACCAACTGAGCTACCTCGCCACGGAGCCGAACGAGTGTAGCGGCGTCGCTAGCCTTCGGCCGTGGCCGCGCAACCGGAACCGGCACCGCGGCGCGTCGCCATCATCGGGGCCGCCCTCGACCTCGGTCAGGGCCGTCGCGGCGTCGACATGGGGCCGTCGGCGATCCGCTACGCGGGACTCGAGGCGAGGCTGCGCGCGCTCGGCTACGAGGTGACCGACCATGGAAACGTCCCGGCGCCGGTGGTCGAGCAGGTCGAGCTCGAGGACCGGTCGGCTCGCTACCTGCCCGAGGTGAAGGCGACCTGCGAGCGGATCGCGTCGCGGGTGTACGACGCGGTCACGCGGCGGCGCGGTCCCACTCGTCCTCGGCGGCGACCACTCGGTCGCGATCGGGACGCTCGGCGGTCTCTCCAAGGCGTTCGGGCCCGGCGGCGTCCTCTGGATCGACGCGCACGGCGACCTCAACACGCCCACGAGCTCGCCCAGCGGGAACGTTCACGGGATGGTGCTCGCCGCAGCGCTCGGGCTCGACCCCACCTTCGCGAGCGGCGCCTGGGAGCTCCCGATGGTCGAGCCGAGCCGCGTCGCGCTCGTCGGCGTTCGCTCCCTCGACGACGGCGAGCGGACGCTCATCCGCGAGCTCGAAGCGAAGGTGTTCACGATGAGCGAGGTCGACCGGCTCGGGCTGGAGCGCTGCATCCGCGAGTCGCTTGCCCACATCGCCGGGCCGGGGTTCGTCCACGTCTCGCTCGACATGGACGCCGTCGACCCGGCGTTCGCCCCGGGCGTCGGCACGCCTGTGCGCGGCGGCCTCTCCTACCGCGAGGCGCACCTGGCGATGGAGCTGATCGCCGAAGCCGGGCTCGCCAACTCGCTCGAGGTCGTCGAGGTGAACCCGATCCTCGACCGTGAGAACGAGACGGCGGCGCTCGCGGTCGAGCTCGTCGCCTCCGCCCTCGGCGCGACGATCCTCTAGCCGCTTCCGGCCACGGCCGGTGTCAGACACTGAGGGAACGGTCCCGGATCAAGGCCAACGGGTCTCGCAGCGATCGGACGGGCGGGATCGCCGCGTGCCCCGTCGAGGGGCACAGCGCATCCCGACCGTCACGACACGCCACGCAGGCAGACACGCTCGGCCACTGCAACGAGGCCGCGCGCTCCTCGGCCGGAGGGCGGTTCATCCGCCCGGGAGGCCACGCCCACGCCACTCGAAGCCACTCAGGCAGAAGGAGGGGGCTCGTGGGGGAACCATGGGTTCCCCCACGGTCGCTACGCGACTCTCGAGCCGAGGAAGCGCTCGACCGCGGACGCGGTCTGCTCCAGCGCTTCCCACATGACGATGTGGCCGCCGGGCACGACCTCGATCTGCAGGTCCGCGATGCCGTCGCGCAGCACGTCGACGACCACCTCGGGGACGACGTCGGAGTCGGTGCCGCGGACGACGAGCGTCGGGACGAGCACCGTCTCGAACGGCGGCGGCGGCTTCGCCATCTCGCTGAACGCGGTGACGACCGCGGCCTGGCAGTAGCGGTAGCGCCAGCGGCCGTCCTCGCCCTGCTCGAGGTGCACCGCCGCCTCCTCCTCGACGATCTCGCGCGGCGTGCTGAGCAGGGCGCTCTCGGCGTAGCGGCGCTCGACCGCCTCCTCCGGCGACGCGTACGTGCGCTCGTGCCGCGCCGCCTCGGCGCGCGCGAGCGCGACGTGCGGCGGCACCCAGACGGCGGGGTCGAGGAGGACGGCGCGGTCGACGACCTCGGGCCGGTCGGCGATCAGCTCGAGCAGCGAGCCGGCCGCCGAAGCTGTGGCCGATCCAGTCGGCGCGCTCGAGCTCGAGCGCGCGCAGCGTGTCGTGCAGGTCGTCGAGGTGCGTGCCCGAGGTCCCACGGCGGCTCCCAGGTCGAGAGCCCGTGCCCGCGCAGGTCGACGGCGACGACGCGATAGCGCGTCGCCGAGCCGCGCGGCGAGGCCGGCGAACCGGCCCGCGTGCGCGTTCACGCCGTGGAGGCAGACGACCGGCGGCGCGTCCGGCGGCCCCATTCGACGTGATGCAGGATCGCTATTCGTCCGCCTCCTCGCCGCTCCCGGAGGGACGGTAGTAGCGTCCGGCCGCGCAGCTCCTCCGGCAGGTTCTCGGCCTCGAAGCCGCGCGGGTCGTCGTGCGGGTAGACGTAGCCCTGCCCGTGCCCGAGCTTGCGCCCGCCGTAGCTCGCGTCCCGCAGCGCCTTCGGCGGCTTCACGTTGCCGAGCTCCTGCACGTCGCGCGTCGCCTCCTTGATCGCGACGTAGCTCGCGTTCGACTTCGGCGCGCGCGCGAGGTAGATCGCCGCCTGCGAGAGGTTGAGCCGCGCCTCGGGCAGGCCGACGTGCTCGACCGCCTGCGCCGCCGCGACCGCGACGAGCAGCGCCCGCGGGTCGGCGTTGCCGATGTCCTCGGAGGCGAGGACGACCATGCGGCGCGCGATGAAGCGCGCGTCCTCGCCGCCTTCGAGCATGGCCGCGAGGTAGTAGACGGCCGCGTCGGGGTCCGAGGCGCGCATCGACTTGATGAACGCGGAGGTGAAGTCGTAGTGCGCGTCGCCGCCCTTGTCGTAGACGACCGGCCGCTTCCGCGCCGCGTCCTCGACGTGGCTCTCGGCGAGCGGCTCGCCGGCCGCGTGCGCCGTCTCCCACGAGAGCTCGAGCACGTTCAGCGCCGTGCGCGCGTCGCCGCCGGCCCGCTGCACGATCAGCGCCAGCAGCTCGTCCGGCACCTCGGCGCCGAGCTCGGCAGCGCCGCGCCGCACCACCTCGGCGAGCGCCTCGTCGGAGAGCGGCTCGAGCTCGTAGATCTGCATCCGCGAGAGGAGCGCGGAGTTCACCTCGTAGTACGGGTTCTCCGTCGTCGCCCCGATCAGCGTCACGAGCCCGTCCTCGACCGCCGGCAGGAGCGCGTCCTGCTGCGCCTTGTTGAAGCGGTGGATCTCGTCGAGGAAGAGGATCGTGCGCTGCCCGTGCGCGCCGAGCCGCTCGGTCGCCCGCGCGAGGACGCCGCGCACGTCGGCCACGGAGGCCGAGACGGCCGAGAGCTCCTCGAACGCCGCCCCGGTGGTGGTCGCCACGATCCGGGCGAGGGTCGTCTTCCCCGTCCCCGGCGGCCCGAAGAAGATCGCCGATCGCACGCGATCCTCCTCGATCGACCGCCGCAGCGCCGTGCCCGCGCCGACCACGCCGTCCTGGCCCACGAACTCCTCCAGCCGCTGCGGCCGGAGCCGGGCGGCGAGCGGCGCGACGTCGCGGGCCCGCTCGCTGCGCGGCATCCGAGAAGAGGTCGCCCACGCGGGAAGTATGCTCCTCGCGTGGCCGTCGAGGACTTCTCGCAGCCGGTCCTGACGGGCGAAGGCGCAAGCGACTACGAGCGCTACCTCCGCACCGACGAGCTGCTCCGGCTGCAGAAGCGGCCGGAGGAGCGGACGCACCACGACGAGCTCCTGTTCCAGACCGTCCACCAGTCCTCGGAGCTGTGGCTGAAGCTCGCCGCGGAGGAGACGGAGCTCGCCGCCGCGGCACCTCGAGCGCCGGGAGCTCGCCGCGGCGCTGCGGCTGCTCGGCCGGACGCACCTCTGCCTGCGGTACGTCACCGCGCAGCTGGACATGCTCGAGCGGATGTCGCCGTGGGAGTACCAGGAGATCCGCCGCGTCCTCGGCCACGGCTCGGGCTTCGACTCGCCGGGCTTCCGCGAGCTGCGCCGGTGGGCGCCGGCGCTCGTGCAGGAGCTCCACGCGATCCTCCGCGAGCGCGGCCTCGACCTGCGCGCGCTCTACGTCGCGGGGCGGGAGCACGAGGAGCTGTACCAGCTCGCCGAGGCGCTGATCGAGCTCGACGAGCGCGCGCAGGCCTGGCGCATCCGGCACTACCAGGTCGTCGCGCGCGTGATCGGCGACCAGGTCGTCGGCACGCAGGGGACGCCCGTCGAGGTGCTCGGCCGGCTCGTGAAGCAGCGGTTCTTCCCCGAGCTGTGGGAGGTCCGGAACGCGCTGACGGCGTACGCGAAGGAGTCCGACTGAGCGCCGTGGTCGAGCTCCTGCGGGAGCTCATCCGCGCCGACACGGTCAACCCGCCCGGGAACGAGACGCGCGCGGCCGAGGTGCTGCGGGCCTACCTCGAGGACGCGGGCGTCGAGGTCGAGCTGATCGCGAAGGTGCCGGAGCGCGCCAACCTCGTCGCGCGGATCCGCGGGAACGGGAGCGGGCCGACGCTCGCGCTCCTCTCCCACACCGACACCGTGCTCGCCGACCCGGCCGAGTGGCAGCGCGACCCGTGGTCGGGCGAGGTCGTCGACGGCGAGATCTGGGGGCGCGGGGCGCTCGACATGAAGGGCCAGGTGGCGGCGAGCGCGGTCGCGATCGCGAGCCTGGCGCGGGAGGGGTTCCGGCCGAACGGCGACCTCGTCTTCATCGCCGCGGCCGACGAGGAGGTCGGCGAGGACTTCGGGCTCTCGTGGCTCGTCCGCGAGCACCCGGACGCGGTGCGCGCCGACTACGCGATCAACGAGGGCGGCGGCGACCGGGTCGTGCTCGGCGGCCGGCCGCTCTACCTCTGCGCCACCGCCGAGAAGATGAGCGCGCCGTTCCTGCTCCGCGTGCGCGGCCGCAGCGGCCACGCCTCGATGCCGTCGATCGCCGACAACGCGCTCGTGAAGGCGGCGCGGATCGTCGAGCAGCTGGCCGTGTATCGCCCGCGCCTGCGGCACCTGCCCGAGACCGAGGCGCTGCTCGAGGCGATCCTCGGCGAGGTGCCGCCGGTGGAGGAGGCGGTCGGCGCGGGCGGAAGCGGTGCACCCGATGGCGCGAACGCTCGTCGAGCCGCTGCTCTCGCTGACGTTCGCGCCGACGATGGTGGAGGCCTCGAAGAAGCGGAACGTCATCCCGGCGCTCTGCGAGCTCGTCGTCGACTCGCGCCTCCAGCCGGGGCAGACGCCCGAGGACGCGCGCGAGGAGCTGCGGGCGGCGATCGGGGCGGACGGCTACGAGTACGAGCTGATCGAGGCGATCGGCGGCACGGGCTCGCCGATGCGAGACGCCGCTGTGGGACGCGGTCGCGGCCTTCATCGCCGAGGAGGAGCCGGGCGCGGTCGTCGCACCGGTCGGATGCGCCGGCTTCACCGACAGCCACTGGATGCGGGACGCGTTCGGCACGGTCGCGTACGGCTTCTTCCCGATGCGGGCGATGGACGCCGAGGTGGCGGCACTCCTCGTCCACTCGGCGGACGAACGCGCGCACGTGGACGATCTCGAGCTCGGCGTGCGCTGGCTCCGCTTCGCCGCGCAGCGAATGGGCGCGCTCAGCGCCTGAGCGGCCAGCGGGCGAGCGTTCGCAGCGGGTCGCGCCAGCTCGCGTGGAAGGCCGGGCCCGGCGGCCCGAGGCCGTAGGAGATGTCGGCGTTGCCCGCGTGGAACCAGCCGGTCTCGCCCCAGGCGCCGGGGTAGGCGAGCCACGGCGGCGCGGGCGCGAGGCGGACGAGGCGCGGCCGTGACGGTCGGCGCCGCCGCCGGTGACGTCGACCGGCGTCGTCCTCAGGGCGTCGAAGACGACGCGCGCCGCCGCGGGCCAGCAGCGGAGGTCGTGCCGGAACGTGCCGCGCGCCGGGTAGTTCGCGTGCGAGCCGAGCGCGACGTAGGCGACGGGCCGCGCGCCGACCTTCGGCGCCTGCCGCCAGAGCCGCCGCACGCCGCCGCAGTGCTGGCTGTAGCCGACCTGGAGCGGCGTGCCGCGCCGGTCGAGCACGACCACGACCTCCTCCCAGTCGCCCTCGTGGCTGCGCCAGATCGGGCCGGCCGACGGCGTCTGCGACGCTCCAGAGGTTGTACGGGTAGAAGAGCCAGTAGCTGAGGACGATGCGGTTGCCGGTCGCGAGCGCCCGGCCGTACGACGTCGGCGCGCCGTTCAGCCGCGACGTAGCACGCGCTCGCCGCCGGCCCGGCCTTCGGGTCGCACGCGGTGACGTCGAGGTGGTCGCCCGTCCGGGGCGCGGCCGCGAGGAACGGCTCGACGGGCGACGCGCGCGGACGCCTCGCCGCGCGCGTGGACGAGCACCGGCACGTGGCGCGCGAGCAGCTGCTGCGGCGACGGAGCCGCGAGAGCGGCGGCGGCGAGGACGGCCGCGGCGAGCACGGGAGGTAGCGTAGGCCCGTGCTCGAGCTCTTCCAACCCGCGGGCGCGTTCGACGCCCTCGAGGCGTACCTCGCCGAGGAGCTGTGGGGCCGGGAGGGGCGCGTCGCCGACGTCTTCCTCGGCTACGGCCTCTCGCAGTCGATCCGCCGCGACGCCGCACCCGCCTCCGCCCGAGCCGTGCCCGTTGCCCCTCCTGGCCTGCCGCGTGCGCGAGGAGAACCCGAGCCGAAAGCGACAAAGCAACAGACTGTCACTTTCTCGGTTTCGAATCGGATCGTGGGAGAGCTCCTGGGCCGACGGCGACTACCTGGCCGCGGTCGAGGACGTCCGTACGGCGATCGCGCGCGGCGACGTCTACCAGGTGAACCTCGTGCGGCACCTGTCCGCGCCGTTCGCCGGCGACCCGGGCGCGCTCGCCGAGGCGCTCGCGCCGCTGCGGCCGCTGCACGGGGCCGCGCTCGCCGGGTCGGGCTGGACGATCGTGTCCGCCTCGCCCGAGCGGTTCCTCTCCCGCCGCGGCCGGCTGCTGCGGACGTGCCCGATCAAGGGGACGCGGCCGGCCGGCGTCCCGGTCGAGGGCGTGAAGGACGCGGCCGAGCACGTGATGATCGTCGACCTCGAGCGGAACGACCTCTCGCGCGTCTGCGAGCCGGGGAGCGTGCGCTGGCCGGAGCTGATGGCGGAGCGCGAGCTGGCCGGCGTGACGCACCTCGTCTCCACCGTCGAGGGGACGCTTCGCACGGACGCGACCCTGGCGGAGATCCTTGCCGCCACCTTCCCCGGCGGCTCCGTCACGGGTGCGCCGAAGATCGCCGCCGTCGACCTGATCGCCGCGCTCGAGCCCGTCGGTCGCGGCGCGTCGATGGGCGCGCTCGGCACCGTCCGCCCGAACGGCGACTTCGACCTCGCGCTCACGATCCGCACGTTCGCGGTCGCCGGCGACCGGATCCACCTCTGGGTCGGCGGCGGGATCGTCTGGGACTCCGAGCCCGAGGCCGAGCTGGCGGAGACGCACGTGAAGGCGGCGCCGCTGCTCGCCGCGCTCGGCGCTCCGCTCTCCGAGCCGGTCCACGCATGACCCTGCTCGCCCTCGCCGTGACGGGGCGCGGCCTCGTCGACCCCGACACGCCCGTCCTCCACGCCGACGACGAGGCGCTGCTCCGCGGCCGCGCCGCCTTCGAGACGCTGCGCGTGTACGGCGGCCGCCCGTTCCGGCTCGACGCGCACCTCGACCGGCTCGAGGCCTCGTCGGCCCGGATCGGGCTCGCGCCGCTCCCGCGTGACGAGCTCGCGGAGCTCGCCGACGCGGCGCTCGCGGCCGCCGGCGAGCCGGACGTCGTCCTGCGCTTCCTCTGGACGGCCGGGCGCGAGGGCGGGGACCCGCGTCGGCCTGGCGCTCGTCAGCCCGATCCCGGCCTGGATCGAGGGCGCCCGCGCGACGCGGGATCCGGCTCGTCTCGCTGCTCGGCGCGCGCGCCGAGGCGCCGTGGCTCCTCGGCGGGGTGAAGTCGACGAGCTACGCCGTGAACATGGCGGCCGAGGCGGAGGCGAAGCGGCGCGGCGCCGACGACGCCGTCTTCGTCGACCACGACGGCGTGGTCCTCGAAGGCCCCGTCTCGAACATCTGGTGGCGCCGCGGGACGACCCTCGTCACCCCGGCGCTCGAGCTCGGGATCCTCGCCGGGGTCACGCGCGCCGTCCTGCTCGAGCCTCGCGCCGCAGCTCGGCTACGAGCTCGAGGAGGGCACGTACACGCTCGCCGACGTGCTCGCCGCGGACGAGGCGTTCACCTCGTCCTCGGTGCGCGAGGTGCTGCCCGTGTCCGAGGTGGACGGGACGCCGATCCCGCTCGGCGATGCGGCTCCGGCGCTGCAGGCGGCGCTCCGCGAGGTCGCCTCCGGGTGAGGGATTGCGGTATGCGACTCTGAGTCGATAACCTCTCCGGATGGCCGGCGACAAGATCAGGCTGGGCGGGATGGCGCTGCCGAACGGCGTCCTCGTCCACGGCCCGACGTCCTGGGGCTGCGCCGTGCGGCTTCCGGACGGGACGATCAAGGTCGCCTCGGCGAAGAAGCGCGTCTTCGGCGCCGGCGTCACGAATCCGCTCCTCCGCGGCCCGCTGAAGCTGCTGGACGCGTTCGCTGTGCTCCCGCAGGTGAAGCGCGCGATGCCCGAGGCCAAGCTGCCGTTCGAGCGGCCGGGCGTGATCGGGATGATGGCCGCGAGCACCGTTGCCGTCCGGGCTGTGCGTACGAGCCCCGAGCTGCGCCCGCTCGTGCGCGAGCTGGCGAGCGGGATCCTCTCGCTCGCGCCGGCGCTGGCCGCGCTGCGCGGCGGCGAGCTCGCGGCCTACCACGGCGCCGAGCACGTCTCGATCGGGACGTACGAGCACGGCGAGCGCCGCCCGAAGGAGCACGAGCGCTGCGGCTCGCACCTCGTAGGGCCGCTGCTGGCGACGACGGCGGTCGGCAACGTCCTCGCCTCGCGTGCGCCCGAGCAGCTGCGCGGGCCGGCACGGGCGGCCGCGGCGGTCGGCGCTGCGGCGGCGTCGGTCGAGCTCTTCGGCTGGATGACGCGCCATCCGGACACCACGCTCGCGCGGGCGCTCCGGCGCCCCGGGTACGAGCTCCAGGCCCGCATCGCCACGGCGGAGCCGAGCGAGGCGCAGCTCGAGGTCGCGCAGGCCGCGCTCGACGCGTGCCTGGCCCAGGAGCACGGCCACGGCCGCGCCGGCTGAGACGAAGACCCGGCTCCCGCCGGAGACGTTCTCGCTTCCCGTCGAGAAGATGAAGGCGGGGTACTACACCGACGCGTACTTCAACCACACGCGGGAGGCTCTGCTCGCCGACGGCCGGCGGCCGCAGGTGCTCATGCAGGTCTTCCAGAAGCAGCACGCGTGGCTCGGCGGCATGGACGAGGCGATCGCGATCCTCAAGCTCGCCTCCCACGACTGGGACGCGCTGACCGTGCACGCGCTGTACGACGGCGACCGGATCGAGCCGTGGGAGACGGTGCTGACGATCGAGGGCGACTACACCCTCTTCGCGCACCTCGAGACCGTGTACCTGGGCGTGCTCGCGCGCCGCACGCTCGTGACCACGAAGGTCGTCGAGGTCATCCGGGCTGCGCGGTCGAAATCCGTCCTCTTCATGCCCGCCCGGCACGACCACTGGCGCGTCCAGACGGGCGACGGCTACGCCGCCTACCTCGCGGGGCAGGTCTGCGGCGCGTCGATCGGCGTCACGACCGACGAGCAGGCGTCGTGGTGGGGCGGCAAGGGCGTCGGCACGGTGCCGCACTCGCTCATCGCGGCGTACGGCGGGAACACGGTCCTCGCGGCCAGGAAGTTCGCCGACTCCGCGCCGGCGGACTTCAACATCACCGTGCTCGTCGACTTCGACAACACGTCGGTCGAGACCGCGCTCGCCGTGGCCCGCGAGCTCGGGCCGCGCCTCTGGGGCGTGCGGCTCGACACCTCCGAGTCGCTCGTCGACGCGTCGCTGTGGCACGAGCTGGGCGACTTCAAGCCGACCGGCGTCAACGAGCGGCTCGTGCGGAAGGTGCGGGCGGCGCTCGACGCCGAGGGCTTCGAGCACGTCCGCATCGTCGCCTCGGGCGGCTTCACCGCCGAGAAGATCCGCATCTTCGAGGAGCAGGGCGTGCCCGTGGACGCCTACGGCGTCGGCTCGTCGCTCATCCGCGGCGCGAACGACTACACGGCCGACATCGTCATGACGGACGGCGAGCCGTCGGCGAAGGTCGGCCGGCGCGCTGCGGCCCAACGAGCGGCTGGAGCGCGTGACGTGAGCGGCCTCGTCCTGTGGGACGTCGACACGCAGGTCGACTTCATGCTCCCGCACGGGAAGCTCTACGTGCCGGGCGCCGAGGAGACGATCCCCGCGATGGCGCGGCTGGTGCAGGCGGCGCGCGAGGCCGGGATCCCGCACGTCGCCTCGGCCGACGACCACGAGCTCACCGACCCGGAGATCGTCGACGACCCCGACTTCGCGAACACGTTCCCGCCGCACTGCCTCCGCGGGACGACGGGCGCGGAGAAGATCCCGGAGACACGGCAGGAGGATCCGCTGCCGCTCGGGCTCGTCCCGTTTCCGCCGGGGCTCGTGCCCGGGCTCCTCGAGGGCCGTCGCGAGATCCTGCTGCTGAAGAAGAACTACAGCGTCTTCACGAACCCGAACGCCGAGCCGGTCGTCGACGCGCTCGATCCCGACGAGGTGATCCTCTTCGGCGTCGCGACCGACGTGTGCAACGACGCGGCCATCCGCGGGCTGCTCCTGCGTGGGCGGCGCGTGCGCTTCGTCGAGGACGCGGCGCGCGGGCTCGACGAGGCGCGCACGGTCGCGTGCACGGCGGCCTGGCGCGATGCCGGCGTCGCGTTCACGACGACGGACGAGGTGCTCCGGTCGCTGTAGCGACGCCGCCGCTCGTCGAGCGCGCGCTGGCGCTCGCGGCGGAGCTCGGGTTCGCGAAGTCGTGCAGCCCGGAGGCGGCGCCGGCTCCTGCACCTGCTCGCGGCGCAGCGGGGCCGCGAGCGCGTCGGCGAGATCGGCACCGGCGCCGGCGTCGGCACCGCGTGGCTCGCCTCGGCGCTGCCGCCCGGCGTGCCGCTCTGGAGCGCCGAGTCCGACGCGGAGCTCGCGCGCGCCGCCGCCGGGCTCTTCGCGGACGACCCCGACGTCCACGTGCTCGCCGGCCCGTGGCGCGAGCTGCTGCCCGCGCAGGCCCCGTTCGACCTCGTCTTCTACGACGGCGGCCGCAAGCAGTTCCCCGAGGAGGAGGGCGAGGCGGTCGTCGAGCTGCTCGCGCCGGGCGGGACGGTCGTCCTGGACGACTTCCGCGAGCGTCGGCCGGACGACCCGGTGAAGGCGTTCTGGCTGGGTCATCCGCGCCTCGCCGGGGTCGAGCTCGCGCTCTCCGAGCAGGAGTCGGCGCTCGTCTGCGTCCGCGTGCTTTAGGTCGCGGGAGTCCCTGCCGATAGCGTCTGCAGATGGGGATGCTGCCGCCCGCCAGCCTGCAGACGTGGATCCAGGATTTCGTCGTCTTCTGGCTCCCGCTCCTGTTCTTCGGGCTGATGCTCGTGATCGTGTGGCTGCTCTGGCGCACGGTGCAGCTGATGCCGCGCGTGAAGCCGGCCCAGATCGAGCCGAACTCGGCCTCCTCGGTGAGCTTCGAGGACGTGGCCGGGCTGGAGGAGGCGCGCGAGGAGCTGGAGGAGGTCGTCGACTTCCTCCGCACGCCGAAGAAGTACGAGCGCCTCGGCGCGCGCGTCCCGAAGGGGATCCTGCTCTACGGGCCGCCGGGCACCGGGCAAGACGCTGCTCGCGAAGGCCGTCGCCAACGCGTCCGGCGCCACCTTCTACGCCGCGAGCGCGTCCTCGTTCGTCGAGATGTTCGCCGGCCTCGGCGCCGCGCGCATCCGCCGGCTCTTCAGCGAGGCGCGGAAGAACGCGCCCGCGATCATCTTCATCGACGAGCTCGACGCCGTCGGCAGCGCCCGCGCCGGCGGCAGCTTCAACCGCGAGCACGACCAGACCCTGAACCAGCTCCTCGTCGAGCTGGACGGCTTCGACTCGCGCGAGCAGATCGTGATCATGGGCGCCTCGAACCGGCTCCAGGATCTCGACCCGGCGCTGCTGCGCCCGGGCCGCTTCGACCGGCAGGTGCTCGTCTCGCCGCCCGACGTGAAGGCGCGCGAGGCGATCCTCCACGTTCACACGCGCGGCAAGCCGCTCGCCCCTGACGTCGACCTCGCCTCGGTCGCCAAGCAGACCGTCGGGCTCACCGGCGCCGACCTCGCCAACGTGGCGAACGAGGCGGCGATCTTCGCCGGCCGCAAGGAGCAGCAGTACCTCCACCACCACGACTTCGACGCCGCGCTCGAGCGGGTCGTCGCCGGCCTCCAGCAGAAGAAGATGGTGACCGACAAGGAGAAGCGGATCCTCGCCTACCACGAGGCGGGCCACGCGCTCATGTCGCACCTGATGGGCGACACGATGCCGGTGCAGAAGGTGACGATCGTCTCCCGCGGCGACGCGCTCGGGTACACGTTCAACGTCCCCAGCGAGGACCGGTACCTCCACACGCGCGAGGAGCTGATCGACCGGCTGACGATCTACCTCGCCGGCCGCGCCGCCGAGCAGGTCGTCTTCGGCCGGGTCACGAACGGCGCCGCCAACGACCTCGAGCGCACGACCGCGATCGCCCGCTCCATGGTGTTCGAGTGGGGCATGGGCGACGAGGTCACCTCGCGCACGATGCGCGCCGACAACTACGCGCTGTCGGAGGAGACGAAGCGCGTGCGCGACGACGCGCAGGCGCGGATCACCGACCAGGCGTACGACACGGCGATCAGCCTGCTGCGGAAGCACCGGGCGACGCTCGACCGCCTCGCCGCGGCGCTGCTCGAGCACGAGACGCTCCAGCGGGACGAGATCGGCGCGGTCATCGGCGACGTCGCGCCCGAGTCGCACTCGTCGGAGACCGTCGGCACCGTCAGCGGTGCTGCCCGTGTCGCCGCCCGAGCCGGGCGCGTAGGCCGCAGCGCTCGGCCCACCTCTCCACCCCCCACCCACCCGGGGATCTGACTCCAGTCTAGGGGTCGGAATCGCGCGTGTTCGTGCCGGATTCGCGCCGGTTCGGTCACGGAGACATCACATGTCGCTTGACATGACATCACTTTGATGTCAAACTCGCGCCATGCAACTGTCACCCCACCTCGACGCCGTCCAGGCCGACCTGGACGCCGTCGCCGAAGCCGCAGGGCCCGAGCAGGCCGGCTCGGTTCGCCGCGTCGCCGCCGCGCTCGGCTCCTCGTTGCGGCTCCACCTGCTCGAGGCCGTCACCCAGGCGGCGCACGAGCTCTCGTCGCAGCTCCCCGCGGGCCGCGTCGAGGTCCGCCTCGAGGCGGGCGACCCCGTCCTGTTCTTCCTCGACGAGGCGCCGGCGTCGCCGGCGTACGCCGCCGAGGACACGTCCGCGCGGATCACGCTGCGCCTGCCGGAGATGCTCAAGTCGAGCGTCGAGGCGGCCGCGGCCCGCGAGGGCGTCTCTGTCAACTCGTGGCTCGTGCAGGCGCTGGCGCGGGCGGTCGAGAGCCGACCGTCCCGGGGCAGCCGCCTCACCGGCTACGCCCGCAGCTAGGAGGTCCGCGATGACCACCGTCATGCTCCCACTCGGCCACGTCAGCTGGCCCGACCGCGACGCCCTCCGCGGCGACCGCCGCCCGGTGCGGCGGCCGCGGCCCGACGGCCCGCGGGGGGTGCTGAGATGACGCAGCGCTTCGACACCCCGAATCCGATCCTCGTCGACGTGCGCCTTCCCGCAGGGGGCGTCGAGCTCGAAGCCGGCGAGACGCGCGAGACCGAGGTCACGGTCGAGCCGCTCAACGATCCCGCCCGCGAGCGCCTCGACCAGGTCGTCGTCGCACTCGAGGGCGACCGCCTCCGCGTCGAGGTGCCCGAGAACCGCTTCTCGATCGGCCGCTCGCCCGCGTACGCCGTGACCGTCAGCTGTCCGACGGGCTCCCGCGTCCGCCTGAAGACCGCGTCGGCCGACCTCATCGCCCGGGGCACCGTCGGCGGCGTCGAGGTCAAGGCCGCGTCGGGCGACGTCACCGTCGCGGACGTCGACGGCGACCTGCGCGTCGACGCCGCGAGCTCCGACATCCGCGCCGCGTCGGTCAGCGGCGACGCGAGCGTCCGCTCGGTCTCCGGGGACATCGAGCTCGGCCGTGCGCTCGGGCCCGTGAACGCCCAGAGCGTCTCCGGCGACGTCCGCCTGCGCGAGGCGCACGGCCGCACGCAGGTCCAGACCGTGTCCGGGGACCTGACGGTCGACCGGCTCACCGCGGGCTCCCTGCAGCTCAGCGCGGTCTCCGGCGACGTCGACCTGGCCATCGCTCCCGGCGCCGCGGTGTGGCTCGACGTCCGCTCGCTGAGCGGCGACATGAGCTCGGAGCTCGCGGGCGGCGAGGAGCCCCGCGAGGGCGAGGCCGTGATCGAGATCCGCGGCAAGACCGTGAGCGGCGACGTCAGCGTCCGCCGGGCGGTGGCGTGAGACGTCGTACCCCGATCGTCGCGCTGCTCGCGGCCGATGCGGTCTCGAACACGGGCAACACGATCGCGCGCATCGCGATCCCGTGGCTCGTGCTCGAGGAGACGGGCAGCGCGGCGCTGACCGGGCTGACGGCGTTCTTCTCGTTCCTCCCGGTCGTCATCTCGGCGTTCTTCGGAGGCGCGCTCGTCGACCGGCTCGGGTTCCGGCGGACGAGCGTCGCGGCCGACGTCGCGAGCGCGCTCGCGGTCGCGGCGATCCCGCTCGTCGACGCCGTCTCGGGGATCGAGGTCTGGCAGGTGATCGCGCTCGTGTTCGTCGGCGCGCTGCTGGACGCGCCGGGGGTGACCGCCCGCGAGGCTCTCCTGCCGGACGTCGCGGAGCTCGGGGACGTGCGGATCGAGCGCGCGACCGGGCTTCACGGCGCCATCGCGCGCGGCTCCGTGCTCGTCGGCGCTCCGCTCGGCGGCGTCCTCGTGGCGACCCTCGGGTCGACGACCGCGCTCTGGATCGACGCCGTCAGCTTCATGGTCTCGGCGATCGTCATCCGCGCCCTCGTTCCGTCACTGCGCCCGCACGCGCACGACGAGGAGGCGCCGGCGCGGTACCTCTCGCAGCTCGCGGAGGGCCTGCGCTTCGTGGCCGGCGACCGCCTGCTCAAGGCGATCGTGATCACGGTGCTCATCACCAACTGTCTCGACGGGCCGATCTCGACGGTGGTGTTCCCCGTGATGGCGCTCGAGTCGTTCGGCGGCCCCGAGACGCTCGGGTTGATGCTCGGCACGTTCGGCGGCGCGGCCTTCGTCGGCGCGCTGGCATACGGCGCCGTCGGCCACCGGCTCCCGCGGCGCTCCGTGTTCGTCGGCTGCTTCTTCACCTGGTCGGTGATGCTGCTCGTGCTCGCCACGCTCCCGTCGCTGCCGGTCACGCTCGCCGTGCTCGCCGTGGGCGGGTTCGCCGCGGGGCCGCTCAACCCGGTCCTGGGCGCCGTGGAGTACGAGCGCATCCCGGCACGCCTGCGCGGGCGTGTCTTCGGCGCGATCACCGCCGGCGCCTGGGCCGCGATCCCGCTGGGCACGGTGCTGGGCGGCCTCGCCGTGGAGGCGTTCGGCGTCCAGGCGACACTCTTCGGGATCGGAGCCGCCTATGTCGCCGTGACGAGCTACGGCTTCTTCAACGCCGCCTTCCGGGAGATGGACCCGGACGGGCGAGCCCGCGCCTCAGGTCGCGTAGCTAGCATCGCGCGGGTGCACGCGCGGGGCATCCACCATCTCGGCGTCGCGGTCGCGGACCTCGACGAGGCCGTCGACACGTACACGCGCCTCTTCGGCGCGGAGCTCGAGCGTCGCGCGACGGTCGAGGAGCAGGGCGTGGAGGCGGCGGCCGTGCTCGTCGGCGACGGCCGGGTCGAGCTGCTCGCGGCGCTCGGCGACGACACCGCGGTCGGCCGCTTCCTCGCGAAGCGCGGGCCGGGGATGCACCACGTCGCGTACGAGGTGGCCGACATCGACGCCGCCATCGTCGAGCTGGCGGAGAACGGCGCCGAGCTGATCGACGCCGAGCCGCGCGAGGGCCTCTTCGGCCTCGAGGTCGCGTTCGTCCATCCGGATTCCGTCCACGGCGTTCTCTCGGAGGTGGTGTCGCGTGGCTAGTCAACCGCGGGTGCGGGTCGAGGTCGGCTTCGACGGCGGCCAGGTGATGAACGCGCTCGTCACCGACCGAGAGCGCCGATGCGCTCGAGCGCGCGTTCTCGGCCGCGTCCGAGGCCGTCGTCCAGCTCGACGCCGAGGACGGCACCTACCACGTCTCGCTCCGCCGCGTCGTGTACGTGACGCGGTACGCGCGGGAGGGACGTGTCGGCTTCGGCGGCTGAGGCCCGGTTAGCGGTCGCCGCGGCGGGGCATCGAGCGACCGGATGACGGATCAGGCGACCAAGGCACCCGCGGCGTCGAACGACGAGGTGCGGCGGCTGGTCGAGCGCGCGCAGGGCGGCGACCGCGAGGCGCTCGAGGAGCTCTACCTCCTCCACTTCGACCGGATCTACAGCTACCTGCACATGAGCGTGGGGAACCGGCACGACGCCGAGGACCTCACGACGCAGACCTTCCTGAAGATGCTCGAGTCGATCGGGCGCTTCCGCTGGCAGTCGGCGCCGTTCTCGGCGTGGCTCTTCCGGATCGCCCACAACCTCGCGATGGACCACTTCCGCGCACGGCGGCGTTGGCAGCCCGAGGAGGACGTGCCCGAGCCGCGCGGGTCGGAGGAGCCGTCGGCCGAGACGCTCGCGATGCGGACGATCGGCCGCGAGTCGATGCTCACGATGATCGAGGGCCTCTCGCCCGAGCAGCAGCAGGTGCTGACGCTGAAGTTCGTGTTCAACTTCTCGAACGGGGAGGTCGCGGGGATCCTCGGCAAGACCGAGGGCGCGATCAAGTCGCTGCAGCACCGGGCGCTCGTCTCGCTGCAGAAGCAGCTCGAGAGCGGCACGCCGCCGGCTCCGAGCTAGCCTCCGCCGCGGTGGCGCTGGAGGTCGGCATCGTCGGGCTGCCGTCGTCGGGGAAGACGACGCTGTTCCGCGCGCTCACGCGCACCGGCGCCGGTGAGTTCGGCAAGGAGAACGTGGGCATGGCCGCGATCGCCGACGAGCGGCTCGACCGCCTCGCGGACGATCGTCCGGGCGAAGAAGGTCACGCCCGCGTCGGTGCGCGTGGTCGACGTGCCGGGGACGGGCGCGCAGCTGCTCGGCAACCTGCGCCAGGTCGACGCGCTGCTCGTCGTGCTCGACGCGTTCACCGGCACGCGCGACCCCGCCGCCGACCTCGAGACGCTCGGGCTCGAGCTCCTCGTCGCCGACCGCGACCACGTGGAGCGGCGCCTCGAGCGGGTCGCCAAGCAGGCGAAGTCCGGCGACGCGAAGGTGCGCGCCGAGGCGGAGGAGCTCGAGCGGCTGCTCGGGCATCTCGACGAGGGGAAGACGCTGGCCGACTGGCCGGGCGAGCTCCCGCGCGAGCTCGAGCCGCTGACGACGAAGCCGCTGCTCACGCTCGAGAACGGGCCGGCGGGCATCGACCTCGGGCTCGAGGCCGAGCTCTCCGAGCTGTCCGACGAGGAGGCGGCGGAGTTCCGCGAGGGGCGACCGTCGGCGCTCGGCGAGGTGACGAGGCGGCTGCACGACGAGCTCGACCTGATCACGTTCTTCACCGCCGGCGAGAAGGAGACGCGCGCCTGGACGCTGCGCCGGGGCGAGACCGCCCTCGACGCCGCGGAGACGATCCACAGCGACATCGCGCGCGGCTTCATCCGCGCCGAGGTGATCGACGCGGACGACCTGATCCGCACGGGGTCGCACACGGAAGCCGCGCGGCAGGGGCTGCAGCGGCTCGAGGGGAAGACGTACGTCGTCCAGGACGGCGACGTTCTGAACGTCCGTTTCAACGTGTAGGAGCGTGGGGGAACCCATGGTTCCCCCACGAGCCCCCTCCTTCTCCTGAGTGGCTGATTCGGGCCTGGGGTGTGGCCTCCCGGGCGGATGAACCGCCCTTCGGCCGAGGGGCCTCTGCTCACGGTAGGACGTGGCGGGCGTGGTCTCGTGGCCTGCGCGCGCGCACCTGCGGTGCGGGCGCTCCGGCCAGGAACCTGCTCTCATCGGACATGGCGTGTCGTGACGGTCGGGATGCGCTGTGCCCCTGGACGGGGCACGCGGCGATCCCGCCCGTCCGATCGCTCCGGGGCCCGTGAATACGGCTTGAAAGCGACTTAGTGACAGACTGTTGCTTTGTCGCTTTCGAGCGACATGGCTCGGCCCGCCGAAGCGACCATCGTTGTCATTGAGCAGGGTCTGGCGTACGGTTGCAGCGCATGCCTGACGCGACGAGGACTCGCGCGACCATCTTCGACGTGGCCGAGGCCGCGAACGTCTCGATCACGACGGTCTCCCACGTCTTCTCCGGGAAGCGCCGGGTGAACGAGGCGACGCGGCAGCGCGTGCTCGAGGCCGCGGAGCGCCTGTCCTACCGCCCGCGCGCGATCGCGCGTGCGCTCGCAGCCGGCCGGACGAACACGCTCGCGCTCTCGATCCCGTTCACCGGGCCGGACCTGCTGCTGAACTCGTTCTTCCAGGAGTTCCTGCCGGCGCTCTCGCTCGCCGGGCTCGACCGCGGGCTCAGCTTCCTCTACGTCCCGCCGGACGCCGCGCCGGAGCTCTCCGCGCCGCTTCTCGACGGTCGCGTGGACGGGGTCGTGCTCGTGCTCCCCGACGACCACGACCCGTTCGTCCGCACCGTGCTCGAGTCGGGCGTGCCGTTCGTCAGCATCGGCCCGCTGCGCTCCGACCCCGCCGCGCGGTGGATCACGGTCGACGCCGGCGAGATGCACGACGCCATGCTCGGCCACCTCACCGAGCGCGGCTACGAGCGCCCGGCGCTCCTCTCGCTCGAGTACAAGGCCTCGGCGATCGAGGTGCAGGAGCGGGCGTTCCGCGAGCGCGCGGGCGCCGAGGCGCCGATCGTGGACTGCGCGCACACGTCCGAGCGGGACGGTTACGACGCCACGCTCGAGGCGCTTGTCGGTCCACGAGCCGCGCCCGGACGCGCTCGTCTGCCTGGGCACCGGGCTCGCCGTCGGTGCACTGCGCGCCTGCGCGGACCTCGAGCTCTCGGTCCCGGACGAGATGGGGATCGTCAGCGTCGGCGACGGGCCCGAGGCGACGCACGTCGACCCGCAGCTGACGGCGCTCGACCTCCAGCCGGCGCGACATGCGGAGCTCGCGATCGAGTTCCTCGCCGCGATCTTCCGCGACGAGACTCCCGAGGCACCCGTCCGCGTCGAGGCGAACCTCGTCACGCGACGGCTCGACCGAGCGCTAGCCGACGCTGACGCAGGCGACGCCGACGAGGGCGGCGCCGATCCCGGCCGCGCGCAGGGGCGCGATCCGCTCGCGCAGGAGCGTCGCGGCCAGAAGCACGGTCACGACCGGGTAGAGCGATGCGACGACGGCGACGATGCTCGTGTAGCCGCGGTTGAGCGCCGCCGCGAGCAGCGCGTTGGCGCCCGCGTCGAACAGGCCGATCGCCACGAGCACGGGCAGCAGCCGCACCGGCGCGCGCATGACCCCGCGGGACAGGGCGGCCGTGACCGCGATCGGCCGACGCCACGCCGCGCGAGACGAAGACCGCCCACGGCGCGCTCGACTCGCTGGCCACGTCGATGAAGACGAAGTAGAGGCCGAAGCCGAGGGCCGCGAGCAGCGCGAAGCCCACGCCGGCCGCGACGCCGGCGCCGGCCGGGCCGGGCTCTCGCGAGACGAGGGCGACGCCGGCGAGGATGGCGGCCGCGCCGAGGAGCTGGATCGCGCCCGGCCGTTCGCCGCGTGCGAGGCCGTACGGTGAGTGGGATCAGCGCGGCCAGCGTCGACACGGGCGCGACCACGCCGATCGCGCCCACGGCCATGCCCTGGTAGAGCCCTCCCAGCCCGACGACCCCGGCGATTCCGGCCGCGACCGCGGCCGCGGTGGCCGTGGCCCCGAGCGGGTCGTCGCCGCTCGCGGCGACGAGGATCCCGAGCAGCACCCACCCCGCGACTTCGGACACGGCCAGCACGGCCAGGGTGGCGAGCCGGCGCGAGGTGACGCCCCCGAGGAAGTCCCCGACGCCCCAGGCGACGCTCGCCGCGAAGGCGAGTGCGATCGCCGTCACCCGCGGTCGACGGGACGCGTCGCCGCGACGGCGTCCAGCTGGTTCGCGTGGTAGAGCACCGCCGCCTCGGCCGTGCGGGCGGCGCGGGCCTCGTGGTGCGAGGCGATCGCGTGGAGGAGCTCGGCGCGCCCGGTCGGATCGAGCCCGCCGGCCCGCTCCTCGACGAGCCGGAGCCCGAGGTGGACGTGGCCGAGCAGCTCGCCCTCCGGCGTCGGCCGGAACGCCGGCGGCCGGCCGAGCTCGAGCGTCCGCCCGACGTCGTGGAGGAGCGCGGCCGCGAGCAGCAGGTCGGCGCGCAGGCGCGGGTGGAGCTGCGCCGTCTCGCGGCAGATCGTGGCGACCCCGACCGTGTGCTCGAGCAGGCCGCCGGCGTACGAGTGGTGTCCGTCGATCGTCGCGGGCAGCGTCCGCAGCCGCTGCCGCACCGGCGTCGTCGAGGACGCGCTCGACGACGGCCCGCAGCTCCGGGTGCGCGATCTCGGCGATGAGGAAGTCGAGGAACCCGTCGAGCTCGTCGGCGTCGCGGCGCATCGCCGGGGCGAGGGCGGCGGCGTCCGTGTCGGGCGCGGCCTCGAGCGTGCGCACCTCGAGCTGGAGCCGGTCGCGGAAGCGCTCGACGCGGCCGAGCACGCGCACGGCGTCGCCCTCGTCGAACCGCCCGTCGAGGAGCTCCACGTCCTGCCAGACCCGGCCCTCGATCCGGCCGCTCGGGTCGACGAGCTCGAGCGCCAGGTAGGGCGCGCCCGACCGGGTCGTCAGCCGCTGCTTCCGCGCCACCGCGTAGACGCCGTCCACCACTCGGTCTCGGCGTCAGCTCGGCGATCGCGGCCACCGCGCGATGCTAGCTTGGCGGCGCGATGGCGCTGATCCGGCCCTTCCGCGCGGTGCGGTACGACGAGGCCATGGCAGGCCCGCTCGAAAGCCTCGTCGCGCCGCCCTACGACGTCGTCGACGACGCAGGCGCGGACGCGAGCTGCTCGCGCGCAGCCCGCACAACGTCGTCCACCTGACGCTGCCGGAGTCGGAGGAGGAGGCCGCGCGTGGCCTGGCGCGAGTGGCAGGAGCGGGGCGTGCTCGTCCGCGACGAGGAGCCGTCCTTCTGGGCGCTCGTTCAGGACTACGTCGGCCCCGACGGCGTCGCGCGCACGCGGACCGGCCTCGTCGCGTCGCTGCGGGTCGAGCCGTACGAGACAGGCACCGTGCTGCCGCACGAGCGGACGCACCGCGGCCCGAAGGAGGGTCGGCTGCGGCTGCTTCGCGCGACCGGGGTGCAGCTCGAGCCGATCTTCCTCCTCTACGACGGGTCGGCGCCGTTCGCGGTGCCGGAGCGGGAGCCCGACCTCGAGGCCGAGGGGGCGCGGCTGTGGCGGCTCGACGACGACCTGGCCGGCTTCTTCGCCGACCGGCAGCTCCTGATCGCGGACGGCCACCATCGCTACGAGACGGCCGTCGCCTTCCACGAGCAGGAGGGCACCGAGGCGAGCGCGTTCATGCCGGTCGTGCTCGTCTCGACCGAGGATCCCGGGGGTGACGATCTTCCCCACGCACCGCGTCTTCTCCGGTCGGACGCGCGCGCTGGAACGGCTCGTCGTCCGACGCCGGGCGAGGCGCTGGCCGCGCTCGAACGCGTGCCGGTCGACCACGGCGCGTTCGTCGAGTACGACGGCGGCGCACGTGTCGTCGATCCCGGGCCCGGGACGCTCGCGGTGCAGGTCGTCGACGAGCTCGGGCACGAGGGGCTCGCGTACACGCCCGACGCGGAGGAGGCGGTGCGCCGCGTGGACGAGGGGGAGGCGTCGGTCGCCTACCTGCTCCGGCCGACGCGGATCGAGGACGTCTTCGCCGCCGCGCGGCGGGGCGAGGTGCTGCCGCAGAAGACGACGTTCTTCTACCCCAAGCTCCTCTCCGGGCTGCTGTTCCACCCGCTTGACTGACTGGCTCGCGCTGTGCCGGGCCGCGTCGGCGGACGTCGCGCGCGCCGTCGACGCGCTGCCGGGCCGCGCCGAGCGCGAGCCGGTGGTCGGCGCGGGCCGCGGCGGCGACGACACGACGGCGGTCGACGCGGCCGCCGAGCGCGCGGTGGTCGAGCGCCTGCGCGCGAGCGGCGAGTCGTTCGTCCTCGTCTCGGAGGAGCTCGGCGAGGAGACGGTCGGCGACGAGCCACGCGTGCGCGTCGTCGTCGACCCGATCGACGGCTCGAACAACGCCAAGCGCGGGATTCCGCACTGGGCGCTGTCGATCGCCGTCGCCGAGGGCGACACGATGGACGACGTCGTCTTCGGCTACGTCCACGACTTCGGTACGGGCGAGGAGTGGACGGCGACGCGGGGCGAGGGAGCGTTCCTCGACGGCGTGCGGCTGACGCAGCGGCCGAAGGACGAGCTCGAGATCCTCGCCTTCGAGGCGACGACCACCGCCGCCATCGCCGAGCGCGCCGCGTCGATGGTCGGCGTCGCGCACCGGCTGCGGATCATGGGCTCGCTCGCGATCGCGCTCTGCAACCTCGCGGCCGGCCGGCTCGACGGCGTCTGCTCGCTGAAGCCGGCGCGGTCGGTCGACATCGCCGCGGCTCAGCTGCTCGTCCGCGAGCAGGGCCTCGCGATCGACCTGTTCGAGGATCCGCCCTTCGGCGCCGCGCCGCTCGACCTCGGTACCCGCTCGCGCGTCGTCGCGGCCGGGACGCCGGAGCTCTGCGCCCGCCTCGCGGAGGCGCTGCGTTAGCCCTTCGGGCAGGCGCTCGAGACGATCCGGCCGGCGGCGGTCCGGTGGTAGACCCGGCAGATCACCCGATGGTCGAGCTGCGCGCCGTACATGGCCGTGCAGCGGACATGTCGGAAGCGGCTGCCGGCCATGCGCTCCCGGCCCTTGCACACGATCGGTACGTCGCGGACGAACATCCGTTTCTCGACGGTCGCCTCGAGATAGGCCTCGAACCGCGCCTTCACCTGCGGGACCTCCGCGGCGCGGAAGCCCTTGCCGTCGTGCGCGGCGGCCGCCGGGACGACGGCGAGGACGACGAGCGCGGCAAGCAGCAGGCGACGCACGACGCAGGCCTACCACGGCCTTCGGTCGGGCGCAAGTGCGGTGGTGGCGCGCAGTCCGCCCACAGGAGCTGTTCGGCGTGCGGCCGTACGCCCGCGTCCCCGCCACTGTCTAGCTACGCTCGCTCCATGGTCGCCCGCGACGACGTTCTCAAGGCGCTCGAGCAGGTCATCGACCCCGAGTTGCGCAGGCCGGTGACGGAGCTCGACATGGTCCGTGACGTCCGCATCGAGGACGGCGAGGTGCACGTCACGATCGCGCTGACCGTCGCCGGGTGCCCGCTCCGCAACTCGTTCGAGGAGCAGGTCGCGCGCTTCGTCGGCTCGCTTCCCGGCGTCACCTCGACCTCGCTCTCGTTCGACGTGATGACGCCCGAGGAGCGCGCGGCGCTCGCCGGTCGGCTGCGCGGCTCGACGACCGAGCGCACGAAGGGGATCTCGATCGACGCCTCGACGCGGGTGATCGCGGTCGCGTCGGGCAAGGGCGGCGTCGGCAAGTCGTCGCTCACCGTCAACCTCGCCGCCGCGCTCGCCGAGCAGGGCCAGGAGGTGGGCGTGATCGACGCCGACGTCTACGGCCACTCGATCCCGCACATGCTCGGGACGCACCAGCGGCCCGTGCTCGTCGACCGGATGATGATCCCGGTGGTCGCGCACGGCCTGCACCTGATGTCGATCGGCTTCTTCCTCGACGACAACCAGCCGGTGATGTGGCGCGGGCCGATGCTCCACCGCGCGCTCGAGCAGTTCCTCTCGGACGTGCACTGGCCGCGCCTGGACACGATCCTCGTGGACATGCCGCCGGGGACCGGCGACGTCTCGATCTCGCTCGGGCAGCTGCTGCCGCGTGCCGAGGTCGTGGTCGTGACGACGCCCCAGCCGCTCGCGCAGGAGGTGGCGGCGCGGGCGGCCACGATGGCGCAGAAGACGTCGATGCGGCTGCTCGGCGTGGTCGAGAACATGAGCGGCGGCGTCTTCGGCTCCGGCGGCGGGCTCGAGCTCGCGGCCGCGCTCGGAACCGACCTGCTCGGCTCCGTCCCGCTCGACGCGGCACTGTGCCAGGCCGGCGACGACGGCCGTCCAGTCGTGCTCGCCGACCCGGAGTCCGAGTCGGCGCATGCGATCACGGAGATCGCCGCTCGGATCGCGGCGACAGCGCGCGAGCGCGGGCTCGGCCAGGTCGTCCGACCGCTGCCGGTCGTCTCCTAGCCCGGGCCCGGCAGGACGTCCTGCGCCCGTTCCGGGTCGAGCCCGGTGCGCCCGATGAGGTAGGTGAGCAGCGGCGCGTTCGTCCGTGCGCCCCCTTCGTGCGCGGCGACCCGGGCGAGGTCGAGTAGCGTCGCCTCCGTGGCCGCGTCCAGCTCGAGCGACTCGCGCGTGACGCCCGAGGCCTCCGCGAGCGCGTCGGCGGCGCGGGAGAGCCAATCGTCCATGGCCGCGGATTCTGTCACGGGCGTGCTGCTCGTCGGCGGGGCGAGCCGACGCTTCGGCTCGCCGAAGGCGCTCGCGCGGCTCGGCGGCGAGACGCTCGCGGAGCGGGCGTGGCGTGCGCTCGCGTGGTGCGACGAGCGGCTCGCGGTGGGCAAGGCCGACGAGCTCGAGCTGCCGTTCCCCGTCGTCGACGACGGCACGGCCGAGCGCGCGCCGATCTTCGGCGTCCGCGTCGGCACTGCGGGAGGCAAGGCCACGAGCTGTGCCTGTTGCTGCCCGTGGACGTCCCGCTGTCACCGAGGAGGCACTGCGGATGCTCGTGCGCGAGCGGGCGGTGCCGCAGACCGGCTCCCTTCCCGGCGCCTACGAGCGGTCGGTGCTCCCGGAGGTCGAGGCGCGGATCGGCCGCGGCGACCTCTCCCTGCGCGGACTCAACCCACGCGTCGTCGAGCTCGACGAGCGACTGCTCGCGAACGTGAACACGATGGAGGACCTCGTGCGGCATCGAGCGGCACTAGGCTGCCCGCGATGGGGCTGGCAGACGCCGTCCGCCGCTGGCCCGTGCTCCGTCAGATCCGCGGTGCCGACCGGCTCGGCCGCGGGCGTCGCGGCGCGGTCGGCCGCCACCGAGGCGCTGGCTCCGCGCACGCGCCGTGCCGACCGCGTCGTCCCCTCGGTCTGCCCCTACTGCGCCGTCGGCTGCGCGCAGCTCGTCTACGTCGAGGACGGCGCGGTGACGCAGATCGAGGGCGACCCGGCGAGCCCGATCTCGCGCGGCCGGCTCTGCCCCAAGGGCGCGGCGACCAAGAGCCTCGTCACGAGCCCGCTGCGGGAGGACCGGGTCAAGTATCGGCGGCCGTACGCGACGGAGTGGGAGGAGCTCGACCTCGACACGGCGATGGACCTGATCGCCGACCGGATCGTCGCCACGCGCGCGGCGACCTGGGAGGAGAGCTGGCGCGACGCGGAGGGCCGGGAGTTCCCGACCCGCCGCACGCTCGGGCTCGGGTCGCTCGGCGGCGCGACGCTCGACAACGAGGAGAACTACCTCATCAAGAAGCTGTTCACGGCCCTGGGCGCGATCTCGATCGAGAACCAGGCCCGCATATGACACAGCTCCACCGTCCCCGGTCTGGGGACGTCGTTCGGACGAGGCGGCGCGACCACCTACCAGGAGGATCTCGCCAACTCGGACTGCATCCTGATCATGGGCTCGAACATGGCCGAGAACCACCCGGTCGGCTTCCAGTGGGTGGTCGAGGCCCGGGAGCGCGGCGCGCGCGTGATCCACGTCGACCCGCGCTTCACCCGCACGAGCGCGCTGGCGACGGACTTCGTCCGCATCCGCGCCGGCAGCGACATCGCGTTCCTCGGCGGCATCGTCAACTACGTCCTCGAGCACGGGCGGGAGTTCCGCGAGTACGTCGTCGACTACACGAACGCCGCGGTGCTCGTGGACGAGGGCTTTCAGGACACGGAGGACCTCGACGGGCTCTTCTCCGGCTACGACCCCGAGACGCGCACCTACGACACGAGCTCGTGGGGGTACGCGGGCGCGGAGGTGCAGGCCTCGGGCGGCCTGCGCGAGGAGGGCGCGACGAAGGGCGAGCAGTCGGGACACGGCGGCCACGGCGCCCGACTCGCGCGACGCGCAGGCACCGGAGCGCGACGAGACGCTCGAGCATCCGCGCTGCGTGTTCCAGCTCCTCAAGCGGCACTTCTCCCGGTACACGCCCGAGACGGTGTCCCGGATCTGCGGCTGCACGCCCGAGCAGCTCGTCGCGGTCGCCGAGGCGCTGTGCGACAACTCGGGCCGCGAGCGCACGTCCGCGATCGCGTACTCCGTCGGCTGGACGCAGCACACGGTCGGCGTCCAGTACATCCGCACCGCGGCCATCCTCCAGCTCCTGCTCGGGAACGTCGGCCGGCCGGGCGGCGGGATCATGGCGCTCCGTGGGCACGCGTCGATCCAGGGCTCGACCGACATCCCCACGCTCTACAACATCCTCCCGGGCTACATCCCGATGCCGCATGCCCAGACCGACGCGAGCCTGCGCGACTACCTCGAGTCGAACACGGCGCCGGCGGGCTTCTGGGGGCACCTCGACGCCTACCTCGTCTCGCTGCTGCGCGCGTGGTGGGGCGAGCACGCGACCGAGGCGAACGACTTCTGCTTCGACCACCTCCCGCGCCTGACAGGCGACCACTCGGCCTACCAGGCGGCGCTCGCGATGCTCGACGGGAGGATGAAGGGCTACGTCCTCTTCGGCGAGAACCCGGCCGTCGGCTCGTCGAACTCGCGGCTGCACCGGCTCGCGCTCGCGCAAGCTCGACTGGCTCGTCGTCCGCGACCTCTACGAGATCGAGTCGGCCACGTTCTGGTACGAGGGCCCCGAGGTCGAGACGGGCGAGCTCCGGCCCGAGGAGTGCGGCACCGAGGTCTTCTTCCTCCCCGCGGCGGCCCACGTCGAGAAGGACGGCTCCTTCACGAACACGCAGCGCCTCCTGCAGTGGCACACGAAGGCCGTCGAGCCCGCCGGCGACCGCCGCTCCGACCTCTGGTTCGCCTACCACCTCGGGACGGCGGATCCGCGAGCGGCTCGCCGGGTCGACCGAGTCCGAGGGACCGGCCGGTGCAGCAGCTCCGCTGGGAGCTGCCGACCGACGGCCCGTCCGAGGAGCCGAGTGCAGCGGCGGTTCTGCGCGAGATCAACGGCGCCGACGCAGAGGGTCGTGCGCTCGCGTCGTTCACCGAGCTGCAGGCCGACGGCTCGACGGCGTGCGGCTGCTGGATCTACTGCGGTGTCTTCGCCGGCGACGAGAACCGCGCGGCCCGTCGCACGCCGCACTGGGAGCAGGGCCGGGTGCCGCTCGAGTGGGCGTGGTCGTGGCCCTCGAACCGTCGCATCCTCTACAACCGCGCCTCGGCCGACCCGGCCGGCAAGCCGTGGTCGGAGCGGAAGCGCTACGTCTGGTGGGACGAGGAGCAGCGACGCTGGACCGGGCACGACGTCCCGGACTTCGAGGAGGGCAAGCCGCCCGACTACGTCCCGCCGGAGGGCGCGAGGGCCGAGGACGCGATCCGCGGCGACCGCCCGTTCGTGCTCCAGGTCGACGGCAGCGGCTGGCTGTTCGCCCCGTCCGGGCTCACGGACGGGCCGTTCCCGACGCACTACGAGCCGCACGAGTCGCCGGTCGAGAACGCGCTCTACGGGCAGCGCTCGAACCCGGTGCGGCAGCTCTACCGGCGGCGGGAGAACCCCTACGAGCCCGAGCCGGGGCGCCCGGGGAGCGACGCGTACCCGTACGTGGTCACGACGCATCGCCTGACCGAGCACCACACCGCCGGCGGGATGTCGCGGACGTTGGGCTACCTCTCCGAGCTGCAGCCGGAGCTCCACTGCGAGGTCTCGCCCGGAGCTCGCACGGGAGCGCGGGCTCGAGCACGGCGGCTGGGCGACGATCGTCACCCCGCGCTCGGCGATCGAGGCCCGCGTGATGGTGACCGACCGGCTCGGGACGCTCGAGGTCGGCGGCCGCCCGCTGCATCAGATCGGGCTGCCGTACCACTGGGGCAGCCGCGGCCTCACGACCGGCGATGCCGCGAACGACCTCTTCCCGCTCGCGCTCGACCCGAACGTCCACATCCAGGAGGTGAAGGCGGCCGCCTGCGACATCCGTCCGGGCCGTCGTCCGCGCGGGCCGGCGCTTCGCGAGCTCGTCGACTCGTACCCGCGCGTCTTCGAGGGGGACGAGCAGTGACGGAGCGGCTCGGGTTCTTCACCGACACCTCGGTCTGCA
The DNA here is from genome assembly GCA_963733995.1 of uncultured Thermoleophilia bacterium. Classification (GTDB taxonomy): domain Bacteria; phylum Actinomycetota; class Thermoleophilia; order Gaiellales; family Gaiellaceae; genus DATHTC01. Next base: position 173,513 of record CAVTFO010000002.1, read on the forward strand.
TCGGCTGCAAGGCCTGCGAGGTCGCGTGCAAGGAGTGGAACCTCGTCCCCGAGGACGGGCTCGACTGGACGGGCGACTCCTACGACAACACGCGCGAGCTGAGCGCGAACACGTGGCGGCACGTCGCGTTCGTCGAGCAGGAGGCGCCGATCCGGATCACCGACGGCGGCCCGACGCTCGCCCCGGACGGCGGCGCGGTCGCGGGCGAGGGCTTCCGCTGGCTGATGGAGTCGGACGTGTGCAAGCACTGCACCCATGCCGCCTGCCTCGACGTCTGCCCGACGGGCGCGATCTTCCGTACCGAGTTCGACACCGTCGTCGTCCAGCAGGACGTCTGCAACGGCTGCGGCTACTGCGTCCCGGCCTGCCCGTTCGGCGTCCTCAGCCGGCGGACGCTTCCCGATCCGGCACGCGGCGGCAAGCCGGACGGCCGGGTCTGGAAGTGCACGCTCTGCTACGACCGCACGAAGGACGGGCTCGAGCCCGCGTGCGCGAAGGCGTGCCCGACCGACTCGATCCAGTTCGGCCCGCTCGACGAGCTGCGCGAGCGGGCGGACGCGCGGCTGGCGAAGCTGCAGGACGAGGGATGGAACGGGGCGCAGCTGTACGGCCGCGACCCGGACGGCCCGGTCGGCGGGTTCGGCGCCTTCTTCCTCCTGCTGGACAAGCCCGAGACGTACGGGCTGCCGCCGGATCCGGTCGATCAGACGACGCACCTCGCCGAGTCGTGGACGGCGGCCTTCGCTGCGGGCGCCGCGCTCGTTGCAGCAACGGTGCTCGCGTTCGCGGGCGGGAGGAGGAGCTAGTGGCTCAGAGCCACAAAGTCCGGACACGGGCCACGCAGCCGGTCGGGGCCGAGTCGTACTACGGACGGCCGATCCTGAAGGAGCCGACGTGGACGTGGGAGGTGCCGCTGTACCTCTTCGCCGGCGGGATCGCGGGCGGAGCGGCCGCGCTCGCGGCCGGTGCCCGGCTCGCGGGGAACGACGAGCTCGCCCGCCGCGCAACTCTGGTGAACCTGGCGGCGATCTCGGCGAGCCCGGCGCTCCTCGTCTCCGATCTCGGCCGGCCCGACCGCTTCCTCCACATGCTCCGCGTCGTGAAGCCGACGTCACCGATGAACGTCGGCACGTGGGTCGTCTCCGCGTCGGGCGTCGCGTCCGGGCGTGGCAGGCACGTGCGAGCTGCTGGGGATCCTTCCCGCGCGTGCGTGCCGCCGCGGCCGGCGGCGGCGGCGCTGCTCGCGCCCGTTCCTCTCGACGTACACCGCCGTCCTCGTCGCCGACTACCGCCGTACCCGTGTGGCACGAGGCGCGGCGGGAGCTGCCGTTCGTCTTCGCCGGCAGCGCCGCGGCGAGCGCCGGCGCGGCGGTCGCGCTCGCGACGCCGGCACGGTCGGCAGGCCCGGCGCGTCGGCTCGCGCGTCGCCGGCGCAGCGCTCGAGCTCGCGGCTGCGGCGGTGATGGAGCGGCGGCTCGGCTTCGTCGGCGAGCCGTATCGCGAGGGCGAGGCCGGGCGGTTCTCGCGGCTCGCGAAGGCGCTCACCGCGAGCGGGGCGGTCGTGACCGCGTTGGCCGGGCGCCGCCGTGCGGGCGCGATCGCCGGCGGCGCGCTGCTGCTCGGCGGCGGGCTCGCCGAGCGCTGGGCGGTCTACAAGGCGGGGTTCCAGTCCGTGCGCGACCCGAGGTACGTGGTGCGGTCGCAGCGCGCACGGCTCGGCTACCCGGAGATCCGCTCCGGCACCGAGTAGACCGTCACGCGCCCATCGCGGACGAAGCCGCACAGCGTCACGCGCTGGGTCTCCGCGAGCTCGACCGCGAGGCTCGACGGGGCGCCGACGGCGACGAGGATCGGGCACCCGGCGACGGCCGCTTTCTGGACGAGCTCGAACGAGAGCCGGCCGGAGACGACGAGCAGCGAGCGCGAGAGCGGCAGCAGCCCGTCGAGGAACGCGCGGCCGACCACCTTGTCCATCGCGTTGTGGCGCCCGACGTCCTCACGCGCGTGGAGCAGCGTCCCGTCGGCGTGCGAACAGGCCCGTCGCGTGGAGCCCGCCCGTGACGCGGAAGGCCGCCTGCGCCTCGCGGAGCCGGTCCGGCAGCGAGGCGACGAGCTCCGGCGCGACGCGCAGGTCGCTCTCCACCGGCGGCGCCTCGACCGCGACCGCCTCGAGCGCGCCCTTGCCGCAGACGCCGCAGGACGAGGTCGTGTAGAAGCTCCGCCGCAGCCGCTCGCGGGTCGAAGCCGGGAGCGTCGACGTCGACGGTGTTCGCGGCGAGGTCGTCCGGGAGCGACGCGGCCACGGGGTGCAGGCCCTCCGACACGCAGAACCCGAGCGCGAGCTCCTCGTCGTGCCCGGGCGTCCGCATCGTCACCGCGACGGGGCTGCCGTCGATGCGGATCTCGAGCGGCTCCTCGACGGCGACCCGATCCTCGTCGTCACCGCCCGGGACGCGCCGCACGGCGACGCGCGCGACCGAGTACGGCGGCGCCTCCACGGGGGCAACGTACACTCGGCCCGATGGGGCGCGCCGCCGCGTTCTTCGACCTCGACCGCACGCTCCTGCGCCGCTCGAGCACGCTCGCGCTCGCCGGCTCGTTCCGCGAGTACGGCGTGATCGGGCACCTCGACCTCGCCAAGGCGGCGTTCTGGCAGCTCCTGTTCGTCGCCCGCGGTGCCGGCGCCGAGACGGTGCGGAAGGCGGCCGAGGACGGGCTGATGCTGCTCAAGGGCTTCACGCCGGAGCAGATGCGGGAGCTCGTCGCGGGCGCGATGGAGGACGTGCTGCGGCCGCTCGTCTACGCCGAGCCGATGCGCTTGCTCGAGCGGCATCGCGAGCGCGGCGAGCCCGTCTACATCGTCTCGGCCGCACTGCAGGAGGTCGTCGACTGCGCTCGCCGACGACCTCGGCTTCGACGGCGCGCTCGGGACGATCTGCGAGGTCGAGGACGGCGTCTACACCGGCCGCTCGATCCGCTCGCTCCACGGCGGGCACAAGGCCGCCGCGCTCGTCGAGCTGGCCGAGCGGGAGGGCTTCGACCTCGCCGCCTCGACCGCGTACTCGGACAGCCACACCGATCTCCCGTTCCTCGAGGCCGTCGGCAACCCGGTGGCCGTGAACCCGGACCGCGAGCTCGCGCGGGTCGCGGCCGAGCGCGGCTGGGACGTTCTGACGTTCAGCGAGCGGCTCCACCCTGCGGCCTCGCGCCGCGTCTCCCCGGTCGTGGTCGCGCTGCCCCTCGCCGTCGGCGCCGCCATCTGGGCCGTCCGGCGCCGTGCAGCCTGACGAGGCGCAGGCGCGGCTCGCCGCGCTCGGCTACGAGCCGAACCAGGTCGACGCGCTCTTCGCCCATTTCGACGAGGCCGAGCGGCGCGGCAAGCTCGGTCACGGCTACTCGCGCATCGAGTGGCTCGAGCGGGAGATGCAGGACCGGATCGACCCGGACGCCCGCCCCGAGCGCGTCGTGGCGGACGAGGCCTACGAGCGCTGGCACGGTCGCGGCGCGCTCGGCTACCTCACGCTGGACGCGGCCGTCCGGGCGACGCTGGCGGCGCCGCCGGCCCGGGCGCGGCTCGTGGTCTGCGAGGCGACGTTCCCGACCGGGATGCTCGGCCACTACACGCGGCGGCTCGCGGACGCCGGGCTCGTCGCGGGGCTGACGGCCACCTCCCCGCCGCGTCTCGCCTCGCCCGGCGGCGGCCCCGCGCTCGCCGGGACGAACCCCCTCTCGCTCGCGGTCCCGAGCTCGGACGGCGCGCCGGTCGTCGTGGACGTCTCGCCCGCGAAGGCGACGTGGGGCGACGTGCTGCGCGGCGCGGCACCGGCCGAGGACGTCGTTCCCTTCGGCGGCGAGCAGGCCCACAAGGCGTTCGCGCTGGCGCTGGGCCTCGGTCTGCTCGTCACGGCGCTCACGGAGGAGGACGACTACGGGGCGGTGCTGCTCGTCGCGCGGCCGGAGGCCGACCCGGTGCCGGCGCTTCGTGCCGCGGCCGCCGGCGTCAGGCTCCCCGGCGACGGCCCGGTTTCCGAGCCGAAACCGACAAAGTGACAGTCTGTTGCTTTGTCAGTTCGGAGCGGGAAAGCGCGGATCGTCCCTGAGCGAGGCGAGGTCGTCGTCGGTCTGCGCGGCGTCCGCGAACCGCTCCTCCGTCGCCGCCGCCGTGACGAGGTGCTCGATCGCCTCCTCCCGCTCCCCGAGCAGCGCCTCGGCGCAGGCGAGGTTGTAGAGGAAGACCGCCTCGCCGGGCCGGCGCTCGAGCGCGTCCAGCATCACCTGCTTGGCGCCGGCGTAGTCGCCCACCCCGAAGAGGTGGATCGCGTCCTGGTTGTCCTCCCAGGGCATCGGCAGGTAGGGCTCGCCGGGCTTCGCGCCAACGGAGAGGATCGTCGTCGCCGGCTCGGCGGCCGTCGCGGCGCGCTTGAGCGACGGGTCGCGCACGAACACCACCGTTCCCGGCGGCGCGTCGGACTCGTCGCCGTCGACCGTGAAGGTCGCACGGCCGGTGAGCACGACGTACAGCTCCTCGTGCCCGGTCCGTACCTCCTCGTGCTCCGGGATGATCGTCTCCCCGGCCTCCGCGCTCCGCCACGCGTTGATCCCGAACGAGGAGACACCGAAGTGGCGGCGCAGCGGCGCCCAGCCGCCGGGGCCGAGCAGGTCGTCGATACGCCCGATCTCGTGGCCGTTCATGCGGTCTGCCTCCTCAGCGCCTCGAGCACCACGGGGTCGACCGCGTCCTCGCCGTCGACCCGCTCCTCGAGGTTTTCGACGCCTGCCCAGTCGAAGAGTTTGTCGAAGCCGAGGCGGCCGAGCCGCTCGTCGAGCTCGCGTCGCAGCGCCGCGTCGACCGGCAGCCACTGCTCGCGCGGCGTCGTCCCGAACAGCTCCTGGTGGATGGCGTAGATGCGGGCGAGCTCTGCGACGGGAGCCGCATGGTCGTCCACGCGCAGGTCGACGACGACGTCGGAGAGGCCGCCGTAGCCGCCGTCGTGCTCGACGACGAGGAGCCCGGCCGACTGCTGGCCGCGGCGGTCGCCGCCGGCGAGCTGCGCCGCCGCGAGGCATTCGAGCAGCCGCTCCGCGAGGGGCCTCCCCGCCGTCGCCTCGAACGTCTCCGCGAGCGCGTCGACGGTCTCGGCCGAGACGAGGATGTTGCCCTGGGCCGCGTAGCCGGCGCCGGTGCGTCCGCCCGCCCAGTCGTGGCACTCCTCGCCGGTGAAGCTCGCGCTCCCGCCGCGGCGCGTCGACGACGCCGAGCTGCCGGTGCGCGCGTCCGTCGTCGGCGGCAACGAGGCGCTCGACCACGTCCGCAGCCGAAGCCCCCTCCCGCAGCAGCGCGAGCCCGTCCGGCCCGTAGCGCGGGTTCGCGTACGCCTGCGTCGCGACCGCGCCGCCCGGCTCCGCCCAGGAGACGACCGACGCCGCCGCGAGGAACTTCGACTGCACCGCGACGCCCCACTGGCCCGCGTCGATGTCGCACGCGGCGATGGAGTAGGTCGCGACGATCACCGACTCGTAGGTGAGGGCGGTGAGGTCGAGATCGAGCAGGTCGTCGCGGCCGGGCGGCACGAGCACCGTCGCGACCTCCGGCCGGGCGAGCGCGGTGCGGATGCTCTTTGCGTCGGCCGCGCGGACCACGACCGGTCGCCCCTGCTCGTGGGCCTCGCGCAGCGCCGCCTCGTCGGAGACGTCGTCGAGCACGAGCGCGCCCTCGACGTCGAGCTCGCCCTCGACCGCGATCTCCGGGACGCGCCGCCCCGTCGCGCCGAACCAGCGCTCCCTCACACGGTCACCGTCTCGCCCGGCTCGGGGCTCAGCACTTCGACACCGGGCGCCAGCTCCCGCAGCGTGTCCGGCGTCCCCGTCAGCAGCGGGAACGTCCCATAGTGGCAGGGCACGCAGCGCTTCACGCCGAGCAGCTCGAGCGCCACCGCCGCCTCGCGCGGCCCCATCGTGTAGTGGTCGCCGATGGGGAGGATCGCGACGTCCGGCTCGTAGATGCGCCCGATGAGCTGCATGCTCATGAAGACGTTCGTGTCGCCCGCGAAGTAGAGCTTCGTCCCGTTCTCGACCTCGACCACGAAGCCGCATGGCTCGCCCAGGTACGTGAACGTCCCGTTCTCGAAGGTGCTCGACGAGTGGTTCGCGTCCGTGAACGTGACCTTCAACCCTGCGGCGCTGAGCGTCCCGCCCTTGTTGCCCGCCTCGGTCGGGTCCTGCGGGAGCCCGTTCGTGGCGAGCCACCCCCGCACCTCGACCTGCGCGACGACCGGGCACTCGAACCGCTGCGCCAACTCGACCGTGTCGCCGACGTGGTCGTCGTGGCCGTGCGTGACGAGGATCAGGTCGACGCGCTCGGGGCTCTGCTCGGGCTCGGGGCACTTCGGATTCCCCTGGAGGAACGGGTCGACGTAGACGCGTTTCCCGCCGGGCGTGTCGAAGCGGAAGCGGCGTGGCCGAGCCAGGTCAGGGCGACGTCGGGCATGCACTCCTCCTCGGTAGCTGAGAGGCCGAGTCTACGAAGGAACCGTCCGGTCCGACGCGTATACGAGAGAGCAGTGCCCGCGCGCGTGCTCCCCGTGCTGCTCGTCCTCGGCGCCCTCGCCACCGACGCGCTCGGTCGGAGCGACCTCTCGTTCGCCCTCCTCGTCGCCTCAGTGCTGGCCGCCGCGGTCTCCGCGCTGTCGCTGTTCGGGCGCCTCGTGGACGTGCCCGGGATCGGGATCTGGGCTCGAGACCGTGCTCGCGTCGCTCGGGCTCGTGTGCCTGGTCGTGGCCGCGGCGGTCCGTGGTCAGGCGCCGGACACCTCGACCCTGCCGGCGCTCGCGGCCTCGGCGGTGCTCGCGGCCCTGGCGGTCTACGGCTTCCAGACCATCGTGGCGCTTCTCGGCCTGGTGAGAGTTAGTGGCTCAGAGCCACTAACCTCGACGCCCCTGAGCTAGAGCGGCAGGGACGCGGCTGCCTTCTCCGCGAGGTCGATGAGCGGCTGGACGAAGAAGAACGAGCCGACGGTCACCGCCACGCAGACCGCGACGACGCCCTGGGCGAGGACTTCCCGCGGCGGCGAGCCGCCGGCCGGGAGCAGCTGCGGCTCCGGGCTCCGCATGTAGAGCGCGCGGACGACGTTGAGGTAGTAGAAGAGGCTCACGGCCGTGGCGACGACGCCGACGATCACCAGCCAGGTCATGTCCGCCTCGTACGCGGCCGAGAAGACGTAGAACTTGCCGATCAGGCCGCCGGTGAACGGCATCCCGGCGAAGCCGAGCATGAACACCCACATGGCGACGCCGAGGAACGGCCGCTCCCAGCCGTAGCCGGCGAGGTCGTCGATCTCGATCTCCCGCGCCAGCTCGCGCTCGCGCGCCGCCACGACCGTGAAGGCGCCGATCGACATCGCCGAGTACGGGATGAGGTAGTAGAGGAGGCCGCGTGCACCGAGCTCGTTCGCGGAGGCGACGGCGATCAGCAGGAAGCCCGCGTGCGAGATCGAGGAGTAGGCGAGCATCCGCTTGAGCGAGCGCTGGACGAGCGCGGCGAGGTTCCCGACCGCGAGCGAGACGACCGCGATCGCGGCCACGGCGGCCGTCCAGAACTCGTCGTACTCCGGGAACGCCGTGACGAGGACGCGGAACATCAGCGCGATCGCCGCGACCTTCGTGGCCGCGGCCATGAACGCCGTCACCGGGGTCGGCGAGCCCTCGTAGACGTCGGGCGTCCACATGTGGAACGGCGCCGCGGAGGCTTTGAAGGACAGGCCCGCGAGCATCATCGCGAGGCCGACGAGCATGAACGAATCGTCCCCGGACACCGGCGCATCCGCGATCGCCGCGAACTGCAGCTCGCCCGTCGCGCCGTAGACGAGCGCCGAGCCGAACAGGCAGCACGGCCGAGCCGAAGGAGCCGACGACGAGGTACTTCAGGCCCGCCTCGAGCGACGGCTCGCGGTCGCCGGCGATCGCGCAGAGCACGTAGAGCCCGATCGAGAACCACTCGAGCCCGAGGAAGAGCGTCATCAGGTCGTTCGCGCCGACGAAGAAGCCCATGCCCGCCCCGGTCGCGGCCAGGAGCGCGAAGAACTCGCCCGTGTGCTCGGTCGACCGCCAGCGCTCGCCCCAGGCGAGCCCGACCGCGAGCAGGCCGCCCGCGAAGATCAGCACCTGGGAGAAGAACGTCCAGCGATCGACGGCGAAGGCGCCGACGATCGTCGTCTCGGGGTCGTCGCTGTCGGCGAAGACGATCGAGGCGAGGACGATCGCGGCCGCGAAGCCGCCGGCCGCGACGATCGCCGCGAACGCCTTGCGCGCCCCGCGCGGGACGAGGACGGAGCCGATGAGCGCGAGTGCGGAGGCGCCGAGCAGCGTGAGGATCGGCGAGAGGCCGAACCAGTCGATGTCCGGCGTCTCGATCACGGCGACTGCTCCCGGAGCGCGGCGAGCACGCCGCCCTCGGGGAAGACGCGCTCGCTGACGAGCGCCGGCCAGGCGGAGAGGACGAGCACGCACACGAGCATCGCGCCGACGATCGCGACCTCACCGGGGCGGAGGTCGAGCGCTTCGTCGGAGACGACCGAGCCGCGCTCCGCATGGAGCACGGCTGAGATGAGCCGCAGCACGTACATCGCGGCGAGCACGATCCCGCTCGCGACGATCACGCTCCAGCCCCAGCCCTGGGCGTACACGCCGGTGAGGATCAGGAACTCGCCGGCGAAGGTGACGGAGCCGGGCACGGCCAGCGCGACGATCCCCATCGTCATCAGCGCCGTGGCGAGCGCGGGCCGTCCCTTCGCCATCCCGCCGAGGAGCGCGAGCTCGCCGGTCGTCGTCCGCCGCTCGACGGTGGCCGCCAGCAGGAACATCCCGCCCGAGACGAGCGCGTGCGCGACCGACTGCAGGATCGAGCCCGCGATCCCGGCCTCGTTGGCGGCGAAGAGGCCCATCGTGATGAGGCCCATCTGCGCGAGCGACGAGTAGGCGAGGACGCCGCGCACGTCGGGGGCGCGGAACGCGACCAGTGAGCCGTAGACGAGCCCGACGCTCGCGAGCACGAGGATCACGTTGCGCCAGTCGTCGACCGGCTCCGGGAACTTCGCGATCACGATCCGCAGCAGCCCGTACACGGCCGCCTTCGAGACGATCCCCGAGAGCACGGCGGCGACCTCCGGCGGCGCCTCGCGGTATGCGTCGGGCAGCCAGCCGTGGAACGGGAACAGCGGCGCCTTCACGGCGAACGCGACGAGGAACCCGAGGAACACCCACCCGCTCCCGCTCGTCCCCGACTCGACCAGGTCGAACGTCCCCTGCGAGAGCCCGAAGACGACGATCGACGCCAGCATCAGCAGCGAGCCGGCCATCGTGTAGATGACGAACTTCAGCGTCGCGACCGTCCGGCCCGCGCCGCCCCAGACGCCGACGAGCACGTACAGCGGGATCAGCATCGCCTCGAACGCCGCGTAGAAGAGGAGCAGGTCCTGCGAGGCGAAGACGGCGACGATCGCGCCGGTGAGGAACAGCATCAGCCCGAAGTAGGCGCGCGCCCGGTCGCGGCCGACCCAGAAGGCGTACGCGACCGCGGCCGCCATCAGCACCACGGCCGCGCCGACGAGCCAGAGCGAGAACCCGTAGAGGCCGACGTGGTACGAGACGCCGAGGTCGCCGAACCACGCCGCCTGCTCCTCGTACTGGAGCCCGCCCGACTCGAAGTCGAACCCGAGCGCGGCGTTGACCCAGAGCCCGACCTCGACGAGCGAGACGAGGAGCGCGAGCGAGCCCGCCCAGAAGCGCGGCACCGGCAGCACCCAGATCACGAGGGCGGAGACGAGCGGGACGAGGATCAGGGCCGTCGTCATCGCGCCGAGATGAAGACGAGGGTGAGGATCGCGACGCCGGCCGCGACCGCGAGGACGTAGAGGCGCAGCAGCCCGGTCTGGATGCCGCCGACGCCGGCGCCGGCCTCGCGGGTGCCGCGCGCGAGGACGTTCAGCGAGCCGCTGATGACCGGGCCCTCGACCCAGCGGTTCCACACGCGCCCGATCGCCGCGGCCGGCCGGTAGAAGACGAGGTCGTACGCCTCGTCGAAGTAGAGCTTGTGCTGGAGCGTCCGCTCGACCTCGGCCTGGTGCGGCACGGGCCGGCGGCGCGCGCCCCACAGGAGCCACGCGAGCCAGATGCCGACGCCCGCGACCGCGACGCGAGATCAGCGAGGTGAACCAGTCCTGCGCCACCGACGGCTCGACGAGCGCGAGGTGCTCGCGGTCCACGCCGAACCCGACCGGGTCGAGGAAGGTCGAGAACGGGTGCCAGAGGCCGGGGATCTCGATCCAGCCGCCGATCGTCGCGAGCACTGCGAGCACGCCGACGACGAACGTCATCGACAGCGGCCCCTCGCCGTGGCCCCTGTGGAAGTGCTCGCGCACGTACGGGGACGGCTCGCCGCCGAACGCCATGAAGATCATCCGGAACGCGTAGAGCCCGGTCAGGAACGCGCCGACGATCCCGACGACGAAGAGCGTGGTCCCCCACCAGTCGCCGCGGGCGAGCGCCGAGGCGAGGATCGCGTCCTTCGAGAAGAAGCCGCCGAACGGCGGGATCGCGGCGAGCGCGAGCGCGCCGACGAGCATGGCGAGGTACGTCCGCGGCATGAGTTGCCGCAGCCCGCCCATCTGGCGCAGGTCCTGCTGGCCGACGAGCGCGTGGATGAGGACGCCGGCACCGAGGAACAGCAGCGCCTTGAAGAACGCGTGCGTCATCAGGTGGAAGACCGCGTCGTCGTACGCCGTGATCCCGGCGCCGAGGAACATGTAGCCGATCTGCGACATCGTCGAGTACGCGATCACGCGCTTGATGTCGGTCTGGACGAGCGCGATCAGCCCGGCTGCGAGCAGCGTGATCGCGCCGAGGCCCGCGGCGAGGTCCTGCACCGAGGCGGCGTCCTCGTAGATCGGGTGCAGGCGGACGAGGAGGTAGACGCCGGCGGTCACCATCGTCGCCGCGTGGATGAGCGCGGAGACCGGGGTCGGGCCCTCCATCGCGTCCGGGAGCCAGGTGTGGAGCGGGATCTGCGCCGACTTCGCGACCGCGCCGCCGAGCAGCCCGAGCGCGACGAGCACGACCACCGTCTCGGAGAGGCCGCCGAGCGCCTCGAAGCTCTCGAGGAAGTCGACGGTGCCCGTCTTCCAGATCAGGAGGACGATCGCGAGCGCCATCGTCGCGTCGCCGAACGGCGTTCATGATGAACGCCTTCTTCGCGGCGGCGACCGCGGCCGGCCGCTCGTGCTCGAACCCGATCAGCAGGTACGAGGCGAGGCCGACGAGCCCCCAGCCGGCGAGCAGGATCACGTAGTTCGCCGCGAGGACGAGCAGCAGCATCGCGAACAGGAAGATCGACATGTACGCGAAGTAGCGGCGCTCCTCGTCGGCCCCGTGCATGTAGCCGATCGAGTAGAGGACGATCAGCGCGCCGACGCCGCTGACGATCAGCGCCATCACGATCGAGAGCGGGTCGACGAGCAGCGAGAGCTCGGCGTCGACGTTCCCCGCCTGCAGCCACGTCCACGCGACCGTGACGTCCTGCCGCGCCTCGGGGTCGTCGCCGAGCGACGCGAAGAACATCGACGAGCGCGCCGCCGAACGCGACGAACGAGAGCGTCGTCGCGATCACGCCCGCGGCGAGGCGCGAGATGCGCGTCCCGAGCAGCGTGAGCAGCACCGCGGACGCGAGCGGCGAGACGAGGCAGATCCAGGCGCCGACGGTCATCTACCCGCGCAGCTGCGTGAGCGTGTCGATGTCGAGGTCGAGCCGGCGCCGCGCCATCGCGACGATCATCCCGAGGCCGACGACGACCTCGGAGGCGGCGACGGCCATCACCGCCAGCGCGAAGATCTGGCCCGAGCCGTCGCCGAGTTGCCGCGCGAACGCGATCAGGGCGAGGTTCGCGCCGTTCAGCATGATCTCGAGCGAGAGCAGCACGATCAGCGGGCTGCGCCGGATGAGGACGCCGAGCGCGCCGGTCGCGAAGAGCGTCCCCGCGATCGCGAGATACCAGGTGATGTCCGGGCCTAGGACGGCTCGCTCACCTCCTCGAGCGGCGCGGCGCGAGTGGGCGCCGAGGACGACGCCGCCGACCGCGGCGACGAGCAGGACGATCGAGGTGATCTCGAACGCGAGCAGGTGGTCGGAGAGGAACAGGCGTCCGAGCTCGGCGGGGCTGCCGAAGCTCTCGCCGATCTCGGCCTCGTCCGAGAGGCGCCCGCCGGCCTTGAGGCCGATCGCCAGCACGACCTCGAGCAGGATCACGCTCGCCGCGATCACCGCCGCGAACAGCTGCCAGGTGGAGCGCCCCGCCCACGGCGCGTCGGCACGGCCGCCGAGGTAGGCGATCACGAACAGGAACATCACGACCACGGCTCCGGCGTAGACGAGCACCTGCGCCGCGGCGACGAACTCCGCCGACAGCAGCAGGTACAGGACGGCGAGCGAGGCGAGGTTCCCGATCAGCGCGATGGCCGAGAAGAACGGGTTCTGGAACGAGACGACGGCGACGCCCGAGCCGATGCAGGCGAACGCCGCGCCGAGCCAGACCACCCAGACGATGAAGTTCCCCACTAGGAGTGGCCCACCCGCCCCCATACGACGACGCTCTGGGCGGCTGCAAAGCGTCGCCATGCGGCGTCGTCGGCGTCGCACGTGCAACCAGCACGCGCAACGCCTGCGTCCTTGCCTGGCTCGCTGTTCGCGCGCCAGAGCACCGCCGATGGGGACGGGCGAGCCACTACGCGTTCGTCTTGTAGTAGGGAATCGGCGTGTCGTAGATCGCCGGGTCGGCGACGGGCACCTTCTTCACCGGCTCCGCGAGGAGCATGTCCTTCGTGTAGATCAGGTCGGCGCGGTTGTACTCCGAGATCTCGAACTCGTTCCCGAGCGTGATCGCGTCGAAGGGGCACGCGAGCTCGCAGTAGCCGCAGAAGATGCAGCGGCTCAGGTTGATCTCGTAGATGCGCGCGTAGCGCTCGCCCGCCGAGACGCGGTTGTCGGGCGTGTTCTCCGCCGGCACCACGCGGATGCAGTCGGCCGGGCAGGCGGCCGCGCAGAGCGAGCAGCCGACGCACTTCTCGAGCCCGTTCTCGAAGCGGTGGAGGCGGTGGCGCCCGCGGAAGCGCGGGTAGAGCGGCCGCTTGTAGTCCGGGTACTGCTGCGTGATCGGCTTCTTGAACAGCTGCTTGAACGTGACGGCGAAGCCCTTGACCGGTGCGAGCGCCATCAGTGCCCCTTCCAGTGATGCCGCCGATGCACTGCGACGCGAGCACCAAGCACGAGGCCGCACTCGTCCGCGGCGAAGGCTGGTTGCCTTTGCAAGGGCGAGGGTGGGCTCGGGCGCCGCGTGATCGCGGCGCAGGGCGCGGTATGCATCGCTGGAAGGGGCACTAGTCGATCGCCACCACGAGCGCGGCCGTGATCACCGCGTTGATCGTCGCGACCGGCAGCAGCACCTTCCAGCCGAAGCGCATCAGCTGGTCGTAGCGCAGGCGCGGCAGGGTCGCCTTCAGCCAGATGAAGACCGAGACGAGCAGGAAGACCTTCAGCAGGAACCACAGCGGCCCGAGGCCGTCCAGCCAGAAGAAGTGCCAGCCGCCGAGGAAGAGCGTGGTCGCGAGCGCCGAGAGCACGATCATGTTGATGTACTCGGCCATCGAGAAGAGGCCCCAGCGCATGCCGCCGTACTCGGTGTGGTAGCCGGCGACGAGCTCCGACTCGGCCTCGGGCAGGTCGAACGGGGCGCGCGCCGACTCGGCGGTGCCGGCGGTGAGGAAGACGAGGAAGCCGACGAACTGCGGGACGACGAACCAGATCGTCTCGTCCTGCTTCGCCACGATCTCGGTCAGCCGCAGCGACTCGCCCATGATCACGACGCCGAGCACGGAGAGCGCGAGCGCGACCTCGTACGAGACGAGCTGCGCGCACGTGCGCATCGAGCCGAGCAGCGAGAACTTCGACTCGGACGCCCAGCCGCCGACGATGAAGCCGTACACGCCGATCGAGCCGAGGGCGAAGAGGAAGATCAGCGCGATCGGGACGTCGAGGATCTCGCCGGCGACGTAGTAGCCGCCGATCGTCCACCCGGGCCCGATCGGGATCACCGCGAAGACGGCGATCGCCGTGAACGCGGCGAGGATCGGCGAGAGGATGAAGAGGGGGTTGACGCCGTAGCTCGGCAGGAAGCTCTCCTTGCGGATCAGCTTGATCAGGTCGGCGATCGGCTGAAGCAACCCGTACGGGCCGGCCTGGTTGGGCCCGTAGCGGAGCTGCATGCGCCCGAGGAGCTTTCGCTCGAGCAGCGTCGTGTAGGCGAAGGCGAGCAGCGGGATGTTGACGAAGACCACGGCCTTGATGGCCGAGACCCACCACTCCTCGTTCATGCCTTCGTCACCTCGACGGTCGCGTGGAGGTCGGCGGCGTGCTCGTCCGCGATCCGGACGACGCCTTCGAGCAGCTTCCTGTTCACGCGCGCGCGAAGGGTGCGCGACGTCCCGTTCGACTTCACGACCACCTCGTCGCCCGGTGCGATGCTGCGGCGCTGGGCGTCGTCGTAGGCGAGCTCGACCTCTGCGGCCGGGCGCTGGAACTGCAGCTCGGGCGTCGCGCTCGACCGCCGGGCCCGAGAAGAGCGGCCGGTAGCGGACGAGGTTGAGGTGGTGGCCGTCGCTCGTGCGGGCCGGGGTCGGCGCGTCCAGCGCCGGCGCGATCGCGGGCGTCTCGCTGCGGACGCGCAGCGGCGCGCGCTCGCCGACCTCCACGAAGGGCAGCCCGCCGTAGATCCGCTCCGAGAGCTCCTCGAACACGCGGCCGGCGTGCGGCGAGAGCTCGACGCCGAACCGCTCGGCGAGCTTCGCGATCCACGCCAGCTCGTCCGGGCACGGCGGGATCACGGTGCGGCGCTGGCGCTGGAGCCGCCCCTCGAGGTTCACCGTCGTCCCGTCGCGCTCGAGGAAGCTCGTCGCGGGGAGGACGAGGTCGGCCCAGCCGGCGGCGAGGCTCTGGAACATCGTGATCGCGATCACCGCGTCGGCGTGCTCGGCCATGGCGCGGACGCTCGCGTCGGCGGCGGCCTCGTCGCCGGAGACGATCAGGAGCCCGATGTGATCCTGCTCCTCGGCCTCCTCGTCGGATGCGGCCGCCCACGCGTCGGCGACGCCGCGCGCGTTCGGCGTGGCGGGGAGGTAGAAGACGCCCGACTGCGGCTTGTCGCGGAAGCCGAGCCGGTCCGCGAGAGCCGCCACGTGCCGCCCGCCCTGGCCGTGCGCGCCCGACCAGACGAGCACGACCCGGTCCGAGGCCTTCAGGCGCGCGCAGAGCTCGTTCCCGTCCTCGCCGAGCTCGCGGCAGACGTCGGCGGCGGCGCCCGGCGGACGGCGGATCGAGCCGGCCGGGCCGATCGTGACCACCTCCGCGCCGTGCCGCCCGGCCGCCTTGATCCAGAGGTCGACGATCGGCGCGCGCTCGACCACGGGATCGTCGCCCACGACCACGACGAGCTCGGCGTCGCGGATCGCGGAGAGCGGCAGCCGGAAGGCGTCGAGCGAGTCGTCGACCTGCTCCGGGAGCACCGCCGTGTGCGAGCCGAGGCCCTGCCGGAGCAGCCTCCCGAGCGCGTAGGCGACCTCGACCGACTCCGTGCCGGAGAGCGCCGTGACGATCGTCCCTTCGGCGGCGCGGAGGAGCCGCTCCGCGTCGTCGAGCGCGTCGTCCCACGAGACCGCCTCCATGCCGCGCCGGCGGACGCGCCGGAGCGGGTCGACGATCCGGTCGCTCGGCCTGGAGGTGGGCGAACGCGAACCGGCCCTTGTCGCAGATCCAGCCCTCGTCGACCTCGGGGTGGTTGCGCGACAGGATCCGCTTCACCTTGCCCTCGCGCGTCGTCACCGAGACGTTGCAGCCGACCGGGCAGTGCGAGCAGACCGTCGGCACGTTCTGGATCTCCCACGGCCGCGCCTGGAAGCGGTAGCTCGTCGGGAGCAGCGCGCCGACCGGGCAGAGCTCGGTGACGTTGCCGGAGAACGGCGAGCGGTACGGGTCGTCGCCGAAGGTCGTGATCAGCGACTGCGCGCCGCGGTTGACGGCGACGAGCTCGCCGTCCTCGGCCACGTCCGAGGAGAACCGGGTGCAGCGGTAGCAGAGGATGCAGCGCTCGCGGTCGAGCGAGATCGTCGGGCGAGATCGGGATCGGCTTCTGGAACGTCCGCTTCGGGAAGGTCATCCGCGTCTGCCCCGGCCCGTAGCGGAAGGTCAGGTCCTGCAGCGGGCACTCGCCGCCCTTGTCGCAGACCGGGCAGTCGAGCGGGTGGTTGACGAGGATGAACTCGAGCGTGCCCTGCTGGCCGTCGGCGGCCTTCTCGGACGTGGCCGCGGTCTTCACCACCATCCCGTCCTGCGCCGTCATCGTGCAGCCGGCCTGGAGCTTCGGCATCCCCTCGACCTCGACGAGGCACATGCGGCAGGCGCCGACGGCCGGGCCGAGGCGCGGCTCGTAGCAGAACACCGGGATCTCGATCCCCGCGACCATGGCCGTCTCGACGAGGCCCGTGCCCTTCGGCACCTCGACCTCGACGCCGTCGACCGTCAGCGTGACGAGCTCGGTCGCCGCCGCCGTCACGCCGGGACCTCCGCGGTCGGGTGGTGCGTGTGCTGGTCGACCGGGGCGAAGATCCCCTCGAGCGACGACTCGCCGCCGAACGGGCAGCCGCCCTGGTCGATGTGCGCCTGGAACTCCGCGCGGAACTTGTCGACGTAGCTCGCGATCGGCATCGCCGCGGCATCGCCGAGCGGGCAGAGGCACTTGCCGAGGATCCGGTCGCACACGTTCAGGAGCAGGTCGAGCTCGCCCTGGCTCGCGTCGCCCTCCTCGATCTTCTTGCAGCAGCTGCACCATCCAGCGCGTGCCCTCGCGGCACGGCGTGCACTTGCCGCACGACTCGTGCATGTAGAACTGCGCGACCCGCAGGCCGAGCTGCACCATGCAGGCGCGGTCGTCGATCACGATCACGGCGCCGGAGCCGAGCATCGAGCCGGCCTCGGCCATCGAGTCGAAGTCGAGCCCCGTGTCGACCTGGTCGGCGGTGAGCACCGGCACCGAGGAGCCGCCGGGGATGACCGCCTTCAGCTCGCGTCCGTCCGGGATCCCGCCGCCGATGTCGTAGATGAGCTCGCGCAGCGACGTTCCGAGCTCGAGCTCGAAGTTGCCGCCGTTCACGACGTTGCCCGAGAGCGAGAAGACGCGCGTGCCGGCGGAGTTCTCGACACCGACCTTCGCGTACTCCGCGCCTCCCATCTCCACGATCAGCGGCACGGTCGCGATCGTCTCGACGTTGTTGATGAGGGACGGCGACGCGTACAGGCCGGCCACGGCCGGGAACGGCGGCTTCGTCCGCGGCTGGCCGCGCTTGCCCTCGAGCGACTCGAGCAGCGCCGTCTCCTCGCCGCAGATGTAGGCGCCGGCGCCGCGGTGGAGGACGATCGTGACGCCCTCGAGCAGCTTCGCCCTGCGCGACCTGCTCGAGCGCGGCGCGCAGGAGCTCGAACTCGCTTGAGGTACTCGCCCCGGATGTAGATGAAGACGTGCTCCGCGCCGATCGCGTGGGCGGTGATCAGGCAGCCCTCGATCAGGCGGTGCGGGACGGTGAACATGATCTCGCGGTCCTTGAACGTGCCCGGCTCGGACTCGTCCGCGTTGACGACGAGGTAGGTCGGCTTGCCCGTGCCCTTCGCGAGGAAGCTCGCCTTCTTGCCCATCGGGAAGCCGGCGCCGCCGCGTCCGCGCACGTTCGCGGCGAGCAGCTCGTCGAGGAGCGCCTGCGGCTCCATCCCGCGCGCCCGCTCGAGCTGGTCGTAGCCGCCGACCTCGCGGTAGGCGGCGAGCTTCGTCAGGTCGCGGTCCGGTGCCGCGCCCTGGAGGACGAGCGGCTCGCTCATCCGGTCAGCTCCGCCACGATCCCGGGCACGTCCCCGGCCTGCACCGGCTCGCGGTAGCGGTGGTCGACCGCGACGACGGTGCCCCAGCCGCAGCCGCCGGCGCACTCGACCGTGCGCAGCGTCACCTTCCCGTCCGCGGTCGTCTCGCCGGGGTGGACGCCGAGCTCGGCCTCGAACGCCTCCAGCACCTGCTGGGCCCCGACGAGCGCGCACGAGACGTTCGTGCAGACCTCGACGAGGTGCTCGCCCACGGGCGCGAGGTGGAACATGTCGTAGAAGGACGCGACCGACTCGCAGTACGCGGGCGTCTCCTCGAGCGCGTCGGCGACCTCGCGGAACGCGTCGGGCGAGAGCCAGCCGTAGCGCTCCTGCGCGAGCCGGAGCGCGGGCAGGACGGCCGACTTGGTGCCGGGCGGGTACTGCGCACGCACGTCCTGGATCTCGTCGTAGAGGGAGCGCTGCGCCACTAGCGGTCGACCTCTCCCATGACCGTGTCGAGCGACCCGATCACCGCGATCATGTCGGCGACGAGGATCCGGTTGCACATCACCGCCGCCATCGGGGTCGCGACGAACGAGGGGGCGCGGAACTTCACGCGCCACGGCCGCGGGCCGCCGTCCGAGACGACGTAGCAGCCGTTCTCGCCGCGCGGCGACTCGATCACGTTGTAGACCTCGCCCTCGGGCACGCGGTAGCCCTCGGTGACGATCTTGAAGTGGTGGATCAGCGACTCCATCGAGGTGTGGAGCTCGTGCCGCGGCGGCAGCACGACCTTGCGGTCGTCCGCGATCCACGGCCCGTCGCGGAGCTCCTCGAGCCGGTCGAGGCACTGCTCGACGATCCGCACCGACTGGGCCATCTCGTCCATGTGCACCCGGTAGCGCGCGTACGTGTCGCCCTCGGGGTAGACCGGGACGTCGAACTCGACCTGGTCGTAGGCGAGGTACGGCGAGCGCTTGCGGTTGTCCCAGTCGACGCCCGAGGCGCGCAGCACCGGCCCGGACTGGCCCATCGCCACCGCGTCCTCCGCGGACAGGAGCCCGACGCCCTTGCGTCCGCTCGAGCCAGATCGGGTTGCGGTCGAGCAGCCCGAGGTAGTCGTCGAGCGCGCGCGGCATCCAGTCGACGAACGTGCGGCACTCGGGATAGAAGCCGTCGGGGATGTCCTCCGCGAGCCCGCCGACCTGGAAGTACCGCGTGTGCATGCGGTACCCGGTCACGAGCTCGAACAGGTCGAGGATCTGGTCCCGCTCGCGGAAGCAGTACCAGAACATCGAGATCGCCCCGAGCTCGAGGCCGGAGGTGCCGAGCCAGACGAGGTGGGAGTGGATCCGGTTCAGCTCCGCGAGCAGCATCCGCATCCACGTCGCCTTCTCGGGCACGTCGATCTGGAGCAGCTGCTCGACCGCGAGGACGAAGACGAGCTCGTTGTTCTGGAACGAGACGTAGTCGATGCGCGGCCCGTAGGTGATCGCCTTCCACCACGTCTTCGCCTCCATGTTCTTCTCGAAGCCGGTGTGGAGGTAGCCGATGACCGCACGCACGCCCACGACGGTCTCGCCGTCGAGGTCGACGATCAGGCGGAGCACGCCGTGGGTCGACGGGTGGTTCGGGCCGAAGTTGACGGTGAGGATGTCGTCGGCGCTCGCGGACCTCGTCCGAGACCTCGAGGATCGTCGGGATCGGGTAGGGGATCCGCGTCTCCTCGTAGATCGGCGCCCCGCGCAGGACCGACGCGTCGACGCTCGCCCAGGTCCGAGGCCGCTCGGGCGCCACCGTCACGGCGCCCTCACTCCTCCCCCGAGAACCGCACCGGCTCGCCGCCGAGCGGGTAGTCCTTGCGCAGCGGGTGCCCCTCCCAGTCGTCCTCCATGAGGATCCGGACGAGGTTCGGGTGGCCCTCGAAGTGGATGCCCATCATGTCCCAGGCCTCGCGCTCGTGCCAGTCGGCGCCGGGCCAGACGCGGATCACGCTCGGCACCGGCTCGCCGTCCTCGCACCACACCTGGACGCGCAGCCGCGGCGCCCCGTCGCGCAGCGCGAGCAGGTGGTAGTTGACGCAGAAGCGCGCCGGCTTCGGCCCGGGGCGGTGCTGGTAGCCCTGCGCCGAGGTCGGTGTCAGCGCACGCGGCCGCCGCCGTCCCGACGTAGCCGGCGACGCCCTTCTCGCCCCAGCCGAGGTAGTCGGTCGGCGTGATGTCGGAGAGGAAGTTGAAGCCGTGCTCGTCGCGGAGGTGCGTGGCACGCCTCGACGAGCCGCTCGCGCTCGACGACGACGGTCGTCTCGCCGAGCGCCTCCGTGCTCCGAGACGTAGCCGGGGACGCCCTCCCAGCTCATCGCGGTCGCCACCGGGCGGATGTCGTAGGCCGGCGGGACGCCCGGCGCGGACCGCCTCGTGCAGGCGCATGATCCCCTCCATCAGCGCCTCCGGCCGCGGCGGGCAGCCCGGGCACGTAGATGTCGACGGCGACGATCTTGTCGACGCTCTGGAGCACCGCGTAGTTGTTGAACATGCCGCCGGAGCTCGCGCACGCGCCCATCGCGATCACCCACTTCGGCTCGAGCATCTGGTCGTAGATCTGGCGCAGCGGCGCCGCCATCTTGTGCGAGACGCGGCCGGAGACGATCAGCAGGTCGGCCTGGCGCGGCGAGGCGCGGAACGCCTCCATCCCGAAGCGCGCGATGTCGTAGCGGGCCGAGACGATCGACATCATCTCGATCGCGCAGCAGGCGAGGCCGAAGGTGTCCGGCCACATCGACCGCGTCTGCGCCCAGGCCACCGCCTTCTCGAGCGTGGTCAGGCCGAGGCTGCGCTCGAGCTGCTCCGGCCCGAGCTCCTCCTCGAACGCGCTCGGGCCCTTCGTCGGCCAGAGCAGGCGCTCGGACTGGAGGCCGAGGTCGCGCGAGCCGCTGCGGCTTCTTGCGGCCTACTGCCACTCGAGCGCCCCCTTGCGCCAGACGTAGACGTAGGCGACGACGAGGATCCCGATGAAGAAGAGGAACTCCCAGAACGCGAACCAGGCGACGTCGTTGAGCACGACCGCGATCGGGTACAGGAACACGATCTCGATGTCGAAGACGATGAAGAGCATCGCCGTGAGGTAGAAGCTGACCGTGAACCGCTGCTGCTGCGGCGGGCCGACGGCGACGCCCGACTCGAACGGCGTGTAGCGGGCGCGGCGCCTCGCGCGCGGGCGCGTCGCGAAGACGAACGACATCAGGATCATCGACGCCGGGATGACGAGCGCGAGGCTTCCGTAGATCAGGAAGGGCAGCCAGCTGTCGAGCACGTCGAGCGCCTCCTACCACCTGCCCGCCCGGGCCAACCCCGGACGTTTCGCGCGGGACACTACCAACGTCGTCACGTGTGACGAACCGGGAGCGTTCGCCCGTAGCAGAGCCTGTTTCGGCTGTTACAAAGTCGCGTCGGGGTTTCGCTCGCGGGGCACGTTGCTACGATCAGACCATGGCCACTGTCGAGCAGCGCCCCGAGACCGAGACCCCCGTCACGCTGACCGCGTCCGCGGCGGACAAGATCCGCGAGTTGATGGCGGAGGAGCCGGCCGGCGAGGCCGAGGTCCTCCGGGTCGCGATCCAGGGCGGCGGCTGCTCCGGCTTCCAGTACGGCCTCGGGTTCGACCGCGGCACGGTCGAGGGCGACCTCGAGAGCGAGCAGCACGGCATCCGCCTCGTCGTCGACCCCTTCAGCGCGCCCTACCTCCAGGGCGCGACGGTCGACTTCGTCCACTCGATCCAGGAGTCCGGGTTCAAGATCGAGAACCCGAACGCGACCGCCTCGTGCGGCTGCGGCCACTCCTTCACGGTCGAGGAGGGCGAGGCCGGCGACGACCCGCACGCC
Organism: uncultured Thermoleophilia bacterium; assembly: GCA_963733995.1. Classification (GTDB taxonomy): domain Bacteria; phylum Actinomycetota; class Thermoleophilia; order Gaiellales; family Gaiellaceae; genus DATHTC01. Next base: position 195,338 of record CAVTFO010000002.1, read on the forward strand.
GGTGCCGGCTGCGGCTCCGGCTGCTCCCACTAGACCAGCGCTGCCCGTGAAGGTCGCGGTCGTCGGGTCCGGCCCGGCCGGCTTCTATGCGGCGAGCGCGCTCCTGACCGCCGATCCGCCGGCGGAGGTCGACCTGATCGAGCGGCTGCCGACGCCGTGGGGGCTCGTCCGGCTCGGCGTCGCGCCCGACCATCCGAAGATCAAGGACGTCTCGCGCGCGTTCGAGAAGACCGCGGCGCGGCCCGGCTTCCGCTTCGTCGGCAACGTCGAGGTCGGCCGCGACGTCGACGCACGAGGAGCTGCGCGAGCGCTACGACGCCGTCGTCTACGCCGTCGGGGCGCAGACGGACCGCCAGCTCGGGATCCCGGGCGAGGACCTGCCCGGCTCGTGGGCGGCCACCGAGTTCGTCGCCTGGTACAACGGCCACCCCGACTACCAGCACCTCGAGTTCGACCTCTCCGGCGAGCGCGCGGTCGTGATCGGGAACGGGAACGTCGCGCTCGACGTCGCGCGCATGCTGGCGCTGACGCCCGACGAGCTCGCGCCGACGGACACGACCGAGCCGGCGATCGACGCGATCAACGCCGCCGGCGTCCGCGAGATCCTCGTGCTCGGCCGCCGCGGCCCGGTGCAGGCGGCCTGGACGCCGGTGGAGGTCGGCGAGCTCGGCGAGCTCGCCGGCGCCGACGTGATCGTCGACCCGGCCGCAGCTCGAGCTCGACCCGGCCAGCGAGGCCGAGCTCGAGGCTTCGCCGCCGACGGTGCAAGCGGAGCGTCGAGCACCTGCGCGACTACGCCGGCCGCGAGCCCGACGGGAAGCCGCGCCGGATCGTCCTCCGCTTCCTCGTCCTCGCCCGTGGCGATCGTCGGCAACGGCCGCGTCGAGGGGATCGAGGTCGTCCGGAACGAGCTCGTCGACGGCCGGGCGGTCGGCGACCGACGAGCGCGAGACGATCCCGTGCGGGATCGTCTTCCGCAGCGTCGGCTACCGCGGCATCGCGCTGCCGGGGGTGCCGTTCGACGAGTCGACGCGGGACGGTGCCGAACGAGGGCGGGAGCGCGTCGAGCCGCGGGCTCTACGTCGCCGGCTGGATCAAGCGCGGGCCGAGCGGCGTGATCGGCACGAACAAGAAGGACGCGACCGAGACGGTCGAGCTCCTGCTCGAGGACGCGCGCGAGGGGCGGCTGCCCGCGCGGGAGCGGCGAGGACGTCCTCGACCTCCTCGTCGAGCGCGGCGCCGAGCCCGTGCTCTACGCGGGCTGGGAGGCGATCGACGCGGCCGAGAAGGCCGCCGGCGAGCCGCACGGCCGACCGCGCGTGAAGCTCTGCAGCTGGGACGACCTCCTGGCCGCGGCGGCGCGGCGCTGACCGTCCCTCCTCCGAGGGATCGCAGCGCGGATCGCGTGCTGCCGATAGTCCACGCGTGACGCCGATCGTCGAATGCCTCCGCTGCGGCGAGCAGCACCGGCTCCATCGCTCCTCGCTCCGACGAATCGTCGACGCCGAGTGCCCGCGCTGCGGCTACCTCGGGTGGGCCTACCAGGGCGAGCTCAGCGAGACCTCCCGGCGCGCGCTGCGGGACCGTCGCACGACGGACTTTGTGGCTCTGAGCCACTAACGTCCCCCGCCACGAGCTCGGGGCTAGACTCGGGACGTGGGCGAGACCGAGACGCGGCGGGAGCTCTGGGGCGGCGAGACGCGCAAGGCGGTCGCCAACTTCCCCGTCTCCGGCGAGCCGATTCCGGTCGCCGTGCGCGCGCTGGCTCGGCCGGATCAAGGGCGCCGCGGCGCAGGTGAACGCGGACCTCGACCTGCTCGATCCGGACATGGCCGCGCGGATCGCCGCCGCGGCCGAGCGAGTCGCCTCGGGCGAGCTCGACGACCAGTTCCCGATCGACGTCTTCCAGACCGGCTCGGGCACCTCCTCGAACATGAACGCGAACGAGGTCATCGCCACGCTCGCCGGCGAGGACGTGCACGCGAACGACCACGTCAACATGGGCCAGAGCTCGAACGACGTGTTCCCCTCGGCCGTGCACCTCGCCGCGCTCGGCGAGCTCCAGGAGACGCTCCTCCCCGCGCTCGAGAAGCTCGCCGCCTCGCTCGAGGCCAAGGCCCGCGAGTTCGACGACGTCGTCAAGTCCGGGCGCACGCACCTGATGGACGCCGTCCCGGTCACGCTCGGCCAGGAGTTCGCGCGGCTACGCCGCGCAGGTGCGCCAGGGGATCGAGCGCGTCCGCGACACGATGCCGCGGCTCGGCCAGATCCCGCTCGGCGGCACCGCGGTCGGGACCGGGCTCAACACCCACCCGGAGTTCGCGGCGAAGGTGCGCGAGCGGCTGAGCGCCGACACCGGGCTCGACATCCGCGGCCCCGCCGACCCGTTCGAGGCGCAGGCGGCGCGCGACGGGCTCGTCGAGGCGTCGGCCGCGCTCAAGGTCGTCGCCGTCTCGCTGACGAAGATCGCGAACGACATCCGCCTCATGGGCTCCGGGCCGCGCGCGGGCCTCGCCGAGCTGTTCCTGCCCGAGCTGCAGAAGGGGAGCTCGATCATGCCCGGGAAGGTGAACCCGGTCATCCCCGAGGTCGTGACGCAGGTCGCGGCGCAGGTGATCGGGAACGACGCGGCGATCACCGTCGGCGGGCTCCAGGGCCACTTCGAGCTCAACGTCTTCATCCCGATGATGGCGCGGAACCTGCTCGGCTCGATCGAGCTGCTCGCCTCGGCGGCGACGCTCTTCGCGGAGAAGTGCGTGGACGGGATCGAGGCGAACCGCGAGCAGAACGAGCGCTACGCGGAGCTGACGCTGTCGGCCGCGACGGCGCTCAACCCGTACATCGGCTACGACAAGGCGGCCGAGATCGTGAAGGAGGCGGCGGCCTCCGGACGGTCGCTGCGCGAGGTCGCGCGCGATGCCGGCGTGGAGGACGAGGTGCTCGACAAGGCGCTCGACTACCACGCCATGGCGAAGCCGCACGGCTGATATCGCCCTGAGCATCGTCGCTTCCGTAGGGCCCGCTCCGGCGGGCCCTCGTCGTCCAGGAGCGAAGTCCGTCCATCAGATATCGCGCTTGATATCTACGGTCGACTATGGCAGGGTGGCGTCGGGTTGGCCGGGAGAGACACGTACAGGTTCCTGCTCCGCATGCCCGACGAGCTGCGGGAGAAGCTCGCCGAGGCGACGGCCCGGTCGGGCCGCAGCCTCAACGCCGAGATCGTGCACCGGCTCGCGGAGAGCGTGGAACCGGATCCCCCGGAACGGCCGGCGCGGCCGCTCCGCGCCGCGAGGAGAGGGGAGAAGAAGATGCGCAGGACCTGGATCGCCGCCTCGGCGATCGCCCTCGTCGTGCTCGTGCCCGTCTGTGTCGCCGCGCTGGTCGCGGGCGACCGGCCGAGCGCCGTCGCGCCCGCGCCCAAGCTGTCGCCGGGAGCGGAGCGGCTCGGCGAGTTCAAGCAGCTCGGGGTCTTCGCGAACAACGTCTCCGAGAGCGAGGAGTTCCCGACCGCCGCGGAAGCGGAGGCGTACGCCAACCGTGCGTACCCGCAGAACGCGATCGCGTTCCAGCAGACGCTCGGGGCGATCACGGCGGCGAAGCGAGCTCAAGTCGCGCGGCTCGAGCTACCCGAGCAAGTGGGTGGACGTCGGCCCCGACACCATGCAGGTCGCGCAGCTCGGGACGCAGCACTGGGGCCGCCCGACGCAGTGGTCCGGCCGTGTCAGCGCGATGGCCGTCGACACGCGCCATTGCAGCGCGAGCGCGTGCAAGCTCTACATCGGAGCCGCCGGCGGCGGCGTCTGGCGCACGAACAACGCGCTCGCGCAGCGGCCGAACTGGAAGGAGCTGTCGACGGGGATGGACTCCCAGGCGATCGGCTCGATCCTGATCGATCCGACCGACGCGACCGGCAACACGATCTACGTCGGCACCGGCGAGCCCAACGGCTCGAGCGACAGCGAGGCCGGCATCGGTCTCTACCGCTCGACCGACGGCGGCAACCACTGGACGCTCGTCCCGGGCAGTCGCGCCGCAGCGGCGAACCGCGGCATCGGCGGCATCGTGGTGAACCCGTCGAATCCGGACCACATCCTCATCGGCACCGCCGTCGCGCGGCACGGGCTCTCGTCCACCGCGGGCGGGCGCTTCACGCCGCCGGGCGCGCCGCGGCTCGGGCTGTGGGAGTCGCGTGACGGCGGCGCCACGTTCCAGCTCGTGTTCGCGCGCGCGCAGGACGTCGTCAACCCGGACTCGCCGAACGGCTCCGACTTCTTCCGCGGCGGGATCACCGACCTCGAGGTCGACCCGCAGGCGCCGGGGACGTTCTACTTCACGATGTTCAACGAGGGCGTCTTCCGTGCGAGCTTCGCGACGCCGGCCGCGCCGGCGCAGATCTTCACGGAGACGCTGCCCGACGGGCCCGGCGGCCTCGGGATCCGGTACCAGATCGCGTCGGCCGCACTGCCCGACGGCCGGACGCGCATCTACCTCGGCCAGGGCTCGAACCGCGTCGGCCAGTTCCCGTACGCCGACGCGTCGAAGGTTCGGCGGACGGACGACGCCAGGGCCGCGTCCGTGCAGTGGACGACGCTCTCGAGCAACGTCCGCGGGTCGCAGGCCTACAGCACGTGGGACTTCTGCCGCGACCAGTGCTCGTACGACATGCCGATCGCCTCGCCGCCGGGCCGGCCGGACGAGGTGTGGGTCGGCGGGGTCACGCAGTACCAGGAGCTGCCGACGCGACCCGGCGCGGACCGCAACATGTCGAACGGCCGCGCGCTGATGCGCTCGCTCGACGCGGGCGCCACCTGGACCGACATGAGCGGCGACGCGTTCGCGTGGCCCAACTGGAGCGCCATCCATCCCGACCTGCACGAGATCCACTTCGCGGAGGGCGGGGTCGCGATCATCGGGCACGACGGCGGCGTCACGCGCACGAGCGGGACGTACGTCGACTACTCCGCCGAGTGCGACAACCCGTTCCGCGACCTCGCGAACCGGCCGCTGCAGCTGCAGATGTGCCGCATGTGGCTCAGGTCGATCCCGACGGAGATCATCGACCTCAACGCCGGGCTGTCCACGCTGCAGTTCCAGGGCCTTGCGGTCGACGTCACCGACCCGCGCAACGACATCCAGGGCGGGACGCAGGACAACGGCTCGCCGGGGATGACGAACGGCTCCTGGGAGCTCAACGTCCGCGGCGACGGCGGCCCGCCCGCGATCGACGTGAACGGCGTCACGCGCTACCACGCGTACACCGGCACGCAGTTCGACGTGAACTTCGAGGGGAACGTCCAGGGGAGCTGGATCTGGATCTCCGACCCGATGGCGTTCAGCGGCCAGGCGTCCGCGTTCTACGCGCCGCTCGAGTCGGACCCGGTCGTCAGCGAGACGGCGTTCGCCGGGATGCAGAACGTCTGGCGGACGAAGACGGCCGGCAACGCCGACAAGCAGTTCCTCCGCGACCACTGCAACACCGACACCGGCGACCGCGCGTTCACCGGCCCGAACTCGGGGTGCGGCGACTGGGCCCGCCTCGGAGGCGCAGCGGGCGATCTCTCGGCCGGGCCGGACCTCGACAAGGGCGGCGGAGCGGCCGGCTACGTCGTGCAGATCGAACGGGCGCCGTCCGACCGGTCGACGATGTGGGTCGGCACGCGCCGCGGCCGGCTGTTCATCTCGCGGAACGCCGACGCCGAGCCCGCCTCGGCCGTGACGTACACGCGTCTCGACACCCCGGCGCAGCCTCGCCGGTACCCGAGCGGGATCGCGGTCGACCCGAACGATCCGAACCACGCGTTCGTCTCGTTCTCGGGCTACGACGCCTACACGCCGGCGACGCCCGGGCACGTCTTCGAGGTGCGCGCGAACCCGGCGACCGGCACGGCGACGTGGACGAACGTGAGCCACGACCTCGGCGACCAGCCGATCACCGACGTCGCCTACGACGCCCGGACCGGCGACCTGTACGCGTCGACCGACTTCGGGGTCAGCAGGCTCGTCAAGGGGACGACGAGCTGGGTCCCGGCGGCCGACGGCCTCCCGCCGGTCGCGGTCTACCAGCTCGTGCTCGTCGACAACGGCTCGGACCGCCTGCTCTACGCCGCGACGCACGGGCGCGGCGCGTGGCGGATCGAGCTGCCGCGCAAGAGCTGACGCGGCATCACAGGAGGGGCCCGGCTGCGGCCGGGCCCCTCGCTTCCCCGCTTGACCTGCGGTGATCGAGGCAGCAATATCGCGGGCTGCAGATATCGCGTCCTCTCTCTGGACGCGTCGATCGAGAAGGGGGAGAGGTGAAGACAGGAACATTCGTGCGAGCGTGGCTCGGCCTCACGGTCGCCGCGCTCGCGCTCGCGGTGCCGACGGTCGCATCGGCCGCGCCGGGCAACGGCAAGGGCAGCGACGTGCTGTACGTCGGCAAGGACGTGAAGGTCAAGAAGCCGAAGAAGGGCGAGCTCCCGCAGGCGGCGCCGCTCGCTGTCGGCCGCCGCCGAGGCCGCGGACGAGTTCGAGAGCCCGCCGGTCGGGTCGATCAAGACCTGGCCGCTGATCAACTTCGTCACGGGTCGGCTGAACGTGCAGGTCTTCACGCTGCGCGCGGTCAGCGCGCGGACGGAGGTCTGGGTCTCGAACAACCTCAACTACCCGACCGGCGACTGCCGCAACGACGGCGCACGCAACGTGATCACCGACGCGCAGGCGACGTATCTCTCGAACGAGTTCTCGGACCAGATGTACCCGAAGATGACCGCGAACTTCAGCTCGCCGCCGCCTCGCGACGGGACCGGCGCGACCGCTGCCGGCGCTCATCGGCCAGCCGCCGACCTACTACCAGGGCCCGGGAGCAAGATCGTCACCCTCGTCGCGAACTTCCGCGACGAGAACTTCACCGACATCACCTTCCCGTCGTACGTCGCGGGCTACCACTCGTCCGACATCAACGCGTTCGTCAACCGCAACGTGATGTCGATCGACTCCTACGACTGGCTCCACCGCACGGGCGCGAACCCGCCGAACGAGCCCTCGACCGTCCTCTGCGACAACCGGCCGGGGCTCCCGTTCCGCTACGAGGGGATCTTCGCCCACGAGTACCAGCACCTGCTCGAGTTCTGGGCGAGCCCGGGCGAAGCGACGTGGGTCAACGAGGGCCTCTCCGACTACGCGATCACGGTCACGGGCTACGGCTTCCCGCGGCGCACGATCGAGGAGTTCGCGTGGGACGGCCACATCCAGACGTTCCTCGGCTGGCGCACCGTGGTGACGCCGTTCAACCAGATCCCGCAGCCGAACGGCGGCGCGGAGAACTCGCTCACCATCTGGGAGGACCAGGGCGACCTCGAGACGCTCGCCGACTACGGCGCGGCGTGGACGTTCATGGAGTTCCTCCACAGCCGCTACGGGCCGGCGTTCATGACGGACTTCCACAACGAGGACGTGAACGGGCTCGAGGGCCTGCAGGTCCTGCTCGACCGCTACGTCACGGGCACGACCGACCCGCGAGTTGATCCACAAGTGGGCCGCGATGGTTGCCGTCGACCGCTCGATCGACGACGGCGCGAAGCTGCGCGGCGCCACGCGGGAGGCGGACTACCAGGCGGACGAGCTCTACTCCGCCGTCAACTGGGCGAACCCGCAGAGCTACTCGACGGCCGGCGCGCCGCCGAACGGCTCGGACTACGTCCAGCTGCGGGATGGTTCGGGCAACCCCCTGAGCGCGGCGGCGATCTCGTCGCTCTCGTTCTCGGGGCCGACGCACCACACGCCGCCGCCGATGGAGTGGACGTCCGAGGTTCAGGCCGGTGACGCGGTGCTGTCCTCCGGGGCGGCGGCGAACATCGACCGCTCGATCGTCCGGTCGATCACCGTGCCGGCGAGCGGCGACCGCTCGCTCGTGTTCGACACGAAGTACAACATCGAGCTCGACTGGGACTTCGGGATCGTCCAGATCTCGACCGACGGCGGGCTCCGCTGGACGAGCATCGACAACGCGACGACGACGACCCAGCACAACGGCGGGGCGATCGGCTCGATCGTCTCGCAGCTGCCGGGCTTCAGCGGCGTCGCCGACTGGAGCACGCAGACGTTCGATCTCTCGGCCTACGCCGGGCAGACCGTGCTGCTGCGGTTCCGGATGATGACCGACACCTTCCAGCTCGGGAACAACCCCGACGAGAGCGGGGCGGGCTGGTGGATCGACGACGTCAGGGTGGGCGGCACGCTCGTCTCCGACGGCACGCTTGCCGGCTGGGCGACGCCGCGGCCGCCGATCGAGGGCTACACGGTGCAGCTCGTGGCCTTCAACGGCACGTCCCAGACGATCCTCTCGCAGGTGCCGCTCACGAACGGGCGCACCGCCACTCTCTCCGGCGGGCAGCTCCGTCGGCTGATCGGCGACGAGGCCGGCTCCGTCGGCGCGATCGTCACCTACGACGAGTCGACGCAGTCGATCAACACCTACGCGCCGTACCAGCTGCGCGTGAACGGAGTGCTCCAGCCGGGCGGCTGAGCCGTTCGCACCGAGCAGCAGACGAGGGCCCGGCGGCGACCGGGCCCTCGTCGTTTCCGCGGACTGTGTGGAACCGCTCACACGGCTCGCGACCCCGCTCGACAGTGGGCTAGCGTCATCCCGGCAGGGCGGCGGGGGCCTCATCTGTCCATCCGGACTGACGGCAACCCCCGCCGTCCGCCAGGTTGGGTTGCGCTGGCTAGTACGCGACGGCGCCGCGGCCGGTTTCGGCAGCGTGCCGCTGCTCGTCGGCGCGGTAGCTCGAGCGGACGAGTGGGCCCGCGAAGACCGAGCCGAAGCCGAGCGCCTCGCCCTGCTCGCGGAGCCAGCGGAACTCGTCGGGATGGACCCAGCGGTCGATCGCCGTGTGCTTCGGGCTCGGCTGCAGGTACTGGCCGATCGTGACGACGTCGACACCGTGTGCGCGGAGGTCGCGCATCGTCTCGACGACCTCGTCGTTCGTCTCCCCCAGCCCGACGATGATCCCCGACTTCGTCAGCACCGGGTAGTCCGCGAGCTCCTTTGCACGCTGCAGCAGCCACAGGGCGCCGTCGTAGGACGCCTTGCCGCCGCGCATGCGCCGGTGCAGGCGGCGAACGGTCTCGATGTTGTGGTTGAAGACCTCCGGCCGGGCGCCCAGCACCGTCCGCAGCGCCTCCTCCTCGACTCCGAGGAAGTCCGGCGTCAGCACCTCGACCGAAGCCTCCGGCAGCTTCCGCTTGAGCGCGCGGATCGTCGCCGCGTAGTGGGCGGCGCCCTTGTCCTCCACGTCGTCGCGGTCGACGGAGGTGACGACCACGTGCTTCAGGCCCATCTGCGCGGCGGCCTGCGCCAGCCGCAGCGGCTCGAGCGGGTCGACGGGCTCCGACGGCCGGCCCGAGTGCACGTAGCAGTACCGGCACGCGCGCGTGCACGTGTCGCCGAGGATCTGGAAGGTCGCGGTGCCGCGGCCCCAGCACTCGGCGATGTTCGGGCAGCGCGCCTCCTCGCAGATCGTGTGGAGGCTCGCGCCGTGGATGAGCTTCTTGACGTCGAAGTACTGCGAGTCGGCGCTCGGCGCCCGGACCTTCATCCACTCGGGGCGGCGCGGCCGTTCTGCGACGGGGAGAGAGGCCTCCATCGCGCTCAGTGTAGAGGTCCGCCCCGAGCGAGCCTCGGCATCGTTTCAAAGCAAGAAATATCGGATACCATTCCGCTTCTTCGCCCGGGTGAGGGGCCCGGGCCCGAGGACGAGGGGAATCCACTTGACTGCTTCATGGACCGCCACGCGGCGGCTCGCGGTGCTGTTCGCCGCTGTCGTGGCAGCGATGCTGCTCGGTGCCGGCAACGCGGGCGCCGCGACACCGGGCGACCCGACGATCCAGGTGCCGATCGACGACAGCACCTCGGGCGCGTCCTACACGCAGACGTTCGAACGCGTCTATTCCGGCACGACGGCCGATGGCACGCCTGTCTACATCTACGTCCCGCAGGGCGCGCTCGCCGGGGTCGAGGGCGTCGCCAGCCTCGACCCGCAGTTCGATCCGGATCCGGCGGACGAGTTCGCGCCCTGCGCGACGACGCCGAACGGGGACTTCGCGATCACCCAGACGCAGATCAACACGCTCGGCGACGAGCTGAAGAACCGGATCGTTCGGGTGGACGAGGAGCACTTCGGCGAGATGGGCGGCACCAACGCGCTCGTCCTGCTCGTCTACAACGTCCAGGACGACTCGTACTACGACTGCGCCGAGACGACGTACACGGCCGGCTACTTCGCGCCGGACTACCTCTCGTCGCTCGGGATGAACGTGATCGTCATCGACGCGCTCGACTGGGCCAACCGCGTCGGGCCGCAGACGGGCAACGCCGACGGCGTCCCGTACCTGTACGAGGGCGTCATCGCCCACGAGCTCGAGCACCTGCTGATGGAGTACTCGGACACGACCGAGACGTCGTGGGTCGACGAGGGCCTCGCCGACATGGCGATCTTCCTCAACGGCTTCCCGGCGGGCGGCTCGCACGTCGCCTACCACCAGGTGTTCCACCGCGAGACGTCGCTGATCCGCTGGGGCGGCGGCCTCGAGAACTACGGTGCCTCGCTCACGTACTTCCTCTACCTGTGGGAGCGGGCCGGGGGCGAGGGCGGCGGCGACTACACGCCGAACCTCGAGTACGACGGCCCCGGCGACCAGCTGATCAAGCTGATCTTCGCCAACCAGGCCGACAGCCTCGCCGGCGTCGACGCGGCGATCCAGCAGTTCAACGCGCTGCCGTACCCGGACCTGCCGAGCGCGACGCAGCTGTTCCAGGACTGGTCGCTCGCCGTCTACCTGGACGACGAGAGCACGATCTACGGCTTCCACACGCTCGACCTCGGCTCCGACGTCGACTCGTGGGGCTACACGATCGACCTCGCGAACGACCTCTTCTGGAACGGCCGCGGCATCTACAAGGGCGCGATGCCCGAGCCGCGGTGGCGCAAGGACAACGTCCCGGCGCAGGTGGCGCTCCCGTTCGGCACCTCGTACGAGGTCTTCCGGAACCCCGGCTCCCAGTTCGCCGTGAACTTCAGCGGCGCGCCGGGCGTGGACATCGTGCCGCTCGTGGGGACCTCCCACTGGTACGGCGGCTACGCGAACAACTCCGACACGATCCTGAACGTCGACACCGCGGTGTCGGGCGGGCAGAAGGTCACGTTCGACACGTGGTACTTCATCGAGGAGGGCTGGGACTACGGCTTCGTCGAGGCGCTGGTGAACGGGCAGTGGGTCACGGTGCCCGTCGTCGACGCCGCGACCGGCCAGGCCGTGTCGACGAACACGAACCCGCACGAGAACAACGCGGAGGGCAACGGGATCACCGGCACCTCCGGCGGTGCGTACTTCGTCGACCAGCCGAGGTACGTCACGCTCAGCGCGACGCTGCCGGCCGGTGCGACGGACGTCCGCTTCCGCTACTCGACGGACGCGGGCTACCTCGACGCCGGGTGGTTCATCTCCAACGTCCGCGTCGGCACCACGACCGCCACGGTCGCGGCGACCGACTGGACGCTGATCAGCGGGGCGGAGCAGAACAACAACTGGCTCGTCCAGCTCGTGGCCTCGTGCGACCTCACGCCGGGCCGCACCCTGGCCGGCGAGACGGTCGACGGCACGTGGCACCTCTACCGGCTCACGGGTGACGAGTTCCGCGTAGCCGGGTTCGACACGTCGTGCCTCAAGGGGCGCGACAAGGGCAAGCTGACCGTGACGGTCTCGAACATGCCGACCGGGCAGCTGACGGTCTTCGATGCGCCGTACGTGCTGCGAGTCGAGAACACCGGGAGCGGCTCGCAGGCCGGCTAGGCCTCGACCGCACCGAGACGCTGCGAAGGCCGGGCCATGCGCCCGGCCTTCGCGTCTTCCCATGTGGAAGCGCCTCTAGAAGCGCCGAACCCCACGCGCTAAGGTCGGCGCGATGCGGGGTCGCTGGCTTCCGTGGGCACTTCTCGCGGCGTGGCTCGTCCTCGCGGGGATCTCGGCGCCGGCCGGCCAGAAGATCCGCGAGGAGGTCAACGACGAGTACGAGCTTCCCGCGGGCTCGCAGTCGGCCGAGATCGAGCGCGTCCTCCGCGAACGGTTCCCCGGCGGCGACCAGCGGACGACGCTCCTCGTCTACTCCCGGCCCGGCGGGCTCAGCGCGGCCGACCGCGTGCGGATCCTCGGCGACGCCGAGGAGGCGGCCCGCATCGAGAACGTCGCGCGGCCGGTGCCGCCGTTCACGCCGCTGTCGCCCGAGGGCCTCGTCTCCTCCGACGGCTCGGTCGCGTTCACGATCGTCCCGCTCGTCGCAGGCGAGGTCTTCCACGTGCGCGGCACGATCGAGGAGCTGCGTGCGCTCGACAACGCGAGCGACGGCCTGACGCTGAACGTCACCGGCTTCCCGGCGCTCGTCTCCGACGGCAACACGATCATCCAGGAGGCCGACGCGAAGCTGCTCGCGATGACGGCGCTGCTCGTACTGGTGCTGCTCCTCGCCGTCTATCGCTCGCCGCTGCTGGCGTTCGTGCCGCTGTTCGTCGTCGGTGTCGCCTACATGGTCGCGAGCGGGGTCATCTACCTCCTGCACGACCAGTTCGGGCTGGCGATCGACAACACGTCGACCTCGCTCCTGCTCGTGTTGATGTTCGGCGCCGGCACCGATTACTGCCTCCTGCTCGTCTCGCGCTACCGGCCGGTGCTGCTGGAGCAGGAGGACGCGCGCGAGGCGGCATTCGTAGCGACCCGCAACGCCGCGCCGGCGATCGTCGCGAGCGGGCTGACCGTGATCGCGGCGCTCCTCATGATGCTCGCCGGCGTCTTCGGCGTCGTCCGCACGCTCGGCCCGGTCAACGCGATCGGGATCGCGGTCGTGATGGTCGCGAGCCTCACGCTCCTGCCCGCGGTGCTCGCGCTCCTCGGACGCCACGTCTTCTGGCCGCGAGCTGCGCCCGTGGCCTACGGCGCGCCTGCCGAGGACCCGACGCTCGGGATCTGGCACAGGATCGGCGTCGTCGTACGCCGGCGCCCGGCCGCATGGCTCGCCGCGTCGGTGGGGCTGCTGCTCGTCTGCACGCTCGGCCTCTTCGTCTACTCGATCGACCTCAACAACACGCGCTTCTTCCGCGCCGAGGCCGACTCGGCCACCGGCTACGAGCAGCTGGCCCGGTCGTTCCCACCGGGCACGGTGAACCCGACCACGGTCCTCGTCGAGCGCTCCGACGGGACGATCCAGGGCGGCGACCTCGCGGCGGTGACGCAGCGGTTGGAGCAGGTCGGCGGGATCGCGTCCGTCCAGGACACCGGCCGCCGCTCCGCCGACGCACGTGTGGCGGAGATGCTCGCCGTGTTCTCGGACGACCCCCTCGAACGGCCCGCGATCGACCGGGTCGCGACGATGCGGGAGGCGGTTGCAGGGATCGACCCGTCCCTGAACGTGCTCGTCGGCGGCGGCTCCGGCGAGCGGTACGACTACCGCGCCGCCGGCGCCCGCGACCTGCGCGTGGTGGCGCCGCTGGTGCTGCTCGTCGTGCTGCTGACGCTCGTCGTGCTCCTGCGCGCGATCGTCGCGCCGCTCTACCTGCTCGGGACGGTGATCCTCTCGTTCCTCGCCGCCTTCGGGGTGACGATGGTGTTCGTCGACGTGGTCCTCGACCGGCCGGGGATCGACCCGTCCTTGCCGGTGATCATCTTCATCTTCCTCGTCGCGCTCGGCTCCGACTACAACATCTTCCTGATGAGCCGCGTGCGCGAGCTCGCGGCGGAGCCGGCACCAGGGACGCGATGCTGCGCGCGCTCGGCGAGACGGGGCCGGTGATCACGAGCGCAGGGCTCATCCTCGCGGGGACGTTCGGCGTCCTGCTCGTGCTGCCGCAGTACCAGCTCATGGCGATCGGGTTCGCGGTCGCGTTCGGCGTCCTCCTCGATACGTTCGTGGTGCGCTCGATCTGCGTGCCGGCGATCGTGTGGCTCGTCGGGGACCGCAGCTGGTGGCCGTCACGCCTCGGGCAGGAGCCCGAGGCCCCCGTCGCGCAACCTGGCGCGATCGAGGCCGGCTAGGCCGAGCGCGACGAGCGCCGCGCGGTGAGCGCGAGCACCGTGTTCGTGGTCGAGATCGCGGCCGTCGTCATCGCCGCCTTGCGCGGGATCTTGCCGGCGGCCCCGGCGGCGATCGCCACGGCCGTGTCGCTCATGTGGATCAGCGGCGCGACGCGGAGCGCCCGCTCCCGGATCGCCGGGTCGCGCTGGAGCAGGTCGTAGCCGATCAGCATCGTGCGGATGCCGAACAGGCGCGTGACGTAGGAGGCGGCCGGGTTCTCCTCCGGCTCGATGCCGAGGCGGCGCCCGATGGGCTCCGGCGCGACCATCGCAGCCGTCCCGTTCACGAGGCGAATCAGCCCCAGCAGGACCCGCGCGCCTTCCCCGACACGGCTCATGCGGCCGAGCATACGACAGGGAAGACAGATTCACGAATCCCCCTCTTGTAACTCGGGACGCGTGGTGGTTGCATGGCGTCAGGGCAAGGCCGACGGGGTCGAGACGGGAGTGACGGAGGCGACAATGAGTGCAGTGGGCGGCGGCTTGAGAAAACTCGCGGTGCGGCTCGACCAGCGCTTCGGGTGGCACCGCCTGCCTCGGCCGCTCGGCCTGCTCGTGCTCGCCGAGATGCGCAAGCTGCTCCGCGACCAGAACCTCCACGACACGGGTCAGCCGACGGGCCGCCACGTGCCGCAGAGCGCTGACGACCCCGAGGCGGCGGGCTACCTCACCGGCACGTTCGCGGTCCCGCAGTCGAACGGCGACGCCGCTTCCGCCGACGGCGACGGCGCCGAGCCGCGCTACCTGACCTCGCGGATGATCGACGGGACGTTCAACGACCTCGAGAACCCGCTGATGGGCTCGACGGGCACCCGCTTCGGCCGCAACTTCCCGCTGAAGTACACGTACCCGGAGACCGAGCCGCGCCTGCTGACGCCGAACGCGCGCGCGGTCAGCCTCGACCTGCACACGCGCGAGGAGTTCGTCCCCGCGACGACGCTGAACGTTCTCGCCGCCGCCTGGCTCCAGTTCGAGGTGCACGACTGGTTCAGCCACGGCCCCGCGAACCCCGACGACGAGTGGCTGATCGATCTCGCCGAGGGCGATGCCTGGCCGGAGCACCCGATGCGGATCCGCAAGACCGTGAAGGACGCGACCTCCGACCCCGACGGGCCGCAGACGTGGGTGACCTCGGACACGCACTGGTGGGACGCGTCGCAGATCTACGGCCGCGACAAGGTCTTCATCGACAGAACCCGCGCGCGCGAGGGCGGGAAGTTGCGCGTCGACGAGGACGGGATGCTCCCCGCGAACCTCGACGAGGGCGCCGATCTCTCCGACGTCCCGGGCTCGCACTGGATCGGCCTCTCGGTCCTCCACACGCTCTTCACGCTCGAGCACAACGCGATCTGCGACCGGCTCAAGGCGGAGTACCCGACGTGGTCGGACGACCAGCTCTACGACCGCGCGCGCATGGTCAACAGCGCGCTGATGGCGAAGATCCACACGGTCGACTGGACGCCGGCGATCATCGCGCACCCGACGACCGTGACCGCGATGCGCGGCCAGTGGTGGGGCCTCGCCTCCGAGTGGGTGCGACGCCACTTCGGGCGGATCAGCTCGAGCGAGGTCGTCTCGGGGATCCCGGGCTCGGAGACCGACCACCACGGCGTGCCGTACTCGCTCACCGAGGAGTTCGTCGCCGTCTACCGGATGCACCCGCTGCTGCCGGACGAGTACGCGTTCCATTCGGTGAGTGACCACGCGCCGATCTTCGACCTCACCTTCCCCGAGCTGAACGCCGTTCACGCGCGCGACCGTCTCGGCGAGTGCACGATGCCGAACGCGCTCTACTCGCTCGGGATCGCCCACCCCGGCGCGATCGTGCTGCACAACTACCCGCGTTTCCTGCAGCAGTTCGAGCGGCCCGACGGCGTGACGATGGACCTCTGCGCCGTGGACATCATGCGGACGCGCGAGCGGGGCGTCCCGCGCTACACGAAGTTCCGCGAGCTCCTCCACATGAAGCCGGTGCAACTCCTTCGAGGAGCTGACGCCGAACCGGGAGTGGCAGGAGGAGCTGCGGCGCGTCTACGGCGACGTCCACGAGGTCGACCTGATGAGCGGCCTCTACGCCGAGCCTTCCCTGCCGGCTTCGGCTTCAGCGACACCGCCTTCCGGATCTTCATCGTGATGGCCTCGCGGCGGCTGAAGAGCGACCGCTTCTTCACGACCGACTACACGCCCAAGGTCTACACCGAGGCCGGGCTCAAGTGGATCGAGGAGAACTCGATGCGCAGCGTCCTGCTGCGGCACTTCCCGAGCTCGCGCCCGCGCTCGAGGGCGTCGCCGAATCCGTTCGCGCCGTGGGTGAGGACGCCAACGCGCTCGCCGACCGCGCGGGCCGCGGCCGAGGCGGCCGCGCGCTGATGGCCGTCGCGACCGCGCCCCGAAAGCCCACCGTCGCCCACGGCGCCGACGCCGGCCGCAATCTGCACGGCCGGATGATGGCCCTCACGTTCATCACCCCGATCAGCTGGCGCCGCGACCTCTGGCTGAAGTCGCTCATGTGGTACACGCGCCACTTCAAGCCGATCAAGGGGCACATCACGCAGTTCCCCTTCATGTACTTCCTGCGCTGGGCGATCCTCGAGACCAAGGCGTTCCACCCGAACGACCCGAGCCAGCCGAAGGAGAAGCTGCGCTACCGCTACCTCTTCTTCCAGGCCGACTTCGACGGGCCCTGGGAGGAGTACGTCGACGCGTTCGCATACGTGATCCCGAACGACCTGCGCTTCGTCTGGGGGACCGGGCCCGCCTACCCGACGCCGCCCCCGGCCGCGACCCTGCGCACGTACATCGCGCGCAACAACTTCGCCAACGGGCACTTCTACTGCGGCTACCCGGAGGCGAGCGCGGGCACGGTGCTCTCGGTCGTCGACCTGAAGCGCCGGTTCGAGGCGTTCGCGCCGCAGGCCTCGTCGCTCGGGCCGGAGGAGTTCCGCGAGGCCTGGCTCACGTTCCTCACGGAGGTGCAGAAGGACCTGTGAGCCGGGTCCAGGACCTCTCGGTCCCACGGCGGGGACCCATGGGCGACGCGCCCGGGCTGATCGGCGCGATCACGGTCTGGTCGCCGATCCTGCCGGGGCACGACGACGAGCTCGAGGCGGTGCTCGACGCGATGCCGACCGGCTCCGACAGCCCCGCGGCGCGGATCGAGTGGACCCACCTCGCGCGCTGGCTGATCGTGCCGCAGCTCGTCCACCAGGGCGCGCCGATGAAGGCCGACGGGCTCGCGTCGTCGTACCTCGTCTTCACCGCCGCCTTCGACGGCACGAAGGAGGACTACGTCGAGGCGCTGCGCACCCGGCTTGCGGCCGAGTGCGACGCGATCTGGAGCCACTGCGTGGGCTACCCCGGGAGCGATGACCGGAGCGGGTTCGCGCGCTACCTGCGGCACAACGAGCTGCGCAACCGGCTGTTCGTCTCGACCTACCCCGACGCGACGGTGGCCGAGATCCGCGCCGGGCTCGAGCTCAAGCAGCGGCTGCTCGCATTCGCCGTCCGCGCCCAGGCGATGGAGGCGGAGGAGCTGCAGCACACGTTCCTCGAGCTGTTCCCGGCGGAGGCTCGCGCGTGACGACGCACGCGCCGTCGCGCTGGCGCCGCGCGCTGCGGCCGCCGAAGCGGCGCCAGTCGCGGTCCGGAGCTCGACGTCGCCGACATCCAGGGCAACGTCATCCGCGGGTACACCTATCCCGCCGCCGCGTACGTGTTCGCGCGCGTCGACGACGCCGAGTCGGGGCGGCGCTGGCTCACCCGGCTGGCCGACCAGGTCACCGACGCGCGGCCATGGGGCGACGAGCGGCCGGAGACGACGCTCAACGCGGCGCTCACGGCGTCGGGACTGGCCGCGGTGGGCGTCCCCGAGGACGTCCTCGCCACCTTCCCGGAGGACTTCCGGCAGGGCATGGCCGCACGGGCCGAGCTGCTCGGCGACGCCGGCCCCAGCGCCCCGGACCAGTGGGAGCAGCCGCTCGGGACGGGCGAGGCGCACGTGTTCCTCACCCTGCACGCCGAGGACGACGCGGCGCTCGTCGGCCGCATCACGTCGATCCGGGACGAGCTGGGCGAGCTCGGCGGGATCGAGCTCGTGTACGAGCAGCACGCGGTGCACCCGCTCGGGGGCCAGGACCACTTCGGCTTCCTCGACGGCGTCTCGCAGCCGGTGATCGAGGGCGGCGGCGTCGAGGCGCGCCCGGGCGACGGCGTGTTCGGCAAGCGCGGCAACTGGCGCGCGATGAAGGCCGGCGACTTCATCCTCGGCTACGTCGACGAGGACGGGGTGCTGCCCGACGCGCCGCGGGACCCGCTCGGCGACAACGGCACGTACATGGTCTTCCGCAAGCTCGCGATGGACGTGGCGCTCTTCCGCCGCACGATCCGCGACGCCGCAAGGCACTACCCGCACGGGGACGAGGAGCTGCTCGCGGCGAAGGTCGTCGGCCGCTGGCGCGACGGCACGCCGCTCGCCGTTTGCCCGCACGCGCCCGACCCGGCCGTCGTCTCCGATCCCGCGCGCATCAACGACTTCCGCTACGAGGACGACCCCGACGGGCTCAAGTGCCCGCATCGGGGCCCACATCCGCCGGGCCAATCCCCGCGACGCCCTCGGCTTCGAGGGCGCGACCGTCCGCCGCCACCGGATCATCCGCCGCGGACGCCCCTACGGCCCGCCGCTGCCCGAGGACGTGCTCGAGGACGACGGCGTCGATCGCGGCCTCGTCTTCACCTGCTTCAACGCGAGCATCGCGCGCCAGTTCGAGCTGATCCAGCGGATCTGGGTCGAGGACGGCGACGCCTTCGGCCTGGCCGACGACAAGGATTTCCTGATCGCCGACGGGCGCGGCTCGAACAAGATGACGATCCAGGGCAGCCCGCCCTTCTTCCTCTCGCCGCAGCCGGGGTTCGTCACCACCCGCGGCGGCGAGTACCTCTTCCGGCCTGGCCTGCGCGCGCTGCGCGCTCTCGGCTCCGGCCCTTCCGCGCTGCGATGAAAGGAGCACCAATGCCTCCGCGCGTCCTGGTCCTCGGCGGCGGCTTCAGCGCCGTCGGCGTCTGCCGCTCCCTGAAGCGGGACATCGCGAAGGGCCGCCTCGACGTCACCGTCGTCTCCCGCGAGAACTCGCTGTGCGTCCACGGCCTGATCCCGGAGATGATCACCGGCCGCGTCTCGCCCGGCACGATCCTGAACCCGGCCCGCCGCATCTTCAGCGGCGCCAAGGTGCACGTCGCCGAGGTGGTCGGCATCGATCTCGACGCGAAGCGCGTCACGACGATGCGCCAGCTCGACGGCGCGCGCTTCGAGCTCGAGTACGACCATGTCGTGGTCGCGCTGGGCACGGCCGAGAACCTCGAGCTCTATCCGGGGCTTGCGGAGCACGCGTTCAAGCTGAAGAGCTTCGACGACTGCTTCGCGCTGAAGAACCACCTGATCGAGATGTTCGAGCTCGCGGACATCGAGACCGAGCCGGAGGAGCGGAAGCGGCTCCTCACCTTCTTCATCGCGGGCGGCGGCTTCTCCGGGACGGAGATGGCCGGCGAGATGGCCGACTTCGCACGGCTGCTGACGAAGCGCGAGTTCAACGGGATCCGCCGTGAGGAGTGCCGCGTCGTGATCGTCCATCCGGGCCAGACCCTGCTCCCCGAGCTCTACGGCACCGGCAGCGAGGAGCGGAAGGACAAGGCGTTCCCGAAGCTGATCGCGTACGGGACGAAGCACGCCCAGAAGCTCGGGGTCGAGCTCATGCTCGAGACGAGGGTCGTCGGCGCCACGCCGAACGAGGTGCATCTCTCGAACGGCGAGCGGATCGCCACGCGGACGATCATCAGCGCCGTCGGCACGAAGGCCTCGCCCGCGGTGTCGGCGCTCCCGCTCGAGTTCGACCCGCGCGGCCGCATCGTCGTCGACGAGTGCATGCGCGTCCCCGGGCATGACGGGGTCTGGGCCGTGGGCGACTGCGCCGCGGTGCCGCACCCGCGCGGCGGCACGTGCCCGCCGACCGTGCTGTGGGCTCGCACGGAGGGACGTCACCTCGGCAAGAATCTCTCGCGCGCCTTCGCCGGCCAGGAGCCGAAGCCACTGAAGAAGCAGGTACGGATGCAGGGCATCTCGATCGGCCGGCGCACCGGCGTCGGCGAGGTGCTGGGGATCCAGTCGAAGGGCAAGCCCGCCTGGCTCGGCTTCCGCAGCGTGGCGTTGATCGTGATCCCGTCCTGGGACCGCAAGCTGCGCGCGCTCGCGGACTGGATCATCTGGCCGTTCGTCGGCCGCGACATCGCCCTGATGAAGCAGGGCGGCGCGCCGAACTTCGACGTCCGCCAGTTCATCTTCGCGACCGGCGAGGTGCTCGCCGAGCGGGCCAGGCCGGTCCGCCACGTTCACGTGATCGTCGAGGGGCACGCGGACGTGGTGAAGGCTGCGGACGGGCAGGAGACCGCCGTGGCGAAGCTCGGGCCCGGCGACTACTTCGGGCGGAAGTGGCTCGAGCAGCTCGACGGCGACCTCGTGCGCTCGACCTCGATGGTCAAGACGGTCGCGCTTCGCGCCGACCAGGCGAACGTGCTGCAGGACGCCCTGCTGCGCGCCGAGCCGATCGTCGCCGCCACCGGGCTGCACACCGCGCTCGACCCCGCGGTGGTCGAGCAGCTCCGGAGCGGGGATCTCGTGAACCCCACGCAAACGTCGTAGGATCGGCCGGCCGCGCCGCAATCGAGGAAGGAGCTTCTGTGGAGACGAGGATCAGCCCGGAGACGACGGCCAGCCCGGCGTCACAGGCCGGAGCCCGCCCCGACGGCGCCGTCGGCGTCCCGGTCTGGAACTGGACGCGGGAGCACGTCTCCTATCCGCGCGAGGTCGTCGACATCGGCTCGGTCGACGAGGTCTCCCCGATCCTCGCGGACGTCGAGCGGTATCCGACGCCGGTCCGCGGGCTCGCGTCGCGCCACTCGACCACGCGCTGCGGCGAGGCGGACGGCGGCACCGTCGTCGACGTGCGCCGCCTGAACCGGATCCTCCGCATCGGCTCCGACTCCGTCACCACCGAGCCCGGCGCGCTCTACATCGACGTGATGAAGGAGCTCGAGAAGCACGACCTCCAGTTCTACGTCAACATCGAGCTCGGGAACCTCTCGATGGGCGCCGCGGCGACGTGCGCGACGAAGGACGCGTCGATGCCCGGCGAGTACGGGCAGGTCAACTCCTACGCGACGCGGATCAAGATGCTGACGCCGTCCGGGGAGACCGTCGAGATCACGGAGGACGAGCCGGAGCTGCTGCAGGCGGCGCGGTCGAGCTACGGCCTGTTCGGGATCATCACGGAGGTGACCTTCAAGGTGCGGCCGCTGCAGGCGATGGCCGTGCACCACGAGGTCTACAAGCTGAAGGAGTTCCAGGCGCGCCTGCCGGAGCTCGTGGCGCGCGGCGAGTCGATGATGTTCTACATCTTCCCGTTCCTCGAGAAGGTCGGGATCGAGTTCCGCAGCTACACGGGTGACGAGTCGGCGGTGCGGAAGTCGCGGCCCGCGACGCACACGGCCTGGAAGATCCGCAACAAGTCCTGGAAGACGGTCATGCCGTTCATCAACTACGCGCTCGAGAAGTACGTCCCGTTCCGGGGCGCGCGCTACTTCGCCGTGAACCAGTCCAACCGCGCCGCGCAGCTGCTGATGACGCGCCTCGTCCGCTCGGAGCACACGCTCCCGGGCGACCAGATGATCCGCTACCCGGAGGTCTCCGGGAAGTCGAAGTACACGTTCAGCATCTGGGCGTTCCCGGAGGACCGGTACGCCGAGACGCTCGGCGAGTACTTCCAGTTCGCGCAGTCGTACTACAAGAACAAGCACTGGCGGCCGAACATGCTCCACGTCGGCTACCGGATCGCGCAGGACCAGAGCTCGCTGTTCTCCTACACGTACGACTGGAACGCGATCACGATCGACCCGGTCTGCACCGGTGCGCCCGGCTGGCAGGACTTCCTCGACGCCTACAACGGGTTCTGCAGCGACCACGACGGCAAGCCGCTGCTCAACCAGACCCCGCGCCTGACGCGGGAGCAGGTGGCGAAGGCGTTCGGCGACCGCATCGCGCAGTTCGAGTCGCACCGGCAGCGGTTCGATCCCGGGAACCGGCTGCTGAACGGCTACTTCCGCGACCTCTACGCCGTGACGTGAGCGAGGCGGCGGCCGAGGTCGCCCGCCGGTACTTCACGGCGATCGGGCAGCAGGACCTCGACGCAGCGCTCGCGTGCTGGAAGCCCGGCGCCATCGACAACCTCGCCCCCGTCGGCGAGCTCTCTGCGCCGGACGGGATGCGGGCCTACTTCAGCAGCCTCTTCGCGGCCATGCCCGACCTGACGTACGAGGTGCGGGACCTCGTGGCCGACGGCGGCAAGGTCGCGGTCTGGTGGCGCATCCGAGGCTCGTTCACGGGCGCGCCGTTCGACGGTGTCCGCGCCACGGGCGGGAAGGTCGAGGCGGAGGGGCTCGACTTCGTCCGGGTCGAGGACGGGCTGATCGTCCGCAACGACTCCTACTGGGACGACTCGTCGATCGCGCGGCAGCTCGGCCTGCTGCCCGCGAAGGGCAGCCGGCAGGAGCGCATGCTCAAGGGGCTGCTGAACGCGAAGACGCGGCTGACCCGGCGCGGCTAGCCCGCGAGCCAGGGCAGCGCGGCCGTGACGCGAGGCAGTGCCGCCTCGGCGGCGGCCGCCCCGTCGGCGATGTAGCGCCGGCCGGCCGCGAAGTCCCGGAGCTTCGGCCCCATGAGGTCGGACATCGGCGTCACCGTGACGACCGTCCCCTCGGGCGCCTCGCCGTCGATCCGCGACTGCATGATCTCGATCGAGCGCATGAGCACGTTCGTCGCGGTCGGGGGCGTGCCCATCGCAGGGACGGCCTCGAGGTCGTAGTCCGCCTCGAGCTGGCGGCTCCCGAGCCGCACCGCGATGACGACGCCGGCGCCCATGTGCGAGACGACGTTCGCCGGCACGGGGTTGAGGACGCCGCCGTCGACGAGCATCGCGCCGCCGATCGACGACGCCGGGTAGATGCCCGGGATCGAGACGCTCGTCAGCACGGCCTGCCAGAGGAGCCCGCGCTGGAAGACGACCTCGCGCTGGGCCAGGATGTCCGCGGCGACGATCGCGAGCGGCTGGTCGAGGTCCTCGATCCGGACGTCCGGGAGCCATCACCTGCATGTAGCGCCGCATGCCGCGGTTCGAGAGCAGGCTGCGGAAGGGGATCGTCAGCTTGAACAGGTTCGGGCCGAACTCGTCGAGCGTCGCGGCGATCTCCGTCGGTCCTCTGCCGAGGGCGTACAGGCCCGCCACAGCGGACCCGATCGAGGTTCCGGCGATGTAGTCGATCGGGACGCCGGCGCGGTGCAGGCACTCGATCACGCCGACGTGCGCATAGCCGCGAATGCTCCCCGCTCCGAGCGCCAGGCCGACCTTGAGTCCGGTGAGGTCGCGCGCCGCCCACCCGAGCGCGCCACCGGCCGCGGTTGACGACGGCAGCACGCCGCTCCGCATGGCGCGCAGGTCGGCCTCGCCGAGCTCCGGCACCGTCACGACGCGGTCGTGGTGCGGGCGCAGGCCGCTCGGCCGGTCAGCCCAGCCGCGCACGCAGAGGACGCCGTCCGGCGAGACGCCGGGGACGTCCCCGCCCTGGAGCCGCACCGTCGTCGCGGTCGCGAGCTGCGGCTCGGAGCCGGCGTCGACCTCGATGATGATGTTCTGGAAGCGGTCGAAGAGCTCGATCAGCGTCTCGTAGAGCGCGTTCGGCGCGTAGCGGCCCTTCGGCCCCTCGACGTGGAGGATCGCGATCCCGCGCCTCGCGTCGAGGCCGGTCCGGTCGCGCGCCGCCCTCGCCAGCGACTTGAGCTCCGGGTTCGGGTCGGAGCGGAGCGCGATGTAGAGCGTCCGCTCGCGTGTATGCCACGCCAGGCTGCAGGCGAGCGCGCAGCCCAGCAGCGGCGGCGCGCCGTCGTTCGCGAGGACGACGAGGCGGCCTGGGACGCGCTTCGCGACGAGCCGGTTCGTGTGCGCGAGCCGCTCGGCGAGGAGGGTCCCGAGATTCCGGTAGATCTGCGGGAAGCGCTCGGCGAGGTCGGCGAACTCCTCCTCGGTGAGCACGAGCAGGTCGAGGTCGGTGCCCGCCTGCACCGTCGCCGCGGCCGACTGGCCGGTCAGGAGCGCCATCTCGCCGACCGTGCCGCCCGGGGCGACGCGCCCCACCTCGTGCTGGTTGCCGTCCGGGCCGGTGACGAGCACCGCGGCGCTGCCCTCGAGCGCGATGTAGAGCTCGTGCGGGGTGTCGCCCTCGGCGACCACGACGGCGCCCGCCTCGTAGTGGCGGCGCTCGAAGTCGTCGAGGTGTCGGGAGAGCTCGTCCGGCGGGACGTTCTGGAAGAGACGCACGCTGTCCGTGACGCCCTCCCAGTGGCCGTTGTGCTCGGCGGCCGCCCGCTGCCCGCGCAGGCGGCGCCACAGACGCGGCGCGGTCACGGGGCCGCTGCCGGGCGCTGAGGGTCCAGAGTGCTCGCGCGGGCCAAGTCGAACGATCAAAGCACCGCCCGGCGCGGCGGTCAAACGGGCCTCAGCGGGCGTGCGCGGGGTGCGCTGCGGCCAGCCCCTCGGCCTCGGCGTCGAGCTCTTCCAGGGCGAGGTCGAAGACGTCCGCGAGCGCCGCCGCGGCGTGCGGCCGGACCTCGTCCACGGGCACCGCGCGGCCCAGCTCGCGCGCGATCGTGGTGAACGCCGCATCGTCGAGCCCGCACGCCGTGATCCACTCGGTGAACGGCGCCGGGTCGAGGTCGACGTTCAGCGCGTACCCGTGCGTCGTCACCCAGCGGGAGACGTGGATGCCGATCGACGCGATCTTCCGTGGCGGTCTCGTCAGCCAGACACCCGTGAGTCCGTCGATGCGCTCGCCCTCGACGCCGACGGCGCCGAGCGTCGCGATGAGCGCGTCCTCGAGGTCGCGCACGAACCGCTTCACGTCCTGGCCGTGGCGCGTGAGGTCGAGGATCGGGTAGCAGACGAGCTGGCCGGGCCCGTGGAACGTCGACTTGCCGCCGCGGTCGGTCTCGACGATCTCGACCTGGGCTCCGTCCGGGATGTGGAGCTCGCTCGCCTCCTCCGTGCGCCGCCCGAGCGTGACCACGTTCGGGTGTTCGAGCAGGAGGATCGTGTCGGGACGCGACCCGTCGGTGACGCCCGCCGCGATGCGCCGCTGCAGCTCCCACGCCTCGAGGTACGGCGTCTCGCCGAGGCTCAGGAGGTGCGCGGGCCGTGCCACTCATGCAGCGTAGCGTCGGGCGTGGTACGCATCCGGCCGTGAAGGCGACGCTTCTGCTCGCGGACTACGCCCGTGTCGCGGACGGGAAGCTGGACGTCCTCGGCGGTGGCTGGTCGCTGATCAATGCCGCCGGCCCCTTCGGCTTCGCGCTCGCAGGGATCGTCCAGTGCCCCTGGGATCAGACCAACGTCCAGCACGCGTTCCGGCTCGACCTGCTCGACGCAGACGGCCAGGGGATCCCGGGCACCGACGGCGAGACCGTGCACGTCGAGGGCGGCTTCGAGGCCGGACGCCCGGCGGGGCTGAAGCCGGGGACGCCGCTCGACATCCCCTTCGTCGTCCCGTTCGGCCCGCTCGAGCTCGCGCCCGGCCGCTACGAGGTGCGGCTGTCGATCAACGGCGAGTCACGCGACGGCTGGTCGGCCGCCTTCACCG
The DNA here is from genome assembly GCA_963733995.1 of uncultured Thermoleophilia bacterium. Taxonomy (GTDB): domain Bacteria; phylum Actinomycetota; class Thermoleophilia; order Gaiellales; family Gaiellaceae; genus DATHTC01. Next base: position 221,174 of record CAVTFO010000002.1, read on the forward strand.
TCGTCAGGTCGCCGCAGGCTTGACGTTCCAGTAGCCGCGCTCCTCGACCACGAGGCCGTCGTCACGGAAGCGGAGGATCGAGATGCCGGCGATCGTCGTCTCGGAGCCGTCGTCGCGCTCCAGGCTGATGGCGCGCCACTCGACCGCCGCACGGTCGTCCTCGACCATGACCGGCTCGGAAAAGGTCACGTCCGGCCCCGGCTCCTCCGTCGAGAACGCCCAGGCCGCATAGCGACCGGGGTCGTCGGGGTCGCGGAACGGCGAGGTCCGGAACGACGCGCCTTCGGCGTAGAGCGCCGCGACCCGCTCGGCGTCGTGCTCGCGCCACGCCCGCTCCCACTCGCGGGCCCACCGCCGGGCAGCCTCGCGCGTATCCACGGGCGAAGTATCGCCGACCCGGACAAACTGACTCGAAAGCGACAAAGCAACAGTCTGTTACTTAGTCGCTTTCAACTCTGGCTCCGAATCGATCGGACGGGCGGGATCGCCGCGTGCCCCGTCCAGGGCACAGCGCATCCCGACCGTCACGACACGTCAGTGCTCTGAGAACACGTGTCTGGCCGGAGCGCCTGCACCGAAGGTGCGCGCGCGCAGGCCACGAGACCACGTCCTCTACGTCCTACCGTGAGCAGACGCTCCCGAGGCCGGAGGGCGGTTCATCCGCCCGGGAGGCCAAGCCCCGGTCCGAATCAGCCACTCAGGAGAAGGAGGGGGCTCGTGGGGGAACCATGGGTTCCCCCACGCGACTAATAGTCGGACTCGCCCCAGGATTCGAGGCGCCCGCGCAGGTCGCGGAGGAAGCGACCGGCGTAGGCGCCGTCCACCAGGCGGTGGTCGTACGTGAGCGTGAGATTCATGATCGGGCGGATCGCGATCACGTCGTGGCCCAGCTCGTCCTGCGCGACCCACGGCCGCTTCACGACCGCGTAGGTGCCGAGGATCCCGCTCTGCGGCTGGCTGATCACCGGCGTGCCGTGGAAGGTGCCGTAGCCGCCCGGATTCGTGATCGTGAAGGTGCCGCCCTGGACGTCATCCGGCAGGAGCTTCTTGTCACGGGCGCGCTGTGCGATCTCGGCGACGCCCTTGGCGATGCCCAGCAGATTGAGCGTCTCGGCGTTCTTGAGCACCGGGACGATCAGCCCCTTGCCGTCGGCGAGCTCGACCGCGAAGCCGAGGTTGACGTAATTGCGCGTGACGATCTGGTCGCCGCGCAGCTCGCCGTTGATCCACGGGTAATCCTTGAGCGTGTCGACCGTTGCGCGTGAGATGAAGGCGAGGTACGTCGGGTTCACAGCGTAGGCAGCCTGGTACTCCTTCTTCAGCTTCTCGCGGATCGGGACGACCTTCGACATGTCGACCTCGATCGCCGAGGTGACGTGCGCCGAGGTGTCGAGCGAGCGCCGCATGTGCTCGGCGATACCGCGCCGCATCGCGGTGACGGGCTCGACCTGCTCGCCTGCCTGCGCGTCTGCCGCGGCAACCGGCGCAGGCGCCGGCTTCGCGGGAGCGGGCGGAGGAGCAGGAGCCGGGGCCTGCTGCGGGGCAGGCGCAGGAGGAGCCGCCGGGGCGGCGGCGACCGGCTCGGGCTGCGGCTCGGGCGCGGCCTCCGGGGCCGGAGCCGGCTGCGCGGGCGGGCCGCTCTCGATGAAGCCGAGGATGTCCTTCTTCGTCACGCGACCGCCCGTGCCGGTGCCGGGTACCTGGCTCGGGTCGACGCCGTGCTCCGACGCGATGCGTGCCACCACGGGTGAGACGAACGTCTTGCCGTTTCCGCTGGCTGCCGCCGCCGCGGCGGGTGTGGCGTGCGCGGCGGGCGCAGGCTGCGGCTCGGAGGGCTGCTGCGCCTCCGCCGTCGGCGTGACGACGGTGTCGGCCGACGCCGCCTGGTCCGCCTCCGCCGCGGCCTCCTGGGTCGCGGGCTCGGGCGGCGCCTCCTCGGCGGCCGGCGCGCCAACGTCGGCGCCCTCGGGCGCGATCGTCGCGAGCTTCGTCCCGACCTCGACCGTCTCGCCCTCCTGGACGAAGATCTCCGCGAGGACACCGGTTCCCGGCGACGGGATCTCCGTGTCGACCTTGTCGGTCGAGATCTCGAGCAGGGACTCGTCTGCCTCGACGGTGTCACCCGGCTGCTTCAGCCATTTCGTGATCGTCCCCTCGGATACGGAGACGCCCATCTGCGGCATCACGACTTCGACGGTCTGGGTGCTGGCCATGCGACTCCTTAGTACGCGGCGAGCTCTCGTAGGCCTGCGGTCACGTCGTCGACCTGCGGGATGAACGCCTTCTCGAGCTGGGGCGAGAACGGCACGGGCGTGTCGGGCGCGGCGATCCGCTTCACGGGCGCGTCGAGGTCCTCGAACGCCTCCTCGGCGATCGTCGCGGCGATCTCGGCGCCGAAGCCGCCGGTGCGCGTGTCCTCGTGGAGGACGAGCGCCTTCGACGTCTTGCGCGCCGACGCGAGCACCGCCTGCTGGTCCCACGGCATGACGTGCGCAGGTCGACGATCTCGACCGAGACGCCGTCCGCCTCGAGCTGCTTCGCCGCCTCGTGGGCGGTGTAGACCATCGCGCCCCAGGTGATGACCGAGACGTCGTCGCCCTCGCGGTGCGTCCGCGCCTTGCCGATCGGGACGGTGTACGCTCCTCGGGCACCTCGTCCTTGATGCGGCGGTAGAGGTGCTTGTGCTCGAAGAAGAGCACGGGGTTCGGGTCCTGGATCGCGCTGATCAGCAGGCCCTTCGCGTCCTCGGGCGTGGCCGGACACACGACTTCAGGCCGGGGATGTGCGCGAACGACGACTCCGGGTTCTGCGAGTGGAACGGGCCGCCGGAGAAGCCGCCGCCCGACGGGAGGCGGAGCACGAACGGGATCGGCGTGCCGGCGCGCCAGCGCTGCTTCGCGGCGACGGTGACGAGGTGGTCCCAGGCGCAGGAGACGAAGTCGGCGAACTGCATCTCGGCGACCGGCCGTAGACCCATGAGCGCCGCGCCGGTGCAGCCGCCGAGGATCGCCGTCTCGGAGAGCGGCGTGTCGATCACGCGCCACGGCCCGAACTCCTCCTGGAAGCCGAGCGTGACCTTGAACGCGCCGCCGTAGACGCCGACGTCCTCGCCGATCACGAACACGCGCTTGTCGCGGCGCATCTCCGTGCGGAGGCCGTCGCTGATCGCCTGGAGGTAGGTCAGCTCGGCCATTACTTGTGGTGGGGCGTGTCGAGCTCCTCGGGCGTCGCGTACACGCCCTCCGTCAGCGTCGCCGGGTCCGGCAGCGGCGACTCGTCCGCGCGCTGGATCGCGTCGTTGAGGATCTTCTTGACGCCGCTCTGGATCTCCTCTTCCTCCCCGTCGGACATGTCCGCGTGCTCGCGGAGCCAGGAGCGGAAGCGCTCGATCGGGTCCTTCTCGGCCCACGCCTCGAACAGCTCCTTCGGCACGTAGAACGCGTCGTCGTGGACGGCGTGGCCCTCCATGCGCAGCGTCAGGCACTCGATCAGCGTCGGCCCGCCGCCGTCGCGCGCCTTCTCGATCGCGCGCTTGGCCTCGCGGTACACCGCGAGCACGTCGGTGCCGTCGACGACCACGCCTTCGAAGCCGTAGGCCGCGGCGCGGTCGGCGAGTGCTCCACGGGGTAGCCGAGGTGCGTCGGCGTCGAGTACGCCCACTGGTTGTTGTCGCAGACGAACACCACCGGGAGGCGCCGCACGCCGGCGAAGTTCATCGCCTCGTGCGCGTCGCCGCGCGCCGCTGCGCCCTCGCCGAACCAGCCGACCGCGACGCGCCGCTCCTCGCGGATGCGGAAGGCGAGCGCGCAGCCGACGGCGACGGGAGCATCGCGGGCAGGTGGCTGACCATCGCGATCAGGCCGAGCCGCGCGTCGGCCATGTGGACGTTGCCGTCCCTGCCCTTCGTCGGCCCGTCCGCGCGGCCCATGTACTGGGCGAAGATGCGCCACGGCTCGACGCCGCGGACGATGTGGACGCCCATGTCGCGGTGCAGCGGGGTGCCGACGTCGTCGGGGCCCATCGCCGTGGCGATCCCGACCGCGGCGCCCTCGTTGCCGCGCCCGGTGTAGAAGGAGCCGGGGATCTTGCCCTGGCGGTAGAGGATGTGGCCGCGCTCCTCGACCCCGCGCGTGATCAGCATGTCGCGGTAGATGGCGAGGAGGTCCTCGCGGTCGAGGCCCGCCTCCTTCACCTCACTCAGCGAGCCGACTGGCTCGGCTTCCCTCACAGCCATGCGCACCCCTCGTCGTGGGCCGTGGACGGCTTCACTCTAACCGGCGCGACGGGCTACGCGGTGGCTTCGGCCACGATCTCGGCGAGCCCGGCACGCATCCGCTCGAGCACGTCGATGCGGCCGTCGAGGCGGAACGCGGCGCCGACCGCCTCGGGGTCGGGAAAGCCGACGTGCGTCCCCTCGGGGGAGACCCAGACGAGCACGCGGAAAGGTAGCTCCGAGCCCTCGTCCTCGCCCTGGATCAGCAGCGTCCCGACGCGCGGGTCGCCGCGAGGGTCAGCTCGTCGTCCGGGAGCTCCAGCCCGACCGCG
>CAVTFO010000003.1:0-37936 GCA_963733995.1 uncultured Thermoleophilia bacterium
CTCTCGAGCGCCCGCGTAGTCAGCACCCGCAGCGCGTGACGCCGGTAGGCCGCGGTCCCGCGCACGTCGTCGATCGGCGACGCGGCCTCGGCGACGCGGTCCGCGAACGAGTCGGGCTTCGTCGAGCGGAGCGCGCACCAGCCCGACGACAGGCCCCGCGGAGCCGTATGCCGCGCGCAGCTCGCCGTTCGCCCGCAGCGCGAGCAGGCAAGAACCGCAATCACCATCGCGTTCCGTTGGGCCAACCTTCATGAACGTCTCCGGCCCGCCGCTCGTAGCCCGCACCGCCACGATCAACTCGTCGGGCTCGAGCGCGTTCCGCTTGGGGGCGAGCGAGAAAGGCTTGCAGCGGCAGCCGTCTCGCACCGCGCACGCTCGCGGACTCGACCTCGCCGTCAGCGACGAGCAGGGGCGGGATCGCGTCGCCGGCCGGGGAGGCCGTGCCGAGGTTGCCGCCGATCGTCGCGCGGTTGCGGATCTGCGGCGAGCCGACCGTTCGCGCGGCCTCCGCGAGCGCCGGCAGCGCGTCGTGCAGCGGCCCCTTCTCGATCTCCGTGCACGTCAGGCCCGCGCCGAGGCGCAGGCGGCCGTCGTCCTCGCGGCTCCACCCGCGCAGCTCGGCCACCTCCGCGAGGTTCAGGATCGCCTCGGGACGGCTGTGGTCGAAGTTCAGCGCGACCATCAGGTCGGTGCCCCCCTGGATCGGCACCGCGTCGGGGTGCTCCGCCTTCTGCGTGAGCGCCTCATGGAGCGTGCCGGGGGGTCAGCGCGTCCACGCGGGCAACGATACGACAGCGGGCTCGGCCCGGCACGATGCGGAAGAGCCCCGGCACGAGGCGCGTCGTGTGATGATGGCCGCACCTGTGACCGCGAAGCCGAAGCCGAAGCCGCCGACGCCGGTACCGCTGCCTCCCTCGCCTCCGTCGTCTCCGCTGCCGATTCCGTATCCCAACGCGCTCGAGTCGGCTGCCCGTTAGTCCGGCCGCGGCGCCGCGGTAGGCTCGCGGCCGCATGGCCGACCTCGCCCGGCGGATCGCCGTCGCGCGCGGGGACGAGCCCGCCGACGTCGTCGTCAAGGGCGGACGCGTGCTCTCGGTGTTCACGCGCGAGTGGCTCGACATGGACGTCGCGGTCGTCGACGGCTTCGTCGCCGGCCTCGGCGAGTACGAGGGCGGCGAGACGGTCGACGCGACCGGGCGCTGGGTCGTCCCGGGCTTCGTCGACGCGCACGTCCACATCGAGTCGTCGAAGCTGCTCGTCGACGAGTTCGCGCGGCTGGTGGTGCCGCTCGGGACGACGGCGATCGTCGCCGACCCGCACGAGATCGCGAACGTGCTCGGCACCGACGGCGTGCACTGGCTCGCCGACCCGTGCCGCGACGTGCCGCTCGACGTCTTGTTCATGGCCTCGTCGTGCGTGCCCGCGTCCGTCTTCGAGTCGCCGCGCCGCGCGCTCTCGACCGGCGACCTCGAGGCGCTGCTGCGCCGGCGGCGCGTGCTCGGCCTCGCCGAGATGATGAACTTCCCCGGCGTCATCGCGGGCGACCCGCCGAGCTCGCGAAGCTCGCGCTCGACGGCGCCGCCCACGTCGACGGCCACGCGCCCGGGGTGCTCGGGCAGGCGCTCAGCGCGTACGCGGCCGCGGGCATCCGCTCCGACCACGAGGCGTACACGGTCGAGGAGGGCCGGCAGCGGCTGCGCGCCGGGCTCTGGCTGCTGATCCGCGAGGGCTCGGGCGCGCGGAACCTGCGCGACCTGCTCCCGCTCGTGAAGGAGTACGGGCCGTGCCGGATGGCGTTCTGCACCGACGACCGCGAGCCGGAGCACATCGCCGACGAGGGGCACGTGAACTCGATGGTGCGGGTCGCGGTCGAGGCGGGCGTGCCTCCCGAGGACGCGCTCGTGCTGGCCACGCTGAACCCGGCCACGTGGCACGGCCTGCGCGAGCACGGCGCCGTCGCCCCGGGCTACCGGGCCGACCTGCTCCTGCTGCCCGACCTCGAGCGCTTCGTCCCGGAGCTCGTGCTCAAGGGCGGCCGGCCGGTCGGCGAGATCACGCGGCCCGAGGTGCCCGAGTGGGTGAAGCAGACGGTGCGCGTGCGGCACGTCTCGGCGTCCGACTTCGCGCTGCCGGAGATCGCCGGCGAGGCGCGCGTGATCGGCGTCGTCCGGGACCAGATCGTGACCGAGGCGCTCACGGCCGCGCCGCCGTTCCCCGACCCGGACCGCGACCTCGCCAAGATCGCGGTCGTCGAGCGCCACCTCGGCACCGGCCGGATCGGCGTCGGGCTCGTCAAGGGCTTCGGCCTCCGCAGCGGCGCGCTCGCGTCGACGATCGCCCACGACGCGCACAACATCGTCGTCGTGGGCATGGACGACGACGACATCGCTCGCGCGGTCACGCGACTCGCCGAGCTGGGCGGCGGCGAGGTGGTCGTGGACGACCCGGCGTGCGGGCCGAGCTGCCGCTGCCGATCGCCGGGCTCCTCTCCGACGCGCCGCTCGCGGACGTGCTCCGCGACTCGCGGGCGTGCGTGGAGCAGGCGCGCGCGCTCGGCTGCGACCTCCCCGCGCCCTTCCAGACGATGTCCTTCCTGGCCCTGTCGGTGATCCCGAGCCTGAAGATCACCGACCGCGGCCTCGTCGACGTCGACCGGTTCGAGCTCGTCCCGCTGGACGCGTCGCAGCCGGCCTAGGACTCGACGAGCTTCAGGAGGGGCACGTCGCAGACGTCCATCCCGACGACGGTCATCCCGACCGTCGCCGCGACCCCGTCGCGCATCGCGCCGCGGCTCACGCGCGCCCGCAGCTCGTCCTCCGCCGTCTCCCACAGCGTGATCACGCGCGACTGCTCGCCCGCCTCGTCGGTCAGCACGACGAGCCCGCGATAGCCGGGGTACTCCCGCAGCCAGCCCTCGATCTCGTCGGTCGCGATCCGGGCGATGTCCTCCGTCCCGGGGGCGTGACCGACGATGGTGGCCATGGCCGCAACCACCACGGAAGCTTAGGCTCCGCGACGTGAGCCGCTCTTCGTCAACGGGGTCGTCGTCGTCCAGGACGACGCGGGCACCGAGCTCGATCCCGGCTGGCTGCTCGTCGACGGACGGGCTCATCGCGGCCGTTGGGAGCGGCGAGCCGCCCGCAGCCGACGAGCGCGTCGACCTGCACGGCGCCGTCGTCACGCCCGGCCTGGTCAACACGCACCACCACCTCTACCAGACGCTCACGCGCGCCCGGGCGCAGCAGGCCGACCTGTTCACGTGGCTGCAGACGCTCTACCCGACGTGGGCGCGCATCGACGAGGAGATGGTCGCGGCCGCCGCGCGGACGGGCATCGCCGAGCTCGCGCTCTCGGGCTGCACGACCGTCTTCGACCACCACTACGTCTTCCCGCGCGGCGTCTCCGGGCTCATCGAGGCCGAGGTCGCGGCGGCGCGCGAGCTCGGCGTCCGCATCCACGCCTCGCGCGGCTCGATGGACCTCGGCGAGAGCGACGGCGGGCTGCCGCCCGACTCCCTCGTCGAGGACCTCGACGCGATCCTCGCGGACACCGAGCGGCTCGCCGGGCTGCAGGACGAGGACGGCTTCGTGCGGATCGTCGCCGCGCCGTGCTCGCCGTTCTCGGTGACGAAGCGGCTGATGCAGGAGTCGGCCGAGCTCGCGCGCCGGCTCGGGCTCCAGCTGCACACGCACCTCGCCGAGACGGTCGAGGAGGAGGAGTACTGCCAGGAGCTCTTCGGCTGCCGCCCGGTCGAGTACCTCGAGCAGGTCGGCTGGCTCGCGGACGACGTCTGGTGCGCGCATTGCGTCCACCTCTCGGACGCGGACGTGCGGGCGTTCGGCGAGGCGGGGACCGGCGTCGCCCACTGCCCGACCTCCAACCTGCGCCTCGGCGCCGGGATCGCGCCGGTGCGGCCGCTGCTCGACGCCGGCGTCCGCGTCGGGCTCGGCGTCGACGGCTCCGCCTCGAACGAGCGCAGCGACCTCTTCCTCGAGGTCAAGCAGGCGCTGCTCGTCGCGCGCGGCCGCGGCGGCCCGGAGGCGCTGACGGCACGCGAGGCGCTTCGGCTCGGCACACGCGGCGGCGCGGAGGTGCTGCGCCGCGACGACCTCGGCTCGCTCGAGCCCGGGAAGCGGGCCGACTTCGCCGTCTGGCGCACCGACGGGCTCGCGCTCGCCGGTGCGGACGACCCGGTCGCCGGGCTCGTCCTCGCGGGCCCGCACCGCGTCGACCGGCTGGTCGTCGGCGGCGAGGACGTCGTCCGCGACGGGCTCCTCGTGCACGCCGACGAGGCGGCGATCGCGCAGGAGCACCGGCGCCAGGCGGCGAAGCTCCCGGCGTGATCAGCGTCTCGACCCACGTCCTCGACACCGGCGCGGGCCGCCCGGCCGCCGGCGTCCGCGTCGAGCTCGTCGGCGTCGGCGAGGCGACGACGGACGGCGACGGCCGGGCCCGCCTCGGCGAGGGGCTGGAGCCGGGCGAGTACACGGTCGTGTTCCACCCGCCCTCGCCCTTCTTCCGCCGCGTCGAGCTGACTGTGGCGCTCGAGGAGGGCCACTACCACGTGCCGCTGCTCGTCTCCCCATACGGATGCGCGAGCTACCGGGGCAGTTGAGCGCCGAGGAGTTGGCGCCGCTCTTCTCCGGCCGAACGCGGCTGATGGAGCGGCTCGCCGCGGTCGAGCACCCGCTCGAGCGCGAGGACGTCCTGCTCGCGGCGCCCCAGGACGAGCAGGCAGAGGCGCTTGCCGCGCATCCGCGGATCGGCGAGCCGTCCGAGGAGCAGCGCGGCGCCGAGCCCGAGGTGCTGGCGGAGCTCGACCGGCTGAACGCGGAGTACGAGGAGGCCTTCGGCTTCCGCTACGTCACCTTCGTCGCCGGCCGCACGCGCGCCGAGCTGCTTCCCGAGTTCCGCGAGCGGCTGGGACGGACGCGCGAGGAGGAGCTCGCCGACGGGTTGCGCGCGCTGGCCGCGATCGCGAGGGACCGGTGGACTCGTACCTGAAGGACGTCCTCGACGTCTGCCTGCGCCTGCTCCACGTGATGGCCGGGATCGCGTGGATCGGGGCCTCGCTCTACTTCATCCGCCTCGACCTCAAGCTGCGCCCGCCGCGCGAGCCGAAGGAGGGCGTCGGCGGCGAGTACTGGGGCGTCCACGGCGGCGGCTTCTACCACTCCGAGCGCTACGCGCTGCCGCCCGACCCGATGCCCGAGCCGCTGCACTGGTTCAAGTGGGAGGCGTACACGACGTGGCTCTCGGGCTTCTCGCTCCTCGTCCTCCTCTACTACCTCGACGCGGACGAGCGGCTGATCGACCCGGCCGTCGCCGACCTCGAGGCGTGGCAGGCGGTGCTGCTGAGCGCGGGCGGCCTCCTGCTCGGCTGGCTCGTCTACGACGGGCTGTGCCGGCTGATCCGGGACGACCGGCTGCTGGCGGTCGGGGTCGCCGTGCTCGTCGTCGTCGTCCGCGTTCGCGGCGGGCGAGCTGTTCGCGCCGCGGGCGGCCTACCTCCAGGTCGGGGCGATGCTCGGCACGATCATGGCGGCCAACGTCTTCCGCGTGATCATCCCGGCGCACTGGGAGCTGATCCGCGCGAAGGAGCAGGGACGTCCGCCGGATCCCGCGCCGGGCCTCGAGGCGAAGCGCCGCTCGGTGCACAACAACTACCTCACGCTCCCGGTGGTCTTCGCGATGCTTGCCGGGCACGTCCCGCTGACGTACGGGCACTCGCGCGCCTGGCTCGTCCTCGTCGCCGTGATCGGCGTGCTCGTGCTCGTGCGACACGTCTTCAACCTCTGGCATACGGGCGTGCGGGCGTGGTGGGCCGTCGCCGCCGCCGTCGTGGCGACGGTCGCGTTGGCCGTCGTGCTGGAGCCGGACGACGAGGCGACGGCGGGCGCGCCGGTGCCGACCGACGCGCAGGCCGCGGCGATCCTTCGGAACCGCTGCGCGACGTGCCACAGCGGCGCCGCCGCCCCGGCCGGGCTGCGCCTCGACGACGCGGCGAACGCCGCCGCGCGGGCCGACCTGGTCGCGACGATGGTGCGCACGCGCGCGATGCCGCCGGGGAACGCCACGCAGATGACCGACGCGGAGCGCGAGGCGCTGCTGGCGTGGCTCGCGGCGCAGGGATGACTTTGTGGCTCTGAGCCACTAGCTCCCCTTCGATAGGCTCGCGCCCGTGCTCGAGATCGTCGCCGCCGGGATGAAGTTCGTCGCGCGCTGGGAGGAGGAACTGGCGCCGCGCACCGTCGAGGCCTTCCGCGGGATCCTCCCGATCGAGGACCGGATCATCCACTGCCGCTGGAGCGGCGAGTCGAACTGGATCCCCTGGGGCGACCGCGATCTCGGGATCGGCCCCGAGAACGCGACGAGCTACCCGCACCCCGGCGAGCTCGCGCTCTACCCCGGCGGGCAGAGCGAGACGGAGCTGCTGTTCCCGTACGGCTACTGCAGCTTCGCCAGCAAGGCGGGCCACCTGTGGGCGAACCACTTCGCCACGCTCGTCGAGGGGCAGGAGCAGCTGAAGGAGCTCGGACGCCTGACGCTCTGGGAGGGCGCGCAGGCGATCACGTTCCGCGAGCGGTAGACGTTCCGGGAATCCGGGCATAGGTCGCGGGTCCAACGACTCGGGAGGCGACCATGCGCACGCGGTTCTGCTCGCTCGTCACTGCGGCCTCGGTTCTCGTCCTCGGCCTCGCCGGTACCGCCGGCGCGGCCACGGCACCGACGGACCGCCGACCGCCGTCGGCACCGGCGGCGCGGCCGCCACCGTCGAGACGCTCGCCACCCGCGCGGCGGTCGACACGCTCCGCCGCGGCGGCAACGCCGTCGACGCCGCCGTCACGGCGGCCGCGGTGCTCGGCGTCACGGAGCCGTTCTCGTGCGGGATCGGCGGCGGCGGCTTCCTCCTCCTCCGCACTTCGGGCGGCGCGGTCACGACCGTCGACCACCGCGAGACAGCGCCGGCGGCGATGCGGCCCGACTCCTTCTGGGAGGCCGGCGCGCCCCTCCCCTTTAACGCCGCGCGCTACAGCGGCCTTTCCGTCGGCGTCCCCGGCACCGTTGCCGGCTGGGCCGACGCGCTCGACCGCTACGGGACGATCTCGCTCGCGGAGGCACTGGCCCCGGCGATCGGGCTCGCGCGCGAGGGCTTCGTGATCGACCAGGTCTTCTTCGACCAGACGCTCGCGAACGCCGACTGGTTCGACGACGTCCCCGCCTCGGCGGCGCTCTTCCTCGATCCGGACGGGACGCCGAAGGACGTCGGCACCGTCTTCCGCAACCCGGATCTCGCCCGCGCGTACGAGCGGATCGCCCACCTCGGCGCGAAGGGCTTCTACCGCGGCGCGATCGCGGACGCGCTCACCGAGGCGGTGCAGCATCCGCCCGTCGCCCCGACCGCGAACCACGTCTGGCGAAGCGGGCTGATGGCGATGCGCGACCTGCACGGCTACGTGGCGCCCGAGCGCGAGCCCACGCGCGTCGGCTACCGCGGCCTCGACGTCTGGGGGATGGGCCCGCCCTCGAGCGGCGGCTCGACCGTCGGCGAGGCGCTCAACATCCTCGAGGGCTACCCGCTCGCGACGGAGACGCGGGAGCGGCAGCTGCACCTCTTCCTCGAGGCCTCGCGGTTCTCGTTCGCGGACCGGGGTGCATATCTCGGCGACCCCGACTATGTCGACGTGCCACTTCAGGGCCTCCTCTCGGACGGCTTCGCCGCCACGCGGCGGGCGCTGATCACGGAGACGGCGGCGACGAGCCCGGTCGCGGCCGGCGACCCCTGGCCGTTCAACGGCAGCCTCGGGACGCTGCTCGCAGCGGCGGCGACGGACGTCGAGCCGACGTCGACGACGCATATCAGCACCTCGGACCGCTTCGGCAACGTCGTGTCGTACACGTTCACGATCGAGTCGACCGGCGGCGCCGGGCTCGTCGTCCCCGGCTGGGGCTTCCTGCTCAACAACGAGCTGACCGACTTCGACTTCGGCTCGCTCACGCACCCGAACCGCGTCGAGGGCGGGAAGCGGCCGCGGAGCTCGATGTCGCCGACGATCGTGACGCGGGCCGGCCGGCCGCTGCTCACGGTCGGCTCCCCGGGCGGCTCGACCATCATCACGACCGTCCTGCAGCTGCTCGTCGACCGGCTCGACGCGGGGATGACGCTGCCGCAGGCGATCGCCGACCCGCGCGCGACGCAGCGGAACACGACGACGACGCAGGCGGAGCCGCTGTTCCGGTCCTCGCCGGTGGCGGCGGCACTCGAGGCGCGCGGCCACGTCTTCGTCACCAACCCGGAGATCGGCGCGGCGACCGGGATCGAGTTCCTCCCCGGCGGCGGCGTGCTCGCGGCAGCGGAGCCGACCCGCCGCGGCGGCGGGAGCGCGATGGTGGAGGTCCCGGCCGGCTAGCCGGTCCGGGGCAGCGAATACGGCGCGAAAGCGGACAAGTGACAGTCTGTTGCTTTGTCCCTTTCGCGCCGGGTTCGTGCTACGGGCACGAGCGGCGACCGAACGGCACGAGGCGGCGGAACGGCGTCTCGCGCCCGTCGACCCAGACCTCGAGCGGGACGCACGGCCGCGCCGGGCGAGCCGGAAGCCGAACGGGAAGCCGGTGTAGCGCCCGACCGTCCCGCGGTAGGCGCCGGGGAAGGCGCGCACGCTCTCCGCACAGGCCTCGAAGCGGACCGACGTGACCCACGTGTCCGGAGGCCGGCCGCCCTGGAGCTCGACGGCGCCGGCCGCCTCCGACGGCGACCGCCAGGACGACCTTCGTCCGCGCGGGCAGGACGATCGGCGCCTTGACGTAGAAGCGCCACGGCGTCTCGCCGGTGGGCTCGACGCGCGTCCGTACCGATGGCCAGATCACGAGCGGGCCGATGCGGACGCCCGGCGGCGACGGGAGTCGCTGCGGCCGGTTCGAGTCCCCGCGCGAGCCGCAGCCGCGCACCGCGTCGGGCGGTGGTGCCTCCGCCGCCGCAGCCGCCGTCCCAGCGACCGCACACGTCGCCGCGGCGAGCACCCAGAGGCGCCGTACCCAACGCATGGCGACGACGCTACCACCCGGCGTTTACGCGTTGAGAAGCGACAAGTAACAGTCTGTTGCTTTCTCTCTTTCGCGCCGGATTCTCAGGGCCCGGCCGAGAGCCGGGCGAGCGCGTCCGCGAGGACGTCGACGGCCAGGGCGCAGTCCTCGGGATCGCTCCACTCGTCCGGGTTGTGGCTGATGCCGCCGTTGCGGCTGCGGACGAAGAGCATTCCCGCGGCGACGCCGGCGCTCGCGAGGATCCCGGCGTCGTGGCCCGCGCCGGAGGCGAGCTCGAGGACCGGCACGCCCGCCGCCTCGATCGCCGCGCGCGTCGCGGCCACTACCGCCGCGTCCATCGCCGCGGGCTCGACGCCGACGCCGGTCTCGAGGCCGATCGCGGCGAGGAGCTCGTCGAGGCGGGCGCGGTCGGGCGCACGCGCGTCGACGGTGAACGAGACCTCCCCGGGGATCACGTTGACGCCGCCGGGGTCGACCGTGATCGTCCCCACGGTCGCGACCGCGTCCGGAATCGCAGCGGCGGCCTCCCGGATCGCGAGGATCCGCTCCGCCGCGGCGACGAGCGCGTCCTCGCGGCCCTCCATCGGCGTCGTCCCGGCGTGGCCCGCGCGTCCGGAGACCGTGACGGTCTGCCGCGAGTAGCCGACGATGCCGGTCACCGCCGCAAGCGGCACGTCCGCCCGCTCGAGCCGCGGCCCCTGCTCGATGTGCAGCTCGAGGTACGCGTCCGGCACCTCGCCCGACGCGACGCGGGCACGGCTGCCGGCGCACCCGCGCTCCTCGTCCCGGAAGGCCACGACCGCCAGCCCCGGGACGCCGAGCCGCTCCGACCGCCTCGAGCCCGCCGACGACGCCGAGCACGCCGTCGAAGCGCCCGCCGGACGGCACCGAGTCGAGATGCGACCCGGTCCAGACCTCGCGTCCGCCGCCGCGGACGCGGCCGATCAGGTTCCCGGCGTCGTCGACCTCGACCTCGAGCCCGGCCTCCTCCATCCACCCGCGCGCGAGGGCGTGCGCCTCGTCCTCGGCGGCCGTGTAGCCGATCCGGTCGCCGAGTGCGAAGACCTGCTCGATCCGCTCCTGCAGGCGGCTCACGTGCGGATCATCGCCCCGCGAGCGGGCCGAGGAGCGCCCAGCCGGCGAGCGGGAATAGCGCCGCCACCCCGTAGGCGAGCTGCCAGCCCGAGGACGAGACCAGCGCGGCGAACACGACCGGCGCGGCCAGGCCCGCGACCGACAGCGCCGTCTGCTGCATCCCGATCGCGGCGCCGCTTCGCGCGTAGCCGCCGATCTCGGCCGCGGCGGTGAAGGACAGGCCGTTCCAAGACATCCCGATCACGCCTGCGGCGAGGAAGGCTGTGACGATGACCCCGATCGGCGCGTCGGTGACGAGCGCGACGAGCCCGATCGAGACCGCCGCCGCGACCCCGACGAGCCGGAGCGGCCCGACGCGGCTCCGCACGCGGTCCGACCACGCGCCCACGGCGATCCGCGACGCCACCGCGAGCACCTGGATCGCCGCCAGCACCGCCGCCGCCTCGGAGTCCGACCAGCCGCGCTCGTCGTGGAGGTAGAGGACGACGAACGAGATCACCGCGATCTGCGCGATTACGTAGCAGCCGCCGGACGCGCACAGGAGCCAGAGGGCACGATCGTGCAGCGTCCCCGGCACGGCTCTCGCGAGCTCAGGCTCCCGCGGCCGGTCACGGATCACCACGGCGGCTACGACCGCGCCCGTGAACGACACGCAGGCGATGGCGAGGAACGCCGCCTGCACGCCGCCGGCCTGCTCGATCGACGGCAGCGCGAGCGCGGCGAGCGCGCCGCCGATCGGGATCGCCGCCTGCCGGATCCCGAGCGCGAAGCCGCGCTGCTCCGCCGGGAACCAGGCCATGACCGCGCGCCCGCTGGCGGAGTTCACGCTCGAGCCGGCCGCGCCCGCGAGCGCGAGGATGACGCACAGCGAGGCGAAGCCCGGGGCGAACGCCGCCGCCGTGAAGCCCAGACCGCAGAGCCCGATCCCCGTCGCGATCGCCGCGCGCTCGCCGATCCGGTCGGCGAGCAGGCCCCACGGCAGCAGCGTGAACGTCGCGCCGACCCACGCGGCGGAAAGGACGACGCCGACCTGCGTCAGCGACAGGTCGAACTCGTCGCGGAGCGCGGGCGCGAGCGCCGGCAGCCCGACGCCGACGATCGAGAAGCCGACCTGGGCCCAGGTGCCGGCGGCGAGGACGGCCCAGCGGTATCGGCTCAGAGTCCGAACGGGTTGTAGGCCCGCTGGCCCGTGGAGACGAGCACCGACTTCGTCTCGAGGTAGAGCTCGAGCGTCTCGAGTCCGAGCTCGCGGCCGAAGCCGGACTGCTTGTAGCCGCCGAACGGGATCCCTGGGAACGCCGAGTACGGCATGTTGATCCCGACCGTCCCGGACTTGATCCGCGACGCAACGCGCGGCCCGCGGGCAGGATCGCCCGTCCAGACCGTTGCCATCAGCCCGTAGTCGACGTCGTTCGCCAGCCGGATCGCGTCCTTCTCGTCCTCGAACGGCATGATCGTCACAACCGGGCCGAAGATCTCCTCGCGCACGCACTCCATCGCCGGCTGTACGCCCGCGAGCACCGTGGGCGGGTAGAAGGCGCCGGGGCCGTCGGGAAGCGCGCCGCCTGCCACGGCCTCCGCCCCCTCGCCGCCGGCGCGCTCGACGAACCCGTGCACGCGCTCGCGGTGCGCCGCCGAGATCAGCGAGCCGATCTGCGTCTCGGGGTCGAGCGGGTCGCCGACGCGAAGCTTCTGCGCGAGCTCCGAGAAGCGCGAGACGAAGTCGTCGTACGCGCTCGCCTCGACGAGGATCCGCGACCTGGCCTCGCAGCTCTGGCCGGCCGCGTAGTAGATCGACCAGACCGAGCTCGGGATCGCGTCATCGAGGTCGGCGTCGGCGAAGACGATGTTCGGGCTCTTGCCGCCGAGCTCGAGCGTCACGCGCTTGATCGGCTGCGAGCAGAGCCGCATGATCTCGCCGCCCGTCCTCGTCGAGCCCGTGAAGGCGACCTTGTCGATGCCGGGATGGCGGACGAGGTAGGCGCCCGTTGTGGGCCCGTCGGCCGGGACGACGTTGACGACGCCCGGCGGGAACCCGACCTCGGCCGCGAGCTCGGCGAGCCGCAGCGCGGTCAGCGGCGTCTGCGGGTCGGGCTTCAGCACGACGGCGCACCCGGCCGCCAGCGCGGGCGCCAGCTTCCAGGTCGCCATGGTCAGCGGGTAGTTCCAGGGGACGATCTGGCCGGCGACGCCGACCGGCTCCTTCAGCGAGTAGAAGAGGAGCGAGCCGCCGAGCGGGCTCGAGCGCCCGGCGATCGACGCGATCGCGGAGGCGTAGAAGCGGAAGTTCTCCGTGGCCTGGTTGATCTCGGCCTTCACGGACGAGACGGCCTTGCCGACGTTGCGCACCTCGAGCTCGGCGAGCTCCTTCCGGTTCGCGACGATCGCGTCGGCGAGCGCATGGAGGAGGCGCGAGCGCTCGGTCGGGGGCGTCTTGCCCCACGGGCCGCCGAGCGCGGCGCGGGCGGCCTCGACGGCGCGGTCGACGTCCTCCTCGCCGGCCATCGCGGCGCGGCCGAGCACCTCGCCGGTGGCGGGCTCGACGAGGTCGCGAAGCTCGCCGGACGCGGGCTCGACGGTCTCGCCGCCGATGAAGAGGCCGTACTCGCGCTCGACCGCGACGCTCACGGCTCGGACGATACCGGGAGCATGTCGGCCACGCGGGTCTGCTCGGTCAGCAGCGCGCGGTAGCGCTCGGGGCTCCCCTGGACGTGCCGCCGGGCGAGGTCGCCGCCGAGGGAGTACGTCGCCGCGTACGCGCGCCAGAGCGGGTCGAGGATGAACCGGACGGACGACTGCGCGTACTCCCGCGTCCGCGCCGACCACCGCTCGACGTAGGCGACCGCCTCCTCCTCCGAGGCGCCGTCCTCGTGCAGCAGCAGCGCCGCGTTGAGGCCGACGAAACGCAGCGGCATCCGGGCCTCCTCGACCGCGGCGGTCCGCTCCGGATCGAACGCCACCCCCGCGTCCACGAGCACCGCCGTGACGTCGTCGCGCGTCGCGTTCTCGAGCAGCTCCCACGCCGTCTCGGCGATGCCCTCGCTGACCATGCTCTGCGGCGTCGGGACGAGGACGAGCGACTCCTCGACCACGCCCGCGTCCACGAGCAGGTGCTCCTTCCAGGCGTGCTCGGTGTGGTGGCCCGGGTAGGCCTCGTGCGCGACGAGGTCGACGAGCTCCGGTGCCGCGATCGGGAGGTCGACGTTGATCGCGATCCGGCTCCGTCGGCCGCCGAGGTAGTAGTTGTAGGCGAGCCACGGCTCGTCGCGCACGAGCTCCGTCTCGACGTCCTCGTCGGGCGGGAGCCCCAGCAGCCCGGCCGTGGCGGAACGGAAGCGCTCGCGCAGGGCGGAGAAGACGTCGAGCATCGCCTCGGGCGGGACGATCTGAGATGTGCGCCAGTCCGCGTACCGCGTGACGAGGTCGCCCTCGCCGGGAAGCGCCGCGTCGAGTCCGCTCGAGCGCGGCCGCGAACACCGTCTCCGGCGTGCGGCGCGGACGCAGGCCGAAGCACCGCTCGACCTCGTCGACGTAGGAGAGCCGCTCGCCCGCGAGGCGCCGCGCGTACGTCTCGACGCCGAGGAGCTGGTCGTCGAGCCACGCGCGCCGGCGCGGCTCGAGGTCGCCGGACTCGCTGCAGCTCGCGGCGGAGCGCGGCCGCGTCGTCCGCGAGCGCCGCGGGCGGGCGCAGCTCCTCGGCGTCGACGCGCTCGGCGATCTCGGCGGGGCCGAAGTACGCATCGACGAGGCCGTCCACGTGGCGCCCGAGCCGCAGGCCGAGCTCGACGTACCGCAGCGCGGGCTCCACGGCCGCGCATTCTACGATCGGGCGGTGGAGGATCAGGTCGTGGAGCCCGTCGCGAGGCCTCGGCGCCCGAAGCTGGCCGGCTGGGGCTACGAGGGCGACGGCCTCGGCTGCGGACGAGCGCGAGGCGCTGCTGCGCACGCTGCGCGCGGCGTTTCCGGACGCGCCGCTGCGCCGCGCCGAGCCGCCTCCGCGGCTCGAGCTCCCCGTCCCGCGAGTCGGGCCGCCGCGCGGGCTGGAGGAGCTCCTGACCGCCGACCCGCGCGAGCGAGCGCTGCACGCGCTCGGGAAGGGCTACCCGGATCTCGTCCGGGCGTTCCGCGGCGAGTTCCCGCACGCCCCGGACCTCGTGGCGTACCCGACGAACGAGGCGGACATCGCGCGCCTGCTCGACTGGGCCGCCGCGGAGCGCGTGGCGATCGTCCCCTTCGGCGGCGGCTCCTCCGTCGTCGGCGGCGTCGAGCCGGACGTCGGCGACTCGTACCGTGCGGCCGTGAGCCTCGACCTGGCGCGGCTCGGCCGCGTCCTCGACGTCGACGAGGTCTCGCGCGCGGCCCGCGTCCAGGCCGGCACGCGCGGCCCGTCCCTCGAGCGGCAGCTCGCCGCTCACGGCCTGACGTTCCGGCACTACCCGCAGTCGTTCGAGCACTCCACGGTCGGCGGCTGGATCGCCACGCGCTCGGGCGGCCACTTCGCCACCGGACGCACGCACGTGGACGACTTCGTCGCGGGTGCTCCGCGTCGTCACGCCGCGCGGCACGGTCGAGACGCGGCGGCTGCCGGCAAGCGGCGCGGGGCCTGACGCAAACGCGTCTCTTCTGCGGCTCCGAGGGAGCGCTCGGCGTGATCGTGGACGCGTGGCTGCGCGTCCAGGAGCGGCCCGAGCGGCGCGCGACCGCCGCCGTCGCGTTCCCGACCTTCCTCGAGGGCGCCGCAGGCGTGCGGCGCGATCGTCCAGGCCGGCCTCCAGCCCGCCGCGTGCCGTCTGCTCGACCCGGTCGAGGCGCTCACGAGCGGAAGCGGCGACGGCTCGGCCGCCGTCCTCGTGCTCGCGTTCGAGGCGAGCGGCTTCGATCCGGAGCCGCTCCTCCGCGACGCGCTGGAGCTCGCGGGCGGTACGCGGATCGAGCGAGAGGCGGGCGGCCGCTGGCGGGAGGCCTTCCTCCGGCTGCCGTACGTCTACGAGGAGATCGTCGCGCGTCGGCCTCCTCACCGGCACGTTCGAGACGGCGGTCACGTGGGATCGCTTCCCCGGGCTCCACGACGACGTCTCGCGCGCGCTCGCGGATGCAGGCCACGGTGCGATCGTCTCGTGTCGGCTCGCCTACGCGTACCCGGACGGGCCTGCGCCGTACTTCACGCTCGTCGCGCCGGCGCGGGCGGGCGCAGAGCTCGAGCAGTGGCGCGACGTCAAGGCCGCGGCCTCCGAGGCGATCCTGGCGTGCGGCGGGACGATCACCCACCACCACGCCGTCGGCCGAGAGCACCGGTCGTGGTACGAGCGTGAGGCCGCACCGCTCGTCCTGGACGCCCTGCGGGCGGCGAAGCGGGAACTCGACCCGGCGGGCGTGATGAACCCCGGCGTCCTCCTCTGACCTTCGGATCCCGTCGCGGCGGTTTTGCGGCGTCGGGAGGCCGGAGATAGGATGTTCTGGGATCCGAAACGGAAGGAGTGAGTCGATGACGGAGTCGATCAGCGTCGAGGTGGCGAGGTACCGCGAGCGCGACCTCCTGGGGAAGGCCCTCGAGCAGCGCGGCTACGTCGCGCGGCCGGTGGAGGAGACCGCCCGCCTCGGCTTCGAGATCGACTGCGACGACTCCGAGCGCTCCTGCGACGAGCTGCTGCACGAGATGGAGATGCTGGTGGAGGAGCTCGGGACGCCGTTCATCCCCGTCCGCGGCGACGGCTTCGTCTTCCTGCGTCCTCCGTCGAACTAGCGGCTCGCCAGTCCGCTCGAACAGCGCGGCCTGGCCCTGGCCGACGCCGACGCACATCGTCGCCACGCCGTAGCGCCCGCCGCGGCGGCGGAGCTCGTGCAGCAGCGTGACGACGAGGCGCGCGCCGCTCATCCCGAGCGGATGGCCGATCGCGATCGCGCCGCCGTTCGGGTTCACCCGCTCCTCGTCGAGGCCCAGCTCGCGGACGACGGCGAGGCTCTGCGACGCGAACGCCTCGTTGAGCTCGACGAGGTCGAGGTCGGAGGCCTCGATCCCGGCGCGCGCGAGCAGCTTGCGCACCGCGGGGATCGGCCCGATGCCCATCACGCGCGGGTCGACGCCGGCGACGGCGCTCGCGACGAAGCGGCCGAGCGGCTCCGCACCGAGCTCGCGCGCCTTCTCCTCGCTCGCGAGCACGAGCGCGGCGGCGCCGTCGTTGAGCCCTGACGAGTTCCCGGCCGTGACGGTGCCGTCCTGGCGGAACGCCGGCTTGAGCGCCGCGAGGCGCTCGGCGGTCGTGTCCGGGCGCGGATGCTCGTCCCGGACGAGGTCCCCGACCGGCACGAGCTCGTCGTCGAAGCGCCCGGCCTCGGCGGCGGCGGCCCAGCGCCGCTGCGAGCGCTCGGCGAACGCGTCCTGGTCCTCCCGCGAGACCGCCCAGCGCTCGGCCACGTTCTCGCCGGTCTCGCCCATCGACTCGAGCGGGAACTGCTCCTCGAGCCGCGGGTTGGGGAAGCGCCAGCCGAGCGTCGTGTCGTAGACGGTGCGATCGCCGCGCGGGAAGGCCGTGTCCGGCTTGGCCATGACCAGCGGCGCCCGGCTCATGGACTCCACGCCGCCCGCGACGAAGAGGTCGCCGTCGCCGGCGGCGATCGCGTGCGCCGCGCCGACGACCGCGGAGAGGCCGGACGCGCAGAGGCGGTTCACGGTCACGCCCGCGACCGAGTCCGGCAGGCCCGCGAGAAGCGCGGCCATCCGCGCCACGTTGCGGTTGTCCTCGCCCGCCTGGTTCGCGCAGCCGAGGTAGACGTCCTCGATCTGCGCCGGGTCGACGCCCGCGCGCTCGACCGCCGCCGCGATCGCCGTCGCCGCGAGGTCGTCCGGCCGCACCGACGAGAGCGCGCCGCCGTACCGGCCGACGGGCGTCCGGACCGCGGAGATGACGACCGCGCGCGGGGGCACTACGGCGTGAAGTCGACGCGGACCGGCTCGGGGAAGGCGCCGAGCTCCTCGCCGCGGCGCAGCAGCTCCTCGACCGCCTGCCGCCCCTCCTCGCCGTAGTCGCACGTGAGCTCGTTGACGTACATCGCGACGAAGCGGTCGGCGAGCTCGTCGTCGAGCCCGCGGCCGAACCCGAGCGCGTACCGCATCGCCTCGTGGCGGTTCGCGAGGCCCTCCTCGATCGAGCGCCGGAGCACGTCGGAGAGCTCGGGCAGGCGCTCGACGTCGCGCCGCACCGCGTTCACGCCCAGCGGGAGCGGCAGCCCCGTCTCGAGCAGCCACCACTCGCCGAGGTCGAGGCACTTGGCGAGCCCGAGCGAGCCGTAGGTGAGCTGCCCCTCGTGGATGAGCAGGCCCGCGTCGGCGCGACCCTCGACGACCGCGTCGGCGATCTGGTCGAACGGCGCCTCCCGGTAGGCGAAGTCGCCGATCGCCATGCGCAGGACGAGGAACGCGGTCGTCCGCGACCCGGGCACGAGGATCTCCGTCTCGCGCAGCTCGTCGAGCGACAGCGGGCGCTCCGGCCACGACGACCGGGCCGTAGCCGTCGCCCATGCTCGCGCCGTGCGGAAGCAGGGCGTAGCGGTCCTGCACGAACGGATACGCGTGGAGCGACAGGGCCGTCACCTCGAGGCGCCCCTCGACGGCCCAGAGGTTCAGCGTCTGGATGTCCTCGGTGACCTGCTCGAACTCGAATCCGCGCGTGTCGATGCGGCCCGCCATGAGGGCCCAGAACATGAACGCGTCGTCTGGATCCGGGCTGTGGCCGAGGCGCACTCGCACCGCGCGGACGCTACCAGCGGCCTCTCGGGCCACGTCCCCCGAACCGGCGCGGCTCTATGCTGGGCGCGATGGCGAAGCCGGTGCTCAGCGACGCGATCCAGGACTACCTCAAGGAGATCTACAAGCTCGGCGTCTCGGGCGACCGGGTGACCGTGACGGCGCTCTCCCGCGCGGTGGGCGTCTCGGCGCCGTCCGCGAGCACGATGCTGAAGAAGCTCGCCGCCCTCGGCCTGCTCGAGCACCAGCCCTACCGCGGCGTGCGGCTGACGTCGGCGGGAGAGAAGGTCGCGCTCGAGGTCATCCGCCACCACCGCCTGCTCGAGCTCTATCTCGCGAAGACGCTCGGGGTGCACGTCGACAACGTCCACGACGAGGCCGACCGGCTCGAGCACCACCTCTCGGAGGAGCTCGAGGCGCGGATCGACGAGGCGCTCGGCTTCCCGACGCACGACCCGCACGGCGACCCGATCCCGGACAAGAACCTCGAGTGGCCGGCGCGAACGCGCGCGCGTAGACGCGTCACAGAAGCGTCACGAGATGTGTAACAGGCACACGGCTCGAGGCAGCCATGACCGGTCTCTGAGACCGGTCACGGCCCGAGCGGCCGCCCGTCTGCGATGTCCGACGCGCGGCCGCGCGCCTGACCGGTCCTGAAGGGACGCCTGCAGGCGTGCTCTACCGGTGCCCGAAGAACCACTGCTCGAGCGGCTTCAGCAGCTCGTCGCGCTTGAACGGGATCACGCGCTCGAGCATCCCGTCCTCCTCGAGCACGCGGACGTCGTCCTCCAGCGCGGCGTTCGCGGCCTCGAGGCAGTCGTCGATCTCGAAGCCCTCGAACACGTAGTCGTCGGTGCGCGGCTGGCCGCTCTCGCGGTGCTGCGGGTTGACCGCACGGCCCACGGCCCAGACCGCGCCGGGCTTCCGCTCGATCCACAGGACGACGTGCTCCGCGGCGCCGGCGTCGTCGACCCCGCGCAGGACACGCTCGGCGAACCTGCCCGAGGTGTCGAGCTTCTTCATCGGGGCAAGGATACAATCGCGCCGTGGCCAGGCTCGCCGACCTGATCCGCAATCCCTTCTCCTTCCTGTTCCAGCGGTCGTCGCAGGAGGAGCGGCTGGCGGCGTACGTGATCCGCGAGCACGACCGGGGGCGCTCGCTCGACGAGATCCTCAACGACCGCTACCTGCTGAACCGCACGACGCCGCCGCAGCGCGAGCGGCTGCTCGACCGGCCCGAGGTGATCCGCGCGATCGGCGACGACACGATCGAGTCGGCCCGCGCGACGCTCGCGTCGTCCTAGACCTAGAGCGTCGTCCCGACTCCGCGCTCGCGCGCCCGCTCGAGCGCGAACGACCCCGATCGCCACGTCCCAGGCGGCGAGCCCGTTCGACTTGAAGAGCACGACGTCGTCGTCGGAGCTGCGGCCGACGACCTCGCCGGCGACGACGGCCTGGAGCTCGTGCACCTCCTGCCAGTCGAGGATCCCCTGCGCGACGGGCTCGATGAGGTCGCCGGACTCCAGCTTCGCGTCGGCGATCGAGTCGCAGCAGACGAAGGCCGCGCGCTCGACGACGACGTTGTCGAGCTCGCGCTTGCGGGGGTCGTTCGCGCCGACCGCGCAGACGAGCGCGCCCGGCCGGAGCCACTCGCCGCGGAGGACGGGGTCGTCCGAGGTGGTGACGGTGACGACGACGTCCGCGTCGGCCGCCTCGCGATGGCTCTCCGCGGGCTCTGCGCCGACCTTCTCGCAGAACGCCGCGAGCGCCGACTCGGTGCGGCAGTGGGCGACGACGCGCTCGATCGTCGGCACCGCGGCACGGATGCACCGGACCTGGCTCTCGGCCTGCCAGCCGCAGCCGATCACGCCCAGCTCTCTCGCGCCCGCGCGCGCGAGGTACTTCGCCGCGACGCCGCTCGCGGCACCCGTGCGGCGCTGCCCCAGCGCATCCGCCTCGATCACGGCGGCGAGCTCGGCCCGCTCGAGGTCGAAGAGGCAGACGACGAACGGCGTCCCGCCGGGCAGCCACGCGTACGACTTCAGGCCCGCGTAGCCGAGCTCCGTATCGACCGCGGACATCACCGCGAACGTCCCGTCCGGGAGCGGGAAGCGCCTGCGCGGCTCGTTGACGACGGCGCCGCGCGCGAGCCGCTGGAAGCACGCCTCGACCGGCGCGAGCGCGTCCTCCGGGGCGACGAGCGCCGCCACCTCCGCCTCGGTCAGGTACAGCGTCATTTCGGGATGAAGCTGATCCGGCCGTTGGACTCGAGGATCGCCCACTTGACCTGGTCGAGCGACGGGAGCCCGTGCTCCTGCCGGAGCTCGGCGGCGACCTCCTCCGTCGTCAGCCGGTTCTGCCGCAGGTTCGGCTCGATCGGCTCCCCGTCCTGGACGATGATGATCGGCCGCCCTGCGATCGCCGGCCGGACGAAGGGGAAGCGGAAGTCCGTCCAGGCGACGAGCATCGCCATCAGCGCGACCGTCCCGCCGACGAGCACCATCCCGGTCACCGAGAAGTCGTTCTGCGTGATCCCCTGCTGCACGAGGTCGCCGATCATGACCAGGAGGATCAGGTCGAACGGCTCCAGCGACGACAGCTCGCGGCGGCCGACGATCCGCGTCAGGAGGAAGACGAAGAGGAAGCCGAACGCGGCTCTGAAGACGATGTCCATGGGCTAGGGCCAGATCGTCGTCGTCCGGTCGATCCGGGCGAGCAGCGTGTCGCCGTCGTAGAGCTCGACGTCGTGGGTGCGACGCCCGAACTCCGTCGGATTGACCTGGAAGTGGAGATAGAGCCGGTACTGGTCGCCGGCCGGGATGTGCCCGAGCTCGAACGCGATCCGACCGTCGCGGCTCGCTTCGCCGACCGGCGCGGGCTCGACGGTGTTCAGCGTCACGCCCTCGAGCCAGTCGGGATCGAGGACGAGCGTCGCCTCGTCGAGGTCGGTCTTCGCGTCGATCACGAACCGCGACATGAACAGGAGGCCGGAGCGCAGGTCGTCCGGCGAGAGCACCTCGAGGCGCGCCGCGTCCGCGTCCGCGACCGCGGTCTCCGGCTGCTGGCCGAAGACGTTGAGCGCGCCGAGCACGATGACGACGGCGAGCAGCCCGACGAGCAGCCAGCGGGCCCAGGGCCGGCCGGACATCCCCTCGAGGTCGCGGTTCCGCTTCAGCGTCAGGAACTGCGGCGTGTCGGCCACCGGGACCGATTCGGCGACCGGCTACACTTCCCCTTCCCGCGCCCGTAGCTCAGGGGATAGAGCGCAGCCCTGCGGAGGCTGAGGTCAGAGGTTCGAATCCTCTCGGGCGCATCGAGGAGCCGTGCAGGTTTGCGCGAGTCGTACACGCGCCGAGCGGCGAGGCCCACCCAGTCCCGCACGGCGCTGCGCAAACACGGCCGGGCGGCAGCGCTCCCTCGGCTGGGAGCGCTGCCGGTAGGTCTTTTCGGGCAGCGTCTACCCGAGCGGGATGCGGATGACCTGCCCGCCTCCCGCACACACCGTGCAGGTCGACACGTACGCGCTTCCGCGGCCGAACGCGACACCGTAGGGCGCGAACAAGCCGCCGATCACTGTCTCGTGCTGGCTGCCGCCAGGCGTGATCTTCTTCAGCGAGCCGATCGGCCCGTTCAGGAGACCGTTGCTGGCGATCTCGACCGCGTAGAGGGACCCGTCGGGCCCGAACGCCAGGTCGGTCATGTTGGTGAGACCGGACGCGTAGACCGTCGGTGCCTGGCCGGGGACGACCCGCCAGATTCTGGCGGCACCGGGCTGGAACGGGAAGCCGGTCAGCTGGCTGATGTAGAGCGCCCCGTCGGGGCCTCTGACGACCGAGGTCGGAACGGCGTCAGCTCCGATCCCTGTCGGGGCCAACGGTGTGATCGTCGTGAACTCGCCCTTGTGCGTGCCGCGTACGACGGCGTTGCCGCCCGCGTCGGCGATGACGTAGCCCTCGTTGTCATCGAGGATTCCGACCGGGTTCGAGTCGATATCGGTTCCGTCCGGATTTGCCGCCGCCTCGTTCGCGAGCACGTCGGCGAGCAGCGAGATCCCGCCTTGCTTGAGCTTGCCAGTGAGCAGCGTGCCGAGCCAGGTAGCACCAGGGCCGAGAGCCGTGCGGAACTGATCGCTTCCACCGATCCCGATGCTCACCACGAACTTCTGGCTGCCCGTAAAGGCGATGTCAGATGGTCCCAGGGCTTCCGGTCCCACCGGCTCCGATCCGTTCGAGATCGACGGCAGACCGCTAACGACCCTCTCGTCGGGGCCGGTGTCGCTGATGCGGGTGATGGCTCCGGTGAGGCCGAAACAGAACAGGCCGAGTGGGTGCGTTGCGCAGGACACCGGCCCGGCGGCACCCGGTCTCGGCCCGCCTCTTCCCGCTTCGGCTGCGTACAGCTCGCCGTCCCAGGAGAAGGTCAGATGCCTCGGGCTGTCCAGCCCCGTGGCGACGATCACCGGTGTCGGCTGGGCCGAAGCGGTCGATGCGAACATCGCCACGGCGACGAACGCGCCTGCCAGCAGGCCGATCGGAGCGAAACGCCCGCGTCTCGTCATCAATCCTCCGTCTCTTTCGGTTTGTGGATCGAATGCGGCTCGCCGCCGCGTAACCCACGACTTCAAACGGAACTTCACAAGACGTCGTGTTGTCCCCACCTCGCTGCCACAGCGCGGCACTCTCTCATCCGCCGGGAGGGCAAGCAACTGTGCAAAGGGCTGGAATCTGCGTCCCTGTCGAAGGAGCGTCGGCCAGTCTCCATGCGGATTGGCGCCTTCGCAACAGACGGCACGGAACGTGCTGCATGCCCTGCGGAGGCTGAGGTCAGACGTTCGAATCCTCTCGGGCGCACCTCTTGCGAAACGTCTCGTCCTGCGGGATGACAGACGTTCGTCCCCGAGGCCGACGCGGTCAGGGCCCCGCGCCAGGCATCGTGGCTGCCATGGAACGGCTCTACCCCTACCCCCAGATCATCCCGCTCGAGACGCGCTGGCGGCTCGCACGCGAGGAGATGGCGTACCGCGCACGCGGCACACCGCCGACTCGCACCGTCGCCGCTTCGGCCGGCTCCGCGCGCTCGTCGGGCACTAGCCGACGAGTCGGGCCGCGCGCCCCTCGACGCGCAGGCCCGCGCCGTCGTCGACCTCCCGGCGCACGTAGCCGAGCGCGAGCACGTGGTCGCCCTCGCGGACGGCGCTCGTCACGCGGCCGACCGGCTTGCCGTCGAGGTCGACCGCCGCGTCGTACGCCGGCAGCTCGGCGCCTTCGAGCTCGAGCACGCGCAGCCCGCGGTTCGCATGCCCGCGGTAGTGCAGCCGCGCGATCGGCTCCTGCCCCGGATAGCAGCCCTTCGTGAAGCTGACATGCGTCTCGGTCAGTCCCGCCTCCGCCGGCAGCACCCGGTCGTCGAGCTCGCGCCCCCAGCGCGGCGTCCGCGCGCGGATCCGCAGGCGCTCGAGCTCGTCCGGGGCGAGCGCGACGGCGTCGGCGGGCTCGGGCTCGTCGAGCACCTCCACCGCGGGGACGCCGAGCTCGGCCGTCGGGAGCCCGGACGGGGCACCGCCGACGAGCAGGTACGAGACGTGCTCCTCCGGCTCGATCTCGCACCGGGCGGCGAAGCGCATCCGCACGAGCTCGCGGCGCAGCGGCTCTCCGAGCTCTGGCTCCGTCAGCAGCAGGAAGTCCTCGTGGCCGCGCCGGAGGACCCGCACCGGCGCGATCAGCCGGGCCTTGGCCGTCAGGAGCAGCGCCTCGCACGTCTCGCCGGGGCCGAGCGCGGCCACGTCGTTCGACAGCATGCGCTGCAGATAGTCCTCGGCGTGCGGCCCGGAGACGCGCACGAAGGCGCGCGGCCGGGGCGCGACCGCCGGTGAGGTCACGGAGGTCACGCTGGTTAGTGTAGGGACGCGATGGCGCTCTTCCGGTCGAAGGCCGAGGACAAGGTCCGCGCGGCGGGCTACGACCCCTCGCGGCTGCCGCCGGGCCAGTACCTGACGGACAAGTGGCCCGTGCTCCACGCGGGCTCCGTGCCGAGCACCGACCTCCACACCTGGACGTTCCGGGTCTGGGGCGAGGTCGAGGAGCCGGTGACGCTGACCTGGGAGGAGTTCGACGCCCTCCCCAGGACGGAGCACGTCCAGGACATCCACTGCGTCACGCGCTGGAGCCGCTTCGACACGAGCTTCCGCGGCGTCCACTGGCGCGACCTCGCGCCGCTCGTCCGCCCGAAGCCGAGCGCGCGGTTCGCGATCGCCCACGCCGAGCAGGGCTTCACGGCCAACGTCCCGTTCGCGTCGCTCGAGGACGACCATGCGCTCCTCGCGACGGAGGCGAACGGCGAGCCGCTGACGGCGGAGCACGGATGGCCGCTCCGGCTCGTGATCCCCGGCAAGTACTTCTGGAAGAGCGCGAAGTGGCTGCGGGGGATCGAGCTCACGGCCTCCGACCGGCCGGGCTTCTGGGAGGGCTACGGCTACCACAACGACGCCGACCCCTGGCAGGAGGAGCGCTACGGGTTTTAGCGTGGGGGAACCCATGGTTCCCCCACGAGCCCCCTCCTTCTCCTGAGTGGTTGATTCGGGCCTGGGGTGTGGCCTCCCGGGCGGATGAACCGCCCTCCGGCTAAGGGGCGGCTGCTCACGGTAGTGAGGCGTGGTCTCTCGGCCATCCAGGTTCACTCGTTCGGGGGAACGAGGGCCTGGGCAGCCGTCGATACATGGGCTGACCCACCTCCCCCAGATCCCCTCGAAACGGCGCTTTCCCCAGGCGCCGTTTCACGTTCGAGGGGAAGTGGTATCTCCATCCCGATCTCCGTCGTATCCGACCAGAGAGGGGTTGAGATGCGGAGATGGATTCTCGCGGCCGCCAGCACGTCGCTGGCCGCGCTTCTGCTCGCGCCGACGGCTGGCGCGGACACAAACATCAGCGATCGCACGTACGTGCGCCATGACGGCGGCTCTGACGTGACGATCGCGAGCTGCAACGACGACTCGCCCGGCACGACGGCGGCGGGCGAGCGCCAGCAGAACGAGCCGACTGCCGCCGTCAACCCGTTGAACACGCTGAAGCTCACGTCGGGCGCGAACGACTACTGCCCCGTCCCGACGACAACCGACGCGTGGGCAGGCTTCTACTACTCCGGGAACGGCGGCGCCACGTGGGTGAACAGCCTGTTGCCGGGTTATCCGACCGACACGTCGGCGGAGGGACGAGCCTCGCCGCTCTTCGGGCTCGTGACGAGCGCCGGCGACCCGGTTCAGGACTGGGACCGCTCGAACCACGTGTACTACGGCGGGATCGCGTTCAACCGTGCGAAGCCGGCGAACGGGTCGATCTGGGTCGCGCGGTACAACTGGGGCCCGCCGTTCGCGGCGCCGGACCACGAGTTCACGACGCTGGTGTCACGGGGGACACCGTCGCCGATCTTCGCTGGGCCACTTCGAGGACAAGATCGAGCTCGAGGCCGACGACGGCGCCGTCAGCCCGTTCGCCGGGCAACGTCTACGTCTGCTGGGCCCGCTTCACCGGCTCGGGGACGAACAACTTCATCGAATTCGCCCGCTCAACCGACGGCGGCCGCACGTGGACGACGCAGAAGATCTCCGAGTCGATCCACGGCGTCCAGGGCTGCGACATCGCGGTCACGCGGACGGGGCTGGTCTTCGTCCACTGGCGGCAGTACGCCTTCAAGCCGAATCAGGGGCAGGGGCAAGCGCGACGCGATCGCGTGGGCACGCTCGAGCGACGGCGGCGCGACGTTCACGAAGCCGGCCGTGTGCGCACGCATTCCTGCACTGGGACATGAACGACGACACGCTCGACCCCGGTCGCCAACGGGATCGCCGCTACCAGGCGTGCCTGGCGGCGGCGACGGGACCCTCGGCGGCTGCAGCGGGCCAGAGCCTCGCGCCGACGCCCGCGACTGCGGCGACGGGCCGCTCGCATGCGACTCGGGCTACGTGTTCGGCCGAGTCGACTCGAGCCCGCGGAACGCGGCCGACCCGGTCGCCGGGCAGGGCGACGAGGCGTACGTCGTGATCGAGGCGACCGTTCCCGGGACGCAACGGCCGAGCGGCACCTCCTACAACACGCTCGAGGAGGGTGTCGCGAGCCAGGGCTCGATCTACTTCACGAAGACGGAGAACGCCGGCGCCACCTGGACGCCGCTCGTGCGGATCGACCCGCAGGCCCGCGGCAACCAGTTCTACCCCGACATCGACGCCAACGCCGGCCGCCTCCACGCGATGTGGCAGGACACGCGGGCTTCGACCGCGACGGGGCCCGACGGCTCGTGGATCACCGTGCCGTTCGAGAACCAGTGCGGTGCCGGCGAACCCGCCCGGTGCGGTCTCGAGCGGCTCCGGCGTCCAGACGTTCTACGCCACCGCGGCCGCGACGGGTGGCGCCTGGACGACCACACCGGCCTCGTCCGTCACGTACAAGCTGAACTGGGAGCAGTTCGGCAACCGCGACGTCCCGTTCTTCGGGGACTACAACTACGTCTCGGCCGTCGGCTCGAAGGTGCTGCTGACGTGGACCGACGGCCGGAGACACGGTCTCCGGGACGGATCCGCGGTACACGAACGGGGACGGCACCGACGGCTTCGACGTCCGCCAGTGCCGCACGCCAGAACCCGGACGGCACGCTGGAGCGCCGACACCTGTGCGAACGCGGGCGGCCTCGATCAGAACATCTGGGGGCTCGTCCTCGGCTAGCCGTGAGACGACAACGACGAAGGGCCGGCGCATGCCGGCCCTTCGTCTCGTAGAACGTGGAGAGCAGTCGCGGGGACTGCCTTACATCATGTCGGGCATGCCGCCCGGCATGCCCGCCGCCCGGCGCCGGCCTTCTCCGGCGCCTCGGCGACGATCGGCCTCCGTGGTCAGGATGTTCTTCGCGATCGACGCGGCGTTCTGCAGCGCCGAGCGCGTGACCATCGTCGGGTCGATGATGCCGGCCTTGACGAGGTCGGTGACCTCGCCGGTGTCGACGTTGAGGCCCTGGCCCTTGGGGGCGGTGCGAACCGTGTTGACGACGACCGAGCCCTCGAGGCCCGCGTTCGCCGCGAGCTGGCGGACCGGCTCCTCGAGCGCGCGGAGGATGATCTGCGCACCCGTCCGCTCGTCGCCCTCGAGCGAGTCGATCTTGCCCTGGACCGCGTCGGCCGCGTTCATGAGCGCGACGCCGCCGCCGGGGACGATGCCCTCCTCGAGGGCCGCGCGGGTCGCCTGCAGCGCGTCCTCGACGCGGTGCTTCTTCTCCTTCATCTCCGTCTCGGTCGCAGCGCCGACCTTGACCACGGCGACGCCGCCGGCCAGCTTCGCCAGCCGCTCCTGCAGCTTCTCGCGGTCGAAGTCCGAGTCGGTGTTCTCGATCTCGGCCTTCAGCTGCTTGATCCGGCCCTTGATCCCCTCGGCGTCGCCGGCGCCGTCGATGATCGTGGTCGAGTCCTTGTCGATCGACGACCTTGCGCGCGCGGCCGAGCTGGCTGAGCTTCGTGTTCTCGAGCTTGAGGCCCATCTCCTCGGTGATCACCTCGGCGCCGGAGAGGATCGCGATGTCCTCCAGCATGCGCTTGCGGCGGTCGCCGAAGCCCGGCGCCTTGACCGCGACGGCCGTGAACGTGCCGCGCAGCTTGTTGACGACGATCGTCGCGAGCGACTCGCCCTCGACGTCCTCGGCCACGATCAGCAGCGGCCGGCCGGCCTGGATGACCTGCTCGAGCACCGGCAGGATGTCCTTGACCGCCCCGATCTTCTGGTTCGCGACCAGGATGTAGGGGTCGTCGAGCACGGCCTCCATCCGCTCGGCGTCGGTGATCATGTACGGCGACAGGTAGCCCTTGTCGAACTGCATGCCCTCGGTGAACTCGAGCTCGAGGCCGAACGTCTGGCCCTCCTCGACGTTCACCACGCCGTCCTTGCCGACCTTCTCGATCGCGTCCGCGATCACGTCGCCGATCTCGCGCTCACGCGCCGAGATGCGTGGCGACCCGGGCGATGTCCTCCTTGCCCGAGATCTCCTTCGACTGCGACTTCAGGTCCTCGACGACCGCGTCGACGGCGGTCTCGATGCCGCGCTTGAGCCCCATCGGGTTCGCGCCGGCGGCCACGTTCTTGAGGCCCTCGCGGACGATCGCCTGGGCGAGCACGGTCGCGGTCGTGGTGCCGTCGCCGGCGACGTCGTTCGTCGCCGTCGCGACCTCGCGCACCAGCTGCGCGCCCTGGTTCTCGAACACGTCCTCGACCTCGATCTCGCGCGCGATCGTGACGCCGTCGTTCGTGATCGTCGGCGCGCCGAACTTCTTGTCGAGCACGACGTAGCGCCCCTTCGGGCCAAGCGTGACCTTGACCGCATCGGCGAGGATGTTCACGCCGCGCTCGAGCGCGCGCCGTGCATCCTCGTTGAACTTCAGCTCCTTGTGAGCCATGTCTCTCCGTTCCTCCTCTGTATTCCTAGACCGCGGCGCGGTCGCCGACGACCTTCGCGAGCACGTCCGACTCGCGAAGGATCAGGACCTCGTCGGTGCCGAGCTTGATCTCGGTCCCGCCGTACTTGGAGAAGATGATCTCGTCACCCTCCTCCAGGTCCATCTTGATGTACTCGCCGTCCTCGTCCCGCGGGCCGGGGCCCACGGCGAGCACGCGTCCACGCTGCGGCTTTTCCTTGGCGGTGTCCGGCAGCACGATGCCGCTGACGGTCGTCTCTTCCTCGTCGATGATCTCGACGATGAGCCGATCGCCAAGAGGCTGGAGATTCATCCTGTAGTGCCTCCTGCTGGCTTGGGTTCGTAACACGGTCTGGCACTCTCACGTGCCGAGTGCCAGGGCAGTTTAGCCCGCAACCAAGCCGTCGCGCAAATCCGAACCGTTCGATGCCCGCAGTCGTGTTACAAACTGGTTGATGCCACGCGAGCTCTCCGCCGGAGCCGTCGTCGTGCGCCGCATGCGCGGCCGCTGGTGGCTCGCCGCGATCCGGCCGCAGGGCAAGCCCGAGGGCGTCTGGGCGCTCCCGAAGGGCCTCATCGACCCGGGCGAGGACGCCCGCGCCACGGCGCTGCGCGAGGTCGCGCGAGGAGACCGGCGTCGAGCCGGGCGAGGCGCAGCGGCTCGGGCGACGTGAAGTACGTCTACTCGCGCGGCGGGCGAGCGGATCTTCAAGGTCGTCGTCTTCTACCTCTCGCGCGCGCGAGGCGGCCGGATCGACGACGCTCGAGCCGCGGATGCGCGTCGAGGTCGCCGAGGCGCGCTGGCTGCCGCTCGACGACGCGCCGCGCCTGCTGGCCTACCGCGGCGAGCGCGAGATGGCCGAGCGGGCGCGCGGTGTGCTCGCCGAATCCGGACGTATGATCCCGGCCTTGTCGGCCCCCGACGCTGCCATGTACGCCCTCAACTTCTACTCCCCGCTCGTCGCCGATCAGCTCCGCAGCGGCCGCAAGTCGGCGACCATCCGGCTCGGCGACAAGGCCGGGAAGTACAAGAAGGGGATGGTCGTGATCGGTGCTCTGCGGCGACGCGCTACAGCCAGCGCGAGCGGGTCTTCGACGCGGTCATCGACAAGGTCGAGGTCAAGCGCCTCGGCGACCTGTCGCCGCGCGAGATCGAGCACGACAACCCCGAGATCCGCCGGCCCGAGGAGCTCGCCCACTTCCTCGGGCAGCTCTACAACCGCGAGGTCAGCGAGGACGAGACCGTCACGCTGATCCGCTTCTCCGCGATCCACGACGCGCGCCGCTGAGTGGCCGATCCACGGGTCGAGGCGTACGCGCGCCTGCTCGTCGAGTACTGCCTCGACGTCCGGCCGCGGATGCAGGTGCTCGTCGCGACCTCGCCGCTGGCGCGCCCGCTCTACGAGGCCTGCGTCCGGGCGATCGCCCGGCGCGGCGCGTACGTCGTCCCGCGGATCACGTGGAGCAGCTCCGTGCTCACCGAGAAGACCTGGCTCGCGGAGGCGCCCGACGAGCTGCTCGGGGAGCTCGCGTCGGTCGACCGGTTCATGGCCGAGAACATCGAGGCGGTGCTCGCGATCGAGGCGCCCGAGAACACGCGCGCGGACGCGGACATCCCGTCGGCGCGCCTGTCCCTCGCGCAGGAGGCCGGGCGGCCGCTCCTCGACCGCGTCACGGCGCACGCGATCCCGTGGGTCGCCTGCCAGTACCCGACGGCCGCGCTCGCGCAGGAGGCCGGGATGAGCCTGCGCGCGTTCGAGGACGTCCTCTACGAGGCGTGTCTCATCGACTGGGACGAGGCCGGCGAGCGGATGCGGCGGATCGCGGCGCGCCTCGAGCAGGCCGACAGGGTGCGGATCGTCGGCGCCGGGCACCGACCTCACGCTCTCGGTCGCCGGCCGCCGCTTCGACGCGAGCGCGGGCAAGTTCAACATGCCCGACGGGGAGGTCTTCACGGCGCCGGTCGAGGACTCGGTCGACGGCGTCGTCCACTTCGCCGAGTTCCCGGCCGTGTACGAGGGCCGCGAGCTGAGCGGGATCCGGCTCGAGTTCCGCGACGGCGTCGTCGTCGACGCGTCGGCCGACAGCGAGGAGGCGTTCCTCCACGAGGTGCTCGACCGCGACGCCGGCGCACGGCGGCTCGGCGAGCTCGGCGTCGGCTGCAACCCGGGCGTCACCCGCTACATGAAGAACACGCTCTTCGACGAGAAGATGGACGGCACCGTCCACCTCGCGCTCGGGCAGAGCTACACCGACCTCGGCGGCGTCAACGACAGCGTCATCCACTGGGACCTCGTGAAGGACCTGCGCACGGACGGACGCCTCGAGGCCGACGGCGAGGTGCTGCAGGCCGACGGCGCCTGGCAGCTCTAGCGCAGCGGCCGGCGGATGCGGCCGTGACTCGGCTGGTCGATCGCGATCCGGCCTGGCGTGTCACGGAACCGTCACGGCTTGCGCACGCGCCTACTCCCAACTGGACATGACAGGGGTCAGACCCCGGCCGCGTCCGGAACGGCCATCCGGGTGTGTCAACTCAGACTCGAAAGCGTGACGTGCACGTCGGGAGCGGCCGCGTCCCGTCTCTGAGACCGGGCGTGCGCCGTTCCGGCCATGCGTCACCGCCGCCTGCGGAGGCACGTGGCTCGGGCCTACCGCGGCGGTCGGCGGATCCGCGTCCCGAAGAGCTCCGGCTCGCGCAGCTTCCCGCCGCAGACCTCGCAGTCGACCGCGAACGTCGAGACGAACGGGGCGTTGCAGGTCGGGCAGCGGTGCAGCAGCTCGCCGCCGCAGGCCGGGCACGCGTCCGGGCAGCTCGGCCTCGAACTCCTCGAACCAGCGCCGCGCCGCGCCGCAGCGGAGGCAGACCGCGCTCCAGTGCCCGAGCACGTTGCGCCGCTCCTCGCGGAGCCAGTCGGCGGCCTTACCCATCGCAACGCTTCCCGGCCATGGATGAAACCGACCCTAGCGCGTACTCTTGCAGCACGAGCCTGATCGCCTCCCCCAGCCCCTACGGCATCACCGAGACCGTCGACCGCCTCGCGGCCGTCGCCGACGCGCGCGGCATGAGCGTGTACGCCCGCATCGACCACGGGGCCGGCGCCCGCGCGGTCGGGCTGGAGCTCCCGGACGGCGAGCTGACCCTCGCCGGCGACCCGCGGGTCGGGACGCTGCTGATCCAGGGCGAGGACGAGGGCTCGGAGCTGCCGCTCCGCGTGCTCGTCTGGGTCTCGCTCGAGGGGACGCAGGTCGGCTTCCCCGACCCGGAGGAGGTCGCCGCGGCGTTCCGGCTCGACGGCCGCACCGACGTGCTCGAGCGCATGCGCGCCGGCCTCGAGGAGCTCGTGGCCGAAGCGACCGCGTAGCCCGACGCGGCGGTTAGAGTGCAGGCGTCCACGGCCCACGACCAGGGGTGCGCATGGCTGTGAGGGAAGCCGAGCCGGTCGGCTCGCTGAGTGAGGTGAGAGAGGCGGGCCTCGACCGCGAGGACCTCTTCGCCATCTACCGCAGCATGCAGATCACGCGCGGGGTCGAGGAGCGCGGCCACATCCTCTACCGCCAGGGCAAGATCCCCGGCTCCTTCTACACCGGGCGCGGCAACGAGGGCGCCGCCGTCGGGATCGCGACGGCGATGGGCCCGGACGACGTCGGCACCCCGCTGCACCGCGACATGGGCGTCCACATCGTCCGCGGCGTCGAGCCGTGGCGCATCTTCGCCCAGTACATGGGCCGCGCGGACGGGCCGACGAAGGGCAGGGACGGGAACGTCCACATGGCCGACGCGCGCCTCGGGCTGATCGCGATGGTCAGCCACCTGCCGGCGATGCTCCCCGTCGCCGTCGGCTGCGCGCTCGCCTTCCGCATCCGCGAGGAGCGGCGCGTCGCGGTCGGCTGGTTCGGCGAGGGCTCGGCGGCGCGCGGCGACGCGCACGAGGCGATGAACTTCGCCGGCGTGCGGCGGCTCCCCGTGGTCTTCGTCTGCGACAACAACCAGTGGGCGTACTCGACGCCGACGCACCTCGGCTACCCGGTGGAGCACATCGCCGACCGCGCCGCGGCCTACGGCTTCGAGGGCGTGGTCGTCGACGGCACCGACGTGCTCGCCGTGTACCGCGAGGCCAAGCGCGCGATCGAGAAGGCGCGCGACGGCGGCGGGCCGACGCTGATCGAGTGCCAGACGCTGCGCATGGAGGGCCACGCCGTCCACGACGACGCGTTCTACGTCCCGAAGGAGCTGTTCGAGTCGTGGGCCGAGAAGGACCCGATCGAGCGCTTCCGCTGGTGGCTCCGCGAGCACGCGGACATGTCCGACGGGGAGGAGGAAGAGCTCCAGAGCGGCGTCAAGAAGATCCTCAACGACGCGATCCAGCGCGCGGAGGAGTCGCCGCTGCCGGACCCGGCGACGCTGACGGAGGGCGTGTACGCGACGCCCGAGGACCTCGACACGCCGCACCACAAGTAATGGCCGAGCTGACGTACCTCCAGGCGATCAGCGACGGCCTCCGCACGGAGATGCGCCGCGACAAGCGCGTGTTCGTGATCGGCGAGGACGTCGGCGTGTACGGCGGCGCGTTCAAGGTCACGCTCGGCTTCCAGGAGGAGTTCGGGCCGTGGCGCGTGATCGACTCGCCGCTCTCCGAGACGGCGATCCTCGGCGGCTGCACCGGCGCGGCGATCATGGGTCTCCGTCCCGTGGCCGAGATGCAGTTCGCGGACTTCGTCTCGTGCGCGTGGGACCACCTCGTCACCGTCGCCGCGAAGCAGCGCTGGCGCGCCGGGACGCCGGTGCCGTTCGTGCTCCGCCTCCCGTCGGGCGGCGGCTTCTCCGGCGGCCCGTTCCACTCGCAGAACCCGGAGTCGTCGTTCGCGCACATCCCGGGGCTGAAGTGCGTGTGCCCGGCCACGCCCGAGGACGCGAAGGGGCTGCTGATCAGCGCGATCGAGGATCCGAACCCGGTCCTCTTCTTCGAGCACAAGCACCTCTACCGCCGCATCAAGGGCGAGGTGCCCGAGGAGCGCTACACGGTCCCGATCGGGAAGGCGCGGACGCACCGCGAGGGCGACGACGTCTCGCTCATCACCTGGGGCGCGATGGTCTACACCGCCGACGAGGCGGCGAAGCAGCTCGAGGCCGACGGCGTCTCGGTCGAGATCGTCGACCTCCGCAGCGTGATGCCGTGGGACAAGCAGGCCGTGCTCGCGTCGGCGCGCAAGACCTCGAAGGTGCTCGTCCTCCACGAGGACACGCGCACCGGCGGCTTCGGCGCCGAGATCGCCGCGACGATCGCCGAGGAGGCGTTCGAGGACCTCGACGCGCCCGTGAAGCGGATCGCCGCGCCCGACACGCCCGTGCCGTTCTCGCCCCAGCTCGAGAAGGCGTTCATCCCGCAGGTCGATGACGTGACCGCAGGGCTGCGGGAGCTCGCCGCGTACTAAGGAGTCGCATGGCCACCACCCAGACCGTCGAAGTCGTGATGCCGCAGATGGGCGTCTCCGTGTCCGAGGGGACGATCACGAAATGGCTGAAGCAGCCGGGTGACACCGTCGAGGCCGACGAGGCCCTGCTCGAGATCTCGACCGACAAGGTCGACACGGAGGTCCCGTCGCCGGGCACCGGCATCCTCGCGGAGATCTTCGTCCAGGAGGGCGAGACGGTCGAGGTCGGGACGAAGCTCGCGACGATCGCGCCCGAGGGCGCCGACGTGGGCGCGCCGGCCGCCGAGGAGGCGCCGCCCGAGCCCGCGACCCAGGAGGCGGCGGCGGAGGCAGACGAGGCGGCGTCGGCCGACACCGTCGTCACGCCGACGGCGCAGCCGGAGCAGCCCTCCGAGCCGCAGCCCGCCCGCCCGCCCGCCGCGGCGGCGGCAGAGCGGCAACGGCAAGACGTTCGTCTCGCCCGTGGTGGCACGCATCGCGTCGGAGCACGGCGTCGACCCGAGCCAGGTGCCCGGCACCGGCGCAGGCGGTCGCGTGACGAAGAAGGACATCCTCGGCTTCATCGAGAGCGGCCCGCCCGCGCAGCCGGCTCCCGCCCCGGAGGCCGCGCCCGCGCCGGAGCCCGAGCCGGTCGCCGCCGCCCCGGCGGCGCCTGCCGCGCCCGCCCCGCAGCAGGCCCCGGCTCCCGCTCCTGCGCCCGCTCCCGCGAAGCCCGCGCCCGCGCCGGTCGCCACGGCCGAGGCGCAGGCAGGCGAGCAGGTCGAGCCGGTCACCGCGATGCGGCGCGGCATCGCCGAGCACATGCGGCGCTCGCTCGACACCTCGGCGCACGTCACCTCCGCGATCGAGGTCGACATGTCGAAGGTCGTCCCGATCCGCGAGAAGCTGAAGAAGGAGTACCAGGCCGCCTACGGCGTCAACCCGACGTACCTCGCCTTCATCTCGCGCGCAACGGTCGAGACGCTGCAAGGATTACCCATGGATCAACGGCGAGCTGCGCGGCGACCAGATCGTCACGCGCAACTACGTCAACCTCGGCTTCGCGGTCGAGCTCGCCGACGGCAAGGGCCTGATCGTCCCGGTGCTCAAGAACGCCGAGACGCTCAACCTGCTCGGGATCGCGAAGGGCGTCGCCGACATCGCCCAGCGCGCCCGCGACAAGCAGCTCCTCCCGGACGACGTCCAGGGCGGCACCTTCACGATCACGAACCCCGGCGGCTACGGCACCTTCCACGGCACGCCGGTGATCAGCCAGCCGCAGAGCGGCATCCTCGGCACCTACGCGGTCGTGAAGCGGCCGTGGGTCGTGCAGGACGAGCTGGGCCAGGACGTGATCGCGATCCGCCCGATCATGAACCTCACGCTCACGTACGACCACCGCCTGGTGGACGGCGCCTACGCCGGTCGCTTCCTCCGCGACCTGCGGCAGCGCCTCGAGATCCTGGGGCGAGTCGGACTACTAGTCGCGTGGGGGAACCCATGGTTCCCCCACGAGCCCCCTCCTTCTCCTGAGTGGCTGATTCGGACCTGGGTTGGCCTCCCGGGCGGATGAACCGCCCTCCGGCCTTGGGAGCGTCTGCTCACGGTAGGACGTGGCGGGCGTGGTCGGTGGCCTGCGCGCGCGCACCTGACGGTGCGGGCGCTCCGGCCAGGAGCGTGCTCTCAATGGACTAGGTGTCGTGACGGTCGGGATGCGCTGTGCCCCTGGACGGGGCACGCGGCGATCCCGCCCGTCCGATCGCTCCGGGACCGTGAAATGTGATTCGAAAGCGAGTTAGTAACAGACTGTTGCTTTGTCGCTTTCGGATCGTGTCTCGGGCGACCGGCGATACTTCGCCCGTGGACACGCACGAGGCGGCTCGGCGCTGGGCCCGGGAGTGGGAGCGGGCGTGGCGGGAGCATGACGCCGACCGCGTCGCGACGCTGTACGCGCCGGGGGCGCGTCGTTCCGGACCTCGCCGTTCCGCGAGCCGGACGACCCTCGGCGGTACGCGGCCTGGGCGTTCTCGACGGAGGAGCCGGGGCCGGACGTGACCTTCTCCGAGCCGGTCGTGGTCGAGGAGGACCGCGCGGCGGTCGAGTGGCGGGCGATCAGCCGGAGCGAGACGACGGCGGAGAGACGACGATCGCCGGCGTCTCGATCCTCCGCTTCGGCGGCGACGGCCTCGTCGTCGAGGAGCGCGGCTACTGGAACGTCAAGCCGGGGCGGCCTGACGACGGTGAAGGCGGCCGACCAGCCGTCGCGCGACTCGCCGTTGATCGACAGCCGCACCTCGTAGCGCCCGGGCCGAGCTCGAGCGGCCCGAACGGGACGACGAAGGGGATGTCGAGCGGCGTCCCCGGCTTCAGCCCCGCCGGCGCCCGGCCTCGAAGCCGCCCTCGACGTGCACGGTCTCGCCCTCGGTGCCCCGGACCCCTGGCCATTGCGTCGAGGAGGTCGAGCCGGAACGCGTGCTGGACGTTGGTCTGATCCCAGGGGCACTGCACGATCCCTGCGAGCGCGAAGCCGAAGGGGCCGGCGGCATTGATCAGCGACCAGCCACCGCCGAGGACGTCCAGTTTCCCCTCCGCCACACGGGCGTAGTCCGCGAGCAGAAGCGTCGCCTTCACGGCCGATGGGTACCACGCCCGGCGGTACGCTGCAGAGTGGCCCGGCCCGCGGACCTCCTGAGCCTCGGCGAGACGCCGTACCTCGAGGCGTGGGAGCAGCGCGACGCATCGCGGCGGGCGTCACCGACGGGTCGCGCCCCGACACGATCCTCTTGCTCGAACACCCGAACGTGGTCACGCTCGGGCGGCGCACGGAGGGGGCGAGCGAGCCCACATCCCGGACGGAGCCGAGGTCGAGATCGTCGAGACCGACCGCGGCGGCAAGTCGACGTTCCACGGGCCCGGCCAGCTCGTCTGCTACCCGATCTCGACCTCACGCGCCACGGCCAGGACGTAAAGCAATTCGTGCGCGACCTCGAGGACGCGCTCATCGCGACCCTCGGCGCCGTCGGCGTCGAGGGCGAGCGCATCGACGGACCACGGGTGTCTGGCTGACGAGTCGCCACGGAAGATCGCGTCGATCGGCATCCACGTCTCCCGCTGGGTGACGACGCACGGGTACGCACTGAACGTCGACCTCGACCCGGCGCCGTTCACAGAGTGGATCACGGCGTGCGGGCTGGAGAGCGGCGTTCACGACGATCGCGCGAAGCTGGGCCGGCCGGTGCCGGTTGACGAGGTCCGCCCGCACGCCGCGGCGGCGCTCGCGGACGTCTTCGACCTCGCCCTGGAAGAGGTCGGCGCCGAGGCCGAAGGGCTGCTCGCAGCGCACTCCGCGCACGCCCGCTGAGGCCCGTTTGACCGCCGCGCCGGGCGGTGCTTTGATCGTTCGACTTGGCCCGCGCCAGCACTCTGGACCCTCAGCGCCCGGCAGCGGCCCCGTGACCGCGCCGCGCCTGTGGCGTCGCCTGCGCGGGCAGCGGGCGGCCGCCGAGCACAACGGCCACTGGGAGGGCGTCACGGACAGCGTGCGCCTCTTCCAGAACGTCCCGCCGGACGAGCTCTCCCGGCACCTCGACGACTTCGAGCGCCGCCATTACGAGGCAGGCGCCGTCGTGGTCGCCGAGGGCGACACCCCGCACCAGCTCTACATCGCGCTCGAGGGCAGCGCGGCGGTGCTCGTCACCGGCCCGGACGGCAACCAGCACGAGGTGGGGCGCGTCGCCCGGCGGCACGGTCGGCGAGATGGCGCTCCTCACCGGCCAGCCGGCCGCGGCGACGGTGCAGGCCGGTACCGACCTCGACCTGCTCGTGCTCACCGAGGAGGAGTTCGCCGACCTCGCCGAGCGGTTCCCGCAGATTATCGGAACTCGGTACCCTTCTTGCCGAGCGGCTCGCGCACACGAACCGGCTCGTGGCGAAACGGGCCCCCGGCCGCCTCGTCGTCCTCGCGAACGACGGCGCGCCGCCCCTGCTCGGCTGCGCGCTCGCCTGCAGCCTGGCATGGCACACGCGCGAGCGGAGTCACTACATCGCGCTCCGCTCCGACCCGAACCCGGAGCTCAAGTCGCTGGCGAGGGCGGCGCGCGACCGGACCGGCCTCGACGCGAGGCGCGGGATCGCAATCCTCCACGTCGAGGGGCCGAAGGGCCGCTACGCGCCGAACGCGCTCTACGAGACGC
>CAVTFO010000004.1:0-52418 GCA_963733995.1 uncultured Thermoleophilia bacterium
CCATCACCTTTGTGAACTTCACGGCCAAGAACGCCATGATCGCACGCTATGTGCTCGAACGCGCTGATTGGGTCGGCGCTGCGGCACTGCCATTCACGCCGAGCCAGTACCCGCAGCCGGAACTTGCTTGCTCGGTTTGCCCGCGGTCTGGGCATGGCGCGCACCGCGAATCTGGCCGGCGCGCGGGCGGAGATTGAGGCGATCAAAGCGCTGCGCGCGGCGCTCAAGAAATCCAATCAGTCCTATTGGGCTGATCGCTCGGAAGAGCAGATGCTAGCGATATCGGCCTGGATCGCCTTCAAGGAGGGCGCGCGCGAGCAAGCCTTGAAGTTCATGCCTGCCGCCGCCGACCGCGAGGACGGCAGCATCAAACACGTGGCGATGGAGAACAGGCTATATCCGATGCGCGAGCTTTTGGGCGAGCTGCTGCTGAGATGGGCGACCACGCGGCCGCCCTGCGCCGGTTTCGAAACTTCGCTCGAGCAGACGCCCAACCGCTATCGCGCGTTCTTGGGCATTGCGCGTGCCGCCAGCGGAATGGGCGATCGGCAGAAGGCATCCGAGTACTACGGCAAGGTGGGCAAATCTGGCCAAGAATGCAATACGGAGCGGCCTGAACAAAAAGAAGCGAAGGCATTCCTGGCGAGCAGGTGATGACGGCGGGCGGCCGAGGACACGAAGGGTCTTATGAGAATGAACATGCGCTGGATCGCATTCCTGCCCCTGTTTGTCGCGTTGGCCGCTCAAAACTGTTTTACGCGGCCAGCAAGCTGGACTGGCCGGGAACGAATGCGATCTCGCCTGGAGCATCCATGCGCATAGAGAGGGGACACAGGTTGCGAACGAAGAGATTGGCTGATTTGCACCAGCATGCCGGGAATTGGAGAGGCCGATTGGAACCAACTCGATCCTGATCTCGCGGCAGGCAAGAAGGCGCTGATCATCAAGGACTCGACAAAGCGATAACGCGCACTCAAGCTCGCGGCGGTACGGGACCCGTACAACGGGGATATCCAGAACTACATCGGCTATGCCTATCGTCGCTTGCGCCAACTCGGGCCGGCGATGCAGCATTATCAGCAAGCGCTGGTGCTCAATCGGCGTCATCGCAGCGCCCACGCGCACTTGGGTGAACTCTATCTTATCCTAGGCGATGCACCCAAGGCCGAGCAGCAGCTTGCGACGCTGGAAGAGATTTGTCTGATCCCCTGCGTTGAAGTGGACGACCTCAAACGTGCGATCGCAGCATACAGAACCGTCGCGATGCGCTGAGGTGCTGCTCGAACGCCCGTCAGCACGAATGGTGGGAGAATGGACGGGCAGCTCCCCGTTGAGACCGGCTCCGACCGGACGTCTGCTTAGGGTGTGCGCCGTGACAAGGCGGCGCTTTCCAGTAAGTGCAAGTCCCACCGGCAACCGCTCCAGCCGGAAGCAACCGGAGCACAGCTCTATGTGCCCGTCCACGAGCCAACAGAGACGTGACCAGGATCGACTTGCGATCGTCCCAACCTGCTGGTGCGAGTCCTTGCGCTTGGATACGATGCTCGCAGGCATGGTGAAACGCGACCGGCCCATCCTCGTGTGTGAGGTGCTCTTCGCCAAAGGTCTCGGTATGATCAAGAAGATTGAGAGCTATCCGGAACTGGTCGATCCGCAATTGCGGCCGCGCTATAGCGGAATTCCGACCTTCTTCCGCCTCCCGCACAGCGTGCGGCTCGATGAGGTCGATATCGGCCTCGTCGGCGTGCCGTTTGACGGTGGCGTCACCAACCGGCCGGGCGCGCGCCACGGCCCGCGCGACATCCGTAGCCAATCGTCGCTCATCCGCAAGATCAATCAGGCGACGGGCGTGGCGCCCTTCGACCTCGTCCGCGTAGCCGATCTGGGAGACGC
Organism: uncultured Thermoleophilia bacterium; assembly: GCA_963733995.1. GTDB lineage: Bacteria > Actinomycetota > Thermoleophilia > Gaiellales > Gaiellaceae > DATHTC01. Next base: position 1,894 of record CAVTFO010000004.1, read on the forward strand.
CTGGATCGAACGGCCCTTCGAATTGCAGGGGGCACTCGCTGAAATCTCCGCCTTCTTCGCTACCGTTCATGCGGCTGGCGTAACGCCTTTGTCGGTCGGCGGTGATCATTCGATCTCTCTGCCGATCCTGCGGGCAATTGCCAGAGATGGGCCGCTCGGCATGGTCCATGTCGATGCCCACTGCGACACCGGCGACGACTATCTCGGCTCGCGCTTTCATCACGGCGCGTCATTCCGCCGGGCGGTGAGGAGGGACTTATCGATCCGAAGCGCGTGGTCCAAATGGGCATCCGCGGCAGCCTCAACGCCGCCGACATGTGGCAGTTCAGCTACGAAAGTGGCATGCGCGTGGTTTCCATTGAGGAGTTTCACGACAAAGGTTGGCGATGGGCGGCCGAGGAGGTGCGAAAGGTTATCGGCGGCGGCTCCGCCTATCTCTCCTTCGATGTCGACTCGCTCGATCCAGTCTATGCGCCAGGGACGGGGACGCCGGAGCCTGGCGGCCTCACGACACTTGAAGTTCAGCGTCTGATCCGCGATCTCGGGGGCCTCGATTTCGTCGGCGCCGATCTCGTCGAGGTCTCGCCGCCCTTCGACACCGGCGGCATCACCAGCATGACGGCCGCCACCATCCTGTTCGAGCTTCTTGCGTGCTTGCGCAGGCCCGCGTCCAACAAAGCATCTCCGCTGGCACGCGCATTATGTTGACGAGGTGATCAAAACAGTTCGGCTCGCTTTCTCTTCGCCCCAGCCTCGATCTGCGTGTCCCGGGCATGGCGCAGCACGGAGCTCTTGCGCCGTGGTGCGCCGCAGACCCGGGAACGTTCCGAGGCGGAGTTCGCAACGATCCCGGGTCTGCAGCGCACCATTCGCTTCGCTCATGCTGCGCTGCGCCCGGGAAACCACTGAATTCAGTTATTCCTGGACGGATCCTTAGCTGGATTCCCGCTGGTGCGCTTGTCAAGAACAAGTTCCGCGCAACAGGACGATCAACAATAATGGTATCCAAATCAGTGTTCATGGTGGTCGCAACTATGGGCTGATTGGATTGCGTGAAGGCTCGTACCACGGCGGTTGTCTTTCAACGACACTATTCTTTTGAGCACCTTGTGCAAGGAATTTCCCGATTTCCTCGCCTTCGAGGGGAACGACCTTATTATCGGTGTCAAGCATATAGAGCTGGGACAAAAATAAAGAGTATGAATTCCTGGATCATATCCTTCCAAAACCAGGAAATGCTCTGCGCGCAATAAAATATTGTATTTCGTAACGATTTTCTTTCCAATGTGGCCCTGGCGACTCGAAGTTTTTCAGCCGAGGGACCGACGATCGTCCGGCCTCCAACGGAATAATCCTGTCGTTCTTGGCAATGTTATCTGGATAAATCGGGATATAGTAGGATCCTAATGACGCGCCAGCGCTCCTGCTTGGAGATTTGTTGCGCGCCAAGGGCGCAAACTGCCTGAGCTTTTGGTGACCGGCGGCGGATTCCATCTGCCGGTGAGCGCTTCGGACTTCGGGGCGTAGAGCCGCACGGTCAGCCATCATTCCGATTCCTTTGCGCATGAATTTTCCTAAAGCGTAGCGACCATGAAATTTGGCAACGATCGACTTGTCGCCGAACCCGCTTTGCGCGCGCCACTCAACGGCAGGCGATGGCGTTGCTCGCCCATCCTGCTTCGGTCACGGAGGACCTGAAGCACTCGCTCGATGCGTTGGCAGCATGCGGTGACATGAGGATCGCCGCCGCCTTCGGTCCGCAGCATGGTCTGCGCGGCGAAAAGCAGGACAACATGATCGAGTCGCCGGACCACAACGATCCGGTGCATGGCATCCCGGTATTCAGCCTGTACGGAGAAGTGCGCAAGCCGACAGATGCGATGATGGACACATTCGATGTCGTCCTCGTCGATCTGCAGGATTTGGGTTGCCGCATTTATACGTTCATAACGACGCTGCGCTATATCCTGGAAGCGGCGTCGAAACATCGCGAAAGCAGTGTGGGTGCTGGATCGGCCCAATCCTGCCGGTCGGCCGGTCGAAGGCTTGACGCTGCGAACCGGATGGCAAAGCTTTGTTGGCGCTGGGCCGTTGCCGATGCGTCACGGGCTCACGCTCGGTGAGCTGGCTCCGTGGTTCGTCAAATCGCTCAAGCTCGATGTCGAGTATCGCGTCGTCGAAATGGAAGGTTGGCAGCCCGATGCCGCGCCGGGATTCGGTTGGCCGCTCGGCGAGCGGACGTGGATCAATCCCAGTCCCAACGCGCCGAATTTATGGATGGCTCGCGCCTATGCGGGCACGGTGATGCTCGAGGGCACGACGCTCTCGGAAGGGCGCGGAACCACTCGGCCGCTCGAGGTGTTCGGTGCTCCTGATATCGATGCGCGGGCAGTCATGCAGGAAATGCACTCCCTTGCGCCGCGATGGCTGCGTGGTTGCCGCCTGCGCGATTGCTGGTTCGAGCCCACGTTTCACAAGCATGTGGGCAGGCTTTGCAGCGGCGTGCAGATTTACACCGAAGGTCCCAGCTACGTTCACCAGGCGTTCAAGCCTTGGCGTATCCAGGCGCTCGCGTTCAAGGCGATTCGCCGTTTGTATCCGGACTATCCGCTCTGGCGCGACTTCCCTTACGAGTACGAGCACGGCAAGCTCGCCATCGATGTCATCAACGGCGGCCCGTTGCTGCGGGAATGGGTGGACGATGCGGCCGCGACGCCGCAGGACCTGGATGCGCTGGCTGTGCCGGACGAGCAGGCCTGGCTGAATGATCGCCGGGGGCACCTGCGCTACTGAAGGATGACGGACGTGGAAGTCGAAGAAGATTTCCAGAAATCAAGAATTTAACCCTGCTGAATGTCTAATAGTGTCTGGCCTCGGGGCATTGCCCGTTCTCTCAGGTTTCCTGCATCGTACAGCAAGGATGAGATATGACCTACCTGCTTTTGTTCATCGGTGGCGGAATTGGAACCGTCCTTCGTCATAGCGTGAACGTAAGTTTTAGCCGATGGTTCGGCACGAGCTTCCCCTTCCATACGCTGTTCGAGAACGTCTCCGGCTCACTGGTCATGGGATTGCTGGCGGGCTATTTCGCGTTCCGTGGTCACGCTCCGCAAGACCTGCGGCTGTTTCTGACCACGGGCATTATCGGCGGCTATACAACCTTTTCGGCGTTCTCGCTGGACACGGTATTGCTGTGGGAACGTGGCCAATGGACACTGGCCATAGTCTACGTCCTGGCATCCGTCCTGGCGTCAATATTCGGGCTCGTGCTCGGATTGGCAACGGTCCGTCAACTGACCTGAAATTTCAAAGTGAGACACTACCGGAATTGGCTAGAGCATGCATGGGACAGTCCATGGTTGCGGACAACTTCGACGCCGCCTCTCGTGCAATAGAGCACGACGGGAACCTTGCGCGGCCCGTCATCTGGCATGAGACTGAGCTAAATAATGTATATGAACCATGAGAGGTCCAGCACTTCTTATTGCGCGGCGGTTCCCCTCGTCCGCCGGCTGGCATCAATGCTGGCCTTGGTATCGCTGGTCTTGTCAGGATGCGAGTTTGCTCAGAACGAGCCTGGTCGGAAAATGAGCAGCAGTCATCTGGAAGTAGCCAAGCCGATTACGCTCACGGCCAAGCAGATTTCAAGCGTCCGTGCGGGCGTTGCGAAAAGCCTTAGAAATCAAGATCTGGAGGAGGTGCGTGTCGGACGCATGCTTGCGGGACGAACTTCGACAGGCGTGATCGTCTGCGGATACCTGAATGCCAAGAATAGTTCCGGTGAATACGTGGGTGAGAGACCTTTTCATGGCCTTTTCATGGGGATGGATAACGCTTCCGGCTTCATTGTCACCGGAACGGGCGGAGCAGACAACGAGACTGCGGAGACGTTTGAAATTTGCCGGCGTTCCGGCTTGGATCTGACCCCTTCCTAGCTGAGTACGCAGATGCGGCTTAGGTTGTCGAGGCCTTTGGCCATTGTGATCACGTCGGCGGCGATTCTTCTCGCCGCCTTGTACCTCACCTATCGTTTGGTCGATCCGCTACCCCCGCGTCACTTCGTAATCGCTGCCGGAATGACAGGATCGGGATACGATAACTTTGCGAGGCAATACGCGCGCATACTGGCACGCCATGGTGTTCAGCTGGAGATCCGCAACGCTGCCGGCGCGGTGGAAGATCTTGAGCTGCTGCGGGATGCGGGCTCTCGGGTGCAGGCAGCCCTCACGACGTTCGGCCTTACTGGACCGGCCGATGAGAAGACCCTCTATTCAGTCGGTGGAATATTCGATGCAGCGATATTCATTTTTTACAGAAACGCCGAACCGATTGCGCAATTTGCGCAATTCCGCGGCAAGCGTCTTTCCATCGGCATGCGGGGAACCGCCATGCGAGCCCTTGTCTTGCAAGTGCTTGAAGCTACAGACGCATTCGATGCTTCTACCCATCTTTCGGATCTGGATCAGGCCGAGGCAATTGATGCATTGACCGCAGGCGAAATCGACGTCGCGATCTTTACAAGCCAGCTGGGTGGCAGTCTCTTGCAGCGCGCGCTCGATACCCCAGGGCTCCAGCTGATGAACGTCGCCCAAGCTGAAGCCATCGCCAAGACGGTGCCGGGGCTCAAGCATGTGGTGTTGTGGCGAGGTCTCATCAGCTTGAGCCGCGACATTCCCAGCTCCGACATTGATCTGCTTGCCTCGCGCAACAGGTTGCTCGTGCGCAAGGATCTTCACCCCGCCTTGCAATATTTGCTGCTGGAAGCCATGCGCGAAGTCCATTGGCCAGCGGGGCCCTTCAATCGCTTGGGTGAATTCCCGGCCGAGCAACCCAATGATCTGCCGCTCTCTCCGACGGCAGAGGCGTTCTACCGCTCAGGCCCGACCTTCTGGCAACGGTACACGTCTTTTTGGTTTACCTCGCTGCTCAACCGGATCGTCTTCTTTGTCCTTCCGGTCGCCGCGGCGCTCATCCCCGTTATTGGCTTCGCGCTTCCGTTTTACCGATGGCTGCACACTCGCCGTATCAACCGATTGCACCGGGCCCTCGGAAAGCTTGAACGCGAACTTGCTCAGAATGGAACAGGCAGGTGCCGCTTGCTCGAGTATCAGCGACGGATTGCCGGAATTGAATCCGGTGTTCGGTTGCTCAAGGTTGCTCGCGCATTCGAAGTCGATCTGCAGCGACTCAGGATTCATCTGCGGATGGTTTTGGAAGAGGTCAGTCGAGCGGGAGGCGAATTGAACCGTGTTACCGGGGCGGGCGGAGCATGGGAGCGGGCGGCGTGATCGTCGCGGACTCGATCTCCGTCGACGAGCTGCTGCTGATCCTCAAGGTGGCCTTCCTCGTGCTGCTCTACCTCTTCATCTGGCGCATCGTGCGCACCGCGAGCCGCGAGCTGACCACGTCCGGCGGCGGGCGCGCGATGACGAACGAGTCGATGGTGCTCGCACCCGGCCAGGCGGCCGCCCTCGGCCTGAACCGGCGCGGCGGCGGCGACCTCGTCGTCGTCCGCAGCACGACGCTTCGCACCGGCGAGCGGTTCCCGCTCGACGCGCAGGCGCTCACCGTCGGCCGCTCCGGGAACAACGACCTCGAGCTGCGCGACGACCAGTACGCCTCGGCACAGCACGCGCGGATCGAGCCGCGCGGGGCCGACGTCTGGGTCGAGGACGACGGCTCGACGAACGGCACCTTCGTGAACGGCCGGCGGATCGAGGCGCCGCAACGGCTCGCCCCGGGCGACGTCGTGCGCATCGGAGAGACCGAGTTGCGGTACGAGGCGGCGTGATGGGGCTCGGACGCCACACCGCCGTCTCGGACACCGGCCGCAAGCGCCGGCACAACGAGGACTCCTACGTCGTGCGGCCGCCGCTCTTCGCGGTCGCCGACGGGATGGGCGGCGCGCAGGCGGGCGAGGTCGCCTCGCGGCTCGCGGTCGAGGCGATCGCCGACGACGACGGCGCGGGCGACGGCGAGGGCCGCGTGGCCGCGCTCGTCCGCGAGGCCAACCGCCGCGTCTACGAGCACGCCGGCTCCGACAGCGCCACCTCGGGGATGGGGACGACGATGACGATCGCCCTCGTCGAGAACGGCACCGTCGCGATCGGGCACGTGGGCGACTCGCGGGCCTACCTCGTCCGCGACGGCATGCTCGAGCAGCTCACGCAGGACCACTCGCTCGTCGCGGAGCTGATCCGCAGCGGCAAGCTCTCCCCGGAGGAGGCCGAGTCGCACCCGCAGCGCTCCGTGATCACGCGCGCGCTCGGCACCGACCCCGACGTCGACGTCGACACGTACACGATCGAGTCGCGGCCGGGCGACGTGTTCCTGCTCTGCTCCGACGGCCTCACCTCGATGGTCGGGGACGCAGCCATCCTCGAGGCGATCGAGGAGCACGGCCGCGACCTCGACAGCGCCGCGCGGGAGCTCGTCGTGCGCGCCAACCGCGGCGGCGGCGAGGACAACATCACCGTCGTGTTCTTCGAGATCGCCGAGGACGGCGCGGCCGCGCCGGCGGAGACGGCGGTCCTGCCGGCGGCGGCGAGCCGGAGCCCGAGCAGGAGCCGGACGAGGACACGCTGGACGAGCTCGACCGCGTCCCGGCGGTCGACGACGCAGGTGTTCAAGGCCGAGGAGCTCGAGGCGGCGGTCGCCGCGGCGCCGGCGAAGCAGCGCCGCAGCCGGCATGGACCGGCGTCGCTGGCGCGTCGTCGCTGCGCCGACTGCCGTCGTCGGTGCCTCGCGGTGGTCGCGGGGATCGTCGCTCCTCGTCGTCTGGGGCCTGCTCGACTGGAGGGCACTGCCGATGTCCCTGCGGAACCGAGAGCTCCTCAACCTCGTCGTCGTCGGCATGCTCACGGGCGTCGGCTTCGCGAGCGTCTACATCGCGCGCCAGGCCGAGATCTCGACGGCGTCGCTCTCGTACGCCGCCTTCTTCGTCGCGCTCTACCTCGTCGCCCACTCGGTCGCGCGCTTCGCCGTCCCGCACGCCGACCCGTACCTGCTCCCGATCGCGGCCCTGCTCACGGCGATCGGGATCACCGAGATCTACCGCCTCGAGCCGACCGACGCCTTCCGCCAGGGGCTCTGGGTCGTCGTCGGCGTGGCCGCGTTCGCGGGGACGCTGCTGGCGCTGCGGCGCGACTACCGCGTGCTCGAGCAGTACAAGTACCTCTTCGGCCTCGGCGCGGTGGTCCTGCTGATCCTGCCGGCGCTGCCGGTGATCGGCCGCACCGTCAACGGCGCGCGGCTGTGGGTCGGGATCGGGCCGCTGCAGTTCCAGCCGGGCGAGTTCGCGAAGCTGTTCCTGATCGTCTTCCTCGCCGGCTACCTGCGGGAGAAGCGCGAGGTGCTCGCGGGCGGGCGGATCAAGGACTTCGGCCCGCTGCTCGTGATCTGGGGCGCGGCGATGGCGGTGCTCGTCCAGACGAACGACCTCGGCTCGGCGCTCCTCTACTTCGGGATCTTCCTCGGGATGCTCTACGTCGCCACCGACCGGCCGCTCTACGCCGGCGCGGGGCTCGCGCTGTTCGTCGCGGGCGCGGCGGCCGCGTACCAGGTCGTGCCGCGCGTCGAGAGCCGCGTCTCGAACTGGCTCGACCCGTGGGCCGACGCGCAGGGCGCCGGCTACCAGATCATCCAGTCGACGTACTCGATCGCGAGCGGCGGCTTCGTCGGGACAGGGCTCGGACAGGGGACGTTCACCTCGCCGGGCGGGACGCAGCTCATCCCCGAGCTGAAGACGGACTTCATCTTCGCCGCGATCGCGCAGGAGCTCGGGCTCGTCGGCGCCGCCGCGCTGCTGCTGCTGTACATGGTCTTCGTCGTCCGCGGCTTCCGCACCGCGCTGCTCGCCTCGGACGGCTTCTCGAAGCTGCTCGCCGCGGGCCTCACCTTCGGCTTCGCGGTGCAGTCGTTCATCATCCTCGGCGGGATCCTGCGGCTGATGCCGCTGACCGGGATCACGCTCCCGTTCGTCTCGTACGGCGGCTCGAGCATCGTCGCGAACTTCGTCCTCCTCGCCGGGCTGCTGCTCGTCTCGAACCGCGCGAACGCGCTGAGGGCGCGGACGTGAACCGCCAGATCACGCGGCTCGCGGTCGCCGGCGTCGTCCTCCTCTCGGCGCTCATCGTGGCGACGACGTACTGGCAGGCCTGGGCGGCGCCGGGCCTCCAGGACCGCCAGGACAACGCGATCGAGCGCGTGGCGCAGTTCCAGATCGACCGCGGCGAGATCGTCAACGAGCGCGGCCGCGTCCCGCTCGCGACGAACCGCGAGCGGTCAGGTCGGAGGGCAACACCTTCTACTTCCGCGAGTACCCGCAGGGCGGCCTCACCGCGCACGTCGTCGGCTACGCGACGCAGGCCCGCTCCCGCGCGGGCTCGAGCGCTCGATGAACGCCTACCTGACCGCGTCGAACTCGAACCTCGCCACGGTCATCGACCGCACGCTCGACGACCTGACCGGCGGGACGATCCACGGGAACGACGTCCGCCTGACGCTGAACCTGCGCGCCCAGCGCGCCGCCATGGCCGCGCTCGGCAACCGCTGCGGCGCCGTCGTCGCGCTCGAGCCCAAGACGGGGCGCGTGCTCGTCCACGCGCAGCGGCCGACGTACGACCCGAACCTCGTCGAGACGGACTTCGCGGCGGTGCAGCGGGCACCGGGGGCCGAGTGCCGCCCTGCGGCCCCGCTGCTCGTCCGCGCGACCGACGGCCTCTACGTGCCCGGCTCGACGTTCAAGGTCGTGACGGCCTCGGCGGCGATCGACAGCGGCCGCTACTCGCTCCGCTCGACCTTCCAGGACCCGGGCTACTGCGAGGAGTACGGCAAGCGCGTCTTCAACTACTCCGACCAGGGGACGCCGTCCGGCTACGGCACCGTGAACCTCGGCCAGGCGATCCAGAACTCGATCAACTCCGTCTTCTGCAACATCGGCAAGGACCTCGGCGCCGGGACGCTGATCGACTACGCGAAGCGGTTCGGCTTCTACGAGCGTCCGCCACTCGAGACCCCCGCGAACGAGCGGGCGCCGAGCGGCCTCTACCAGGACGGCAGGCTGTTCGATCCCCAGGACGACAACCAGGTCGACCCGGGCCGCTTCGCGTTCGGGCAGGAGCGGCTGCTGGTGACGCCGCTGCAGATGGCCATGGTCGCGGCGACGATCGCGAACGACGGCGCGCTGATGGAGCCGTACGTGGTGGACAAGATCGTCGGCCCGGGCGGCGCCACGATCCGCACGACGCGGCCGAAGAAGATCCGGCAGGTCGGTGTCGCCGCGGACGGCCAACGAGGTGACCGAGGGGATGCAGCTGGCGGTGCAGGCGGGCACCTCGACCGCGGCGCAGCTCCCCGACGTCGCGCGTCGCGGGCAAGACCGGCACCGCCGAGTCGGGCCGGCAAGGGGTCAACACCGTCTCCTTCATCTGCTTCGCGCCGGCCGACGACCCGCAGGTGGCGATCGCGGTCTTCGTCGAGCGGCAGCGCAGCACGGGAGGCCAGACGGCGGCTCCGATCGCGAGGCAGGTCCTGCAGGCCTTGCTCGGGTCGCCGTCGAATCCATAGATCCCTACCCTTTGGGGCGCATGGCCACCACCGACACCCTGATCGACTCGCTCTTCGACGGGCGCTACCGGATCCTGAAGCGGATCGGGAGCGGCGGGATGGCCGACGTCTACCTCGCCGAGGACGAGGTGCTCGGGCGGCGCGTCGCGATCAAGATCCTCAACGAGCGCCACGCGGGCGACGACCAGTTCGTCAAGCGCTTCCACCGCGAGGCGCAGAGCGCGGCCTCGCTGTCGCACCCGAACGTGGTCGCGATCTACGACCGCGGCGAGGCGCAGGGGACGTCCTACATCGCCATGGAGCTCCTCGACGGGCGCAACCTGAAGGAGCTCATCGTCGCGCGCGGGCCGGCGCCGCCGAAGGTCGTGGTCGAGTACGCGCGCCAGATCCTCGCCGCGCTCGCGTACTCGCACCGGCACGGGATCGTGCACCGCGACATCAAGCCGCACAACGTCGTCGTCGACGGCGACAACCGCGTGAAGGTGACCGACTTCGGGATCGCGCGGAGCGGCACCTCGCAGATGACCGAGGCCGGCTCGATCGTCGGGCACGGCGCAGTACCTCTCGCCCGAGCAGGCGCGCGGCGAGGCCGTCGATCCGCGCTCCGACCTCTACTCGGTCGGCATCGTCATGTACGAGCTGCTGACCGGGTCGGCGCCGTTCACGGGCGACTCGCCGGTCGAGATCGCGATGAAGCACCTCTCGTGGACGCCGCCGCCGCCGTCGGAGGTGCGCGAGGGCGTCCCGCGCGAGCTCGACCTCGTCGTCATGCGCGCGCTCGCCAAGGACCCGGACGACCGCTACGCGGACGCCGAGGAGATGGACGCCGACCTCGAGCGCTTCCAGCGCGGGCTCGGCGTGAGCGACCGGACGACCGAGGCGGCCACGGCCGTGATCGCGGCGCCGAGCACGATGCCGACGATGATCTCGAGCGCGCCGACGCGCGTGCAGGGCGCCGCGGGCGCGCCGCCGGTCTACTACGACTACGAGGAGGAGCGGCGGCGCCGGCCGATCTGGCCCTGGCTGCTGCCGATCCTGCTCCTGCTCGCGACCGTCGTCGTCGGCTTCCTCGTCTACCAGCAGATCCAGGACCAGCTCCAGGACGCCGAGCCGATCTCCGTGCCGAACGTCGAAGGGCCTGCGCGAGGCGCTCGCGGTCGAGCAGCTCGAGTCGCGGGACATCCAGTACGAGATCGAGCGCGGGCCGAGCACGGAGCAGCCGAACGGGTTCGTCTACGACCAGAACCCGGAGGGCGGGAAGCGCATCTCCCCGGAGACCGACGTCGTCACGCTGTTCGTCTCGACCGGGCCGCCGACGACCGAGGTGCCCGACGTGCGCGGGCGCTCGCGCGACGACGCGGTCGCGGCGCTGACGGCCGCGAAGCTGAAGCCGGACGTCCACGAGGTCAACTCGAACGAGCCGCAGAACACGGTGATCGCGCAGGACCCGAAGCCGGGCGACGTGGTCGAGGAGGGGACGACGGTCAGGATCAACGTCTCCGCCGGGCCGAAGCCGATCGGCGTCCCGTCCGTGCTCGGCCAGCCGTACGAGTCGGCGCTCGCGCAGCTCCAGGGCGCCGGCTTCGCGGTGGCGCGGCGCGACGCGGACTCGAACCAGCCCGCGGGGACGGTCATCGACCAGTCGCCGGCAGGCGGCGAGACGGCGCCGAAGGGCGCGACGATCACGCTGACCGTCTCGCGGGGCCCGACAGACGGTGGCGGTGCCCGACGTCACGTCGCTCGACCGCGACACGGCCGTGGCCACGCTTCAGGACTCCGGCTTCGAGGCGAACATCGCGCAGGAGGACACGGAGGATCCGTCCCTCGACGGCGTCGTCCTCTCGCAGGACCCGGCCGGGGGCGCGCAGGCCGAGCCCGGCTCGCCGGTGACGATCGTGGTGGGCCGGTTCGCGCCGCCCGCTCGGACGACGACCCGCGGCCCGAGTGAGCCGACCGCCGCAAGGTGCGGGTCGCCGTGCTCATGGGCGGCCGCTCCAGCGAGCACGAGATCTCCGTCGCCTCGGCGCGCTCGGTGCTGGCGGAGCTCGACCCGGAGCGGTACGAGGCGGTCACGGTCGAGATCGGGCGCGACGGCTCGTGGGCGCTCGGCTCGGGCGAGGCGCCGCTGGAGCTTCCGGCGGGCGGAGGGCCGGCGGAGACGCTGCCCGTGCCCCGCCGCAGGCGCGCCGGTGGCCGAGACGCTCGCGCACGTCGACGTCGTCCTGCCCGTGCTCCACGGGCCCTTCGGCGAGGACGGGACGGTCCAGGGGCTGCTGGAGCTCGCGGGCGTCCCCTACGTCGGAGCCGGCGTGGCCGCGTCCGCGCTGTGCATGGACAAGGACCTCTTCAAGGCGGTGCTGCGCGACCGCGGCATCGCCGTCGCGCGCCACCACGCGATCCGCCTCGGCGACGAGCTCGCGAATCCGTTCGACTACCCGGTGTTCGTGAAGCCGGCGCGCCTGGGGTCGTCCGTCGGGATCTCGAAGGTGCACGATGCGTCGGAGCTCGGGCCGGCCGTGGAGCTCGCGCGCCGGCACGACGAGAAGGTGCTCGTGGAGGAGTTCGTCGAGGGCGTCGAGGTCGAGTGCGGCGTCCTCGGCAACCAACGACCGGCGCCGATCGCGTCGGTCGTCGGCGAGATCGTCCCGCACGCCGAGTGGTACGACTACGCGGCCAAGTACGACGAGGGCGGCTCGGACATCATCGTCCCGGCTCGCATCCCCGACGAGGTCGCCGCGCGGGTGCAGGAGGTCGCGGTGGAGGCGTTCGTCGCGACCGAGTGCGAGGGGATGGCGCGGGTCGACTTCTTCGTCCGCGAGGGCGGCGAGGTGGTCGTCAACGAGATCAACACGATCCCCGGCTTCACCTCGACGAGCGTCTACGCGAAGCTCTTCGCGGCCTCGGGGATCCCGTACGGCGAGCTGCTCGACCGGCTCGTGGAGCTCGCGCTCGAGCGCCACGAGCGCCGCCGCGGCCTCGAGTACTGACGCGCCGTCGGTCGCGGACGCCGCGTCTGGCCCGACGCGCGTCGAGTTGTGCCGTCAGCGTGCCGAATGTGCAACGACCTCTGTCCCGACGGGTCGTGACCCGTCTCTGAGACCGGCCACGTCCGGAGCGGCCGCCCGTCTGTCACGAATCGGTGACGACCGTGTAACGGCCACGTCACCTCGAGCCATGACCGGTCTCTGAGACCGTTCACGGCCCCCGGAGCCGTGCCCCGGGCGGCTACGACGACGCCGTGATCTCCTCGACCCGGGCGCGGCCGGACGGGAGCTCCGTGATCCACAGCACGAGGTAGCGCCCCACGTCGTCGCCCAGCGGGAACGCGGTCTCGGCGCCGACCGTCTGCGCCGGCGACACGACCGCGTCGAACGGCCCCTCGGCGGAGTCCCCCGACCGGATCTCGGCAGTGAACCCGGGCGTCGAGGAGCGGACGACGAGCTGCTCCGGCGCCGAGTCCCCCCTGTCGAGGACGAGCCCGACGCCCGGCTTCGTCTGCGAGAACGCCTGGTAGCGCTCCGTCGTCCAGTACGTCGCCGGATCCCCGTCCGTCGCCCGCGCGACCGCCTCGGGATGCTCCCGCCCGTCGCCGTCGGGGTCGTACGAGGCCACCGCCGTCACCGCCGCCGAGCGTCCCGCCGCCGGCACCCGAGCCGGCGCCGCCGCCCTCGTCCCCACCGTTCGGGTCCCGCCCCGCGAATGCCCACACGGCGACGGCGAGCGACGAGCGCGAGCCCGACGAGGAGCACGACCAGCGGCCACGCCCGCCGGCGGCGCCGCGCGGCCCGCCGCGGCGGCGGGACGATCATCGTCCGCGCCTCGGGCGCCTCGTCGTCGGCCAGGCACGCCCGCAGCTCCGCCACCATCGTCGCCATCGACGGGAAGCGCTCGTCGGGATCCTTCGCGAGGGCACGGTCGACGAGCTGCGCGACCCGGACCGGGACGTCGGGCCGAAGGTCGCGCACCGAGCGGCGGATCCTCGTGCACGTGCCGCATCGCGACGGCCACGAAGCTCTCGCCCGGGAACGGCACGTCCCCGGTCAGGAGCTCGAAGAGGACGACGCCCAGGGAGTAGATGTCCGTCCGCTCGTCGACCGAGCGCCCACTCGCCTGCTCGGGCGCGATGTAGCTCGAGGTCCCGATCACGGTCCCCGTCAGCGTCATCCCGTGGTCGACGTCCAGGGAGCGGGCGATGCCGAAGTCGGTGACCTTCGCCCGGCCGTCGCCGTTGAGGAGCACGTTCTGCGGCTTCACGTCCCGGTGCACGACGCCGTGCTCGTGCGCGCACGCGAGTCCCTCGCCGACCTGGATCGCGAGCTCGAGCGCACGCCGCACCGGCAGCGGCCCTTCCCGGGCGACGAGCTCCTTGAGGTTCTCGCCGTCGACGTACTCGAACACGATGAACTGGCGGTCGCCGTCCTCGCCGCGGTCGATCACCGTGACGATGTTCGGGTGCGAGAGCTGCGCCACCGCCCGCGCCTCGCGGCGGAAGCGCTCGATCGACTCCGCGTCGGCGCCGTGGTACTCGTGCAGGAGCTTCAGCGCCACGTGCCGCTCGAGCAGCGTGTCGCGGGCGCGGTAGACGGACGACATCCCGCCCGTGCCCGCGAGCTCCTCCAGCTCGTAGCGGCCCGCGATCGACTCCCCGACCATCGGCTCCAGTCTGCCCGACGGGCATGGTCGCCAATCGAAAAGGGCCGGGCGGGAACGCGTCCCGCCCGGCCCTCGAAGCCGCGATGCGACGTGCGCTACTTCGCGCCGCGCACCTGGACGACCATCTTGTCGGTCTCCTGGCTGTTCACGCTTGATCTGCACGCCCGGCGTTCGGCACCTTGACGCTGTACCAGCCGGGCTGGAAGCGCCCGACGTGCGCGCCGGTGGCGGCGTGCTCGTCGCTGTCGAACCAGTACGACAGCGAGTCGTCGAAGATCCGGTTCGCGGCCTGCGACGGGATCGTCGTCGGCTGGCTGTCCTTGTGCACCGTGATCGACGTCGTCGGCCGAATCCCGAACGTCGAGTCGTACGACAGGATCCGGTTCCGCAGGATGTGCCCGTCGTACGAGTGGAAGAACGTCGGGTGCGCATCCACGGGGAGGAGCTCGCCCTCGCCGGGGTGGTCACCCACGTTGTTGTCGTTGAACGACGAGTTCCAGTAGTTGATCAGCAGGCCCTGCTCGTACGGGTGCGTCTCCACCCAGTCGGGCCGGCTGTCGAGGAACCCGAAGTTGTACGCCGTCGCCAGGCTCGTGTCGTAGCCGGAGTACGTCTTGTACTCGGCCACGTACGCGCTGACGTGCGTGGTCGTGAACGTGCCGTTGATGCGCACGAACCCGACCGCGTCCCAACCCGTCGGCTCGGTCTCGGAGCCGCCGTCGACGAGGGTCCCGCCGATGGCGACGTTGTCGATCGAGAACCCGGGCAGGGCGACCGCGCCGTCCGTCTGGTACCGAACGCGGATGTGCGTCGTCCCGGCCGGAAGCGTGCCGCTGATCGGCACCCAGTTCCCGTTCGTCGTGCCCGAGATGCCGCCGCCCGAGACGTTGAAGCCGCTCTGGTCGGTGGCCGGGTCACGCGAGACGTTGAGGATCACCGGCGTGTAGGTCGAGCCGCCGTTCGTCGAGGCCTCGATGAACGCGTAGTCCCAGTCGAGCTCGGTGTTCCAGCGGCCGATCGCGGTGATCGCTGGCCGCCGGCACCCGGCGTGGCCCGCGACATGAAGTTGTTCAGGTCGTCGCCCTGCTGGCTCCACCAGAACCACGTACCCCCGTTCGCCGCGGGCGGGCCCACGGGGTGGTCGACCTTCACGTCCGGCGTCATCACGAACAGCGGCCTTGGACTCCTTGCCCTTCGGCGCCTTGCCGTTGCCGGCCGGGCTGAGCTGGAACGTGCCCTTGCCGCCGGCCTGGATGGCGTTGTACTGCGTCCCGCCCTCGCAGGTCTCGCAGCCGAGCCAGCCCATCTGGAACTTCTCCCAGGCGCCCATGTCGACCGGGTCGTCGCCGATCCCGTTCGGGACCGCCGTCGCCGATGTTCGCGCCCGAGGACATGATCGTCCAGAACGCGGTGTTGTTCTCGGCGCCGCCGGTGTTCCCGGAAGTGTCGTAGAGGTCCGGCAGGCCGAGGTCGTGCGCGTACTCGTGTGCGAACACGCCGAGGCCGCCGTTCTCCGGCTGGATCGTGTAGTCGCCGACCCAGACCCGGTCGGCGTTGTTCGGGTGCGATGACCACGCCGCCCGCAGCCGCGAAGCTGTTCGAGTTCGACCCGGCATTGAAGCCGATGAGGCCGCCGGGGCCGACGGCGAAGCCGGCCTGGGACCGGTGAGACCAGATCGCGTCCGTGCCCTGGTGCGGGTCGCTCGCGGCCTGGTCGCCGCCGGCGTGGACGATCTGGAAGTGGTCGATGAACTGGTCGGGCTCACGGAAGTTGCCGTCGCCGTCGACGTCGTAGCGGTCTTCCACGTCGAACGTGCGGAGGTACGCCGTGACGTCGGCCAGCGTCTTGCCGGAGGTCGAGCTGCCCCTGGACCCAATACGACATCGCGTCGCGCATCAGGTAGACGACGTTCTGAGCAGATGATCCCGCCGCACGGATCGCGGCCGTACTTCGCCTCGTTGAACGGCACCTTCACCCAGCCGTGGACGCCGCCGGTGATCGAGTACCGGCCGGACGACTGGCGCTCGTAGTACGCCTTCATCCGGTTGAAGTACATGTTCTCGTAGTGCGCGGCGTTGTAGTCCGCCTGCCACAGCGTCGAGTTGTCGACCGCGCGATTCGGCGGGCTGATCTCGTTGTGGAGCGGGCCGTTGAAGCGCTGCGGCGTGCCGTCGGGCGGGAAGCACGTCACGCCCGCGGTGCCGGGCGCACAGCCGGCGGCAGAGTCCGGATAAGCGGGATGCCGCGTGTTCCCGAACTCCACGATGACCGTGAAGATCTTGTCCGTGCCCGTCCGCTGCAGCAGGGCGTGCTGGCCGATCTCGACCTCGAAGGTCTTGCCCTTGGCCTTGCCCTCGAGCTTCGCCTTCAGCGCCTTCTGCGTCAGCTCGTACTGCTGCCGCGCGTGCGCGCCCAGCAGGTTGTCGTTGTAGCTCTTGTAGTTGCTTGCCGCTGGGACGATCCGCACCACGCTGGTCCGGAGCGCCGGCGGCGCCTGTCGCGAGCGCCCCGACCAGCAGCAGCGCAGCGGCAAGCGCAAACCACGCTTTCCTCATCTGGATGCCTCTCCCCTTGGTGTCGAGAACGCGGCTCCCCTCGAGCCGCGGCCGGGGAGGTTACTCACGGAGGTAATCGAACGTCAATATCCGACCCGCAACCCTCGACCATATCGCCAGGTCGATATTTGACGCTATTTATTCCGCGAGAGCCGCGTCGATCGCCTCTTCCCAGACGAGCAAGCGCCTCGTCGAGCTGGGCGTCGTCGATCACGAGCGGGACGAGCACGCGGATGCAGTTCCCGTAGACGCCCGCCTTCAGCAGGAGCAGGCCGCGCGACAGCGACTCGTCGATGACGCGGACGGCGAGCTCGGGCGCCGGCTCCTTCGTGGCCGGGTCGCGGACGAGCTCGATCGCGAGCATCGCGCCGAGGCCGCGGACGTCGCCGATGCGCGGGTGGCGCTCCTGCCAGGCGAGCATCCGCTGCCGGATGCGGTCGCCGATCTCCGCCGAGCGCTCGACCAGGCCCTCCTCCTCGATCACGTCGAGGACGGCGAGCGCGGCGGCCTGCGCGACCGGGTTGCCGACGTACGTCCCGCCGACGGCGGAGTCGTGCGGCGCGTCCATGATCTCCGCCTTGCCGATCACGCCCGAGAGCGGCAGCCCGGCGGCGATCGACTTGGCCACGGTCATGAGGTCGGGCTCGATCCCGTACCACTCGGTCGCGAACAGCTTTCCCGTGCGGGCGAAGCCGGTCTGCACCTCGTCCAGCACGAGCACGATCCCGTGCTCGTCGCAGATCCGCCGGATCCCCTGGAGGAAGTCCACGGGCGCGGGGACGAAGCCGCCCTCGCCCTGCACCGGCTCGATCACGATCGCCGCCACCTGCTGGGGCGCGACCTGCGTCGTGAACGCGCGCTCGAGCGCGGCGAGCGCCTCGGCGGTCGACGGGCCGCGGTACGCGTTCGCGAACGGCACGCGGTAGACCTCGGGCGCGAACGGGCCGAGGCCGGTCTTGTACGGGTGCGTCTTGGACGTGAGCGTCATCGACATCATCGTGCGCCCGTGGAACGCGCCCTCGAACGCGATCACCGCCGGCCGGCCGGTGTAGAGGCGCGCGAACTTGACGGCGTTCTCGACGGCCTCGGTGCCGGCGTTGAAGAATGCGGCCTTCGCCGGGCCGCTGAACGGCGCGGCCGCGACGAGGCGCTCGGCGAGACGGACGTAGACCTCGTAGGGGACGACCGTGTAGTCCGTGTGCGCGAAGCGCTCGAGCTGCTCCTGCGCTGCCGCGACCACCTTCGGGTGCGAGTGCCCGACGTTGAGCACGCCGACGCCGCCGGTGAAGTCGATGAAGGTGTTGCCGTCGACGTCGGTGATCGTCGCGCCGCGCGCGGTCTCCACGACGAGCGGCAGCGTGACGGTGAGCGGCGCGGCGACCGAGCGCTCGTGGCGCTCGAGGATCTCGCGCGAGCGCGGGCCCGGGATCTCCGTGCGGAGCTCGATCGTCCGTGTCATCGCCATCGCCGCACCTTAGCGGGCGGTCGTGCGGGACAGGCGATACACGACCCCGCGCCCCCAGTCGGAGACGAGGAGCGCACGCTCGCCGTCCGCCGCGACCGCGAGCGGGTGCTCGAACCCGTCCGCGAAGAGGCGCGACCGTCCCGTCCGCGGGTCGACGCGCACGACCTTGCGGCCCCAGCGCTCGGAGAGGTACTGGCCCCACTCGGCGACGTAGAGCGCGCCGCCGACGAACGCCATCCCGTTCGCGGACGAGTGCGGCTCGAGGTACGCGAGCGGCGCGGACACGCCGGCGCACGAGCCCCGAAGGCGGCGCTCGGCCCAGCTCGGCCAGCACCCGGGCCAGCCGTAGTTCGCGCCGCGCCGGAGGACGACGATCGACTCGGCCGGCTCCGACGTGCCCAGGTCGTCGCGGTTGTTGACCGAGACGAAGATCCGGCCCGTACCCGGCTCGACCGCGAGCCCGAACGGGTTCCGCAGCCCGCGCGCCTCGATGCGGAGCCCGGTCCCGTCGGGGCGCACGGAGAGGATCGTCGCGCTCCGCGGGTCGCGCTCGTCGCAGGCGTCGCACGTGCTCCCGGAGCCGAAGTAGAGGCGCCCGTCGCGGGCGACGACGACGTTGTCCTGCTGGTGGCGCCCGTACGGGAGCCGGGAGACGAGCGCGCGCCGGCCGACGAGGGCCTTGCCGGAGAGCCGCAGCCGCCACAGCGTCCCCCTGCGCCGAGACGAACGCCGTGTGACCCGCTCCAGGCGAGCCCGAGCGGCGTGTCGAAGCCGCGCGCGACGACGCGGGGACGCGCCGACCCGGGCCCGACGGCGACGACCTCGCCCGTCTCCTGCGTCGCGTACAGCAGCCCGTCCGGCCCGAACGCGAGCGCGGTCGGCCGCTTCAGGCCGGTGGCGTAGATCTCGGCGTGCCATCCGCGGGCGACGTCGATCGCCGGCGCGGGCCGGAGCGCGGGCTCCGCGAACATCAGCGTCGCGACCGCCGCGAGGGCGGCGAGCCCGGTCACTCAGCGACGATCGGCCGGTACGTGAGGACGCCGTCGGTGTAGACGCCCGCGGCGTTCCAGAGCAGGAAGCCGGCCGACCCTGCGGCCGCCGCCGCGTCGATCTGCTCCTTCACCTCCGCGGCGGTGTACGTGCGGCCGTACGAGAAGTCCTGGAGCCACGGGATGATCTTCGTCTTCCGGCCCTCGAGCTCGCGGTTGAAGTCGGCGAGCGAGGCGGCGACGGTCGGGCCGGGCGAGGCGTTGGGGTCGTCGAGCCCGTGCTCGCCGGGGCCGTAGTGCGACGGGTAGACCATCGGGTAGATCGCGTCGAGGTAGCGCGAGATCCGGCGCGGGATCTGCCCGATCCCGAGGTCGCGCGTCGCCGACAGGCCGAAGACGTCGGCCGACAGGCGCGCGCCCGTCGGCTTCAGGCGCTTGGCGACGTACTGGACGAACTCCGGGATCACCCAGCCCATCGGCGTCGCCGTCTGCGAGGGATAGCGGATCGCCTCGACGTCGCCGTCGGTCGGGAAGCGGACGTAGTCGAGCTGGATCTCGTCGAAGCCGAGCCGGGCGGTGGCGACGGCGAGGTCGCCGATGTAGCGCCACACGTCGCGGTTGTACGGGTCGGCCCAGCCGAGGCCGGCGTGGTTGACCCAGCGCGAGCCGTCCGTCCGCTGCACCGCCATCGCGGGCCGCGCGGCGGAGAGCACCGGGTCCTCGAAGCAGACGATCCGGCCGATCAGGTAGACGCCGCGCTTCCGCGCCAGCAGCGCCGTCTCGCGCGGCTTGTAGTAGGGCTTCGCGGCGCCGATCGCGCGCGCGAACGGGACCGCCGACGGGACGAAGCCGACGTCGCCGTTCTCGTCCTTGACGTCGAGCTGGACGGTGTTGAGCCCGGGCACCTTGAGGTACTCGTCGAGCTTGCCGGGGATGGACGCGAGCGCCATCGTCACGTGGAGGCCGCGCATCGACAGGGGCGCCGGGCGCGGCGCGAGCGGGTCGACCTTCGGCAGCGCCGCGGCGGGCGCCGGACGCGAGGACGCGGCCTGCTCCGCCTCCACCGCCTGCTGCCCACCGCCGCGGGCCCGCATCACGACCGCGACGACGAGCGCGAGCGCGAGCACGACGGCGAGCAGGACCACGCGCCGCATCCTCCGCCGCCGGCGCAGCTGGCGCCTCCGCTCGCGGAAGAGCTGATTTCGGTCGACGGGCTCGAGGACCATCGGCGGGGGGTGGACGGTAACCGAGATCTCCGGAATTGGCCACCGGGAACGGCTCGCGCCGCGGCGTCCCCTGTCAGAATCGCGCCCGTGGTCCTGTCCGATCGCACGATCCGCCGCCTGCTCGGCGAGGGCAGGATCGAGATCGACCCGTTCGACGCGGCGCTGATCCAGCCGTCGAGCGTCGACGTCCGGGTCGACCGGCACTTCCGCGTCTTCCACAACGCGCGCTACCCCTACATCGACGTGAAGCTGCCGCAGGAGGAGCTGACGGAGCTCGTCTCGGTCGAGGGCGACAGCCCGTTCATCCTCCACCCGGGCGAGTTCGTGCTCGGGACGACGCTCGAGCGCGTGCGCCTGCCGGACGACCTCGTGGCGCGGCTCGAGGGCAAGAGCTCGCTCGGCCGCCTCGGCCTGCTCATCCACTCGACGGCCGGCTTCATCGACCCCGGCTGGAACGGCCAGGTGACGCTCGAGCTCTCGAACGTCTCCACCCTCCCGATCACGATCTACGCCGGGATGAAGATCGGCCAGGTCTCGTTCATGCAGATGAGCGAGCCGGCGGAGCACCCGTACGGGAGCGGCGACCTCGGCTCGAAGTACCAGGACCAGGTCGGGCCCGTGCCGTCGCGCTACTGGAAGAACTTCGAATGACCGTGCTCGTCACCGGCGCGGCCGGGTTCATCGGCAGCCATCTCGTGCGGCGCCTGCTCGAGGCCGGGCGGCCGGTGCGGGCGCTCGTGCGCGACGCCGCCGACGCCGAAGGGCTCGCCGGCGCCGAGGTCGTCGAGGGGGACGTGACGAAGCCCGAGACGCTCGGCGCGGCCGTCGCGGGCGCCGACGCGGTCGTCCACCTCGTCGCGATCCTCCAGGGCAAGCCCGGAGGACTTCGCGCGCGTGATCGGCGACGGGACGCGGAACGTGGTCGAGGCCGCGCGCGAGGCGGGCGTGCGGCGCTTCGTCTACCAGAGCGCGCTCGGCCTGAACGAGCAGTCGCGCGAGACGATCCCGTACTTCCGCGGCAAGTGGGCGGCGGAGCAGGCGGTGACGGGCTCGGGGCTCGAGTACGTGATCGTGCGGCCGAGCTTCGTCTTCGCCGGCGACGGCGGCGCCTTCCCGATGTTCGCGCGCCTGGCCAAGCGGGCGCCGCTGACGCCGATCGTCGGCTCGGGCACGCAGCGGATCCAGCCGGTCTGGATCGACGACATGGTCGAGGTGCTGGCGCGGGCGGTCGACGAGCCGAGCGCGGCGAACCGGACGTTCGACCTCGGCGGGCCGGACGCACTCGACTGGAACGAGTTCTGGGCGCGGCTGAAGCAGGCGCTCGGCGTGCGCCGGCCCTCGGTGCACGTGCCGATGCGGCTGATGCGCCTGCAGGCGCCGCTCCTCGAGCTCCTGCCGAAGCCGCCGGTGACGCGCAACGAGCTGCTGATGCTCGAGGGCGGCGACAACACCGGCGACGTGGCGCCGGCGGTCGAGACGTTCGGGGTCGAGCTGACGCCGCTCGACGAGCAGCTCCGTCGCGCGGCCGGCTGACTCCTCCTGAAAAGGGCGAGGGCCGGATCGCTCCGGCCCTCGATACCCGGTACCAAGCGTTGGAGTGGTAGAGGCGCTTCCGGCTCGGTCTCTCGACCGGCGGCGCGAAGCGCGATGCCCCCCACGCTGGCTAGGCGATTCCCGGTGGTCCCGGGGGCAACGCCTCTACCCGCTGGTACCTCCACTGCCCGTACTGGAAAGCTCCACTAGCCGGACCACCTCCTTTCCGTGGTAGATCGCCACTGTAGCGCACGGGGTGGCTGGCACTAGCGCAGAATCGTCGTGAGCTCGAGCCCGCGGTCGAGCGGAACGGTGACGCTGAGGAGCGTCGTGTCCTCCTGCCGCGCGCGCGAGTACGCGCCCAGCGTGTCCTCGTGCGAGAGGACGTTGTCGGCGACGACGACCGCCGCCGGCTCGAGCTTCGTCCGCGCCAGCTGGAAGAGGTCCTCGTAGTCCTCCTTCTCGGCGTCGAGGAAGACCACGTCGAAGACGTCGTC
The DNA here is from genome assembly GCA_963733995.1 of uncultured Thermoleophilia bacterium. Taxonomy (GTDB): domain Bacteria; phylum Actinomycetota; class Thermoleophilia; order Gaiellales; family Gaiellaceae; genus DATHTC01. The sequence goes on from CAVTFO010000004.1 coordinate 24,380, forward strand.
GATCGCGGCCAGCGTCTCGCGGGCGTCGCCCTCGATCAGCTCGGCCCACTCCTCGAGCCCGGCCTCGGCGACGTTCCGCCGCCAGGCCTCGCACTTGGCGGGGTCGGCCTCGAGCGAGACGAGCCGTCCGCCGAGGTAGCGGACGCCCGCGGCGAGCCAGATCGACGAGTAGCCGCGCGAGCCGCCGATCTCGAGCACCTCGCAGTCGGTCTGCGGCGCGACGAGCGAGAAGAGGAAGCGGCCGGTCGTCGGCGCGACCGACCGCGCGCGCAGCTCGCGCGCCACGCCCGCCGCCCGCTCCTCCGCGTCCTCCTGCTCGAGCCGCCGGAGCACCGCCGTCACCCGCTCGTCCAGCATGCGTCGAACCATAGAATCCCGAGCGGTGGCACGCCGCATCGACCTCGCCGACGACGCGCTCGTCATCCGCTTCACGGGCGTCTCCCGCCTCGCGGTGCTCGCGGACGAGCTGCGGATCCCGTACACGCAGATCAGTCGGCGTCTCGGTCGGCACCGCGACGCTCCCCGGCGCCTTCACCTGGCGGATGGGCATGAACGCGAGCCCGTTCGGCGAGACGCGCAAGGGGCGCTTCCGCGATCGGCGGCAAGTGGGAGTTCTTCGACGTCGACGACCGCGACCGCACGGTCGTGATCGACACGAACGGCTGGCGCTACCGGCGCGTCATCCTCACCGTCGACGATCCGGAGACGACCGCGCGGAAGATCCGCGCGAAGCTCGCCTAGTCCTCGACGGTGACGACGACCATCCCGTCCTCGACGCGGACGGGGAACGTCGCGACCGGCTCGTAGGCCGGCAGCGACAGCGGCCGGCCGGAGCAGATGTCGAAGCGCGAGCCGTGGCGCGGGCAGACGACGACGCCTTCGTCCGGCTCCCAGTCGCCCTCGACGAGCGGCCCGTCGTCGTGCGAGCAGCGGTCCTCGAGTCGCGCACAGCTCGCCGTCGAAGTTGAAGACGCCGAGCGATACGTCGCCCGCGTAGACGAGCTTCATCGTCCCGGGCGGCAGCGCCTCGACGGGGCAGACGACGACGTCCGCCACGCGCTAGCGCAGTTCCAGCTCGCTCGCCATCCCCTGCCACTCCTCGGGCAGGGGCGTGCCCTTCGCCTTGTGCAGCGCGACCTTCAGCGTCCCAGGCCGAGCAGCGCGCACTTGAGGCGGACCGGCGTGAGCGGGATCCCGACCTCCTCGAGGAGCTCCTCCTTCGGGAGCTCGGCGATCTCGGTGGCCGTGCGGCCCGTGACCATCTCCATGAGCATCGACGTCGCGGCCTGCGAGATCGCGCAGCCGCGGCCCGAGAAGCGGACCTCGTCGATCGTCTCGCCGTCGGCCCCGAAGCGGACGAAGATCGAGACCTCGTCGCCGCAGAGCGGGTTGACGCCCTCGGCCGACGCGTCGGCGCCCTCCATCTCGCCGTGGCCGCGCGGGTTCTTGTAGTGGTCGAGGATGACCTCCCGGTACATCTGGTCGAACTCGGAGCTCATCCGAACACCTGCTTCACGCGGTGGAGGCCGGCCACGAGCCGGTCGATCTCGTCCGGGAACGGTGTAGAGGTAGAAGCTCGCGCGGTTCGTCGCCGCCACGCCGAGCCGCTTCATCAGCGGCTGGCAGCAGTGGTGCCCGGCGCGGATCGCGACGCCCTCGAGGTCGAGGATCTGCGCCACGTCGTGCGGGTGGACGCCGTCGACGTTGAACGAGACGATGCCGGCGCGCCGGTCGGCGGGCGGGCCGTAGGACGTGACCCACGGGAGCTCGGCGAGCTTGCCGAGCGCGTAGGCCGCGAGCTCGTGCTCGTACGCCTCGATCGCGTCGAAGCCGATCGCGTCGAGGTAGTCGATCGCCGCGCCGAAGCCGACCGCCTCGGCCATCGGCGCGGTGCCGGCCTCGAACTTGTGCGGCAGCTCGCCCCAGGTCGTCTTGTCGACGCCGACGGAGCGGATCATGTGGCCGCCCAGCAGGAACGGCTCCATGCGCTCGAGGAGCTCGGCCCGGCCCCAGAGCGCGCCGACGCCGCTCGGGCCGCACATCTTGTGGGCGGAGATCGCGACGAAGTCGGCGCCGAGCGCCTGGACGTCGACGACCCGGTGCGGCGCGGCCTGCGCCGCGTCGACGACCATGAGCGCGCCGCGCTCGTGCGCCCACGCGGCGAGCCGCTCGATCGGGTTCACCGTGCCGAGGCTGTTCGAGACGAGGCCGGCGGCGACGAGCTTCACGTTCTCGAACTCGTCCAGCGCCTCGAGCCGCAGCTCGCCGTTGTCGTCGAGCGGGATCAGCTTGAAGTCGGCGCCGGTCCGCTGCGCGACGTACTGCCACGGGACGAAGTTCGAGTGGTGCTCGAGCTCGGTGACGACGACCGTGTCGCCCGGCTTCAGCTCGTTCAGCCCCCACGCGTAGGCGACGAGGTTGATGCTCTCGGTCGCGTTGCGGGTGAAGATGATCTCGCGCGCGGACGGCGCGTTGAGGAGCCCGCGCACCTTCTCGCGCGCGGCCTCGAGCGCCTCGGTCGCGCGCTCGGCGAGCTGGTAGACGCCGCGGTGCACGTTCGCGTACGACGTCTCGTAGAACACGGTCATCGCGTCGAGCATCTGCCGCGGCTTCTGCGAGCTCGCGGCCGAGTCGAGGAACGCGAGCGGCTTGCCGTGGAACTCCTGCTCGAAGATCGGGAAGTCCGCGCGGATCGCCTGCGCGTCGAGCTTCGGCTGTGCGGTTACGGCCACGTTGGACATCGTAGCCCTGGGTACCCCTCGGCCGTCCGCTTGCACCCGTTCGGCGGCGGCGGTATGACCTGTCCGTGCCCGCCGCCGTGATCGGCCGCGAGCGGGAGCTGGACGCGCTGTCCGCCGCCGCCACGGACGCCGCCGCCGGAAGCGGCTGCGTCGTCTTCCTGGCCGGACCGACGGGCAGCGGGAAGTCGGCGCTGCTGAAGGCGTGGCCGACCGGATCGCCGAGTCGGACGCGAGATGGAGCACGTCGCGGCAGCGGTCTGCCGCGATACGAGCGCCGGTGTGCCGCTCGCCGCGTTCGGCGAGATCCTGCGCGCGCTCGACGAGCCGAGAGCGCCGCGGCGACCGGGCGAAGCGAGTTCTCGAGGTCGTCGGCCAGGTCGTCGCCGACCCTCGTCGAGCTCGTCCCCGTGATCGGCAAGATCGGCGCGCGTCGCCGTCAAGGCCGCGTCCGACCTCGGCACCTCGCCTGCTCGGCGGCAAGCACGAGACGCAGCAGGCGCAGCTCGCGTCGACGACGTCGCCCGCGCACTTGCAGGCGCATCGCGGACGACGAGCCGCTCGTGATCGTGATCGAGGACGCGCAGTGGATCGACTCGCAGTCGCGCGAGGTGGTCGACGGCTGGCCGACGACCTCGAGGCGCACCCGCTCGCCGTCGTCCTGGCCTACGACACCGAGACCGTCGGCAACGACCACCACGCTCACGCGGCTCCGCGCGGACCTCATCGGCAAGACGTGCATGCGCGACGTCAAGCTCGCAGACCTGAGCCCGGAGCGGTCGACGAGCTCCTCGTCGCGCGATACGGCGCCGTTCCCGGCGACCGCCTCGGCGCCTGGCTCCACGAGCGGACACACGGGCAACCTCCACTTCCTCGAGCAGTACCTCGCGATGCTCGAGGAGCAGGGCCTCGTCCGCGAGCTCGACGGCCGCTGGACGCTCGACGGCGCGATCGACGGCCGCCGGGGAGCTGGCGGCTCCGGGGCCGGCTCGCCGAAGGCGCAGACGCCCGACAAGCTGGTCGACCTGCTGAGGCCCCGGCTCGGGGAGCTCGACGAGGAGCGAGAGCGAGCTGCTGAAGTCGGGCTCCCTCCAGGGCCCGCGATTCCTCTCGACCGTACTCGCCGATGCTCGAGAAGCAGGACGAGCGCGAGGTCATCAGCGACTCGACGCGATCGCAGACCGGCGGATGATCGAGTTCGAGGACGTCGACGGCTGGTGGAGCGACTTCTCGGACCTCGTCTCGTTCGACCCCACCGTCCTCCAGGAGCTGCTCTACAGCCGAGGCCGCGCGATCTCGCTACGCAACGACGGGATGCGCCACGGCGAGGTGGCCGAGGCGCTCGAGGAGCTCGTCGGCAGACGACGAGCGCGGTCCGCGCCAGGCGCTGCTCGAGATCGCGCGCCAGTACGAGCTGGCCGGCGAGCCGCGTGCGGGCGGCGACCCTGCTCGTCGCAGGTCGCCGAGACGACGTTCGCCGAGGGCGCCGACCGCGAGACCGCGCTCCACGCCGGTAAGGCGCTCGACGCTCCTCGGCACCGAGGGCGTCCGCGACGGGAACCCGAGACCGAGCGCCTGTTCGCCAGGGCGGCGCTGCTGCTCCTGCTCGGTGGCGAGCCGAGCTGGCGCGCCGACACGGGCGGCGCCGAGCGGCTGTTCGCGCTGGCGGACGACGCCGAGCGCGCGGCCGAGGCCTGCGGCGACGCCCAGCTCCGCGCGGGCGCCACGCTTCGCGAGCGGCGCAGCTCGACGCTCGCCTACGGCGGCGCTCGACGCCGGCGTCGACGCCTACCCGAGGCCGTCGAGCGTCGCGCGGGAGGCGGGCGACGCCGTGACGGAGTTCGCCGCCCTGCATCGGCTCGGCCACCACCGCGGCAGCGTCGACCTGCGCGAGGGGGCCGACGGCGCTGGAGGAGGCGCAGCGAGCTGCTCGCAAGCGGCCGCCTCGCCGAGCGGCTCGACCCGGACGCGCTCGACGCTCGAGCAGGGCCGGCTCGACTCGACGCTGGGGGTCGCGTCGTTCGACCTCGGCGAGTACGGCGAGGCGGGCCGGCTCCTCGAGAGCGCCGTGCGGATCCTGTCGGCGACCCGCCTCGACGACGACTACGCCTGGGCGCTCTGCTTCCTCGGGCAGCTCCGAGACGGCGCTCGGGCTGTGGGACGAGGCCGAGGAGTCGCTGCGCGAGGCGATCGCCGTCTTCGAGGAGGACCGGCGGGCGCTCGGCGCCCGCGGCTACTTCCGCGCGCTGCTCGGCCGCGTCGGCGTCGAGCGGGACCCGCAGCAGCTCGACGTCGCGCGGCGCGAGCTGGAGGCGGGACGGCGCGAGACGCACGAGGCGAGGTACGTGTCCGTCCGAGCCGCTCGTCGACGTCTACTGGGCCGAGCTCCTGCTCGCCGAGGGGACGGAGGCCGCAAGACGCGAGGCCGACGAGCTCCTCGCCGCCGCGCCGAACTACGGCTGGGCGCGCAGCGAGATCGCGATGGCATCGCTCCGCGCCCGGATCGCGCTCGCAGAAGGGCGGCTCGACGACGCGCTGGTCTTGAGCAGCGCGGCGTACAACCGCCTCGACGGAGCTCGGCGGCCACGTCCCCGCGGTGCGCAGCGAGGAGATCGTCTTCACGCATGCGCGCGTGCTCGGCGCCGTCTCGCCGGGCTCGCCCGAGGCGCGCGAGTGCTTCGCCGAGGCGGCCGGCGATCCTCCGCGCGAAGGCCGACTCGCTCACGGACGCGGCGCAGCGCGACTCGCTCCTGCAGCGCGTCCGCCTCTCGCGCGAGATCCTCGCGGCGGCGCCCTAGCGGGCGAAGGGCTTGACGCCGAGGTCGGCGACGAAGCGGTCGTCGGTGAAGACGAGGCCGGTGATCGTCAGCGACGTGCCGAGCGCGATCGCGACGAGCGACCAGAACCCGGGCACGACGAGGTCGAAGAAGTCGCGCATGCCCGCGAGCGAGAGCGTCAGCACGTACAGGAGCAGCATCGCCGCGCACAGGGCGCCGACCGCGTTGCGCCGGCGCCTCGTCCCCGACGCCTCGAGCACGAGCACGAAGTAGAGGCCGACGAGGACGAGCACCGAGGTCGCGACCGTCCGCGCCTCGACGAGCGGCAACTGGACGACGTTGAGCGCGAAGTGGTACGCCGAGAGCACGCCGAGCGCGGCCGCGGTCCCGGCCGGGATCGCGAACCGCGCCACCTCGCGCAGGAACCCGGCCGTGCTCCACGAGCCCTCGCTCGGCCCCAGCGCCAGGAAGAAGCCTGGGATCCCGATCGTGAGCGTCGCCGCCAGCGTCAGGTGCCGCGGGAGCAGCGGGTACGCCGTCTCGGTCAGCCCGATCAGGAGGATGAGGAAGGCCGCGAACGCCGACTTCGTGACGAACAGCTTCGCCACGCGCTGGACGTTCCGGAGGATCTTCCGGCCCTCGCCGACCATCGACGGGACGGAGGCGAAGTCGCCGCCGACGAGCACGACGTCGGCGACGCTGCGCGCCATCTCGGAGCCGCTCCCCTGCGCGATCGCGAGGCGCGCCGCCTTCAGCGCGGGCACGTCGTTGACGCCGTCCCCGACCATGGCGACGTAGCGGCCCGAGTCGCGCAGCCGCTCGACGTAGGCCTTCTTGCCCTCGGGCGAGATGCGGCCGATCACGGTCGCGTCGAGCGCCGGCTCGCCCTTGCTCGCGTCGACGACCCGGTCGACGGGGATGCCCGCGTCGCGCGCGATCGCCGCCACCGTGTCGGGGTTGTCGCCGGAGATCACGCGCAGCTCGACGCCCTCCCGGCGGAAGAACTCGACGGTCGAGCGCGCGTCGCCGCGCAGCTCCTCGGCGAGGACGACGAGACCCTGGGCGGCGCGGCCGTTCCCGAACGCGAGCACGCGTCGGCCCGCCTCCCGCTCGGCGGCGGCGCGGTCGCCGAGCGCGTCGAGGTCGAACAGCTCCGGCGCCCCGAGCCGCCAGCGCTCGCCCTCGATCGTGAGCGCGCTGTAGCGGCGGTCCGAGGAGAACGGCTCGTAGTCCTCGACCGCCGCCGCCTCGGCCGGCACCGCGTCCGCGATCGCGCGCAGCGTCGCGTTCTGCGCCGGGGAGCTGGCGGCGAAGCGGCCGAGCGGCTCGGCGATCGACTCGGGCTCGATCGCGACGACGCGCAGGCCCGGGTGCGTCAGCGTGCCGGTCTTGTCGAGGCAGAGCACGTCGACGGCGGCGAGCGACTCGGTCGCGTTCAGCTGCTGCGCCAGGGCGCCGCGCCGGGCGAGCTGCAGCGCCGCGGCCGCGAACGTGAGCGAGAGCAGCAGCACGAGCCCCTCGGGGATGAGCGTGACGATCCCGGCCACGGCCGTCGTCACCGCCTCGCGGATCGGCACGTCGCGCTGCCAGAGCGAGTACACGAAGATCGTCCCCAGCGGCACCATCACCGCGACGAGGATGAGCAGGAGCCGGTTCAGCGCGCGCTCGAGCGGCGAGCGCGGGTGGCGGAACTGGCGCGCCTCGCCGGCGATCCGCTGCGCGTAGGAGGCGTCGCCCACGGCCGTGACGACGAACGTGCCCGCGCCCTCGACCGCGAACGACCCGGAGCGGACCTCGTCGCCGCGCCCGCGCTCCACCGGCCGCGACTCGCCGGTGAGGATCGACTCGTCGAGCCGCAGGCCGGCCGCCTCGTCGAGCGTCCCGTCCGCGACCACCTGGTCGCCGGCCTCGATCCGCACGAGATCGCCCTCGACGACGTCCTCGACCGCGACCTCCCGGGCCTGGCCGTCGCGGACGACGGTCGCGTGCGGCGCCACGAGCGCGGCGAGCTCGTCGAGCTTCCGCTTCGCGCGCAGCTCCTGGGCGATGCCGATGCCGGTGTTCGCGATCACGATCGCGAGGAAGAGCGCGTCCTGCCACGCCCCGAACGCGAGCGTCAGGACGCCCATCGCGATGAGGATCGCGTTGAAGACGGTGAAGACGTTCGCGCGGACGATGCTGGCCGTGGAGCGGCTCGACGCCGCGGGCAGGACCGGCCCTCGCGCCGCGAGCCGGCGCTGCGCCTCGGCCTCCGTCAGGCCCGTCGCGGCCACACGGCGAGGCTACACGCGCTCGACGCGCTCGCAGTCGCCGGCACGACGTCGAGCCGGTCGGCGACCACGATGTCGCCGCGGCCCGGGCCGCAGCGCACGACGTCGCGCCAGCCGTCCCGCACGCGGACGACGTCGTTGCCCCGGCCCGCGTCGACCCGGTCCGCGCCCGGTGCCGGCCCGAGATCTCGTCCGGCCCGCCACCGCCGAGCAGCGTGTCCGCGCCGCCCCGCCCGAGCAGCACGTCCCAGTCGCCGCCGCCGTCGAGCACGTCGTCGCCCGAGCCGCCGTCGATCGAGTCGCGGCCGCCGCCGCCGACGAGGCGGTCGCGCCCCTCGCGGCCGACGAGGAAGTCGCGGAACGGCGATCCCGTGCAGCGTGTCGGCGCCGCGTCGTCCCGGTGAAGCGGCAGCGGTTCGTGAGGCGGGCGGTCGGGCGGCGCGGTAGATGCCCCAGCGCAGGCACTCGTGCCCGGCCGCGTAGAGGATCCCGCTCCCGTCCGGCGCCCACGACGGCGGGCTGAACGGATGGGCGTCGAAGGCGAGCGCCGCTCTCGCCGGCGAGCGGCGTCGAGCGTCGTCAGGATCCCCTCGTCGATCCGGTGCTGCTCGACGAACGCGAGGCGCACGCCCGTCGGGCGCGAACGCCGGCTCGACGTCGAGCGCGGGACTGTCGAAGAAGACGCGGCGGGCGCCGGTGGCCGGATCGAGCTCGTCGAGCTGCCAGTCCTCGACGCCGCGCGGCCGGTGCGAGACGACGATCCTCCCGGTCGCGCCCGAGACCGTCATCCGGCCGTAGCGGCCGCTCGCCGGCGTCAGCGCGGTGACGGTTCCGTCGAGCCCGACCCGGACGAGCTGCATCGTCTCGTCGTCGCCCGGACGCTCGACGCGGGTCGCGACGACCTCGTTCGTCGGCGTCCACGCGATCGGGCCGCGGAGGCGCGTCGTCCGCCGCCACCTGCCGTTCGACCCGATCCGCCCCGGATCGACGAGCCAGAGCGTGCCGCTGCGGAAGAACGCGATCCCCGGCGCGCCCCAGGCGAGCCAGCTCCGTCGCGAGGCCGAGCTCGTCCGTGCGCGTCGCCGGCGGATCGGTGATCCGAAGCCCGCTCCGGCCGACGAAGGCGAGCCGTCGGCCGTCGGGCGACCAGGCCGCCGCACCCGCGACGTGGAACGACCGGATCGTGCGCCCGTCGCGATCGCGCGATCACGAGGTCGTTCGGCGCCGGGCCGCAGTCGACGGTCTCGCGCAGGAACAGGAAGCGATCGCCCGTCGGCGACCACTGCGGGAACCGGTCCTGCCAGGCGACGTTCGGCGAGCACCCAGCGGTCGCGGTCTCGGCGCTCGGGAGCAGCGCGACGAGCGCCGCCGCCACGAGCGCGATCCACACCCGCGACCCCACGCCACAGGAGTGTGCACCGCGGTCCTGTTACGGGCGCATGAAGGCGGCCGTCTGCCACACGAGCGCGCGCCGCTCGTGGACGAGCCGGAGCCCGTGCCGCTCGGCCGCGCCGACCAGCCCCGCCCGCGGGTGCGCGTAGCCGCGGAAGTCGCGCCGCCGGAGCCGCAGCAGCAGGTTCGCGACCGCCACGGCAGCCGACGCGATCCGACCGCTGCGCGGGAAGGTGAAGACGAGGAACCGGCGCGCGTGCGCGCGCCGATACGGCGAGCAGCGCCTCGTAGTCGGGGTAGCAGCAGACGACGCGGTTCAGCAGCACGGCGTCGGCGTCGGGCAGGTCGGCCGTGACCGCGTCGCCGAGCAGGCGCTCCACGCGCTCGCCCACGCCCTCCTCGCGCGCGAGCGCGCGCGCGACCTCCTCGTAGCCCGGGCGAGAGCTCGACGTTCGTCGCGCGCTCGACGCCGCGCCGCAGCAGCTCGACCTGCGCGGCGCCGATGCCGCCGCCGATCTCGAGCACCGTCGCCGACCCGCTCGCGCGCGAGGAACTCGACCGCGTCGCGCGCGTCGCCGGTGAGCCCCTTCGCGCGCCAGCGCTTCAGGTCGCGCCGCGCCTGCCGCTCGTCGAACACGACGTCGTACCCGCGCGGCGGACAGCAGCCGGCCACGACGGCAGACGGTACCCTGGCCCGCTCGGATGAGCGACTACGTCTTCACGATGATCCGGGCCGAGAAGTTCTACGGCCCCGAGCGGAAGGTCCTCGACAACATCACGCTCGCGTTCCTGCCGGGCGCGAAGATCGGCGTGCTCGGGCCGAACGGCGCCGGCAAGTCGACGCTCCTCCGGATCATGGCCGGGAAGGAGGAGACCTCGTCCGGCCAGGCGCAGCTCACGGCCGGCGCCACCGTCGGCCTGCTCGAGCAGGAGCCGGAGCTCGACCCCGCCAAGAACGTCCGCGAGAACGTCGAGGACGGCGTCCGCCCGCTCCGCGACCTCCTCGACCGCTTCAACGCCATCTCGGCCGAGTTCGCCGAGCCCGACGCCGACTTCGACGCGCTGCTCGCCGAGCAGGCGAAGGTGCAGGAGCAGATCGACCGCGCCGACGCGTGGTCGCTCGACCAGACGCTCGACCGCGCGATGGACGCGCTCCGGCTCCCCGACGGCGACCGCGACGTCGAGACGCTCTCGGGCGGCGAGCGGCGCCGCGTGGCGCTCTGCCGGCTGCTGCTGCAGGCGCCGGACCTGCTGCTCCTCGACGAGCCGACGAACCACCTCGACGCCGAGTCGGTCGCCTGGCTCGAGCGCTTCCTCGCCGAGTACAAGGGCACCGTCGTCGCCGTCACCCACGACCGCTACTTCCTCGACAACGTCGCCGGCTGGATCCTCGAGCTCGACCGCGGCAAGGGCATCCCGTTCGAGGGCAACTACTCGTCCTGGCTCGAGCAGAAGCAGGCGCGGCTCGCCGTGGAGGAGAAGCAGGAGTCGGCCCGCCGCCGCGCGCTCGCCCGCGAGCTCGAGTGGGTGCGCGCCTCGCCGAAGGCGCGCCACGCGAAGTCGAAGGCGAGGCTCGGCGCGTACGAGCGCCTGCTCGCGGAGGAGCAGGCGGTGAAGCTCGAGCGGGTCGAGATCCACATCCCGGCCGGGCCGCGGCTCGGCGACGTCGTCGTCGAGGCGGACGGCGTCCGCAAGGGCTACGGCGACCGGCTGCTCGTCGAGGACATGACCTTCTCGCTGCCGCCCGGCGGGATCGTCGGCGTCGTCGGCCCGAACGGCGCCGGCAAGACGACGCTGTTCCGCATGATCGCGGGTCAGGAGGAGCCGGACGAGGGCGAGCTCCGCGTCGGCGACACGGTCGAGATCGCCTACGTCGACCAGAGCCGCGGCGACCTCGACCCGGCGAAGACCGTCTGGCAGGAGATCTCGGGCGGCCACGACACGATCGAGCTCGGCAAGCGCGAGGTGAACTCGCGCCAGTACGTCTCCTGGTTCAACTTCAGGGGCCCCGACCAGCAGAAGCGCGTCGGCGACCTCTCCGGCGGCGAGCGGAACCGCGTCCACCTCGCGAAGCTCCTCCGCTCGGGCGGCAACCTCCTGCTCCTCGACGAGCCGACGAACGACCTCGACGTCGACACGCTGCGGGCGCTGGAGGACGGGCTCCTCGACTTCGCCGGCTGCGCCGTCGTGATCTCGCACGACCGCTGGTTCCTCGACCGGATCGCGACGCACATCCTCCACTTCGACGGCGACTCGTCGGTGACGTGGTTCGAGGGCTCGTGGGAGGAGTACGCCGACTGGGTGCGCGAGACGCAGGGGCCCGAGGCGCTCGAGCCGCACCGGATCAAGTACAAGCCGCTCGTCCGGCCCTAGCCGGCGGAGCTGCAGGCGCAGCGTCTCGCCCTCGCGAATGACGCTTCGCGCGAACGGCGTCGGGACGCTCCCCTCGATCACGAGCCGGTAGCGCGGGCGTTCCGGCAGCTCGACGTCGAACGTCATCACGCAGACGGTCGGGATCCGCTCCGAGTTCCAGTCGATCGACGGGTCGGCGTTCTCTGCCTTCCCGGCCGGGAGCTCGCCCTCGGCCACGACGCTGCCGTCGCCCGCCTCGATCCGGAACGGCGTGCCCGCGTGGACGTGCCGGAAGGGGCGCGCACCCGCGCACTCGATCCCCTCCTCGCGGATGTTGTTGTCGGGCACGACCAGCGCGATGCGGGCGTCGACCGTGTCCTCGCCGGAGCCGCCGCAGCCCGCGAGCGCGACGAGGAGGACGAGGACGAGCCGCTTCACGGCGCCAGCGCGTCGAGCTGCTCGTCCAGGACCGCGGGATCGACCCCGCCGGGCCAGCCGCGGAGCACCTTCCCGCCCGGGCCGACGAGCACGACCACGGGAGGCTCGCGCGCCGCGTAGTCGAGCCAGACCTGCTCCGACGCCGCGCCGACGGGCCGATCGAGGTCGAGCTCGTCCGCGTACTCGGCGGCACCCTCGAGATCGTCCTCGCCGACGACCCCGAGCAGCGCGGCGCCGGGATGCTCGGCGACGACGCGGGCCACGTCTCGGTGCACGTCCCGGCAGCGCTCGCACCAGCTCGCCGTGAAGACGAGGACGACGGGCCGGTCGCGCCAGAGGTCGCTCGCAGTCACCTCGGTCCCGTCCACGAGCTCGGCGGTGAAGTCCGGCGCCGGCAGGCCGCCGGTCGCCGGCTCGAAGGAGACGGTGTCCGGCAGCGGCGGCGGCAGGTCGGCCGCGCCGCCGGCGGTCTCGTCGTCACCGCCGCAGCCGGCGGTGGCGAGCACGAGAGCCGCGAGAGCAGCAGCGAGCCGGCTCGGCATCGCGCGCACGATACGGAGGCGGGAGGGCGGCCCGCGCCGCCCTCCCGCGCTTCCCTCGCTCGGTCCTATCCGGGCGCGCCTGGCGTCGTGTCGCGCACGTGCACTGCGCACGTCCGCGTCGCCGTCTTGGTGGCGTCGCTCTCCGACTTCGCGGTGAACGTCACGGTCGTCCGGGCGTCGCCGTCGTCAGTGAGCGGATCCCGCAGCACATGGACGGGGATCTGCACGGTCTGGCCCGGCGTCGCCGAGGCCAGCGCATTCGGCAGCGTCACCTTCCAGTCCGGGCTGCTCGAGCTCGCCGAGAGCCGGAAGACGTCCGAGCCGAAGATGCCCGTGCCCGCCTGGCCGGTGTTCGTCAGCGGGAACGAGCACGTCGCCAGGAAGCCCGGCCGCTGCGCCTTCTTCGTCGGGTTGCCGAGCCCGACGCCCCGCGTGAACGGGTCGCCCGTCGTGCGGCGGACGGCGACGTCGTAGAAGAGGACGCCCTGGGCGTTCCGGTACGTCCGCAGCACGTAGAAGTGCAGCGAGTTGAACGTGTCCACGTACTCGTACTCGCTGCCCGAGTTCGTGCCGGCGTGGAACGTCGCGTCGTTCAGCTGCCGCGGGTCACCGCGGACGACCGCCACCGGCGTGCCGTCCGGCCGGTAGAAGTCGATCATCCCGATGTCCTGCGGGTTCGGGTCGATCATCCAGACCGTCGGGAGGCCGCCGGGGCGGCTCTTCGACAGCAGCACGCCGTGGCCCGGGGCGTACGAGTCGTTGCCGACCTGGTCGACGACCTCGACACGGTAGTTCTGGTAGGCCGAGCCGGTCCGGTTCGGGCAGTAGAAGAACGGCGACTCGAACCCCTGGTTCGTGCACGAGCCCGCGAGGTCGCCGGGGGCGAGGCTGACCGTGAGGCCGGCCATGTCGCCTGCCGGCACCGACTCGCGCGCCTTGATCGAGACGACCGCGATGCCCTGGGTCTGCAGGGTGTCGCGCACGACGTTGACCTGGTCGTCGGCCGTGAGCACCCCGAGGCGGTTCTTGTACTCGAGCATGTGGTGCGGCCCGAGCGCCGACCCGCCCTGGTTCGGGATCTGCCAGCGGTTGTGGGTGCCGCCGGGGCCGTTGAACGTGCCGCGGCTCATCATCTCCCAGTAGCCGGTGAAGTTCCGCTCGTTGTCGGCGAACGGGTTGTTGTAGTTGTCCGGCAGGCTCCGCAGGTGGCTGAACTCGTGGGCGTAGACGCTCTGTCCCGAGCTCTCGGCCTGCGTCGAGGAGCCGCCGCCCGCGTTCGGCCAGTGGTTCGCCGCGGCGAGCCAGGACGACCACGGCACGTAGCGCGTCGGCGACCAGTTCGGGATCGGGTTGCCGGCCGCGTTCAGGACCGGGCCGTTCTCGGCGCCGGGAGGCCCGAACTCCGCGGGGACCTGCTCGCGGTCGGTCCACAGCATCTCGCCGAACTCCTGCCATGTCGACGACTCGTCGTGACCGGCCGTGACGTAGAAGACGTTGTCGAAGCCGCACAGCGTCGTCGTGCATCCGATCGCCGCCCGCCACGCGCCACCGCCGGCAGCCCGGATATCGCGGCCGCACGTGTCGCCGGCCGGGCAGACGGAGTTCGCCTGGTTGCCGACGGCGCCGTTGAACTGCCCGAGGCCGAACTCGTGGAGCTTGCCGGGCATCGTGTACGGGCCGAAGGTGGTGAGGTCCACGCCGATCTTCCCGTGGCTGTCCTCCATCCAGTAGCCGTGGATGGTGTGGAAGCCGTTGTAGGTGTTCGGCTCCGAGAGGTACGCGTCCATCCACGTGTTCACCTGGTCGGCCGGCACCGGCGTCCAGCCCGGCTGCGGGTTGCCGAAGGCGTGCGACTCGGCCTGGGTGCTGATCAGGAACGGCTGGTCGGGGAAGTCCAGCAGGACGACGGCCGTCCGGTACTTGTTCTGGCTCGCCGGGCTCGCCGGGTCGTAGAAGCTCGGATTCCCGTCCGGCACGGGGTTGAAGTCCGCGTGTGTCAGCTCCGCCTGGTCGACCCAGTTCTGCGCGTCGATCGGCTGGAGCAGCGGGTGGTTCTGCACGTCGGGCGGGATGTCGGCGGACGCCGACGCCGCGAGCGACGCGCTCAGCACGAGCGTCGCGAGCGCGGCGATCGCGCCGACCCGCGAGCGCTTCCTCATCGAGGCCATCTGCACCTTGCCCTTCCCCCTCCGGCGCCGAGCGGCGGCGCCGTGGGCTCGATTCCTCCCCAATCGCCCCACCGGGCGCGGGAACCGTATCGCTCCGGCTATCGGCGGGCCAGCGCCGTTGAGCGATCTCAACACGGCTCGCGGGCGTAGGATTCGCCCGTGGCGAGCGGGATCACGCCGTACCTGCTCTACGAGGACGGAGCGGCTGCGTGCGAGTTCCTGGCGCGCGCGTTCGGGTTCGAGGAGGTGCTGCGCTCGCACTCGCCGGAGGGGCGCGTCTGGCACGCGGAGCTGCGGCTCGGAGACGCCGTGCTGTATCTCGGAGAGCCGGCGCAGGGCTATGTCAGCCCGCGCCGGGCGGGCGGCACGACCGTGTCGCTCTACTGCTACGTCGACGACCTCGACGCGCACTTCGTGCAGGCGGAGGAGGCCGGGGCGGAGATCGTCGCGGCGCCGACCGAGCAGGCCTACGGCGACCGGCGCTACCACGCCAGGGATCCGGAGGGGCACGAGTTCTTCTTCGCCGAGCACGTCCGCGACGTGGCGCCCGAGGAGTGGGGCGCGGAGACGGCGCACTAGGCGTGGCGGACGTCCGGCAGCTCCGGGTGTGCGTCACCGCGCCCGACTACGACGAGGCGCTGCGCTTCTACCGCGACGTGCTCGGGCTCACGGTGCGCGAGGCCTACGGCGAGCGCGGGCGGGTGACGATCCTCGACGCGGGCCGGGCGACGCTCGAACTGCTCGACGAGGAGCACGCGGCGTTCGTCGACGAGGTCGAGGTCGGGCGCCGCGTCGCAGGCCACGTCCGGCTCGCGTTCGAGGTGGACGACGCGGCGACGCTGACGCGAGAGCTCGAGGCCGCGGGCGCCGAGGTCATCGCCCCGCCGACGCGGCACGCCGTGGGAGTCGCTGAACGCGCGCCTCGAGGGTCCGGCCGGCCTCCAGCTCACGCTCTTCCAGGAAGGGGCGTAGTGGACCCGACCCCGTCGAGATCCGGCTCCTCGGCTGTCTGATCGAGAAGCAGCGGACGACGCCGGACGCCTATCCGCTCTCGCTCAACTCGCTTCGCCTCGCCGCCAACCAGTCCACGAACCGCGACCCGGTCATGGACCTCGACGAGACGACCGTGCGCGACGCCGTGCGGCGGCTCGGCGACCGCGGCTGGTCCCGGCTCGCGAGCGGCGCCGGCTCGCGCGCGATCAAGTACCGGCATCTCCTCGACGACGCGCTCTCGCTGACGCCGTCCCAGCTCGCCGTCCTCGCCGTGCTCATGCTCCGCGGCGCGCAGACCCCGGGCGAGCTGAAGAGCCGCACGGAGCGGCTCTACCCGTTCCCGTCTCTCGAGGACGTGCAGAGGACGCTCCAGGACCTCGCCGACCGGGAGCTCGTCGTGCGCCTCGAGCGACGCCCGGGCCAGAAGGAGGAGCGGTACCGCCAGCTCCTCGGCGGGGACGAGGAGGAGCAAGTGGCTCAGAGCCACAAATCGTCCCTTCCGGACGAGGACCTCGTCTCGATGCAACAGCTCGAGGCCCGCCTGGCCCGGGTCGAGGCGAAGCTCGACGACCTGATGCGCTCGCTCGACGCGGCGCGCTAGCGCGTCACGTGCCGACGCAGTCGCGCGACGCCTGGGCGCCGTGGTCGTCGATCGTCACGTCGACCTCGTCGGCCGGGCGCCAGTCGGAGTGCTCCTTGGCGAGCTCGTCCACCGCGTAGATCGCCTCGGCGCCGCCGACGCTCGGCGTGGCCCACGTCGCCACGTCGCCCGCGCCCTCGAGCCCCGGCCCGTCGAGCTCGGCCGAGACGAAGTACATCTGCTCGTGGTCGTCCGAGCGGACGTACCGGCCATCCGAGGCGCGGACTCCCTCGGGCATGAGCTTGTTGCCGATCGGCGTCATGACGTCGCTCGTGGCCGCCTCGCACGCGGACGCCGCCGCGGCCGTCACCGGTGCCGTCGCAGTCCCTTCGCTGTCCTCGTCGTCGCCGCCGCACCCCGCCGCGACGAGGGCGATCAGGAGGAGCAGGGAGCCGCAGACTCGCCACATGCGACTGATGCTACGAAGCGCACGGCACGCATTCAAGACGCGCCGACGGGGAACGCCGCGGACATGGCCCGCAACCCGTTCGACGACCTGCGCGACACGATCGGCCGCATCGGCGACCAGCTCCGCCAGCCCGGCGGCCCTGTCGACGCGCTCGCGGGCGGCGCGTTCGCCGGCCGCCAGCAGCCGCTCAGGCCGCTCGAGGAGGTCCAGGCCGAGCTCGACGCGCTCGTCGGCCTCGACACCGTGAAGGAGCAGGTGCACGCGCTCGTCGCCTTCCTCCAGGTGCAGGCGCGGAGGAAGGAGCACGGGCTCGCCGAGGTCGCCACGTCGCAGCACCTCGTCTTCCTCGGCAACCCGGGCACGGGGAAGACGACGGTCGCGCGGCTGCTCGCGGAGATGTACGGCGCACTCGGGCTGCTCCGGAAGGGCCACCTCGTCGAGGTCGACCGGGCCGGGCTCGTCGGGCAGTACGTCGGGCTCACGGCGATCAAGACGGAGCGGGTCGTCCGGCGCGCGCTCGACGGCGTCCTCTTCATCGACGAGGCCTACTCGCTCGCGCCCGAGGAGGGTCGGCTCGACTTCGGGCCCGAGGCGATCGAGGTGCTCCTGAAGCGGATGGAGGACCACCGCCACCGCCTCGTCGTCATCGTCGCCGGCTACCCGCGCCTCATGCGTGCGTTCCTCGAGTCGAACCCCGGTCTGCGCTCGCGGTTCGCGCGCGAGGTCTCGTTCCCCGACTACTCGACCGAGGAGCTCGTCGAGATCTCGAAGCGCCTCGCGTCCGAGCACGAGTACGAGCTCGGGCCCGGCGCGGAGGAGACGCTGCGCCGCATCCTCGGCGGCACCGCCCGCGGCGAGCGGTTCGGCAATGCCCGTTTTGCCCGGACGCTGTTCGAGCAGGCGCTGAACCGCCAGGCGCTCCGCCTGGCGCGCGTCGAGGGACGGGCGCTCGAGGACCTCGATCGCGACGCGGTGACGATGCTGACGGCCGACGACCTGCTCGAGGCGGCGCGCACGCTCGGGGAGGAGCCGCAGGCGCGGCGGCGACGCTGGCTCGGTTGAACTCGCCCCCGGCGGAGTGCTTTCATCGTTGACGAGCGACGGGATGCGCCCCGTCTGCGGCCCAGGGCACATCGCCGCCATCAACGACGGCGAAGGAGTTCCGCATGGGCCTGCTCTCGAAGACCGCCGGGTTTCTCGACCACCGCTTCGGCTGGGACCGGCTGCCGCGGCCGCTCGGCGTCCTGACCCTCGTCGGCCTGCGCCAGACCCTGCGGAAGCGGAATCTCTACGACACGGGCGTCAGCGACGCGGTCGCGCCGGCGGACGTGGACGCCGAGCGCCCGCACGCTCGACGGCAGCCACACCGACCTGGACCAGCCGACGATGGGGATGATCGGCCAGCGCTTCGGCCGCAACGTGCCGGTCGCGATCACCGAGCCCGAGCGCCTGCCGGACATCCTCGAGCCGAACCCGCGGCTCGTGAGCCGCGAGCTGCTGACGCGCGACGAGTTCATCCCGGCGACGATCGTGAACGTCCTCGCCGGCGCGTGGCTCCAGTTCGAGGTCCACGACTGGTTCAGCCACGGCCAGAACGAGGCGGAGAACCCCTGGGAGGTCGAGCTCGCGGACGACGACCCCTGGTACGAGCGCCCGATGCGGATCGCGCGGACGCGCCGCGACCCGAGCCACCGCGACGACGCGACCCCGCCGACGTTCGTGACCGCGGACTCGCACTGGTGGGACGGATCGCAGATCTACGGCAGCGACGCGGCCTTCGCGCAGGCTCCGCGCGCGACGAGGGCGGCAAGCTCCGGCTCGACCCCGACGGGCAGCTGCCGCGCGACCTCGACGACAAGCGTCGACCTCGACGGGCGTCGCCGGCAACTTCTGGCTCGGCCTCGCGCTCCTGCACACGCTGTTCACGCACGAGCACAACGCGATCTGCGACCGGCTCGCCGAGGCGCACCCGAGCTGGTCGGACGACGAGCTCTACGCGAAGGCGCGCCTGGTCAACGCGGCGCTGATGGCGAAGATCCACACCGTCGAGTGGACGCCCGCGATCATCGCGCACCCGACGACGCGCGTACGCGATGCGCGCCAACTGGTACGGGATCCTCGGCAAGCGCCTCGGCAAGCGCTCGAACGAACGAGGTGCTCGGCGGCATCCCCGGCTCGGCGACGAACCACCACGGCGTCCCGTACTCGCTGACCGAGGAGTTCGTCGCCGTCTACCGCATGCACCCGCTGCTGCCGGACGACTTCACGTTCCGCTCGGTCGCGACGACGAGCGTGCTCGAGGAGCGCACGTTCCCGGAGCTCGGGGCGCTCCACGTGCGCGAGCGGCTCGACGAGCTCGGCATGCCGAACGCGCTCTACTCGTTCGGCGTCGCCCACCCCGGCGCGATCACGCTGCACAACTACCCGCGCTTCCTCCAGCACCTGACGCGGCCGGACGGGAGGAGGTCGACCTCGCCGCCACCGACGTCCTCCGCATCCGCGAGCGCGGCGTGCCGCGGTACAACGAGTTCCGGCGGCGCTTCCACCTGAAGCCGGCGGCCACCTTCGAGGAGCTGACGCCGAACGCGGAGTGGGCGGAGCAGCTGCGCCGCGTCTACGGCGACGTCGAGCGCGTCGACCTGATGGTCGGCCTCTACGCCGAGCAGCCGCCGAAGGGCTTCGGCTTCAGCGACACGGCGTTCCGCGTCTTCATCCTGATGGCGTCGCAGGCGGCTGAAGAGCGACCGCTTCTTCACGCGCGACTACACCGCCGAGACGTACACGCAGGAAGGCCTCGACTGGATCGACGAGACGACGATGGTCGACGTGCTCGAGCGGCACTACCCCGAGGTGGCGCCGGCGCTCGAGGGCGTCGACAACGCGTTCGCGCCCTGGCGGCGGGTGCGCGCATGAGGGAGCTCGCGCCCGGGCGTCCACAGCCTCGGCGGCACCAAGGGCGGGCGCGTCCGCGCCTTCCTCGTCGAGAGCGCCGGCGAGCTGACGCTCGTCGACACGCTGTTCCCGGACGACGCCGGCGAGGTGCTCGCGGCGCGTGCGCGCGCTGGGTCGCACGCCGCGCGACGTGAAGCGGATCGTGCTCACGCACGCGCACCGCTCCCATCTCGGCGGCGTCGCGACGCTCAAGCGCGAGACGGGCGCGCAGGTGCTCGTCGCACGCGTGGGAGGCGGACGTGATCGCCGGCGAGCGCAAGGCGCAGTCCGCGACGCCTGCAAGCCGATGCGGCCGTTCCGGACCTATCCGTTCCAGCTCGGGATCTTCCTCAACCGGCCGCAGCACCGGCCGTGCCCCGTCGACGGCACGGTCGCGCGACGGCGACGCGGTCGGGCCGCTGCAGGTGCTCCACGCGCCGGGCCACTCGCCCGGCCACCTCGCCTTCCACCTCGCCGAGCACGGCCTCCTGATCGCCGGCGACGCGATCGTGACGTGGCCGCGGCTCGAGGCGGGCTGGCGCGCGTTCACGCTCAACCCCGTGCAGCAGCGCGAGTCGCTCGCGCCGCTTCGCCTCGCTCGAGCCGCGCATCGTCGCGGTCGGCCACGGCGACGAGGTGACGGAGGACGCGGCCGCGAAGGTGCACGCGTTCGCGGAGCGGCCATGATCGACGTCCGCGACCTCGAGCTCCGCAACGCGACGTACGCCCGCTTCGTCGAGCTCGGGCGCGCACCCGACCCGGACGAGCTCGGCCCGCCCACCGAGGTCGTCGCCGGGCTGGCGGCGCCTGCACGACGCCCGCGCCCTCGTCCTCGACGGCGACGCGATCCGGATGGCCAACCCGTTCTCGGCGGTGCCGACGCCGTTCCTCGTCGAGGCCGCCGGCCGCACGTGGTACGCGAACTGCGCCTGGGACGCGTTCGGGATCTGCGCCGCCCTCCATGCGGACGGACGGATCGAGACGGCGTGCGCGGACTGCGGCGAGCGCCTCGTGATCGAGGTGCGCGACGGGGAGCCCGACGACACGTCGCTCCTCTTCCACTGCCTCGTCCCCGCCGCGCACTGGTGGGACGACATCGTCTACACCTGACGCGGGATGAATCTCTTCCGGTCGGAGGAGCACATCGCGCGATGGCTCGACGACCGCGACGCCGGGCGAGACGATCACCGTGTCCACGCTCAGCGCGCTCGCGCACGCCTGGTGGAAGGACCGGCTCGACCCCGACTGGCGGCCGCACACCGCGCGCGCAGAACCAGGCGATCCTCGAGCAGGTCGGCCTCACCGGGCCCTTCTGGTCGCTGTCCGGCGGCTAGGACAGCGGCACGGCGCCGGCCAACGCCCATGCGCGCACCGCGGGCCACGGGCCGTACCCGGCGTCGACGTTGACGTGCGCCGCGCCCTCGATCACGTCCGTCTCGATCTCGAGCGGGCGGCCGTAGATCGAGTCGCCGCATTCCGGGCAGTACGGATCGTCGAGCGAGCAGACGAGGCGGGTCGTGCCCGCCGCAGCTGCGACCTCCTCCGCGGTCACCGCGAGCGGGAAGAACCCGACGACGCCGGGCAGCTTGGCGCGCGGCGACGGGGGCGCCACGAGCAGGACGCGGTCGGCCCGATGCTCCGGCCCCGCCCCACGCGCGTGCTGGAGCCAGAGGATGCAGCCGAGCGAGTGGCACAGGACGACGCGCTCGCCGGGCATCGCGGCGAGGAGCGGCCGCAGCGCGCCGAGCCACTCGTCCAGCCGCGGTGTGTCCGGCTGCGGCAGGAGCGGGTATCGCACCTCCTCGCCCGCCGCCTCGAGCTCGGCGGTGAGCCACGTCTGCCAGTGCTTCGGCCCGGACGCCTGCCAGCCGTGGAGGATCAGGAACGAGCGCGCGGCTATGCCGCGACCAGCTCGGTCTGCGCGACCGCGACGACGTTGCCGTCCGGGTCGGCGAACCAGGCGGCGCGCTCGCCCCACGAGCGGTCGACGAGCGGGCTGAGCGGCCGCGCGCCGGCGGCCTCGAGCCGCGCCGCCACCTCGACCGCGTCGTCGACGCGCACGTAGAGGTAGGCGGGCGCGACGCCGTCGGGCGGCACCCGGACCGGCTCGGCGCCGACCTCCTCGGCATAGCCGCTCCGCTCGTAGAGGCCGAGCGAGGAGCCCTCGCCGACGACGAGCTCGACGTAGTTCGAGTAGTCGATCCGTTGGTTCCGCGGCCAGCCGAACGCCTGCTCGTAGAACGCGGCCGACTGCCGCACATCCGAGACCGCGAAGATGACCTGCACGATGGCGAGCGTATCTCGTGACGAAGCGCACGTGAAGGGGTGGCAGGCACCGGAGTTCCGCGCCGCGGCAGACGCCTGGATCCGCGTGCACGCGCCCGGCGAGGTGCTCGCGATCGAGCAGCCGCACGTCCGCTCGTGGGCGACCGCGCTGCGCGTCGAGACGAGCGACGGCGTCGTCTGGTTCAAGGCGAACAGCGCCGCGCACCGGCAGGAGGCGGAGGCGACGGCACTCCTGGCGCGGGCCCGGTCGGAGGCGCTCCCCGAGCTCCTCGCCCACGACCCCGAGCGGGGCTGGATGCTCACCCGCGACGCGGGCGACCGCCTGCGCGAGCTCGTCACCGAGGAGCGGAGCCTGCGCCGCTGGCTCGACGTCCTCCCGCTCTACGCGCGCCTGCAGCTCGAAGCCGTGCCGCTCGTCGACGAGCTGCTCGCGGTCGGCGTGCCCGACCGGCGGCTCGCGGTGCTCCCAGAGCGCTTCGAGCAGATCCTCGGCGCGATCGCCGGCGGCGAGTCGCACCGGCACCTCGTGCCGCGCGTGCGGGAGGGCTGCGAGCGCCTCGTCGCGTACGGCGTCCCGGAGACGATCCAGCACGACGACCTGCACGACGCGCAGGTCTTCGTCCGCGACGGCCGCATCCTGATCACCGACTGGGGCGACGCCGTGATCAGCCACCCGTTCTTCTCGATGTCGGTGACGCTCCAGGGCGTGATCGCGTGGGGTGTCGACGACGTCGAGGGCTCGGAGGACATCGCCCCGTACGCGGCGGCGTACCTCGAGCCCTGGGGCGACGGCCTCGAGGAGGCGCTGGAGCTCGCGCTCCCGCTTGGCTGGGCGTGCCGCTGCGTCGGTGTGTGGGACCACGCCCAGGCGCTCGACCCGTCCGAGCGCGCGGGCTTCCTCGACGGCCTCGGCGCGCGGCTGGAGCTGCTCGAGCAGGGCCTCGACCGCGCTCGCTGATCGTTCCGACAGCGGTCCGTAATGGGCGGAATCTCACGTGCGGAGCGCCCGTTGCGTTCGTAGTGGCAGCCGTGCCCGCCCGCTGGAAGTATCCTGGCCGCGCTCTGGACCGTGTACCTCGTCTGGGGCTCGACCTACCTCGCGATCAAGGTCTCCGTGCGCACGATGCCGGCCTTCCTCTCCGCCGGCTCGCGCTTCCTGCTCGCCGGCGCGCTTCTCGGGGCGATCCTCGTGGCGACCGGCCGGAGCCTCCGCGTCACGCGCCGCGAGCTCGCTTCCTCGGCGCTGCTCGGCCTCGCGCTGCTGACCCTCGGCGTCGGCGTCGTCACACTCGCCGAGACGCGGATCGACTCGAGCATCGCGGCGATGATCGCCGGCTCCGTCCCGCTGCAGGTGATCGTCCTGCGCACCCTCGCCAGGGAGCGCGTTGCGCTCGCGACCCGCCTCTCCGTGCTCGCGGGCCTCGCAGGGCTCGCGCTCATCGTCGTCCCCGGCGGAGAGGGCGCCTCGAGCGCCGTCGGGCTCGCGCTGATGCTCGGCGCCAGCGTCTCGTGGTCACTCGGCTCCTTCTTCGGGCACCGCCTCCCGCTCGCGCAGGACGGCTTCGTCGCGACGACGTGGGAGATGCTGTGCGCCGGCGCGTTCCTGCTCGTGCTCGGCGCCGCCACGGGCGAGCTCGGCGACGTCGACCCGGCCGCCTTCAGCCTCGAGTCCGTCGCCGCGTGGCTCTACCTCGCCGTCGTCGGCTCGCTCGTCGGCTTCACGGCGTACGCCTGGCTGCTCCGCAACGCGCCGATCTCGAAGGTCGTCACGCACCAGTACGTGAACCCGGTCGTCGCGATCATGCTCGGTGCACTCCTGCTCGACGAGCGGCTGACGATGTCGGTCGCCGCGGGCGCGGCCCTGATCATCGGCTCGGTATTCGTCGTCGTGCGGCACGAGGGCAGGCAGGAGCCGGGGCCGGTGCCCGACGCCGAGCCCGCCGACCTGCGCGCGGCCTAATCGATCAGATCGCCGGCGACGCGTGCGACCTCGTCGAGCGACGTCGTCCCCGCGAGGCAGAGGCGGTTGCCGTCCTCGCGCAACGTGCGCATGCCCTGGGCCACGGCCGCAGCGAGGATCTCCTCGGTCGACGCGTCGACGAGCCCGCGCAGCTCGCCGCGCAGCGGCATCACCTCGTAGATCCCGGCACGGCCGCGGAAACCCGTGTCGACGCAGCGGTAGCAGCCCTTCGCCCGGTAGATCGTCACCGGCCCGTCCACGCCGAGCGCCGCCTGCTCCTCGGGCGAGGCCGTGTACGCCTCGCGGCAGTCGACGCAGAGCCGCCGCACGAGCCGCTGCGCGACGACGCAGTTCACCGAGGCGGCGATGAGGCTCGTCGGCACGCCCATGTCCTTCAGGCGCGCGACCGCGCTCGCCGCGTTGTTCGTGTGGAGGGACGTGAGCACGAGGTGCCCGGTCATGCCCGCCTGCACCGCGATGCGCGCCGTCTCCTCGTCACGGACCTCGCCGACGAGCAGCGCGTCGGGATCGGAGCGGAGGATCGTCCGCAGGCCGCGCGCGAACGTCAGCCCGTGCCGCGGGTTCACCTCGAGCTGCGAGATGCCGGCCACCTCGTTCTCGACCGGGTCCTCGATCGTGAGCAGGACGCGCCCCGGCTCGTTCAGCATCGCGAGGCCGGCGTAGAGCGTGGTCGTCTTGCCGCTCCCGGTCGGCCCGCAGACGACCACGGTGCCGTAGGGCTGCCGGATCGCGCGCACGAACTCCTCCTGCACGTCTTCGCTCATGCCGAGGTCGGCGAGCGACTTGCCGGCGGTGGAGCGCTGGAGGACGCGGAGCACGACGCGCTCGCCGTGGGTCGTCGGAAGCACGGCGATGCGGAGGTCGACGGGCTCCCCGTTCAGCCGGACGAGCACGCGGCCGTCCTGCGGGAGGCGCCGCTCGGCGATGTCGAGCTGGCCCATGATCTTGAGCCGGCTGATGACGCCGACCTGCATCTGCTTCGGGATCGACTGAACCTCGTGCGCCATCCCGTCGATCCGCGCCAGCACGACGACGCGGTCCTCCTGCGGGACGAAGTGGATGTCCGAAGCGCCGTCCTGGACCGCCTGGCCGATCGCCGCGTTCACGAGCCTGACCGCGGGAATCTCGTTGGCCGACTCCAGGACCTCCTCGCGCCGGTCGTCCTCCTCCTCCTCGGGGCCTCCTCGAAGTCCTCGTCGAGGACGGCGGTGCCGCGGAACGCCGTCCGCGCGACGCGCTCGAAGTCGTCGGGCGAGATGAGCGCGAAGGTCAGCCTGGCGTCGAGGACGAGCTTGAGGTCGTCGAAGACCTTCAGGTCGGTCGGATCGGTGACGCCGACGAGGAGGGAGTCGTCGTCGAGGCGCCGGATCGGGATCGCGCGGTACCGCGCAACGAGGTGCTCCGGGAGCAGCGTGCAGACCTCGGGGTCCGCGGGCGTCTCGGAGAGGTCGCAGTACGGCAGCCCGGCCTGACGGGCGAGCACGGAGTAGAGGTCGTCGCGGTCGATCCAACCCTGCGCCATGACGATCTCGCCGAGGCGCTTGCCGGTCCGCTCCTGCTCCTCGAACGCGAGCGCGAGCTGGTCGGGGTCGATCAGGCGCTCGTCGAGGAGCAGCGAGCCGAGACGACGCCACGTGAGGGCGCTGGTCTGCATCGGATTGAGGGTCGCCGCTGCTAGCGGGAGCTGCGGGGCCGGACGAGGATCGCCGCGACCGCGGGCCGCTGGACGATTCCGTCGCCGACGTCCAGCCAGTCGCCGCCGGCCGCGAGCGAGCGTGCCGCCTGCTCGCCGTCCGCGAGCGAGGCATGGCTCGAGGCGAGCAGCTCGTAGCCGTCGGTCAGGCGCACGAGCACGTCGAACGCGAGCTCAGGTGCGGGCTGGGCCTCGGGCTCCGGCTCCGGCTCGTGCTCGGCCGCGGGCGCTTCGGGCTCGGCCTGGGGCTCGGGCTCCGGCATCGGGGCGGGAGCGACGGGCAGCTCGACGACGGGCGCAGGGGCCGCCTCGGCCACGGGCGCCGGAGCGGGCTCGGCCATTGCGGGCATCGGCTCGGGAGCGGGCGCCTGGAACGCGGTCGGCAACTCGACGACGACCTCGGCCGCGAGTGCGGGGGCCTCGAAGGGCGCGACGGCCACGGGCTCGGGAGCGGGACGTGGATAGGGAGCGGGCTCGGGTACGGCTGCCGGTGCGGGCGTCTGGGCCTCGGCCGCGGGGACGAGCTCGATCGGCGCGCTGAAGCCGCCGGCCTCGGTGAGCGGGCGCGGGCGCAGCCGACTGCGTCCGGCCGAGCAGCCGTTCCAGCACCTCGGGCTGGACGTAGCCGCGGCTGCGGACGAGCTCCTCGACCGGCGTACCGGTCGCGGTCTGCTCGCGGATCAGGTCGCCGAGCTGGTCGGCCGTGATCAGGCCGCCGTGGAACAGGAGCGCCTCGAGCGACCGCGTCTCCTCGGGTCGCGCCTGCGGGACGGTGGGCGCGCTGCCGTTGCCGTTGTTCGCGTCGTGCACGTCGTCCTCCCTCACGACTGCGTCCTGCATGTCGTTCTCGCGCAGCCGCTGCGCGAGCTCCGGGTCGACCAAGGCGAGCTCTGGCGAGACGGAGAGAACATGCGTGATCACAGTCCTGGTAGCCGCAATGTGCCCGCGGGTGCGGGCACGTTCCTTATCGCTCGAAGCGGCGGCGGGCACGACCCTCGAAGGGGGCATAGCCCGCGGAGGACGAAAGGGGCCCGCGCCGGTGCGCGGGCCCCCGAAACCGTGCCCCTTAAAGGACGTCGCGGTCGCCGGTCGTCGCGGCGCGACCCGTAGTACGAGCCGAGGTCCTCACGGAACGCAGTGTCGTCCCGCCTCGACTCGTCGTACTCCGGCGAGTCCTTGATCTCGTCCTTCGTCAGCGCGACGAAGACCGTCTCGGTGTCGGCGTCGACCGACTGGATGACGCCTGCGGGCAGCATGACCTTCTTGCCGAAGATCCACGGCCCGGTGTCGACGACGACGAAGCTGCTGCCAGCGTCGTAGGTCGCGTCGTCGACCTTGCCGATGCCGCCGTCACGAGCCTCGACGGAGTAGCCCGTCAGGTCGATTCCGGCGGCGGGGCTCGTTGTATACGTCCACATGTCAATGGTGGACATGAGGCTCCTTTCGTCGATACTGGGTCGCCTAGGACCTCGCCGCTCAGGTGATTTCGAAACCGGACAACCGCGTCACGTGACGCACGCCACGTACGTGGGTACGGTCGGGCCATGGCCGGGCCGCTCGACGAGCTGGAGGAGGATCCGGGCGCGCTCTTCCGCGAGCTCGTCGAGTGGTCGACGCGCCCGTCGTTCGGCTCGCACTCGAAGCGCGAGCTCGAGCTGAAGCTGTTCGAGCTCCTCTACCGCGACCGGCTCGCGGAGGGGCCGGTGTCGGTTGCCCGGATCGCCGAGGAGCTGACGACGACGCGCGCGCGGGCGCGTGCGCTGCTGCTGGAGGTACAGACGCGGCTGGCGGCGTTGCCGACCTCGGAGCCGCGGCGCGAGCGCCTGGCCCGCTTCGTGAAGCAGTGGCCGCGGCTCGGGCGGATCGAGGCCGACGGGAACCGCCTGCGGATGGTGATCGACGACCCGTTCCTCCGCGACCTGCTGCGGAACCACGCCTACGAGAGCGGGATCGACATCGACACGTCGTTCGCGAGCGAGATCGTGACCCTGAGCTGGCCGAGCTATGTCGCGCTGCTGGAGTCGCTCGCGGGCGAGGAGGCGGTGGACGAGGTGGTCGAGCTCTTCGCCGCGGACGTGAGGGCGGCACTGCGGCGGAGCGCGAAGCGGCAGGCGGAGTTCGACGAGGCGATGCGGGAGCCGGAGACGGACGTGGAGAAGCTGACCCGCGCGGCGAAGTTCGCGGTCGACTACGGGCTGCCGCTGGCGAGAGCAGCGGGCCTGGGCCTCTGACGATGGCTCCACCGCGCCGGACACAGGCTGACCCCGCACCGGATCTGTTCGCCTGAAGCTCCATCGCCTCGCGCGCGTTGCGCGTCGGTGGTTTGCGGGCTCGGGCCGGACCTAAGTGCGGGGCCAGTCCAGACCACCTTACGCCTTCGAGGGCGCTGGATGTGGTTAAGACTCGCGCGCGTCGGAGGAGCTAGGCCT
>CAVTFO010000005.1:0-71219 GCA_963733995.1 uncultured Thermoleophilia bacterium
CTTTCGAGATGCCGATCCCGAGCGAGCCGAGCTCGCCTCGATCCTGGGCACGCCGACGTCCGGGCGCCCGTCGAGCCCGCCGAGCCGCCGCACGTCAACAGCCGCTCGTCCGGGAGCACGCCGAGCGCATGGAGCGCGGCGCAGAGCCCGGGGAGGTCGCGCCCGTCGACGAGCAGAAGACCTCGCGGTCGGGGCCGGCCCAGCCAGCTCGGCGACGTTCAGTTCGCGGAAGAGCAGGTGGGCGACCAGGTCGAGCGCGCTGAAGCTCGAGCCGAGGTGTCCGGACCCGGCGCGCTTGACCGCGACGAGCGCGTTCGCGCGGCACATGTCGGCGAGCAGCGCGAGCGTGGCGTCGTCGGTGCCGCGCGCGCGGACGCGGTCGAACTCGGAGCGGGGATCAGGCGGAGCTCAGGCACGGCGCCTGACGGTAGCCAAGCCGCGGGACCGGAGCGGCGCGAGCGAGAGCGGCTCCCGCACCACGGCCGCGGTCACGACCGCCGCGGCGAGCGCCGCCACGACGAGCAGCTCCTCGAGGTTGCCGGCGGGCCAGTCGCCGAACCAGCCGATCCACATGAACGGCCAGAGCGCGAGCGGGAGGAGCCAGAGGCCGGAGAGCCGCGGGCGCGCGAGCGCGATCGGGACGTAGAGCAGCACGAGGTAGTGGAGCCAGACGATCGGCGAGAGCGCGAGTCCGGCGGCCAGGGCGAGCGTGAGCGAGCGCGCGTCGCCGCCCTCCCCGCGGCCGCCCGGAGCGCGAGCAGGAGCAGCACGGCGCACGCGGCGATCGCAACGGCGCGCGCGGCCGTCTCGGAGAGCCCGAGCGCCTGCCCGATCGCGAACACGGAGTACGACTCGGAGGCGGCGATCCCGTCGAGCTTCTCGAGCAGGTCGGGGTAGTCGCGCAGGCCGGCGAAGCCGATCGCGGCCCACGAGCCGAGCGCGAGCACGAGGCCGAGCCCGACGCGACGGCCGCCGCCCGGAGCCGTCCCGTGAGCGCGAGCCAGACCGTCACCGGCCAGAGGAAGAGCTTCAGCACGGCCGTGACCGCCGCGGACAGGCCGGCAACGCCCGGCCGGTCGCGGAAGCGCCAGACGAGCGCGACGAGCAGCACGAGGTAGGTGCCGAGCGTCCCCAGCGCAGCGCCTCGTGCGTGAGCGGGGACAGGATCGCGACGACGTGGCAGCGCGGGTCGCGGACGCCGAGGAGGAGCAGGGCGCCGACGAGCGCGAGGATCCCGCCGAAGGTGAAGATGCTCGCGGCGAGCCCCGAGGGGAGCAGGGCGAGCGGCGCCATCAGCAGCGCGAGCAGCGGCGGGTAGACGTAGGACGTGTCGTCGACGAGCTCGGACACGGCCGGATAGGGGCTGACGCCGTCGAGCACGGCGTCCCCGGCGCGGAGGAAGATCGTCAGGTCGTACTGGACGAACCACCCGTTCAGGCCCACACGACGTCGTCGTAGAAGAGGCGGGCGAGGATCCGCGGGACGACTACCCACAGAGACGCCGAGGAGCAGCGCGGCCGCGGCGATCCGGACGACGCGGGAGCGCGTGCTCGGCATGGCGCCGCCAGTGTGGCAGGAGGGGGCGCCGGCAGGGTGTAAGGAGGGTGTAAGCGTGGAAAAACCCTTCGCACCTTCCGAAACCCCTGCTACCTTCGCATCCCGAAAGGGACGCGTTCGGTCGTCCCGCGACTGCCTCGCAGGGGGACCAATGCGCTTCATCAAGTCTCTGTTCCTCGTCGCCGTTCTGGCCGCCGTCGTGGTGCCGAACGCGATGGCGTTCCGGTTCACGGACGCGGCCCGGAACACGCCGACCGGTGTGACCGGGCCAGGCGTACAACCACCCGCTCTCGTTCGCCGGCGGCTGCAACCTCGTGACGGTCTTCATCGGCCCCGGCTCGCTGCCGCCCGGCCTGCAGGTCGTCGGCTCGCCGAGGGACGATTCGCAGAACGGCTGGCGCATCGAGGGGACGCCGACGCAGGCGGGAACGTTCACCTTCTGGATCAACGCAAGAGCGGCGTGCCCGAGTGCCAGTCGGCTGCCGACACGACCGAGGAAGAGTGGACGATGCGATCTCGCCGGGCCTCGCGATCGAGGGCGCCGGGCTTCCCGTCGGCACGCAGAACGTCGCGTATCCGAACCAGCAGCTGACCGCGGTGGCGGCGGCACGCAGTCGTGGTCGATCGCGTCGGGGGCGCTTCCGGCGGGCCTCCGCTCTCGTCGAGCGGCCTCATCTCGGGGACGCCGACCGAGGTCGTCCAGGGCAAGCCGGTCGGGATCCGGGTCTCGGACACGAGCGGGCGCTCGGCGTGCGGAACTACGAGCTAGCATCCGCGCCCCGCTCGCGGTCGCGGTCACGCCGGCGCAGCCGCCGATCGCGCAGATCCAGCAACCCTTCAAGTTCGGCCCGTTCGTCCCGACAGGCGGTGCCGGGCCCTACACGCTGACGCTCGCCTCGGGGACGCCGCCGGCCGGCGTCACGCTCGTCCCGGCGACGCGTCACTCGAGGGCACGCCGACACAGGCCGGGACGTTCCGCGTCGTCGTCCGTACGACGGATGCCGAGGGCACGGGCGGTCGACACGCCGGTCACGATCCAGATCGCCTCGCCGGTCTCGATCATGTCGCGCCGATTCCGGCGCTCGAGGCCGGCCGGTTCTACACCCTCACGGTCCGGACGACCGGCGGAGTGCCGATCGTCGGCCTGGGCGTGAACACGATGAACTGGAGCGTCGCTCCGGCAAGCTGCCGTTCGGCCTCCGGCTGAACACGCGAACGGGAAGCTGATCGGCACGCCCGGAAGCCCGGCACATACCGGTTCACGCTCGGGGTCACGGACAGGTTCAAGTCGACGGACACGCAGGCGTACGTCGTCACCGTCGAGCGGCGGGGCCAGCACGCGATTCGAACGGGCCGCCTCAGCGCGGCCCGTTCGCGTTCTCCAGCACGCCACGAGAGTCGCCGCCGCCGCCGGTGCAGGCGGCGGTCGAAGTAGTCGCGTCCGTTCCGGGCGATCTGCTCCCGGCGCTCGTCATCGCGACGAGCTCGGCGCACACGTCCCCGAGGTCGGAGAGGTCGGCGCGGCAGTAGACGAGTTGGACGCCGTCGACGAGCGGCTCCGGAAGGCGGACGCCGTGCGGCAGCGCGAGATGCAGGAGCCGACGGCGAAGGCGTCCACGAGCCGCGTGCGAAGTCGCCGCCGCCCGGCATGTCGACGTAGACCTTCGTGCGTCGCGACTCGACGAGGTGCCGGCGGTAGGGGACCCTGGCGGCCCGCCCGGGTAGCGGAAGAGGCCTCCCTCGAAGCGGAGTCGTCACGCGCCGCCAGTCCCACTGCCTCGCGGCGGATTTTCGCCGCCCCGGCTCATCCCGAACCGCGCGTAGACGTCGTGGCGGAACGGCGCAGCGCTCGCAGCCGGCGCAGGAAGGGGAGATAGCGGTAGGCGGCGTCGTTCGCGAGGTGTAGCCGCCGGGGACGACGTTCTCGCGACGGTACCCCTCGTTCGCGAACTGGAACTTGAAGTAGACGAGCGACCGGTCGGCCGCCTCCTCCACGATCTCGTCGCTGTCGTGCGTGTCGAATGCCACCTCACGGCCGTCCGCGAGCTCGGCAAGCAGCAACCGTGCCCCAGGGCTGCGAGAAGTGCTCGTACCGCAGCTGCGCCGCCCGCGTGGCGAAGACCCTCCAGCACCTGCGCGTCCCAGAATGCGCCCGGGCCCCGGCTCGTCGGCCACCGGATCGTCGGCGCCTCCGCGCTCACCCCGCGGCCACGGGTGCGCGCGCAGCACGTCCTCGTCGACCGTCACGCCCCACCCGGGCCCGCGGGACGACGACGGCGCCGTCGCGCACTCGGGCGACCAGCCGCCGGCGAGCTCGTCCCGCCAGGCACGTCGTCGACGTCGAGCTCGAGGATGCGGACGTTCGGGATCGCGGCGCACCACTGGGCGGCGATCGCCGTGGCGAGGTGGCTGTAGTAGTTGTGCGGCGCGCAGGACACCTCGTACGTCTCGGCCATGTCCGCGATCTTCTTGGCCTGGTGGAAGCCGTTCCAGATCACGTCCACCGAGGCGACGTCGAGCGCGCCGGCGTCGAGGTACGGCCGGAAGCCGCGCGCGGTGTAGAGGTTCTCGCCGGAGCAGACCGGCATCGGCAGGCTGCGGCGGACGTGGGCGAGCGCGCCGGGGTCGTAGAGGTCGACCTCGAGCCACAGCAGGTCGAACGGCTCGAGCGCGCGGCCGACGCGGATCACGCCCTCCGGCTCGAGGTTGAAGTTCAGGTCGACGATCGGCCTCGCCTGGCCGTCCGTCCCTTCCTCGAACGCCTCGAGCAGCCGGACGAGCGCCTCGGTGATCTCGCCGGCGCGCATCGTCCCGCCGCCTGCGCCGAAGCCGGGCATGAGCACCTGCGGCTCCTCGCCGGGGACGACGATGTTCGTCTTGAACGCCCCGTAGCCGCGCTCCACGACCTCGCGGCCGAGCGCGGCCACGTCGTCGTAGGAGGCGAGCTTCGGCGTCCCCGTGACCTCCCAGGCGCGGGCCCGCGTCGTGCCGCAGTGCGACCAGTACGGCGGGACGGACTCGCGGGTCGGGCCGCCGAAGAGCTCGTGCACCGCCACCCCGAGCGCGCGGGCCTTCAGGTCGAGGAGCGCGTTCTCGATCCCGGCGAGCGCCTTCTGGATCACCGACCCGGGGCTCTGCCGCGTGTGCCGGTAGAGGTCCCAGTAGATCGCCTCGACGCGCGCGGGTCGCGGCCGACGACCACCGGGGCGAGGTCTTCGACGATCCCGGCCAGCCCGCGCGGCGACCCGTGCGAGTCCGTGACCTCCGCCCAGCCGACGAGCCGTCGTCGGCCGTCGCCTTCACGAAGATCCACGGCCGCCAGCCGGCGTCGCAGAAGAGCGTCTCGAGGGAGGCGAGCTTCACGCTGCGGGAGGATACGGTGCGGCCGCGCCCGTCCGCGAGCGACCGCCGAGCGACCGCGACGAAGAGCAGCATCGCGACGGGCAGGAACGGCGCCGCGTAGTTCCGGTCGGGCGGGAAGCCGAGCGCCGTCTGAGCAGGATCACGGCCGAGGCGGCGGCGAGCACGAGCGGCACAGCGAGCCCGCGCGGCCGGCGGATCAGCCACAGCGCGGCGGCGGCGAGCACCCACCAGCCGAGCGCCGGCGTGAGCCGCATCATCGCCCGCAGCACCGGCTCGCCGCGGTGACGCGCGCCGGCGGAGAGCTGCGCCAGCGGGTCGAGGACGGTCGCACGCAGCGTCTCGTACCGGCGGCGTCGCCGGGATCGTCCCACTCGAGCCGGCGCTTCTCGAGGGGCTCCAGAGCGGTCCGCGGGTAGAGGCCTCCTTCGACGCGGAAGCGCGGCGTGGAGGCGGCAGCGCCCAGTTGTTGACGAGCGCGATCGAGTACACGCGACCGCTGCTGGGCGTCGCGGCGGCGGCACTGCGGCGGCAGTCGCGTCGCGGGCTCGGGAAATGCACGCCGACCCAGCCCACGCCCGCCGGCCCGGCATAGCGCTGGTTGACGAACTCCCGAGCGTCCGTCCGACGCCCGACAGGTACTCCCAAGGATGTGCGCGGACCGCCTCCAGCCCGACGGCGGAGCGTGCCGGTAGTCGTCGTCCCAGCCCCACACGCGGTCGGCGAGCGCCAGCAGGTCGTCGAACGTCCAGGTTTGGCCGACTGCAGCACCTCGTCGGCGTCGAAGCCCCAGGAGCGGTACGGCTCGCGCCGAGCAGGTCGCGCTCGATCGCAGCGGCGAGCTCGCGCGTGGCCGGGCCGTTCTCGGGCTCGACGATGCGGTCGACGACGAAAGCGCGGTAGAGGGGGATGCCCGCGCCGCCTCCTCGCGCGATCGTGAAGTCGTCGTAGCGGATCGCGTTGTGCGCCGACCAGGCGAGCGGACGACGGCGGCCGTCGCGATGAACGCGAGCGCCAGCCCGGCCGACGCTTCCAGGGACGGCGACGACGAGCGGAAGCAGCACGAGCAGCAGGAACGGCTGCCCCGAAGGCCGTGCGAGAACGAGCGCGACGACGCTAGCGCCGACGGCGCGAAGCGGGCGGGCACGGTGTCGCGCGCCGACGTGCGCGACCCAGGCGACGAGCGCGAGGACGGCGGCGAAGACCGGGTCGCTGCCGAGCTGGTGGAAGAACAGCCGTAGGTCGGATGCAGACGAGGACCGCCGCAGTGACGGCGGCCACAGCCGCCCGTAGTGGCGAGCGGTGGCGGCCCAGAGCACGACGGCGACGGCGAAGAGCACGCCGGCGCCGGCCTCGGCCAGCCCCGCGCCGCCGAGCTCGAAGAGCGGCCCGAAGAAGAGCGGGGCCAGCGGCGTCCGTCCCAGCATCAGCCCCGGGAACAGCGGCTCGGCCTGCCGAAGCTCGTGCCAGTAGAAGAGGTAGTCCTGCCAGTCGCGTCCGGCCTGCAGCGGCCAGATGAGGCTCTGCGTCGCGAACGAGGCCAGCGCTGCGAGCCCGACGAGGGCGGAGGAGGGGAGGCCGTCGAGCGAAAGGAGCGTGCGGAGGGGCCGCATGGGCGCGCCCGAGGATACGCGGCTGCCGGGGGGACGCCGCGTGCGCCCCCCCGGCGCCGGCGAGGCCTAGCCGCGGACCGTCCGTACCTGCACGAGGCGGCGGGTCGAGACGCCGGCGAGGACGTTCTCGCCCTGCTTGCGGGCACGGACGAAGAACTGGACTGCCTTGCCGTTGAGCGGGAAGCTCGACCGCGGGGTCACCTGGAGGATCACCCAGCCGTCCTGCCGCGTCGCCGTCTCCGGCGGCGTGCTCGTCACGAGCGGCGTCGAGCGGACGAAGACGAGCGCGTCGCGGACGATGTAGCCGCGCGTGTCCACGACCCGGAACTGCACCGTGATCGGCGCACGGCTGCGCACCGGGTTCGGCGAGAACCGGACCGTCTCGACGATGAGCGCTCCGGCAGCGAGACGCTCGTCACGGGGATCGAGACCCGCCCGCTGGGAGCCGGATCGCGCCGGCGGGCAGCCCGGTTGCGATCACCTCGGTCGGGTTCGACGTCGCCGTCGCGGAGCCGACCGCGTTCCTCGCGGTCACGAGGACCTTGAGGCGGTTGCCGACGTCGTCGTTCGCGACGATCCGGGTCTGGCCGGTCTCGCCGGGGATGTTCGTGCACGAGGCCCCGGCCGAGTTGCACCGCTGCCACTGGTAGGTGTACGAGGTCGGGCTGTTCGACCAGGTGCCGTTCGAGGCCGTCAGGGTCTGGCCTGCCTGCGGCGTGCCGCTGATCGTCGGAGCCGCCGTGTTCGCGGGGCCGGCGCCGGCGGCCTGGACGACGTCGCTCGCAGTCGAGACGGCGGAGCTCGAACCGCCGGCGTTCGAGGCCGTGACAGTACGCGGAGCCGGCTGCCCTGTCGCCCGGGGTGAGGATGCGGCTCTGCGCGTTCTCGCCGGGGATGTTCGACGCAGGGGCGCCGTCGGCGTTGCACCGCTGCCACTGGTAGGCGTACGAGGTGGGGTTGTTGGCCCACTCGCCGCGATCGGTCGTCAGCGCGGCCGACGCGCGCCGTCCCGGTGATCGCCGGGAGCCGCGTGATCGCGGGGGCGACCGCCGGCTGGATGACCGCGGTCGGCGCGGAGAAGGCGGCGCGCCGGCCCGTCGGCGTTGGAGGCGATGACGCGGATGCGGAGCGTGTCTCCGAGGTCGTCGCCGTGATGTCGCGACGTTCGCCGGTCTCGCCGGCGATGTTCACGCAGCTCGGGCGCCCGCTCGCGTTGCAGCGCTGCCACTGGTACGCGTACGAGGTCGCGCCGTTCGACCAGTCGCCGCGCTCGGCGGTGAGGCGTCGCCCTACGCGCGCGATGCCGGAGATCGTCGGCGCCGACCCGTTGACGGGCGGCGCCTGGGCCGCCGCCTGCGCGTCGCCGGCCGCGCCCCGCCGAGCGCCGCGAGGCCCGCCCCGACGACGAACCCGACCGCGACGCCGGCGACGGTCCGATTCGTTCTCCATCGATTCCCCCTCGTGGCTGGACGGGAGAACGCTAGTTCACGCTGCGATGGAAACTGTTAAGTCGGACGGAACGGCGCGCGGGGCACCGCCGTCAGCGACGCGTCGCCGGACGCGATCAAGCGCCTCCGCGCGCTCCCAGTCGTCCTCGTCGTCGATGTTGAAGCCCTCGAGGCCCTCGGTGAGATACGGCGCGACGACGCGGCCCTCGCGCGTGCCGTAGGCCGTGACGGCGCGCGTCCAGGCGATCTCGAGCGCGCTGTTCTGGACGTAGACCTCCGGGAGCGCCTGGTACTGCCCTGCGTGCCACGCCGACGTCGAGGTGCGACTGGTCGAGGAGCGGCTGCATCGTCCGGCCCGTCGAGCACCCACATCTTCCCGGGGTGCTGCTTCACGCGCTCGACGGCGCGGATCGAGTCGGCCTCCGGCGTCGCGAGCAGCTGGGCGAGCCCCCGCCGGAACGCCTCGGGCCGCGGAACGGGTTCGTCGCGCGGACGAGCGCGAACAGGTCGTAGCGCTCGGGCAGGCGCTCAAGCAGGTCGGCGATCCACTCGATGTCCGGCGACGTCGCGGTCGCGTACTCGGGCGGGCGCAGGAACGGGACGTCGGCGCCGTACCAGTGCGCGATCTCCGCCGTCCGGTGGTCGTCGGTCGAGCAGATCACGCGGTCGAAGACGCCCGCCTGCTGCGCCGTGGCGATCGCGTACGCGATCAGCGGGTGGCCGGCGAGCCGGCGGACGTTCTTGCCCGGGACGCGCTCCGAGCCCGCGCGCGCGGGGACGAGCGGCTACGACGCTGGGCACGCGGCGAGCACCTCCTCGAAGACCGGGGGTCGCGACGCCGAGCCGCCGGCCCGCGCGGACGACCGCGCCCGCGACGGCGTCGAGCTCCGACGGGCGGCCCGGCGGCGACGTCGCGCGCCGTCGACGTCGTCAGCCCGGCCGGCAGGGACTCGATGATGCGCCAACTGGCTCGGCGAAGGTCGTCGAGGCGCCGTCCGCGGCGGCGACGGCGCAGGCCTCGGCGACCGCGGCGCGCAGGCGCGGATCGGCCCGCAGCTCGCCCATGGTCCGGCCCGTGGCGGCCGTGAGCAGCGCCAGCGGCCCCTGCCGCGCGAGCTTCTCCCAGAGCACGTCCGCTCGTCGCTCCCGCCGAGCCGGACGTCGACGCCGGCGCGCGCGAGCGGCTCGGGGAGCGAGTCGCCGGCACATCGTCACGAGGCGCCGCGGCGCGCTGGACGATCCGCGTCGGGCCCTCGCGCCAGGCCTCGAGCCGGCCGATCGTCGCGGCGCGCACCGCGGCGAAGCGGCGGCGGAGCACGGCCATGTGCTCGAGCCCGTTGAGGAGCGGCACGACGAGCGACGGCGACCGCGACGACGCGCTCGAGCGCCTCGGCGAGGGACGGCGCCTTCACCGTCGACGAGGAGCAGGTCGACCGGCTCGGCGAGCGTCTCCGCCGCCTCGGGCCGCGCCGGAGCTCCGCGCCGTCGTGCTCGAGCGTCAGCCCGTCGCGCGCGATCAGCGCCGCCGTCTCGGGCCGCGCGACGCAGACGACGCGCTCGCCCGGCGCGCGCGAGCCGGACGGCCAGCGAGCCGCCGACGGCGCCGGGCCCGAGCACGGCGACGGTCACGCCCGCGCCGGATCCGTCACGAGGTTGACGTACTTCCACTCCGAGTAGACGTCGAGCGCCTCGACGCCGGCCTCGCGCCAGCCCGTGCCCGGAGCCCTTGACGCCGCCGAAGCCCATGTGCGGCTCGCTGCCGTGCGTGCCGCCGTTGACGACGACGACGCCCGCGCGCGCCTCCTCGGCGAAGCGCATCGCGCGGTGGAGGCTCGCGGTGTGGATCGCCGCCGTGAGGCCGTACGGCGAGTCGTTGACGACCTCGATCGCCTCGTCGAGGTCGCGGACGCGGTAGAGCGCCGTCACGGGGCCGAAGAGCTCCGTGCAGGAGAGCCACGCGTCGCGGGCCGCGCCCTCGACCACGGTCGGGGCGAGGAACCAGCCGCGGTCGCCGACCCGCGCGCCGCCGCACAGCGATCGATCGCGCCCTCCTCCTGCGCGCGCGCGAGCGCCGCGAGGAGTGCGCTCGAGCGACGCCTCCGAGATCACGGGCTCCGGCTCGAGCGCCGCCGCGCCCGCGAGCAGGCGCTCGCGGAAGTCGTCGTAGACCGCGTCGAAGACGACGAGCCGGCTCGCGGCCGCGCAGCGCTGCCCCGCGTTCGAGAAGGCCGAGGCGAGCGCCCAGCGGACGGCGTCGTCGAGGTCGGCGTCGTCGCAGACGACGAGCGCGTTCTTGCCGCCGAGCTCGAGGCACACCTTCGCGAGCCGGCGCGGCGGCGACCTCGTTGATCGCGCGGCCGGTCGCCGCCGAGCCCGTGAAGCAGACGAGGTCGACGTCCGGGTGCGCGACGAGCGCGGCGCCGGCCTCGGCGCCGAGCCCCTGGACGACGTTCAGGACGCCGGCCGGGAGCCCGCACTCGTGCGCGATCCGCGCGAACGCGTGCGCGGAGGCGGGCACCTCCTCCGACGGCTTCACCACCGCCGCGTTGCCGCAGAGGACGGCCGGGAACGCCTTCCACGCGATGTTCGGGAGCGGCGTGTTGAACGACATCAGCAGCCCCGCGACGCCGACCGGCTGACGCGGACGGCCATGACGCTGCGGTGCGGCATGCTCGCCGTCGTCGTCCGGCCGTAGAGGCGCCGCCCCTCGCCGGCGACGAACAGGCCCATCTCGATCGCCGCGTCGGTCTCGCCCCGGGCGAGCGCCATGCGACTTGCCCGTCTCGGCCGCGACGAGCTCGGACAGCTCGTCGCGCCGCTCGCGCATCGTCAGCGCGATCTCGCGGACGAGGTCGCCGCGCGCGACCGGCGTCTCGCGGCCCACGCCGGCTGCGCCCGTCGCGCGGCCGCCACGGCGTGCGCGACGTCGTCGGCGCCGGAGCGCGCGAAGCGGAGGAGCGGCGTGCCGTCGGCGGGCCGCGCCTTCTCGAGCCATTCGCCCGAGCCGGCCGGGGCGTCGGCGCCGTCGACGAGGTTCGGGACTCGTCCACGGCGGGCGAGAATAGCCCCCGGCTAGCATCGGCCGCCGTGATCGCGACCA
This sequence comes from uncultured Thermoleophilia bacterium, assembly GCA_963733995.1. Classification (GTDB taxonomy): domain Bacteria; phylum Actinomycetota; class Thermoleophilia; order Gaiellales; family Gaiellaceae; genus DATHTC01. Next base: position 11,079 of record CAVTFO010000005.1, read on the forward strand.
TGCTCAAGGGCCGCCTCGGGAACCAGATGTTCCAGTACGCCGCGGGGCGGGCGCTCGCGGAGCGGCACGAGACGGAGCTCGTGCTCGACACGAGCTGGATGGTCGAGTTCCGCGCGGCGGCGGCGTCGCGCGAGAACGAGCTCGTCTGCTTCGACCTTGACGAGCGAGGTGCGCCCGGTCTGGGAGGTGGCCCGGGTGCCGAATCCGCGCCGTGGGTGCTACGCGCTCCAGCGCCTCCGCCCGAGCGGCGCGGCGGTTCGTGCGCGTGATCGAGGAGAACCTGCGGACGAACGCCTTCGCCCCCGAGGTGCTCACCGCGCCCGACCAGACGTACCTCCGCGGCTACTGGCAGTTCGAGGACTACTTCGCCGACCAGGAGGCCGCGATCCGGGCGGCCTTCACGTTCCCCGCGCCCGGCGAGACGACCCGCGATCCGCGAGGCATCGAGCGGTGCCCGACCGTCATCGCTCCACGTCCGGCGCACCGACTACACGCGCCTCCGCAGCTCGGCTTCCTCGATGCCGACTACTACCGTCGTGGGGTCGAGCGCATCGCCGACGCGCGTCGAGGGCTCCGCCTGCTTCGTCTTCTCGGACGACCCCGCGTGGTGCCGGAGCCGAGCTGCGGCTCCCCTCCCGACGACGGTCGTCGATCGGCCGCTCCCGCCCGAGCCGCGCCTGGGAGGACATGCTCCTCATCGCCGCTGCCACCACCACGTCATCTCGAACAGCACGTTCAGCTGGTGGGGCGCATGGCTGAACCCGTCGCGACGAAGCTCGTGGTCGCGCCCGACGCGCTGGACGCTCCGGAGCCCCGCGGCGGCGACCCGATCCCGGAGCGCTGGCTCCGCGTCTAGGCCTCAGGCGGAGCTGCGAATGCGCCGGAACGCGTCGCGGCCGAAGCGCAGCGGCGCCGTGATCTGCCAGCTAAGCGACCGCTCCATGACGTCGACGAGCCCGCGCGCAGTTGCGAGGGCCTGCTCGAGCTCGAGCAGCTGCCCGTACCCAGGCCGGCGGACGGGATCACCGGCGGACAAGGACGTCGGCGAACGCGCCGTACACCTCCGGCGCCGCTATATGCGGGCGTGACGCTCTGGCCGTACGCGACTCCTCCCCAGCCGGTCAGGACCACGCCGAGACCGCACGAGAGCTCGTCCGCGCACGGCCCCTGTGCGGTAGACCTTGCCCTGCACCATGTCGAGCTCGACGTAGGTCACGTGCTCGAAGCGAGCGAAGTCGATCTGCTCGAGACCGCCGCGAACGCGCGCGTTGAGCGTGTCGTGGAGGACGATCACCGTCCTCCCGGAGCACGGCGAGGACAGGATGTCCTCGACGTCGCGGCTTCGACCCTGCGCCGTGTGGTCGCCGTCGACGAGGGCGAAGTCGAGGTTGCGCCCGTCGGCGGCGAACCGCTCGAGCATCGGCGGCAGAAGCTCGTGGCTGTTGCCGATGTGGAACGTGACGTTCGGAAGCTGCTCCGGGTCGACGTGGTGCGGTAGCGTGAGGTCGAAGGCGTGAACATCGTCGCTGTAGATAGTTGTCGCCTTCACGCTGCCTCCCGTTCCGATCTCGATCGCGAGCGAGGGCCGCAACAGGTTGAGGATGCCGTGGAACGCCGCTCGCTCGCCGAGCTGCATCGCCCAATACGCATCGAGCATGTCAGAGAACGTGGTGCTCACGGACCGGAGACTAGATCAGGCTCCAGGAGGAGAGGCGTAGCGGCCTGAGCTTCCTGCTACCGCCGCGGCGGTCGGCCTGTGCCAAGCGCTGGTTTCGCGTCGAGACCTCTACGATCCTTTCCCGATGAGCGACGTTCCTCGAGGCTCCACGCGCAGAAGCAACGTCTCGGCCGCGCCGTTTATCGCTTCCGGACGAGGGAGCGTGAGCCGCGGGACCGCTGAGGCGCGCGCGGCGATACGTTCGCTCCGACGTCGTCAGCGGCGACGTCCATTTCGAGTTGCTCCGGCTCGAGGGGTGTGTGCCGACCTCGCGCGTCCTCGAGGTCGGCTGCGGCGCCTTGAGCGCGGGGGCCCACGTCATCGAGTACCTCGATCGCGATCGGTACGTCGGCATCGAGCCGAACCAGTGGCTGATCGACGCGGCGCTGCGGCAGCGACGCGTGCGCAACGCCGTCAGCGAGAAGCGGCCGTGTATTCCTGAACCGGACCGACTTCGACGCCCGCGAGGCAGGCGGCACGTTCGACTACAACGCCCCTCATTCAGTGCTGTCACACGCGGCCCACTGGCAACTCGACCATTTCCTCGAGAACGTCGGGCGCGTGCTGGCGCCGTCCGGGCACATCGTCGCGTCTTTGATCCTGGCCGAAGGGAACGCGTATGGGAGCGTCGGTACGCCGGACAGGCGCGACTCGATGCATTCGGAGTGGCATTACCCGGGGATCTCGTGTTCTCGCTGGCGACGGTCGTCGCCGCAGCTGCGCGGCACGGACTGAGCGCGACCCACAAGCCCGAGTACACGGCGCGGTATGTCAGCCGCATGCCGCGCGATTTCCACGACTGGATCGTCTTTGCGCGGATCTAGCTCGCTGAGCCCATTGCGATGAGGTTCCCAAATCCGCACGCGCGTCGAATGGCGCGCCGGACGCGCGATCGCCTCGCGCATGACAGGCCTCGCCCAGGTCGTCGCCCACTTCGAGGGGCCGCCGCGACGGCACGAGCTCGCGCCGCGGGAACGTGGACGGACTCGCTCGAGACAGCGCTGCGGGCGCATGGCCTCGACGTCTCGCTCGACGAATCGACCGACCGCGTCGTTCGCTCTTGAGCGTGCGCATCGACGAGTCGTAAGGCGTCTATCCGTCCGAGTTCGGGATTGCCGACGCCACGCTCGAGCTGCTCGCGCTCGTCTGCAGACACGACAGGGTCTCGAACGTCGTCGAGACCGGCGTGGCGTACGTCCGTACGACGTTCGTCCTGCTCGGCGCTCTGCGCGCGTCCGAAGGGCGTCTAGACGAGCATCGACGTCAGGCCGGACGTAGGGATGCTGGTCGCGTACCCGACCGTCTGGTACCTCCGTATCACTGACGGCTTGCCCGACGCCGTGCGCGACACCCTCGCGGGACTCGTGCCGCTCGACCTGTTCATTCACGACTCCGACCACGGCTACGACTGCCAGCGGAGCGACCTGGAGATCGTGTGGTATGCGCTGCGTCCGTGCGTATGGCTCGTCTGCGACGACGCCGACTTGTCGTACGCGTGCCTCGACTTCGCGTCGACCGTCGACGTGCGTCCGAGCTTCCTGCACAACGTCCGGACCTTGTCGATGTTCCGTACGTAAGCCTTACCTGACAGGTTCGGAGCCCTGCTCAAGCAGGAGCGCATAGCGCTCGCGACCGATGCGGGCGAGGTCAGGTGGGTCGCCGAGGTCCTTGAGCACCAGCTCGCGATCGGCCGGCGCGAGTTGTTCGTCCGGCGCCCCCGTGTCCTCGGCGATCCATCCGCGGCGAGGCCGTGACGCGCGCAGAAGTCGAGCACGAAGATGGTGCTCCGCGTTCCAGGCGGCATGGACTTCGACGACGAAGGCCGGAAGTGGGCCGTCCGCGAGCAGCGGCTCGAGCCCTCGCAGGACGTCGTCCTCGTGACCCTCGACGTCGATCTTCACAAGCCGGAGCCGGTCGCGGTGCCGGGCTCGAGGATCGCGTGGAGCGGGCGGATCCGGACCTCCGTCGACTCGCCACCGCTGCCGCCGGGCTCGCGCGGAGCGAGAGGACGCGTCGTGACCCGCTCCAGGCCCGTAGAGGCTGCCACGCCCTCCCTCGCGCCGGCGGCCACCTCGAGCGCCGTGACGCGGTCGCCGAAGGCGTTGAGTTCGACGTTCCGCCGCAGCATCGCGAACCTCGCGGCCCCGGCTCGAGCGCGTAGACGTGCCCCTCCGGGCCGACGAGCCGCGCCGCGAGCACCGTGTAGAGCCGGTGTTGGCCCACGTCGACGAAGACGTCACCCGGCCGCAGGAAGCCCTGGATCACCGCGCCGACGTTCCATTCCCAGAGGCCGGAGACGGCGAGCGCGCGACCCGGGTCGCGCAGGTCGGCGAGCATGCGAACGTCTCCCCGCGCCGTGAGGACGAGCTCGCCGTCCATCCGCTCGACCAGCGGCCGTGCGATGTGCCGGTACGCGATCGCGCGCATGCGTCGCGTCGGCAGGCCTCGCAGTGTCGCGAGCACGCGAGCCGCGCCTGCGGACGTCGTCCAAGCCGGGCACCGAGGCCCGGCAGAAGCCGTTCCCCCGGGTGGAGGAGCGAGCCGGCCCACGTGCGGTATCGCGCGAGCACGGATCGGTGAGGATACGGACCGAGCGGAACGCCGACACGCGCCGACTACGCTCCCGAGGTGGAGAGATCGATGCGCCCGCGCCGGATCGTGCTCGTCGCGGGAGGCTTCCTCGGCTTCCCACATTCGGGTGGCCTCGGCACGGCCACGACGTTCCTCGCGATCAGCCTGGCCCGGACGGGCCATCGCGTCGAAATCGTGTGCGTCCGGCCGAACGTCGACTACCCGCTCGACCCGCAGTGGCGGGACGTGCTCGCGAGCGAACGGGTCGGGATCAGGCTCGTGATAGCGCCTGACGACATCGAGCCGGCCGTGCTCGCGCTTCCGGCCGCGACGCTCGACGCGCTTCGCGACGACCCGCCGGACGTGGCGATCGTCCAGGACTGGGGCGGCTACGGGTACGCGGCGCTGAAGATGCGCGACCTTGGGCTGCGTTCCCGAGACGCTCTTCGTGATCTACACACACGGCTCCCGCCGGTGGATTGCGGAGGCGCACGGGAAGCTGCCCGACTCGCCTGAGTCCGTCCTGATGTCGGTCCTCGAGCGTGCGGCGGTGGAGCTCGCCGACGCCGTCGTCAGTCCGAGCCGGTACCTGCTTGGCTGGATGCGCGGGCGCGGTTGGCTCTGCCGGACCGCTCGCTGGCGATCCCGCTGCCGACCGAGGGCGGCGCTCTTCGGGCGCGCGGCACCGCCACCGGCGACGTCCCCTGTCTCCCGGATCGTGTTCTTCGGACGGCTCGAGGAACGGAAAGGGATCCGCCCCTTCCTCCGGCTGTCGCGGCTCTCGGTCGACGCCCGTCTGGCGCGGTTCGAGCTCCACTTCGTCGGGTCCTCGAGCCTCGCCTGGACTCCCGAGCGGCTGGCGAGCGAGCTGGACGAGGCGGCGCTCGCGTCGCTGCGCGCGCTCGAGTCGCATACCGCGCTGACCGCGCACGGAGGCGCTGGCGCAGTTGCGGCGACCCGGGCACGCTCGCTGTGATCCCCTCCCTGGACGACAACTCGCCGAACACGGTCTACGAGTGCCTGGAGGCGGGCGTGCCCTGATCGCGAGCGCCGTCGGCGGGATCCCCGAGCTCGTCGCAGATGAGGATCGCGAACGAGTCCTCTTCGAGCCCTCTCCGACCGGGATCCGCGCTGCGCTGGAGCGTGCGCTCGACGCCGACCGCCTTTCGCGGCCGCACGACCGGCCTTCGACTCCGATCGCGACGGCGCGGGCGTGGGAAGACGTCGTCCAGTGGACCGCCGCGGGGGCGCAGCGCCGAGGGCGCGGCGACACCGCTCGTGACGGCGGTCGTCGCCGCGAGTGACTACGCGACGGTCGACCGCGCGCTCTCCGGGTTGACCCGGCAGCGCACGCCGCCGCTCGAGATCATTGTCGTGCTGGCGCAGCGCGGGGGCGCGCTCGACGGCGTCCGAGTCCTCGACGCACCCGGCGCGTCGACGTGGCAAGCCTGGCAGATCGGTGCACGCGAAGCTCGAGGTGAATGGGTCTTGCTCCTTACCGGAGACGACGAGCCGGGCGATGATCTCGTCGACGTGCTCGTGTGCGCAGCGGCGGCAAGCAATGCGGACGCGGTGACGTGTGGGCTGCGCGACTCCGCCGAGAGCACCGTGCGACGTCTGTTCCCGGGAGGCGCGGCCGGCGGCGTTGGCGTGCTCGAGAACGTCTTCGGGTCGGTGGGACTCGTGCGCCGGACGCTGCTCGCAGAGTCGCAGCCGCAGCACTGCCGATGGCAGGGACCCCGCGTGGCCGCTCTACGCATCGCTTTACGCAGCCGGCGCGACGATCGTGTCGGTGCCGGAGGCTCATGCCTTGGGCCGGGGCGGTCGAGGCAGGCTCGTAGGACCGACGCGCCGGAGGCCCTGGCCGTACTCCGGGCGTACGAGAATCGCCTCCCGCACGGGCTCGCGGCCCTGCCGGCCCTCGCCGTCGCGAAAGCCCTTCGGAGAATTCGGGTCGTGGAGCCGCCGATCGGCAAGCGCGTCCTCCAGGCCTGCGCAACGACGGGGCGCTCGCGCTCGAGCGCCGCGCGGCCCGACGCGCCGGACGTCAGCGGGATCGCTCGTAGCCCGGCTCACCACGCCGTCCACCCGCCGTCGACGACGAGGTTCGCGCCGGTGACGTACGAGGACGCGTCCGAGACGAGGAACACGACGGCGCCGACCGCCTCGCCCGCCTCGAGCATCCGCCCGAGCGGCACGCGCGCCTCGTAGGCGTCGAGGAACGCGCGCGGCTGGTCGTTCGCCACTCCGGCGAGCGTGAGCGTGTTGACGCGGACGCCGCTGCGCGCCCAGTACGTGGCGAGGTAGCGCGTCAGGTTGAGCACGGCCGACTTCGAGACCGAGTAGGCCACCGGCTTGAAGAACTCCTCGCCCGCGCTCCGCCGGAACTCGTACACGTCCTGCTGGGGCGAGAGCAGCCCGTAGACCGACGAGACGTTCACGATCGCGCCCCGGCCCTCGCGCGCCATCGCGCCGCCGACGACCTGGCAGGCGAGGAACATCCCCTTCACGTTCACGTCCATGACGCGGTCGAACGACGCCTCGGGGTACTGCTCGAACGGCCCGACCTCGTCCGCCGGCGCGTCCGGCGGCGAGTCGATCGCGGCGTTGTTGACGAGCGCGTGCGGGACGCCCCACGTCCGCTCGATCTCGCCGAGCGCGGCCTCGAGCGAGGCGCGGTCGGTGACGTCGGCGCGCCAGACGCGCGTGGCGTCGCCCTCCACGCCGTCGGGCGGGTCGGCGACGTCGAGGATCGCCACCTTCGCGCCGCGCTCCGCGAGCGCCGCCGCGTACGTGGCCCCGAGCTGGCCGAGGCCGCCGGTGACGACGACGACGCGGCCGGCGACGTCGAACAGCGGGTCGGTCACCGCTTCGCCTCCCAGACCGCGTCGCAGAACTCGCGCACGCAGCCCTCGCCGCCGGCGCGGGTCAGCACCCAGCGCGCGAGCGGGACGACCTCGGGCCACGCGTCCGCGGGCACGACCGGGAGCCCGACCGCGCCGAGGCACGCCGCGTCGTTGACGTCGTTCCCGACGTAGGCGACCTCGTCGAGGGCCGCGCCCGCCTGCGCCGCCCGCTCCTCGAGCACCGCGAGCTTGTCGTCGACGCCGTGCACGCACTCGGCCAGCAGCTTCGCCGCCCGCGCGCGGACGACCGGGTTCGCCTCGGTCGAGACGATGAGGTACGGCACGTCGACCTCGTCGAGGCGGCGCAGGCCGAGCCCGTCGCTCCGCGAGCAGCGGACGCTCTCCTCGCCGCGCTCGTTCACCCAGACGCGGTTGTCGGTGAAGACGCCGTCGAAGTCGAAGACCGCGAGCCGGACGCGCGCGAGCAGCGGCGCGAGGTCGGTCACGCGTCGTCGCGGCCGAGCGACGACGACACCGCCTCCGCGGCCGGGACGAGGTCGTCGTGCGCGATCGCGTCCTCCTCGAACAGCGGACGCGCGAGGACGCGGCCGAGCAGGCCGTCGAGCTCGTACGGCGGCAGCCCGCCGTCGCCCGGCGACTTCGCCACGAGGTCGCCCGCGGCGAGCACGTGGCCCGCCGGCAGGTCGCGCGCCGCGACGAGCTTCTTGCCCATCTTCTGCAGCGGCCGGGCCTCGCTCGGGAGCGGGCGCTTGACGCCGTCGCCGAGCGCGACCGGGACGCGGCGCAGGTCGCGCACGAGCCGCCGCATCCCGTCGGGCATGAGCGAGAAGGCGTGGTCGGTGCCCTTCCAGGCGTGGTTGAGCGTGAAGTGCTTCTCGATCACGCGGGCGCCGAGCATGTAGGCGACGAGCGACATCGCGATGCCGTTGTGGTGGTCGGAGAGGCCGATCACGTGGTCGGGGTAGCGCTCGCGGAGGGTCTCGATCACGCGCAGGTTCAGCTCCTCGACCTCCGCCGGGTAGGCGGCGGTGCACTGGAGCAGGCAGACCTCGGTCGTTCAGCGGCAGCACGGCCTCGAGCGCGCGGTCGGCGTCCTCGAGCGTCGCGCCGCCGAGCGACAGGATCAGCGGCTTGCCCTTCGCCGCGACGTGGCGGAGGAGCGGCGTGTTCCCGAGGTCGCCGGACGCGATCTTGAAGGCGGGCAGGTCGAGGTCGGCGAGGAAGTCGGCGCTCGCCTCGTCGAACGCCGTCGCGAACATCGCGACCCCGAGCTCGCGGCAGTGCTCGCGCAGCTCGAACCACGCGTCGGCCGGGAGCTCGAGCGCCTCGCGGTGCTCGCCGTACGTCGCGCCGAAGCTGTTCTCGTTGTCGTACGGCTGGTCGTAGAGCGCCCGCGTGAAGAGGCGCCGGTTGTCCCGCTTCTGGAACTTGACGGCGTTCACGCCGGCGTCCACGGCCGCGTCGACGAGCTGCTTCGCCCGCTCGAGCTCGCCCTGGTGGTTGTGGCCGATCTCGGCGATGACGTAGCAGTCGCCGTCGTCGGAGATGCGGGTTCCGGCGATCGTCAGCTCGCGCATCCGGGCCATGCTACGCCAGGGTCTCGCGGTAGGCGCGGATGAGCTCGGCCGTCACGTGCGGCCACGCGAACCGCTCGATCGCGCGCTCCCGGCCCGCCGCGCCGAGCCGTCGCCGCAGCTCGCGGTCGCCGAGCAGGCGCTCGAGCGCGTCGCGCAGGCCGGGGACGTCGCCGGGCTCGACCACGAGCCCCGTCTCGCCGTCGACGACGAGGTCGAGGAGGCCGCCGACGCGGCTCGCGACCACCGGCTTCCCGTGCGCCATCGCCTCGGCGCAGGCGACGCCGAAGCCCTCGCGGTAGGACGGGCACGCGACCACGGCGGCGGCCGCGTACAGCGGCTCGAGGTCGTGCCGCGGCAGGAACCCGAGCGCCTGCGGCACGCGCTCGCGGAGCGGCCCGTCGCCGGCGACGACGAGCCGGAGGCCCGCCGCCGCCTCGGCCAGCTCGGCCACGCCCTTCTCGGGCGAGAGCCGGCCCGCGTAGAGGACGTACGGCGGCTCCTCCTCGGCGCCGACCTCGTCCGGGACGGCGACGCCGCTCGGGATCACGCGCACGTCGCGCGCGCCCAGCTCGCGCGCCGCCTCGGCGAGCGCGGTCGAGGCGCAGACGACGAGGCGGACCCGGCGCAGCAGCCAGCGCGAGAGCCGCGGCAGCCGGCGCGCGAGCTCGACGTCGGTGCCCCACAGCTGGACGACGACGGGCTTCCGCGTCGCGAGGGCGATCGCCGCGACCGGCAGCCAGTGCGCGTGCACGAGGTCGGCGCCGCGGGCGCCGCGCCGCGCCGCGCGGAGGAACCCGAGCAGCATCAGCGGCACGAGCACGAGCTTCCAGGGCTTCGCCCGCAGGTTGCCGACGACGCCCGCGCCGTAGGCGATCCCGAAGTGCGGGAACTCGCGCGGCGAGACGACCTCGACCTCGACGCCGAGCTCGCGGAGCCAGCCCACCGCGTCGCCGACGAAGCGCCCGACCGCGTCGCCCTTCCACCGCGGGTACGAGGTCGTGAGGACGGCGACCTTCACCTCCTACACTCCCGCGCGATGGGCACGATTCCCGGCTCCGCTCGTACGCACGTTGAAGCGCCGGCTCGGCCTCGTCGCGGGCGGTCGAGACGGGAACCTGGGTCGGCGGCGGCGCGCTGCTGCTCTCCGATTCCTTCGACGAGGTGACGACGATCGAGCTGTCCCCGGAAGTAGCGGCCCGGGCGCGCGAGATCCTCGCCCGCGAGCCGGTGACGGTGCTCGAGGGTGACTCGCGCAGGCTGCTGCAGCCGTCCGATCGAGCCGACGTTCTACTTCCTCGACGCGCACTGGTGCGGCGGCACGACGGGCGGGGCGGAAGCCGAGTGCCCGGTGCTCGACGAGCTGGACGCGATCGCAGGCGGGTCTCCCGACGACGTGATCGTGATCGACGACGCCCAAGCTCTTCGTCGAGCCGCCGCCCGCCGCCGCATCGCGCCGAGGACTGGCCGACGCTCGCCGTCGTCGAGGACCGCCTCGCGCGCCACTGGCCCGGGCACCGCGATCGTCGTGGCCCACGACCAGATCGTCGCCGTCCCGGAGCGGGCCGCCGACCTCGCCGAGGACTGGTCCGCGCAGCCGTTCGTCCCGCCGCAGCGCGGCCGCAACCCGCTCAGGCGCGCGCTCCGGCGGGCGAAGCGGCTCGTCCGCGGACGCCCCGCCCGAACACGACCGGCGCCGCGAGCGCGAGGATGACGAACGCGTAGAACGAGTAGAAGATCATCGTCAGGTAGAAGAGGTTCGCGACCATCGTCCCGACGAGCGCGGCCGTCATCCCCCACGCGAGCGGCCGCACGTGCCGCGCCGACGCCGGCGGGAGCGCGCGTCCGATCGCCCGCAGCTCGCCGAGCCGGCGGAAGACGTACCAGAGGAAGACGCCGAAGAGCGCGGCGCCGACGAGCCCCGTCTCGACGAGCAGCGCGACGTAGAACGAGTGCGGGCCGAAGTTCGTCCGCCCGGTGACGAACTCGTAGTAGACCGAGAACGTGTTCAGCCCGAAGCCGAACAGCGGGTGCGTCGCGAGCACGTCCGGGACGAAGTCGTAGACCGCGAGGTGCACCGAGGTGGCGTTGTCGCCGGTCGAGGTGCGCGAGCGCAGCACGGTCTCGAAGAAGTGCAGGTTGCGGTAGACGACGTAGGCGAGCAGCGCCGCGACGACCGCGAGCGGCACGAGCAGCGCCCGCGTCAGCAGCAGCCGCCGGTACGGGAACGCGAGCACGAGGAAGCCGACGCCGAGGCCGAGCAGGCCGCTCCGCGACAGGGTCGAGAGCTCGACGACGAGCAGGAACCCGAGCAGGACGGCGAGCGGCACCTTCAGCCGGCTCCCGCGCTCGAGCCGCAGGTAGATCGGCGTGAGCACGAGCAGCGGGACGATCAGCGCGATCCCGAGGTGGTTCGGGATCGCCCGTGAGCGCGTTCGTGCGGTAGACCTTCTGCCCCTCGACCGCGCCGTAGACGTTGATCGCGCTCGCGCCGCGCGTGAGCGGCGCGCAGCACGAGCTCGTCGAGGTTGATCCCGACGCGCGCGACCGCGAGCTGGACGACGCCGTAGGCCGCGTTCGCCGCGATCCCGAGCATGAACGCCGCCAGCGCGCGCCAGTACGCCCGCTCCGAGCGCCGCGCGAGGTAGGCGACGCCCGCGACGACGAAGAGGAAGTGGAGGACGAACTTCACCATCCCCTTCCCCCACTGCGCGAGCTCCTGCTGGGTGTCCATGTTGAACCAGCCCGCGAGGTAGACGAGGAGGAAGGCGGCGAAGAAGCCGAGCACGGTCGCGGCCGTGCGGTCGACGCGGGTGTCGCCGGCCGCGAGCCGTTCCGAGCCCCAGGCGACGAGGAACAGGGCCGTGAGGACGTCGGCGAGCGAGAGGTCGCCGCCGACCGTCCAGTGGAGCTTCGCGAACGAGACGCTGAAGAGCGTCCCGAGGAAGAGCGCGTCGGTCAGCGCCGAGTGGTCGGCGAGCGCGCGCGGGCGCGGGACGGCGACCGCGGTCACCCGAGCTCCCGGACGAGGTCGGCGAGCTCCTCGACGCGGCTCTCGCGGGAGAGCTTCTCGCGCCAGGCATCGGAGAGCGGCGTGCCGTTCAGCTGCCCCTCGCGCCAGCGGCCGTGCAGCTCGCCGAGCGGCTGCGGCGATCGCGTCGACGTCCTCCGGCGGCGCGACGACGCCGGCGCCGGTCTCGCGGATCAGCCCGGCCGCGGCGCCGTCGGGCGGCACGACCGCGAGCACGGGCCGCTCCGCCGCGAGGTACTCGAAGACCTTCCCCGAGAGCACGCCCTTGCCGCGGCCGGCGGCCTCGGGGATCAGGAGCAGGAGCGCCTCGGAGTCGCGCTGGAGCTCGAGCGAGCGCCGGCGCGGGACGTAGGGGATCAGCTCGAGCCGGTCGCCGAGGCCGAGCTCCTCCGCCCACTCGCGGTCGGCGCTCCGGAAGTCGCCGACGAAGCGCGCGACGACGTCCTCGAGCCCCGAGCGGGCGAGCGCCTCGAGGAACGGGCGCGGCGAGCGCTTGCCGAAGAACGAGCCGGTGTGCGTGATCCGGAAGCGGTCGGACGCGTGGTGCTCGAGGCCGGCGAAGTCGTCGAAGTCGGACCCGTTCGCGATCGTGAGCACGCGGCCACGGGGCTCGAAGCCGCGCGTCTCCTCCGCGATCGCGTCGGCGGCGCAGACGATCGCGTCCGCCTGCCGCGCGACGAGCTTCGCCACCTGCGCCTCGCCCTGCTCCTTCATCCGGACGAGCGCGCTCTCCGCGCGGCGGTGCGGGATGGGCGACGAGCGAGTCGCGGAGGTCGGCGATCCAGCGGGCGCCGGTCGCGCGCTTCACCGCGGCGCCGACGAGGTGGACGGAGGACGGCGGCGAGGTCGTGAGCACGACGTCGATCCCCTCGCGCCGCGCGATCCGGATCGCCGCCGGGATCGCGGTCACGTTCCAGGTCACGTTCTCGTCCGGCACGAGCACGCGGCGGAGCGCCAGCCGGCCCTGCGTGGCGATGCGCGCGAGGCCCTCCGTGCCGTGCAGCTCCTCGGCGGGCTTCCGCCCCTTCGGCCCGAGGTAGCGCGCGCGGTGCACCCAGGCCTGCGTCGGCAGCGGCAGGTCCGGGTCGGCGTGCACCCACTTCGGGTCGTCGGGCGCGAGCACGTGCGTCTCGATCCCGAGCCCGGGGAGGTGCGTGGCGAACTTCAGCGGGCGCTGGACGCCCGCGCCGCCCGCCGGCGGGAAGTAGAGGGAGACGAGCAGGAGCTTCATCGCCGCTCGATTCTGCCGATAGAGACCCCGGATGGCCCTCCGGACGCTCCTGCTCGCCGCCCTCGTCGCGCTGGTCCTGCCCGGGGCCGCGGACGCCGGGCTGCTCGGCTACCAGGGCGACCGGCGGCTCGCGCCCTCGACGGCGGCCGCGCCCGGCGGCGACTCGATGCTCGTGCTCGTCGCGCCGCGCGACGGCTACGCGACGGGGCAGGTCGCCGTCCTCTCCGGCGGCGGCGCGCTGCAGTGGGGCGAGGACGCGCCCGCGGAGCTGACGCGGCGGACGACGTTCGCGCTCGTCGGGCAGACGAAGGTGCGCGGCCGGCCCGTGTCCGACCCGCTGCCGCCGCTCGAGCGCCTCTCGGTGCCCGGCCCCGCCGTGGTCTTCGTCCGCGTCGACACGCACGGGATGGCGGCCGGCTTCTACCGCGGGACGCTGTGGATCGGGCAGGAGTCGATCCCGGTGGCGCTGACGGTCTCGACGTGGACGATGCCGCCCCGCACCGAGGGCTTCCGCACGCTGTTCCTCGTCCAGCCGCAGACGTATTTCGCTCGCGTCGATCCCGGCAATCCGCTCCGGGCCGCGCAGCTCGGCAACCGCGCCTTCTTCGACCTCCTCTCGCGCTACCGGATCGCGCCCGGCGACTGGGGCTACGGCTCGCCGACGCCGGCCGGCTACGTCGCCGGCCGCTCGTGGCACACCGACCGCGCGACGACGATGAAGGCGCAGGCCGCGCCCGGGTTCAACACGCTCCGCCTCCCGCTCTCGACGCAGCACCAGGCCGGCCAGGCGTGGCTCGGCAAGGCGTCGCCGTACGCGCCGTGGACGTGGACGCCGTGGCTCGAGCGCGTGCGGCCGTTCTGGGAGCGCAACGGCTGGACCGACCGCGCCGTCGCCTGGGCGTGGGACGAGCCGGGGCCGAAGGAGTCGCGTCTCGTGGCGCGGCAGGCGGCGGTGCTCCACCGCGACTTCCCCGGCGCGAAGGTGCTCTCGACGGTCTCGCCGCTCCCCGGGAACCGCTACCTCCGCGACGGCGGCGCCGACGACCTCGACGTCTGGTCGGTGCTCGCGCGGCGCTTCTACGGGCAGTTCGGCAAGCCGCGGGGGCTGTACGCGGGCGTCGAGGAGGTGCGCCGGCGCGGCAAGGAGCTCTGGTCGTACACGTACCACGGCGTCGCCGGCTCGCCCGGGTTCGACGCGACCGAGCCGCTCACGGACGTGCGGATGTTCTTCGCCTGGAACGCGCTCGAGGGCACGGCCGGGACGCTCTACTCCGACGGGCTCGCGCGCTACCAGGGCCTCGACCCGTGGCGGGCGCTCCCGGGCGACGGCCAGTCCGTCTTCCTCTACCCCGGCACGCCCGCGCGGCCCGCGCCGGTGCCCTCGCTGCGCCTCGAGGCGCTCCGCGACGGGATCCAGGACGCCGACCTCTTCCTCGCCTACGCGCGCGTCTACGGCCGCGCCGGGCTCGTGCGGCTGCTCGCGCAGAACGGCCTCTTCCGGGCGAACGCGAAGGGCGGGCTCATGCTCGGCTGCACGAGCGGCTGCGAGCTGCGGACGACGACGAAGTACGCGTGGCCGGTCTGGCAGCGCGACGAGGCCGCGGCCTCGGCCGGGCTGCTGCGGGCGCGGACGCAGGCGCTCTTCACGCTCGGCGCGACGCGGTGATACTGGCCGCCGTGGGGCTCCACGAGACGCACGAGACGGGCTTCACGTTCCGGCACCGCCTCCCGCGGGAGGCGCCGGTCGAGCGGCACGCGGCGCTGCTGGAGGCCGCGCGCGGGAAGCGGGTCGTCCACGTCGGCTTCGTCGACGAGCTCGTCGAGCAGAAGGTGGAGGGGCACGTCTGGCTCCACGCCCGGCTCGCGGAGGTGGCGTCGGAGCTCGTCGGCCTCGACTTCTCCGAGCGCGGCGTCGCCTGGGCGCAGGCGCAGGGGTACGAGGCGCATCTCGTCGACTGCCAGTCGGAGGAGGACGTGCGGGCGCTCGGCCTCGCGCCGGCGGACGTCGTGGTCGCGGGGGAGATCCTCGAGCACCTCGACGCGCCCGGGCCGTTCCTGCGCGCGATGCGGCTGCTCGCGAAGCCCGACGGCGAGCTGCTCGTGACGACGCCGAACGCGTACCGGCTGCTCAACTTCCTCGGCGCCGCTCTCGGGCCGGGAGCTCGTGCACCCGGACCACACGCTGTGGTCGTCCCCGCGGACGCTGCGGACGCTGCTCGAGCACGCCGGCTGGCGCGTCGAGCGGCTCGGCTACTACGCGAACCCGGGCCGCGCGGTCGTCAGCGGCTCGCCGGCGGCGCGGGCCGCGGGACACGCCGCGAACGCGGCGCGCTGGGCCGTGCGGCGGAACCGGCTCGCGCCGTGGTGGAGCGACGGGCTGATCGCGTGGGCCCGGCCGGCCTGAGCCCGTAGGCGTCGAGCGTCTCGGCCGCGACGGTCTCCCACGAGCAGCGGCGGACGCGGCGGCGCGCCTCGTTCCCGAGGCGGCGGCGGAGCTCCGGGTCGGCGAGCAGGCGGAGGAGCGCGGCTCGGAGTCCGTCCACGTCGCCCGGCTCGACGAGGAAGCCGGTGGCGCCGTCCTCGACGAGGTCCGGGATGCCGCCGACGCGGGTCGCGACGACGGGCCGGCCGTGCGCCATCGCCTCGAGCACGGCGAGCGGCAGGCCCTCGCGGTAGCTCGGGAGCACGACCACCGCGGCCTCGTCGTAGAGGCGCTCCAGCTCGTCGTGGCCGACGAAGCCGAGCGCGTCGGGGACGAGGTCGCGGAGCGGGCCGTCGCCGGCGACGACGAGCGGGAGGTCGTGTGCGGCCGCGACGAGATCGGCGATGCCCTTCTCGGGCGAGAGGCGGCCGGCGAACAGGACATGGGCCTGCGGCGCCTCCTCCGCCACGCGCTCGGGGAGCGCGACGCCGTTCGGGATCACCCGGACGTCGCGTGCCCCGTGCGCCCGGGCCATCGCGCCGAGGGCCTCGGAGACGCAGATCACGACCTCGGCCCGGCGCAGCACGGCGCGGACGAGCCACGGCGCGCGCCGCGCGAGCTCGAGGTCGGAGAAGCGGCCGGCGGTGCCGCTCCCGTGGAGGGTGAGGACGAAGCGGGTGCGGGCGAGCGCCGCGACGGCGCCTCCCGCGAGCCAGTGGGCGTGGACGAGGTCGGCGCCGCGCGCGGCCCGGCGGAGCGCGCGGAGCATCGAGACGGCGAGCAGCGGCGCCCGCCACGGCCGGCGCCGGAGGTTGCGGACGACGCCGCCGTCGTAGGCGAGCCCGAAGTCCCGGTAGACCCCGGGCGCCACGACGTCGACGTCGACGCCGTCGGCCTCGAGGCGCTCGACGAGGTCCTTGACGAAGCGCCCGGCGAAGTCGGTCTCGTCCCGCGGGTACGAGGTGGTGAAGTGGACGACTCGCGGCGCGCGGGCGGGGCGCGCTGCGGCCTCGCGGGGCGCGTGAGCCGGAAGCGCGGGAGCCGAAGCGCTCATCGCCCGGGATATCGGCACCCCGGCCGCAGGCCTTGATCCGGCGCGAAAGCGACAAAGCAAGTGACAGTCTGTTACTAGCTCACTCTGAACAGGGAATAGCGGCCGTCCCGGTACACGGGCTGGAGGTCGAGCGGCGGGTCGTAGTGCTTCCGGTCGACGAGGATCCAGCCGGCGCCCGAGTTCCGCGGGATCGCGAGGTCGCCGGTGCGGAGGAACCGGTTCACGAGCGCCTTGCGGTAGTACGGCCGGTTCTTCTCGGTGTCCGCGACGTGCGCCGGCGGCGCGGCGACGACGTAGACCGGCGCCTGGGCGAGCAGGCGGTAGCTCGTCTCCACGTCCGAGAGGACGACCGCGCCCTCCGGGATCCGGTCGACGAGCGCCTGCGGCAGCGGCGGGCGCACCGGCTCGCGCTCGTCCCAGTTCCAGGCGGCGTGCACGGCGACGGGGAGGACGAAGAGGAGGGCCGACAGGCACGCGATCGGCCCGGGGCGCTCGTACGCCGTCCGCCGGCGCCGCACGGCCACGATCGCGAGCGCCGCGGCGCCGCCGAACGCCGCGATCCACGTCGCCCACGCCGGCCCGCCCTCCTCGAGCACGTAGTCGAAGTCGCCCGGCCACAGGAGCTGCGCGACGATCCCGGCCAGGAGCGCGAGCGGCGGCAGCGCCACGCCGGCCCAGCGCGCGAGCACCGAGAACCCGCCGGCGAACGCGAACGCGAACGGGACGAACCCCGCGGCGCGGCGGGCCTGCGACAGCGACACGACCTCGGCGAGCGGCGCGAAGAGGAACGGCACGAGCACGAGCGCGAGCACGGCGACCGTCCCGCCCAGGACGAACGCGGCCCAGCGCCGGGGCGCGGCGAGGGCCGCGAGCGGCACGAGCAGGAGCGCGGCGACGGCGACCGAGCCCGAGCGCGCCACGACCTCCGGCGCGACGCGGTAGAGCGAGTCCGACCACACGTCGAGCTGGCTCCCGTAGCGCTCGAGCCCGTGGCGCGCGCCCTCGAGCGCGTCCTGGTCGGGGCGGTACGAGGCGGTCGTGCGCGCGATCGGCGCGAGGAGCGCGGCGACGGCCGCGGTCGGGAGCGCGAACGCGCCGAGCGCGAGCCCGAGCTCCCGGCCGTCGCGGCGGGCGAGCAGCAGGCGCGCGAGCGCGAAGCCGACGAGCGGCACGAGCAGGAACAGGGAGTAGGTCGGGTGGACGAGCGTGAGCGCGAGCGCCGCCGCGGCCACCGAGGCGAGCACGCCGCGCCGCGGGTCGCGCACCGCGAGGAAGACGAGCGCGAGCGCGGCCGGGACGAGCAGCTGGCGGCTCGAGGTCGCGGGCAGCTCGAGCACGCGGTACGCGCCGCCGCCGCCCGGCGCGAGCGCGACCGGGGCCGCCGCTGCCGCCGCGACGGCCGCGCCCAGCCAGCGCGAGCGGAAGAGCGTCGTCCCGGCCTCGTAGGCGACGAGCAGCGCGACGGGCGCGAGCCAGCTCGACTCGTGGAGCACGACCGCGGACGGGTCGACCCCGGCGAGCCACGCGATCGCGGCGAGGAACGCGTGCCAGACCGGGAACGCGTAGCCGGGGTGGAGGCCGCCGTCGGCGAACTCCCCGAGCCCGGTCAGCGAGAGCGAGTCGAGCTCGGCGAGCTTCCGCACCCGCCCGAGGTGGAACAGCGCGTCCCCCTCGATCCCGCCGGCGACCTGCCACAGCGCGATCCCGAGCAGGAGCCCGGCCCCGGCGACCGAGACGGCGCCGACGTTGAGGCGGGGGGACTTTGTGGCTCTGAGCCACAAGCGACTCGCAACGACGACGCCGACCGTCGCCGCCGCCATGGTCACGAGGACGAGCCAGAAGCCGGTGTGGAGCACGACCGCGGCCGCGAGCCCGACCGTCACGGCCGCCAGCGCCCACACGAGCGCGCCCGACGCAGCCGGGACCCGCAGCGCCCGCGCGGCCAGGATCCCCGGCAGGAGCGCGACGAGCGTGGCCGCGCCGAGGCGGAGCCAGAGCCCGACGCCGCTCTCCGGGAGGAGCCGGACGAGGAGCAGCGCGACCAGCGCGCCGGCGACGAGCCTCATCGCTCGAGCAGCGCCGGCACCGAGCCGGACCGCAGCCAGCGCGACGTGTCCGCGTACGTGCGCCCGCGCTCGCCGCGGAACAGCGCGCCGCGCAGCGCGAGCGCCCAGGCGAGGAGCCGCCGCGCCCGCTCCGCGTAGGCGGGGCCGCGGTGCTTCGCGAGCCAGCGGAGGTGCCCGCGCACGTTCTCGCGGTACAGCCGCCCGCCGTGCGTCGCCCCGAGCACGTGCGTCGCCTCCGCGTCGGGCACGAACACGACCGACCAGCCCGCGTCGCGGAACCGCTTGCACCAGTCGGTCTCCTCGGCGAAGAGGAAGAACGCGTCGTCGGCCGGCCCGACCTCGTCCACGGCCTCGCGCCGGACGAGCAGGACGGCGCCCATCAGCCACTCCACCTCGCGCACCTCGTCGTGCCCGAAGCCGCCGCCGTAGTACGCGTTGAGGAGCCGCGACCGCGGTGCGAGCTTGCGCAGGAACAGGTACTCCGTGGCGAGCCGCCACAGCGTCGGAAAGCCGCGCACCGAGCGCTGCAGGCGCCCGTCCGGGTAGCGCAGCCGCGGCCCCACGACCGCCGCCCGCGGGTGCGCGTCCGCGAAGGCGACGAGCCGCTCGAGCGCGCCCGGGGCGAGCCAGGCGTCCGCGTTGAGGAAGAGGTAGTAGCGCGGGTCGGAGGCCGCCCGCATGCCCGCGTTCCAGCCGCCGGCGAGGCCGACGTTCTCCTGCTCGACGACCCGTGCCTCCGGGAACCGCTCCCGCACGAGCGCGAGGGTGCCGTCGCTCGAGTCGTTGTCGACCACGACCGTCTCGACCTCGCGCACCGACGCGAGCGCGCGCTCGACGTACTCCTCCGCGTCGTAGGTGACGACCACCGCCGTGACGTCAGGCATGGTCGGGGCGAACCGAGCCGCGGACGCCCTCCCAGGCGAGGATGAGCGCCCCCGGGATCGAGATCGCGATCGTCACGAGGAAGAAGATGAAGCCGGTGGCGAACGCCTCGTCCGCGCTGACGCCGACCTGGCCGAGGAACGAGACGAAGAACGCCTCGCGCACCGCGAGCCCGTTGATCGTGAACGGGACGAGGATGACGAGGAAGAGCAGCGGCCCCATCACGTAGAAGATCCGCGGCGAGAGGTCGACGCCGGCGGACTTCGCGGCCAGCCAGATCGCGAGCACGCGGACGGCCTGGAGCGCGAAGGTGAGCGCGAACACGGCGACGAGGAGGCCGGCGTGGTGGCGGTAGGCGTGGATGCCCTCGTACAGCGCGCGGATCGGCCGCTCGACGCGGAGGAAGCGCAGCAGCGGCACCGACCACGAGAGCGGGCGCCGCGCCCAGCGCGAGAAGAGCGCCACGGCGAGCACGATCGTCCCGACGACGAAGAACGCCTCGATCCACAGGTACGCGCCGACGTCGTAGTTGCCGTACGCGAGCACGAAGCCGACGGCCGCGAGCGCGAGCGTGGCGGCGCCGCCGAGCGCGCGCTCGAGCAGCACCGAGCCGGCGATCTCGCCGCCCCGGCCGACGTGGCGGCGCGAGGTCTCGAAGATCCGCATCGCGTCGCCGCCGATCGCCGTCGGCAGGATCTGGCCCGCCGCGTACGAGGTGAGGTAGGCGCGCGTGAGCCAGCGCAGCCGGTCGTGGATCCCGCGCGCGGCGAGCAGGAGCTGCCACCGCCACGCCATCGGCACGACGGGCAGGAGCATCACGACGACCGACGCGAGGAAGTAGCCCCAGTGCGCGTCGCCGAGGATCTCGATCGTCTCGCGGAGCGAGATCTTCCAGATCAGGTACGCGGTCGCGAGGCCGGTGACGGCGAGCGTCGCGACGAGGCGCAGGACGCGCTTGTTCACGGAGTGAGACGCTCGTGGACGCGCTCGAGCGCGGCGACGACCTCGCGGATGTCGTCCTCGGAGTGCGCGGGCGAGAGCGGGAGCGAGAGGAGCTCGTCCCCGGCGCGCTCGGCCACCGGCAGCGGGGCCTGGTCGGGGAAGCGCTCCGCGTACCACTGCAGCCGGTGCACGGGCAGGAAGTGGATCGAGGTCGAGATCCCCTCCGCGGCGAGCGCGGCCATGTACGCCTCGCGGTCGGCGCCGGCGCGCTCGGGGTCGATCCGCACGGCGAAGAGGTGGTGCGCGTGCGTGTCGCGCGGGTCGCGCGCGATCGGCGTGACGCCGTCGAGCCCCTCGACCGCCTCGTCGTAGAGCGCGAACTGCTGCCGCCGGATCGCGGCGTGGCGCTCGAGCTTGTCGAGCTGGACGAGCGCGATCGAGGCGAGCACGTCGGAGAGGTTCGCCTTGTAGCCGGGGACGGGGAGGTCGTAGCGCGAGCCGTGGCCCCGGCGCATGAGCCGGAGATCCTGCACGGCCGCGGCGACGGCGTCGTCGTTCGTGGCGAGCAGGCCGCCCTCGCCGGCCGTGACGTTCTTCGTCGCATAGAGGGAGAAGCAGGTCGCCGCGGAGAGGCCGCCGAGCTTGCGCCCGCGGTAGGCCGACTCGAACGCGTGGGCGGCGTCCTCGACCACCGGCAGCGCCGAGCGCCCAGAGCGGGTCGAGGTCGGCCGGCTGGCCGTAGAGGTGCACGGGGAGGATCGCCTTCGTCCGCGCGGTGACCGCCTCGGCGACGCGGGCCGGGTCGATGTTCAGCGTGTCGTCCTGCACGTCGACGAAGACCGGCGTCGCGCCGGTGTGGACGATCACGTTCGCGGTCGCCGGCCAGGTGATCGGGGTCGTGATCACCTCGTCGCCGGGGCCGATGCCGAGGGCGACGAGCGCGAGGTGCAGCGCCGCGGTGCCGGACGCGAGCGCGAGCACGTGCTCGGCCTCGAGGTACTCGGCCGCGCGCCGCTCGAGCTCGGCCGCGGCGGGCCCGGTGGTGAGCCAGCCGGAGCGCAGCGTCGCGGCGACGGCGGCGATCTCCTCCTCGCCGATCGCGGGGGGCTGGAAGCCGATCGTGCGCCGCGTCGGGGTGACGTCCGCCATCGCCGCGGAAGGGTACTCGTGCGCCCCGTCGGGACCTAGCGGGGCGTCCCGGGGGTGTCGTCCGGCGTCGCGAGCTCGAAGCGGATCGCCTCGGCCGCCGCGGCGGCGTGCGCGAGGGCGTCGTCGCGCGAGTCGCCGACGGCGAGGATCGCGCCCGCCCGGTCGGCGCCGCGGCGGAAGGGGCCGAACACGTGGCCCGGGACGCCGGTAGACGCGGACGAGCTCGATGCCCGGCAGCGCGCCCGCGCCCTCGATCCCCGTGACCTCGGCGAGCGGCCCGGCCGGCGGGACGAGGAAGCGGACGCAGGCGCCACCGGCGCGCGGCCGCGGCGTCAGCTCCTCCTCCGAGACCTCCTCGCCGAGCGCAGCGGCGAGGGCGAGCCGGTTCAGGTCGACGCCGAGGGCCGCGCGGCAGAGCTCCGCGTCGTGGCCGCCGCCGAGGCGCGCCGCGAGCTCGATCACCCGCGGGCCCTCGTCGCCCGCGAGCACCTGGACGTAGACCGGGCCGCGCTCGATCCCCAGCGCGGCCGCCGCCTGTGCGGCGGCGTCGCACGCGACGGCGACCGTCTCCTCCGGGAGCGCGCTCGGCCAGACGTGCGCGAGGGCGACGCCGAATGCCGGCGGGCTCGGCGACGAGCCGGTCGGTGATCGTCAGCGGCTGGAAGCGCCCGTCGACGAGGAACGCGTTCACCGTGAGCTCGCGCCCCGGCGCGTAGCGCTCCACGATCGCCGTCGCGGTGCGCGCCGCGTCGAGCGCCTCGCGCGCGGCCGGCTCGAGCTCCTCCAGGCGTGCGCACCAGGCCGAGGCCGCGCTGGCCCTGCCGGTCCGGCGCCTTCACCACGACGGGCAGGCCGAGGCGCCCGGCGGCGGCCTCGACCTCCTCGAGCGACCGGCACAGCTCCCACGGCGGCTGCGGCACGCCGGCCTCGCGGAAGCGCTCGCGCTGCTTCAGCTTCGAGGTCGCGAGGACCGCCGTCTCCGGTGAAAGCGGATGCGTCACCCCGCGGCGGTGCGCGACGCGCGCGGCGATCGCGACCGGCCAGTCGATCCCGGGCGCGATCAACCCGTGGACGCCCTCGGCCTCCGCCAGCCGGTCGATGCCCTCCTCGTCCTCCGCGGAGACGAGCGCCCGCCGGTCGGCGA
The DNA here is from genome assembly GCA_963733995.1 of uncultured Thermoleophilia bacterium. Classification (GTDB taxonomy): domain Bacteria; phylum Actinomycetota; class Thermoleophilia; order Gaiellales; family Gaiellaceae; genus DATHTC01. Next base: position 33,729 of record CAVTFO010000005.1, read on the forward strand.
AGGCGAAACCCGACCGCGCCCGGGTCCCGGTCGGCGGCGACGACGAAGAGCCCGTGCTCGCGGGCGGCGGCGAGGAGGCCGAGCTGCGCCGGCCCGGCGCCTAGGACGAGGAGACGCTTCGGGGCGTCGCCGCGACCGGCCGCCACCAGGCCTCGTTCTCGCGATACCAGCGGATCGTCCGCTCGAGCCCCTCGTCGAAGCTCGTGCGCGCCCTCCAGCCCGTCAGCCGCGCCGTCTTCTCGGTCGAGCCGATGTGCCGGTCGACCTGGCCCAGCCGCTCGGGCACGTGCGTCTGCAGGTCGCGCGGCTTCCCCAGCGCGTCGAGCACCCGGTCGGCGATCTCGGACACGGAGATGTCGATCCCGGTCGCGACGTTCAGCACCTCGCCGGCGACGCGGTCGATCGGCGTCTCGATGATCGCCTCGATCGCCTCGGCGTCGTCGTCGACGTACAGCCAGTCCCGCGAGGCGTGCCCGTCGCCGTGGATCGTCAGCGGCTCGTCGAGGAGCGCCTGCGTGATGAAGCGCGGGATCACCTTCTCCGGGTGCTGCCGCGGGCCGTAGTTGTTGAACGGCCGCACGATCACGATCGGGAGCTCGTACGTCGTCCAGTACGAGTAGGCGAGACGGTCGGCACCGGCCTTCGTGGCCGCATACGGCGAGCGCGGGTTCAGCGGGTGCTCCTCGTCCATCGGCGCGGCCTCGGCGGTGCCGTACACCTCGCTCGACGAGATGAGGATGAAGCGCTCGACCGGGCTGCGGCGGATCGCGTCGAGCAGGATCTGCGTCCCCTCGACGTTCGTGGTCACGAACTCCGACGCGCCCTCCTCGATCGACTTCTCCACGTGCGACTCGGCCGCCGCGTTGACGATCACGTCGCACTCGGTGACGACGTCCGCCACGAGGTCGGCGTCGCGGATGTCGCCGTGGACGAAGGACAGCCGCTCGTGGCTCATCACGTCCGCGAGGTTCTCGACGTTGCCGGCGTACGTCAGGGCGTCGAGCGAGACGACGTCGTACGGCGTGTTCGCCAGCAGGTGCCGGATGAAGTTGGACGAGATGAAACCGGCGCCGCCGGTCACGAGCACGCGCTTCGCCACGCTCTACAGCTCCTTGTCGATGGAATACAGAGGCCGGCCCTCGACCTCGCGCTGGATTCTGCCCAAGCTCTCCCCGACGAGCGCGAGGATGAACCCCTGGATCCCGAGCCCGAACAGGGTCAGCGCCCCGAGCAGCAGCGGCCCGGGGAAGTTCGAGTGGTCGACCCAGTACCAGATCCCGTAGATCGTCAGGACCGTCGCGAAGGTCGACGCGACCATGCCGAGGACGACGCCGATCCACTGGATCGGCTGCGGCCAGAAGCCGGCGAGGACGTGGAGCGCGAGGCGGGTGAGGCGGAACGGCGAGTAGCGCGAGCGCCCGGTGCGCGGCGCGTGCGAGACGTCCACCTCCGTCACCGTCGCCCCGCCGGAGAGGATCAGCGCCTTCGTGAACTTCTGCCTGCCGATCGCACCCAGCATCGACTCGACCGCCGGTCGGCGGTAGGCGTTGAAGGCGCACCCGAAGTCGGTGATCTCGACCTTCGTGAAGCGGCGCAGCATCCCGTTGATGAGCCGGCTCGGCAGCGTGCGGCCCCACGAGTCGTGGCGGGCGGCCCGGCGGCCCGAGGCGACGTCGTAGCCGGCCTCGACGGCCTCGACGAGGCGCGGGATGTCCTCCGGCTGGTTCTGCAGGTCGCCGTCCATCGTCACGAGGATGTCGCCGCGCGCCCGGGCCAGGCCCGCGTGCATCGCCGGGTGCTGGCCGAAGTTGCGCTTGAAGCGGATCCCGTGGATGCGCTCGTCCGAGGCGTGCAGGCGCTCGACGGCGGCCCACGTGCCGTCGGTCGAGCCGTCGTCGACGACGACGATCTCCCACGGCCGGGCCATGGCTTCGAGCGTCTCGACGGCGCGGCGAAGGAGCTCGTCGACGGTCGCGGCTTCGTCGTAGAGCGGTGATGACGAGCGAAATCTCGGGCGCGTCCTCGGTCGCGTCCTCCGACGGAACGACCCGGGTCTGCGCCTCTGTCATGGCGGGAGGCTAGCGGGGGTGTCGTGTTCCGCGTCTCGCCGAGCTCACGGACTGACGGGACCTGCCAGAATCGCGGCGTGGCGTCGCCGCTCTCCGAGCGCGTGCTCGAGCTCCGCTCCGACCGCCGGCACGGTGCGAGCTGGATGGCCCGCAGGGCCGTCGAGGCGATCCTCGAGGAGGCGGGGCCCGAGGCCGGGTCGACTGCCGAACTGCTCGAGCGCCTCGTCGAGGCAGGCCGCGAGCTCGCCTCGTCGCGGCCCGAGATCGGCGCGGTCCGCTCCGCGCTCGGCCGCGTGGTCGGCGCCGCCCACGCGTTCTCCCATCTCCCCGAGGGCGAGCTGCGGCGCCTGGTCGAGGAGCAGGGCCGGGGCCTCGTCGCCGCCCGCGAGCGCGCGGCCGCTTCGATCGCGATCCAGCTCGCCGACCGGCTCGAGGACGCCGCGGTGCTCACGCACTCCGCCTCGGCGACCGTCCGCGAGGCGCTGCTGCGGACGCCGCCGGCGCACGTCTTCTGCACCGTCTCCGCGCCGCTCGAGGAAGGGATCGCGTTCGCCGAGGAGCTGCGCGCCGCGGGCCTCGACGTCACCCTGGTTCCCGACGAGGCCGGCGCCGCCGCGCTCGACCGCGCCTCGCTGCTCCTGCTCGGCGCCGACACGGTGTTCCGCGACGGCAGCCTCTGCAACAAGATCGGGACGCTGACTCCTCGCCGAAGCGGCCGCCGCCCGCCGTATCCCCGTCGTCGTGGCCGCCGAGGCGCTGAAGCTCGCGCCGGTGGACGCCTCGGACGCGCCGATGCTCGACTCCGAGGCCGCCACGCTGTTCGACCTGACGCCCGGTCGGCTCGTCGACGAGATCGTCACGGAGGAGGGCTCCGTGCGCAGCGACGAGCGTGCGGCCGCTCGTCGACCGGACGCCCTTCCTGCGCGACGGCTGGGCGCTGCTCGAGCCGGTCTAGCTCAGTCGTCGAGCCACGACGTGCAGCCGTCGGCGAGGCGGTCGCCCCACGGCGTCGCGTCGTCGAAGAGGCCCATCGCCAGCATCACGTTGAGCAGCATCCCGGTGGCGAAGAAGTGCGCGACGACCTCGCGGTTCTCCTCGCTCTCCTCCGCGAGCTCGACGAGCTCCTTCCAGGTCGCGCGGACGACCTCGCGGATCTCCGGGTCGTCGGCCGAGACGAAGCACTGCATCATCAGCTTCAGGCGCGTCCGGTCCGCGAGCAGGAGCTCCCGGTACGCCTCGCCCATCGCCTTCAGCCGCTCCCGGCCGCGCAGCCCGTCCGCGGCGTCGGCCATCCGGCCGAAGACCTCCTCCATCCCGCGCCGCGACGCCGCGAGGTAGAGGCCTTTCTTCGTCCCGAACAGGCGGAAGAGGTACGGCTGCGAGATCCCCGCGGCCGTCGCGATCTCGTCCGTGGACGCGCCGTGGAGGCCCTTGTCCGCGAACTCGCGCATCGCGGCGGCCAGCACCGTCTCGCGGCGCTCGCCCGCGGTCCGGCGCGTTCTCACGACCTCGGTCACTGGAAGGAAGTTATCACTCACTTCCCAACAGCCTGTCAAACCCCCGGACGAGGGACGACGCCGGCGCTGCGCTGGGTCGATGCTGTAAGCGAGATGGATGCGGCCCTCTCGCACCGCGGCGCGGTACTCCTCGCTGCGCTCGCCAGCTATGCGCTGATCGCGGCGGGATACCTCATGCTCGAGGTGCCGGGACTCGGGATCGGGCACCTCTTCTACCTGCCGATCGTGCTCGTGGCGCTCGTCACCGGGCCGCTTCTCGGCGCGGGTGCGGGCGTCCTCGCGACGCTGCTCTACGTGCTCTGCGTCCTCCTCAACCACCGGATCCCTTCGGCGGACGTGCTGACGGCGTCGACCGCGATCCGCGCGGTCACGTTCGTCGCCGGCGGCGTGCTCATCGGCACGTTCGCGGCGCGGAACCGCGCGCTCGTCGAGCGGCTGCGGGAGCTGGCCGACCGGGACTACCTCACGGGCCTGCTCAACACGCGCGCGTTCGAGGCCGGCGCTGCAGCGGCGCTGCGCCGGGGGCAGGCGCTTCGCGATCCTCCTCGCCGACCTCGACGACCTGAAGGAGACAACGACCGCGACGGGCACGCGGCCGGGGAACGCGCTGCTGCGGACCGCCGCCGGCGGGATCGAGGACGACGGTGCGCGGCGACGACCTCGTGGCGCGGGTCGGCGGCGACGAGTTCGGCGTCCTCAGCGACGCCGTGACGCCCGAGGACGCGATGGCGCTCGCGTCGCAGGATCGAGGCGGAGCTCGAGGCGCGCGGCGTCGCGGCGAGCGTCGGCTGGGCGATCTTCCCGGTCGACGGCGCGACGAGCATCTCGCTCTACCGCCGCGCCGACGAGCGGCTGTACGCGTCGAAGAACGCCCGCAAGGCGCGCGCCGACGTCGTGTCGCTGCTGCGGCCCGCCGGCCGCTAGCGCGCGAGCGCCCGGCCGAGCGCCTCGGCCACGCGGTCGAGCTCCGCGTCGGTGAGCTTCGTGTGCAGCGGGAGGGCGAGCGCGCGCTCGAAGGCGGCGTCCGCGCCGGGGAAGCTTCCCTGGTCGCGGTAGGCGCCGAGCCGGTGGAGCGCGTACGTGCCGATCTGGCACTGGATCCCCTGCGCGCGCAGCTCGGCCATGACGCGGTCGCGGTCGTCGACCTGGACGACGTAGGCCTGCCAGCCGTGGCGGTCGCCGGCGTCCGCCTCCGGGAGCGTCAGCGGGAGACCGGCGAGCCGCTCCGCGTAGGCCGCCGCGACGCGCTCGCGCGCCGCCAGGAGCTCCTCCAGCCGCCGCACCTGCGGGATCCCGAGCGCGCAGAGGACGTCCGAGAGGCGGTAGTTGTAGGCGCCGCGGCGGCATGTCCTCGTACGCGGTCGGACGGGCTCCAGCCGTGGTGGCGCAGCGACCGGACGGCTTCCGCGATCGCCTCGTCGTCGGTCGTGACCGCGCCGCCCTCGCCGGTGGTGACGATCTTGCGCGGGTGGAAGCTGAGGCAGGCCGAGGAGGCCGAGGCTCCCGCACGCCCGGCCTCGCCGTCGGGCGCCGAGGGCGCCGGCCGCGTCCTCGAGCACCGGCAGGTCGGGCAGCTCCTCGAGTCGCGCAGGGCGGCCGAAGAGGTGCACGGCGAGCACCGCCTTCGTCGCGGCCCGTCACCGCGGCATGGGCCGCCTCGGGGTCGAGGTTCATCGTCACCGGGTCGACGTCGACGAGCACCGGCTTCGCGCCCGCCAGCGCGACGACGTTGCCGGTGGCCGGGAACGTGTAGGCGGGGACGAGCACCTCGTCGCCGGGCCCGATCCCGAGCGCGAGCACGGCCACGTGGAGCGCGGCCGTGCCGGACGAGACGACGACGGCGTCGTCGGTGCCGCAGGCCTCGGCGAGCAGCCGCTCGAGCTCGGCCACCTTCGGGCCCATGGTGAGCTGGCCGGTCTCGACGACCGCGGCGAGCTCCGCGAGCTCCTCCTCGCCGACGTCGGGCGAGGCGAGCCGGACTACGTCAGCGCCGGTTTCCGTGCCCGGTACCACGCGATGGTGCGCGCGAGGCCCTCGTCGAGGTCGACCTGCGCCTCGAAGCCGAGCTGCTCGCGCGCCTTCGACACGTTGGGGATGCGGATCTCGACGTCGGTGTAGTGCAGCGGCTTGTGGACGATCTCGCCGGGGCAGCCGGTGAGCCGCTTCACCCGGTGGGCGAGGTCGTAGATCGTCACCGTCGAGCGGGCGTTGCCGATGTTGAACGTGTGCCCGACCGCCTCGGGCCGCTCGAGGCAGAGGAGCAGCCCCTCGACCATGTCGTCGACGTAGCACCACGCCCGGATCTGCGAGCCGTCGCCGTGGATCTCGAGGTCGCGTCCCGCCAGCGCCGCCTCGATGAAGGCGCGGATCGCGCCGCCGCCGATCTGGCCGGGGCCGTAGACGTTGAACGGCCGCACCGTCGCGGTCGGCAGCCCGAGCTCGTCGTGGTAGGCGTGGGCCATGTGCTCGCCGGCGAGCTTCGAGACCGCGTACGTCCACCGCGCCTCGCCGACGGAGCCGGTCGTCGTCACGTTCCCCTCCTGCACGTTGATCGCGTGCGTGCCGAAGACCTCGCTCGTGGAGAAGTCGACGAAGCGCTCGAGGCCGGGGAGCGTCGATCGCCTCCTCGAGCACGTTGTAGGTGCCGATCAGGTTCACGCGCATCGTCCGCACGGGGCTCTCGAGCACGGTGTCGACGCCGGCGATCGCGGCCGCGTGGACGACGTGCGTCGCGCCCTCGGCCGCCTCGCGCACCGACTCGGGGTCGAGCACGTCGCCGTGGACGAGCCGGTAGTTCGGGTGCTCGAGCAGGTCGCTGCCCGAGACGGCGTCCCGGTGGAGGTTGTCGAGCGCGACGATCTCGTTCGCGTCGACGAGCCGGCGCGCCAGGGTCGTGCCGATGAACCCGGCGCCGCCGGTGACGAGGATCCGCTTGCCCGCGAGTGGCATCGCGGCAGCGTACCCTTCCCCTCGTGCTCGCCATCGCGCTCGCAGCGGCCGTCGCGCTCGCGCCCACGAGCCTCACCGTGACGGCCTGGCCGGAGGGGCAGCGGGCCGGCGGCGGGAAGACGTGGACGCTCACGTGCGGCCCCGTCGGGCGGCACGCATCCGCAGCGCGCGCGGGCGTGCCGGCAGCTCGCCGCGGTGCCGGCGCCGTTCGCGCCGGCGCCGGAGGACGTCGTCTGCACCGAGATCTTCGGCGGCCCGCAGGAGGCGCTCGTGCGGGGGCGCTACCGCGGGCGGCGCGTCTGGGTCCGGTTCAGCCGCGAGGACGGGTGCCAGATCGCGCGCTGGGACCGGTGCGGGCGCTGTTCCCGATCCCGGTCGGCGACCGCTAGGGCGCGCTCGATCCAGGGGTCGTAGCCGACCCGATGCGCGTCGGCGAGGTGGCCGCGCAGCTGCTCCGCCGTCTGGACGCCGAGGTTCACGACCTTCCAGCGCCCGCAGCCGTCCGCGAGGGCCTGCGCGTCGACGAAGCCGAGGGCGACGAGGCGGTCGCGGGCCGCGCGCGCCTCGGCGAGCGACGGGCTGCGGACGTAGACGACCTCGAACGGCGGAGTCGGGACGGCGATCCGGTCGGAGCAGTCGTCCCGGCTCGGGAAGCGCGGGCGCCCGTCGACGGCGAGGACGGCCACCGGATACGCCAGCGCCACGGCGACGACCGCCGCGGCGAGCGCCGTCGGCGGCGCGCGGGGCCGGGCGCGGCCGAGGCCGAGCGCGCGCAGCCGCGGCAGCAGCAGCGGCGCGCACAGCAGGGCCGGGATCAGGGCCGAGCCGGTCAGGCGGACGATCGGGTTGAGCGAGGCCTGCTGCGTCAACGGCAGGCTCGGGAAGGCCCACATCACCCACGTGAAGCCGATCACGCAGAAGCCGAGGAACGCGGCGACGAACGCGGCCTCCCGGCGCCGCGCGCCGAGCGAGGCCGCCGCGACCGCGAGCAGCGCGACCGCGGGCAGCGCCGACCACTCGCCGAAGTCCGCGAGCGTGCGCAGGACGAGCGAGAGCGAGGGCCCGAACCGGTCGAGGTGGTCGAGGAGGCCCGACCCGCCGGCCTCCGGCGCGTCGCTCGTGAGCGAGCGGCGCGTGAACCAGATCCGCCAGGGGATCGACACGGCGAGCGCCGTCACGCCGATCAGCGCGGCGACGTGCCAGCGGCTCCGCCACGGGCGTCGCCACGTGAGCACCGTCGCGCCGGCGATGCACGCCAGCACGAGCAGTCCCTCCCGCTTCGTCAGTGCGCGCCCGCCGCGAAGACGAGTGCGAGCGCGACCGGCTCCACGCGCCGCGTCCGCGACGCGACACGAGGAGCACGAGCACGAACGCGAGCAGCAGGTCGAGCAGGACGTCGGCCTGCGGCGCGGTCGCCCGCGTCGACGACCTCCGGCGCGGTCACGAGGAGCGAGCGCCGCGCCCCACGCGAGCGCCGGGCCGGCGAACCGCGCGAGCAGCGCGCCCGGCGCCGAGCGCCGCGCCGGCGAGCGTCGACCACGCGACGAGGTGCAGCGCGCGTCACGTTCGCGCCGCCCATCAGGGCGAAGGCGGACGCCTGCAGGATCGGGACGAGCGGCGGGTAGCTCGGGTTCGGGAGCGTGCCGAAGTGCGCGGCGTCGAATTCGCCGGTGAAGAAGAGCGCCTCGGCCTTCGGCACCCAGAAGGCGCCCGCGTCCCAGGCGCTGAGCCCGTGGAGCCGCGCGGCGCGGAAGCCCGCCTCGAGCACGACGACGACCGCCGCGAGCAGGATCGCGCCCGCGACGGCCTCGGCGCGGCCGGTGCGCCGCCGCGGCAGCGCGCAGCCGGGCGTGCGCCGCCGCGACAGGACGAGGCCCGCGGCCGCGACGACCGCCGCCGCGAGGAGCACGGCCGGGACGCCGAGCGGCACGCCCGCCAGGACCACGACCGTGAGCAGCGTGCCGACCGCGGCGAGGCCGGCGAGGTAGGCGAGCCCGACGAGGGAGAGCGCCTCCCACGCGGAGCGGAAGGCGACGAGCGGCGCGAGCACGCCGTAGCCGGCGAGCGTGAAGACGGCGCCGAACGCGAGCAGGCCGAGGGCCTCCCTCACGGCTGCGCCTCGGCGCGTCTGAGGACACGGACCGGGATCTCGCCGCCGTCCCACACGACACGGGCGCCGGGCGGCGGCGTCGCAGGCGTAGCAGACGATCCACGCGGCGCGGTCGACCTGCCGGCGCGGCATCAGGAACGAGTGCAGGTAGTCCGAGACGAACGGGCCCGTGAGCGGGCTCTCGAAGCGGTCGGCCGGCCCGACCGAGACCTGGTAGCGCGCCGTCGCGCGGGATGAGCGACCGCGCGGTGTAGAGCGCCTCCTGGCTGAGCGTCCAGCCGTTGCCCCAGGCGACCTCGCGGTCGGCCCAGTCGAGCGCGCTGTTCGCGTCGGCCGTCGCGTCGTGCTCGTCCAGGGCGCTGCGGGACGGCGACCGCGAGGCCGAGGACGGCGACGGCGAGCGCCGCCAGACGCGAGCCCCCGCGCGACGCGGCGTCTCATGCCTGCCCGGCCTCGGCGCGCGGGCCGAGCAGCGCGCCCAGGCCGAAGAGCACGAACGCCGGCGCGACGGGCAGCACGTAGTGCGGGTCCGGCCCGAGCCCGAGCGCGTTCAGGACGCACGACGAGGAGCGCGCCGGTCGCGAGCGCGACGAGCGTCGCCGCGCGCGACGGTGCGCCGGAGCGCCAGCGCGATCACGCCCGAGCGCGAGCCAGAGGATCGGCCGCGGGTACCAGCGCGACAGCCGGTTCAGCCACAGCGCGAGCGTCGCGTTCCCGCTGCGGTCGGGCAGCGCCGCGAGCAGCTCGTCGCGGCGGCGGACGAGCTCGTCGAAGCGCGGCCGGTCGGCGGGCCGGTCGAAGACGAAGCGGAACGTCGTCGGCGACGTCCACTCCTGCCGGATCGCGTTGTCGGGCCGGAGGATCCAGAGGTTCTGCCCGCCCGGGATCAGCTGGCCCTCGCTCGGCGGCGGGAGGCCCGTCGCTCGTCGTCCGCCGGCGCCGGCTGCCGGCGCGGGCTCGCCGACGACGCGGTAGTACGGCTCGCTGAGCTGCTGCCAGACGGTGTCGAGGACGCCGGAGGCATAGGCGCCGGGATGGGCGCGAATCGCCTCGACGCCCGCGTCGCGCAGCGTCGGCGTAGTCCTCGTCCCAGCCGAACACCTCGTCCGAGAGCGTGTAGAGGTCCTCGTGGACGCGCGCGGTCGCCTCCTCGAAGACCTCTCGGTCGTGATCGCCGTAGGAGCGGTACGGCTCGCGCGTCACGCAGGTGCTCCTCGACGGCCCGCGCGAGCCGGCGTGAGGCGGGGCCGTCGTCGGGCTCCGACGATGCGGTCGAAGAGGAGCGCGCGGTAGAGCGGGATCACGGCCTTGCCGCCGCGGGCGAGGCCCCATTCGTCGTAGCGGAGGCCGTTGTGGAGCGTCCAGGCGAGGAGCGGCAGGACGGCGGCGGCCGCGAACGCGCCGGCCCAGCGCGAGGCGGTCGCGCCGCGGCCCGGCGAGCACGAGCGGGAAGAGCGCGAGCGCCAGCAGGACGACGTTCCCCGGGCGGACGAGGGTGACGAGCGCGACGGCGGCTCCGGCGGCGGCGAAGCGGCCGAGCGTCGGGTGCACCGAGGCGCGGGTGAAGAGCAGCGCCCAGAGCGCGAAGGCGGCGCGCCATCACGAGCTCGCTGCCGAGCTCGTGGAACATCGCCGCGTAGCCGGGGTAGAAGAGCAGCGACCGCGGCGACGGCGAGCGCCGCCCGCGGCCCCCACGTGCGCGCCGCGGCGGCCCAGGCGACGATCGAGCCCGCGTACAGCACCGCCGAGACCGGCTCGGCGAGGGCGCCGCCGAAGAGGTCGAGGAGCGGGCCGACGACGAGCGGCGTCCCGGGCGTCCGGAACAGCATCGACCACGGCAGCAGCGTGTCCGCGTCGAAGAGCCTGGAGCCAGAAGAGGAGGTACTCGTCGAGGTCGCGGCCCGTGGTGAGCGGCCAGGCGACGCCGTCGATCGCGTAGCCGACGAGCCCGCAGACGAAGAGGACGACCGCGCCGAGCCTCCGCGACGCGAGCGCCTCCGCGCGCGCCAGCGCGGACCGCGCCGCATCTCGTGCTCCGGGGGCCACGGGAGCGAGAGCGTAGCCTCCTACAATCGCCGCGTGAGCGTCCCGCGACGTCTCGAGCGAGCCGCAGCGCCCGTCGGCGCGGACGCGGCCGCTGCTGAGCGTCGTCGTCCCGGTCTTCAACGGCGGCGACGAGATCGTCGAGAACGTCGGCCTCATCCGCCGCGCCGCCGCCGGGTCGCTCGCGCCCGAGGACGTGGAGGTCGTGGTCGTCTCGGACGGGTCGATCGACGGCACGGCCGAGCGGCTGCTCGAGGCGCGCAGCGACGTCGACATGCGCGTCATCCACTACGACCGCAACCTCGGCAAGGGCTACGCGGTGAAGCTCGGCGCGCTCGCGGCGGAGGGCGACTGGGTGGCGCTCGTCGACGCCGACCTCGACCTCGACCCGTCCGCGGTGCCGGAGTTCCTCGAGACGGCGCGGCGCGAGGGCCTCGACTTCGCGATCGGCTCGAAGCGGCACCCGGGCTCGGTCGTCGACTACCCGCGCTCGCGGCGGGTGATGAGCTGGGGCTACCAGCAGCTCAACCGGCTCCTGTTCGGGCTCGACGTGCGCGGACACGCAGGTCGGGATCAAGGTGTTCAGCCGGGCGGTCGTCGACGACGTCGTGCCGCTGCTCGTCGTCAAGCGGTTCGCGTTCGACCTCGAGCTGCTCGCGGTGGCGAACGCCGTCGGGCACGGGCGCGTGCGCGAGCTGCCGGTGCGGCTCGAGTACCGGTTCAGCGGCTCGGGCGTCGGCTGGCGCGCGGTCGCGCGGGCGCTGATCGACACCGCCGCGGTCTTCTACCGGCTGCGGCTGCTGCGGACGTACCAGCGCAAGCGGGCACTGCTCGGCGACGCGCCGGCACGCGGCCGCTCGCCGCCGTGTCGTTCGTCGGCGACCCGGCGCGGGCGGCCGCGTTGGACTATCCGGCGCTCGTCGTCGCGAGGAGCGCCGACGGCGGAGCTCGTGGCCGTCCTGGCGCCCGGCGGGCGTCCCGGCGGGAACTGGGTCACCGCGGCGGTGCCGTACTTCGCGCGGCCGGACGTGGCGGCCGTCGTCGTGCCGAGCGTGACGCCGCCCGACGCGTCGCTGCGGGAGCGCGCGGCCGCGGCGGTGCTCGAGTCGCGGCTCGGCGGCGGCTCGCGGCGCTCGGCGTACCTCCCGGGCAACGTCGGGATCACGACCGACGACGCGGGCGGCAGCCTCGTCGTCCGGCGCGCGGACTGGGAGCGCGCAGTCGCGGCCGGGAGTCCCGCCGGACCGGGTCGTGTCGTGGCTCGCGGAGCGCGGGCGGCGCACCGTCTACACGCCGGACGCGATCGTCGCCGCGGCGGCGGAGCCGCTCTTCGGGCCGCACCTGCGCGAGACGCTGCGACGCGGCCGCATCCGCGGCGCGGCGGCGCGTCGCACCCGCGGCCGGAGCGTCAGCGCTGCGACGCTCCTCTCGGTCCTGCCGCTCGCGGCCGGCGCGGTCGGGCGTCGTGCTGCTCGCGCGTCGATGCCCGCGTCGGCGGGGTGCTCCTCGTCGCATGCGGCCCTCGCGATCCTCGCCTCGGCGGCGCTCGCGGCGCTGCGGTTCCAGTCGCTGCGGGTCGGGCTCCTCGCCGTCCCCGCGCTCGTCCTGACCCAGGCGGCGTACCTCGGCGGGTTCGTGCGCGGGCTCGTCTCCGGCGCGTGAGCGACCGCCTCACGGTCGTCCTGCCGGTGTTCGACGAGGCCGGCCACGTGGCCGCGACGATCGGCGCGCTCGCCGACGCGGCCGAGCGAAGCCCGTTCGCGGTCGACCTGGTCGTCGTCGACGACGGCTCGACGGACGGCAGCGGCGAGGCGGCCGCCGGCGCGGCGGCGGGACGGCTGCCGTGCCGCGTGCTGTCGCAGCCGAACCGCGGCCGGTTCCGCGCGCGGCGCGCCGGGCTCGAGGCCGCGGACGGGGAGCTCGTGCTGCTGCTCGACGCCCGCGTGCGGCTGCACGCGGACGCGCTCGCGTTCGTCGCGGAGCGCGTGGCCGCCGGGCGAGCGCGTCTGGAACGGGCACGTCGACGTGGACGCGAGCGGGAACCCGTACGGCGCGTTCGGCAACGTCCTCGTCGCGCTCGCCTGGCGCGACTACTTCCGCGACCCGCGCACGACGAGCTACGGCCTCGAGGACTTCGACCGCTACCCGAAGGGGACGACGTGCTTCCTCGCGCCGCGGGAGCTGCTGCTCGAGGCGTTCGCGACGTTCTCGACGCGGTACGACGACCTGCGGCACGCGAACGACGACACGCCCGTGCTGCGCGCCCTCGCCGCGCCGCGAGCGGATCCACCTCTCGCCCTCGTTCGCCTGCACGTACACGCCGCGCGGCTCGCTGCCGTCGTTCCTGCGGCACTCCGCTCCACCGCGGCGTCGTCTTCCTCGACGGGCACGGGCGGCGCGAGTCGCGGTTCTTCCCGGCCGTCGTCGCCTTCTACCCCGTCAGCGCCGCGCTCGCGGTCGCCGCGCTGCGGCGGCCTGCGCTCGTTCCGGTCGGCGCGCTCGGCGTCGCCGCGGCGGCCGGCGCGGTGGCGGCCGCGGCGGGCAGGCCGCGGTTCGAGGCGCTCTCGTTCGCCGCGCTCGCGCCCGTGTACGCGGTCGCCCACGGCGCGGGGATGTGGAAGGGCGCCGTGCTCGCGCTCCGGCGCGCTGGGCTCGATGATCCTCGTCGTCTTCGGGACGACCGGGGAGCTGATCAAGCTCGCGCCGGTGCTCCTCCGGCTGGAGGCGCGCGGGCACCGCTACCTGCTCGCGACGACCGGGCAGCAGGTGCAGCAGATCCCGACCTTCCTCGACGGGTTCGGCCTGCGGCAGCCCGACCTCTGGCTCGCGACGCGGCGCCGGCGGCCGCGACCTGCGGACGAACCGGGACATCCCCGGCTGGCTCGGCGCGCGTGCTCGCGTCGTTCGCCCGGCGGCCGGCCTCGCTGCGGCGCGCGCTCCGCGACGGTCCCGGGCGCCCGCTCGTGCTCGTCCACGGCGACACGATGACGACGGTGCTCGGCGCGGCGATGGGCCGCGCGCTGCGCGTGCCGTCGGCGCACATCGAGAGCGGGCTGCGGAGCTTCGACCTGCGCCACCCGTTCCCGGAGGAGCTCAACCGCCGCCTCACCTCGCGCCTCGCGTCGATCCACTACGCGCCCGGCGCCGTGGGCGGCCGGCAACCTGCGCCGCCCCGACGTCGTCGACACCGGCTCGAACACGATCCGCGACAGCCTCGCGCTCGTCGAGGACGCGCCGCTGCCGGTGCAGGCGCCCGCGGACGAGCCGTTCGGCGTCGTCTCGCTCCACCGCTACGAGCTGCTCAACGACCGCGCGCTGCTCGACGCGGACGCTCGCGACGCTGCGCGAGGCCGCGGCGCGGACGCCGCTCCTCTTCGTCGACCACTCCGTCACGGCCGCCGCGCTCGCGCGCTTCGGGCTCGACGGCGTCTTCGACGACCGGCTCGTGCGCGTGCCGCGGCTGCGCTTCTTCGACTTCGTCCGGCTCGAGCGCGCGAGCGTCGTTCGTCGTCACCGACAGCGGCGGCAGCCAGGAGGAGTGCTTCTACCTCGACCGGCCGTGCCTCGTGCACCGCGTGCGGACCGAGCGGCAGGAGGGGCTGGGCGAGAACGTCGTCCTCTCCGGGATGCGCGACGAGGCGCTGCGCGACGTTCCTCGCCGACCCGTCGCGCTACCGGCGCCGCTCGCCGCTCCCGGACACGTCGCCCTCGGACGTGATCGTCGCCGACCTCGAGCGGCGCGGGATCGCCGTCGGCTCAGACGGTCAGGCCGAGCCGCGGTAGGGCGTCCGCGAAGAGCGACGTCCCAGTCGAAGCGGCGGACGTACGCGAGCGCCGCCGCCCGTCTCGCGCGCCAGGCGGCCGGGTCGTCGTGGGCGCGCGCGATCGCCGCCGCGAGCGCGTCCGGCTCGGACGGGACGAGCTCCGCGCCCGCCTCGGCGCGCGAGCTCGCGTGCGTTCGGCGGCACGTCGGTGAGGACGATCGGCAGCCCGGCCGCGAGGTAGGCCTTGAGCTTCCCGGGATCGGCGTGGCGGGTGAAGCTCGCCGGGTCGGGGAGGTACGGCGCCGCCGCGAGCGAGGCGTCCGCGAGCAGCCGCTCGACGTCGCGGTGGTCGGGGACGAAGCCGTGGAAGCGGACGCGGTCGCCGAGCGGCGCCGCGCGTGTCGCGGAGCGCCGTCCTCCTCCGGGCCGGTGCCCACGACGTCCAGCGCCACGTCGTCGAGGCGCGCGACCGCGTCGACCAGCGTGGCGACGCCCTGGCGCTCGACGAGGTGCCCGAGGAAGACGACGCGGCGGCGGGCGTGGCCGTCCTCGGCGACGGTCGGCACGCGGTCGAGCCAGGCGCCCATCGGCACGACGAGCGCGCGGCGCGCCGCTCGCCGTCGAGCCCGTGGCGCCGGTCGCGGGCCTCGCGGGCCGCCTCGGACAGCTCGACCCGCGCGTCCGCGCGCCGGCAGCAGAGCCGGTCGAGCCGGTCGTAGAGGCGCGTGAGGGCGATGCCGATGCCGAAGCGGTCGGGGACGAAGTCGACCGACCAGAGCACGACGCGCCCGGCGCGGCCGAGCCGCCGCTGGACGAGGCCGCGCGCGCACGCCAGCGGGTTGAACCCGAACCAGGCGTCGACGCGCGGCAGGCGGAGCGGCACGAGCGGGTCGACGGCGAACGAGGCCGGCGGGCGCAGCGGCACCGTGCGCGTGCGGCGCGAGACCGCCTCGCCGTCCCGCCAGTGGACGACGACGTGCTCGCTCCCCTGCTCGGGCGTGAGCGGGTGCGCGACCTCGACGACCTCGGCGCCGCGGCCGACGAGGCAGTCCCGGAGCGCCTGCGCCGGCCCGTCGGCGAACCCGTTCGCGACGATCGCGACCCGGCTCACTCGCTCGTCGGCGCGTCGAGCGGCCTCGCGACGAGCGCGGGCTGCTCCGTCGTCCGCTCCGTCCACGGCGCGGAGAGCTCGAGCGGGAACTCCCCGGCTGCCTGCGCCGGCTCGATCCGCAGGTCGAGCGCGAGCGCCCGCGCGGGACGCGGACGACGCGTCGGACACCGGCGTCCGCCCGGTCGAGCGGCGACGTCGACGCTCGCCCTCGGCGCCGCGCGAGCTGCAGCGTCTTCGTGTCGCCCAGCGGCACGGCGTCGAAGCGCGAGCCGCACGACCTGCGTCGCGTCGGCGACCAGAGCTCGAGCGTGCCGGTCTGGCCCGTGAGCGGGTGTCCGACGAACGCCGTCCTGCGTCGACGACGCCCTCGAGGAATGACTCCGTCGGCAGCGTCGCGACCGCCGGCGCCGGGGCGGCGGTCACGCGCCACACCGTCGTCCCGTCGGGGTAGCCGCCGACGAGCTCGTAGCCCGGCCCCCAGTCTCGTTCGCGGCACGTCCGGCGGGCTCGTTCGAGACGAAGTCCAGCGAGTCGGGCCGCGTCACGATCGAGGTGACGCCGAGGAGGGCGAGCCGCTCGGCCGTCCCCGGCGCGTCCGGGTCGACGAGCGTGCGCGCGACGTCGTTCGGCGAACGTGCCCCAGGGCGCGCCGTCGACGAGCGGCCGGCCGTGCTCCCGCTGCCAGAAGTTGTAGATGTCGGAGCGCTTGAGCGGGTACTCGGCGAGGACCCCGTCGGGCGTCCGCTCGACGCCGCGTCGTACTCGGCGGCACGGCGCCGGTCGGCGTGACCTTCTCCCCCACCGGCGTCGTGCAGCTCGAGCGAACGACACGACCATCGCGGCGACGACGACGACGAGCGCCGACGAGGCGGCCGGTCGCGCGCCGCCGGACCGCGCGCTCGACGCACGCCGCGGACGCGCGTCGAGCCCGAGCGCCGCGAGCGGGACGAGCGCCGTCATCGTCAGCGCGATCCACCGCGACGGCACGCGGAAGGCGGCACGACCTCCCAGAGGATGCGCGACGGCGTCCACGTAACCGAGCCGAAGACCCCACGGGCTCGGGCAGCGCGAAGAGCAGCGAGACGACGACGACGGCGCGCGAGCCGCCGCCGACGGTCGCGACGACGCGCGTCGAGGCGGCGTCGGCGGCGCCGACGCGAGCGCGAGCCCGCCGAGCGCGAGCGCGATCGTGAGGAGGCCGAGGTAGTTGCTCGTCTCGGACGGGTTCGCGCCGTGGAGCGTGCGTCGACCGGAACTCGGCGAGCCGGTCGCCGAGGACGACGTTCCCGGCGACGGGCACGACGAGCTCGGGCAGGCGCAACGCCGTAGACGGCGAGATCGAGCGTCGTCGCGCTCGCGGATCGCGCGCACCGAGACGCCCGAGATCGACGAGAGGACGCCGACGACGACTGTCGCCGCGACGACGCCGCGGCCGTGACGCCGACGACGAGCGCGCGCCGCCGGCCGCGCGCGCGAGCGCCGCGACGCGCCGACCGCGAACGTGCACGGCGCCGATCGCCGCCATCGCGCCGAAGTAGCCGGACGTGAGCCAGGCGGCGAGCGACGCGCAGCGCCGAGGAGCGCGAACCGACGAGCGACGGCCGCGCGCGCCGCGGCGAGCGCGGCGAGCAGGGCAGCGCGAGCACCTCGAAGTGGAGGAGCGAGGCGTGCTCCGATCCGCGCGAGGTGCGCCGGGAAGACCATGTAGACGAGCGCCGCCCAGGCCGCCACGAGCGGCGAGCAGCCGAGGTACCGCGACGAGCACGTACATCGCGACGCCCGAGAGGACGAACCCGAGAGGACGACGAGGTTGTACGCCGCCACCTCGCCGACGACGGCCGTGGCGAGGTAGGCGGGGTAGTACGGGAGCAGCCACTGGAGGTTGAGCGCCGTTCGACTCCTGGAAGCCGAACGGCGCGCCGCCGAGGACGTGGTGCGTCGTCCCGAAGAGGTGGTAGCCGCCCTCCTGCTGCAGGTGCCAGAGCCACCAGATCGCCGCCGCTCGCGTCCGCGCCGATCGAGCCGATGAACGCGGAGCCGAGTTCGCGCGGCGAGCGGCCACGTGAGCACGCAGGCGAACGCCGTCGCGCCGACGAGCGACGAGCGCGCCCTCGCGAGCCGCGCGCCGGACCACGGAACGCCGCGCGAGCAGGCGGCGCGCCGCCGACGCGGAGCGCCGGCACGCTCGAGCCGACGAAGAGCTCGTGCGACGACGAGCAGCGCCAGCGGCCGACGGCGACGTTCGCCCAGACGAGCCCGTCGATCCCGCCGGGGACGAGCGCGAGCACGGCGAGCTGGACCGGGACGGCGGCCGCGAGGATCCAGGCGTAGCGCGTCTCGCCGCGCGAGAGGTGGAAGCCGACGAGCACGTTCGCGAGCGCGTAGAGCGTCATCGCGAGCGCGAACGGCGCGAGCACGTCGCCGCCCGCGCGCGAAGTCGGCGCCCGAAGGTGGTGTGGACGAGGCCGCGACCCGTCAGCCCAGTAGCCGAGCGTGAGCAGCCCGCAGAAGCCCGGCGACGACGATCAGCGAGCGGCCGAGGATGTCGTCCGTCTCCTCGCCGCGCGCCTGGCGCGCCGCCGTGCGCGGGAAGAGCACGGCGAGGAGCGTCGCGGGCAGGAAGAACGCGACGCGCGCGAACGCCGACGCGGCGGCGTACGCGCCGGCGTCGTCGTCCGCGAATCGCGCCTTGGCGACGAGGAGGTCGACGTTCGTGAGCACGGCGATGCCGATCAGGCCGAGGACGACCGGGCCGAGGTAGCGGAAGAACGGGCGCAGCGCCGGGCGGCCGGCCCGGGCGCCGCGGCGCAGCGGCTGCTCGATGAGCGTGACCGCGAACGCGGCGCTGACGATCCCGGCGAAGACCGCGGCGTACATGGCGCCGCCGAGCCGGAAACCCGGCCAGCGCGATCGGCGACGAAGAGCGCGAGCCGCAGGGCGAACGGCAGGACGTAGAGGACGCCGACCGGCCCGAAGCGCTGGTAGCCCTGGAGCACGCCGAGCGCGACCGGGAGGACGAACGCCGACGGCGAGCGCCGGCGCGCGGCGAGCGCGACCGCGGCCGTCGAGTCGATCTCGAGCAGCTCGCGCACCGGGACGACGAGCAGGAGCGCGACGCGCGAGGGCGGGCACCGTCACGAGGAGCGACGAGCCGGAACGTCGGCGTACGCGAACGCGTCGGCGTCGGCGCGCTCGCCGGACGCGACGCGGCGCGAGACCTCGCGCGAGACCGCGAGCTGGACGCGCGCCGGTCGGGCAGGAGCACGACCGTGAGCGCGCCGAGCAGCGCCGCGAGCGCGCCGTAGTCGTCGCTGCCGAGGACGCGTCCGGCGACGAGGAGGAAGACGTAGTTCGCGGCGATCGCGGCGAGCGACGCGACCCCGAGCAGCGCCGCGCTCCGCGCGCCGCTGCGGCCCGGCGCAGGCACCGGGTGCGTCGCGGCGACGGCGAGCCTCGGTCGTGGACGTCACGTCGGCCTCGCGGCCGCCGCGTACGACGCGCTCGATCAGCTCGAGGGACCGGTCGATGCGCAGCATCGCGGCATTGTCCGCGAACCATCGGGCGGTCGACCGCGCAGCGCCGGTCCCGCCTCGACGACGCGGAGGAGCGCGGCCGCGAGCGTCGTCGGGGGCCGCGCTCGGCGCGACGGCGCCGTTGACGCCCTCCTCGACGAGCTCGGCCGCGGCGTTCTCGGGGCCGGCGACGACGACGCTCGGCGTCCCGCGCGGCCGCGGCCTCGACGACGACGAGCCCGTAGCCCTCGCGCTCCGACGCGGTCGCGAGGCAGGCCGCGCGCGCCATCGCTCGCCGCCGACCTCCGCCTCGGGGACCGGCGCCGGTGAGCTCCACCGCGTCGTCGAGGCCGAGCCGCGCCGACGAGCGCCTCGAGCCGCGGCCGGTCGGGGCCGTCGCCGAGGATCGCGAGCCGCAGCGCCGGCCGCTGCTCGCCGCGCGACGCGCGAACGCCTCGACGAGCGCGTCGATCCGCTTCTCCCGCACGTGCCGCCCCGCGTAGACGACGAGGTCCGGGTCGACCTCGTCGTCGACGCCGCCTCCACCGGTCCGGCGTAGAGCCCGGGGAGGACCGTCGGCGTGCCGCGGTAGCCCTCGGCGACGAGGCGGTCGGCCGAGAGGCGCGAGATGCAGTTGGCGCGGTGCGGGACCGCGACGCACAGGCGCTGGACGAGCCAGCCGGCCGTGCCGGCGAGCAGGCCCGGCGTAGCGCCGCCAGTAGTCGCGCGTCCAGACCTCGAACCAGTCGACCACGAGCGCGTAGCGCCCGCGCCGCCGCGCCGCGGCCGCCGCGAGCACGCGGGAAGTACGGGAACGAGGCCGTGTGGACGACGTCGTAGTCGCGCCCGTGGCGCCGGAGGTGGCGCAGCACGCGCGAGCCCGAAGCGCAGCGGCGGCCCGAGCGTCCGCCGCTCGTCGCGGTAGACGCGCCCGGCGTCCGTCAGCGCCTCGACGCGGACGCCCGGGAGCGCGGCGCTGCTCGCCGGCGGGCCAGTGCCGCATCGTCAGGTAGGTCACCTCGTGCCCCGCGGCGGCGAGCCGCGCCGCGAGGTCGCGCATCCACCGCTCGCCGCCGCCGACGGTGTACGGGAACAGACGTGGTCGTAGACGAGGCAGACGCGCATGCAGGCGCGGCTCAGCCCGCGGGCGCCGCCACCCGCTCGCGCGGATCGAAGCCCTCGGCGACGACGACGCCGCGGCGGTCGGTGTGGTCCGCGACGCGCATCGTCAGCAGGCCGAGGAAGAACGAGCCGAAGACGAGCTGGACGCCGAGCCCGAGCAGCGTGAACGCGAGCGCCGTCGCGTACTCGTGCCGCAGCTCGCCGAAGCCGTCGAGCGCCCAGGGGACGATGATCCAGGCGAGCACGACGACCGCGACGAGCGACAGGAGCGCGCCGGCGGCCACGCCGCGCTCGAGCGTCAGGTGGCGGCGGAAGCGCTCGAGCAGCGGGTCGTGGTCGCCGAACCGCGTGACCGCGTACGTGCGCGCGAACGCCCAGAGCTGGACGAGCTGCGCGCCGATCAGCGTGGCCGCGACGAGCGCGAGCATCGTGTGGATCTGCCAGCGGCGGCCGAGGATCTCCGTCGGGCCGCCGGCGAGCGCGAGCATCCCGACGAGGCCGAGCAGCAGCAGCACGAGGCCGGGCAGCAGGAAGAGCCAGCTCGGGCTGTAGAGGAGCATGAAGCGGACGTGGCGCCACGCGTCGCCGAAGCGGTTGAGCTTCGAGTCGCCCGTGCGGGCGAAGTAGTCGATCGGGATCTCGCCGACGCGCAGCCCGCGGCGGAAGGCCTTGAAGACCATCTCGGAGGCGAACTCCATCCCGGTCGAGTGGAGGTCGAGCCGCGGCACGCGCGTCGCTCCGGAGCGCGCGCATGCCGCAGTGCGCGTCCGAGACCTTCACGCCGAAGAAGACGTTCAGCATCCCAGTGAGGATCGGGTTGCCGATCCGCCGGTTCAGCCACGGCATCGCGTCGCCGTGGATCGTCCCGCGGAAGCGCGAGCCGAGCACGAGGTCGTCGCCCTGCTCGAGCCGGTCGACGAACGGGCCGAGGTCGCGGAGCGGGTAGGTGTTGTCGGCGTCGCCCATCACGAGGTAGCTGCCCGGCGGCGTGGTCGAGGCCCGGCGAGGTACGCGCTCCCGTAGCCGCGGCGCTCCTCGCGGACGACGCGCGCGCCGTGCTCGGCGGCGATCTCGGCGGAGCGGTCGGTCGACGCGTTGTCGATCACGATCACCTCGCCCGTGCGGCCGGAGCGGTGGATGCCCTCCCACGCCTCGTCGACGACGTCGCCGACGGCGGCCTCCTCGTTCAGGCACGGGATCAGGACCGAGATCTCGGGCGTCGGCTCATCCGGCGAGCCACCGTACCACCGCTCAGGCGCGGCGGAACACGGCGCTCAGCTGCATGCTCCCGCGGCGCGTGCGGCCGCGGCGAGGTCGCGGCGCTCGCTCCACCGACCAGAGGCGCTCGCCGGCCGATCCTCGGCAGCCGCGGGGCGACGAGCAGCTGGAGCAGCTTCACCGCGTGGCCGGTGAACTGGACGTCGAGCGGCTCCAGCCCGCGCGCGCTGGCGCCGCGGCCGAGCCCGGTCGCGCTGTAGCGACCGGAGGTGGCCGAGCCGGCGGTCGTGGAGCCGGTTCGGCAGCCCAGAGCAGCGGCGAGAACGCGCGGAGCTCGTGCGGGACGGTGATCCAGGCGCGGCCGCCGCGGCCGGAGGACGCGGGCGAGCTCGTCGAGCGCGGCGCCGTCGGCCGGCACGTGCTCGAGGATCGCGATCGCCAGGGCCACGTCGACGCTCGCGGATGCGAGCGGCAGCGCCTCCGCCGAGCAGCAGACGAAGAGCACGCGGTCGCCGACGCCCTCGGCCTCGGCGAATCGCTTCGCGGCGCGCAGACCCTCGAGCGAGAGGTCGCAGCCGATCGCAGGGCGCCCGCGCCCGCGCGGCCTCGATCACGGTGTAGCCGGAGCCGCCGACGGCGACGTCGACGAGCGGCGCGCCGTCGCCGCCGAGCGCGTCGGCATCGGCGAGCCGCTGGAGGTAGCTGACGCCGCCACGGCTCGAGCTCGTAGGCGGCGTACTGCGAGAACTCGGCGTCGAAGTAGTCGCGCTGGTGCTGCGTACTGCGGGTCGGCTGCGAGCGTCGCGGCGTCCACGAGCACCGGGATGCCGTCGACGATGGGGAAGCGGTGCCCGTCCGCGCAGACCGCCTCGTCGCCCGCCGAGTCGAAGCCGGCCTCGCACATCGGGCAGCGGAGAAGTGACCAGAGCTCGCTCGTGCTCACGCGGCGGCGCGTCGTGCGACGGCGAAGTTGTACGAGAGGAGCGCGTCGCTGAAGGGGATGCGCTCGAGCGCTCCTCGACGACGTGCTGGAGCCCGAGGAGCCGCTCGCCCCACGGCACGTAGTGGGCCTCGAAGGCGCCGAAGCGGGCGTCGGGGAACTGTCCCGCACAAGCGAGTGGAAGCAGCTCGCGGCTGAAGTGCTCGTGCCCGAGCAGCTTCGTCATGTGCACGTAAAACACCGGGTTGAAGCGGTTGCCCTCGATCGCCACGAGCGTCCCGCCGGGGCGGAGCACGCGGCGGTACTCGGCCAGGGCGGCGGCCGGGTCGTCCATGTGGTGGAGCGAGTCCTTGGAATGCACGACATCGAAGCGAGGCGTTCTCGAACGGCAGCCGCTCCCCGTCGGCGACCAAGAAGCGTGAGCCCGGGCTCGTCCTCCCAGTCGGGCGAAGCGTCCACGTCGACCGCGACGACCTCGCGACGTGCGGGCGCAGCAGTCGCGCGACGCCACCGTTGCCGCACCCGACGTCGAGCAGCCGCTCGTCCCCGCGGAACGACACGCCGGTCTTCTCGAGGCAGCGCAGGCGGTATCGCATCTCGCCTGCGCTCACACCGCCTCCCGGCCCTGCCATCCGCGGGAGGATAGGGAGCGGCCGGGGACGCGGCCGGAATGCCGCGCGCTACGCTCGCGCGCGTGATCGCGCTGCGCAGTCGGGCCGACGCGTGCGTGGCGCGGCGTCGCGACGCTTCGCCGAGCGGCCGCGCGCCGCGGCGCTGGCGGTCGTCGTCGCCGCGCTCCTGGTCTACGCGCATCGTCTCGCTCGCGTTCCCGCTCGGGCCTGGGCGCGACATCTTCACGTACCTCCGCGTCTACGTGCAGCTGTTCGACCCGGACGCGGTCTACCCGCAGGCGATGCTCGCACGGACGCCGCTCTCCCCGCTCGTGATCGGCGCGCTGCTCGAGGTGGGCGGCGTCGCTGGCGGAGATGGCAATGGCCGTCCTGTACGCGCTGTCGGTTCTCGCGTGGTGCGCCGTCGCGCGGCGGTTCGGGACGGCGGCGGCGGTTGCTGACCGCCGTCGGGCTGCTCCTGTACCCGGGCTACGTGATGCTCTTCCACCGGCTCTCGACGGACTCGCTCTTCGCGGCGGCGTTCGCGTTCACGGCCGTCCTCGTCGCGCGCGCGGTGGAGCGGCCGACGGTGGGCCGCTCGGCCGCGCTCGGCGCGCGCCGTGGCGGCGCTCGTCTTCGTGCGGCCGTCGAGCCAGGCGCTGCTCGTGCTCGTGCTCGTGCCGCTGCTCGCGCGCGGCGGCGCCCGCGTGCGCGCTCGTGCGCGCGGCGGCGTTCGCCGCGGCGGCCGCGCTGCCGCTCCTCGCGTGGGCGGTCGCACAACGGCGGTCCGCTTCGACGACTTCACCGTCGCGCGCGGCGGCGGCGCGACGGTCCCGTTCTTCCGCGCGTTCGTTCGCGACCGGATCGTGTCGCCCGACAACGGGCCTGCCTCGCGCGAGCTCGCTCGGGCGGTGGCGGACGACCTGCTCCAGCGCGAGCCGTACCGGTCGTACGGCGTCACGCTCGACGAGTTCTTCCGGCACGGCAGCGGCCGGATGCACGAGGACCTCATCGGCCTCGACGACCGAACGTGGGGCTGGGACGACGACTACGGCCATCTCTCCGCCGCCGGCGCGCGAGGCGGTCCGGGCGCACCCGTGGACGTACGCGCGCAACGTCGCGCGCGACTTCGGGATCGTGCTTCGCGCGCCGCTGCTCCTCGACGTCCCGGCGCCCTCCGGCTCGGCGCAGCCGGCACCTGCCGCGGCGCCCGAGACGATCGTCGTGAACGGGAGGCGGCTGCCCAAGCCGAGCGAGGGCGACCTCATCCCGGCGGCGCACCAGGCGGGCCTCGTCTCGACGCCGGACGGGAGCATCGAGGAGGTGTGGACGTCGCCGACGGAGCACCACCTCGTCGTTCCGCGACCCGGCCGACGCGCGGCACGCGCGCGAGCTCGACGAGCGGATGCTCGAGCTCGGCACGTCGTTCCCGGACCGCGGCGGCAACGGGACGCTCGCGCGGGCGCTCAACACCGCCTCGCGCGCTCTACCCGCGAGCCGTGCTCCTGCTCCTCGTCGGCATCGTCGCGCTCCTCGTGCGGCGGCCAGCACGGGTGGCCGACCCCGGCGGTCCTCGCCGGCGCGGGTCTGCTGGTCGCCGGCGTGACGATGCTCGGCGTCTACGCGGTGCCGGAGTACGTCGTCCCCGTGACGCCCGCCTTCGTCCTCCTCGCGGCGGCCGGCCTCGTCGGCGAGCGGGCGACGAGGTCGCCCTCGCGCGTTCCGGCGACGGCGAGCGTCGGAGACGCACGGGCGTGAGGCTCGTGCATGACGCTCGTCGTCCGCGACGAGATCGACGTCGTCCCCGCGCAGCTCGCGTACCACCTCAACGCGGGCGTCGACTTCGTCCTCGCGACCGACAACGGCTCGACCGACGGCACGCTCGAGGTGCTGGAGGCGTACGAGCGCGCCGGCGTGCTGCGCCTGATCCGCGAGACGGGCCAGTTCAGCGACGGCCCGTGGCGGACGCGGATGGCGCGGCTGGCCGCGACCGAGCACGGCGCGGACTGGGTGATCAACACCGACGCCGACGAGTTCTGGATGCCGCGACGCGGCACGCTCCGCGACGCGTTCGCCGCCGTCCCGCCGTCGATCGGCGTGATCTGGGCGGTCAGTCGGCACTTCGTCCCGCAGGCCGACGACGGACGCCCATTCGACGAGCGGATGCTCGCGCGCTTCTCCTCGGCAGCCGCGCTCAACGACCCGACGAGCCCGTACCGGCCGCACGGGAAGGCCGCGCACCGCGCCGATCCGGCGATCGTCGTGAACTACGGCGCGCACCGCGTCCGGACACGCCTCGCCCCGCTCCCGCACTGGCATCCCGCGGACGTCCTCCACTTCCCGTACCGCAGCCTCGAGCAGTACGAGCGGAAGACCGTCCGCCGCGCGCACAGCGACAGCCACATCGCGCAGTACGTCCTCGGGCTGCGCGCGACGCGAGCAGGGCCGGACCGGCGACGTCTTCCGCGGGATGGGCGTCGACGACGACGCGCTCGCGCGGGGCGAGGCGAACGGCTCGCTCGTCGTGGACACGCGGCTCCGCGACGCGCTCCGGCAGCTCCGCGCGCCCGAAGCGGACGCGGGGATCGCGCGGCTACCGCCTTCGGCTCGAGGGCGAGCCGCCGCTTGCCGTCGCGCCGGGCGCGGCCGGCGACCACCCCGTGATCGACGCCGCCGCGTTCCGCGAGGCGGAGACGGTCAGGCTCGTCCGCTTCGTCGACGACCTCGGGGCCCGCCTCGACGCGGTGGAGCGCCGTCCGTGGGCGGCGCGCCTCCGAGGGCTGCCACGCGGGCTGCGAGCTCGTCAGCCCGCCGCTGGAGGCGGACCACCTGCGCTTCGGTGAGAACGGCCGCGTCGACCGCGAGCCCGACCTCGTCGCGTGCCGTCGGCGGCGGAAGAGGGCCGACGCCGGCGCCGAGCGCGCGGAGGCGGTCGCGGAGGCGCACGTCCTCCACGAGAGACCCGTTGGCGAGCCCGCGCCGCAGTTCCTCGTCGTCGACGACGACCTCGTCGAAGTAGCTGCGCTCGCGCCCTTCCGTCACCGTCTTCCGGGCTCGGACGAGGTCGCCGCGGACGTTGCCCCCGCGATGCCACGGGGCGTTCCGGCGCTTCGCCTCCACCTGCGCCCTCGAGCGGAACGGGAAATGCAGCACCTCGAGCGGGTAGAGGTCGGTGAGCGGGTCGCCGGGGAGCCCCCGCACCGTGTGGACGCCCTGTGAGATGTCGACGTCAGCGTGTCCGCGGTGGACGATGTGCCGGACCGGCCGGTACGACGTGACAGGGTCGTTGATCGGTGCGGCTGGAGCGATCCGCACGGTCAGCCGCTCCCAGAACGGCCGATCGTCGTCGGGGCGAGGGGCGAACACGCGGACGAGCGCGCCGACCGTCGAGATCCCGCTCTGGATCGGCCTGAGCGCCTCCTTCAGCGAGCCACCGCGCGGCCACCAGAACTCGTCGGCGTCCGCATTCAGGACCCAGTCCGCGCCGTGCTCGGCGGCGGCGATCCGCGCCATCCGCGTCACCCACTCGCCCTGCCGCACCGTCTCGGCGTCCTCGCGGATCAGGTGCAGGTGCCCCTCGCGCGCGAAGCCCTCGAGGATCTCCGTCGTCCCGTCGGTCGAGCGGTGGTCGGTCGCGACGACGAAGTCGACCCCGGCGTCGAGGTGGAAGGCGATCTGCGACGCGATGACGTCGGCCTCGTCGCGCGCGAGCAGCGTCATCACGAGCTTCATGGCGCGGCGCCAGCGTAGCCCTGTGTAGCGTTCCGTGCCCGTGAGACTCGTCGAGATCCTGGTCGTCGGGGACGACCGTGACGCGCTCGCGCCGCACGCCGCGTTCCAGATCCACGCCGGGGTCGACGCCATCGTTGCAGGCGTCGACGCGGGCGAGACCGAGTCGCTCGCGGTCCTCGAGCCGTACGTCGAGCAGGGCCGCGCGCAGGCGGTCGAGCGACCGGCGGGCGCCGACGAGGACGACGTGGCGCAACGAACTCGCGCGCGTCGCCGTGCGCGACCATGAGGCCGACTGGATCCTCGACTCCCGCGCCGACGAGCTCTGGTGGCCTCGCGGGGCGAACGCTGAAGGACCCGCTCGAGGCGATGCCGCAGCGATACGGGATCGTCCAGGGTCTCGTCCGGCTGTTCGTGCCGGCGTCCGGCGACGGGCCGTTCTGGGAGCGGATGACCGAGCGGCTGAGCCTGGAGCCTCCGGCGGAACCCGAGCCGCTCGCATGGGCGCTGCGGCCACTGTACCGCGGCGACCAGCGGCTCCGCACGGACGACGGCGGGCCGCGTGCCGCTGCGCGCCTGGTACCCGTTCGAGGTGCTGACGTTCCCGCTTCGCGATGTCGAGCAGGCGACGCGCGCGGTCGCAGATCGGGACTCCCGGTCGACGCTCGAGGAGGAGGCGCGCCAGGCGACCGCGCTCGGGGACGCGTTCGACCGCCTCGGCCGTGCGCGGCCGCTCGTCAAGGACACACGCGCACGCGACGTGCTCGCCTCGCTCGCGGGTCCGCCGGCGCGTTCGCCGTCCAGGACGCCAGACGCAGCTCCGTTCCGCGCGCCTGACCTCGTGGACGACGCCGCCTACGCCGTCGAGTGCGCGGCCGTCGGCGAGGTCGACCTGCCGCGCCTCGAGCGCTACGTCGGCGAGCTCGAGGGGCGCGTTGCGTGGCTCGAGCAGCGCCTCTGGCCGCGCCTCCTGCGTCGCGTCACTGCGCTCACACGGCGGTAGCGCCCGCGTCCGGGGCGGCCTCCTGACGCCTCGAACCGCGCGAGCCGCGAGCGTCCCGGCGGCTCGAGCACGAGGATGAAGCGGCCGTCGGCGATCGAGCGGATCTCGTCCGGCGAGACAGCGGGCGGACCTCCACGCGGCGGTCGGCCGGCGCGAGCCCGTACTCGGCGCCCTCGTCGTCGAGGACGTGCGACGCGCGGTAGCCGCGGCGCGCGCAGAAGGCGGCCGCCGACGCCGGCGCGTCGGGCGCGAAGATACGGTGTGCACTTCGAGCAGGATCGTCGGCGCGCACCCGTCGTCGAGCAGCGGCTCGAGCCCGGCGAGCACCTCCGCCTCGTAGCCCTCGACGTCGATCTTCACCAGGGCGAGCCGGTCTGCGGCGCGCGGGGTCGACGAGCGCGTGGAGCGGGCGGACGGCGCACCCTCGTCGTCGACCGCGCCTTCGCCGCGCGCGTAGGCGAGCGTCGACTTGTCGTCGTGCCCCGTCGGCGAGCCGCGCAGCTTCGCCGTTCCTTCGTCGGCGCCGGCGGCCACTTCGCGAGCACCGTCACGTTCTACAGCCCGTTCGCTGCGACCGTTCGGCGGAGCTGCCCGACCGTGTCGGGGGCCGGCTCAAGCGCGTAGACGTGGCCGGCCGGGCCGACGGCGCGCGCGCCGAGCGCGGTGTAGTAGCCGATGTTCGCGCCGACGTCGACGAGCACGTCGCCGCGCTCCAGGAGACGTCGTGAAGACGGCGGTGAGGTACCACTCGAGCACGCCGGAGGTCGCGAGCGTACCGGCCGACCAGCGCTCGACGTCCGGCGTCCGATCCGGACGCCGGGCGCGACCGAGACCGTCACGTGCCGCTCCATCCGCTGCGCGAGCGGGAGCGACACGTGCCGGTATGCAGCGGCGCGCAGCCGGGCCGTAGGGAGGCGCCGCAGGGCGGCGAACGACGAGCGAGGCGGCGCGAGGGTGCCCGCCGAGCCGCGCCCCGAGGCCCGGGAAGCAGACGTCGTCTTGGGCGAGAGTGCCGAGCGACCCCACGTGCGCGCTGGTGCGGAGGAACGGCATCGACTCAGCGGAGGAACACATCGTGGAAGCGGCGCCATGACCGGCCTCGCGACCGTAGCGGCGTCGCGATGTCGCCGGAGACCGGCTCGGTCCGTCGGGGCAGGGTCAGGAAGCAGCGTGCGCACCTCCGTCGTAGTCGCGGTAGCGCGTGGCGCAGCTCGGGCGGGAGCAGGTCGAGATGGGCGAGGTTCGGCGAACCGGCGTAGGTCAGTACTGGGGCACCCGCGAGCGCGAACTCGGCGACGGCGAGCCCGAAGCCTTCGCCGAATGGACGCGGGCGTGGATCATGTAGTCGGCCGTGTTGACGAACCGTCGGATGTTCGCGCGGTCGACGGTCAGCGGCAGGTGCACGAGCCGCTCGTGTTCGTGGAACCGCACCGTGTTCAGGAGGACGAACCACACGTCCGTCCGTTCGTCGAGCGCGTCGCGCACTGCGTCACGGACGAACTCGAGGTCGAACTCGCCGAAGCCGCCGTGTCGGGCGAAGACGACGGCGTCGTCGGGGATACCGAGCTCGTCGCGGAGGTCCTCGCCGATGTCCGGGAGCGACACGATGTTCGGGACGACCTCGGGGCGCCGGAGCCGCGGCAGTTCGAGCGACCGCCGGCCGACCTGCACGTGCCGCCGCGCGCGCCGCGCCAGCCAGGCGCTCGTGACTGCGAAGCGGTGGCCGTGCGGGAAGGAGGCGACGTTCCAGGCGTGATTCAGCTCGGGCACGTGCGTCGGTGATCCGGCCGGGGTAGCCGCGCTTGTGGACGTAGAGCGCGTCGGCCTCGATCTGGCGCGGATCGTCGTAGAAGACGAGGTCGAAGTGCTCCTCGAATCGCCGCCGCGCCTCCGGCACGATCCAGTCGGCCGACGCCGGCACGTAGAAGCGGACGTCGAGGCCGAGCAGCTCCCGCGCGCCGAGGGCGAACTCGAACGGAGCCTGGTCGCCGCCCCGCTCGGACAGCTGCTTGGTATGGAAGCCGAGGAGCAACGCGCGCGCCAGGCTAGAGCATCGATCTTTCTTTACCGGCGCCGAACGGTGCCCGCGCTAGCATCGCCGGGTGGCTCAGGCGCAACTCGATCCCCCGCGGACCCCGTCCGCCGACGTCGCCGTCTCC
Organism: uncultured Thermoleophilia bacterium; assembly: GCA_963733995.1. Lineage (GTDB taxonomy): Bacteria > Actinomycetota > Thermoleophilia > Gaiellales > Gaiellaceae > DATHTC01. Next base: position 63,586 of record CAVTFO010000005.1, read on the forward strand.
CAGCCGCGCGACACGCGGCTCACCGTCATCAAGCCGGCCGCCGCGGTGGCCGCGCCTCGACGTCCGCGAGCTCTGGCACTTCCGCGAGCTGCTTCGGGACGCTCGTCTGGCGCGACGTCAAGGTGCGCTACAAGCAGACCTTCATCGGCGTTGCGTGGGCGCGTGATCCAGCCGTTGATGACGATGGTCATCTTCTCGCTCGTCTTCGGGAAGTTCGCGCAGTTCTCGTCCGAGGGGCTGCCGTACCCGTTGTTCGTGTTCTCGGGGCTGCTGCCGTGGACGTACTTCGCCGCAGCGCTCGAGCCAGTCGAGCGGGAGCATCGTCGGGAACGCGCAAGCTCGTGGCGAAGGTCTACTTCCCGCGCGTCGTCCTGCCGCTCTCGGCCGTCCGCCGTCCCCGCCGTCGACTTCTGCATCTCGTTCGTCGTCCTGCTCGGCCTGATGGCCTGGTACGGCGTCGGCCCCGACGGCCACGGCTGTCGCTGCTCCCCGTCTTCCTCGGCCTCGCCGTTCGTCACGGCGCTCGGCGTCGGGCTCTTCCTCTCGGCGCTGAACGTCCGCTACCGCGACGTGCCCGTACGCGACTCCCGTTCCTCATCCAGATCTGGATGTGGCTCACGCCGGTGGTCTACGCGGTCACGGCGCTGCCGGAGCGGTCGCAGTGGGTGCTTCGCGCTCAACCCGATGGCCGGCGTGATCAACGGGTTCCGCTGGGCACTGCTCGGCACGCCGGCGCCCGACGCCGGGCAGCTGCTCGTCGAGCGTCGTCGCGGCCGCTCGTGTTCTTCCTCGGCGGCCTCGCGTACTTCCGCCGGTCCGAGCCGACGTTCGCGGACACGATCTGATGAGCGTCGCGATCGCAGCGCAGGGCCTCTCGAAGCGCTACCGCATCGGCGAGCTCCAGGCCGGCTACGGGACGCTGCGCGAGAGCTCGCGCCGCGGTGAAGCGCGGCGCGGCCATCGCCGCCACGAGCGAGGAGATCTGGGCGCTCCGCGACGTCTCGTTCGACGTGCAGGAGGGCGAGGTCGTCGGCGTGATCGGCCGCAACGGCGCCGGCAAGTCGACGCTGCTCAAGGTGCTGACGCGCATCACGGCGCCGACCGGCGGGCGGCGCGGAGATCCGCGGCCGCGTCGGGAGCCTGCTCGAGGTCGGCACCGGCTTCCACCCCGAGCTGACCGGCCGCGAGAACGTCTTCCTCAACGGCGCCGATCCTCGGGATGAAGCGGCGCGAGATCACGCGCAAGTTCGACGAGATCGTCGAGTTCTCCGGCGTCGGAGAAGTTCCTCGACACGCCGGTCAAGCGCTACTCGAGCGGGATGTACGTCCGGCTCGCGTTCTCGGTCGCCGCGCACCTCGAGCCCGAGATCCTGCTCGTCGACGAGGTGCTCGCCGTCGGCGACGCCGAGTTCCAGCGGCGCTGCCTCGGGCGGATGGAGGACCTCGGCGAGTCCGGCCGGACGGTGCTGTTCGTCTCGCACAACATGCAGGCGATCACGACACTCTGCGACCGCGCGATCCTGCTCGAGCAGGGCGCAGGTCGTCGCCGACGGCCCGAGCGCGGACGTCGTCGCGACGCTACCTCCAGTCGGTGCACGGGACCGGGTCGAGCCGAAGTGGCCCGATCTCGCCGAGGCGCCCGGCGACGACCTCGTCCGGCTGCGGTCGCGTCCGCGTCGTGCGACGAGGACGGCGAGACGCGCGGCGGCGGTCGACGTGCGCCGCCCGGTCGGGATCGAGATCGGCTTCACCGTGCTGCGCGACGGCCGACCCGATCGTCCCGAAGGTCAAGCTCATCGACCGGCAGGGGAACGTGATCTTCAACGCGATGGACGCAGCCGCGCTGGGACGAGCCGTCGCCGCCGGGCGACTACGTCGCGACCGCGTGGATCCCGGCGAACCTCCTCAACGAGGGGCTCGATCAGCGTCGAGGCGGCGGTCGTGTCGCTCGCGGCGCCGCGGCTGCACGTCCACGCCGGGCTGGGTCGACGTCGTCTCGTTCCACGTCCAGGACCCGGGCGAGGGCGACTCGGCGCGCGGGACCTTCACCGGCCAGTGGCGGGGCGTCGTCCGGCCGCTGCTCGAGTGGACGGTCGAGGAGCGGTAGCAGCCACTCCGTCTTCGTCCTCTTCCGCGACTCGCCGCTGCGCCGCGCCGCGCTGGACGCGGCGCGTCGGGTCCGGCGGAGCGGTACTGCGCTGTTCGGCGCCGACGAGCTCGCGGCGCGGGGTTCTCCGTTCGGCACAGCCTCGAGCCCGGGCTCGCGCCCGGGGCGCGTCACCGGCGGCTCGACCGCGCGCTGCGGCGCGTCGTGCGCGCTCGGCGGCGGCTACGGGGGCGACTTCGCCACGGTGCTCGCGTCGCGGCGGGAGGCGAACGCCGCCGACGTCGTCTTCTCGACCGTCGACACGGTCGGGATCCCGGCGGTGCTGCTCGCCGGGGCGCGCGCGCTGCGGCCGCCGCTCGTGTACGTGAGCATCGGCCTGCCGCATCGGCTCGCGCAGCTGCGGACGCGCGGCCGCGCGGCGCGTCTACGAGCGCGCGTTCCGGCGCACGGCCGCCGTCGTCGCCTACGGCCACGCCGAGGCGGAGGAGCTGCGCGCGTGGCTCCCGGGCCACGACGTGCGCTTCGTCCCCTTCGGCGTCGACACCGACGCCTTCCGCCCGCGGAGGTCGAGCCCGACGGTGGACGTGGTCTCCGTCGGCGCCGATCCGCGAGCGGGACTACGGCGCTGCTCGCGCGCGTCGCCGCGCGATGCCGAGCGCCGTCGTTCTCGGTCGTCGCCTCGGCGCGACCAGGCGCGGGCGCTCCGACGCGCCGCGAACGTCGCCGTCGCGGCCGAACTGCCGTTCGCCGAGGTGCGGGAGCGGCTCGCCCGCGCGCGCGTCGTCGCGCTGCCCGTGCGGGACAACCGCTACTCGGGCGCGACGACGACGCTCCTGCAGGCGATGGCGCTGGCGAAGCCGGTCGTCGTCTCCCGCACGGCGGCGATCGCGGAGGGCTACGGCCTCGAGGACGGCGCGAACGTCCGGCTCGTGCCGCCGGGCGACGAGGCCGCGTTCGCGGCGGCGCTGCGCGAGCTGCTCGCCGACGACGGACGCCGCCGCCGCGCTCGGCCGCCGCGCGCGGGAGACCGTCGAGCGCGAGCTCGGCTGGGAGCGCTACGTCGACCGCGATCGCCGACGTGCTGCGGAGCCGCTAGTCGCTGAGCGCGTACCGCGCCGCCGGCGAGAGCGCCGCGCCGTTCGTCTCGGCGAGCGTGAAGTTCCGGTCGGAGAGCGACTTCAGCGCCGCCGGCGAGGCGTACGTGAACGTCGCGAGCACGCGCGGCTTGCCCGTGGCGAAGCCGCCGCGGTGGAAGCCGCTCGTGTTGCAGAAGATCATCGTCCCCTTCGGCCCCGTGAACGTCTCGACCGGGACGGCCCTCGATCCGCTTCGCGAGCTCGTCCTGCGGCGGGTAGTTGTCGCCGAGCGGCCGCCACGGCCAGAGGTCGCCGAGCTCCCCGCCGGGCGCGCTGCGCGGGACGTACTCGAACGGGCCCGCCTCCTCGTCGACGTCGGTGAGGTAGATGAACGCCTTCAGCAGGTGCCTGTCGTTGTAGTCGCGGTGCCAGCGCTGCGACGACTGGCGCTCGGCCTCGGCGTCGGCCGGCTTCGTGTACCAGAGGTCGACGTACTCGAGCTTCGACCACAGGTCGAGGTACGAGTTCGCGAGGTCGAGCATGCGCGGGCCGACGGCGAGGTCGAGCCACGGGTCGTCGAGGCCGAGCGAGACGCCGTACGCGTTCTTGCGCACGACGAACTCCTTCGACGTGCGGCGCAGGCCCGACTCCTCGCCCGCGGCCTCGGCGGCGAGGCCGGCCTCGGTCTCGTCGACGAACCGCTGCCCGTCCTCGTCGAGCCGCTGCCACACGGCCGGGTCGGGGAAGAGCTCCGCGAACGGGAGGACGCAGAAGCCCTCCGTGCGGAGCGCGTCGACGATCCGCTGCTGCGTCTCGTCGAGCTGCGGGCGATCCTCCGCGAAACGGCGCCGGCTGGCGCGGTTGGCGCCGACGCGGTCGTGGAGCTTGTACGTCGCGACGACCCCGCGCCGCTCGATCCTGGTGCCGACGGCGTGGGCGCGCGCGGCGAGCTTCGTCCGGTTCCGGTGCATGGCGGCACCGTACCGTGCGCTGCCGGGTCGGCCGCCGGTTACCGTCCTCGCCGTGCCTGATCGGCCCGTCCGACTCGTCGGCTCCGTCCTCGTCCGCAACGAGGACCGCCACGTCGCGCGTGCGCTCGGCAACGTCCTCCCGTACCTGGATCGCGTCCACGCCTTCGACCACATGTCCACGGACGGGACGTGGGAGATCCTGCAGGGGATCGCCCGCGACGCCGACCACGTCGAGCTCGCGCGGACGCGGGACTCCGGGGACGCGCACCGGGCGCTCGCGCAGTACGCGGGGACGCCGACGTGGGTCCTCGGCGTCGACGGGGACGAGCTCTACGACCCGGCAGGCATCGCCCGGCTCCGCGAGGCGCTGCTCGCCGGCGAGCACGGGGACGTATTCCGCCTCAAGGCGCACGTCCTCAACTGCGACGAGCTCGACGAGGAGGGCGCGACGGCGTCAGGCTGGCTCGCGCCGCCGTCGCGGCCGGTGACGAAGCTCTTCAACTTCGGCGCGGTCGAGTCGTGGCCGGAGTCGCCGGACCCCCTGCAGTCCGGCCCGGTCGTGTTCCGCGACGGCTACGAGTGGGAGTCGAAGCGCGACCTCGCCGAGAGCACGACCTGGGAGACCGACCCGCTGCGGCTGCTCCACCTCTGCTTCGTTCCGCGGTCGAGCGTCGAGGGGAACGACGGCTGGCGCACGCGGAAGAACCTCGACGAGTCGCGGGCGTTCCGCCGCGACGCTACTCGGGTCGGCGAAGCGGCTGCTCCGGCGGTCGGCCGCGCTCGCGACGCCGCGTCGTGGGCCGGCGCAGCGCAACTGGAAGCAGGACTGGTACGCGCGCGGCGAGCACGTGACGGTCGACGCGTCGCCGTTCCTCGGGAGCCCGCGGTGAGCCTGCGTACGAAGCCGCGCGCGGCCGTCGTCCACGCCCGTACGCTCGGCCGTCGGATGGGGGCGGTCGCCGGCACCGAGCTGGACCGGCTCCGCTCGCGCCGCGACGCCGCCGACCTGGCGGTCTTCCACGAGTACGCGCCGCCGCCGTCGGGAGGCGGGAACCAGTTCATCGCCGCGCTCGTGCGGGAGCTCGAGGGGCGCGGGCTCGACGTCGAGTGGAACCGGATCTCGGGCGGCACGCCGGCCTGCCTCTTCAACTCGTTCAACTTCGGCTTCCGGCGGCTGCGGCGGTTCGCCCGCGAGGGCGTGCGGATGGTGCACCGCGTCGACGGGCCGATCGGCGTCTACCGCGGGTTCGACGACGGCACCGACCGGCGGATCGTCGAGCTGAACGCCGCGCTCGCCGACGCGACCGTGTTCCAGTCGCAGTGGAGCCTCGACGCGCACCGGGAGCTCGGGCTCGAGCTGCGCGAGCCGCACGTGATCCCGAACGCGCCCGATCCGGCGATCTTCTTCCCGCCCGCGTCGCGGGAGCCGCGCGGCGACCGGCCGTTGCGCCTCGTCGCCTCGTCCTGGTCGGACAACCCGCGCAAGGGCGCCGACGCGCTGCTCTGGCTCGACCGGCATCTCGCCCCGGACGTCGAGGTGACGTTCGTCGGGCGCACGCAGCTCCGGCTCGAGCGCGTGCAGGTCGTCGGGCCGCTGCCGTCGGCCGAGCTCGCGGAGCTGCTCCGCTCGCAGGACGCCTACCTCGCCGCGAGCGTCGACGACCCGTGCTCGAACGCGCTCCTCGAGGCGCTCGCGTGCGGGCTCCCGGCCGTGTTCCGGCGCAGCGGCGGGCACCCGGAGCTGGTCGGCGACGCGGGCGTCGGGTTCGACGAGCCGGAGGAGCTCGGCGACGCGCTCGCGCAGCTCGCGGCGGAGCTGGACGAGCGGCGCGCGCGGATCCGCGTGCCGGCGCTCGCGGACGTGGCCGACCGCTACCTCGAGGTGCTCCGTGGCTAGCGCGCTCGCGCACCGCGCCCGGCGGCTCGGCCGGCCGCTGCGGCGCCTCGCCGTCGGCGCGCGCACCCGCGGCTGGGACGCGCACACGCGCCTCTTCGTCGTCGGCGACCGCGGCGGCTGGTCGGTCGACGAGGACGCGGTGCACATCTCCGCGGCGGCGCGACGCCTCGGCTACGACGTCGCGCCGCCGGAGTGGGCCGGCCTCGCGCCGGGGCAGTCCGTCTTCCACACGAGCCACTTCGAGGCGCTCACGCCGCGCTGGCTCGACGGCCCCGACCGGCTCGCGCTCGCGTACATGCACGGCCGCCCCGGGACGCCGGGCATGCCGGAGTTCGACACCGCCTACGAGGCGCTGCGGCGGCGCCCCGACCGGATCGCCCGGGCGCAGGTGACGCACGAGGAGATGCGGGAGCTCGTGCTCGCGGCCGGCGTCCCCGAGGAGCGCGTCCACCGCATCCGGCTCGGCATCGACCTCGAGTCGTTCCCGCTCGGCGACGCCGGAGCGGCGCCGTGCTGCGCGCGAGGCGCTCGGGCTGCCGGACGAGCGCGTTCGTCGTCGGCTCGTTCCAGAAGGACGGCGTCGGCTGGGGCGAGGGGCTCGAGCCGAAGACGATCAAGGGGCCGGACCTGCTCGTCCGCGTGCTGGAGCGGCTGCGGCCCGACGCGCCGGAGCTGGTCGTGCTCCTCACCGGCCCGTCGCGCGGCTACGTGCGCCGTGAGCTCGACCGGCTCGGGATCCCGCACCGCCACGTGCTCGCGGCGACGCGGGACGAGCTCGCGCGGGCCTACCACGCGCTCGACCTCTACCTCGTCACCTCGCGGCAGGAGGGCGGGCCGAAGGCGGCGCTCGAGACGGCGGCGGCAGGCGTCCCGCTCGTCACGACCCGCGTCGGCCAGGCACAGGAGCTGCACGAGCACGGCCGCACGGCGGCGCTCGTGGACGTGGAGGACGTCGACGGGCTCGTCGAGTGGGCGACGCGGGTCCACGCCGGCGAGGGGGCTGCGTGGCGGGAGCCGGCGCGGGCACTCGCGGAGGCGCACGCGCACGAGCGGCTCGATCCCGAGTGGGCGCGGCTGCTCGACGGGTTCGTGGCGAAGCCGTGACGTTCCGCCGGCTCGTCCGCGGCCTCGGCCGGCGCGTGCCGCGGCGGCCGTTCCGCTACGTCATGCCCGCCTGGCTCGTCCGCGGCCCGTTCCGCTTCTGGCTCTCGGTCGTCGCCGCCGACCCCGACCGGCGCCGCGCCGTCCGCGAGCTGCTCGAGCTCGAGGCCGAGACGCGGCGCCAGCTCGACGCGGCCGCGATCCGGCTCGACGACGGCGTCCACGCGAAGCACCGGCTCACCGCGTACCACGACTTCTTCGTCGAGCGCGTGCGCGAGGGCGAGCGCGTGCTCGACGTCGGCTGCGGCAAGGGCGAGCTCGCGCACGACCTGGTCGTCCGGGCCGGCGCGGACGTGGTCGGGATCGACAACGACCCGCACCACCTCGCCTTCGCGCGCGAGCGCTTCCGCCACGAGCGCCTGCGCTTCGTCGACGGGACGGCGCCGGCCGACCTCCCCGGCGAGCGCTTCGACGTGGTCGTG
>CAVTFO010000006.1:0-63606 GCA_963733995.1 uncultured Thermoleophilia bacterium
GCAAGGGCGGTTTCGAGCTGGACCGGACTCAAGGACGAGCACGTGATCGGCCGCCAGGTCAAGGATGTGCTCGGGCTTCAGTGGATGGACGAGGGCTACGGAGGCCAGGTGGCCGACACGGACAAGGACGGCACCACCGACCCGATCGAGACCACGCTGGAGTGGGGCGTGCGCTCGCTCGGCAAGCGCGTCCAGGTGAACGCCGAGGGTGACCTGCCAGCCGAGGCGGTCGCCGATGTCTTCCCTGCCTACGACGACGACGGCGGGCTGCTGCTGGTCCTGACTCCCCGGTGAGCGACGCCGATGGGTAGGCGGCGCCGCAGTCTCCTTACATCCTCCCGCGCCGGCCGCATCGGCCTGACGGCCGCGTCGGCGATCGTCATCGCGTCCAAGCCGACCGTGCTCGGCCTCGACCTGCGCGGCGGCACCCAGCTCATCTACCAGGCCGAGGAGACGGCGCGCACCCCCAACATCACACCGGAGGACATCGACCGCGCGATCGAGATCATCCGCGAGCGCGCCGACAAGCTCGGCGTCTCGGAGCTGGAGATCTCGCGCCTGGGTCAGCAGGGGATCCAGGTGGGGCTGCCGGACGTCCAGAACGCTGAGCAGGCGATCGAGCAGATCGGGACCACGTCGCAGCTCTACTTCTACGACTTCGAGGCAAACGTCGTGCCCCCGCCCCGGAAGGGAGTGCCGAAGGACCCGGCGGCCGAGCCGGACCCCAACCCCAACATCTACAGCTTCCCCAACCTCTACGACGCCGTCCAGTTCGCCTCGAAGCGAGAGCCCGAGTGCTTCCAGGACCAGGTGCACGACCAAGGGGCCGGCCTACTACCTGTTCGAGCGCGACTCCCACCAACTCCTGCGCGGCCCGGCGGCCGACCCGAATGACCTGTTCCTGCAATTCCGAAACCAGAAGCAGCCGCCCGGCACGCAGAGTCGCCGCGCCTCAGGGCACAGTCGTCGTCCAGGCGCCGTCCGACGACCGTACCCCGTCGCAGACCCCCAGCGAGGTCTCGGCCACACCCCACTTCGTGTTCAAGGACCGCCCGGCGCTGTCCGGCGACAACATCAAGAACCCCGAGCAGAACTTCGATCCGACCACCAACCAGCCCAACGTCACCTTCGACTTCACCGATTCCGGCCAGGCCGCGTTCCAGGAGGTCACCCGGAAGATCGCCCAGCGAGGCGCGGCGACTGCACCGCCCGGCGCGGCCGGCACGGCTGCCGACCAGTACTCGCAGCACTTCTCGGTGGTTTTGGACGGCCAGGTCGTCACCCAGCCGATCATCAACTTCTTCGAGAACCCGGACGGGATCGACGGACGAACCGGGGCGCAGATTTCAGGCAACTTCACGATCGGCTCGGCGCAGGACCTGGCCGAGTTCCTGCGCATCGGCGCGCTGCCGATCAACCTTCAACTCGAGAGCCAGAGCACGGTCTCGGCCACCCTCGGGCAGCAGGCGCTCGACCAGGGACGACGGGCCGGCATCGTCGGCCTCATCCTGGGCTGGTCGGCTTCCTGGTCGCCTACTACCGCATGCTGGGAGTGATCGCGACGGTGGGACTGGCCATGTACGGGGTGATCTTCTTCGCCCTGGTCAAGCTGATCCCGATCACGCTCACCCTGCCCGGGATCGCCGGGCTGATCCTGACGATCGGGGTGGCGGCCGACGCCAACATCGTCATCTTCGAGCGGATCAAGGATCGGCAATCCCTCGAAGGGCCGCGGGATCGCGTGGGCGAAGCGCCTGCTCGGCCGCGGCGGCCGCGTCGTCGTGATGACGGGCGACGGCGAGCTGCAGGAGGGCCAGAACTGGGAGGCGCTGCAGTCCGCGGCGCACGGGCGCCTCGGCCGGCTCTGGGTGATCGTCGACCGGAACGAGCTCCAGTCCGACAAGACCACGGAGGAGATCCTCGCGCTCGGCGACCTCGAGGCGAAGCTGCGCGCGTTCGGCTGGCACGTCGCCACCTGCGACGGGCACGACCACGCGGCCCTGCGCGAGACGTTCGCGTCGTTCGACGCCGGGCCGGAGGACGTCCCGAAGGCGCTCGTCGCGCAGCACGATCAAGGGCAGGGGCGTCTCCTTCATGGAGCACCCCCGTGCGCTCGAGGAGGGCGGCGGCACCTACCGCTGGCACGCGGGCGCGCCGGACGACGACGCCTTCGCGCGCGCCCACGCCGAGCTCGTGGCGCGGATCGAGGAGCGGCTCGGGCCGCTGGAGCTCGTCCCCGTGCCGCCGCTGCCCGAAGAGCGCCGGCGTCGCTCGAGGGCGAGCCCGAGTCGGGGATCGCCGCGCGCCCGAAGGTGACGGACGAGTACGTCGCGGCCGCGTACGGGGAGGCGCTGGTCGAGCTCGCCGGCCGCGTGCCCGAGCTCGTCGTCCTCGACGCCGACCTCTCGTCCGACTGCCGCATCCGCGGCTTCGAGGACGCCCATCCGGACCGCTTCCTCGAGAGCGGCATCGCGGAGCAGGACATGGTCTCGGCCGCCGCCGGCCTCGCGCGGCACGGCCTCCTCCCCGTCGTCAACTCCTTCGCGAGCTTCCTCGCCTCGCGCGCGAACGAGCAGATCTACAACCAGGCGAGCGAGCGGACGAAGGTCGTCTACGCGCTCCACTACGCGGGGCTGATCCCGGCCGGGCCGGGCAAGTCGCACCAGAGCATCCGCGACGTCTCGCTGCTCGCGGCGCTACCGGAGATGACGATCGTGCACCCGGCGAGCGCGGCCGAGACGCGCGCGCTCACGGCGTGGGCGGTCGAGGAGGCCGAGGGCAGCGTCGCGATCCGGCTCGCGATCGGGCCGTCGCCGCGACGGCTCGAGCTCGGCGGCGAGGTCGCCGTCGGTCGCGGCACGATCCTGCGCGAGGGCACCGACGCGCTGCTCTTCGCCTACGGGCCGGTGATGCTCCACGAGGCGCTGACGGCGGCCGAGGCGTCGGCACGCGTCCTCCAGGTCGTGGCGCTGCCGTGGCTCAACCGCGTCGACCACGACTGGCTGGCGGAGACGGTCGCCCCGTTCGCAGACGTCTTCGTCCTGGAGGACCACGCACCGGTCGGCGCGCTCGGCGACACGCTGCTGCGCGAGCTCGCCGCGGCGGGTCTGCTGGAGGGTCGCGCGCTGCACGTCTTCGGCGTGGAGGGCTGGCCCGCGTGCGGCACGCCGCCCGAGGCGCTGCGCGCGCACCGCCTCGACGGCGCCTCGCTCGCGGAGCGGATCGAGGCCGTGCTGCGGGCTCCCGCGACACCGTGAAGCGCATCTGGCTCGTCCTCCCCGACCCGCTGCCGACGCGGGTCTTCTTCGACTGCGGGATCGTCGACCGGCTGCGGGCGCGACTCCCGGGCCGGCTCGCGCTCGTCTTCGTCGGCGAGGATCCCGCGCCGTGGCTCGCACGCGTGGGCGACCTGCCCGTGCTCGCGCAGGAGACGCTGCTCCCACCGCGGGTCGGGTTCGGCGAGCGCGTCCGCCGCAGGGTCGACCGGTTCCTCGACGACCACGCGGGCTTCTACCCGCTGGCGCTCCGGGTGAGCCTCCGGCACGGCTTCCACCGGCAGCGCATGCGCCGCGGCCACGACAACTGGTTCCTCGACCCCGACCGCGCCGGCCGGCTGCCGCGCTGGGACCGGCTCGAGCGCCTCATGTTCCGCTGGCACTTCGGCCGGCGGCGGTACGTGCCGTCACGGCTCCTGCGAGCGGATGCGGGAGGACTGCGCGGGGCTCGTCGTCGCGAACCTCCAGACGCGCAGCGCGGTCCCGTTCCTCACGGCGGCGCGGCGGCTCGGGATCCCGGTCGTCGGCTACGTCTCGAGCTGGGACCACACCGTCGGCAAGGGCGCGATCAGCCCGTACGCGCAGCGCTACGTCGTCCAGAACGAGACGATGCGCCACGATCTCGCGGCCTATCACGGCATCGCCGGCGACCGCGTCGAGGTGACGGGCTGGCCGCAGACGGACGTCTTCCACGAGCGGCGCCCGCGCGCCCGCTACGAGGAGCTCGTAGCGCAGCTTCGGCCTCGACCCGTCGCGGCCGCTCGTGCTCGTGATGGGGAACACGCCGACGAACGCGCCGTACGAGGACCGGTTCGTCGCGCGGCTGCTCGACTGGTGGCGCGAGTCGGGCGCGCACGAGCGCTTCCAGCTCCTCTTCCGGCCGCATCCCCGCGACCGGCGCTGGCGCGAGCGGTTCGCGCTGCCCGAGGGGACGACCGGGGCGGCGGTGCAGGAGCCCGCGTACACGGACCTCGACGCGCTCGCGACGCTGCTGCAGCACGGCGACGCGGTCGTCGCGAACGCGGGGACGATCCTCCTCGACGCGATCGTCAACGACCGCCCCGCCGTGTGCGTGCTCTACGACGAGGGCGCGCCGCCGGACGACCGCTGGGCGGAGCTCAACGTCTCGGGCGAGCACTACCGGGAGCTGCTCGAGTCGGAGGCCTTCTACCCCGCGCGCAGCTTCGAGGAGGTCGTCGCCGGGATCGAGCGGGCGCTCGCCGACCCGGCCGAGCTCGCGGAGGAGCGTGCCCGCGTGGCGCGCGGGGTCGTCGGCGAGGTGGACGGGCACGCGGCCGACCGCGTCGCGGACGTGATCGTGGCGACGCTCGCGCCGGGATAGCATCCGCCGCCGTGGCGCGGACGGTCCTCTTCGTCGGTGCGGGCCGGCACCAGCGGCGCGCGATCGAGCGGGCGCAGGAGCTCGGCCTCCGCGTCGTCGGCGTCGACCGGAACCCGGACGCGCTCGGGCTCCAGGCGGCCGACGTGGCCGAGGTCGTGGACTTCTCCGACGTCGCCGCGGTGGAGCAAGTGGCTCAGAGCCACAAGGTCGACGGCGCGCTCACGGTCAGCGCCGACCGGGCCGTGCCCGTCGTCGCGGCCGTGACCGAGCGGCTCGGGCTCCCCTCGATCGGCACCGGCGTCGCGCACCTGATGACGAACAAGATCGCGATGCGCCGCCGGCTCGCCGAGGCAGGCGTCGCCCAGCCGCGCTTCGCCGCGCTCCGGTCGGTGCACGAGGCCGGCGCCGCCCTGCGCCACGTGGGCCTGCCGGCGGTGCTGAAGCCGGCCGACTCGGGCGGCCAGCGCGGCGATCTTCCTGATCGAGTCCGAGGACGACCTCCTCGCGCACCTCCACGTCGCGCTCTCGGAGTCGCAGACCGGGGAGGCGATCGTCGAGGCCTTCCACGAGGGGCTCGAGCTGAACGGCCTCGTCCTCGCGCGCGGCGGCGAGTCGCACGTCCTCACGCTGTCGGACCGGCTGCGGCCGCCCGGCGTCGGCTTCGGCGTCGGCTGGATCCACGTCTACCCGGCCTCGATCTACGGGGACGTCCTCGCCGAGGCGGAGCGCGTCGCCGTCCACGCCGTGCACGCGCTCGGGCTGCAGGACGGGATCGCGTTCCCGCAGCTGCTCGTCTCCGACGACGGCTCGGTGCGGGTCGTGGAGGTCGCGGCGCGGATCCCCGGCGGGCAGATGGCCGACCTCGCGCGCCACGCGATCGGGCTCGACCTCGTCGAGATCGCGCTGCGCCAGGCGCTCGGGCTCGAGGTCCCGGACGAGCTCGCCTACCCGCGCTTCCGGCGCCCGCTCGCGATCCGCTTCCTGACCGCGCAGCCGGGGCCGCTCCCGACCGGCGAGGTGCTGTCCTTCTCCGGCCTCGACCGCGTCCGCGCCTTCCCCGGCGTCGTGCAGGCGGACACGTACCTGCAGGTCGGGGAGACGATCCGGCCCGTGCGGCTCGACGGCGACCGGCGCGGCTACGTGATCGCGGTCGGCGAGACGTCGGTCGAGGCGCTGGAGCGGGCCGAGGCGGCGGCCGGGCTCCTCGACGTGGAGGTGCGCGCGGCGTGAGCGACCGCTTCGACATGCGCGAGTACGAGCTGCTGCTGGAGGCGGCGCAGGAGGGCGGGTACGCGTTCCGGCTCTTCGGCGGAGCGGCGCCGGAGCCGGGCGACCTGCTCCTGCGCCACGACGTCGACCTCTCCCTCGACGCGGCCCTCGCGATGGCGCGGCTCGAGGCGGAGATGGACGTGCGCGCGACGTACTTCCTGATGACGCGGTCGGTCTTCTACAACCTGGCCTCGCCCGAAGGCGAGCACGCCCTGACGGAACTGCGCGCGCTCGGCCACGCCGTCGCGCTCCACGCCGTCCACCCGCACGTCGACCTCGACGACCGCTTCGACCCCGTGCTCGCCTGGCACAACCCCGACCCGGAGTACATGCGCGAGCCGGTCGGCGCCGCCGTCAACGTGATGGACGCGCCGTGGTTCGACCCGGACCACTACCGCTCCGACTCGAACCAGCACTGGCGCAGCGGCTCCCCGCGCGACGGCCTCCGGCGCCGCGACCCGGACTGGCTGCAGCTGCTGATCCACCCCGAGATCTGGGTCTACCCGGGGGAGACGATGCGCGAGACGATGCTCTCCTTCCTCGACGCCGACCGCGAGGCGCGGCTCACGCACCTCGCCAACGACCGGATCGACCTGACGTGAGCGAGGAGCCGCTACGGAGCACCGTGACCGCGGTCGCACGCGCCGGCGAGACCGTTCGTCGCAGCACCGGTCACTGGTCGGACGCCGTGCACGCGCTCCTCCGGCACTTCGAGCGCGTCGGCTTCGACGGCGCGCCCAGGTACCTCGGCGAGGACGAGCAGGGCCGCGAGATCCTGTCGTTCGTGGAGGGCGAGACCGACCGCCAGCCGCCGCTCGACGACGAGCCGCTCGCGGCCCTCGGCGACCTCCTGCGCCGGATGCACGAGGCGCAGGCCGGGTTCGAGCCGCCGCCGGGGACGCGGTGGTTCTCGGACGGGCTCGAAGGCCCGCTCGATCTGCCACGGCGACCTCTACCCGCCGAACGTCGTGCGGCGCGACGGCGTCCCGGTCGCGCTGATCGACTGGGACCTCGCCGGCCCGGGCGACCGGCTCGTCGACGTCGCGAGCGCTGCCTACCACTGGGCGCCGCTGCGCACCGACGGCCCGGAGGAGCTGTCCGTCGCCGACCGCGCCCGGCGCGCGCGGGCGGTCTGCGACGGCTACGGCCTCCCTGCAGCGGAACGCTCCCTCCTCGTCGACCGCTCCCTCGCGATGCGCGAGCACGGCTACGAGCTCCACCGCCGGCTCGGCGGCGTCGAGCGGCAACCGGGATGGCGCGACATGTGGGACCGCGGCAGCGGGGAGCGGATCCGTGCCAACGCCGCCTGGCTCGTCGAGCACCGCGACGCGATCGAGCGGGCGCTCGCGTGACGACCGTCCTCGTCTCCGCCTCCGGCGCGCCCGGCACCGCGGCGCTGCTCCGCGCCCTGCGCGAGAACGGCGAGCGCGAGGTTCGCCTGGTCGGGACGGACATGTCCGAGCGCTCGATCGGCCGCCACCTCTGCGACGCCTTCCACCTCGTCCCGGCGGGCTCCGACCCCGGCTTCCCGGACGCGATCCGCGCGATCGTCGAGCGCGAGGGCGTGGACGTCGTGCTGCCGCAGAGCTCCTTCGACCTCCAGGGTCTCGCCGAGCACCGCGGCGGCTTCCCCGTCCCGGTGCTCGTCTCCGGCCCCGAGACGATCCGCCGCTCGAACGACAAGGCCGAGACCTACGCGCTGCTGCACCGGCTCGGGATCCCCGCGCCCGCCTTCCGCCGCGTCAACGGCGCGCGCGAGGTCGAGGCGGCGGCGCGCGAGCTCGGCTACCCGGAGCGGCCCGTCTGCTTCAAGCCGGTGTTCTCCTCCGGCTCGCGCGGCTTCCGCATCCTCGACCCGACCGTCGACCGCGCGCACCAGCTGCTCCACGAGCGCCCCGGCTCGGTGGCGATGCGGCTCGAGGAGGCCGTCGAGCTGCTCCCGGACGAGGGCGGCCCCGACCTGCTCGTGATGGAGCTCGCGACCGGCGGCGAGCGCACGATCGACGGGATCGCGGACGGCCGGCGCGTCGTCCTGGGCCACCCGAAGACGCGCGAGGCGATGCGCGCCGGGCTCGCGATGTACTTCGTCACGCTCGACGACCCGGAGCTGATGGCGATCGCCGACCGCATCGTCGAGGAGCTCGCGATCGAGTGGTTCTTCAACATCCAGCTCGTGGGAGAGCACGTGATCGAGATCAACCCGCGGATCTCCACGGTCGTGTACCAGGACGACCTGAACCTGCCCTGGCTCGGCGTGAAGCGCGCGCTCGGCGAGGTCTCGGACGAGGAGCTCGCGGCGCTCCACTCGCGCGTGCGTCCCGGCCGCACCGCCCTCCGCTACTTCGACCAGGTCGAGTTCGACCGATGACCGGCTTCGACGATCCCGAGCTGCTGCGCGACGCGCTGGAGGAGGTGGCCGAGGCGCTGCCCGGCGAGTACGTCGAGGAGCCGTGGGGCTCGTCCGCGCTGGCCGCGGCGGAGGAGGTGGCGCGGCACGGCACCGACCCGGAGCTCCGCGCCCTCGCCCTGCGGGCCGTGGAGCGCGTCGCCGCGAGCAGCGAGCTCCGCGACCTCGGCGACGACGACGCCCGGATCGAGGACGCCCTGTCGCGTCTCCGATGAGGGTCGTCCACGCCCCGGTGAACACGGCCGGGATCCCGTGGCAGAACGTGCAGGCGCTGCGCCGGTCGCGGCGTCGACGCGCGCCTCGTCGTCTTCGAGCGGTACCGGCTCCACCCCGAGGCGGACGTGAGCCTCGACCGGCACGGCTCCTTCGCGCGGCGCCAGCTGCAGCAGTGGCGCGCGCTCGCGCGCCTGCTCCCGCGCACCGACGTGTTCCACTTCTACTTCGGGCTCACGCTCGTGCCGCAGTCGCTGCAGTACCCGCTGCTCGGGGCGCTGCGGAAGAAGTCCGTGATGCACTACCTCGGCTCGGACATCCGCGGCAAGACGCCGGAGCAGCTCTCCGCGGGGCGGAAGGCCGGCGCGCAGGTCGTCGGCTCCTACGACGCCGATCCGCTGGGTGCCGGAGGCCGAGGTGATCCCGCCCGGGATCGACGTCGGCCGCGATCGAGCCGACGCCGCCGGGCGACCGCACGCGTCCGCTGATCGTCCACGCGCCCTCGTCGCGCCGCCGCAAGGGCACCGAGCACGTGATCGCGGCCGTGGAGGGGCTCGACGCCGACCTCGAGCTCGTCGAGGGCCTGCACCACGACGAGGCCTTCGAGCGCTACCGCGCCGCGGACGTGGTCGTCGACCAGCTGAACGCAGGCTGGTACGGCGTGTTCGCGATCGAGGCGATGGCGCTCGGGAAGCCGGTCGTGACCTTCCTCCACGACGAGGCCGTGCGACGCACGGAGGAGGCGTTCGGCACCCGCGTCCCGCTCGTCCCGGCGACGAAGGAGACGCTGCGCGAGGCGCTGCGGCCGCTTGTCGCCGACGCGGCGCTCCGCCGGCGCGTGGGAGCCGAGAGCCGCGCCTACGTCGAGCGCGTGCACGACCTCGAGCGGGTCGCCGACCGCCTGCTCGCCTCTACGCTCGCCTCTAGCTCAGTGCTGCGGAACGACGGCTGAAGCAGCTCGCGGGCCAGTCCGCGGTCTACGGCCTCGGCGGGATCGTCTCCCGCCTCATCGCCGTCTTCCTGCTCCCGATCTACACGCGCTACCTCGACCCGACCGACCTCGGCGCCGTCGGCGTCGTCGTCGCCCTCACGGCGGTGCTCGTGACGATCCTCCGCGGCGGGATCTCGAGCGCCTTCTTCCGCTTCACCTTCGACTCGCCCGACCCCGCGCACCGGCGCACGGTGCTGCGGACGTCGTTCTGGTACACGATGGCCGCCGCGACGGCCGGCCTCGTCGCCGGCCTGCTCCTGGCCGAGCCGATCGGGCGGCTGCTCGGGATCGACGACCCGACGCTCGTCCGCGCCGCCTTCGTCGCCCTCTGGGCGCAGATGAACTACGAGCAGCTCACGGCCGTGTTCCGGGTCGAGCAACGCGCGTGGGCGTTCCTCGCCGCGAGCCTGGTGAACATCGCGGTCACGGTCGGCGCGACCGTCCTCTTCGTGATCGTCCTCGAGTGGGGCGCCGTCGGCGTCGTCGCCGGGAACTTCACCGGCACGCTGCTCGTGTACACGGTGCTGCTCGGCTACCGCCGCGAGCAGCTCGGCCTCGAGCTCGACCGCCCGCTCCTGCGCCGGATGCAGCGCTTCGGCCTGCCGCTCGTCCCCTCCGCGCTCGCGCTGATCGTGGTCGGCTTCTCCGACCGGTTCTTCCTCGCCCACCTGGCCTCGCTGGCCGAGGTCGGGCTGTACGAGATCGGCGCGCGGATCGCGTCGGCGATGGTGCTGCTCCTCACCGCCTTCCGCGCCGCCTGGCCGGCGTTCGCGTACTCGATCGAGGACGACGCGGAGGCGCGGCGGACGTACGCGTTCGTGCTCACGTACCTCGTGGTCGTCGCGACGTGGCTCGCGGTCGCGCTCGGCGTGCTCGCGCCGTGGCTCGTGCGCCTGCTCGCGACGGAGCAGTTCTACGCCGGTGAGCGCGTCGTCGCCCCGCTCGCGTTCGCGTCGGCGATCTTCGCCGGCTACGTCGTCATCTCGATCGGGGTCGGCCGGGCGAAGCGGACGGAGTTCAACTGGGTGATCGCGGGCGCCGCGGCGGTGCTCAACGTCGCGCTGAACGTCGTCCTCATCCCGGAGTTCGGCATGGAGGGCGCGGCCGCCTCGACGGTCGCCTCGTACGCGCTCCTGTTCGTCGGGATGGCCTGGTGGGCGCGGCGGGTCTACCCGGTGCCGTACCAGTGGCGGCGCGTGGGGACGGCGCTCGCGGCGGGCGTCGCGCTCGTCGTCGTCGCCAAGGCGCTCGACGTGCCGCTCGGCGTCGCGATCCTGCTCGCGGCTCGTCTACCCGCTCGCTCTGCTGCCCCTCGGGTTCCTGCTCCCGGGCGAGCGGGCGCGCCTGCGCACGCTCGCCCGCCTCCGCTCCGCCTGATCAGCCCTCGACGACGTCGACGACCCTGGCGTCCGTCGCGCGGACGAGGTCGGCCGACCTCGATGCGAATCGACTGGTCGTGGACCCCGGCCTCGAGCACGACCGTCTCGCGCCCGGCGACGCGGCGGTCGACGAGCACGGCATCCGCCTTGCCGCCCACGGGCGGCACCGCGCCGAGCTCGAACTCGGGATAGTCGCTCGCGAGCTCGTCCTCGGTCGCGAGGCGCACGTCCTTGCCGCCGCCGAGGAGCTCGCGGAGCAGGTGCATGTCGATGCGGTCGCCCGACGAGATCACGACGCGCACGTCGCCGTCCGGCGTGCGGACGACGATCGTCTTCGCGACCTCGGAGGGGCGGAGCCCGAGCGCGGCGGCCTCCAGGACGGCGGTGTCCGTGCGGTCGTGGTCGAGCACGTCGAACCCGATCCCGGCCTCGGTGAGCGCGGCGCCCGAGCGCCGTTGCCTTCATGTCGGTCATCGTTTCCTCCTCGCTTGCCGGAGCCTCGATCGTGGCGGGTCGGCGCGGCGGACGCAAACGCCTTCAGCGACCCCGCGCCGCTGCCGATAGCGAAGGCATGGCAGTCGACGCCGCCACGCCGGCCGCCGCGGCCCCGCCTGCGCTCGCGCGGCCGCGGGTCCTCGCGCTCCCCGCGCAGGCCGTCCTCGGGCTGCTCGTCGGCGTCTCCTTCGCGGCGCGCTGGCTGCTCGCCTCGGTGCACGTGACGCCGTCGTACCTGCCGGACGAGTACATCTACCCGACGCTCGCCCACGGGATCGCGACCACCGGGCTGCCGAGCGTCCGCGGCGTCACGGCCGCGTTCCCGGCGATCCTCGAGCCGCTCCTCGCCGCCGCCGTTCTGGCTGGCCGGCGACCCGGAGCTCGCCTACCGGCTGACGCAGGGGATGCACGCGCTCGCCGTCTCGCTCGCCGCGATCCCGGCCTATGCGCTCGCCCGCCACGTCGGCCTCGACCAGCGCGCGTCGCTCGGCGTCGCCGCGCTGGCGCTCGCCTGGCCGGGCCTGACGTACGCGTCCTCGATGCTCGCCGACCCGATCGCGTACCCGCTGATGCTCACCGCCGTGCTGACGGGCGTGCGTGCGCTCGACCGGCCGACGGGTCGCCGCCAGGCCCTCTTCCTCGCCGTGGCCGGGCTGACGACGCTCGCGCGCGTGCAGTACGTCGTCCTGCCGGTGATCTTCCTCGCGGCGGCGTTCGTCGTCGAGCGCGGGAGCGTGCGCCGCGTCGCGCGCCCGCTTCCGGCTGACCCTCGTCGCGCTGGGGCTGCCGCTCGTCGCCAGCCTCGCCCTCGGCCCGAAGCGGATGCTCGGCTACTACGGCGGCATCTTCGACCTCGCGTGGGATCCGCAGCGGATCCTGCTCTGGGCCGGCAACGACACGATGATCCTCGCCTACGCGGCGGGGCTCCTGATCGTGCCGGCCGGACTGTGCGGCCTCGCCTGGGCGCTCGTCCGGCCCGAGTCGCGC
Organism: uncultured Thermoleophilia bacterium; assembly: GCA_963733995.1. GTDB lineage: Bacteria > Actinomycetota > Thermoleophilia > Gaiellales > Gaiellaceae > DATHTC01. Next base: position 12,359 of record CAVTFO010000006.1, read on the forward strand.
GCGGAGCAGGCCTTCGCGGCGCTCACCGTCGGACTCGCCGCGTGTCTCGTCGGCCAGGCGGCGCTCTTCTCCGCCAACGGCAACGACGCGGAGTCGCGGGTGCACGAGCGCTACCTCTTCGGGCTGCTGACCCTGCTCGCCGTCGCGTTCGCACTCGAGCTCCGGCGTGGGATGCCGCGGCGCCGGCTCGTGGCGCTCCTCGCGGGCGGATTGCTCGCCCTCTCAGCCGTGGTGCCGCTCGCCGGGTACACGCAGGCCCAGGGCGCGACCGACTCGCCGACGCTCCGCGCCGTCGAAGGAGCTCGAGCGCGGCTTCGGGATCGCGGACGCATCGCTCCTCGTCGCCGCGCTGGCGGCGCTGCTGGCCCTCGGCGCAGTGGCGGCAGCCTTCCGCCCGAAGCGCGCTTACTGGCCGATGGTCGCGACGACGCTTCTCTGCGCCGCCGCCCTCACCGCCGGCGCGGCCGCCGCCGACCACCGCAACACGACGAACCTGCGCATCGACTACCTCCAGGGCGACCCGGGCTGGGTCGACCGCGTCCTCGACCGGCCCGCGACGATGGTGCACCTCCCGCACGCCGATCCCGGGCGCGCCTTCCTGCACCTCTTCTGGAACCGCGAGATCGCGCGCTTCGGCGCCCTCCACGAGACGGCGATCGACAACTTCCAGGTCGACGACGTGACGATCGAGCGGGACGGCCGCCTGCTCGTGAACGACAGCGCCCCCAGCGGGCCGCTGGTGCTGCAGACGTGGGGCTCGCAGATCGCGCTGGCGGGCGTGCGCGAGCTCCCGTCGCGGCCCGACTTCCTCGTCGTCGAGCCGACCGGCCCGGTCCGGGTGCGCCAGCTCGCGGACGGGCTCTACGCCGACGGCTGGCTCGCCGCCGACGCCGAGGTCTCGCTCTGGCCCGACCGCCCCGGGGAGCGGCTGCGCGGCGTGCTCCGCCTGACGCTCTCGATGCCCGCCGGCACGGAGGCGATCCCGCTCCGCCTCCGCGGCGACGGCGTCTCCAGGGACGTCGTGGTCGAGCCCGGGAAGGACACGGTCGTCGAGCTCCCGGTCGACGCGCGCGGGCAATGGACCGTGCACCTCGCGACCGACACGATCGGCTACGCGGGGGAGCGCCGGGTGAGCGTGCGCGCCGAGAAGCCCCTGTTCGTCCCCGGGATGGGGGATGCGACCACCCCCGGATCACCCACAGCGGGGGATTGATCACTCGAACGAGGGTGGGTCGCGGCGCGCGGCGCGTCCGATACGACCCGGGCCACCGATTTGCACCGCCTACAAGGAGAGCGAATGCTTTCGAAGCTTCAGCAGCGACTGGCTCGTGAGGAGAGCGGTTTCACCCTCATCGAGCTTCTCGTCGTCATCATCATCATCGGCATCCTGCTCGCGATCGCCGTCCCGTCGTACCTCTCGTTCCGCGACCGCGCGAACGACAAGGCGGCGCAGGCGAACGTCCGCGCGGCGGTGCCGGCCGTCGAGGCGTACAACGCCGACAACGTCAAGACGGGCGCGTCCCGCGGCTACGACGGCATGACGTCGGCCAACCTCAAGACGGCCTACGACGCGGGTCTCCGCGGCTTCCAGGTCGTCCGCGCCACCTCGGTGAGCTACTGCATCGAGGGCCAGGTCGGCGGCAAGACCTGGAAGAAGGGCGGCCCGAACGGCACGATCGTCACGGGCGCCTGCTAGTCAGGCACGTCTGATCGGACTGACGGAGGGCGCCCACGTGGCGCCCTCCGTCGTTTCGCTCAAGGGCCGCCGCCGGGACGCCGATGCTCGGAGCGTGAGCCGCGTCCGCTCCCTCGGCCCGTGGCTCGTCCCCGCGACGCTCGCCGCAGCCCTCTCAGCCCACGCCGCCTCGCGCGGCGACGAGGCGCTCAACGACCTGCCCTACTTCGCGCGGAGCGACAGCCCGGCTCGGGCTCGACAGCTACGCCGACCCGAGCCTGCAGGTCGGGCCGCTGTGGCTCGCCGCGATTCGCGTCGCGGGCCCGGCGCTGCCGTGGCTCGTCGTCGCGGGCGGGTCCGCGCTCGTCGCCGTCACGCTGTGGCGACTCGCGGTGGATCACCCGCGCCGCACGCTGCTCGCCGCGGCCGGGACGACCCTCGTGCTCGCCCTCGGGCTGCCGTCCTTCGCGTACGCGAGCGGCCACGCTGCCCAGCTGCTCGTCCCGCTGCTCTGGCTCAACGCGTACCTCGACGCGCGGCGAGGCCGCGGCACGCGCGCCGCCGTCCTCGTCGGAGCCTCCGCGGGGCTCGAGACGTGGGGGCTCCTCGGCCTGCCGCTGCTGCTCGCGCTGTCGCCGCGGGCGGCGCTGCGGGCGGCGACGGCCGCCGTGGCCGTGGCGGCTGCCCTCTACCTTCCGTTCGTCCTCGGCGGCGACTTCCGCATGGCGGAGTACCGCTGGACGGTGGCGGACGGCACGCCGGTGTCGCTCCTCGTCCACGGCGAGTTCCCGTGGGGCCTCCGCCTCGCCCAGGGCGTCCTGGCCGTGGCCGTGGGCGCCGTGATCGTGCTCGCGACCCGGCGGTCGCGTCGCCGGCGGCGTCGCGGCCGCGGGAGCCGTCGTGGCCGTCCGGCTCCTGCTCGACCCGGAGCGGCACGGCTGGTACTGGATCGCGCCGCAGCTCCTGGCGGTCGCGCTGGGCGTGGCCCTAGTCGCCGGCGTCGCGGAGGAGGTGGAAGGCGCCGCGGAGGACGTCGTCGATCCGACCGGTGCGCGAGCGGCGGCTGTCGCGGACGAGCGGGGACGGCTCTCGCCGATACCGCCGCACGACGCGGATCTCGCAGGTGTACTCGACGGCGTCGGCGGCGTGAACAGCGAAGTCCCGGCGCGAGCGAGGTCTACGGCCCACGTCTCGTAGACGACCTCGAGCACGAGCGCGAGCACCGGCTCGCGCAGGCTCGCCATCAGGCCGAGGACGAAGCGGGTCTCCGCGTGCCGCCTTGCGCACGCGGGCTACGGCGCGGTCCACCCAGCCGCAGGTCGCCAGCTCCCGTCGGCGATCGCGCGAGCGCGAGGCGCGATGTAGGGCCGGTTGTCCCGCGCGAGTCGGTCGAGCACCGGCGTCTCGGCAGCCCGTAGCTCGGCGACGGCCGCGACGAAGTCGGCGTCCTCGAACGCCTCGTCGTCCGGTAGAGGTCGTAGCGCTCGTCGAGCGAGTCGGACGTGTGCACGGCGAGCGCGACGGGATCGTGTCGCCTCGTCTCGTCTCTTCCTCGTACGGCTCGTGTCACGGCCGCGGGTGCTACGGGCCGGGCCTCGTCGTGGCGCGGGAGGCCGTCGTCCGGCAGCGGCTCCCACGACGCCGCGTAGGCGACGAACTGGTGCCACTGCGGCCGGATCCCGGGATCCTGGTCGAGCGTGCCGAGCCGGACGCCGATCGTCGACCAGTCGTCGGCGCTCGGCCGCGAGAACAGGCCTGAGCCGCAGAGGCCGCAGAACACCTTCTCGAACCCACCCTCCGGCGCCCAGGCGCGCAGGTGCTCCTCGCCCTGGACGATCCGGAACGAGCCCGGCGCCGCGCGCGCCTGCGCCGACGCCGCGGTGCCGGTGCGCCGCTGGCAGCGCGTGCAGTGGCAGTACGACGCGGACACGAACGGCTCGCTCACCTCGTACCGCACCGCCCCGCACCCGCAGCCGCCGGTCATGGGCATCTCGACTCACGGCCAAAACCTACCGCGCGAAGACGCCTTCGAAGCGACAAAGCAACAGACTGTTACTAAGTCGCTTTCAAGCCGTATCACGGTCCCGGAGCGATCGGACGGGCGGGATCGCCGCGTGCCCCGTCCAGGGGCACAGCGCATCCCGCCCGTCACGACACGCCAAGTCCGATGAGAGCAGGTCGCCTGGCCGGAGCGCCCGCACCGACAGGTGCGCGCGCGCAGGCCACACGACCACGCCCGGCCACTGCAACGAGAGCCGGCCCCTCGGCCGAAGGGCGGTTCATCCGCCCGAGAGGCCACGCCGACGGCGACTCGAAGCCACTCAGGAGAAGGAGGGGGCTCGTGGGGGAACCATGGGTTCCCCCACGCTCCTACACGGGCACCTGGATCTCGCCCACGTCGATGCCGAGCGAGGCTGCCAGCCGGACGCCGTCCTCGATCTCCGCCTTCAGCCGCGCCAGGTCGCGCTCGTGCATCGCGCGCCCGATGAACGCCCGCTCCTTCGGCCGCCAGAGCGTGTGGTCGACGAACAGCGGCAGCATCTCCTGCGCCCGCTTCACGAGCGCGTTCTTCGTCTTCCGGCCGGCGCCCTCGAGGAGGACGCGCTCGTACGCCATCCCGGCGCCGTGGTGGATGCCGTCGTCGATCGTGAGCCGGTTGCAGAGGTCCTCGAGCACCGTGCCGCGCGACGACCGGGCAATGAGCCGGAAGCGCGGGATGATCAGGCGCTCGTAGAAGACCTGCATGAGGAAGACCTTCTCCTCGAGCGTGTCGAGGTCGAGGAACATCGACGCGAGCTTGTCGAGGTACGGGTCGCGCTCCGCCTCGCCGCCCGCCTCGCGGATGAGCTTGAACCAGGCCTCGACGTGCCGGGCCTCGTCCTGCACCATCGTCGTGTAGTACATCTTCGCCTCGATGTGCGGCGCGAGCGCGAGGAGCTGCGCGGCCATCTCGACGGCCAGCGAGTCGGCCTGGAGCTGCTGGGTGATGACGGAGCGCCAGATGTCGCGGCGGCGTGCGATCTTCTGCGGCGTCCCCGTCGTCTCCGGGATCGGCGGCACCTCGCCCCACGGCAGGTCGCTCGTCCGCCACTCCGCGCGCTTCGCCAGCTCGTAGAAGCGAAAAACACCCTGGGTGCGCGCGTCCTCGGGATGGGCGACGACGTCGTCGACGAGCTCCTGCATCTCCATGCCGACACCCTAACCGCAGTCGCGAAAACCATTCAGCCGAGCCGTCTTCGTGCCGATACCCACATCTACGGTGAGTGCGGCACCCGGACCGCGGACGCGCCTCGGCGCACTCTTGCTCCGTAAGGGGCTGGTTTCGCCTGTCGAGCTGGAGGACGCGCTCGAGACGCAGCGGACGAAGGGCGGCCTCCTCGGCGAGATCCTGGTCCGCAGCGGCCTCGCCTCGCGCCCCGCGATCGAGGACGCGCTTGCGGAGCAGGTCGGCGGGCGGATCGAGTTCGAAGCGGGCTTCGGCACCGGGCTCCGCTCGCAGATCGCGAGCCGCCGGCCGCGTCGTGGCGGCCCGGCGCACGCCCGCACGCCCCGACGCCGATCAACGCCGTCGCCGCCGCGCCCGCGCCGCGTCCGGTGCTCGAGGCCGTGCCCGACGAGCCGGAGCCGGACGAGGATGCAGCCGCGGTCGTCCACGCCCTGGCCCTGGAGCGCCACGACGAGCCTGACCTCGCCGCCGAGCTGATGGAGCAGGTGGAGCGGTGGCAGCGCCTCGCCGACGAGCTGCGCGAGGAGCGCGACGCGGTGCAGCACCACCTGGCCGCGCGCGACCGGTCGCTTGCAGCGGCGTACGCGCAGATCGAGGAGGCGGCCGAGCGGCTCGCGGCCTCGGAACGCGCCCGGACGGAAGCGGAGGAGACCGCGGCCGAGCTCGGGGAGATGCGTCACCTCCTCGAGGTCGAGCGCGGGCACAGGGAGCAGGTCGAGGACGCGGCCGACGCGCTCCGCGCGGAGCTCGAGGCGAGCGAGTCGCGCTGCGGCTGGCCCGCGAGGAGCTCGAGGAGGCCCGGCGCGAGCCGGAGCCGGTCCTCGCGACCGAGCACGTCGTCTTCGTCCGCACCGGCGCGCGCTACGCGCTCGTCGCGGCCGACGGCCCGCCGCCCGAGCCGGGGACGCGGCTCGAGCTCGACGAGCGCGACTACCTCGTGCTGAAGGTCGGCCGCTCGCCGTTCGCCGGGCGACGACCGCCCGTGCGCCTTCGCCGAGCCGGCCTAGCCGCTAGCGGCCGTACCGGGTGGCGTCCGGATCCCGACGTTCCGGACCCGCCGGAGCCGAACGCGCCGTTGACGAGGAAGTAGGTGACCGTCCCGATGATCGGGATGATGATCACGAGCAGGATCCAGGCCGCCGTCTTCGCGCCCGTGCGCATATGCCGCTTCCTGACGATGTCCACGATCGCCACCACCCAGGCGATGACGACGAGCACGCCGATGACCCAGAAGAACCCGCCCATTCGTTCGCTTCCTCTCGTTCGGTGACGGACGGACGCTACCGCGCAGGACGGCGCTGCGGTAGACGGGTTTGCGCGACCGGCCGTCCGAGCATCGCCCTCACATGCAGAGCACGCCGGCATCCGAGATCGTCCGGCGAGGCTTCGCGGCGTTCGAGCAGGGTGACCGCGACGCGATCGAGGCAGTCCTGGCCGAGGACTTCACGTTCAGCAGCCCGCCGGACCCGCACCTCGACCGGGCGGGGTTCTTCGAGCGCTGCTGGCCGAACAACACGAGCATCCGGCGGTTCACCTTCACCAGGATCCTCGAGGACGGCGGCGAGGTCTTCGTCACCTACGAGCTCGAGAAGACCGACGGCACGCGGCCGCAACACGGAGTACTTCGTCGTCGAGGACGGGCAGATCACGCGCCAGGACGTGTACTTCGGCCCGTCGCTCCCCGGCGAGCGCTGATTCGACCGCGACGGCAAGCCCCCGAAGGACCGGGGCTTGCCGTCGTTCCGGCTTCAGAGCCCGGCTACGGGTTCAGGAACCCGTTGAGGAACGTGCGCGAGTACGCGGTGTCGGTGCGCTGATAGCTGCCGGTCGCGTTGCACGAGAACGAGTTCACGTACGACGCATCGCCGAGGACGTACCCGTTGACGAAGACCGGTCCGCCGGAATCGCCGAAGCACGACCCGCCGCCGGCCTTCGAGTCCTTGTCGTTGATCTGGAAGACGACGACCTCGCTCTGGACGTTCTTCAGATACGACGTGGTCATCCGCCGCTCGCGGATCACGATCTGCGCCTTCTTGTCGCCGATGTCGACGCCGTAGCCGGAGAGCGTGAACGTCTCGTTCTTCAACGCGCCCTGGTTCCCGTCCAGGTAGCCGACCGGTGGAAGCGGAGCGGGCGTGATGCCCGGCCACTTCGATGACGCCGGCGCGTCGAGGACGACGACGCCCTGGTCGTGCTGCTTGGAGATCGACAACTTGCCGGTCCAGCCGGGATCGGGATGGGCCGTGCCCGTGATGTAGCGCGCCTCGCGCGCGGCCTTCTCGGCCGGCGTGATGCCCGCCTGCAGCGGATCGGGCTGCAGCGCGTCGTCGAACGAGACGTAGACGTTGGTCGCCGGGCCCTCGGTGCAGTGGCCGGCGGTGAGCACCACCGTCTGGGAGATCAGCGTGCCGGAGCAGCGAAACCTGCCGTCCGCCGTCGTGAAGCGGACGAGCCCGACGTTCTTGTGCACGGTGTCGACCTCACCGCCGGTGATGGCCAGCGCCGCGGTTGCGACGAGGCCTGCCACGCCCATCGCGAGCGCGAGCGTGACGAGCATTGCCTTTCGAGTCATGGACTTCCCCTCTCTTCGTTCCAGTGCCGGGGCACCATACGTACCCGGTCGCGTGCCCGGCTACGAGACGATCCGGTAGACCTGGAACACCTCGGCGTACTCGCGGTTGACGTTGATCCCGTGCGTCCGGGCCACGTTCCAGATGTACTCGGGGTCGGAGTAGCGCCGGTGCTGCTGCGAGGCGTAGCGCGCCAGCGCCGCCGTCTTCCGCTCCAGGTGCCGGCGCTCGAGCGCGACGTAGGCCTGGTAGGAGAAGTCGAAGTTGTTCCAGGGGATCTCGTAGCCGAGGATCGTCGTGCGCTTGAAGGCGCGCAGGCCCTCGGCGGCGATCGTCTGGTGGTCCTGGTGGATGTCGTGGAGCGACGGCTGGAAGACCGCGTCGGGCCGCCAGTCCTCCCACAGCCCGATCAGCAGCTCGAGGATCTCCTGCCGGTTGGCGGGGAAGGTGCGGACGTCGAAGTCGTGCACGTCGAGCAGCGCCTCCGGGATCCCGAGCTCGGCCGTCGCCTCGCGCACCTCGCGGGCGAGCGTGTCGGGCGCGAACCCTTCCGGGAGCGAGCGCGTGGCGATCGAGAACGCGACGTAGCGCACCTCGGCGCCGCCCTCGACGAGCCGCGCGATCGTGCCGCCGCAGCCGAACTCGCCGTCGTCGGTGTGCGGCGCGAGCACGAGCACGCGCTTCCAGCCCTCGATCACTTGCCGTCGCCCCGCCAGGAGCCGACGACCGAGGCGACGCCGATCAGGCCCCACGTCAGCGGGTCCTCGAAGAACGCGTCGTAGAACAGGCTGTGCACGGCGATGGCCATCAGCGCGAGGCCGACGATAAGCGAGACGCGGCCGGCGAAGCTACGGGAGGCGCGGCGGAGCGGGACGACGAGCGCGGTGAGGAGCAGCCAGCCGTAGAGCAGGCATCCCGGGATACCCGCCCTCGGCCGCGACGGTGACGGGCGTCGAGTGGGACGCCGCCCGCTTCGGCTCGTCGCCGCGGAGCCCGGTCCGGGCGGCGTACTCGCGCCGGAAGCCGCCGAGGCCCACGCCGGCGACGGCGTTGTCGCGCGCGATCCGCACGCCGTTGCCGACGAGGCTGGAGCGCCCGCTCGTCGCCCGGTCGAGGTCGTCCCGGAACTCGTCGCGCACGCTCGGTGCGGAGAATCCGACGAGCACGAGCAGGACGGCCACGGCGGCGAGCGGCACGAGCGCCCTGCGCCCCCACGCCCACGTCGCCGCGCCGAGGACGCGCGACCATGAGCGCGGCGAAGCTCGACTGCGAGAACGAGAGCACGAGCCCGATCCAGAGCACCGCGATCCCGGCGGTCGCCGCCGCGGCGAGCGTTCAGCGCCGGCCGTCGCGAGCACGACGACGAGGCAGGCGATGATCGCGACGACGAGGAAGCGCCCGTAGATCGAGGGATCCCAGAAGACCGAGTTGACGCGGTAGAACGGCGCGTACGCGTTCCCGACGATGACCTTCGGGTTCCAGAAGACGTCGCGCGTGACCCACTGGTAGGCGCCGATCGCGGCGATCACGCACGGCCATCGCCACGAGCTGCGCGAACAGGAAGGTGAGCCAGCGCCGGCTCCACGGCAGCCGCCCGATCACGATCGCGAGCAGCGAGAACGGGAGCAGGAACGCGCCGAGGTCGATCGCGCCCTCGCGCACGTCCGGCGACCAGAGCAGCGAGAGCGCCGACCAGAGCACGAACGCGGCGAGCGGCCACGCGAGCGGGCCGAGCTCGCGCTGCGCGCCGGTCGCCGCGCAGGAGCTCCCAGCCGAGCGCGAGGCCGGCCCCCGCCACGACGCCATACAGCGGGAGCAGGAGGTTCGCGTCCTCCCCCTCGAGCGCGACCGGGACGCGGGCGGGGACGCAGGCGAGCGTCAGCACGGGCACGAGCCACGGCCAGCGGAGGAACAGCGACGGCGAGGACGACCGCGCCCACCACCGCGGCCGCGCCCGCAGCGGCGATCAGGACGCCGCGCCCGCCCGGGGCGAGCGAGAACGCGAGGGCCGCGCCCCCGGCGGCCCAGCGCGACGAGGCCGACCAGCCGGACGCGGCCCGCCGGCGCAAGGAGGAGGATCGCGAGCCCGGCGGCGCCCACGATCCCGCCGATCTGCGCGAGCTCAGCGTGCACGGACGAGCACCGTGGCGCGGTCGCCGCGCCCGTTCGCCTCGACGAAGAGCGTGTATCGGCCCGGCCGGACCGGAGCGCGGAGGACGAGGAGCGGCCCGCTGGCCGTGCCGGTGCCGCCGGCGAAGCGCCAGCGGTACGACGCCGCATCCGTGTCGACGCCGATGCCGAACCGGACGCGCGGCGGCACGCGGACGAGCGCGCGGGCGAGGTCGATGGAGCGGATCCGGACCCTCGTCTCCTCGGTCGGCTGCGACAGGTTGCCCGCGCGGTCGACGCCGACGACCTGCAGCGCGGTGGCGTCCCACGGCGCAGCGGCTCGCCGTCGACGATCCCGAACCAGTCGAGCTTCCCCTCGACCGGCGCGAACCGGGTGCGGACGCGCTGCTCGCCGTCGACGAGGAGGAGCGCGTTCGCGGGCTCGCTCATCCGGTAGCGCACCGTGACCTTGTCGGAGCGGCCGTCGCCGTCCGGCGAGAAGACCGTCGGGTCGACCGAGACCAGCTCGGCGACGGGCGCCGTGACGTCGACCTCGATCGGGTTCGGCAGCACGATCGTGCGGCGCTGCCGTGCCAGGTGGACGCGCGGCCGGTACGCGCCCTCCGGGACGACGTTGCCGGCGTCGTCGCGCCCGTCCCAGCTCGCCTCGAGGCGCCCGCGGGCTGGCTGCGCGACTCGAGGAGCGTGCGGACGACGTCGCCGTCGCCGTCGACGATCTGCAGGTCGACGCGGTCGGCCTCCCGCAGCCGGAACGCGATCGCCGCCTCGTCCCGCTCGCAGTCGCACACGGGCGAGAACACCGGTCGATCTCCGGCGCGGCGATCGGGCTGCGAACGAGCTTCAGCCGCTCCGTCACGGCGAACGCGGCGGCCGTGCCCACGAGCAGGGCGACGACGAGCGCGATCGGGAGCAGGCGCGCCACGGGCGCCGGCAGGGCATTCTACGGCCAGGCTCGAGCGGCGGTCCGGCGGATGACCGCCCTCGGCCTCGTGGCCGTCTCTCGTGAGTGGCCGCGCGAAGGCCTGCGCGCGCGCACTGCGGTGCGGGCTCCGGCCAGACCGGCCTGGACGGCATGTCTGAAGCGGTTGCGCTTGGACGGAACACCGTGCTCTGTCGACACGGCCGCATCCGGCTTGCACGAGGCTGCGGCGTGCACATCGGGTCCGATACTTCCCGAAATGAAGTCACGCGTCGCCGACCCGTACCGCGACCTCGACGTGATCGACGCCCGCGGCCCGCGCACGAACCAGGCCGTCGTCGGCCTCGTCGCGCTCCTCGCGCTCGCCACCGGCGGTGGTGGCTGCTCGCGCTGCTCGCGCTCCAGCTCGCGGTCGGGCTCCGCTTCGGCCGCCGCTACTGCCTGCCCTGCCTGCTCTGGTTCGAGGTGCTGCAGCCGCGCTTCGGCGAGGGCCCGCTCGAGGACGCGCGGCCGCCGCGCTTCGCGAACACGGTCGGCCTCGTCGTCCTCGGCTCCGCGGCGCTCGCGTACGCGGCCGGCCTGACCGTGCTCGGCTTCGCCCTCGGCGCGCTCGTCGCGGCGCTCGCGCTCCTCGCCGCGGCGACCGGCTTCTGCACCGGCTGCGAGGCGTACAAGCTCGCCTACCTCCTCGCGGGCAGCCGTTCGTCAGCTGCCCGCTGCCGCCGCAGCCCGGGCGCTAACGGCGCGCGAGCGCCGGGCGGCGCGACAGGCGACGCACGATGACGACCAGGCCGGTCACGGCTGCGGCGACGAGGGCGGTGACGATGATGGCGTTCGCGCCCGGCACCTCGAGCAGCTTCAGCCCGCGACCGCCAGCGTCACCGCGAGCGCCACCCGCAGCGACCGCTCCGGCAGCTTCACCGTCAGCTGCGAGCCGAGCAGGACGCCCGGGATCGAGCCGATCAGCAGCCACCCGGTCGCGGCGAGGTCGACGTTGCCGCCGATCAGGTGCCCGAGCCCGGCGACCCAGAGCAGCGCGGCCGCGTGGAAGATGTCCGTGCCGACGACCTTGGCCGCGGTCAGCGGGAACACGGCGAGCATCGCCAGCCCGAAGAACGTGCCCGAGCCGACGGACGTGAGCCCGACGACGAAGCCGCCGACAGCCCGATCACGACGGCGATGACCTGGTCGCGCCGGGTGAGGAGGAACGGCCGGTCGTCGCCCTTCGAGCGCAGGTAGGCCTTCACGAGGAAGCCGATCCCGCAGACGACGAGCGCCGCGCCGAGGATCGCCTGCGCCACGTCCTCGAAGCCGTCGCCGTACGGTGCTTGAGCCAGGTGGCGAGCGCGACGCCGACGAGCGACGCGGGCGCCGAGCCGAGCAGCATCCAGAGCGTCAGCCGCGCGTGGACGTGCCGAACTGCCGGTGCCGCACGGCGCCGAAGCACTTGAAGATCGCGCCGTGGAGGATGTCGGTGCCGATCGCGACGGTCGGCTTGAAGCCGAAGAAGAGGACGAGCATCGGCGTCATCAGCGAGCCGCCGCCCATGCCGGTCATCCCGACGAGCAGGCCGATCGCGAGCCCGGCCAGCGACAGCTGCCAGGTCACGAGCGCTGAGACGACCATGCCCGGCGCCGACCGTCTCGTTCGTCGCCTCGTCGACGAGGACGAACGCGCCGGTCGCGCGGTTCTCCGGCGTACGGGTCGACCGCGAGCGGCTCGGAGAGCCGCAGCGTCACGCTCGCCGAGGTCGTTCAGCTCGAGCCGCTCGGGCGCGGGCGACCTCGTCGAGCGTGTGCATGTCGACCACCGAGAGGAGCTCGTCGACGATCGCGCGCGCACCGCGCGGCGTCGTGTGCTTGACGGCGAGCCTGGCGCGCGGCTCGAGCGGGCGCTCGCTCATCCAGCAGATCCGCGCGATCGAGCTCGCGCGCGACGACCGGGGGCAGCGTCCGGGTCGGCGAGCATGTCGCCGCGGCCGACGTCGAGGTCGTCCTCGAGCCGGATCGACGACGGACATCGGCGGCACCGCCGCGTCGAGCGCGCCGTCGGCCGTCTCGACGTGCGCGACGCGCGAGCGCCGGCCCGAGGGCAGCACGACGACCTCGTCGCCGGCGCGCCACGTCCCGCTCGCGACCTGGCCCGCGTAGCCGCGGTAGTCGTGGTGGTCGTCGGCCATCGGCCGGATCACCCACTGCACCGGGAAGCGGCGGTCGGTCGAGGTTCCGGTCGCCGGCGAGCTCGACCGTCTCGAGGTGCTCGAGCAGCGTCGGCCCGTCGTACCAGGGCATCGCGTCGCGCGCCGCTCGACGACGTTGTCGCCGCGGAGCGCCGACATCGGGATCGCGCGCAGGTCGTGCGATGCCGAGCCTGCTCGGCGAGCGCCCGCAGCTCGGCCTCGATCTCGCGGAAGCGCTCCTCCGAGAAGTCGACGAGGTCCATCTTGTTGACGGCGACCGCGACGTGCGGGACGCCGAGCATCGCCGCGATGTACGCGTGGCGGCGCGTCTGCTCGACGCACGCCGCGTCGCGCGTCGAGCAGGATCACGGCGAGGTCGGCCGTCGAGGCGCCGGTGACCATGTTGCGCGTGTACTGGACGTGCCCGGGCGCGTCGGCGAGCTGGAAGCGGCGCCGCGCGGTCACGAACGAGCGGTAGGCGACGTCGATCGTGATCCCCTGCTCGCGCTCGGCGCGGAGGCCGTCGGTGAGCAGCGCGAGGTTGACGTAGCCGTCGCCGCGGCGCTCGCGAGGTCTCCTCGATGTGCTCGAGCTGGTCGGCGAGGATCTGCTTCGTGTCGTAGAGCAGCCGGCCGATCAGCGTCGACTTGCCGTCGTCGACGGAGCCGCAGGTGACGAGCCGCAGCAGCTCGGCCTGCATCATCTGCTCAGAAGTAGCCAAGGCGCTTCCGGTCCTCCATCGCCGCCTCGCTGACGCGGTCGTCCGCCCGCGTCTCGCCGCGCTCGGTGACGTTCGTCGCGGCGATCTCGGCCACGACCTCGTCGAAGGTCGCCGCGCGCGACTCGACGCCGCCCGTGCAGGTCATGTCGCCGACCGTGCGGAAGCGCACCGACGCCGTCGAACGGCTCCTCCCCGGCAGCCGCTCGACGAAGTCGGAGACGGCGTAGAGCATCCCGTCGCGGCGGAACACCTCGCGCTCGTGGGCGAAGTAGATCGACGGCAGCTCGAGCCGCTCGCGCGCGATGTACTGCCAGACGTCGAGCTCCGTCCAGTTCGAGATCGGGAAGACGCGGACGTGCTCGCCCTTGCGGACGCGCGCGTTGTAGAGGTTCCAGAGCTCCGGCCGCTGGTCGCGCGGGTTCCACTGGCCGAAGTCGTCGCGGAAGCTGAAGATCCGCTCCTTCGCGCGGGCGCGCTCCTCGTCGCGGCGCGCGCCGCCGATCGCCGCGTCGAAGCCGTGCTCCTCGATCGCGTCGAGCAGCGTCGTCGTCTGCAGCTGGTTGCGCGAGGCGCGCGGGCCGGTCTCGTCGACGACGCGGCCCTTCGTCGATCGACTCCTGCACGGAGGCGACGATCAGCCGCTCGCCGAGCTCCTCGACGCGGCGGTCGCGGAACTCGAGCACCTCGGGGAAGTTGTGGCCCGTGTCGACGTGCATGACCGGGAACGGGAACTTGCCCGGCCGGAACGCCTTCTCCGCCAGGCGCAGCAGCACGATCGAGTCCTTGCCGCCGGAGAAGAGCAGCACGGGCCGCTCCAGCTCGGCGGCGACCTCGCGCATGATGTGGATCGCCTCGGCCTCGAGCTCGTCGAGGTGCGAGAGCGTGGCCTGCGCCGCGTCACGCGTCATGCGCGCACCGCCTGCAGGTAGTCGAGCACCTCGCGCGCCGACGTCCTCCGGGCGCGCGGCCCTCGGTCTCGAGCCGCAGCTCCGGCGACTCCGGCTCCTCGTACGGGTCGGAGACGCCGGTGAACTCGGCGATCTCGCCGCTGAACGCCTTCTCGTAGAGGCCCTTCACGTCGCGGCGCGCGCACTCCTCGACCGAGGTCGCGACGTGCACCTCGACGAACGGCGCGAACTCCTCGACCAGCGCGCGCGCCCGTGCCGCGCGTCTCGGCGTACGGCGAGATCGCCGAGACGAGCACCGTCGCGCCGTGGCGCGCGAGCCGCGAGGCGACCCAGCCGATCCGCTCGATGTTCGTGTCGCGGTCCTCCTTCGAGAAGCCGAGGCCCTTCGAGAGGTGCGTCGCGCACGACGTCGCCGTCGAGGTACTCGACGAGCCGGCCGTCGGCCTCGAGCTCGCGGCCGACGAGCTCGGCGATCGTCGACTTGCCGGCGCCGGAGAGGCCGGTGAACCAGAGCACGATCCCGTCAGGCACGGATCTCGCTCCCGGGGCGCCCGTCGCCGTGGATGCCGCACTCGAGCTTGCGGAGCCCGCCCAGCGGCCGGCGCGCTCGTCCTCGCCCGGCTGGACCGGCCGCGTGCACGGGATGCAGCCGATCGACGGGTAGCCCTGCTCGTGCAGCGGGTTGTACGGGATCTCGTTGACGAGGATGTAGGCGTCGCACGCGCTTCGCGTCCCAGTCGACGAGCGGCTGCATCTTCCAGACGCCGTAGCGCTCCGACCACTCGACCTTCTGCGCGTCGGCGCGCGTGGGCGACTGCTCGCGGCGGATGCCGGTGATCCAGGCGTCGTAGCCCGCGAGCGCGCCTCGAGCGGCTCACCTTGCGGATGTGGCAGCAGCGGTCGGGATCGCGCTCCCAGAGGTTCGGCCCTCCGGCAGTGCTGGTCGGCCGGCGCAGCACGTCGGGCGACAGCTCGAGGCCGTAGCGCTCGACGAGCGCGGTCGCGCGTCTCGTACGTCTCCCGGAAGAAGAGCTGCGTGTCGAGCTCGACGACCGGGATCGTCGAGCCCGAGCTCCGAGACCATGTGCACGAGCACCGACGACTGCCGCTGCCACGAGCACGTCAGGCACATGCGGTCGCCGAACTCCGCAGTACGCCCAGCGCAGCAGCGTCCTCGGCGGACATGCGCCTCGAAGTCGAGGTCAGGAAGCGGGGGCGCGCTCGCCACGAGCAGCACCTCCTTCAGCGTGTCGCCGCGCAGCCCGAGCCGGAGCGTCTCGAGCGGGATCACCTCGTCGGGCGGGATGTTGCCGAGGTTCACCGTCGGGCCGAACTGCTTCACGAACCACGCCTGGGAGGCCTTCGTCGGCGCCTCGAAGACGATGTCGTCGATCCCGACCGCTGTCGGCGATCTCGCGATCAGCTCGGTCCGCATCCCGCCCTCCGAGTCGAAGATCCCGGCGGTGCCGCCCTCGCGCGCCTCGGTGATCACCTTCCAGGCGCCGGCGTCGAGCTCCTCCTGCAGCCACTGCGATCCACTCGTCGGCCGTGTACTCGACGGACGAGTCCTTCGAGCCGACCTCGGAGAGGACGGTGAAGTCGCGCGCGAAGTCGGCGATCAGCTCGAGCTTGCGCTCGCGCGGGATCTCGATCGTGCCGTCGGAGATCTCGACGTGCGTGAGCCCGAGCTCGCCGAGCCAGCGCTTGTACTCGTCCAGCTTGTCCTTCGCGTAGACGACCTCGAAGAACGTGCCGCCGATCACGACCGGCTTCTCGCGCAGCACGTCGAGCTTGCGCTCGCAGGTTGTCGGTCACGTACGCCGTGCCCCAGCCGAGCTTGACGATGTCGATGTGCGACGCCCGCCGATCTCGAGGACGTCCTCCCAGGCGCGCGGGCCGAGGCCCTTGTCGATCACGTGGGTGAGGCCGGCCCCGCGCTCCAGCCCGAGGTCGAGGCTAAAGGCGGGCATAGAGCTCCTCCAGCTTCTCCTTGGCGCGCTCCTGGACGTCGTGGTAGACGCGAGTTGCCGTGCGCGTCGATGCCGACGATCAGCGGCCCGAAGTCCTTGACGCGGAACTTCCAGAGGCACTCGGGCATGAGCTCCTCCCAGGCGACCTCCTCGATCTCCTCGATCTGGGTCGTCTCGAGCGCCGCCGCCCCGCCGACGATCGCGAAGTAGACCATCCCGAGCCGCTGCATCGGCTCGATCGCCTCGTCGGGGAACCCGCCCTTGCCGCAGATCGCGCGGACGCCGTACTGCGCGCCGAGCGGCTCGGTGAAGCGCACCATGCGCGCGCTCGTCGTCGTGCCGATGCAGACCTTCTCGTAGCGGCCCTCGCCGAGCTTGCGCACGCTCGGCGCGGTGTGCAGGAGGAACGCGCCGGTCAGGTCCATCGGCGGCTCCTGGCCCTGGTCGAAGATGCGGATCTGCGTCCGGTCGCGGATGCCGATGATGTGGCCCTGGACGGTGACCTCGTCGCCGGCGCGCAGCTTCAGGATCTCCGCCGGGTCGGTGATCGGGAACGTGACTTCGTGCTGCGCCATCCCTACGCACTCCCGGTCGTAGTCGATCGAGCCGTCGGGCGCCGATGTGCGCGGACGCGCGCCGCGCGGCCCAGCACTGGTAGTTGACGGCGACGGGGTTCAGGGTCATGTGCGTGTCGGCGTGCTCGATGTGGCACTGCAGGACGGTGACGTCGCCGCCGAGGCCCATCGGGCCGATGCCGGTCTCGTTCAGCAGCCCGTAGAGCTCGTCCTCGAGCTGCGCGACGAGCGGGTCGGGGTTCCGCGTGCCGACCGGGCGCATGATCGCCTCCTTGGCGAGGTACATCGCGTAGTCGGCCGAGCCGCCGATGCCGACGCCGACGATCCCGGGCGGGCACGGCTTGCCGCCGGCGCCGACGATCGACTCGAGCACGAACTGCTTGATCCCCTTCACGCCGTCGGCGGGGACGCACATCTTCAGGAAGCTCATGTTCTCGCAGCCGGAGCCCTTCGGCACGCACTTCACGTCGAGGCCGTCCCAGTCGGGCTCGAAGCTCCCAGTGGACGATCGGCAGGCGGTAGCCGATGTTCGGCCCGGTGTTCTCGCGCGTGATCGTGTGCACGGCGTTCGAGCGCAGCGGGTGCTCGAGCGTCGCGCGCGCGGTGCCGTCGCGGAGCGCCTCGTAGATGCCGCGCCGGATGCAGCGGGAAGTGCTCGCCGACCGGCACGTGGTAGACGGCGATGCCGGTGTCCTGGCAGACGAGGTTCTTCTGCGTCGTCGGCGATCGTCGACGTTGCGGTGGATGGTCTCGAGGACGCGCTTGCCCGGGACGCACGTCTCGCGGTCGCGGGCGGCGGCGAGCGCGTCGCGCAGGTCCTGCGGGATGTCCTTCAGCGCCCAGACGTAGAGGTGCGCGGCGGCGTCCTCGACGGCCTGCTGGAGGTCGGTGGTGACGTCGACAGTCATGCCTTCGCCTTCGTCGCGGCTGCCTTGCCGGCGCGTCGCCCGAAGACGACGCACTCGAGCAGCGAGTTGCCCATCATGCGGTTCCGCCCGTGCGTGCCGCCGGCGATCTCGCCGCACGCGTAGAGGCCCTCGAGCGTCGTCTCGGCGTCCGTGTCGATCACGAGGCCGCCGTTCTGGTAGTGGAGGACGGGGTAGGTGAGGATCGGCTCGGCGAGCGGGTCGACGCCCGAGCCGCGGTAGCGCCGGAGCATGTACGGCAGGGAGATCTCGGCATCGGCCTCGCTGATGCGCGTCGTGTCGAGGTAGACGGCGGGGCGGCCGTCGGGCGTGTCGACGCCGCGGCCCTGCTCGACCTCGTCGAAGATCGCCTGCGAGACCGCGTCGCGCGGGCCGAGCGAGTCGGTGAACTCCTCGCCGTCGGCGTTGAGGAGGACGGCGCCGTACGCGCGCGTCGTCTCGGGGATCGAGTAGCCCTGCATGTTCGCGGGCCACGCGCCGCCGTTCGGGTGGTACTGCAGCGCGTCGAGGTCGCGCGCCTCGGCGCCGAGCCCGAGCGCGATGCTGCGTCACCTCACCGGTCGCGTTCGGGTGGTTGGTCGAGAGCTCGCCCTGCTCCTGGGCCACGGCGTAGCAGCGGCCGCCCGCGGACGAGGACGACCGTCCCGGCCTCGACGTCGCGCTCGCCGACACGCGCGCGCCAGCCGCCCTCCGTCCGCTCGAGGTCGGCGAGCGGGCTGTTGGCGAACGTCGTCCCGTCGCCGGCCTCCCACGCCTCGCGGAGCGCCTTCGTGATCGCGTGGCCCGTGCGGTCGCCGACCTGGAGCAGCCGCTTCGCCGTCGCGCCGCCGCAGCGGGCGAGGCGGTAGCCCCCGTTCTCGCGCGTGAACGCGACCCCGAGCTCCTCGAGCCAGTGGATCGCGCGCTGCGCGTCGCCCGTCAGCACCTCGACGAGGCGCTTGTCCGCCGTCTCGTGCGAGCTCTTCCAGACGTCCTCGGCGTGGTGCTCGGGCGAGTCGTCCGCGCCGAACGCGGCCTGGATCCCGCCCTGCGCCTTCGCCGAGTTGCAGGCCTGGATCGAGCCCTTCGTCGCGAGCGCGGTGCGCGCGCCGGCGCGCTGGGCGGACACGGCGGCCGCGAGCCCGGAGGCGCCGCTGCCGATCACGAGCACGTCGAAGTTGGCCGGATCCGCCACGGGCGCGATGCTACCACGACACCGCTAATTCCACGCATAAGCGGTGGTTATCCGATGAGGCTGCGGACCGGCGTCGACTAGACTCGCGGCGTGCCCACCGTCGCCGACGCCATGCGCCACGAGTTCATCACCGTCGCCCCCGAGGACACGCTCGGCGAGGTGGCGGAGCGCATGGTCGAGGAGAAGAAGGGCGGCGCGGTCGTCGTGATGGACTACGGCCGCATGATCGGGATCCTCACCGAGCGCGACCTCCTCCGGGCGATCGCCTACCGCGTCCACACGAGCGAGGCGCGCGTGCGCGAGTGGATGACCGCGGACCCGATCACGGTTCCGCCGGAGACGACGCTCGACGAGGCGTCGCAGCTCATGCTCGACAAGAACTTCCGGCACCTTCCGGTGGTCGAGGGCGGCCGCATCGTCGGCGTCGTCAGCCTGCGCCGGGCGGTCGCCACGATGCAGAGCGCCTCGGCCTGACCTCGGCGGCCGGCGTCCCTTCGGACGCGTCCCGATGTGCGTCTTGTCGTCGGTGTTGACAACGCCTACCGTGGTCGTGATGCCCAGCGACGCGCGGAGGTGACGCGGATGTTCACGGAGTTGACGGACGACCTGCTCGACCTGACGGCCACGGAGAAGTCGTCGGGGTTGGCGCTGTACGCGGCGAACGACGAGCCGGCGTGCTGCTCGTGCTCGGTGACGATCGTCTTCTGCACGAGCTGCTACATCTGCTGGTAGGCGCGTGCTCCCCACCCGGCCCCTGTTGCGGCCCTGGTACCGGCTCGCGCGCCTCCAGGGCCGGTTCGCCCTCGAGTACGGGCGGGTCGCGATCGTGCTCGAGGGCGCCGCGACCGAGCGCCTCGGTCCCGGCGCTGCTGCCGCTCCTCGACGGTCGGCACACCGTCCCGGAGATCGTCGCGCGCCTCGGCCCGAGCGCCGAGCCGGCGATCCTGAGCGCCCTCGAGCAGCTCGCGGAGCACCGGCTGCTGACGGAGGGCCCGGACGACGGGGGCGAGACCGCGGCCTTCCTCGCGTCGACGCTCGACCTCGCCCCGGCCGATGCGGCGCAGCGGCTGCGCGCGGTGCGGCTCGGCGTCGTCGGGGAAGGCGCGCTCGCAGCGGAGATCGCGGCCGCGCTCGCGGTCGAGGAGGTCGACCCGCCGGTCGTGGTGGGGTGGGACGGGCCGAGTGCGTCGCTCGACCTGGTCGTCGTCGCGCCGAGCCCGGCGGAGCTGCCGCGCCTCGAAGCCTGGAACGAGCTCGCGCTCGAGCAGGGCATGCGCTGGCTGCAGGTGCTGCCGCCGAACGGGCGCTTCGCGGCGCTCGGGCCGCTGTTCGTCCCGGACGAGACCTGCTGCCGGACCTGCTTCCAGCTGCGGCAGGCTGCGTCGCTCGAGTACCGCACCGAGCTCGCGGAGCTCGAGGCGACGCCGGCACCCTTCCCGTCGCCACCGGCGGTGACGCGCGCCGTGGGCGCCCTCGCCGCCTTCCTCGCGCTGCGCTGGGCGGTCGGCGGCGACTTCCACCTCGCCGGCGCGTTCTACGCACTCGAGCTCGGCTTCCCGCTCTCGCTCGGCCTGCACCGCGTCTACCGCGTCCCGCGCTGCCCGGACTGCTCGGGGCTCGAAGGCGCCGCGCCGCCGTCGCCGTGGTTCTCGGATGGCGTCGTCGGCCGCTGACGACCTCGTGCGGCTCCGGTCGCTCGTCTCGCCGTACACCGGCGTCGCGCGCGTCGCAGGCGAGCTGATGCACGGCGCCGACGACGCTCGCGTCGTCACGGTCAGCTGCCTGCTCGCCGACGGCGAGCCGACCGTCGGGCACCGGGTCGTCGACCACGCCGGCTCGAGCGCGACCGACGTCGACACGGCCCTCGCGGCAGCGCTCGGCGAAGCGGCGGAGCGCTACGCCGCGGCGTTCGTGCCCGAGTCGCGACTCGTGCGAGGCAGTGCGAACCGGCTCGGGCCCACGGCCGTCCGGCCGGAGCGGTTCGCCCTCTGCCACGAGCGCCAGTACGCGCAGCCGGGGTTCCCGCTCGTGCCGCTGCGGTCCGACACGGAGCTCGCCTGGGTCGACGGGATCTCGCTGCCCGGACGGCGACCCCGTGCTGCTCCCCGCCCAGCTCGTCTTCCTCGAGGCGCCGGCGGGCGATCCGCACGTCGCCGTGCCGACCAGCAACGGCCTCGCCTGCGCACGAACCTTCGACGACGCCGTCGTCGCCGGGCTCCTCGAGCTCGTGGAGCGCGACGCGTTCATGCTCGTCTGGTCGAACCGCCTCTCGCTCCCGCTGCTGGACTGGCGTGACGACGCAGGGCTCGTCAAGCTCGACGAGCGGTACTTCGCGACGACGGGTCTCGACTACGCCGCGGTCGACTGCTCGTGCTTCCTCGACGTCCCCGTCGCGCTCGGCGTCGTCCACGGCCCTCCGGGCGAGCACGGCGCGCTCGGCGTCGGCGCAGCCGCCGCGCCAACCGTCGGCGAGGCCTGGTGGAAGGCGCTCAGCGAGGCGTTCGCGGTCCGGCGCTGGGCGCGGGACAGCGGCTTCGAGCACGCGCTCGACGAGCCGCTCTCGGAATGGGAGATCCAGAGCTTCGAGCAGCACGTGCTCTGGTGGGCGGATCCGGAGCGCACCTCACGGGCGGCGTTCCTCGACGCCTCGCCGGAGCGGCGGCCGGTCGCGACGGTCGCCGAGCTCGAGGGCGACGACTCCTGGAGCCGCGTCGAGGCGATCTGCCGCCGGCTCGAACGGCGCGGCCTCTCCGGCTACGCGGTCGACGTGACCGCGCCGGACATCCGCGAGGCCGGGCTGTGGGTCGCGCGCGCAGTCGTGCCGGAGCTCTGCGGGCTCGACGTCGTGCACGGCATCCGCTACCTCGGCGGCCGCGCGCCTGTACGACGCCCCGGTCGAGGCGGGACTGCTCGACCGGCCGCTCGACCTCTCCGAGCTCAATCCCGACCCGCACCCGTTCCCGTGAGCCGGACGCGGACCGTTCCCTGGGCCGGCTGGGTCTACGGCACGCCCGAGGAAGGCGATCCGGCCGAGCTGTTCCACGAGGCCTCGCGCCTCTCGCCGTTCGCGGTCGACCATCGCACGCGCGGGCTGGCGCTCCTGGCTCGGAGCCCGGAGCTGGCGGCGAGCACGACGCGGGCGGTCCTCCGCAGCCTGGCGCGTCCGGCACGTCGCGCTTCCGCCCGCCTCGCTTCCCGAGGTCTCACTCGCCGAAGCCGTACGGCGACGGCGCTCGGCGCGCGCGTTCGGCGCCGGGCCCGTCACGCTCCTGCGAGCTCGCCGCAATCCTCGACGCCGCGTACGGCGTCACCTCGCGCGCCGACGGCGTCTCCTTCCGTGCGGTGCCGTCCGGCGGCGCGCTCTACCCACTCGAGCTCTACGTCCTCGCGAGGCGCGTCGACGGCCTCGAGCCGGGCATCCACCACGTCGACCCGCTCCGGCGCGTGCTCGAGCAGCTGCCCTCGACCGAGCACGAAGGACCGATGAGCCCCTACGACGAGCTCCTCGACGCGGCGGCGCTCCTCGTCGTCGTCACGGGCGTGTTCTGGCGCTCGCGGTTCAAGTACGGGCTCCGCGGCTACCGGTTCACCTTGCTCGAGGCCGGCCACCTCGGCCAGAACCTGCTCCTCGCCGCGGCGGCGCTCGACCTGGCAGCGCTCCCAGTCGGCGGGTTCTACGACCGGCGCGTGGAGCGCCTGCTCGGCGTCGACGGCGTGAACGAGTCGGCGCTCTACCTCTTCGCCGTGGGGCGACCGGCGTGACCGCGCCGGGGCGCATCGTGGCGTGGTCGCTGGCGGCCGTGGCCGGGGCCGCCTTCGTGCCGCGTCCCGAGGCGCACGTCGACCTCGGCGGCGCGACCCTCGCGCTCGGCCTGGTCGTCGGCGTCGGCCTCTACGTCGCGCTCTCGGGCTCGGTGACGGTGAAGGTTCGCGCTCCAGGCGTCGCGGCGCGAATCACCTACGTCGCCGCGCGGGCCGCGTACGAGGAGGCCCTTTGGCGCCTGTGCCTCCTCGGGCTCCTGGCCGCCGCATTCGGTCCGGCCCCGGGGCTCTCGCTCACGACGGTTGCGTTCGCACTGTCGCACTGGCCTCGACAAGGACCGAGGGCAGCCGTGCACCTCGTTACCGGGACCACGTTCGGCGGCGTCTTCCTCGCCACGGGAAGCTTCGCGGCCGCCGTTGCCGCGCACGCCGCCTACAACGCCCTCGTCGCGGCCAACCATCGTCCTTTTTGGCCAATAGGCGGCGCGCGATTGCCGCCGTACGATGCGGTCGATGCCGCTGCCCGCTGAGCTCGCGGGCGTCGAGAAGCGCCTCGGCCCGAATCGGGCCCTGGTCGGCATCGACCTGGTGCTCCGTGAGGGTGAGGTGCTCGCGCTCCTGGGGCCGAACGGCGCAGGCAAGACGACCGCGGTCGGGATCCTGCTCGGGCTCCGCCGTCCGGACGCCGGCTCGGCGCGAGTCTTCGGCCGCGATCCGCGGCTGCCCGACGCGCGCCGGCCGCTCGGCTCGACGCCGCAGGACGTGTCCTTCCCGCCGACCCTCCGGGTGCGTGAGGTGATCGCGCTCGTCCGCGCGCACTACGAGACGCCGGCGCCGCTCGAGGAGCTGGTCGAGCGCTTCGGCCTCGCGCGCCTCTCGAGGCGGCAGGCGGGCGGGCTGTCGACCGGCGAGCGCCGGCGGCTGGCGCTCGCGCTCGCCTTCGCCGGCCGCCCTCGGGCGGTCCTGCTCGACGAGCCGACGACCGGGCTCGACGTCGAGTCCCGGCGCGCGATCTGGTCGCACGTGCGCGAGTTCTCCGCCGCAGGCGGCTCGGTCCTGCTCACGACCCACTCGCTCGAGGAGGCCGAGGCGCTCGCCTCGCGCATCGTCGTCATCCACCTCGGCAGGGTCGTGGCGGCGGGCACCGTCGACGACATCCGAGGCGACGACCGACCGCTCGCTCGAGGACGCGTTCCTCGCGCTCACGCGATGAGGCTCTTCGCCGCGCACCTCCGTGCCGGAGCCCTGGAGCTCCTGCGGCTGCCGAGCTTCAGCATCCCGACGCTGCTGCTTCCGTCGGTGCTCTTCCTGCTGTTCGCCGCCGGACGGACGAAGGACGAGTCCGAGGGTGCGCTCGCGGGCTTCGCCGCCATGGCCGTGCTCGGCGTCGCGGTGTTCCAGTTCGGAGCGGGCATCGCGATCGAGCGCGGCTACCCGTGGGAGGCGTTCGTCCGGACCCTTCCGGGCTCACCGGCCGCGCGCATGGCGGCCCGCGTCGCAGCGGCAGCCGGCTTCGCCGTGGCGGCGACGACGCTGCTGGTCGCCACCGCGCTCGTCACGACCGAGGCGTCGCTCTCGACGACGCGTTGGCTCGCGTTGCTCACGGCTCTGACACTCGGCGCCGTCCCGTTCTCGCTCCTCGGCATCGCCCTGGGCTACTGGGCGCCGCCGCGCGCCGCCGTGCCGATCGCCAACCTGATCTTCCTGCCCCTCGTCGTCCTCGGCGGCCTCTGGACCGGAGGCCAGTACCTCCCCGAGCAGCTCGACGCGGTCTCGCGCGTCCTCCCCACCCGTCCGTGGGCCGAACTCGTCTGGGCAGCGGCCGAGGGCGGATCCTGGCCGTGGTGGGCGCCCGCAGCCCTCGGCGCCTGGACGGCCGCCTTCGGCGTGCTCGCACTGTGGGGCTACCGGCGCGACGAGGGAGAGCGGTTCCGGTGACTACCAGACCGCGCGGTAGAGCTCCTCCACGTCGTCGGCCGTCGCCGCTCGCGGGTTCGCCCTGGCGCCGGCACGGGCCGCGGCCTCGGCCGCGAGCTCGCCGAGATCGGCCTCGACCACGCCGAGGTCGCGCAGGCGCTGCGCGCCACCCAGACCTGCGAGCTCCGTCACTCCCGAGACCGGATCGTCGGCGCGGATCGCCTCGCCGAACGCCGCCACCGCCTTCGGCACCGCCTCTGCGTTGAACCGCAGCGCGGGCGCGAGCACGATCGCGTTCGCGGCGCCGTGCGGCGCTCCGTAGCGGCCGCCGATCGCCTGCGCCATCGCGTGTGCGAGCGCGAGGCCGCCTTCCGCAAGCGCCTGCGCGGCGCGGAACGCCCCCTCCAGGAGCCGCGCGCGGAGGTAGAGGTCGCGCGGCCGCTCGACCACGAGCGGAAGCGCGTACGAGATCGCACGGGCTCCGGCGTACGCGTGTCGTTCGGCACGCGGCCCTCGCTCGAGCGCGTAGTACGCCTCCGCGCAGTGGGCGAGCGCGTTCATCGCGGTGCCGACGGTGACGTCGCGCGGAAGGTCGAGCGTCAGCTCCGGGTCGTAGATCGCCGCGACCGTCGTCGCACCGCTCCCGCCGGACTTCCGCCGCGCGGCCTCGTCGCGGATGCCGAAGTACGGCGTCCACTCCGCGCCGGCGTAAGTCGTCGGCACGGCCACGACCGGGAGCTCGAGCCGGGCGGACACCGCCTTCGCCGTGTCGACCGCGCTCCCGCCTCCGATCGCGAGGACCGCGTCCGCCTGCGCGGCATCGGCCGTCGCGACCGCCGTCCTCGACGGTCTCGGCCGGGACGTGCGCACGCACGCCGGTGAACCGCGCGGCAACGAGCGTCTGCGTCGACGAGATCCGCCCACCGTGCCGTCGTGACGAGCACGGGCCGCCGCACGCCCACCTCCGCGAGCACTGCCGGGAGCTCCGCGAGCGTGCCGGCGCCGAAGCGGACGACGCTCACGCGAGGCGCTCGAGCGCGAAGGCGACGAAGGCCTGCGCGATCCGCGTGCTGGTGCGGCCGGCCGCGCGCACGAGCGAGATCTCCCGCACCGGCTCGAGGCCTTCGACCCGTGCCTCGGCGATCGCCCCGGACGCGAGGTCGGCCTCGATCGCCGTCCGCGAGATGAACGCGACGCCGAACCCGGCCCGCACGGCGCTCCGCACCGACTCCTGCAGGCCCAGCTCGAGCGGGACCTCGAGGTCGCGGAGCCGGACGCCGACGGTCCGCAGCTCGTCCTCGATCACCTGCCGGACGCCCGCGCCCTCCTGCATCAGGATCAGCGGCTCGGGGCGGAGCTCGTCGAGCGGGATCGTCCGCCCGGCGAAGGGGTGCGACGGCGGACAGGCGAGCACGACCTCGTCGCGGAAGAACGGCTCGAACGTCACCGACCGGTGCCGCCTCGCCGCGCCGACGATCCCGAGCTCGAGCTCACGCCGCGCGACCCGCTCGACGACGGTCTGCGTGTCGGAGACCGCGAGCAGGACGCGCACCTCCGGGTTCCGCTGCTGGAACTCGCAGAGGAGCACCGGCAGCACCGTCTCCCCAGGCCCCGACGAGGCGCCGAGCTCGAGACGCCCCCGCAGCACGCCGCCGGCGTCGGACGCGACCTGGTCGAGGACCTGCTCCTCGAGCGCGAGCAGCTTCTGCGCCCCGCGGTAGAGCGCGAGCCCGGCCTCGGTCGGCTCGACGCGACGGCCGGAGCGGTCGAGCAGCTGGCGTCCGATCCGCTGCTCGAGCGACCGGATCTGCAGGCTCACGGCCGGCTGCGAGACGCCCAGCCGCTCCGCCGCCTGCGAGAAGCTGCGCAGCTCGACGACCGCGCAGAAGGCGGCGAGCTGGCGCGTGTCCATAAGCGAGACCTTATCCGTCGGATCGCGGTGGCCGCAGCGCGAGCACGAGCAAGCGTCGCGATCGCCGCGAACGCCGTCAGTGCGAGCATCGGGATCGTCACGTAGCCGAACTCGTCGATCCACTTCGTCGAGCACGGCGCGCCGATGCGGCACGCGGGGCTCTCCTGCTCCGGATTCGCCTCGATGTAGAGGTGCCAGAGCGAGATCACCGCGCCGACCACCGGCAGCGCGACCGCGTAGTACGCGCCGCGGCGGTCCCGCGCGATCACCGCGAGGAACAGGATCAGCGCGAGCGGGTACATGGCGATGCGCTGGAACCAGCAGAGGCGGCACGGGATGAAGTCCGCGACCTCGGAGAAGTAGAGGCTGCCGAGCGTCGCCACGAGCGCGACCGCCCACGCGAGCGCGAGCTCGGCGCCGTCGAGGGAGCGACGCACCGCGTCCCTCCCGCGCCTCGCGGCCTCGGACACAGGTGCGAGGACGACGAGCCCGAGGAACGCGACGAGGACGACCTGCACCGCGATCGCCAGGATCGCCAGCGTCGTCGAGACGGCCTCGGTCAACCCGCGAGCGCCTGCTCGATCGCCGGCCGCAGGCCCTCGGCGTCGAGGCTCTGCACCTCCACGCGCTCGAGGGTGCCGCCGGTCGGGCCGACGAGGAACGACGGCGTGGAGTTGATGCCGGCGGTCGTCGCTTCCGCGGCCGCGGAGCTGATCCCCTCGTCGACGGTGTCCGAGTCGAACCCGTCGCGCCACGGGCCTGCGTCGAGCATCGCGCTCGTCGCGACCGCGTCGAGCAGCTCGTCCGAGACCCAGCCCGTGTTCTCGCCGCCCTGGTTCTGGTAGAGCAGCTCGACCGTATCCCAGAGCTTGTCCTGCTCTCCCGCGCTGAGCGCGGCCCGGAGCGCCTTCTCGGAGTCCGGCCCGATGAACGTCAGCCCGCGGAACTCGATGCGCAGCTTCCCGGGACGGACGTACTCCTCGACGAGGTCCGGGAACGCGTCGGTCGCCCACTGCGCGCAGAACGGGCACTGGAGGTCGGCGAACTCGACGAGCGTCACGGGCGCGTCGGGCGCGCCGATCGCCGTCCCGTCCTGCGGGATGCCCTCGAGGAGCGCGCGCGTCTCGTCGGCGCCCGCGAGCTCGACGCCGGTCGTCGCGCCGCCGCCGTCGTCGTCGCCCGCCGCGAGGAGCGTCCCGGCCACGACCGCCGCGACGACGACCACGAGGACGACCGCGCCGATGACCAGGAACCGCCTGCTGCGAGCTCACGCCCGACAGGATGCCGGGACGGCTCCGGGTCCCGCGTCCGGATTCGCCCGCACGCCCGGCGGGGAATGCCCCTACCCCGTTTCCTAGCTCTCGGCGTCGAGCCGCTGCTCCTCGAGCGCGATGTCGCGGAGAACCCGGTGCATCACGTCGTCGGCGATCTTGCCGACGCGGCGCAGCTCGATCACGGCGTCCTCCTCGGCCTGGAGGAGCTCGCGCCGCAGCCGCTGGTACGCCTGGGACTGCTCCTCGACCTCGAGCCGCGTGCCGTCCAGCCGGCCGCTGAAGCGCTCGCGCCGGAACCCGTAGAGCCCCCGCATCCGCTCGGCCGTGTCGTCCCGGACCCAGCTCTCCCCGGCGAGCTCGTCCAGCCGTGCGAGCGCCGCGTCGGCCGCGAGCACGCGCGCCTTCGCGTCCTCGCGCTCGGCGATGCCGTCGTCCGCGACGCCGAGCAGCCGGATGAGCGGCGCGAGCGTCAGCCCCTGCCCCACGAGCGTGACGAGGATGACGACGAACGTGAGGAAGATCAGCAGGTCGCGGTTCGCCACGTCGAGCGGGATCGCGAGCGCGGCCGCGAGCGAGACGGCACCGCGCATCCCGGCCCAGGCCACGATCGAGACGCTCCGCCACGCGGGGCGCGCCGCACCCGGACGACCGCACGAGCTTCGGCGCGAGCGTGAACGGGAACACCCACAGGATCCGGACGAGCACGACCGTGAGCGAGACGGCGACCGCAGCCGCGGCCACCTCGCCCGACGCCTGCTCCTCGAGCGCCGCGACCACGTGCGGCAACTGCAGCCCGACGAGTGCGAACAGCACCGAGTTGAGGATGAAGGTGAGCACGTCCCAGAACGCCGCGCCCTGGAGGCGGAGCGCCGGCGTCGTCAGCGTCGGGGCGTGCCAGCCGACGAAGATCCCGGCCGTCACGGCGGCGAGCACGGCCGAGACGTCGAGGGCCTCCGCCGGCAGGTAGGCGAGGTAGCCCGTCAGCAGCGCGAGCCCGATCTCCGCCTGCGGATGGTCGATGCGGCGGCGCACCTCGCGGACGGCGAGACCGACGCCGAGCCCGATCGCGATCCCGCCGACCGCGCCGACGGCGAGGCGCAGGCCCGCGTCCCAGAGCGAGAACCCGCTGCCGACCGCGGCTGCGACCGCCGTCCGGTAGAGGACGAGCGCGGTGGCGTCGTTGACGAGCCCCTCGCCCTCGATCACGACGACGACCCGGCGCGGGACGCCGAGCCGCCCGGCGATCGACGTCGCCGCCAGTGGATCCGTCGGCGCGACGACGGCGCCGAGGATGAACGCCTCCTGCCAGGAGAGGCCGGCGACGACGGCGTGCGCGACGAGCGCGACGCCGCCCATGGTCGCGAACACGAGCCCGATCGCGAGCACGCCGATCGGGCCTGCGTTCGCCCGGAGCTCGCGCAGCG
Source organism: uncultured Thermoleophilia bacterium (assembly GCA_963733995.1). Lineage (GTDB taxonomy): Bacteria > Actinomycetota > Thermoleophilia > Gaiellales > Gaiellaceae > DATHTC01. The sequence continues at coordinate 41,621 of CAVTFO010000006.1, forward strand.
AGGTGTAGAAGGCGGCCGCGTAGAGCAGCGGCGGCAGGAACGCGACGAGGACGAGGTCCGGCGGCAGCTCGATGTCCGGCATCCCCGGCAGCAGGCCGATGACGAGCCCGCCGAGGACGAGCAGGATCGGGTACGGCACGCGCAGGACGGGCACGAGCACGAGCAGCGCGCCCGCCGCGGCCAGCAGGACGAACAGCTGCAGCTCCTCGTGGTGCGTGAGCTCGATGGCGCGACGCTAGCGGACGAGGCCGCCTCTAGACTCGGCGCGGCGTGAGGGTCTGGATCGATCTGACGGCGAGCGCGCACCCGCTCGTGTTCCGGCCCCTGATCGGGCTCCTGCGGGCGCGCGGCGCCGAGGTGGAGATCACGACGCGGGAGTACGGGCAGACGCTCGAGCTGCTCCGCCTGCACGGGCTCGACGGCGAGCCGATCGGCCGGCACGCGGGCCGCTCGCGCGCGGCGAAGGCCCGGGCGATGGCGTCACGGCTGCGCAGCCTGCGCCGCTGGGCGAAGGGCCGCCGCTTCGACGTCGCGCTCGCGCACGGCTCGCACGAGCTGACGCTGACGGCGCGCAGCCTCGGGATCCCGAGCGGCACGACCTTCGACTACGAGTGGGCCTGGCTCCAGCACCAGCTCGGCTGCCGCGCCGCGAGGCGGGTGGTCGTGCCCGAGGCGATCCCGCCCGAGCGGCTCGCCCGCTACGGCGCGACCGGCGACAAGCTCCGCCGCTACCCGGGACTGAAGGAGGAGTACTACCTCGCCGACTTCGAGCCCGACCCGGCCGCGCTCCGCGACCTCGGCGTCGACGAGGCGCGGATCCTCGTCGTCCTGCGGCCGCCGCCCGACGTCTCGCTCTACCACCGCCACGGCAACCCGGTGTTCGCGCGGACGCTCGAGCGCCTCGGCCGCGACGAGCAGGTGCACGCGGTCGTGATCCCGCGCACCGACGAGCAGCGCGCCTACATCCAGGGCCTCGCGCTCCCGTCGGTGATCGTCCCCGAGCACGCGGTCGACGCGCAGAGCCTGATCGCGTTCGCCGACCTCGTCGTCTCGGCCGGCGGGACGATGAACCGGGAGGCGGTCGCGCTCGGCGCTCCCGTCTACACGACGTTCGGCGGCCGGCTCGGCGGGGTCGACGAGGCGCTCATCCGCGAGGGCCGGCTGGCGCCGCTCGAGGACCCGGACGCGCTCGAGCTGCGGAAGCGCGAGCGCGGCGCGGGAACGCGCGTCCGTCGCGACCCGGCGCTCATGCTCGACCTGCTCCTCCCGCCCGGTTCCCGGTAGCGCACCGTTCACCGATCGGTGACAATCGCCCCGATCCGATCCCACGAGGGGAGAGAGGGGTACAGGATGAAGAGAGCGTTTCTGGCGCTCGCAGGCGTGACCGCGGTCGCGCTGGCGACCGCCGCTGCGGCAGGCGCCGACCCTGCCGGGTTCCGCACCTCGCTGCCGCCGCTGCTGGCACCGGCGAAGGCGGGCGTGACCGTCGAGCCGATCATCTCGGTCGGCGACACGCTGAAGAACGGCTACATGTTCGAGGCGATCCCCGACGGCATCGCCGTCGTCGGGCACGGCGCAGGGCCGCGCCGACGTCTACGTGAACCACGAGACGTCGACCGTGCCGTTCCCGTTCACGCCGGCGACGGGCGTCGGGTTCAACGACTTCACGAACGCGATGCTCAGCAACCTGAAGATCAACGTGCAGACGCACGGCGTCCTCGACGGGCTCGTACGTGATCCCGTCGGAGGCGAACTACCAGCGCTTCTGCTCGAACTTCCTCGTCAGCGAGGAGCACGGGTTCGAGCGCGACCTGATCCTCACGAACGAGGAGGCGACCGACGTCGTCAACCGCATCGGGACGGCCTGGCCGGCGACCCCGGCGAACGGCTCGCAGCCCGAGCAGGCCGGCGTCGTCGTCGCCTACGACGTGAAGAGCGGCGCCTACAAGTCGATCTACGGCATGGGCCGGCACAACCACGAGAACAGCGTCGGCGATCCCGGGCTACGGGCATCCGGTCGTGCTGTCGGGCGACGACACGTTCACGGCGCCGAGCTCGCAGCTCTACCTCTACACGCGCCGGCGAGCGCGGCCGCGGTCTGGAACGACACCGGCACGCTCTGGGCGTTCAAGTCGGACGTCGCGACGATCAACGACTACTGCGACCTGACCGTCGGCGGGGCCGTCTCGGGCCGGTTCATCGAGGTGCCGCGCGCGATCGCCGTGGGCGACCAGACCGCGCTCGAGAACTGGTCGAACGCGAACGGCGTCTTCCAGTTCATCCGGGTCGAGGACATCGCCTACGACCGCACGACGCCGAACATCGTCTACATGGCGGACACCGGCGAGCCCCGTGCGCTTCCAGGCCCGGGCGCCGCGTACATGACGCGCGGCCCGGCCGGCGTTCGCAGGGCCCGTACCTGAACGGCCGCCTGTTCAAGCTCGTGCTGAACCCGACCGACCCGACGCGGGCGACGCTCTCGATCGCCCACGACGCGGACGCCGGCGGGTACGGAACCCGAACGGCGATCCACCAGCTCGACAACGTCGAGTCGACGGCGCGCAGCGTCTTCATCCAGGAGGACACGGGCGGCCACAACCAGGGCATGACCGTACTCCCGGATCTGGCGCTACGACATCGCCACTGGCGCGACCGAGGTCGATCGCCGAGATCGACCAGGTCGCTCGTCCCGGCCTCGCCGCAGGGCGCGTGGGAGTCGAGCGGCATCGTCGACGTCTCCGACGTGTTCGGCAAGGACATGTTCCTCGCCGACGTCCAGGCCGGCACGCTGATCGTGGACGAGGAGGTGCGCGGCACCCTCACCTACCAGCGCGAGGGCGGCCAGCTCCTGCTCGTGAAGATCCCCGGCGCCTAGCGCAGCGGCCGGCGGATCAGGAACGGCTCTCCCGCCCTCGGTTCCACGCCGGGGGCGGGAGCCGCGTCCACGTACGCGCTCGCCTGGAGCTCGAACAGCTCCGCGTAGAGGCCGCCGAGCTGCATCAGCTCCGCGTGGTCGCCCTGCTCGATCAGCTCGCCGTGGCGGAGCACGAAGATCCGGTCGGCGTCGCGGACGCTCGAGAAGCGGTGGCTGATGAGGAGCACCGAGCGGCCCGCCGCGAGCTCGCGGATCCGCTCGAACAGCGCGTGCTCGGCGCGGGCGTCGAGGGCGGCGGTCGGCTCGTCGAGCACGAGCAGCTGGGCGTCGCGGAAGAAGGCGCGCGCGAGCGCGATCAGCTGCCACTGGCCGACGGACAGCTCCTTGCCCTCGTCGTGGAACTGGCGCGAGAGCAGCGTGTCGTAGCCCTGCGGCAGGTCCTCGATGAAGTCGTGCGCGCCCGCGCGCCGGGCCGCCTCGACGATCGCGTCGAAGTCGTCCTCGCGGGACACGCGCCCCATCGCCACGTTCGAGCGCGCGGGGAACTCGTAGTGGAGGAAGTCCTGGAAGATGACCGCGATCGCGTCGCGGAGCGAGGTCGGGTCCATCCCGGCGATGTCCTCGCCGTCCCAGAGGATGCGGCCGTTCGTCGGGCGGTAGAGGCGCGAGAGGAGCTTCGCGAGCGTCGTCTTCCCCGAGCCGTTCTCGCCCACGAGCGCGACGACCTGGCCGGCCTCGATCGACAGCGACACGTCCTTCAGCGCCAGGCGCTCGCTGCCCGGGTACGCGAACGAGACGCCCTGGACGTCGATCCGGTCGAAGCGCGACGGCGCCGCGCCGGTCGGCCGCGTCGCGACCACCTCCGGCTTCATCGCCGCGAACGAGGCGAAGTCCTCGATGAAGAGCGCGCTCTCGTACAGCGAGCCGGCGCCGAGCGCGATCCCCTCCAGCCGCTGGCCGAACTGGTACACGCCCCAGGCGGCGATCGCGACCTGCGCGAGCGAGAGGCGGCCCGAGAGCAGCAGGTAGATCATGGCCCCGCCCAGGAACGCCGGCGACGCGAGGTTCGCGAGCAGCGAGATCCGCGTGCGCTTGCGGACGAGCGGTCGCGGAGCTCGCCCAGGCGCTCGTCGTAGAGCTCGCGGTGCTCGCCGAGCAGGTACGGGCCGAGGTCGAACGCCCGCAGCTCCTTCGCCGGGTCCTTGCCGGTCATCAGGTGCCACAGGTACGAGAGCCGGCGCTCGAGCTGCGTCCGCTTCCAGAAGAAGCGGTAGAAGGCGCGGCTGTTGCGCGTGCTCGCGAGCCACAGCGGGATGAAGGCGAGCAGCATCACGAGCATCAGCACGGGCTCGAGCGCGAGCAGGACGGCCGAGACCGCGATGAGGCCGACGACGCCGCTGATCATCGTGAGGAGGCCGTTCGCGATCTGGAGCGGGCGGAACTGGCCCTGCATCTGCGCGCGCTGGAAGCGGTCGAGGAACTCCGGCGTCTCGAACGCCTCGAGCTCGACCTCGGTCGCCACCGCGAGGATCTGCTCCTGCGCCTCGCGGCGGGTCAGCTCGGCGAGCAGGCGCTGGTACTCGCGCTGGAACACCTGCGCCGCGGTGAGGAACAGCAGCAGGCCGAGGAAGAGCAGGCCGGGGACGAGCGCGTCGGAGAAGTCGCCGTCGCCCGTCTCCGCGGCGAGCAGCGAGTCGAGCACGGCCTTCGCGAGGAGGAGCTGGGCGGCCGCGCCGAGCCCGGCGAGCACCTGCAGCGAGCCGGCGAGGGCGAACTCGCGCGGCGCGGCGCGCCAGACGAGCGCGAGCGCGTCCCGCACCAGCCGCACGAGCTCGCGCGGGCCCCGCTTGATCTCCGGCTCGGCCGCGGCGCCGCCGTAGTGGAACATCACGCCCATTGGGCTCATCGTACGGATCGGCTCATGCGTGGCCGCTGCGCGCGGCCGGCGAGGCTAGACGAGCGGCTCGACGGAGGCCGGCGCGGCGGCCTCGTGCGGGTGCAGGACGATCTCCCGCAGCCGCGAGACGAGCTGGAGCGTGTCGCCCTCGTCGACCAGGCGCTCGAGCACGTCGAGCTCGCCCTCGAGCCAGTCGTGGTCGACCGGCCGCACGTCGAGCGCGAGGATCTTCTGGTGCGTCGTCGGGCGCCAGGTCTCGCCCTCGGCGAACAGCTCCTCGTGGAGCTTCTCCCCGGGCCGGGCGCCGATGAAGCGGATCTCCACGTCACGCCCGGGCTGCTTGCCCGAGAGCCGGATCATGTTCTCGGCCAGGTCGAGGATCCGCACCGGCTCGCCCATGTCGAGCACGAAGATCTGGCCGCGGCCGCCGATCGCGCCGGCCTGGATCACGAGCGCCGCCGCCTCCGGGATCGTCATGAAGAAGCGCGTCATCTCCGCGTCCGTGACCGTCACCGGCCCGCCGCGCTCGATCTGGCGGCGGAAGAGCGGGATCACCGAGCCGGTCGAGTTGAGCACGTTGCCGAAGCGCACGGCGACGAAGCGCGTCGCCACGTCCGAGGCCCCGTGCGCGGCGACGACCCACTCGCAGAGCGTCTTCGACTGGCCGTAGACGGAGTACGGGTTGAGCGCCTTGTCGGTCGAGATGAGGACGAAGCGCTCGACGCCGAACTCGATCGCGACGTCGGCGACGATGCGCGTGCCGAGGACGTTGTTCCGCACGGACTCGACCGGGTTCGCCTCCATCAGCGGCACGTGCTTGTACGCCGCGGCGTGGAAGACGACGTCGGGCCGGTAGCGCTCGAAGACCTGCCGCATCTTCGCCCGGTTCTTCACGTCGCCGAGCACGGGCACGCCCGCCGAGAAGCCGCGCTCGTCGAGGAGCTCGCGCTCGATGTCGTAGAGCGCCGACTCCGACTGCTCGAGCAGGACGATCCGGGTCGGGTGGGCCCGCGCGATCTGGCGGCAGAGCTCCGAGCCGATCGAGCCGCCCGCGCCGGTGACGAGCACCGCCTTGCCCTCGACGTAGCGCGCGATCGCCTCGACGTCGACCTCCACCGGCTGGCGGCCGAGGAGGTCCTCCACCTGCACGGGCCGGATCTGGCCGGCGAGGTCGAGGTCGCCCTCGAGCAGCTCGTACAGCCCGGGCAGCGTCTTGACCGGGACGCCGGCCGCCTGGGCGATCCCGACCACGCGCTGGCGCACCTCGCCCGGCGCCGACGGGATCGCGATCAGCACCTCGTCCGGGTCGTTGTCGCGCAGGATCCGCGGCAGCTCGTCGATCGTCCCGAGCACGCGGACGCCGTGGAGCCGCATCCGCCGCTTGCGCGGGTCGTCGTCGACGAGGCCGATCGGCGTCATCGTCCGCGACTTCTGCAGCTCCCGCAGCACGAGCTGGCCCGCGTCGCCGGCGCCGACGACGATCACCTCGCGGCCGCGCGCGACGAGCGAGCCCGGCGCCGGGCGCTCGAACAGCGTCCGCGCGAGCATGCGGCTCGTGGCGACGAACCCGAGCAGGAGCAGCAGGTCGAGGGCGGCGATCGCCGCGCGGCACGCGCAGGTCGTTCAGCGGCGCGAAGTAGAAGACGAGGTAGACGAGCAGCGACGCCGCGGTGACGCCGCGGCACGATCCCCCACATGTCCCGCGTGGAGACGTAGCGCCACCAGCGGTGGTGGATCCCGGTGAGGGTGAAGACGGCGAGCTTGAGCGCGACGACGAGCGCGATCGTCGTCCACGCGAGGTAGTCGTCGTAGTAGACGGGGACGTCGAACGGGTCGAAGCGGAGCCGGAAGGCGAGGTACCACGCGGCCGCGATGAGGACGCCGTCGGCGACGAGCTGCAGCAGCCGGTGGCGGCCGATCGGTCACGGCTCATGCGACCCGGGCGCCGACGGCCTCGCGGACGACGCCGGCCACGCGCTCCTGCTGCTCGGGCGCGATCCCGGCCCAGAGCGGCAGCGAGAAGTTCTCCGCCGCCGCGCGCTCCGTCTCGGGCAGGTCGCCGTCCGACCAGCCGAGCGAGCGCAGCGCCGGCTGGAGGTGGAGCGGCGGCAGGTAGTAGACGTTCGTGCCGATCCCGGCCTCGCGCAGCGCCTCGACGATGCGGTCGCGCTCGGGCGAGCGGCAGACGAACAGGTGGTAGACGTGGCCGGGCTCGTCGGCGGGCGTCTCGACGAGGTCGCCGAGGAGCTCGCGGTACCGCTCCGCCGCCTCGCGCCGCGCGCGGTTCCAGCCCTCGAGCTCGCGGGAGGAAGATCCGCAGCGCCGCGGCCTGGATCTCGTCGAGCCGCGAGTTGTAGCCGACGTACTCGAAGTCGACCTTCGCGCGGCGAGCCGTGGAAGCGGAGCATCCGGATCCGGTCGGCGAGCTCGAGGTCGGTGCACGGCGACGAGGCCGCCGTCGCCGAGCCCGAACAGGTTCTTCGTCGGGAAGAAGCTGAAGGTCGAGGCGACGCCGGTGCGTGGCGATGCCCTGGCGCGCCGAAGGCCTGCGCCGCGTCCTCGATCAGCGTCGGGCCGAGCGAGGCGAGCTCCGCGAGCGGGGCCGGGCGGCCGAACAGGTGCACCGGCATGATCGCCTTCGTCCGCGGCGTGATCCGGTCGGCGACGTCCTGCGGGTCGAGGTTCAGCGTCTGCGGGTCGATCTCGGCGAACACGGGGGTCGCGCCCCGGCGCGCGATCGACTCGGCGGTCGCGTAGAAGGTGAAGGCGGGGCAGATGACCTCGTCGCCGGGGCCGATCCCCAGCGCGTCGAGGACGATCACGATCGCGTCGGTGCCGTTGGCGACGCCGATCGTCTCCGGGACGCCGAGGAACGCGGCCGCCTCCTCCTCGAACGCCTTCACGTTCGGGCCGAGGATGAACTTCCCGGACTCGAGCACCTCGGCGAAGGCCGCCTGCAGCCGCGGGATCAGCGGCGCGTACTGCGCCTTGACGTCAACGAGCGGAATCGGCGGCGGCACGGCGAGCCAGTCTAGAGGAGCGCCACCGCAGCCCGACCACGACGGCGGCGACGAGGATCATCGCGAGCACGACGTAGTCGACGTAGTGGAACGCGTGGTGGAAGCGCTCCCAGTTGGCCCCGAGCGCCCAGCCGATCCCGGCGAGGCCGAAGCACCAGATCGCGGAGCCGGGGATCGTCAGCATCGTGTAGCGGCGCAGCGGCATCTCGAGCACGCCCGGCGGGGATGGCGACGAACGAGCGCAGCACCGGCGTGACGCGGCCGACGGCGACGAACCAGTCGCCCCAGCGCTCGAACGAGCGCTCCGCCTCGCTCGAGCTTCTCCGGCGTGCACGTGCACCCAGCGCCCGTGTCGCTCGACGAAGGTGCGCCCGCCGCGGTAGCCGATCCACCAGCCGAGGATCGAGCCGAGCACGTAGCCGACCGTCCCGGCGAGCCCGATCGCGAACCACGACCAGAAGCCGTCCGGGAGGTCGATCGCCGAGAAACGTCACCTCCGACGGCGAACGCGCCCGCGGCGACGGCGCCGCCGAACACCATCACGGGCTCGGACGCGGCGGGCAGGATCGCGTCGACGAACATCAGCACGAAGATCGCGTAGAGGCCGTAGTCGCCGACGACGGTCGTGAGCGCGTCCGTCAGCTCGGCGAGGATCGAGGCGACCGGCACGGTCTGAGCGTACTCAGCCGCGCTTCGGAGCACGAGCGGGGGCGACGCGGCGGATGGTCACCGGCGCCTCGAGCTCGCTCGCGCCGACGGTGCTGACGGCGCGGATCCGCACGAGGTACTGCCCCGAGGCGATCCAGCGCTGCGCCGACCTTGCCGTTCCAGCGCAGCGCGTTCGGCCCGGCCTGCGCCTGGACGGCTCGCGCGAACGTGGCGACGACGGCGCCGCTCCGCGTCCGCAGCGAGCCGGTGAGGCGCGGCGGGCCGCGTGAGCGTGAACGACGCGGTCAGCCGGCCGCCCCGCCCGATGCGCGTGAGCGCGGGCGAGACCGAGAGCCCGCCGAGCGTGCGGTCGAGCGAGAAGAAGCGGTCGGCCGACGGTCGCCTGGCCGCCCTCGTCGGTCGCCGAGACGGACAGGCGCCACTGGCCCTCCGCCGCGGGCGAGCCGTCGGCGTTCCTGCCGTCCCAGGAGAAGCGCTGGACGCCGGCGCGCCTTCGCGCTCTCGTCGAGCGACCCGCGTCGTCCGGTCCGGCCCGACCAGGCTGACCTTCACGGTCGAGGGGCGGCCGAGCTTGTACGCGAGCGGCTGCACGTCGCCGACGCCGTCGCCGTTCGGCGAGAGCACCGCCTCGCCGGGCGGCGCCGCGACCACGCCCGTGTACGAGCACGAACAGCCCGTCCGAGACGGCCCGCTCGCCGCCGCTGTCGGAGGGCCGGTTCAGCAGCGCGCCGTCGAAGGCCATCGTCGAGGAGCCGCCCGCCGTCGAGCGCCGTCGCCGTGACGGCGCCGAGGCGGACGAGCGTCTGCGCGAGCTCGAAGTTCGTCATCCCGACCAGTAGCCGGGCCGGCGGCCGTCGACGACGACCATCACGATGCGGCCGTCGGCGAGCTGCCCCACGCCGGTGCGCGGCGTTCCGCGCCATCTGCGCGGTCGAGAACAGCTCGTTGGCGCGGAAGATCGGCTTGCCGTCGCGGACGAGGGCCGGGCCGCCGCCGACGGCGTGCGGTGAGCCCGGTCGATGTCCGGGTTCACGAGCAGCCGGATCGTCACCGTCGTCCCGACCGGAGCCTCCTCGAGCAGGCGCTGCGCCGCGGTGCCGCGCGCGGAGAGGACGGCGCCGCCGGGCGGGATCGCGCGTGTTCCCGTTCTGCGCCTGCCCGGTGACCGGGCCGGTGAGGTCGACGTTCGGGGTCGTCGCGGGCAGCGGCGAGACGATCGCCTCGACCGCGCCGGCGACGGCCGGCGTCGCGGGCCCCCAGGCCGAGCGTGAAGAGCGAGATCCCGTTCGGGCTCGGCGCCTCGTTGAGGTCCATCGGGCGCCGCTGCCCGGTCCCGCGCCAGGTGCCGAACATGCGCAGCTTCTGGACGCGGAGCGCGCCGTCGCCGGCGATGCCGAGCGTCGAGCGGTCCGCGAGCGGCGGATGCTGGAGGACGCCGTCCTGCATCAGCATCCCGCTCGGGCGGCCGTCCGCGAGCGTGAAGAGGTCGCCGTTGACGCCCGCGGCGGTCGCGTCGCGGATGCCGCGCTGCATCGCGGTGACGCGGTCCTTGCCGAGGATCGGCGCCGTTCGAGAGCACCGGCTTCAGGCTGTACGCGCCGCCGGGCTTCGGAGCGTTGAGGACGTGCACGGCGACCGGCCCGTGCGAGGTGAACTGCACCTGCCGCTCGTAGGTCACGCCGGGCATGAGCAGCACGCGCGACTGCGCCTGCGCCGGCGCGGCGGCAGATCGCGGCCAGCGCCGCGCAGATGAGCAGCTTCTTCAGCACCGGCCCGCCCGCGAAGGTAGCGGAGCCGCCCGAGGGCGGCCCCGCACCTTTACCGAATGCGTACAGCCGCTACTGCACGGCCGGGAACGGAAACGTCGACCCAGACCGACCGATGATCGGAGCTCGGGAACGGGAACACGCCCGTGAGCCGGGACAGCGGGTCGGCCAGGAGCGGCCAGAACACGCCGGCGTCCGCGATCTGCAGGGTCTTGCGCGGCAGGACGTAATCGGCACGGAGGTTGCCGGGTGCGCCGTCCGCGAAGTCCGCGGTGTCGAAGCGCGGGTCGCTGCGGTGCACGAGGTTCGCGCCGCCCTGCAGCGCCGACGCCTCGACTGCACCCGCGCTCTCCGGCGTCACCTTCGTGTTCACCAGCGGGTGCTCGATCAGCTGCTGGATCGCGCCCGGGATCGAGTCGCCGTCGAGCGGGTCGGAGTTCTGGTCACCGGCGATCACGAACAGCTCGCCCGGCTTCAGCCCGCCCGCGTTGCCGGCGTCGTCGTAGATGTACCGCGAGGTCGCGCCGGGCGTGATGTAGTCGGCCCAGAAGCGGATCTCGTCGAAGTTCCGCGTGCCGTTCCGGTCCTCCGGCCCGTCGAAGACCGGCGGCGTCGGGTGACTGACGAGGAAGTGCACGGTCTTGCCCTCGATCCGGACCGGCAGATCCCAGTGGCTCTTCGAGGAGAGCCGCAGGATGTCGACCTCGTCCGGCGAGTAGAACGGCTGCGGGATGAGGTTGCCCGGCATGTCCTTCCACTTGAAGAGCTGGAAGGTGCGGACGCCGAGCGGGTCGATCGGGTAGCGCGAGTAGACGACCATCCCGAACTGCCCCGGGAACGCCCCGAAGCCGAACGAGTCGTCGCCGTACCCGAACGCGCCGGGCGTCGTGACGACGCCGTTCGCGTTGTTCAGATCCTTGCCGGACGGAATGCCCGTGTTCGAGGGCGCGATGTACGTGTACGGGTACTCGATCGCCGCGGCGCCGTTGTGCGGCACCGAGAGGTAGTTCTGCTGGAACAGGCCGACGGCCGCGGGCGCGAAGTCGAACTCGTTGATGAGCAGGACGTCGGGCCGGACGCGCTGGATGATCTCCGCGACCGACGCCGCCTGCGCGTTGTTCGGCGTGGACAGGTCGGCCACGAGCTGGCCCGCGACGTTCCGGTTGAGCGAGGCGTTGAACGTGGCGAAGCGGACGTCCGTCTCGCCGGCCTGCGCCGGCGCCGCGAGCGCAAGCGCGCCGACGACGGTGAGCAACAGTTTCTGCATCTCCGTCCTCCCCTGACTCGATTGCGCCGGTGTCCTACACCGGACGGGTGTCGCACCGCAACCCGCGTGGGCGATACCGTGACCGTGTGAGCAGCCGCTCCGGACACAGTTGCTCGAAGGGCTCATGGAGCGCTTCCCGAGCGTGCCGCCCGAGGCGGTGCTGAAGGAGGACCTCCTGCGCACCGGCATCGCGTTCGAGGAGTCGGCGCTCACCGACAACCTCGACGGCGAGGTGAAGCCGAAGTCGTACTTCATCTTCTCGTTCGACCAGAAGCCGCTCGCCGAGCTCGGCGAGGCCGCGCTGCGGCGCCCGCCCGAGGAGGTCGCGCTCACCGGCGGCCCGTGGGAGCTGCGCCGCACGATCGTCTCCGTTCGCGTCAACCCTGCCTCTCCGTACCGCGCCGAGCGGGGCGAGGACGGCGTGCTGCGGCTCGCGCTCGAGGGCCGCGCGATCGCGGACGTGACCCTCCCGCCGATGCCCGAGTACTACCGGCACACGCTCGCGAACGGGAAGACGGTGATGGAGACGGCGCCGACGATCCAGTGGGGCTACCTGATCTACCTCACGGTGCTGCGCCTCTGCCAGTACTTCGGCGCGAAGGAGGAGTGCCAGTTCTGCGACATCAACCACAACTGGCGCCAGCACAAGAAGGCCGGGCGGCCGTACACCGGGCGTCAAGCCCGTCGAGGACGTGCTCGAGGCGCTCGCGCTGATCGACCGCTACGACGGCGACCGCATCTCGAAGGCGTACACGCTCACCGGCGGCTCGGTCACGAGCACGGTCGACGGGCTCGCCGAGGCCGACTTCTACGGCCGCTACGCGCAGGCGATCGAGGAGCGCTTCCCGGGCCGCTGGATCGGCAAGGTCGTCGCGCAGGCGCTGCCGAAGGCCGACGTGCAGCGCTACAAGGACTACGGGATCACGATCTACCACCCGAACTACGAGGTCTGGGACAAGCGCCTGTTCTCGATCATCTCGCCCGGCAAGGAGCGCTACGTCGGGCGCGAGGAGTGGCACCGGCGGATCTTCGACGCGGCCGAGGTGTTCGGCCCGCGCTTCGTCATCCCGAACTTCGTCGCCGGCGTGGAGATGGCGAAGCCGCACGGGTTCGCGACCGTGGACGAGGCGATCGCGTCCACGACCGAAGGGCTCGACTGCTTCATGAGCCGCGGGATCACGCCGCGCTTCACGACCTGGTGCCCGGAGCCGACGACGCCCCTCGGCGCAGGCGAATCCGGACGGCGCGCCGCTCGAGTACCACATCCGCCTGCTCGAGGCCTACCGCGAGGCGCTCGACCGCCACCGGCTGAAGCCGCCGCCCGGGTACGGCGTCGCTGGCGCCGGGCAACGCGGTCTTCTCCGTCTCGTCCTTCATGGACACGCTCGACCCGGACGAGGTGACGGTCGAGGAGGCCGTGCCGGCGTGAGCGCGAACGGCCGCATCTCGGTCGACGAGGCCCGCGAGCTCTGGCTGCGCGGCGACGACGAGGAGCTGATGGCGCTCGCCAGGGCGGCGCGCGCCCGCTGGCACGAGGCCGACCGCGCCACCTACATGGTGATGCGGATCATCAACTACACGAACGTCTGCGTCGCGCAGTGCGACTACTGCGCCTTCTACGTGCTCCCGAACCAGGGCGGCGGCTACGTCCTCTCCCGCGAGGACGTGTTCGCGAAGATCGACGAGCTGCTCGAGTTCGGCGGCGACCTCGTCGGCTTCAACGGCGGCTTCAACCCGAAGCTGCCGCTCGAGTACTACTGCGACCTGTTCGCCGCGGTGCGCGCCCGCTACGGCGAGCGGGTCGAGTTCTACGCGCTCACGATCGCGGAGTTCGTCTTCCTCGCCGACCGCGCGAAGCTCTCGCTACGCCGACGCGGCGGCGCGGCTGCGCGACGCGGGCGTGCACTGGGTCACCGGAGGCGGCAGCGAGATCCTCACCGAGGACTTCCGCGCCCGCCACGCCAAGTGGAAGTACACGGTGCGCGACTACTTCGAGGCGCAACGCGCGATCGTCGAGAGCGGGATGAAGACGACCGCGACGATGGTGATCGGCTTCGACGAGACGCTCGACGAGCGGCTCGAGCACCTGCAGCGGACGCGCGACTTCCAGGACGAGTGCCTGCGCGACGGGTACGACGGCCTCTTCTCGTTCCTCTGCTGGACCTACAAGCCGTACGGGACGGCCTTCGGCGGCCGCGAGATCTCGCCGCAGGAGTACTGGCGGCACATCGCGCTGTCGCGGATCTTCCTCGACAACGTCAAGCACGTGCGGACGTCGGTGCTGACGCAGAACGAGGACGCCTTCCGCGCGCTCGACTACGGCGCCGACGACTTCGACCTGCCGATCGAGGACGAGGTGACGCAGAAGGCCGGCGCGCGGATCGAGCTCGACCTCGAGGGGCTGCTCGCCGTGCCGCAGCGGCCTCGGCTACCGGGTCGAGTACCGCCGCGCGGAGCGGCCCGCGGCGCTCGCCGCCTCCTAGGCGACGTTGTATCCGGCGATCGAGCCGTACGCGAGCGGGATGCTCGAGGTCGGCGAGGGCAACACCCTGTACTGGGAGACGTGCGGCAACCCCGACGGGAAGCCCGCCGTCGTCATCCACGGCGGGCCGGGCTCCGGACGCTCCGAGCGGATGCGGCGCTTCTTCGACCCCGACGCGTACCGGATCGTCCTGTTCGACCAGCGCAACTGCGGCCGGAGCACCCCGCATGCGAGCGACCCGACGACGGACCTCGAGGCCAACACGACGGCGAACCTCGTCGCGGACATCGAGTCGCTGCGGACGTTCCTCGGCGTCGAGCGCTGGCTCGTGCTCGGCGGCTCCTGGGGCAGCACGCTCGCGCTCGCATACGCCGAAGCGCACCCGGCGCGCGCGTCGGAGCTGATCCTGTTCGGCGTCACGACGGGTCGCCACTCGGAGGTGGACTGGCTGTTCCGCGGCGGGCTGGCGCGCTTCTTCCCCGAGCAATGGCAACGGCTCGAGGCGGCGGTCGCGGACGTCCGCGGCGACGAGGACGTCGCCGAGACCTACAACCGCTTGCTCGGCGACCCGGACCCCGCCGTTCGCGCCCGGGCGGCGGAGGCCTGGTGTCGCTGGGAGTCGGCGACGCCGGACTGGCCGCCGAGCGACGAGCTGGCCGAGCGCTTCCGCGATCCCCGCTTCGCGGTCGCGTTCGCGCGCCTCGTGACGCACTACGTCCGGCACGACCTCTTCCTCGAGGACGGCGTGCTCCTGCGCGGTGCGAACGCGCTCGCCGACACGCCCGGCGTCCTCGTCACCGGGAGGTTCGACTTCCAGGCGCCGATCGGCTACGCCTGGACGCTGAAGCAGGCCTGGCCGCGCGCCGAGCTGGTCATCGTGGACGACGCCGGCCACGGCACGGGCGGTGGCATCGCCACGGAGATCGTCCGGGCTGCCCGGCGCTTCGCCGCGCGCTAGACGCGCGCGCCGGCGACGACGAAGCGGAGCTCGGGCACGTGCTCGAGCTCGCCGACGTCCCGCGCCATCTCCAGGAACGTGTACAGCCCGGCGCGCTCGCGCGGGCCGAAGGAGTAGCGGAGCTTCTCGAAGTAGCGGGCGAGGAAGCCTGCGGGGTAGCCGTAGCGGTCGCTCGCCTCGAACGCGAGGAGCTCCGGCTCGGCCCGCGCGCGGCGCACCGACTCGACCAGCGCCGCCTCGACGCCGGCGAGGCCGTCGGCGACGGGCTCCCGCGCCGCCCACACCGCGAACACCATCGGCAGCCCCGTCCGCTCGAGCCACAGCCGGCCGAGGTCCCAGTGCGGGGTCGGATCCTCGAACGCGGACTTCAGCGCGGCGTCGCCGATCAGCAGCGTCGCGTCCGCCTCCTCGCCGAGCGGGACGTGCTCGGCCTCGGGGAGCAGCACCTTCGTGAGCACGACCGAGGTGGCCGACTCGGGCGTGACCGCGACGGTCTGAACGCGCTGCAGCGGCAGCCGCGTGACGAGCTGGATCGAGTCGACGGCGCCCTCGGAGCCAACGCAGAGGCCGGGCAGCAGCCGCAGCCGGTCGGCGTTCCGTGCGTACTCGATCGAGGAGATCGGGGCGAGGTCGATCTCGCCCTCGAGCAGCTGCCGGTTGAGGTCGGTCGGGACGCCTTGCACCTCCTCGACGTCGGCGTCGAGCCGGTGGAAGACCGGGGCCATGTTCACGTACGAGATGCGGCCAAGCCGCAGCCGCCCGTCACGAGCCGAAGTTAGTGGCTCTGAGCCACTTGCTTCGTACCCGCTCACGCTCCACCCACTCGAAGAAGGTGACGAGGTTGCCGTCCAGGTCGAGCGTGGCGAACTCGCGCGCGCCGTAGTCCTCGTCGGAGACGCCGTCGCGCGACACCGGATGGAGAACGTCGGCGGCGCGCAGCTCCTCGTAGAGCGCGTCGACGCCCGTCGACGCGGATCCGGCAGCTCGCGGTGCCGGCGATGAACGACTCGGCGCCGGAGCGAGATGGGCTTGTCGATCGAGTCGCGCTCGCGCCAGCTCTCGTCGCCGGCCTCCCAGAGGTGCACGACCGCCTCGTCGCGCGCGAGCACGGCGAAGCCGCCGTCGTGGTGGAGCACCTCGAACCCGAGCCGGTCGCGGTAGAAGGCGACGGCCGCGGCCGCATCCTGGACGGGCATCGCCGGGATCGTCTGCAGCAGCGCCATCGCGTCAGGCGCTCCGATCGACCACGAGATGGGTCAGGGCCTCGAGCTCGTCCGCGCGCGCCGCGCCGTCGAGGTGCTCCCGCGCCGGCTGCGCGTAGTCGAGCGCGGCCTCGCGCGATGCGCTCGAGCGCGCCCGTCGCGCCCACGCGGAGGAGCGCCCCGTCGAGCGGGCCGCCGGCGAGCGCGTCGCGAACGACCGCGTCCTCGCGCGCGGCGAGGATGCAGCGGGAGCGTCGGCGTGCCGTCGCGCAGGTCGGTTCCGGGGATCTTTCCGGTCTCCGTCGTGAGACCGGAGCAGTCGAGGATGTCGTCCGCGACCTGGAAGGCGACGCCGAGCGTGAGCCCGAAGGCGCCGAGACGCTCGTCCCGCGAGGCGAGCAGGCAGGACGCCTCGAACAGGCGTCCCCGTCTTGAGCGCGCACCGCTCGAGGTACGCATCCACCGGCGTGTCGGGGTCGTGCAGCTGCCGCCGCTGCATCGCCTCGCCGCGCGCGAGGTCGACCGCAGCCGCCGCGAGGATCCGAACTCCCTCGTCGTCGCCGGTCGCGGCGAGCTCGGCGAACGCGCGCGCGAACAGGTTGTCGCCACCGCGCGAGCGCCGCGGCCGGGCCGTGCGTCGCCCACGCCGAGGCGCGGCCGCGCCGGAGCTCCGCCGCGTCGAGGACGTCGTCGTGGACGAGCGTCGCCATGTGGAGGAGCTCCACCGCGGCCGCGGCCGCGAACGGGGGCGGCGAGTCGAGCGGGGCCG
This sequence comes from uncultured Thermoleophilia bacterium, assembly GCA_963733995.1. GTDB lineage: Bacteria > Actinomycetota > Thermoleophilia > Gaiellales > Gaiellaceae > DATHTC01. The sequence goes on from CAVTFO010000006.1 coordinate 58,526, forward strand.
AGAGGAAGCACAGCGCCGGCCGGAGCCGCTTCCCGCCGGAGGCAAGCGCCTCGACGCCGATCGTCGCAACGACGCCCTCGCCACGCCCGACGATCGCGGCCAGCCGCTCCTCGAGCTCGTCCAGGAAGGCCGTGAGGCCCGGCGTCTGCTTGAGGGTCGCGAGGCCGCTCATGTCGCCACGTGGAGGGCGACGATGCCGCCCGCGAAGAGCCGGTAGCGGACGTCCTCGAAGCCGGCGGTGCGCATGGCGGCCGCAAGCTCCTCGGGCCCGGGGAAGCGGCGGACGCTGGCCGGCAGGTACGTGTACGCCTCGCCGCCGGGCAGAACGCGGCCGAGCAGCGGCACGACCCGGTCGAACCAGAGCGAGTAGAAGACGCGCAGCGCCCCGCGGGGGCGCGTGATCTCGAGGATCCCGACGCGTCCGCCGGGGCGCACGACGCGCCGCAACTCCCGCAGCCCGGCCTCGAGGTCGGCAACGTTCCGGATCCCGAAGCCGACCGTCGCCGCGTCGAACTCCTCATCGCCGTACGGGAGCGCGAGCAGGTCGCCCTGCACCCACTCGAGCTGCGGCGCCTTCCGCCGCGCGCGCTCGAGCATCGCCCCGGAGAAGTCGAGCCCGACCACCCGCGCCCGGCGCGAGCCGCCTCGATCGCGAGGTCGCCGGTGCCGCACGCGCCGTCGAGCACGCGGTCGCCCGGCGAGACCGTCTCGCGCACCGTCTCGCGCCGCCAGCGCCGGTCGAGGCCGACGGTCATGACCCGGTTCATCACGTCGTAGACCGGCGCGATGCGGTCGAACATCGTCCGCACGCCCTCGGGCGCGAGGGTGCCCGTCCGGTGGGTCACTGCCCCCACCGCCGCGCCGCCGCGCTCTCGACGCCGAGCTGGTCGAGGATCCGCTGGACGACGAAGTCGACGAGGTCGTCGATCGACTCCGGCCCGTGGTAGAAGCCCGGCGCCGCGAACACGATCGTCGCCCCCGCGGTGCGGAGCCGGAGCATGTTCTCGAGGTGGATCGACGACAGCGGCGTCTCGCGCGGGACGAGCACGAGCTTCCGCTCCTCCTTCAGCGCCACGGACGCGGCCCGGTGGATGAGGTTCGCCATCGCGCCCGCCGCCACCGACGCCAGCGTCCCCATCGAGCACGGGCAGAGGACGTAGGCGTCGACGCGCGCCGAGCCGCTCGCGTACGGCGCCTTCCAGTCGACCGGGTCGTAGACGGTGACGTCCGCGCCGAGCGGCTCGACCAGCCGGGCCAGCACCTCGTCGCGCGGCAGCGAGGCGTCCCCGTAGAGCTCCGTCGCGAGCACCTCGATGCCCGCGTTCGAGGCCGACACGCCAACGGTCGCGTCCGCCGCGGCCAGCCGCTCGAGCAGCCGAGCCGCGTACGGCGCGCCCGAGGCGCCCGTGATCCCGAGGAAGACGTGCATCGGCCCCGAGGACCCTAGCGAGCGGGCGGCCTAGGGATTCTTCGAGGCGTCGAGGAAGACGGCGATCGCCTCGAGGTTCTCGTCCCCGAGCGTCTGGAACTGCGGCATCACCGTGTTGCCGAACTCGGATGGGTTCGCGACGTAGCGGTGGAAGTAGTCGACGCCGCGGTTCTCGGCCCCGATCTGGGTCAGGTCGGGCGCGCCGAGGTTCGTCGAGCCGGCGCCGCGATAGGTGTGGCAGTTGAGGCAGCCCGACTCGGCCACCAGCTCGGCCCCCATTTGCGCCTGCTCGATCGTGGCGCCTTCGGCGAGGTTCTCCTCGAGCCCGCCCTCCTCGACCCACTGCGTCACCAGCTCGGCGCCCACGTCGCCGCCCTCTTCCGCGGTGGCGCCCTTGTAGGTCAGGACGCCCATCGAGATGATCACGAGGACCCCCGCCACCAGCGCGACGGGCCGGCGGATGATGCGCCGCTCGCGGCGAACGTCGAGGAACGGGAGCGCCAGCAGCAGGATGAGGCAGATCGTCGGGATCCCGACGGTGCCGAGCACGACCGTCTCGGGCCACTTGAAGATCCGCAGCAGATAGAAGAGGAAGAAGAAGAACCAGTCCGGCCGCGGGATGAAGCTCGTCGTCCCCGGGTCGGCCTCCCCGGTGAAGCGCGGGCCGAGCACGCCCACGTCCTCGGGGTTCTCGCCGGAGTCGAAGTACCAGAGGCACGCGAGCCCGATGATCACGAGGACGACGACGAGCGACATCACCGTGTCGTGCCACATCGCGAACGGGTGGAACGGCTTCCCGCGGGACTGGACGTCCTCCTTGTAGCGCTTGAACTCGGCGCGGCGCTGGTCGGGCGCCGGACGCCATCTACGTCCTGCTCCCCGCGGCGCACCGGGCGCGTGAGGCCCGGGCGGCCGTTCGTCGAGGGCTCCTCGGTCCGCTCCTTCCCCGCGGCCTCGTCCGACCACGGCGGCGAGGTGACGCCGAGCCGGACCACGAGGTACAGATGGAGCAGGATCAGGCCGATGATCGCGCCCGGCAGGACGAGCATGTGCAGCGAGTAGAAGCGGGCCAGCGTGTCGGGCCCGATCTCGGCGCCGCCCTGGAGGAACTGCGCGATGAACGGGCCGAGGAACGGCGCCGTTGCGTTGATGTTGATGCCGACGACGGTGGCCCAGTACGCCGTCTGGTCCCACGGCAGGAGGTAACCGGTGAAGCCCTCGAAGAGGCCGATCGGGATCAGCAGCGCGCCGACGATCCAGTTCAGCTCGCGCGGGTACTTGTACGCGCCGAACAGGAAGACGCGGCCCATGTGCAGGAACATGAGGATGATGAAGACCGACGCGCCCCACTTGTGCATGCCGCGGACGAGCCAGCCGAGCGTGACGTCGTTCGTGATGTGCACGACCGAGTCGTAGGCCTCGTTCGGCGACGGCTTGTAGTACATCGCGAGGACGACGCCGGTCACGGTCTGCACCAGGAACGCGGTCAAGGCGGCCGAGCCGAGCGTCTGCATCCAGTTGACGTCGCCCGGGACCTTGCGGAAGAGGAAGTACTTGACGCCGCCGACGAGGCCCGAGCGCTCCTCCAGCCAGTCGAGCGGGTAGTTGACCGCGGCGGCGGCCTTCGACGGGCCCTTGCGCGGGGGTGTCTTCGTCGTCGCCATCAGTTCGGCGGCTCGATCGGGTAGAGGAACTGCTCGAGCCCGTCGACGTGCACGCCCGGCGGCACCTGCCCGTAGGCCGTGATGATCGCGTCCTTGCCCTCGCCCTCGACCTTGCCGACGCTGTAGCGCGTGGTGAAGACGAGCCGCTCGTCCTGGATCGTGAAGGCGAAGCGGTCGAGCGCGCGCACGGGTGGGCCGGCGGTGCGGTTGCCCTCGAGGTCGTACGCGCCGCCGTGGCACGGGCACGCGAATGCGGCCGGCTGCGCGGGGATGCGCGTGATGGTCTGCTCCCCGATCTCCTCCTCCTGCACGTCGTCGTCGGCGACGGGGCCCGACGGCTGCACCGGGCAGCCGAGGTGCGCGCAGTTGTTGGCGATGATCGTGAAGCTCGGCTGACCGTCGAGCTCGCCGTTGTAGCGGACGAACGTCGTGCGGCGGCTGACCTCGCCTTGGTCGGGATGCTGCAGGAAGGTGACGATGCGCCACTCGCCCTCGGGGAAGTCGTCGATCGCGCCGACGTCCACGTTCGGGTCCGCGCTTTCGGTGAACGCGGGGAGCACGGCGAAGCCGAGCGCGGGCACGGTGACGAGCCCGCCGATGACGAGCCCGACGCCGATCGTGGACGCCTCGAGGAACTTCGAGCGCGGGAACCGCTCGTACTCCGCCTCGGGCTCGCCCGGCACCGCTCCGCGGCGGCGACGGGCTCGAGCTCCGGCTCCGGCGCCGCCCGCGTCTCCGCGCCGATGTCGCGGATCCAGAGGAAGCCGAAGAGGACGGTCGAGGATCGCGCCGAGGAGGACGATCCACCAGCCGATGACGAGGCCGGTGAGCAGCACCGCCACGCCGATCGCGAAGCCGATCGGGCCAGAGGCTCGGAGGCGGCGTGTGGGGCGTCTGCGTCTGGACCGTGCTGCTCCACCGGCGCTGATCCTTCCATATCCGGCGGGGTCGCCGTCAACGCTGCAACAACCGTTGCAAGGCGGAGCGGCGCGCGGCGCCGTCGAGGGACGGGTCGAGGCCGATCCCGTACTCCTCCCAGCGCCGGTCGACGAGCTCCTTCACGGCCTCGTCCATCTCGATCTCGGGCGGCCACGGCCGCGCGCCCTCCTCCGGCCACTTCGCGGTGGCGTCGATGCCGAGCTTGCCGCCGACGAACTGCCGCTCCGGCGCGTGGTCGAGGTGGTCGAGCGGCCCGTCGGTGATGACGACGTCGCGCTTCACGTCGACGTTCGCCCCGACGTAGAAGAAGACCTGCTCGTAGTCGTGCACGTCCACGTGGGCGTCGACGACGACGACCGCCTTCGACAGCGAGAGCATCCCGAGGCCCCAGATCGCGTGCATGACCTTGCGCGCGTGGCCCGGGAAGGCCTTGCGGATCGAGACGATCACGCAGTTGTGGAAGGCGCCGGCGACCGGGCAGGTCGTAGTCGACGATTTCCGGCACGGTGATGCGCATGGCCGGCAGGAAGATCCGCTCGGTCGCCTTCCCAGCTACGTGTCCTCCTGCGGCGGCTTGCCGACGACGATCGACGTGTAGATCGCGTCGCGCCGCGCGTCATCGCCTCGACGTGGAAGACGGGGAACGCTCGGCGGGCGTGTAGTAGCCGGTGTGGTCGCCGAAGGGGCCCTCGAGGCCGAGCTCGTCCTGCTCGAGTATCCCTCGAGCACGATCTCCGCGTGCGCGGGGACTTCGAGGTCGTTCGAGTACGCACTGGACCATCTCGACGGGGCGGCCGCGGAAGAAGCCGGCGAGCATCAGCTCGCCGATGTGCTTCGGGAGCGGGGCGCTCGCCGAGTAGGCCGTGACCGGGTCGAGCCCGAGCGCGACCGCGACCGGGATGCGGCCGTCGGTCGCGAGCCAGTCGGCGCGGCCGTCCTTGTGGATCTGCCAGTGCATGAAGGTCGTGCGCGGTCGATCACCTGCATCCGGTACATGCCGAGGTTGCGCGTGCCCGTGCGCGGGTCGCGCGTGATCACGGCCGGGAGGG
>CAVTFO010000007.1:0-40736 GCA_963733995.1 uncultured Thermoleophilia bacterium
GCACCGTCTTCCAGCTGCGGCCGCCGTCGGTGCTCTTCTTGACGCCGCCGCCGCTGCCGGCCCAGACGATGCGGCTGTCGGCCGGGTCGACCGCGAGCGCGGTCACCCATCCCTCTGCGCGTCGCCAGCCCGGCGTCCCCGTCGCCTGGCCGCCCTTGATCACCGGTGGAGGCGGCAGCAACCCGCGGTTCCAACCGCGCCAGCTGCGACCCCCGTTCACCGTCTTGTAGGCGGCGACGCCGGTGCCCGCATACAGCGTCCCCGGACGCCGCGGGTCGGCGGTGAGCGCGTCGACGCGCGTCGAGAGCGGGCTGGACCCCATCGAGCGCCAGTGCTGCCCGGCGTCGCTCGACTTGTACACGCGCCCCCAGGACACAGGCCCCCACCCGGCCCGCTGGCGCGTTCCGCTCGTGGCCGCGATGTAGACCGTGTTCGGCGCGCGCGGGTCGAACGCGATCGCCGACGCGAAGATGATGCCCGCCGGGAGCGGCGCGAGCGGCAACACCGACTGCGAGCCCGCGGCCGGGCTTTGCCCCTCCGGGGCGCGGGCTGTGGCGGCTGTTCCCGCCCCGCCCGTGCCGTGCCCGCCGACGCCGATGAACGCGGCAATCCCAACTGCGGCGACGAGCAGCACGACCGTGCGGAGCCGTCTGCGCCGCCGCCGTGCCTGATGGCGCGCGCCCTCGGTCAGCGCCTCCGCGCTCGTCCTCCGTGATGTCACGGCGACGCGGGCGGCTGGGTCGTGGGCTGCCAGTGGCGCGCGCCGTCGGCGCTCTTGTAGAGGCCGTAGTCGGGCACGAGGGCGTAGATCGTCTGCGGGTGGCGCTGGTCGATCGCGAGCTTGTAGGGCGGGCGGCATCCCGGCTTCAGACCTTGGTTGGCGTCGGACCAGGAGCGGCCGCCGTCGGTGCTCCTGAAGATGCCCTCGCAGTAGGTCTGCGCGTAGATCGTTCCGCGCTTGGTCGGGCTGAAGACGAGCGGAGCTTCTACCCGCATGTCGCCGAGCATGAGGTCCGTGTTCACGGCCCGCCAGCTCAGACCGTGGTCGAGGCTCTTCCAGATGCCTGCTGCCGTACCCGCGTAGACGGCGCCGGGCTCACGCGGGTCGAACGCAAGGCTCGGGACATAGACGTTGAGGCCGGGCAACCGCTTCGTCCGCTCCCGCCAGGTGCGGCCGCCGTCTCTGGAGACGAACAGGCGCCGCCCGTCGTTCATGGCCGCCCACAAGGTCTGCGGGTCGCTCGGGTCGATCGCGAGGGCGCTGACGGGTGTGGCCGGCAGGCTCGCGCCCACGCGGTGCCACGTCCGGCCGCCGTCGGAGGTCTTGCGCAACCCATCCCTCCGTCCTGTGTAGACAATCTCGGTCCGACCGGGGTCAACCGCGAGCACGGCCGGGTAGCCCCGCTGCACGACCTGCGGGCCACTCGGACGCCACGTGCGGCCGCCGTCGGTCGTCTTGTAGAGGCCCAGGTGATGCGTGACGGCGTACACCGTGCTCGGGTGGTTCGGGTCGATCGCGACGCCACTGACGCCGAACCGATGCGGCTCGCCGAAATGCTGGAACACGCCCCGCCAGCTCCGGGCGCCGTCGGTGGACTTGAAGACGCCCTCGCTCGTCCCGACGTAGAGGATCCGCGAGTTGCCGGGATGGAGGGCAAGAGAGGTGGCATGCGCGTGATGGACGGTCACTGCGGCTATGAGGCGGGCGGACGTGCGCGCACCCGCCTCGACGTCAGGCGAGCTCACGCTCACGAGGAGGGACACGATGAGGATCGCCAATCCTGTGCGGCCTGCGCTGGTCATCGTTCTCGACGGCTCCGTTCGTCGCCTAGGAGCGGCAGTTGCCCGGATCGGGGGCGTCGATCCGTCGCTGTGCGCCTGCGGGGACGATCTGAACGGTGACGGTCACCAGAGGGACGTCGCCGTTGTTCCGTAGCAGGTGGACGTGCGTTGGGTCGGCGGCGTCGTCGATCACGCCGGTTCCCGCGGTGTAGTCGTGCCCAGTGCACGTCGGGTCGTCGCCGTCGTAGAACGTCGCCGTCCCTTCCTTGACGGTGATCAGGCTCGGGCCGGGGTGGAAGTGCCAGCCGGAATGGCCGCCGGGCTGCACGGTGTTCCTGACGACGTAGACGTCGGAGTCGCCCTTGGTCTGCACCTTGACGCGGTGCGGGTGGGACTCGTTGGTCTTGACATCGATCTCGTCGAACCGTCCGACCGACAACCGCTTGGCGCTGAAGCCCGCGAGCTCGGTGTTGAAGAGCAACTGCTCGACCGCGAGCACCACGACGACTGCGAGGCCGGCTCCCTCCGAAGAGCTTCTTCTGCGTCTGGCTGAGCCTGACGCGTGCTGACGCGCACACGTCCACATGCGTGAGGCCAGTAAAGTGGCTAAGAACGCCCGGGTAGCGGCGGTACAGCGCGAACGTTGTCGTCGGGCATGGGAGCGCCGGATGCTTGCGATACGGCGGGTTGAGCCGGCGAGCGGGCGGCAACGGCCCGGCAAAGGAGCAGATGCAGTGGTCATGAAGGTGTCGTTGACCGAACGCATCTGGATCGAGGGCGATGGTGCTGTTGTCGGCGAGGAGCGGTTTCCCGGTCGGCAAGGGCGCGTCGTCTTCGCCTACCTGCTTGTCGCCCACGGGCGTCCGATCCCAACCCAAGAGCTCGCCGAGGCGATTTGGGGGGACGAGCCACGGGCGACGTGGGAGAGGGGCTCTCCGTCCTCGTGAGCAAGCTCCGTGTTCTGCTCACCGAATGCAGCGTGGACGGCACGACGGCGCTGACGAGCGCGTTGGCTGCCACCAGCTGACTTGCCCGCTGGCACCTGGATCGACGTCGCCGCGGCCGACGGCGCGGCGAACGCGGCCGAGCGCGCCCTCGAGGCGGGCGACCTCGACGGGGCGCAGACCAACGGTCGGCTGCCGAGTCGCTCGCACGCCGGAGATTCCTGCCGGGTGAGGACGGCCGCTGGGTCGAGGAGCAGCGCGCGCGGCTCCGGGAGATCCTCGTGCGAGCGCTCGACTGCCTCGCGGATGCCAACCGGCTTGCCGGCGATCCCTCGGCTGCGGTACGTGCCGGGGATGAGCTGATCGCGCTGGAGCCGTTCCGCGAGCGTGGCTACCGCCTCCTCATGCAGGCGCAATCCGCTGCCGGCAACGACGCCGAGGCCCTGCGCACGTACGAGCGCTGCCGGACCCTGCTCGCCGAAGAGCTCGGGGCGTATCCCTCGCCGGAAACCGAGGCGGTCTATCTCGACATCCTTCGACGCTCGCCAGGTCGCGCGACTGCGGATGTCGATCAGCCCCATATCGATGGCCCACCCCAACGCCACCACTGCCCGCGACCGGCACGGCTCCCAAGCGCGACCGGCGCAAGCTCGCGGCTCTCGCCGCCGCCGCCGCTGCTCTGCTCGTCGCCGGCGTTGCTGCGGCCGCCCTCGGCTTCACGACTGGCGGCGGGGGACCTCCGACGGTTCTTCCGAATAGCGTCGTCCGGATCGACCCGAATACCCTCGAGCCCGTGCAGGTCGTGCGTGTCGGACGCGAACCCGACCTCGTCGTCGCCACCGAGGGCTTCGTCTGGGTCACGCACCTCGGGCGCGGGTACACGGGCCCCAACACCGTTCGCGACTCCGGTGATCGGACGCTCACGCGCATCGACACGTCGACGGGCGACGCGAAGATCGTCGGCGGCGGCCTCGCGCCGTGTGGGCTCGCAGCTGATCCGTCGGGGGACGTCTGGGTCGCGAACTGCTTTGCTGCCGGTTCGGGGGTAGGCGCCAACGTCGTGCGGGTCGACGCGAGGACGCTCGACTTCGAGGCGACCTGGCCCGTACCGGCCGGCCTCGGCTACGTCCGTGGTCTCGCCTATGGAGGAGGATCGCTATGGGTGGCAGACGTGACCGGCGCCGTCGACTACCACGGGGTCACGAAGCTCGATCCGCGGACCGGTGCTCAACGCCGGATCGAGCTGGATCGCCACGCGGGCTTGCTGGCATGGTCGGAGGGGTACGGCGACCTCTGGACGAACGACTTCGAGCGCGGAAGCGTGTCGCGAATGCACGCCGCGACCGGAGTCGTGAAGACGTTCGCTGACGTCACCGGGAGTCCCATCTCGCCCACGGTCCTCGGCGACGGGGTCTGGGTCGGAGACTGGTTCGACGCGCAGGTCGTACGCATCCCCGCCGTCGGATCGGGCCGACTCCGTCCTGTCCGACTGCCCACGAGCGTCCGCCCGGCGGGGGTCACAACCGTCGCGACGGGTGCCGGCAGCGTCTGGGCGACCGTGCCAAGAGACCACGCCCTGTGGCGGATCGACCCAAGGACAAAGCGTGTGACCCGCATCGCCATGGCGTACTTCCCATGGGGTGTCGCCGCCGCCGACGACGAGATCTGGGTGGCCGTACGAGAAAAGCTCACGACCTGATCCGATTGGCTATGTGGAGCTCCGCAACCTGGCGAGTTGAAAGAGGTAACGCCCTAGATCGTCTTGAACTGCTCGAACGGCTGCCGGCAGCTCGCGCAGTAGCGCAGAGAGCGGCACGGGGTCGGGCCGAAGATGTTCTCCAGACGCGTGTCCGTCGAGCCGCAGTACGGGCAGCGGTGCACCGCCTTCGTCAGCTGGACGAGCGTCGGCGGGCCCGCCTCGCGCGGCGAGGGTGGCGCGAAGCCAGAGCGGCGCAGCTTCTCGCGGCCCGCCGCCGTGATCCGGTCGGTCGACCACGAGTCGTCGTGCACCACCTCGACGTCCGGCTCGCCGCCGACGGCACGGATCGCCTCCTCCATCGCGCCCTTCATCACCTCGAGCGCGGGGCAGCCGAGAAACGTCGGCGTGAACGCGACGTGCACGCGCTCCTCCTCCACGGACACGTCTCGCACCACGCCGAGGTCGACGAGCGAGATCGTCGGGATCTCCGGGTCGGGGATCTCGGCAAGCGCGTCCCAGACCGCGGCTTCGGTCACCATGCGGCACCGGGCACCGAGCGGCGCACCTCCGTCATCTCCTCCCACAGCGCCTCGAGCTCCGGGTGCTCGCCGCGCTCGACCGCCTCGACCGACGGGCGGCCGAGCCGCTCGCGAGCTCGTCGCGCTGCTCCGGCTCGACGAGGCCGAGCGCGTACGGCCACAGCTCCTCGACCGCGGCCTCGTAGCGCGGCTCCCCCGCGAGGCGCTCCGACCACATCTGCGCGTGCATGCGGTGGTACGCCTCCTCGCGGTCGATCTTCGCGGCGAGGCCGGCGACCTCCGTGTCCGGGTCGGCCTTCAGCGCCTCGACCCGCAGCTCGTCGGCCGCCTCGTAGAGCACGCGCCGCGCGATCGTCCGCGCCCAGTCGGGGACGAAGCGGAGCTCCACGAGCGGCGCGCAGCGATAGTCGGCCGGCTCCCGGTCGAACGCGAGCTCGTCGGCGGTCGTGCCGAGGTCGCGCGCCGCGAGCTCGTACAGCGCCCGCGCGTGGCCGATCTCGTTCTGCGCGATCGACGAGAACGCGACGTCCTCCTCCAGCACCGGCGCGATCCCCGTCCACTCCGAGTCGCGCCAGCCGAGGATCAGCTCGTCGTCAGCGATCGCCAGCAGCCGCTGTGCCCGCTCGCTCACGCGCCTCCTTCAACTTGGCCTTGATCGAGTACCCGTCGACGCGGTGGTAGTTCCGCTCGAGCTCGTCCGGGAACTCGGCGACCTGACGCGATCGCGTCGCGCGGGACGATCCAGAGCGCGACGGATTCGCCACGCCGGCCGTACTGCTCGCGCGCGTACACGTCCGCGAAGGCCGGGTCGGGCGCGAACACCGAGCCCGCGTGCTGGAAGGGCTGGCCCTTCCGCTCCTGCCGAAAGACCTCGTAGATCACGCCGCGCGCGCGAGCATGACGTCGCGGATCCACGCCGTCTCCTCGCGCGTCGCCCGCCGGAAGCCGAGCCGCTCCTCGGTCTTCGGGCCGTGGCCGGTGACGACGTGCCTGAGCTCGTCCCAGTCCGGCTCGGTGTAGTGCCAGACACCGGTCGCCTCGTCCTTCCGCAGCGCCGGGTCCGGAACGGTCAGGCCGAGCTCCCAGATCTGCGGCACGTAGCCGTCGAGGAACTGCTGCCGCGCCTCCTCGTTGCCCTGCGACTTGATCCGCCAGACGAGCATCGGGTCCTCGTCGGCCGGGATCGGGTTGCCGTGGAAGTGCATGAGCGGGCCCCACCAGCGGTCGATCGCCTCCTGCACGAGCTCGCGCTGCTCGTCGGTCCCGTTCACCAGCGTCAGGATCACGTCGCGCCCGTGGAGGATGTGGAACGACTCCTCCCAGCAGATCTTCTTCATGATCCGCGCGTACGGCGCGTAGGAGCACTTGAGGAGCGCCTTCTGGGAGATGATCGCGGCCGCGTCGACGAGCCAGGCGATCACGCCGACGTCGCCCCAGGTCTTCGTCGGGTAGTGGAAGACGTTGTGGAACTTCGCGCGGCCGGCGACGAGGTCCTCGAGGCACTGCTCGCGCGGCTTCCCGAGGTCCTCGACGACGCGGTAGATGAGCTGCGCGTGGCCGACCTCGTCCTGCACCTTCGCGGTGAGGGCGAGCTTCCGCTGCAGCGTCGGCGCCTTGAGGATCCACTCGCGCTCCGGGAGGACGCCCATCAGCTCCGAGTTGCCGTGCATCTCGATGAACTTGACGAGCTTCGAGCGGTACTCGTCGGGCATCCAGTCGCCCGTCTCGACCTGGCCGCCGCCCTGCACGTACTCGAGGAACTCCTGCGTTTGCGCGTCCATCGGCGCTGCACCCCCTGCCGAACGATCGTTAGGGTAAGTGTATCGCCACGAGACGCGAGGAGCTAACCCGGCAGGCGGCCCGCCTCTTCGCCGAGCGGGGCTACCACGGCACGTCCATCGGCGACCTGGCCGAGGCGATGGGCGTGCAGAAGGGCTCGCTCTACGCGCACATCGCGTCGAAGCAGGACCTGCTCTACGCGATCATGCGCGAAGGAGCCGACGCGTTCCACGCGGCCCTCGACGCGATCGACGAGCACCTGCCGCCGACGGAGCGGATCCGGCTCGCGCTCCGGGCACACCTGCGCGTCGTCGCCGACCAGCTCGACGTCGCCACCGTGTTCGTGCGCGAGTGGCGCTACCTCGAGGGCGAGCGCCGCGAGGAGATCGTGGCCGAGCGCCGCCGCTACGAGCAGCGCTTCCGGGCGCTCTTCCGCGACGGGCGAGAGCTGGGCGAGCTGCGCACGGACCTCGACGAGGCGGCCGCCGCGCTGCTCGCGCTCTCGGCGCTCAACTGGGCCTACACCTGGCTCACGCCCGGCCGGGACACGGACGAGCTGGCCGACCGCTTCTACGCGCTGCTCGTCGACGGGATGCGCGGCTACTCGACGCCGGCCTAGCCCAGGTCGACGTCCTCCTCCGCCTCCTCGCCGAGCGCGACGATGTCGCCGTCGGTGAGGAGCACGCGCTGCATCACCTTCCGCCACTCCTCGGTGCGCCGCAGGAGGAACTCGAGGTCCATGGAGAAGTGCTTGAACTCCTCGAGCTGGGCGTTCTCCATGATCGCGCGGGCGTCGGCGTCGGGCTCCACGGCGAGGCGCTGCTCGTACCAGCCGATCGCCTCGGCCTCCTCGATCAGCGACGCGATCATCCGCGCGAACGTCCGGGTCTCGGCCGGCAGCTCGTCCGGCGGCTCGTGGTACTGGTCGAAGGGCACGGGCGCTCCTCTCGTCGTGGAAGGCGGTTCGTATGCTCCTGCGATGCCCGGCGTCCTGATCGTCAATCCGTTCGCGTCGCGCGTCTCCGAGGAGCTGATCGACCGGGTCGCGGCCGAGCTGGGCGGTCCCGAGGTGCTGCGCACGGAGCGGGCCGGCCACGCGACCGAGCTCGCGCGGGCGGTCGGGACGGACGCCGAGGCGATCTACGTCTTCTCCGGCGACGGCGGCTTCAACGAGGTCCTCAACGGCAGCGACGGGTCGGTGCCGCTCGGCTTCGTCCCGGGCGGCGGGACGAGCGTCCTCCCGCGCGCGCTCGGGTTCCCGCGCGACCCGGTCGCCGCGGCGCGCGCGCTCGTCCGCGCGGAGCCGCGGCGGATCGCGCTCGGGCGCGTGAACGGCCGGCGCTTCGGCTTCTCCGCCGGGATCGGGCTGGACGCGGAGCTGATCCGGCGCGTCGACGCGCTCGGACGCGACTCGTCGGGGCGCCGTGCCGGCGACCTCCGCGTTCCTCGGCGTCGCGCTGCGGACGGTGGCCGGGCGGCGCGTCCGCTTCGATCCCGCGCTCGAGGTCGAGGGGCACGGACGGGCCGCGTTCCTCCTCGTGGCGAACGGCGACCCGTACACGTACGTCGGTGCGCTGCCGCTGCGGCTCGCGCGCCGCGCGCGCTTCGACGCGGGGCTCGACGCCGTGGGGCCGCGGGCGTTCCGGCTCCGTCACGTTCCCGGCGCGCCTCGTCTACGTGGCGACGGGGAAGCAGGCCCTGCCGCTGCTCACGCTCCACGACGCCGACCGGCTCGTCGTCCGCTGCGACGTCCCGCTGCCGCTGCAGGTCGACGGCGAGGACCTCGGCGACGTGTCCGAGGCGGTGCTCGAGGCCGAGCGCGACGCGGTGACCGTGCTCGCTCCTTAACCGTTCCGCAATGGAATAGTCCGCTCCGGACTATCAAGATGCCGGCATGCCGACTCGCACAGCCGCCGGCGTCCGCACGCTCACCACCACCGAGGCGGCCGTGCTCGCGCTCCTCGCGATCGAGGGCGAGCGCTCCGGCTACGACCTGCTGAAGCTCGTCTCGAAGGCGATCGCGCACGTGTGGTCGCCGGCGCGGAGCCAGCTCTACGCCGTCCTGCCGCGACTCGTGCGCGACGGGCTCGCGACGCCGGCGCGAGGTCGCCCAGGTCGGGCGGCCGGACAAGCAGCTCTACCGCCTGACGGCCGAAGGCCGAGCGGTGCTCGACGCCTGGCTGGCCGAGGTCGTCCCCGGCGACCGCGCGCGGCTCGAGCTGAAGATCTTCGTCGGCGGCCTCGTCCCCACCGACGTGCTGGTCGCGCAGGTCGAGCAGTACCGGCGCCGACGCGCAGGCGTACCTCGACGAGCTGCGGGCGATCGAGCCGACGAACACGCGCGAGGGCAACGACCGCTACCACGGCTACCTCCTCGACCTCGGGATCGCGTCCGCGCTCATGCAGGTGCGCTGGGCGGACGCGGTCCTGGCCGATCTCCGGACGTGAGCCGCCTCGCGCCGCTGCTCGCCGTGGTCGCGCTCGCGGGCTGCGCCGGTGGGAGCGAGGCGCAGCCCGCGGCGCCGACGCCGGCCGAGCGCGACGTGCGGGCGCTCGTCGCGCGGATGCTCGAGCTCCATCCGGGGCTCGCCTCCGGCACGCCGGCGCGCGCGGCGCTGCAGGCGCGGGGCGAGGCGCTTGCGGCGCGCGCCGGCTCGCTCACGCGCGACCAGCTCGTCGCCGAGGTGATGCGGCTCACGACGCTCGGCGAGCGCAACGGCCACACCGGCGTGTTCGTCTTCCACCCGCACGCGCGGCCGCTGCACGTCTACCCGGTGCGCCTCTACGCGTTCCCGGACGGGATGTGGGTCGTGGACGCGGCCGACCCGGCGCTCGTGGGCAAGCGGGTCGAGTCGATCGACGGCGTACCCGTGTCGCGGCTCGCGGAGGCGGGGCGCGCGCTCGTCCCGCACGACAACGACACGGGCGTCGACCTGATCCTCCCCGAGGTCGTGGTGACCGAGGAGGCGCTGAAGGGCCTCGGGCTCACCGACGGCGGCCGCGGCGGCCTTCGCGTTCGCCGACGGCACGTCCGTCGAGCTCGACCCGGTGACGACCTCCGCCTTCCCGGAGGGCAGCGTCGTCCAGCCGCTGCTGCGGCCGCGGGAGCCGCAGCCGGTGTGGCTGCGCCGGCAGGACGAGCAGGCCTGGCTGACCACGCTCGACCGCGGCCGCGCCGTCTACCTCGGCTTCCACCAGACGCCACTCCGTGCCGCAGGGGATGCTCGACCGGCTCCGCAAGCTGGCGCGGACGAAGAAGGTCCGGCGCGTCGTCGTCGACGCGCGGCTCAACGGCGGCGGCGACAACACGACGTTCTGGTCGCTCGTCGATGCGATCCGCGCGGCCGGCCCGAAGGCGAGGCTGCTCGTCGGCCGCAAGACCTTCTCGGCCGCCGGGCAACTTCGCGGCCGTCGTCGACGCGCAGACTCGCGCGCGCATCGTGGGTGAGCCGAGCGGCGGCGTCGCCGAACCAGTGGGGCGACTCGGCGCCGGTCGACGTCCCCTCGCTGGGGCTGACGGTGCACGTCGCGGTGCAGGACGTGCAGGCCGTCCCGGGCGACCGGCGCCTCGCGGTCGAGCCGGACGTGCCCGTCGCGCTGACGGCCGCGGACTTCTTCGCCGGGCGCGACCCGGTGCTCGCGAGGGCGCTGCGATGAAGCGGAAGCCGCGCTCGTTCGTCCTCATCCTGCTGACGTTCGCGGTCGGCTGCGCAAGCGCCGGCGCCGCCACACCGCGTCCGGCCGGGACGTGGTCGGGGACGCTCTCGCTGCCGTCGGCGACGGACCCGGTCGCGGTGTCGATCGAGCTCCGCGGCGGCCGCGCCGTCGTGGCGCTCGGCGCGGGCCTCCCGACACGGACGGAGGTCGCCGCCCGCGCGACGCCCGGACGCCTGCGGCTGTCGCTGCCCGGACGGCCGGCGCCGCTCGTCCTCGACGTGCGGGCGCGCGGTGCGCGGCTCGTCGGCTCGATCCGGCAGGGGACGGTCCGGGGCACGGTCGAGCTCCGCCGCGGCCGCGCGCTCGAGGCGGCCAACGCCGGGCTCTTCTCGCTCGGCGAGGGACGCTTCCTCGCCGCGCTCGACGGCCCGGGGCAGCGCACGGCGCTCCTGCTCGACGAGGGGAAGGTGCACCTGCTCACGCCCGGTCGCCCCGGCGCGTACGCGGTCGGCTCGGGGCTCTCGACCCCGTCGCCGTCGCTCGGGCAGGCGACGTTCTCGGCGGGCGGCGCGACCTGGCTCGGCGCGCGGGCCGAGCGCGTGCCGCTGCGGCAGGTGGCCGTTCGCGTCGGCGTGCTCGCGTGCACGCTGACGATCCCGCCGGGGACGGGCCGGCGGACGGCGGTCGCGTTCGCCCACGGCGGCGGGCCGGCGCTGCGGACATTCGTCGCGTTCCAGGCGGCGCATCTGCAGCGACTCGGCCTGATCACGCTCGCCTGCGACAAGCGCGGGATCGGGCAGTCGGGCGGCCGCTATCCGGGCGACCTCGCGACCTCGCCGACGATCGACGCGCTCGCGCGCGACGTCGAGGCCCAGGCGCGGTTCCTCGCCGCCCAGCCCGAGGTCGACCCGGCGCGCGTCGGCGTCATGGGCGGGAGCCAGGCGGGGTGGGTCATGCCCCTCGCCGCGAGCCGCGAGCCGGCGATCCGCTTCGTGCTCGGCCTCGTCCCGCCGACCGTGACGCAGGGCGAGACCGACCTGTTCGCGCAGCTGTCCGGGCAGGGGCAGTCGCCGCCGACACGGACCGAGGCGGAGGTGCTCGCCGAGGTGCGCGCCGCCGGTCCGAGCGGCTTCGACCCGCTGCCGTCGATCCGGGCGCTGCGCATCCCGGCGCTGTGGCTCTTCGGCGGCGTGGACAAGGTCGTCCCGACACGGCTCTGCGTCGAGCGCCTCGAGCCGGTGGCGCGCGAGCCCGGCCGCGACTTCACCTACGCCGTCTTCCCGGGCGGCGGGCACGGGCTGATCCAGACGGCGAACGGACTGCTCGCCGAGCAGGACCGGTCGGACCGCTTCGTGCCGGGCCTGCACACGACGATCGCGGACTGGCTCCGGGCACGCGGCCTCGTGTGAGGGCGGCCGCGCCGCTCCTGGTCGGCGTACTCGCCGTCGCCGCGGCGTGCGGCGGGACGACTCCGTCGGCACGGTCTCCCGCAGCGGCCGATGTCGACGCGATCGTCGACCACGTCCGGCGCGTCCATCCGGATCCGTGGCACGACGTCTCGGAGGACGAGTTCGTCGCCGCGGCCACCGACCTGAAGGAACGGCTTCCCGTCCCTCGGCCGCGACGAGATGCTCGTCGAGCTCATGCGGCTCGTGGCGCTGCTCGGCGCGCGCGACGGGCACTCGGGGATCTTCCCGCTCGACGACACGCACCGGCGGCGGCCGCGTCTCTACCCGGTCCGGCTGTTCGCCTTCGCCGACGGCGTCCGCGTGGTCGGCGGCGTGGCGAGGCCGCCGGCCTCGTCGGCCTCGCGGCTCGTCTCGGTCGCGGGCGCGCCCGTCGAAGAGGCTCGCAGCCGAGGTCGCGCCGCTCGTCCCGGCGCGACAACGACGCGAGCCGGCGCGCGAGGACCTGGCAGTGGGCCGTCGTCGCCGAGGTGCTGCACGGGCTCGGGCTGACGCCGACCGCCGGCGCGGCGACCTTCCGTTTCGCCCGCGACGACGGCGGCGCGGTCGAGCGGACGCTGGCGCCGGTGCCTGCCGCGACGTGGGCGGCGGCGTTCCCGGACCTGTTCCACCCGATGGTCCCGCAGGGCCTGCCGCAGCTGGCCAGGCCGGCGTTCCTGGCGCGGCGGAACGATCCCGACTGGACGGCGACGCTCGCCGGAGGCCGGGTCGTGTACGTGGCCTACAACGTGACGCTCGGCTCCAGCGAGGCGGTCGCCGACCGGGTCCGGCGGCTCGCGCGCGGGCGTGCCGTGCGCGGGATCGTGCTCGACCTGCGGCACAACCCCGGCGGGAACAACGCCGCCTACGCGTCGCTCCTCGAGACGCTGGTGGCGCTCGGCACGGCGCGAGCGCGTGGTGGTGCTCACCTCGCGGACGACGTTCTCCGCGGCCGCGAACCTCCTCGCCGACCTCGAGGCCCGCGTCCCCATCCGCCTCGTCGGCGAGGCGAGCGGCGGGAGCCCGAACCTCGTCGGCGACCCCTCGCCGCTCGGGCTCCGCCAGACGGGCTGGACCGTCAACGTGGGCACGATCTGGTGGCAGAAGAGCACGGCGGGCGCGGACGATCCGCGGCTCGCGTTCGAGCCGGACGTGCCGCGTCCCGGTGCGGTGGGCCGACCTGGCCGCGGGCCGCGACCGGGCGCTCGAGGTCGCCGTCGCCGAGGCGGCTGCTTAACCCGCGGGCAACGCGGCGCGCGATAGAAGCGGGCCCGTGCGGGTCACGCTTCGTCGCCGCTCTCGCCCTGCTGGTCGTCGCGTCCGCCGCGGCCGCGCGTCCCGCGGCGACGCCGAAGCCCCTGCCGCTCCAGGACGGCTACTGCCTGACGAAGGCCGAGCGCGCGAAGGTCGTCCGCTTCCGCGCCGGCGACGGCGTCCGGCTGCTCGGCGTCCAGCTCGGCACGGGCACCACGGGCGTCGTCCTCGGGCACGAGTACCGCGCCAACCTCTGCTCGTGGATGCCGTTCGCGCGGACGCTCGCCCGCGCCGGGATCCGGGTGCTGGCCTTCGACCATCGCGGCTTCGGCTCGTCAGCGCGGGGCCCGGTGCGGTACCAGTCCGACGTTCGGGGCGCGATCGCCGAGCTGCGCCGCCGCGGCGCCCGCCGCGTCGTCGCAGGCGGGGCGTCGATGGGCGGTGCCGCTGCGATCGTCGGCGGCATCGCGGCGCGGGCCGACGCGGTCTTCGGCCTGTCGCCACCCGCTGTCTTCGCCGGTCTCGACGCGGTTGCCGCCGTTCGGACGTCCGACCGCCCGCTCCTCGTCGCGGCCGGCGCCCTCGAGCCGGACTTCCCCGAGGAGGCGCGGCAGATCTTCGAGGCCTCGCCCGCGACGGCCAAGAGCCTCGAGCTCCCGCAGACGGGCTTCCACGGGACCGACATCCTCCGGGGCGGCACCGGTGCGGCGCTGCGCGCGAAGCTCGTCGCGTTCGTGCGCGGTTAGCGCTGGGGTAGAGTCACCGCCGCGATGGCGCAGGTGCTTCCGGCCGAGCGCGAGCTGCGGCGCGTGATCGGGGACGGCGACACGATCCCCGACCGGGAGGTCGACGGCCTCTCCGAGCGCGACCTCCTCGAGCTCCACCGCTCGATGGTGCTGCTCCGCACCTACGACGAGCGCTCGGTCGTCTACCACCGCCAGGGCCGCATCGGCACGTACGCGATCTTCTGGAACCACGAGGCGATGCAGGCGGGCTCCGCGTACGCGCTCGACGACGAGGACTGGATCTTCCCGAGCTACCGCGAGTCGGCGATCGGCCTCCTCCGCGGCATCCCCGCGTCGACGATCCTCTCCTGGTGGCGCGGCCACCCGGCGGGCTGGTGGAACCCGGCCGACTACAACGTCGCGTCGATCTGCGTCCCGATCGCGACGCACGTCCCGCACGCCGCCGGGCTCGCGTGGGGGAAGCGGCTGCGGGGCGAGCCGACGGTGGCGATCGCGTACTTCGGCGACGGGGCGACATCCGAGGGCGCGTTCCACGAGGGCGCGAACTTCGCCGCTGTGATGCGCGCGCCGCTGGTGCTCTTCTGCAACAACAACGGCTGGGCGATCTCGACCCCGGTGTCGGCGCAGACGCGGGCGGAGGCGCTCGTCGACAAGGCGGTCGGCTACGGGATGCCGGGCGTCCGCGTCGACGGCGGTGACGTGCTCGCCGTGTACGAGGCGACGCGCGAGGCGGTCGAGCGGGCCCGGGCCGGCGAAGGGCCGACGTTCGTCGAGGCCGTGTCGTACCGCGCCGCGCCGCACGCGACCGCCGACGACCCGAAGCGCGTACATCGACCTCGAGCGGGTCGAGGAGGAGAAGCGGAACGAGTGCCTCGGGCGCTACGAGCGCTACCTGCAGTCGGCTCGGCGTCCTCTCCGACGAGCAGGCGCAGGCCGTGCGGGACGAGGCCGCGGAACTGATGCGCGCCGGGATCGCGGCCGCCGAGGCCGAGCCGGACGCCGACGTGTCGCTCGTCTTCGAGCACGCGTTCGTCGAGCCGCCCGCCTCGTTCGCAGCCGATCTCGCCGAGCTGCGGCGGCTGTCGGGCTCGCTCGAGCAGGAGCGCGCGGCGAGGACATCTCGTTCTGATGGCCGAACTGCTCCTCGTCGAGGCGGTGAACGACGCGCTGCACACCGAGATGGCGCGCGACGACGACGTCATGGTCATGGGCGAGGACGTCGGGCGCGCCGGCGGGGTCTTCCGCGCGACCGCGGGCCTGCGTCGACCGCTTCGGGACGGAGCGCTGCGTCGACACGCCGCTCGCCGAGGCCGGGATTCTCGGCACCGCCGTCGGCCTCTGCATGGCCGGGTGGAAGCCGGTGACGGAGATGCAGTACGACGCGTTCTCGTACCCCTGCCTCGACCAGCTGATCACGCACGTCGGCCGCTACCGCTGGCGCACCGGCGGCCGGATGGCGTTCCCGCTCGTGATCCGGATGCCGTACGGCGGCGGCGTGCGGGCGCCGGAGCTCCACGACGACTCGCCCGAGGCGTACTACGTGCACACGCCCGGCGTGAAGGTCGCGATCCCGTCCACGCCGGCCGACGCGAAGGGGCTGCTCGCGGCGGCGATCCGCGATCCCGACCCGGTCGTGATCTTCGAGCCGAAGCTGATCTACCGCACCGCGCGCGGCGAGGTGCCGGAGGGCGAGCACGTCGTGCCGCTCGGGTCGGCGCGCGTGGCGCGCGAGGGCGAGGACCTGACGCTCGTCGCGTACGGGGCGATGGTCGAGGTGGCGCTGGCCGCGGCGGAGGCGCTCGCCGACCGGGCGTCGGTCGAGGTGCTCGACCTGCGGTCGCTGAAGCCGCTCGACGAGGGCGCGCTGCTCGCCTCGGTGGCGAAGACCGGACGGTGCGCGATCGTGCAGGAGGCGCCGCGGACGTGCGGGTACGCGGCCGAGGTGGCGGCGATCCTGGCGGAGAAGGCGATCCTCGACCTGCGCGGGCCGGTGCTGCGCGTGACCGGCTTCGACGTGCCGTACCCGTACTGGAAGATCGAGGACGCCTACATGCCGTCCGTCGAGCGCGTCGTCGACGCCGCGTCGCGCCTGCTCGACTTCTGACCCGCGGTGAGCGGCCGCCTCCGGCTCTGGCTCGAGCGCGGCGAGTCGGGCTACTGGCTCCGGGACGCGGCGACGGGCGACCCGGTGCGCTGGTCCGACCCGCGGCTGCTCGTGCTGCCGGTCGCCGGCGCGTCGTACCGGCTCGAGGCGCTGGCCGACCCTGCGTTCGCGCCGCCGGCGGAGCTGGCGCTCGTGCCGGAGCCGGAGAACGAGCACGACCCGAATGCGATCGGCGTCTGGGACGCGGAGCGCCGGCTGCAGGCCGGCTACGTCCCCGCGGACGCGACCGCGCGCGTCCCGCCCGACGCGCAGGCCGTCGCGCTGTGGGAGTTCCGGGACGAGGCCGGGCGGCGCGTCGGGCTCCGGATGCTGATCGCCCCGGCGGAGGCCTGGATCGGCCGCCCGCGCGCGTAGGCCCTGGGCTCGCCGTGACTATGCTGCCGCGCGGTCATGGCCTACGAGTTCAAGCTCCCCGACCTCGGCGAGGGCCTCACCGAGGGCGAGATCGCGCGCTGGCTCGTCTCGGAGGGCCAGGAGGTCGCCGAGGACGACCCGCTCGTCGAGATCCAGACCGACAAGACGACCGTCGAGATCCCCTCGCCCGCCGCGGGCACCGTCTCGCGCATCCTCGCCGCGGAGGGCGACGTCGTCCCGGTGGGCTCGGTGATCGTCGTGATCGCCAACGGCGCGGCCGCTCGCGCACCGGCTCCCGCACCGGCGCCGGAAGGAGCAAGTGGCTCAGAGCCACAAGCTCCGACACGTCCCGAGCGGCCGAGCGACGGAAAGGTGCGCGCGACCCCGCTCGTCCGCCGGCTCGCGCAGGAGCTCGGCGTCGACCTCGAGGCCGTGACGCCGACGGGGCCGCAGGGGCGCGTCACCGAGGCCGACGTCCGTGCCGCCGCAGCGGGAGCAAGTGGCTCAGAGCCACAAACACCCTCCGCCGCTGCCGAAGAGGGGCGCCGGGTCCCGCTCCGGGGCGTGCGGCGCGTGATCGCCGAGCACCTCACGCGGGCGCACCGGGAGATTCCCGCCGTCACGTACGTCGAGGAGTGCGATTTCACCGGCCTCGACCTCGCGCGCCTGATCCCGGTGACGCTGCGCGCCGTGGCGCAGTCGCTCCAGGAGGTGCCGGAGCTCAACGCCCGGCTCGAGGGCGACGAGATCGTCTACCTCGACCGCTACGACCTCGGCGTCGCCGTCCAGACCGACCAGGGCCTCGTCGTCCCCGTCGTTCGCGGCTGCGACACCCGCACCCTCGACGAGCTCGCCGAGGACGTGGCCCGGCTGGCCGAGGCCGCGCGCGCCGGGACGCTCGCGCCGGAGGACCTCCGCGGCTCCACGTTCTCCGTCACGAGCGCGGGCAAGCTCGGCGGGCTGATGGTCACGCCGCTCGTCAACCATCCCGAGGTCGGGATCCTCGGCCTCCACCGGATCGCGCCGCGGCCCGCCGTGCGCGACGGGGAGGTGGTCGTGCGCCAGCTCGGCAACGTGTCCGTCACCTTCGACCACCGCGTGGTCGACGGCGCGCGCGCTGCCGAGTTCGGCCTCGCCGTGATCGGGCGGCTCGAGGCGCGCGTCAGGCGAAGCGGGCTAGCAGCGACTCGAACGGCAGCTCGGCCAGCGACGGGACGAGGAGGTCGGCCTCGTCGAGCGTCATCGCGGCGGTCACGCCGTTCGGCACGGCGACGCAGAAGAGCCCCGCCGCCTTCGCCGCGCGCACGCCGTTCACCGAGTCCTCGAAGGCGACGGCGTCGTCCGCGGCGAGCCCGAGCCGCGACAGGGCCTCGAGGTACAGCGTCGGTTGCGGCTTCGCCCGCTCGCGGTCGCCGTCGGCGGTAACGATCGCGTCGAAGTGCTCCGCCCGCTCGAGGCGCCCGAGGTGCCGGTCGACCCACCAGCGCTCGCCGCTCGAGACGATCGCCGTCGCGAGGCCGTGCCGGCCGGCCGCCTCGAGGTACTCGAGCACGCCGGGACGGAGCTCCTCCACGTCCGCGAGCGAGAGCTCGTACTCGCGGCGCTGCGCCGTGAGCTCCTCGCGGTCGAGCGGCCCGACGAGGCCTTCGAGCGTCTCCCACGGGTCCCAGCCGCCGACGGTCCCGACGAGCGTCGCCCAGCGGTCCAGCGGCAGCTCCTGCCCGTGCCGGCGGTAGAGCTCCTCCCACGACGCCCGCGACGACGTCTCGGTGTCCACGAGCAAACCGTCGAAGTCGAAGAGGAGGCCCCGCAATGGCATCCGGCCCAGCGTAAATCCGGTCGCACGCCGACTGCGTAGGTCCCCTCGCACCGTACAACTGCGGGGGGAAGAGGGGAGGACGATGCGCAAGTTCACAGGAGTCCTGATCGCGTGCGCCGCGGGCCTGGTGCTCGTCGCCACGGCGATCGCAGGGCTCAACTCGAACAAGTCCGTGCACCTCAGCGGTGACCTCGAGGTGCCGGCGAACGCGAGTGCCGGCCAGGGGCAGGCGAGCTTCCACCTGTCCGAGGACGGCACCTCGGTCGACTACAAGCTCAACGTCGCGAACATCGAGAACGTCTTCGTGGCGCACATCCACCGGGGGACGCCCGGCGTGAACGGCCCCGTCGGCGTCTTCCTGTACCCGTCCTCGACGCCCGGCACTGTCCCGCCCGGTGGCGGCCGGATCGACGGCCGCATCGTGGAGGGGACGTTCACGGCCGCGAACTTCATCGGCCTGGCGTTCGCGGGCATGACGGTCGAGCAGGTGTGGGCGCTGATCGAGAGCGGCGGCGCCTACGTCAACGTCCACACGAACGACGGTGTGGCGCCTACGGGCACCGGCCCCGGCGACCTGCCGGGCGGCGAGATCCGGGGCGATCTCTAACGCGCCCGCTGCGGTAGGGGAGAGAGACAGG
Organism: uncultured Thermoleophilia bacterium; assembly: GCA_963733995.1. Taxonomy (GTDB): domain Bacteria; phylum Actinomycetota; class Thermoleophilia; order Gaiellales; family Gaiellaceae; genus DATHTC01. The sequence goes on from CAVTFO010000007.1 coordinate 18,821, forward strand.
GCGGGCCCTCGGGCCCGCCCTTCTCGCTTGGTCGTAGTCGTCGTCTCCGCCCTTGATCTGGCCGCGGATCTCGCCGGCTGGGGAGTTCGGCGTGTGGATGTTCGCGTAGGTCTGGCCGAGCCGGATCGCCCGCGCGAGGGACGCGAAGTCTCCGGGCTGGGTGTTCTGGTTGGCCGGCCCGACCACGTCCGCAGCGACGATCGTGCCCTCCACCGTCCCCGAGGTGGCTGCAGGACAGGCCGGCTTGCCGCCGCCGCCGCAGAAGAAGACCGACACTCCCCCGTTGGCGAACTTCTGTCCGATGTGGATGTGGGCGAAGAGCGGGTTGCCGCTCAGGTTCTGGTACGTGAGCTTGAACGTGATCTGCGTGTCGGTCAGCGTCCCCGTGAGGCGGCCGGTCCCTCTCGAGCTGTTGAACGGGATCTCGGTCGGGCCGTTCAGGTTCGCCCTCAGGTCTCCGTCGTCTCCCTTGCCGTTGTCTGACGCAACTGCGATCGACGCTCCGACAAAAAGGCTGAACGCGAGCACGACGCCCAGCAGCAACTGGCCTCGTCTCTTTGCCATACGACTTCTCCTTCCCCCCGGTGGGTTCTCGGTAGCGGCATGCGGACGAGTTTTCGCACGAACCTCCTCTCGTTGGCTCCGTGCATCAAGACGGTACGGAGGAGCGGGCCGCGCAGATTCTGCTAGACGGGCACGAGTTCCTGCGCGAGGTGCGGCTCGAGCATCCGCTCGATCCGCGGCGCGCTCGTGCGGCCGTCGATCCGTGCGACGGCCTTCTTGCCCTTCACGAGGACGAGCGTCGGCACCTCGCGCACGCGGAACCGCTCGGCGAGGTCGGGTCGCGCCTGGACGTCCACGCGGGTCACGCGCAGGCGTGCGCGCTCCTTCCGCGCGAGGTGCGCGAGCAGGCTCTCCATGCGGCGTGCGGGGCCCGACTGCTCGGTCGCGAAGAAGACCAGCAGGGGCCTGGCGTCGTCGTTCACTCGTCGTCCTCCTGGGTTGTGGGGGGCGTCCCGCGCCGCGGGACCGACATCTCCTTCCCGCTCGCGGCCTCGCGGAAACCGGCGACTACACTGGGTGACCCGTGGGGGCCTGGTACACGATCGGTCTGTTCGCCGGGATCGGGGTCGGCCTCGGCGTCGTCCTCGCCGGCGTCTTCGGCGCGGTTCGCGGCGCGGCCGTGCTCGCGGCGCTGCTGGGCGCTGTGGCCGGCGCGCTGGTCGGGCTCGGGCTCGCGGACACGGAGGAGGCGATCGCGGGCGCCGTCGGCGGGCTCCTTGGCGGCTTCGGCGCCTCGCTGATCGTGACCGCCGCGCTCGGGCGAGGCGGGACGCGCGGCGCGACCGCCTTCCTGGTCGCGTTCGCGGGCGTCGGCCTCGCGGTGCTCGCTCTCGTCCCGATCGTCGGCTACGTCGAAGCCGTGACGCTGCCGGTGCTCGGTGTGAGGCTTCGCCGGCGCGCCGACGGCCGGTACCAGGGGCTGCGCATCCTCGCGCGCGACTGATGCTGATGCCCGACAAGCTCGCGCTGATCGTGATCGACGGGCTCACGCCCGGGCTCCTCGAGGGCGCGCTCGACGAGCTCCCGGCGCTGCGCTTCCTGACGGAGAACGGGACGTACCGGCGCGGCACCTCGGTGTTCCCGTCGCTGACGCCCGTCTGCCTCTCCTCGATCGCGACGGGCGCCCACCCGGACGTCCACGAGATCCCGCACCTCGTCTGGTACCACCGCGGCGAGCGGCGGCTCGTCGAGTACGGCTCGTCCTTCGCCGCGATCATGGCCGCCGGGTTCTCCCGCTCGCTCCGGGACACGATCCTGGACATGAACGCGCGGCACCTCGGCGCGGGTGCGGTCACGCATGTTCGAGGCCGCGGAGGACGCCGGACTCGTCCCGGCCTCGGTCAACTTCACCGCCTACCGCGGGCGCACCGCGCACCGCTCCGCGCTGCCGGGCATGCCCGCCGCGCGCGGGCCGCGCCGCTTCTTCTTCTACAACCTGTACGAGTCGGATGCGACCGGCGCGCCGCTGGCGGTCCGCAACCGGGCCGCGGGCTCGATCGACGACTACGCCGCGGCGGTCGGCCGCTGGCTCGTGACGCGCGACGGCTTCGACCTGCTCGTCTTCTACCTCTCCGACCTCGACTACGCCTCGCACGCGCTCGGCCCGGACGGCTGCCGCGAGGCGCTCACGCGCGCGGACGACCACGTCGCCTCGCTGCTCACGGCGGCCGGCGGCCCGGACGAGTTCCTCGAGCGGTACGCGGTCGTCGTCTGCTCCGACCACGGCCAGACGCACGTGAACGCGGCCGTCTCGCTCGAGCACCCGCTGGCCCACGTCGACGGCGTGCTCGTCGCGGCCTCGAACCGCGCCGGCCAGGTCTACCGGCTGCCCGGCTGCCGCGAGGACGTCCGCTCGCTCGCGGCGCTCCTCGAGACGGAGCCGGCCGCCGAGGTGGTGCTCTTCCGCGAGGGGGACGAGGTCGTGGCGCGGCGGGACGGGGAGGAGTGCCGCGTCCGCGACGGGCGCGTCGTCGCCGGCGACGCCTCGCTGCTCGGCTATCCGGACGGCCCGGCGCGCGTCTGGGCCGCGGCGCGGAACCCGAACGCCGGCGACGTGCTCGTGTCCGCGGCCGAGGGGTACGAGTTCACCGACCTGGCCGGGCGCCACCACGCGGGCGGCGGCAGCCACGGCTCGCTCGTCGCAGGCGACTCCGAGGTGCCGATCGTGACCGTCGGCCTCGACGGCGACCCCCGCTCGATCGTCGACCTCGCTCCGGCCGCGCTTGCGCACTTCGGGATCGTCACGCCCCCGCACGCGAAGGCGGCGTGACGCCGGCGGGCCCGTTCGACCCCGTCTCCTCCCGCCACCTGATGGTGACGCAGCAGCTGCGCGCACGGGATATCCGCGACGACCGCGTGCTCGAGGCGATGCGCGTGGTGCCGCGCGAGCGCTTCGTCCCGGAGCCGCTGCGGGCCCGTGCCTACGAGGACGCCGCGCTGCCGATCGGCGCGGGGCAGACGATCTCCCAGCCGTACATGGTCGCGGCGATCTGCCAGGCGCTTCAGCTGCACGGCGGCGAGCTCGTCCTCGACGTCGGGACCGGCTCCGGGTACCAGGCGGCGGTGCTCGCGGAGCTGGCCGACGAGGTGCATACGATCGAGCGCGTGCCCGAGCTCGCCGACGGTGCGCGCCGAGCCCTCGCCGAGGCCGGCTACGACCGCGTTCACGTGCACGTCGGGGACGGGACGCTCGGCGTCCCCGAGGAGGCGCCGTTCGACGCGATCGCGGTCGCGGCAGCCGCGCCGGCGATCCCCGAGTCGCTGTACGAGCAGCTCGCGCCGTTCGGCCGGCTCGTGCTCCCGGTCGGCAGCCGGCGGGGCCAGGAGCTGCAGCTCGTCGTGCGCAGCCCGGAGGGGCCGGCGACGATCCGCAGCGTCCCGTGCCGGTTCGTGCCGCTGCTCGGCGCGGAGGGGTTCGATGACTGACGGGACGAGGACCCTCTCGGCCAGCGTCCCTGCTGGGGCGACCGGTACGGCTGCGCGGGATCCGGCTCGGCCGCCCGAGCGACGTGCTCCTCGACCGCGCCACGATGCGGGTCGTCGGGCTCGAGGTGACGTGCGGCGACGACGCGCAGCGATTCCTGCCGCTCGCGGCGGCGCGGGTGCACGACGACGAGATCGCCGTCGGCTCGGCGCTGCTCCTGCTCGAGGGCGACGACCTCGCGTTCTACCGTCGCCGCGGTCGGCTGCTGAGCGCGATGCGCGGCCGCGGGGTCACGCTCGCGGGCCGTCCGGTCGGCGTCCTCCGCGACGTGCTGCTCGACGCCGAGGGCGCCGTCACGCTGCTCGAGGTCGAGACGCGCGACGGCCGCGACCCGGTGCGCGATCCGGGTGCCGCTCGACAGCACGGTCGCGATCGCCGACTCGCCGGCCACCGCCGCCTGAACGCCACCCGGACGCTGGTACGCTCGGCCGCCGTGATCTCGCGTGCCCGCGCAGCCATCACCGGGGAAACCGGCTTCGCCGACAGCCGCGCGGGGCTGGCGCTGCGCCGTTCGCACAACTGGCTCCAGCTCGCGAAGTTCGGCGCCGTCGGGCTCAGCGGCTACGTCGTCAACCTCGCCGTCTACGTCCTGCTCGTCGAGGTCCTCGGCGTCCACTACCTGCTCGCCGCGGTCGGCTCGTTCCTCGTCGCCGTCACGAACAACTACGCCTGGAACCGGCACTGGACGTTCCGGCGCGACAAGGGGCACGTCGGCATCCAGGGCGCCCGCTTCCTCGTCGTCTCCGTGCTCGCCCTCGTGGCGAACCTCGTCGTCCTGCAGACCCTCGTCCACCTCGGGGTCGAGAAGATCCCGGCGCAGGCGATCGCGATCGTGCTCGTGACGCCCGTGAACTTCGTCGGGAACAAGCTGTGGACCTTCCGGATGCGCTGACGCGCGTCCCGGCCCTGCTCCTCGCGGCCCTTCTCGCCGCGCTCGTCCTCGCGCCCGCGGCCGCCGCGGCGCCCGCGCCGGTCTACGACAGCGACGGCAATCTCGTCCAGACGCCGTTCGCCCCGCCGCAGCCGGAGCCGAAGCTCGACGAGGAGCGCGCGGTCGCGCTGTTCCTGAAGGACCCGAAGGTGGCGTCCTGGCTCGAGCGCTATCCGCCGGACCCGACGACGGACGCCGACCGCCGCGACGACGGCAACTGGACGGTGCGGGTCTGGTCGGGCGAGGCCGGCCAGGTCGCGCTCGGCGTCGTCGACGATGCGGGCGGGCGTCGTGACGGAGGCCTGGACCGGGCCGCAGGTCGCGTGGAAGATGGCGCGGGGGTACGACGGCGCGTTCGGCGGCAAGACGATCAACGAGCGCTGGGTCTGGCTCGCCTTCTGCGCGGTCTTCCTGCTCGGCCTCGGGAACCTGCGCCGGCCACTGTCGCTGCGGAACCTCGACCTGCTCGCGCTGCTCGCCTTCACGCCGTCCCTCTACTTCTTCAACCGCGGCGAGGTGTTCTGGTCGGTGCCGCTCGCGATCCCGCCATTGCTGTACGTGATCGGCCGGCTGGCCTGGATCGGCGCGCGCGGGCGTCCGACGCGGACGCCCCCGACGTGGCCGGCCTGGGTCCTGCTCGCCGCGACCGTGTTCCTGCTCGGCTTCCGCATCGGGCTCAACGTGCAGGCGCCGTACAGCGTCATCGACGTCGGCTACGCGGGCGTGATCGGCGCGCACCGGATCGTCAACGGCGAGGCGCCGTACGGGCACTTCCCGGTGCAGGACACCCGGCCCGCCTGCGGGCCCGCCGACGCCGAGGGCGAGATCCGCAACCGCATCCAGACGAACGGGCGCTGCGAGTCGTCCAACGAGCGCGGCGACACGTACGGGCCCGTCTCCTACCTCGCCTACGTCCCCGGGTTCGCGCTCTTCGGGTGGAGCGGCAAGTGGGGCGGGGACACGCTGCCGGCGGCGCACTTCACCTCGCTCGCGTGGGACCTCCTCATCGTCGCGGGGCTCGTCCTCGTCGGCCGGCGCTACGGCGGGAACTGGCTCGCGGCGGCGCTCGCGTTCGCCTGGGCCGCCTATCCGTTCACGCAGTACACGTCGAACTCGAACACGAACGACGCGATCCCGGCGGCGTTCCTCGTGTGGGGGTTCTGGCTCGCGACGTCGCCGTGGGCGCGCGGCACCGCCGTGGCGCTCTCGGGCTGGACGAAGTTCTCGACCCTGATCGTGGCGCCGCTCTGGCTCACGTACCCGACCGCGCCGCGAGCCCGGCCGCTCGCGTTCGTCGCCGCGTTCCTGCTCGCCACCGCCGCGGCCTTCTCGATCCTCCTGCTCGAGCCGGACCTCGTCGAGGCGGTGCGCACGTTCGCCGACCGGACGTTCCTCTGGCAGCTCGACCGCGAGTCGCCGTTCTCGCCCTGGGGCTGGGGCCAGTACCACGCCGCGGGGATCCCCGACCTGAAGCTCGTCCAGCGCGTGCTCCAGGCGCTCCTCGTCGCGGCCGCGATCGCCGTCGCGTTCGTGCCGCGGCGCAAGTCGCCGCTCCAGCTCGCGGCGCTCACCGGCGCCCTCATCGCCGGCTTCGAGCTCGTGCTCGAGCACTGGTCGTACCTCTACATCCCCTGGTTCTACGCCTTCGCGGCGTTCGCGTTCCTCGCGGGACCGCCGCGCCGGGAGCCGGCACCGGCGCCGCCCGAGGAGCGGGAGGAGCCGCGTGCGCTGGTCGCCGCCGGCTGACGGCGGCCGCGCGGCCCTCGCCTGCTCGCTCGCGCTGACGGCGTTCCTGCTGGCGTGGGCGGCGCTCCACGCGGACTGGTGGCAGGAGGGCGAGCTCGTCGACACGCCGACGTACGAGGCCTACGGGGACGCGATCGTCCGCGGCGAGGTGCCGTACCGGGACTTCGTGCCCGAGTACCCGCCGCTGGCGCTGCCGGCCTTCGCCGTGCCGTCGCTCGTCGTCGGCGCCGACGCGTCGCAGGAGCGGTACGCGACGGCCTTCGACGTGACCATGCTCGTCTGCGGCGCGGTCCTCGTCGTGCTCGTCTGGTGGACGCTGCTCGCACTCGGCGCCTCGGGAGCGGCGCTCGTCCTGCCGCTCGCGTTCGTCGCCGTGGCGCCGCTGCTGCTCGGCTCGCTCGTCCTGACGCGCTTCGACCTCTGGCCGGTGCTGCTGACGAGCGCCGCCGTGGCGGCGCTCGTCTCGGGCCGTGACCGGCTCGCGGGCGGGCTCCTCGGCGCGGCGGTCGCGGCCAAGCTCTACCCGGCCGTGCTCGTCCCGCTCGTCGCCGTCTGGATCTGGCGGCGGCGCGGCCGGCGGGAGCTGCTCGTCGCCGCGGGCGTCTTCGGCGCCGTGCTGGCCGTGTGCGTGGTGCCGTTCCTGCTCGTCGCGCCCGACGGGCTCGCGTCGAGCCTCTGGCGGCAGCTCGACCGGCCGCTGCAGCTCGAGTCGCTGCCGGCGGCGCTGCTCGTGCTCGCGGGGTCGGCCGACGTGGAGAGCAGCCACGGCTCTCAGAACCTCGCCGGCGACGCGGGCGTCGCGCTCGGGGTCGTCATGACCGTCGCTGCCGCGGCCGTGCTCGTCTGGCTCTGGCTCCGCTTTCCGCGCGGCCCGATGGAGCCCGCGCGGCTCGTCCGCGACGCGGCCGCCTGCGTGGTCGCGTTCGTCGCGCTCGGGAAGGTGCTCTCGCCGCAGTTCCTCCTCTGGCTCGTCCCGCTCGTCCCGCTCGTGCGCGGGCGCCGGGGCCTCGCCGCCTCCGCGCTGCTCGCCGTCGCGCTCGTGCTGACCCAGGCCTGGTTCCCGCGGCAGTACTGGGACTACGCGATGGGCCTCGACCGCGGCGTGGCCGCCCTCGTCGTCGCGCGCGACCTCGTGCTGCTCGCGCTTCTCGCCGTGCTGGTCAGCCGGCCCCGAGCGCGAGCCTGAAGGTCTCGCAGCTCGTCGCCCGGCCCGTGGCCGGATCGCACTCGAGCAGGACGCCCTCGATGCGGACGTCGCCCGTCGCGGGCTCGAAGCGGATCGGCATCCCCGTCCGGAGCCGCGAGAGGATCAGCTCCGTCCGGACGCCGATCACGGAGTCGTGCGGGCCGGTCATCCCGGCGTCGGTCAGCGCCGCGGTGCCGCCGGGCAGGATGCGGGCGTCGTTCGTCTGGACGTGCGTGTGCGTGCCGATCACGGCGGTGACTCGCCCGTCGAGCCAGAACGCCATCGCGACCTTCTCGCTCGTCGCCTCGCCGTGCATGTCGACGACCACGACCGGCGCCCGCCGCCGCGCCTCGTCCACGAGCTCGTCGACGACCTCCCAGGGCGAGTGCGGGACGTCGAGGAAGAGGGAGCCCATGAGGTTGAGCACCGCGACCTGCGTGCCGTCGCGCGCCGGCGCGACCGCGAGGCCCTTCCCGGGCGCCGAGCGGACGAAGTTCGCCGGGCGGATCACGCGCTCGGCGCCGGCGAGGTACGGCGCCAGCTCGCGCCGCGCCCAGGTGTGGTTCCCGAGCGTGATCACGTCGGCGCCGGCGGCGAGGATCTTGTCCGCGAGCTTCGGCGTGATCCCGCGGCCGTCCGCGGCGTTCTCGCCGTTCACGACGCAGAAGTCGACGCCCAGCTCGTCGCGGAGCCCCGGCAGCCGCTCCTCGAGCGCCCGGCGGCCGACGCCGCCGAACACGTCCCCGACGAAGAAGAGCTTCAGTTGAGCGTCAGGGTCGCGGCGGGCCGGACCTCGACGGTCACGTGGTTCCCCGCGTCCTGCGTGTGCTCCGCGAGCGCCATCCGCTCCACCTTCGCGAGGTCGACGACGCGTCCGAGCCGGTTGCGCGGCCGCGACGACCGACGAGCCGACGGTGAGCGCCGGGTCGGCCTCGAGGCGGCTCACGGAGACGACGAGCGACGGCGCAGCGGCCGGCTGGATGTCGACGCGCACGCCGTGCTTCGCCCCGTCGACGACGTAGTCGGTGATCCCGACGATCGTCCCGTCGACCGGCGAGAACACGTCCGCGCCCGGCGCGGCTCCGACCGCGAGCGCGGAGGTGGACGTGCCGTGCCCGCCGCGGAGCCGGTACCAGACGAGCCCGTCGCCGGTGCGGCCGAGGATGCGGTCGAAGAGCCTCCCGAGGCGGCCGCGGTTCCCCTGGCGCCCGAGCGGCTCGAGCGCGAGCGCGCCGTTCCCGGCGCCGTAGTACCCGAGCGCGGTCAGCTGCTGCTGCGCGACGGGAAGGTCGATCCGGAGCTCGCCGACCTGGGCGACGACCTGCGGGAGCGGCGTCGAGGGCGCGAGGCCCACGCGCGCGGACGCGACGGTGGACGAGACCCGCGCCTGCCCCGCCGAGCCGAAGGCGGTCAGCAGCAGCGTCACGACCGTGACCGCGAGCAGGAGCGTGAGCAGCGCCAGCCGGCGGGCGCGGCCGGCGGTCTTCTGGCGGCGCCTGCGGGCACGCGAACGGCGTCCCTGGGCGGACGGCGACGGCATGCGGCGGACCGTATCGGAGGCTTTCACGAGGTTCAACTGGGCTACAGGGTCGGGGGATTGTGACAGGCTTTTCCGAGAGCGCAAGCGGACATCGTCCCAGAGTTCGTGACGGTCGAGCGCGAGGCTCCCGTCCTCCCAGAACGACCACTCCCACGCCGCGGGGCGGAGCGTGACGACGGCCGCGATACGCTCTTCGCGATGCCGCCGCGTGCGCGGATCCAGATCCCGCGGTGGATCCAGCTGGTGGGGCTGCCGCTCCTGCTGCTCCTCGCCTGGGCGGTGGCCGGCGCGGTGCGTCACGCGGTGTTCGTCTTCCTCGTCGCCGGCCTCGTCGCGCTGCTGCTCGACCCGCTCGTGCGGCGGGTCGAGGGGAGCCGGAGGGTCCGCATCCCCCGCGGCCTCGCGGTCGCGCTCGTGTACCTGGGGTTCGCGGCTGTCGTCGCAGTCGGCGTCGTCGCCCTCGCTGCGGTTCTCGTCGACCGGACCACCGCGGCGGTGGACCGGGTCGACGCCTACGTTACGAGCGAGGACGGACGGACCGGCCGCACCGGCGCCGAGAACGACATCGACCGCTTCCAGGGCTGGCTCGACGACCACGGCCTCGAGCGGATCCAGGTCGAGGAGAGCCTCCAGAACTGGCTCGACGAGTTCGGCGCGAACGACGTGACCGAGTGGACGCAGCGCGCGGTCGACGTCCTCGAAGGGGCGGCGATCTCGATCGCGACGCTCCTGTTCTCGCTCGTCCTCGTCGTGGTCGTGTCCGTGTACATGCTCCTCGACCTGCCGCGGTTCGCGCGCTTCGCCGACCGCCGCTTCCCGCCGACCGACGGCGGCCTGCCGCTCACCCAGCGGGTCGAGCGCGCGCTCGTGGGCTACGTCACCGGGCAGCTGCTCGTCTCGCTGATCATCGGCGCGAGCGCCGGGCTCGGGATGTACGTGCTCGGCGTGCTCGGCTGGGTCCCCGGCGCGGACGACTACGCGCTCGTCTTCGGCGCCTGGGTCGCGTTCACCGAGCTGATCCCGTACGTCGGGCCGTGGCTCGGGTCGATTCCGCCGGCCCTCTACGCGCTCGTCGTCGACCCGATCTCGTTCATCTGGGTCGCCCTGCTCTTCCTCGCGATCCACCAGATCGAGGGCCACGTCGTGATCCCGAACGTGATGGGCACCGCGCTCCGGCTGCACCCGCTGCTCGTCATCTTCGGGCTGCTCGCCGGCGCGGAGATCTACGGCCTCGCGGGCGCGCTCATCGCCCTGCCCGTGCTCGCCGTCGCGCGGGCGCTGTGGGAGTTCTTCTCGGGCCGCGTCGCGCTCGAGCCGTGGCGCGGCGACGAGGCCGACGACGCCGAGGACACGATGACCCAGCCGCCGGCCGCCGCCGCCGGGTGAGCGCGGTCGAGCCGCTCGTCCGCGCGAGTGGGCTCGTGCGGCGGTTCGGTGCGCGGACGGCGCTCGCGGGCGTCGACTTCGCGGCCATGCCGGGCGAGGTCGTCGCGCTCGTGGGGCCGAACGGCGCGGGCAAGTCCACGCTGCTCTCGATCCTCGCCGGCGCCGTCGAGCCGAGCGAGGGGACGCTCGACTGGGCCGACGGCGCGACCGTCGGCTGGGCGCCGCAGCGCGCCGGCGTCTACGGGCGCCTCACCGCGAGGGAGAACCTCGAGCTGTTCGCGCGCCTCGGGCGGGAGGCGACGCCCCGCGACGTCGCCGGCGAGCTCCTCGACCGCTTCGACCTCCCCTCCGACGTCCCCGCGTCGACGCTCTCGGTCGGGAACCGCCAGCGGCTGAACGTCGCGCTCGCGCTCATCGGCGCGCCGCACGTGCTGCTCCTCGACGAGCCGACGGCCTCACTCGACCCGAGCCACCGGCGCCGGTTCTGGCACGTCGTCGCCGGCGTGCGCGACGAGGGCGGCGCGGTCGTGTTCTCGACGCAGAACCTCGAGGAGGTCGAGCGCCACGCCGACCGCGTCGTCGCGCTGAAGGACGGCGTCGAGGTCGGCCCGGACGAGGTCTGGGAGTAATGCGGAACGTCCGACTCCTCCTCGGCAAGGACCTGCGCGTCCTGCGCCGGTCGCCGCTGCTGCTCGGCGTCCTCGTCGCCTACCCGCTGCTGATCGCTGCGCTCGTCGTGCTCGTGGCGCAGTTCGCGAACGCGAAGCCGCGCGTGGCGTTCGTCGACCTGGACGGGCTGCCGGAGGAGGTCGAGATCGCCGGCGAGACGTTCCACGTCGACCGGACGATCGACCGGGTCGCGCGCGAGGTGACGCTGGTGCCGCTCCCGAAGGACGAGGCGGAGCGGCAGCTCGAGTCGGGCCGCGTCGTCGCGGTCGTGACCGTGCCGAACGGCTTCCTCTCGGAGCTGCGCGCGATGGTGCGGTCGCCGAAGCTGCAGCTCGAGACGACGCGGGGCGGGCTCGCGCCGCGCGTGACGCAGCAGGTGCAGGCGCTCGTCTACTCCCTGAACCAGGAGCTGCAGGAGGCGTACATCGACACGAACCTCGACTACGTCCACCTCATCCTGCAGGGCGGGCGCGGCGAGTTCGGCGGGCAGTCGTTCGACGTGCTCGGCCTCGAGGAGACGGCGCGGCTCCTGGACGAGCTCCCGGCCGGGCCGCGGCTCGACCGGATCCGCGAGTTCGTCGACACGGCCCAGCTCGCGCTCGACCAGACCGGCTCGGCCCTGCGCGCGACGGCGAACCCGATCGAGCTCGTCCAGGCGTCGGAGCGCGGCCGGTCGTGGGTGCTCTCCGCCCAGGTGCAGGCGTACGCGCTCGCGCTCGTGACGACGCTCCTCGCCCTCCTCCTCGCCGCCGGCTCGCTCGCCGCCGAGCGGGACGAGAACGTGGCCGGGCGGCTCGCGCGCGGGCTCGCGACCCTCGGCCAGCTCGTGGCGGCGAAGGCGGCGCTCGCGGCGGTCGTGACGCTCCTGCTCGGGACGGCGATCGCGCTCACCTTCGGCCTCGCGGTGGAGCTCGGGAACGTCGAGGGCGGCGAGCCCTGGGAGCGCGTGCCGCTGCTCGCGGCCGGGATCGCGGTCACCGGCGCGTCGGTCGGCGCGCTGGGGGCGCTCGTCGGCGCGCTCGCCCGCGAGGCCCGCTCCGCCTCGCTCGTCGCCGTGCTCGTGGTGCTGCCGATCCTCTTCATCGGCCTCGTCCCGCGGGAGGTCGCGCCCGTGGCAGGCTGGATCAGCGACGCGCTTCCGTTCGCGCACGCGGTGCGGCTGTTCGCCTCGGCGCTCTACGACGTCGACCCGTGGCGGACGGTGCTCGTGGAGGCGGCGTGGCTGGTCGCGCTCGGGCCTCGTGTTCCTCACGGGGGCGCGGGTCGCGGCGCGTAGGCTTGTCGACATGAGCTCGTTCCCGGTCACGCGCCTGCGGCGGATGCGCCGGAGCGCCGCGCTCCGCTCGCTCGTGCGCGAGACGCGCCTCGACCTCGACGCCTTCGTCATGCCGCTCTTCGTCGGGCCCGACACGAGGCCGAACCCGGAGCTGCCGCCGCTCGGGCGCTTCTCCGTGGAGGAGCTCGTCGGCGAGGTCGAGGGGCTCGTGCGGCTCGGCGTCCCGGCCGTGATCCTGTTCGGGATCCCGGAGGAGAAGGACGACGAGGGCTCGGGCGCCTGGGACGACGACGGGATCGTGCAGCGCGCCCTCCGCGCGCTCCGGCCGCGCTTCCCCGAGCTGCTGCTGCTCACCGACGTCTGCCTCTGCGAGTACACCGCCCACGGCCACTGCGGCGTGCTCCGCGACGGCGAGGTCGCGAACGACGAGTCGCTGGAGCTGCTCGCGCGCACCGCGGTCTCGCACGTCGCGGCCGGCGCGGACGCCGTGGCGCCGAGCGACATGATGGACGGCCGCGTCGGCGCGATCCGCGCGGCGCTCGACGACGCGGGGCACGACGCGACGCCGATCGTCTCGTACGCGGCGAAGTACGCCTCGGCCTTCTACGGGCCGTTCCGCGAGGCGGCCGAGTCGACGCCGAGCTTCGGCGACCGGCGCGGCTACCAGATGGATCCCGCGAACGTGCGCGAGGCGCTGCGCGAGTGCGAGCTCGACCTCGACGAGGGCGCGGACGTGCTGATGGTGAAGCCGGCGCATGCCCAACCTCGACGTGATCCGCGCCGTGCGCGAGTCGTTCGACGTCCCGGTCGCGGCGTACAACGTCTCCGGCGAGTACGCGATGCTGAAGGCGGCGGCCGCGAAGGGCTGGCTCGACGAGCGCCAGGCCGCGCTCGAGGCGCTGACCGCGATCAAGCGCGCCGGCGCCGACGTGATCGTCTCGTACTGGACGAAGGAGCTGGCGCAATGGCTCTGAGGACCCGGTCGACATTGTGGCTCAGAGCCACAAGGCTCATTCCGGGCGGGGTCAACTCGCCGGTGCGGGCCATGAGGGCCGTCGGCCTCGACGAGCCGCTCTTCGTCCGGCGCGGCGAGGGCGCCTACCTCGAGGACGTGAACGGGCGGCGCTACGTCGACTGGGTCATGTCCTGGGGGCCGCTGCTGTTCGGGCACGCCGACCCGGAGACGGTCGAGGCCGTGCGCGAGGCGGCGCTCGACGGGACGAGCTTCGGCGCGCCGACCGAGCGCGAGGTCGAGCTGGCGGCCGAGATCGTCGACGCGGTGCCCTCGGTCGAGATGGTGCGGCTCGTCTCCTCGGGCACCGAGGCGGCGATGAGCGCGCTGCGGCTCGCGCGCGCGTTCACGCGACGCGACCGGATCCTCAAGTTCGAGGGCGGCTACCACGGGCACGCGGACGCCCTGCTCGCGAGCGCCGGGTCGGGGCTCGCAACCCTCGGGATCCCGTCCACGCCCGGCGTGCCGACCGGCGCCGCCGCCGACACGGTCGTCTCGGCCTACAACGACGTCGACGCCGCGGCTGCCGCGGTGGAGCGCTACGGCGAGGGCCTCGCCGCGATCGTGGTCGAGCCCGTGGCCGGGAACATGGGCGTCGTCCCGCCGGAGCCCGGCTTTCTCGAGGCGCTCCGGGCGCTCGCGGACGCCTCCGGCGCGCTGCTCGTGTTCGACGAGGTGATCACCGGCTTCCGCGTCGCGCGCGGCGGCGCGCAGGAGCGCTTCGGGATCGAGCCCGACCTGACGATCCTCGGCAAGATCGTCGGCGGCGGCCTGCCGCTCGCGGCCTTCGGCGGCCGCGCCGAGATCATGGAGCGGCTCGCGCCGGCCGGCGACGTGTACCAGGCCGGGACGCTCTCCGGGAACCCGCTGGCGACCGCGGCCGGCCTCTCGGTGCTGCGCCGGCTGCGCGACCCGGACGTCTACGCGCGGCTCGAGGAGCGCGGCGCACGGCTCGAGGCGGGGCTCGCGCCGTTCGGCACGGTGCAGCGCGTCGGCGCGATGCTGACCCTCTTCGCCTCGGAGGAGCCCGTCCGCACCTTCGCGGACGCGGCGCGCTGCGACACCGACCGCTACGCCGCGCTGTTCCGCGGGCTCCTCGATCGCGGCGTGTACGTGGCCCCGTCCCAGTTCGAGGCCATGTTCGTCTCGCTCGCGCACGGGGACGCCGAGATCGACGCGACCGTCGAGGCCGTTGCAGACGTCCTGGGCTGAGCTCGCGGACGACCTCCGCGTCGCCCTGCTGGCGGCCGAGGTCGAGCCGGTCTTCTCGCCGCTCGGCGACGAGCGGTACGCCGACGGCGTGGAGACGATCTACGAGGGCTACCTCGCGCACTACGGCACCCCGCGCACGTTCCGGCCCGCCGGACGGGGACGAGGCGCTGCTGCTCGGGGACTCGCTCTACGCGGCCGGGCTGGCGCGGATCGCCGCGGTCGGCACGGCCGACGCCGTCGAGGACGTGTCGCTGCTGCTCGCGCGCTGCTCCGAGCTGCGCGCCGAGGGCCGCGACGGCGACGGCGGCGTCTGGGCCGCCTCGATCGCGCTCCTCGGCGCCCATCCGCTCGCGCGCGAAGGGGAGCCGGAGGCGGTGGCGCGGGAGGCCGCGGGCGCCGCTGCGGTCGACCGAGCCCTGGCTGCGCACGCCGATCGCTTTCGTTAGGCTCGCGCCGATGCTCGCCGTCCTGCATCTCGTGCTCGCCCGGAGACGACGCCGGCCGAGGAAGGCCTGAACATCATCCTCGTGATGCTCGGCGTCGGCCTGATCTTCATCGGGGTGATCGCGCTCGGCGAGCTGACGGACTATCTGCGCGCCGGCACTAGGCCGCGAGGTAGCCTCCCGCCCGATGGCCCCTCCGGCCGACCTGCGCGAATGGATCGCGTTGCTCGAGCGCGAGGGCGAGCTCGTTCGCGTCTCCGCCGAGGTCGACCCCGACCTCGAGATCACGGAGATCGTCGACCGGACGGTGAAGGCCGGCGGGCCGGCGCTCCTGTTCGAGCACCCGAAGGGCTCGCGTCACCCGCTCCTCATCAACCAGTTCGGGACGGAGCGGCGGATGGCGCTCGGCTTCGGCGTCGAGCGGCTGGACGAGCTCGGGGAGCGCGTCGCCGACGTGCTCGAGCTGCAGCCGCCCGCGGGGCTGATGGACAAGGTGCGCGGCCTGCAGAAGCTGAAGTCGATCGCCGGCTCGGGGCCGAAGTCCGTCCGCAGCGGGCCGTGCCAGGAGGTCGTGCTCCGGGGCGACGAGGTCGACCTCGGCCTGCTCCCGGTGCAGCGCTGCTGGCCGGGCGACCCGGCGCCGTTCATCACCCTCCCGGCCGTGATCACGCGCGACCCGCGCACGGGCACGCGCAACCTCGGCATGTACCGGATGCAGGTGATCGACCGGCACACGACCTTCATGCACTGGCAGATCCACAAGGACGGCCGCGCCGACTGGCTCGCGACCGACGGCCGCATCCCGGTCGCCGTCGCGCTCGGGCTCGACCCGGTCACGGCCTACTCCGCGAGCGCCCCGCTCCCGAAGCACATCGGGGAGCTGATGCTCGCGGGCTTCTTCCGCGGCCGCCCGGTCGAGATGGTCCAGTGCGTCTCGAACGACCTCGAGGTGCCCGCGCACGCGGAGATCGTGCTCGAGGGCTACATCGAGAAGGACGAGCTCGGGCTCGAGGGCCCGTTCGGCGACCACACCGGCTACTACACGCCGGCGGAGCCGTTCCCCGTCTTCCACGTCGAGGCGATGACGATGCGGCGCGACGCGATCTACGCCGTCGATCGTGGTCGGCAAGCCGCCGCAGGAGGACGCGTGGCTCGGGAAGGCGACGGAGCGGATCTTCCTGCCGGCCGTGCGCATGACCGTGCCGGAGATCGTCGACTACGACCTCCCGGTCGCCGGCGCCTTCCACAACTGCGTCATCGTCTCGATCCGGAAGGCGCTTCCCCGGCCACGCGCGCAAGGTCATGCACGCGATCTGGGGCCTCGGGATGCTCTCGCTGTCGAAGGCGGTCGTCGTCGTCGACGCCCACGTGGACGTGCACGACTACGAGCAGGTCTTCTTCTACGTCGGGGCGAACGTCGACGTGAAGCGCGACGTCGTCATCACCGACGGGCCGCTCGACCACCTCGACCACGCGCCGGAGCGGCAGTTCGTCGGCGGCAAGCTCGGCATCGACGCGACCGCGAAGTGGCCGGAGGAGGGCGCGCGGCCGTGGCCGCCCGAGATCGAGATGGACGAGGCCGTGAAGGAGCTCGTCGACCGGCGCTGGGAGGAGTACGGGATCGGCCTCGACCCGTCCGCCGACGGCGCCGCGCGACGCTCCGCCTTGCAACGGTTGTTGCAGCGTTGACGGGGACCCCGCCGGATATGGAAGGATCAGCGCCGGTGGAGCAGCACGGTCCAGAGCAGACGCCCCACACGCCGCCTCCGAGCCTCTGGCCCGTCGGTTTCGCGATCGGCGTCGCGGTGCTGCTCACCGGCCTCGTCATCGGCTGGTGGATCGTCCTCCTCGGCGCGATCCTCAGCGTTCGCCTTCGGCTTCCTCTGGATCCGCGACCTCGGCGCGGAGACGCGGGCCGCGCCGGAGCCGGAGCTCGAGCCCGTCCCCGCCGCGGAGGCGGTGCCGGGCGAGCCCGAGCCGGAGTACGAGCGCTTCCCGCGCTCGAAGTTCCTCGAGGCCTCGACGATCGGCGTCGGGCGCGATCATCGGCGGGCTCGTCACCGTGCCCGCGCTCGGCTTCGCCGTGCTCCCCGCGTTCACCGAGCAGCGAGGACCCGAACGTGGACGTCGGCGCGATCGACGACTTCCCCGAGGGCGAGTGGCGCATCGTCACCTTCCTGCAGCACCCCGACCAGGGCGAGGTCAGCCGCCGCACGACGTTCGTCCGCTACAACGGCGAGCTCGACGGCCAGCCGAGCTTCACGATCATCGCGAACAACTGCGCGCACCTCGGCTGCCCGGTGCAGCCGTCGGGCCCCGTCGCCGACGAGGACGCGCAGGAGGAGGAGATCGGCGAGCAGACGATCACGCGCATCCCCGCGCAGCCGGCCGCGTTCGCGTGCCCGTGCCACGGCGGCGCGTACGACCTCGAGGGCAACCGCACCGCCGGCCCGCCCGTGCGCGCGCTCGACCGGTTCTCGTTCGCGATCCGCGACGAGCGCCTCGTCTTCACCACGCGTTACAGCGTCGGCAAGGTCGAGGGCGAGGGGAAGGACGCGATCATCACGGCCTACGGGCAGGTGCCGCCGGGCGTGCACGTCGACGGGCTCGAGCAGTTCCTCTACCCGATCGAGCCGCCGAACTGATGGCGACGACGACGACAAGCCCGCGCAAGGGCCCGTCGAAGGCCGCCGCCGCGGTCAACTACCCGCTCGACTGGCTCGAGGAGCGCTCGGGCCTCGTCGGCGGCGTCAAGTACTTCCTCTTCCGCAAGGTCCCGGGCGACGTCAACTGGATGCAGACGCTCGGCTCGGCGACGCTGACCGCGTTCCTGGTGCAGGCCGTCACGGGCGTCGTCCTCGCGATGTACTACAAGCCGTCGCCGAACGAGGCCTACGACTCGATCGTGCACATCACGAACGACGTCACGCTCGGCTGGCTCGTGCGCGGCATGCACAAGTGGGGCGCGTCGGTCTTCATCATCCTCATGTTCCTGCACATGGGCCGCGTCTTCCTGTTCGGCGCGTACAAGTACCCGCGCGAGCTGAACTGGATCGTCGGCGCGCTGCTGATCCCGATCGGCCTCTTCGAGGGCTTCACCGGCTACCTCCTGCCGTGGGACCAGACGGCGTACTGGGCCACCGTCGTCGGCATCAACATCAACGCGACGGCGCCGTTCCTCGGCCCGTTCATCGCGCAGTTCCTCCAGGGCGGCGCCGAGATCGGGCCCGACACGCTGGCCCGCTTCTACTCGCTGCACATGCTCGTCCTGCCGGGCGCGATCATCGGCCTGATCCTGCTCCATCTGTACCTCGTGGTCCGGCTCGGCGTCACCTCGCCGCCGTGGTCGGACGAGGCCGCGGGGAAGGAGCGGATCGAGGAGCCCTCGACGAACGGCCGCCCGGGCCTCACGCGCCCGACGCGCCGCGGGGAGCAGGTCTAGATGGCGTCCGGCATCGACGAGCGCCGCGCCGAGTTCAAGCGCTACAAGGAGGACGTCCAGTCCCGCGGGAAGCCGTTCCACCCGTTCGCGATGTGGCACGACACGGTGATGTCGCTCGTCGTCGTCCTCGTGATCATCGGGCTCGCGTGCCTCTGGTACTTCGACTCCGGCGAGAACCCCGAGGACGTCGGCGTGCTCGGTCCGCGCTTCACGGGGGAGGCCGACCCCGGGACGACGAGCTTCATCCCGCGGCCCGACTGGTTCTTCTTCTTCCTCTTCTACCTGCTGCGGATCTTCAAGTGGCCGGAGACGGTCGTGCTCGGCACCGTCGGGATCCCGACGATCTGCCTCATCCTGCTGCTGGCGCTCCCGTTCCTCGACGTCCGGCGCGAGCGGCGCATCATCCGCCGGCCCGTCGCGCTCGTGGCCGGGATCCTCGTGATCATCTCGATGGGCGTGCTCACCTACAAGGGCGCCACCGCGGAGGAGGGCGGCGAGGTGGGCGCCGAGCTGGTGACGCAGTGGGTCGAGGAGGGCGGGATCGAGGAGAACCTCGCCGAGGGCGCCACGATCGAGCAGGCGCAGATGGGGGCCGAGCTCGTGGCCGAGTCGGGCTGCCTCAACTGCCACACCTACCGCGGCGCCGGCTCGCCGAACCTCGGCGCGCCCGACCTGACCCAGATCGGGGCCGAGAACCGCGGCGTCGACTTCTTCCACCGCTACGTCGCGAACCCGTCCGAGTTCGGCAACACGGTGATGCCGCAGTTCCAGTCGCTCGGGGACGAGAACCTCGAGGCGATCGCCGTCTTCCTCGACGCCTCGAAGAATCCCTAGGCCGCCCGCTCGCTAGGGTCCTCGGGGCCGATGCACGTCTTCCTCGGGATCACGGGCGCCTCGGGCGCGCCGTACGCGGCGCGGCTGCTCGAGCGGCTCGCCGCCGCGGACGCGACCGTCGGCGTGTCGGCCTCGAACGCGGGCATCGAGGTGCTCGCGACGGAGCTCTACGGCGACGCCTCGCTGCCGCGCGACGAGGTGCTGGCCCGGCTGGTCGAGCCGCTCGGCGCGGACGTGACCGTCTACGACCCGGTCGACTGGAAGGCGCCGTACGCGAGCGGCTCGGCACGCGTCGACGCGTACGTCGTCTGCCCGTGCTCGATGGGGACGCTGGCGTCGGTCGCGGCGGGCGCGATGGCGAACCTCATCCACCGGGCCGCGTCGGTGGCGCTGAAGGAGGAGCGGAAGCTCGTGCTCGTCCCACGCGAGACGCCGCTGTCGTCGATCCACCTCGAGAACATGCTCCGGCTCCGCAACGCGGGGGCGACGATCGTGTTCGCGGCGCCGGGCTTCTACCACGGGCCGGAGTCGATCGACGACCTCGTCGACTTCCTGGTCGCGCGGATCCTCGACCAGCTCGGCGTCGAGAACGCGGCGGCGCGGCGGTGGGGGCAGTGAGCCACCGGACGGGCACCCTCGCGCCGGAGGGCGTGCGGACGATGTTCGACCGGATCGCGCCGGTCTACGACGCGATGAACCGGGTCATGACCGTCGGCCTCGACCGGCGCTGGCGCCGCGAGACGGTGCGCGAGACGGTGTCGCCGGGCGACCGCGTGCTCGACGCGGCGTGCGGCACCGGCGACCTCGCGATCGAGGCGGCTCGGGCCGGCGCCCGCGTGGTCGGGCTCGACTTCTCCGCGGCGATGCTCGAGCGCGCCCGGCGGAAGGCGCCGCAGCTCGAGTGGGTGCAGGGCGACCTGCTCGCGCTCCCCTACGGCGAGGACGAGTTCGACGCCGCGACGGTCGGCTTCGGGATCCGGAACGTCGCCGACCTCGAGGCCGGGCTGCGGGAGCTGCGGCGCGTCGTGCGCCCGGGCGGCCGGGTCGGGATCCTCGAGATCACGCGACCCGCGGTGCGCTGCGCGTCTTCTACTCGCTCTGGTTCGACCGCGTCGTGCCGCTGCTCGGCCGCGTCCTGCCCGGGGGCGAGGCGTACACGTACCTGCCGGCCAGCGTCCGCCGCTTCCCCGGGCCCGAGGAGCTGGCAGCCGCGATGCGCGGCGCGGGCTTCGAGGACGTCCGCTACCGGCTCTTCGCGGGCGGCATCGTCGCCCTCCACGTGGCGGAATGAGCGGGCTCGCGACGCTCAAGGAGGCGCCGGGCCTCACCGCCTTCCTCGACGAGCTCGAGGGGCGCCTGGCGGCGATCGTCGGCCGCGGCGACGGCGTCGTGGCGACGATCGGCACCGAGGCGCTCGCCTCCGGCGGCAAGCGGCTCCGGCCGGCGCTCTGCTTCCTCTCGTCGCCGCTCGGCGCGCCGCCCCCGTTCGCGGCTGCGGCGGCGGTGGAGCTGCTCCACATGGCGACGCTCGTCCACGACGACGTCCTCGACGCGGCGGAGCTCCGGCGCGGCCGCGCCTCGGCGTGGGCGACGCACGGCCCGGCCGCGGCGCTCGCCGGCGGCGACCACCTGTTCGCGCGCGCGTTCGCCGAGCTCGCTGCGACGGGCGACGAGGAGGGCGTCCGGATTCTCGCGGCGGCCGCTGTCGACCTCGCGCGCGGCGAGGCGATGCAGCGGCGGCAGCTGCACAACCCTGACACGCCGGTCGACGCGTACCTCGAGCGGTGCGCGCTCAAGACGGGGCGCCTGTTCGAGGCGTCCTGCCTGCTCGCCTCGCGGGACGAGCGCCTCGGCGCCTTCGGGCTCGCGCTCGGCGTCGCCTTCCAGGTCGCGGACGACATCCTCGACTGCTCCGGTCTCACGACGGAGACCGGGAAGATCCCGGCACCGACCTGCGGGACGGCACACCGACGCTTCCGCTGATCCTCGCCGCGCGAGAGGATGCGGTCGTTCGCGAGGCGCTGGCGGGCGGCTCCCTCGACGGGGCGCTCCTCCGCGTGGGCGCGACGGGCGCGCTCGACCGGTCGCGCGAGGTCGCGCTCGACTACACCCGCCGCGCGCGGGAGCACCTCGGCGGCGCGGCGCGCGCGGACGAACTCGAGGCCCTGACCCATCTCGTCGTCGACAGGAGCGCGTGACCGATGGCGCTGCCGCAGACCACCCGGCGCTGCCCGTCCGGCGATGCGGCCGCCGCGGTCGCGTTCTATCGCGACCGGCTCGGGTTCGAGGTCCTCCACCACGACGGCGGCTTCGCGGTGATCGCACGGGACGGGCCGGCATCCATCTCTGGGAGGCGGGCGACGAGAGGTGGCGCGAGCGGGGCTCGATCGAGAAGCCCGTCCGTCGGGGGCCGAGTCGTTCATCGCCGGCACGGCGAGCTGCCGCGTCCGCGTCGACGGGGTCGACGCCTCTACGCGGAGCTGCGGCAGCGGACGTGTCCACCAGGTGTCGCGCGACGGCGTCTCGGCCAAGGAATTCGGCGCGCGCGAATTCCAGACCGTCGATCTCGACGGAAACCTCATCACGTTTTTCGAGCGGGTGCAGACGTGAGCGGGTACGAAGCAAGTGGCTCAGAGCCACTAACTCCGGCTCGAGACGGGCGGCTGCGGCTCGGCCGCATCTCGTACGTGAA
>CAVTFO010000008.1:0-127372 GCA_963733995.1 uncultured Thermoleophilia bacterium
GGCGGCACGGACACGCACGTGGTTCCGGAGTAGGCTCGCGCCATGGCAGGGGGCGGGCGGGAACCGGGTATCACGCGCGTGTACCTCTACATCCGCTGCCGCAGCGCGAGCACGTTCGCGACGTAGCGCGTCGTCTCGGGGCCGAGGCCGTACTTCCGGACGGCCGCCGGGCCGCGGTAGTACGCGCCGAGCGCCAGGCGTTCGTCGCCGCCGAACCGCTTGAGCAGGTTCGCGAGGAACGCGGTGCCGACGCGGACGTTGCCGTCGGCCGTGTGCGGGATCCGCTTCCCGACGACGACGGTCTCGACGAAGTCCCACGTCGCGGGCGTCACCTGCATCACGCCGCGCGCACCGGCCGCCGAGACGACGTGGTTCTGGTGCCCCGACTCCTGCCAGGCGAGGGCGCGGACAAGCCGCGGGTCGACGCCGTAGTGGCGCGCCCAGTAGCGCCATCGACCCGCCACCGTCCGCGGGCGCGCCGCGCCGGATGCTCAGGCCCGACACGTCGAGCACCTCGAGCGTCGCCGGGCCTGCGATGCCGTCCGGGGCGAGGCCGGCGCGCTGCTGGAAGCGCACGAGCGCCTTCCGCGTCGTCGGCCCGAACCGCCCGTCGACCGCGCCGCGGTGCGCGCCGGCACGGAGCAGGAGGAACTGGAGCACGGACACGTCCCATCCGACGGCGCCCTGCCGCAGGATCCGTCTGCCCAGCAGCGGTGTCCCGAGCGGCCCGAGCGCCGTCCGCGTCTTGATCCCCGCGATGCCGTCGACCTGCAGCGAGGCCCGCATCTGGAACGCGCGGATCGCGGCGGCCGTCGCCGGCCCGGCGATGCCGTCGATCGGGCCGGCGTACAGGCCCTGCGAGCGCAGCGCGACCTGGAGGCCTGCGACCTGCGGGTTCGTCGCGGCTCCCGCGTCGGGTGCGGAGAGAAGGACGGCGAGAGCCGAGACGACGACGATGAGCCGCCTCGGAGACATGCGGACGGTCCCGGTTCGGGACCGGCGACGCCGTTCCTTCCCGGCTCAGGTATTCGTGTACTCGGGTCCCGAGCCGCCCTCGGGCGGGGTCAGGCGCCCGCCCTTGGCCGTGATCGCGCCGCACTGGACGCAGTTGGACGCGTTGACCTGCACGGTCACCGTCCCCTGCCCGTCCGACTCGCCCAGCTCGTAGACCTGCGCAGGGCACATCCGCACCCACAGCTCCGCGAGCCGGAGCGGAACCTCGCGGTGGATCCGGATGTGGTTCGGCTGGTCGTCCCGGGTCTTGTTCCCCGAGAGGAAGACCGACGAGAGCTTGTCGAACGTGAGCTTCCCGTCGGGCGCCGGATACGCCTTCGCCCGGTCGGTGCGGATGAGCTCGTGCGCGCCGTTCGGCTCGATGCGGAAGTCCTTCGGCGGGAAGCGGCCCTTCGTCACCGTCATCGCCGAGGCGTAGGCACCGCCGAGGAAGAACCCCTTGTCGAAGACCTGGCGCATGTTCCGCACCTCGTGGAGGTCGCGGACGACGTAGCTCGACCGCAGCTCCTCGTCGTACGAGTCGAGGGCGCCGATCCGGGCCGGGTTCTCGCCGCGGCGGAGCGCGCGCCAGGCGGCCTCGGCTGCGAGCCGACCCGACTCGACCGCGTAGTGGATGCCCTTCAGCGTCGGCACGTTGACGAGGCCCGCGCTCTCGCCCGCGAGCAGCAGCCCCGGCGCGTTGAAGCGCGTCGGCAGCGCGTGGTACCCGCCCTCGGTGATCGTCTTGGCACCCCACGCGACGCGCTCGCCGCCGTCGAGGATCTTCCGGACGAGCTTGTGGGTCTTGAACTCCTGCAGCACGTCGTGCACCGAGAACTCGACGTCGCGGTACTCGAGCCCGGCGACGAATCCGAGTGAGACGAGCTCGTCCCCCATCGGGTAGATGAACGAGCCGCCGAACTCGCCGTACTTGGCGCGCTTCCGCAGCGGCCAGCCCATCGTGTGGACGATCTGGCGCAGCGGCTTCGGCACCCGCCACACCTCCTTGACGCCGAGCGCCCAGATCTGCGGGTGCGCCCCCGCGAGCCCGAAGCGGTCGACCGCCGCACCGGTCAGGTGGCCGGCAGTGCCCTCCGCGAGCACGGTCACGCGCGCGACGAGGTCGGACCCCGGCTCGAAGTTCGGGAGCTCCTCCCCGTTCCTGCCGCGGCCCTTGTCGCCCGTGCGGATCCCGCGGACAGTGCCGTGATCGACGAGCAGCTGCTGCGCCGAGGTCTCGGTGAGGAGCATCGCCCCGCCCTCCTCCGCCCGCTCGGCGAGCCAGCGGCCGAGCTCGGAGACCGAGACGATCAGGTTCCCGTGGTTCCGCATCGTCGGCGGCGGCGGGATCCTGATCGCCGACCCCTTCGTCAGCAGGTACACGCCCTCGCCCGGCACCTCGCCGTAGCTCGGGATCGCATCGAGCTCCGGCCGGTCGCGGAACAGCGTCCGCAGCGCGCGCGGGTTGACGACGGCTCCCGAGAGCAGGTGCGAGCCCGCGCCCTTGCCCTTGTCGATCACGGCGACCGGCACCTCGCCGAGCCGCTCGGCCGTCTCGGGGTCCTCCTCCATCAGCTGCCCGAGCCGGATCGCGCACGCGAGACCGGCAGGCCCGGCGCCGACGATGCAGATGCCGACCTCGATGCGCTCGTCGGGCGGGTCGGTGGGCACGGCGATCGCCTCCGACGTCGAGAACGGCGGCGGGTAGTCGGCCGGCCGGACGGTCACGAGCGGCGCTCGCGCACGAGCTCCGTCAGCTTGGGGACGATCTGGTGGAGGTCGCCGACGACGCCGAGGTCGGAGTACTCGAAGATCGGGGCGTTCGGGTCCTTGTTGATCGCGACGATGACCTGCGAGGACTGCATGCCGACCTTGTGCTGGATCGCGCCCGAGATCCCGAGCGCGACGTAGAGCTTCGGCGACACGGTCTTGCCGGTCTGGCCGACCTGCGCCGCGTACGGGTACCAGCCGGCGTCCACGACCGCGCGCGTTGCGGCGACGGCGCCGCCGAGCGCCTTCGCGAGCTCCTCCGCGAGCGAGAAGGCCTCGGGCGAGCCGAGCCCGCGCCCGCCGGCGACGATCACGTCCGCGTCCTCGATCGAGGGCCCGCTCTGCTCCTCGTGGGCCTGCTCGACCATCTCCGCCTGCGTGGAGAAGTCCTCGAGCCGCGCCTCGACCCGCTCCACCCGCGCCTCGCCGCCCGTCTCGACGGGATCGAAGGCGCCGGCGCGGAAGAGCGCGAGCCGCGGGGTCGACGTCCAGCCGACGTCGCAGATCACCGAGTCCGAGAGCGCCGGCTGCTTGCCGACGAGCTGCCCGTCCTGCTCGACGAGGTCCGTGAGTTGCCAGTTGAGCCCCGCGTCGAGGCGCGCGGCGAGCGCGGCGGCCACGTCGGCGCCGAGGATCGACGAGGCGAAGAGGACGGTGTCGAAGTCGTGCTCGCCGACGAGCTGCGCGAGCACGTCCACACGCGGCTGCGGGAGCGGCGCCTCGAGCCGGGGGTCGTCCGCGACGAAGACGGTGGCGGCGCCGAACCTCCCGGCCCCGGCCGCGAGCGGCTCGACGCCCGAGCCGGCGACGACCGCCGAGACCTCGCCGCCCAGCTGCGCCGCCTTGGAGAGCACGGCGAGCGACGGCTTCAGCAGCTCGTCGCCGTGGTGCTCGAGGAAGACCAGCGTGCCCGCCACTAGACGAGCCTCTTCTCCGCGAGGAAGTCGACGATCTGCGCCGCCGCGTTGCCGTCGTCCTCGACCTTCCGCGAGTCGCCGCGCGGCGGCGGGTCGCCGAGCGAGAGCACCGACGTCCGCGACGCGTCTTCCCCGGCGTCCACGCCGAGGTCGGCGAGCGAGAGGACGTCCTGCGGCTTCTTCTTGGCGCCCATGATCCCCTTGAGCGACGGGTAGCGCGGCTCGTTGATCGAGTCGGCGACCGCGACGACGGCCGGCAGCGGCGCCCGGATCACGTCGTAGCCGAACTCCGTCTGGCGGCGGCCGGTCAGCGAGCCGCCCTCGACCGTGAGCTCGGCCACCTGCGAGACGAGCGGCCGGCGCAGCCGCTCGGCGACGGCTGCCCAGAGCACCGCGCCCTCGGAGTCGGCGGCGTACTGGCCGAACAGGACGAGGTCGGCGCTCTCGCGCTCGAGCGCGGCGGCGAGCACGCGCGACGTGGCGACGAGGTCGGAGCCGGCGGCGCCGTCGTCGGACACGAGGACGGCGCGGTCGGCGCCCATGGCGAGCGCCTTCCGCAGCGCGTCGACAGCCTTCTCCGGGCCCATCGAGACGACGACGACCTCGCCGTCGCCGCCCGTCTCCTTCAGGCGGAGCGCCTCCTCGACGGCGTTGGCGTCGAAGGCGTTCAGCGCGCCCTCGCCCGAGCGGTCGAGCCGCTTCGTGGACGGGTTCATGCGCCGGTGAGCCGCCTCCGGAACCTGCTTCACGCAGACCGCGATCTTCATCGGCCGAGACTCTAACGACGGTCGCGCGTGGGACCCGCGAGGTACCGGTCGGCCCATGGCAGCTTCCGGAAAGCCTGGTAGGGTGCGGCCCTTCGAGCCCGAACCGGAGCCTCATGACTCGCCACCGGACGACAGCCCGAAGCATCCTGGCCGCCGCAGTTCTCGCCGGCCTCGCCGCCTGGACCGCGAGCGCGAGCGCCGCCGTGCCGCCGCTGATCTTCCCCGTCGTCGGGGCGACGACCTACACGAACGACTTCGGCGACCCGCGCGGGCAGGGTCGGCACGAGGGCAACGACCTCATGGCCGCGAAGCGGACGCCCGTCGTCGCCGTCGAGCCGGGCACGGTCGAGTTCTGGGTCACGTCCTCGCGCGCCGGCTGCATGCTCTACCTCCACGGCACGAGCGGCACGACCTACCTCTACATCCACCTCAACAACGACAAGACGCTCCGCAACGACAACACCGGCGGGTGCAAGCCGGGCGTCTCGTTCGCGCCGGGGCTGAAGACGGGCGCGAAGGTCGAGGCCGGCCAGATCGTCGGCTTCGTCGGCGACTCCGGCGACGCCGACGGGATCGCGTCGCACCTCCACTTCGAGGTTCACCCCAAGGGTCGCGGCGCGGTGTCGCCGTACCCGCACCTGCAGAGGGCGAAGCGGCTGCTCTTCGCGGCCGCCCAGGGCTCGCCGTTCACGCTCGCACTGAACGGCACGGTCGTGCAGGCGGACGACGGCTTTCTCGAGCTCGAGGTCGCCTCCCTCACCCGCTACCCCGGCAGCCAGCGAATCCCGAAGGTCGACCGGACCGTGGAGCTCGCGGTGCCGCCGGAGACGGCGGTGTTCAACCCGCTCGGCGCCCTCATCGCAGCGGCCAAGCTGGCCACCGCCGTGACCGGCCAGAAGGCGCAGGTGTGGACGGCGCGCGCCGAGACCACGCTCGAGGCGCAGCTCGGGATGCCGCTCATGATGTCGACGCAGAAGATCCTGCTGCGCGCGTCCTAGGCGGGAACGCGGTCGCGCAGGAACTCGACGATCTCGCTGGTCGGCGCGCCGGGGGTGAACACCTCGGCGACGCCCTGCCGCTTCAGCTCGTCCGCGTCGTCCTGCGGGATCGTCCCGCCGACGACCACGACGACGTCCTCGGCCTCCTGCTCACGCAGACCCTCGAGGATCCGCGGCACGAGCGTCATGTGCGCGCCCGAGAGGATGGAGATCCCGACCGCGTCGGCGTCCTCCTGGATCGCCGTCTCGACGATCTGCTCCGGCGTCTGGTGGAGGCCCGTGTAGATGACCTCCATGCCGGCGTCGCGGAGCGCGCGGGCGATGATCTTCGCGCCGCGGTCGTGCCCGTCGAGACCCGGTTTCGCGATGACGACGCGAATAGTTGGCATCGGTCGGCCAGTATAGGGGGGTGAAGCTTCAGGTCATCGGCTCGTCGCCCGCCTGGCCGAACCCGGGCGGCGCCCACGCGGGCCTGCTCGTGTCCGGCGCCGGGAGCCTGCTCCTCGACTGCGGCCCGGGGGTGCTCGCGCGGCTCCGCGACCGGTACTCCGAGAACGGCTGGCCGCGGGTCGACGCGATCGCGATCACGCACTTCCACCTCGACCACTGGGGCGACCTCGTGCCCTGGGTCTGGGGGAACAGCTTCGGCCTCGGACACGGCCTGCCGCAGCCGGAGCTCCGAGTGCCGCCGGGTGGACGCGAGCGGCTCCGCAGCTTCGGCACCGACCTCGGGCGCGCCGACATGTTCGAGTCCGCCTTCCGCGTCTCCGAGTACGAGGAGCGGACGACGTTCGAGGCGGCCGGTTTCCGGGTCACGCCGCTCCGCGTCCCGCACTACCGGCTCGACACCTACGCGTTCCGGGTCGACGACGGCGGGCGCGTCCTCTGCTACTCGGGCGACGCGGGGCCGTGCGAGGCGCTCGTGGACGCGGCCCGCGACGCCGACCTCTTCGTCTGCGAGGCGACGCTCGCGCGCGGCGAGCTCGACGGGACGCCCCGGGGCCACCTGGACGCGGACGAGGCGATCGACGTCTTCCGCCGCTCGGGCGCGCGGCGCCTCCTGCTCACCCACCGCCCCGCGGAGTTCCCGCAGCCGGACGGCGTCGAGGTGGCCTACGACGGGTTCGAGGTCGACCTGTAGTCGCGCTCGACGGCGGCGGTGCGCCGCCAGTCGCGGACGCCCTTCGCGCCGACGACGAGGACGACGAAAGCCAGCGGGACGAACGCGAGCAGCAACCAGAGCGGGTTGATGCGGCTCTCGAGGTCGTCGCCGGCCTGCCTGTCGATCGCGAACGGGTTGGAGCCCTGCTGCGCCGCCGGGCCGCCGCTCGCGGACGAGAGCATGCTCGCCGGCGACCAGTTGCTCACCCTCCAGCGGCGCTCCTCGCCGGCGCCCGAGAGCGTGACGTCCATGTAGAAGGTCATCGGCTGCTGCGTCGACCCCTTCGGCGGGTAGACGCTGACCTTCCAGCCGACGAGGTTCGGATGCGAGTAGTCGAGCCGGTAGATCGCCGCGTCGACCGGATACGGCACGACCGGGATGTCGCCCGTCGCCCACGAGGCCTTCGTGTAGCCCTCGCGCAGCGTCGGGTGCACCACGTCCCACGCACGCTCCGGGTGGTCGCGCTTGACGGCCGTATTGAGGAACACGTTGGCCGCGTCGATCGTCGCCGCCCTGACGTCCTTCGTCAGCGGCACGTTGCGCGGCGTCGTCAGGACGACCGCAGGCTCGGTCGACATCGTCTCGGGCACGCGCTCGACCTCCGGCCAGAGCAGCGCGACCGCGACCAGGCCGCCGAGGAACGACGCGATGCCGCTGCCCCACGCCAGGCGCCTCCGTCGACGTGGCGAGGACAGGAACCCGCCGGAGGCGGCCACTAGTTGGAGCTGGACGGGACCGGGACCGTGGAGTACGGCCCCCAGTAGTCCACGAGCCACTGGCCCTGGAACTTCCGGACGCCGATGAAGAAGATCTGCGGCTTCACGTCCGAGCCCTTCTCCGGCGCGAGCGCGACCCGCATGATCGCCGAGTTCGCGTACGACTCCTCGACGCTCATCGGGGCGGGATCGGTCGAGCTCACGGGATACGGGACGACCGGGATGTTGCCCGTGAGCCACTCCTTCTTCGTCAGCCCCTCGCGGAGCGTCGGGTGCGTGAGCTGCCACCCGCGCTCGAGGTTCTTCCGGTTCACGGCGGTGAGGATGAACTCCCCGGCCACCTTCCGCGCCTCGCGCGGCAGCGGGGCCTTCGGGCCCTCGTTCGAGACGACCGCCGGCTCCTGCTCGATGACCTCGGGCCGCGCCGTGCCGGTGTCGCCGACGAGGACGACGACCGCGACGGCGACGCCCACCGCCACGACGATGCTGCCGATCCAGAGCAGGCGGCGCTGGGCCTTGGGAGACGACATGGTGGAGCGGACGCTCATGCGACGAGTGTAGACGGCGCCGCGGCGAACCGGTTAGCGGCGTTAACCGCGGCTTAAACGCGTGTGGGCGGCGGCGGAGAGGCGGTCGCGACTAGAAGACCGGCGTCTCGCGCCACACGCCCCACACGTCGCGGAGCGCATCGCACATCTCGCCCATCGTCACGTACGCGCGCGTGGCCTCCAGGATCGGTCCCATCAGGTTCTCGTCGCCGGCGGCCGCCGTCTTCAGGTGGGTCAGCGCCGCCTCGACCGCCGCCGCGTCACGCCGCGCGCGCAGCGCCTGGACGCGGTCGATCTGCTTCTGCTCGAGCGCCGGGTCGACCCGGAGGATCTCCACCGGCGGCTCGTCCTCGAGCACGTACCGGTTGACGCCGACGACGATGCGCTGGCCGGCCTCCACCTCCGACTGGTAGCGGAACGACGCCTCGGCGATCTCGCGCTGGAAGAAGTTCTCCTTGATCGCCGCGACGACGCCGCCGAGCTCGTCGATCCGGCGGAAGTAGTCGTTGGCCTCCGCCTCGATCCGGTTCGTGAGCGACTCGACGAAGTAGGAGCCGCCGAGCGGGTCGATCGTGTTGACGACGCCGCTCTCGTGCGCGATCACCTGCTGCGTCCGCAGCGCGATCCGGACCGCGTTCTCGGTCGGCAGGGCGAGCGCCTCGTCGAACGAGTTCGTGTGCAGCGACTGCGTCCCGCCGAGCACCGCCGCCATCGCCTCGAGCGCCGTGCGGACGATGTTCACCTCCGGCTGCTGCGCCGTCAGCGACACGCCCGCGGTCTGCGTGTGGAACCGCATCAGCCACGAGCGAGGGCTCTTCGCGCCGTAGCGCTCGCGCATCGTCGTGGCCCAGATCCGGCGCGCGGCGCGGTACTTCGCGATCTCCTCGAAGAAGTCGAGGTGGGCGTTGAAGAAGAAGGAGAGCCGCGGCGCGAAGTCGTCGACGTCGAGGCCGCGCTCGAGCGCCCACTCGACGTAGGTGAACCCGTTCGCGAGCGTGAACGCGAGCTCCTGCGCGGCGGTCGAGCCGGCCTCGCGGATGTGGTAGCCGCTGATCGAGATCGGGTGCCACTTGGGCATCTCCCGCGCGCAGAACTCGACCATGTCGGTGACGAGCCGCATCGAGGGCTCGGGCGGGAAGATGTACTCCTTCTGCGCGATGTACTCCTTGAGGATGTCCGTCTGGATCGTCCCGCGGAGCTCGCGCATCGGCACGCCCTGCTCCTCGCCGACGACGGCGTAGAACGCGAGCAGCATCGCCGCCGGCGAGTTGATCGTCATCGAGGTCGAGACCTCGCCGAGCGGGATGCCGGCGAAGAGCGTCTCCATGTCCTCGAGCGAGTCGATCGCGACGCCCTCGCGGCCGACCTCGCCGAGCGAGCGCGGATGGTCGCTGTCGTAGCCCATCAGCGTCGGCATGTCGAACGCGGTCGAGAGGCCGGTCTGGCCGTGGTCGAGCAGGTAGCGGAAGCGCGCGTTCGTCTCCTCGGCCGTGCCGAAGCCGGCGAACTGGCGCATCGTCCAGAGCTTCCCGCGGTACATCGAGGGGTAGACCCCGCGCGTGAAGGGATAGGTGCCCGGCTGGCCGAGGTCGCGCTCGGGATCGAGCTCGAGCGAGTCGGGCCCGTAGAGCGGGTCGACCTCGTTCCCCGAGATGGTCGTGAAGAGCTCGCCCTGACGCTCGGGCGCGGCGTCGTAGAGCTCGCGGCGCCACGCCTCCGTCTCGCTCGTCGCGCGCGGGTCCTCGGTCGTCGCCATCGCGGCGAAGTCTACGGCCTCGCGCGCGGGGTCGCACTCCGGCTCAACGTGAGTCTCAACCTCAAGTTGAGATTGATCCTAAGAACGTCGGAACCCGATCCGACCGCTCGACGACGACGACCGGCGGCCTGCCCCGTTCGGGGGATCTTCGGCTCCGGAATCGGGCTTGGGGCGCAAAGCGCTCGTCGTGGACTCGCAGATCGGCCGATAGGCGGAGGGCAACGCACGGACGCGTGCGTGAGAAGTGACCATGGCGAGCACTCCGGAACAGCGGCAGCTGGACGAGCGGGCGGCATTCTCCGCCCGCTTCGGCTTGTCGCGGGTCCACGTGCTCGCCGCAGTCGCGGCGCTCGTCGTCGCGGCGGTCACCGGCCTCCGTCGTCCTCGCTCAGCTCGCCGGCTGGAGGACGACGGAGCACCCCGCGACCCCCGGCTTCCTGGCGACGGCACTCGGCGCACCGCAGGCCGACGCGCCGCTCGTCAGGGAGCCGGACGCGGGGATCCGGGTCACGATCGACGAGGCGGGCTTCCGGCTCGCGTCCGAGCGCGGCGCGCTCGGCCTCGCGCTCGAGGGCGTCGACGGCGACGTGGACGCGCTACCAGCACGGCGTCGCGCGCACCACCGACGTCGGCGTCGAGACGATCACAGTCGACGGCGCGAGGACCGAGCAGTCGCTCGTCGTCACGAGCCGCCACGGCGCGCGCACGTGGCGTTGGCGGCTCGACTCCGAGCTCGACCCTCGAGTCACACCTGAGGGTTGGGTCGGCTTCTTCGACGGACTCCGGCTCACCGATCTCGCGATCGCGCCGGTCGCGATCTACGACGTCGAGGGTCGCGACGTCACGCCCGACGGCGCAACGTGGTCGGTGGTCGAGCGCGACGTCGACGCAGCTGGCTCGAGCTCGACCTCGACGACCGCAGGCCTGCCCCTCCCGTACGTGATCGACCCGATCGCGCTCCGCACGGCCGGCGCCGCCGTCACGAGCACCGGGCACGACGATCTCGCCGGTGATCCCCGCGACCGCGCGCGACGAACGACGTGCTCTTGCTGCACGTGTCGTCGCGAACGGCGACGACGCCCGACGCAGCCGACCGGCTGGACGACGGTTGCGAACTCGAGCGCGACCGACAGTCGAACACGTCGCAGGCCGTCTTCACCCGGGACGCGATCGCCGGCGATGCCGGCACGACGGTCAACGTGACGATCCGGCCAACGCGGCCGCCGCCGTACGTCGAGGTCTACAAGGGCGTCGACTCGACCGCCGCGATCCAGACGGTCGCGAGCACGACCGGGAACACGCAGAGCCCGACCTGCCCGTCGCTGACGACGACCGTGGCGAACCAGATCGCGATCTGCAGCTCCGCGATCCGCGCCAACGTCACCTACCCCGCGGGGCCGGTCAACTCGTTCACCCTCCGCAACACGGGTCAGCAACACGATCGAGCTCGCGCAGTACGACCGCGTCGATGGCGACCGCCGGGGCGACGGGCATCACGACGTTCACCAACCGCGCCGGCTCCAACTCGCCGCTGGGTCGGCCACACGCTCGCGCTGACGCCCGACTCGAACGACCCGACGCACGGCACGCTCGCGCTCAGCGGCGTGAGCCCGAGCGGCGTCGCGTACGCGAACGGG
The DNA here is from genome assembly GCA_963733995.1 of uncultured Thermoleophilia bacterium. Taxonomy (GTDB): domain Bacteria; phylum Actinomycetota; class Thermoleophilia; order Gaiellales; family Gaiellaceae; genus DATHTC01. Next base: position 11,265 of record CAVTFO010000008.1, read on the forward strand.
ACGACGATCTACTACCGCGGCTCGACCGCCGGCCAGTTCCGATCCGGGATCCCGCGACCGACACCCAGTCGGCGGTCGAGTCGCGTGCAACTACCCCGTCACCACCGGCGCCTGGACGCACGCGATCGAGACGGTGACGACTGCGACCGACGTACACGTCGTCGGCCTACTCGTAGACCGCCGGTGCGGCGGCGCCGTCGGCCGGCGAGCGGACGCTGACCGCGGCCGACGGATCGGGAACACGTCCACGCTGGTCGTGCCGTTCGTCTCGGACACGACCGCGCCGACCGGCGGGGCGCTGACCGTCAACGGCACGGCCGCGAGCGCGGGCGGGACCACGAGCTTCACCACCGGCACCTCCGTGACGATCGGGACGCGCACCGACTACACCGAGACGCAGAGCGGGACCGCGGCCGGGCTCGCGACCTCGGTCCTCACACGCGAGGACGGGACGCTGTCGGCCAACAGCTGCTCGGCCTACGGCGCGCCGACGACGATCACCGGCAACCCGAACCAGACGGGGCTCGCGACCGGCTGCTACCGCTTCACGCTGACCGGCACCGACAACGTCGGCAACGCGGCCTCGATCTCGACCACGGTGAAGGTCGACACCTCGGCGCCCTCCGTCTCGAGCGTGACCGTCGGCTCGCTCTCGAACACGACCGACAGCGCCGCGAGCGGCTCGACGTTCTACTACCGGCCTGCCGGCTCGGGCGGCACCTTCGCCGTCGCGACCGCCGCGAGCGACGGCGACTCGGGCCTCGGCAACGCGACCTACCCCGCTCTCGCCGGCGGCTTCACCCCCGCGAGCTCCGCCGGGATCGCCCCGCCCTCCCCGTACTCGCGCACCTACACGTGGCCCGCGACGACCGGCACCGACAGCGGCTCGAAGACGATCTCCGTCGCGAACAACGCTGGCGGCGGCTCGACGCAACACGAGCTTCGCGATCGTCTCCGACTCGACCGCGCCGGCCGGCGGCGCGCTCACCGTCAACAGCGTCGCGGCCAGCGGCGGCGGCACCACGAGCTACGACATCGACGGCTCGTTCACGATCGGCACCCGCACCGACTACGCCGAGACGCTCTCCGCCACCGCAGCCGGCCTCCGCTCCTCCACCCTCACCCGCGAGGACGGAACGCTCTCCGCCGACGCCTGCTCGAGCTACAGCGGCCCCGCCACGCTCGTCGGCACCCCCGCCCAGAACGGCCTCGCCACCGGCTGCTACCGCTACACCCTCACCGGCATCGACAACGTCGGGAACACGGTCACGGTCTCGACGGTCGTGAAGGTCGACACGACGGCGCCGACCTCGGCCGCCGACGCGCTCTCGACGTACGCGACCTCGACCTCGATCACCGTCGGCTACTCGGCGAGCGACGCCGCGACAGGCGTCGACTCGGTGCAGCTCTGGGTCGACGGCCCCGGCGCCGGCGGCTACGCCCTCGCCGACACCGACACCACCCCCGCCTCGCCGTCCTTCTCGTACACGGCCTCGGAGGGCGACGGCCTGTACCGCTTCTACACGCGCGCGAGCGACGAGGCCGGGAACACGGAGGCCGCGCCGGGCGGGCCCGACGCGACGACGACGGTCGACACCGCGAGCCCTGTCTCCTCCGCCGACGCGCTCGCCGCGTACTCGACGAGCGCCTCGATCACCGTCCCGTACACCGCGTCGGACGCGACCTCGGGCGTGGACGAGGTCGAGCTCTGGGTCGACGGCCCCGGCGCCGGCGGCTACGCCCTCGCCGACACCGACACGACCCCCGCCTCGCCGTCGTTCTCGTTCACGGCCGCCGACGGCGACGGCACCTACCGCTTCTACACCCGCGCCCGCGACAACGCCGGCAACACCGAGACCGCACCCGGCAGCGAGGACACGACCACCGTCGTCGACACCACCAACCCGACCTCCGCCGCCGACGCGCTTCCCGCCTTCACCGGGACGACCTCGATCGCGGTCACCTACACCTCGAGCGACACCGGCGGGTCCGGCGTCGACGAGGTGGAGCTGTGGGCGAAGGGCCCGAGCGACGGCGCCTACGTGCTCGCCGACACCGACACGACTCCGGGCTCGGCCTCGTTCGCCTACACCGCGTCGCAGGGCGACGGCACCTACCGCTTCTACACACGCGCGCGCGACGTCGCCGGGAACACGGAGGCGGCGCCCGGCAGCGAGGACGCGGTCACCGTGCTCGAGACGAGCCCGCCGACCGCGCCGTCGCTCTCGTTCGGCTCGTTCACGAACGCGTCCGCGACGGGGACGACCGTGTACGTCCGCGAGGGCGCCTCGGGCGGCTTCACCGTGACCGCGGATGCGACCGACCCGGATTCCGGCGTCGCGAGCCACGCGTTCCCGAGCTTCTGGGGCGAGGGCGGCAGCGTCGCCTCCGACCCGGCGGCGACGGCGTACACGTTCGCCCCGTCCGACACGGCTCCGGCCGGCGCTCAGACCGTGACGGCGACGAACGGCGCCGGCCTCACGGGCGCCGGCCGGGCTTCACGGTCGTGGCGGACACACTCGCGCCCGTGACGACCCCGTCCGCCGCGCCTGCCGCCAACGGCAACGGGTGGCACACGAGCCAGCCCGTCAACGTCACGCTCGCGGCGAACGACGGCGGCTCCGGGGTCGCCGCGATCCGGTACACGACCGACGGCTCCGACCCGACCGCCCTCAGCCCGCTCTACGCCGGCGCGATCGCCGTCACGTCGACGACGACCGTGAAGTTCCGCGCGTGGGACGCCGTCGGCAACGTCGAGGCCGTCGGCAGCCTGCTCGTCCGCATCGACACGACGACCCCGTCGGTGCCGGCGCTCGCGCTCGCCGAGGCGGATCCCGGCTCGTACGTCAGCGGGACGACGCTCTTCTACAACCCGAGCGGCGCCAACAGCGGCACCTTCACCGTCGACGCGACGGCGTCGGACGCGGAGTCCGGCGTCGACAAGGTCGCGTTCCCGGCGCTCGCCGGGATGACTGGCGGCGGCGACGACACCTCCCCCGCCTTCCAGGGCTCGTACGCCTGGACGTCCTCGTCGACCGCGACCGGCGCGCAGACGGTGACGGCGCACAACGGCGCGGCCCTCACGAGCAGCAGCTCCTTCACACTCGTGCAGGACGCGACCGCGCCGACGAGCTCGATCGCCTGCGACGGCGCCGCCTGCTCCGCCGGCTGGTACACGTCCTCCCCGGTCAGCGTGACCCTCGCCGCGAGCGACGGCGGCTCGGGCCTCGCGTCGCTCCGGTACACGCTCGACGGCAGCGATCCGGTCGGCGGGACGCCGTACACCGGCGCCTTCGACGTGGCCGCGACCGCAACGGTGCGCTGGGCCGCGCTCGACCAGGTCGGCAACCTCGACACGGGCTCGAAGCTCGTCCGGATCGACACCACGGCCCCGAGCTCGCCGAACCTCTCCTTCGCCTCGTTCACGAACGCGAGCGCGACCGGCTCGACCGTCTTCTTCCGCCCGGGCACGACCGGCGGCTTCACCGTCACGGCGACGACGGCCGACGGCGGCTCCGGCGTGCAGCACGTCGCCTTCCCCACGCTCGGCGCGACCTGGACGGGCGGCAGCAACGACGCGAGCGCGCCGTACGCCCAGGCGTACACGTTCGCCGCATCCGCGGCCGACCCGGCCGAGCCGAACGACGTGGTCGCGCGCAACGGCGCCGGCCTCGACTCGGCGGCGACGCCCTTCACCGTCACGGCCGACGCGACGGCGCCCACGACGACGATCGCCTGCGACGGCGGCCCCTGCCCGGGCGGCTGGACGACGAGCGCCGCCGACGTGACGCTGTCGGCCGACGACGGCCCGGGCTCCGGCGTCAGCGAGATCCGGTACACGCTCGACGGCAGCGACCCGCTCGCGAGCGGCACGCTCTACAGCGGCGCCTTCAGCGTCGCCGCGACGACGACCGTGCGCTTCGCCGCGGTCGACGCGGTCGGCAACGCCGAGGCGGCGGGCTCGCAGCTGCTGCAGATCGACGACTCGAAGCCGACGACGCCGACGCTCGCCTTCTCGGCGCCGACGAACGCGCACTGGGACGGCTCCGTCCTCTGGTTCCGCGCGGGCGCGGCCGGCGGCTTCACCGTCACGCCGAGCTCGTCCGACCCGCAGTCGGGCGTCGCGACCTACCACTTCCCGGCGCTCGGCAGCGGCTGGTCGAACGCCGGCGGCGACTACACCTTCGCGGCCGGCGCCGCCGACCCGGCCGAGCCGAACGACGTCACCGCCGAGAACGCCGCCGGCCTCGTCTCCGACCCGGTCGGGCTTCACCGCCACCGCCGACAGCGCCGCGCCCACCGGCGCCTCGGCGACCGTGACCGGCGGGGCGACGGCCACGCTCTCGGTCGCCGTCGCGACGGACGCAGGGCACCGACGCCGGCTCCGGCGTCGACGCCGGAAGCCTCGTCGTCGAGCGGCAGGAGGCCGACCTCGACAACGGCGACGGCACCTGCGACGCGTTCGGCTCGTGGACGACGGTGACGCTGACGGCCGGCGCCGACACAAGCGTCGTGAGCGGGAAGTGCTACCGCTACCGCGTCCGCAGCTCCGACCTCGTCGGCAACGAGGCGACCTCGCGCGTCGGCGACCGTCCAGGTCGACACCGCCGCGCCGAGCGTGACGCTGGACGACCCGGGCGCGAACCTCGCCGGCACGGTCACGCTGTCCGCGACGGCGACGGACGCTGGCGTCCGGGATCGCGAGCGTCGTCTTCCAGCGCTCGCCCGCCGACGCCGGCACGTGGACGACGATCACGGGCTCGTGGGACACGACGGGCGTCGCCGACGGGCTCTACGACCTGCGCGCGATCGCCACCGACGCTGCCGGGAACGCGACGGCCTCGGCCGTCGTCGAGGACCGGCGCGTCGACAACATCAGCCCCGACACGACGATCGACTCGGCCCCGGCCGATCCCGACAACGACGCGACGCCGACCTTCGTGTTCAGCTCGACCGAGCCCGGCTCGACCTTCCAGTGCCGCTTCGACGGCGGCGCCTGGAGCGTGTGCGCCTCGCCGCTGACGACCGGCGCGCTGCCCGACGGCGCCCGGACGTTCGAGGTGCGCGCGGTCGACGCGTCGGCGAACTCCGACCCGACGCCCGCCTCGCATGCGTGGGTGCTCGACACGATCGCCCCGTCCGGCGGCTCGATCACCGTCGCCGACGGCTGGGAAACGGACGGCTCCGTCGCGATCGCCACCGACAACGGCACCGACGCCGGCGGCTCGGGCGTCGCCGCCGCGCTCCGCGGTCGTCGAGCGCGAGGCCGCGACGCTCACGACCGGCACCTGCGGCTCGTTCGACGCCGCCTGGAGCGCCGTCGCGACCCCCGACGCGAGCGTCGCCGGCGGCGCCTGCTACCGCTACCGCCTGCGCGTCCGCGACCACGCCGGCAACTGGGTCACGTACCCGTCGGCGAGCGTCGTGAAGGTCGACCTGACCGCGCCGACCGTGCCCGCGCTCACGCTCGCGAACGTGTCTGGCACACACGTCGCAGGCACGACCACGTACTTCAGGCCGGGCACGAGCGGCAGCTTCACGGTCACGCCCGCCTCCACCGATCGCCGAGTCCGGCGGCGTCACGTTCAGCCACCCCAACCTCGGCACCGGCTGGTCGCGCGCCGGCACGACGTGGTCGTTCGACCCGACCGCAGGCGACCCGAACGAGCCGAACAACGTGACGGCCACGAACGCGGCCGGCCTGACGAGCGGCGCCGCATCCTTCACCGTCACGGCCGACGCGGCCGCGCCGGTCACGACCGCCACCGCGGCCCCCGCCGTGAACGGCTTCGGCTGGCACACCGCCTCCCCGGTCAGCGTCACGCTGAGCGCGGCCGACGCGCGGCGCCGGCGTGAAGGAGATCCGCTACACGACCGACGGCTCCGTGCCCGGCCCGACGAGCCCGCTGTACTCGGCTCCCGTAGACGTCGTCGCGCCTGGGACGACGACCCTGACGTTCCGCGCCGAGGACAACGTCGGCAACCTCGAGGCGCCCGCGACGCTCGTGGTCCGGATCGACACGACCGCGCCGACGACGCCGACGCTCGCGTACTCGGGCCTCACCAACGCATCGTTCGACGGCACCGTGACGTGGTTCCGCCCGGGTGTGGCCGGCGGCTTCACCGTCACGCCGTCGGCCAGCGACCCGGAGTCGGGCATCGCCTCGCACGCGTTCCCCGCTCTCGGCGGCGGCTGGTCGAACACCGGCGGGACCTACGCGTTCACCGCGGCCGCCGCCGACCCGGTCGAGCCGAACGAGATCGTGACGACGAACGGCGCCGGCCTCGCTTCGGCCGGTGCGCCGATCACCGTCACGGCCGACTCGACCGCGCCGGTGAGCACCGCGACGTGCAACGCCGCGGCCTGCTCCGCGGGCTGGTACACGACGAAGCCGGTCACGGTCGTGCTGACCGCAAGCGACGTGCAGTCCGGGCTCGACCGGATCGACTGGTCGACCGACGGCTCGGCACCGGCGAACGAGTACCTCGGGCCGCTCTCGCTCGGCACCGAGGGCACGACCACCGTCCGCTTCGCGTCGCGCGACAACGTCGGCAACGTCGAGACGGCGGTGTCGCAGGACGTTCGCATCGACACCGTCGCTCCGACGGCGGCGATCGGCGCCGTGGCCCCGTACCTGCGCGGCACGGTCGCACTGACCTCGACGCAGAGCGACGCGACCTCCGGCGTCGGCAGCGTCCAGTTCCAGATCGCGCCGGCCGGGACGGGCACGTGGACGAACGTCCCCGCCACGTGGGACACGACCGGCACGGCCAACGGCGAGTACGACGTCCGCGTCCGCGTCACCGACGTCGCCGGCAACGTCACCGACTCGACGCCGGTCGCCTCGCGCTGGGTCGACAACCTCGCGCCGACGATCACGCTCGACCCGCCGGCCTCCCCCGCCTCCGGCTCGGTGCTGCTCACGTCGACGGCGAACGACGCGCACTCCGGCCTCGACACGATCGACGTACGAGTACTCGGCCGCGGGCGCGAACGACTGGCGGACGACGGCGCTGACGGGCGCGCTCCTGGGACACGACGCAGCTCGCCGACGGCGTCTACGACCTCCGCGCGCGGGCGACCGACCGCAGCGGCAACGTCTCCGGCTGGTCGGTCGTCAACGGGATCGCGGTCGACAACGCGCCGCCGACCGTGTCCGTGACCGCGCCGCTCGACGGCTCGTTCGTCAACGCCGCCGACGCCGACCCGTTCACGCTCGCCGCCGCGGCGAGCGACGCCGGCACCGGCGTCGCCTCCGTCGAGTTCCTCGCCTGCGCGACGGCGGGCCCGACCTGCTCCTCGTGGACGAGCGTCGACCTCGACACGACGCCGGCCTACACCGGCGCCTGGACGCTGCCGGGCGACGGCGAGCGGCAGGTGAAGGCGGTCGCGACCGACAACGCCGGCCACACCGCCGAGGCGGTCGTGACCGTGACGGTCGACCGCACCGCGCCGGCCGCGTCCCTGACGGCCCCGTCCGCGGGCGCGAACGTGCGCGGGACGATCGCGCTGACGGCGAGCGCCACCGATGCGACGAGCGGCGTCGACTCGGTCGACTTCCAGCGCTCGCCCGCCGGCGCCTCCTCGTGGACGACGATCTCCAGCGACACCGACGGCGGCGACGGCTGGACGGGCAGCCTCGACACGACCCTCGGCGGGACGCCCGACGGCCTCTACGACCTGCGCGTCCTCGTCACGGACGACGCCGGCAACACGCAGACGGACGTCGCCGCGAACGTCCGGGTCGACAACACCGCGCCCACCGGCACGCTCACCGACCCGGGCCAGTTCCTCCGCGGCAGCCTCGCGCTCTCGGGCACGCCGCCGACACGGGCTCGGGCGTCGCCTCCGTCGCCTTCCAGCGCTCCCCGGAGAGCGCCGACACGTGGACGACGATCGCCACCGACACCGACGGCGGCGACGGCTGGTCGACCAGCTTCGACACGACCGGCGGCGGCACGCCCGACGGGCGCTACGACCTGCGCGTCCTCGTCACCGACAACGCCGGCAACACGTTCGCGCAACGCGCTGCCCGGCCGGACGATCGACAACACGAAGCCGACCGCTGCGATCGCGAACCCGGGCACGAACCTGCGGCTCACGGTCACGCTCGGCGGGACGGCGGACGACGTCACCGCCGGCGTCGCCACGGTCGCCTTCGAGTACGACAACGGCGGCGGCTGGCAGCTGATCTCGACCGACAACGACGGCTCCGACGGCTGGTCGGCCTCGCTGAACACGACGCTCCCGGCGACGCCGGACGGCCTCTACGCGTTCCGGCTCACCGCGACCGACCGCGCCGGGCAACCAGGAGACGTCGCAGATCGGCGGCCGGCGCATCGACAACACGGCGCCGACGGCGTCCTTCACCGATCCCGGCCCGTACCTGATGGGCGCCGTGCAGCTCTCCGCGCCGGCGACCGACGGCGGCTCGGGGATCGACGTCGTCCGCTTCGAGCGGTCGCCGGCCGGGTCCGGCGGCCCGTGGACGCAGGTCGGCCCCGACGCGAGCCTCTCGCGGCGGCTCATGGCGCACGACCTGGAACACGAGCCCGGACGGCCTCTACGACCTGCGCGTCGTCGTCGACGACCTCGCCGGCAACCGGACGATCGACGTCGTCGCGAGCCGCCGCGTCGACAACACCGCCCCGGTGACGACGGACGACGCCGCCCCCGGCCGCCACAACACCGACCAGACGGTCACGCTCTCCCGCAGCGACGCCGGCTCGGGCCCGTCGGCGACGCAGTACCGCGTGCGCCCGCCCGGCGGCTCGTTCGGCGCGTGGCAGTCGGGCACGTCCGTGACGATCTTCGCCTCGGCCGGCGACGGCGTGTGGACGATCGAGTACTTCTCGACGGACGCCGCCGGCAACGTCGAGAGCGTCAAGAGCACCGACGTGCTGATCGACACGACGGGCCCGAGCGGCACCGTCACCGACCCGTCGACGTTCCTCCGCGGCCTCGTCACGCTGACGGCCACGGCCGACGACCCGACCGACGTCAGCTCGGTGAAGTTCGAGTACGCGCCGGAGGGCACGTCAGCATGGACGCAGATCGGCACCGACCTCACCGCCAACGGCAGCGACGAGTACACCGATCGACTGGGACACGACCACCGTCGCCGACATCGCGTACGACCTCCAGGTCACCTTCCTCGACAGCCTCGGGAATCCCGACCGTCCAGGCCCTCACCGGCAAGACCGTCGACAACGAGCTGCCGACGATCGCGCTGACGGCGCCGCCCGCGGGCGCGGTGCGGCGGAACGTGATCGCGATCACCGCGACCGCCGCCGACGGCGTCTCCGGGATGCGCGAGGTGCGCTTCGAGGTCAAGCCCGCGGGCGCGGCCGGGTTCAGCCAGGTCGACGTGGACAACGGCTCCTCGCCGTACTCGACCGCCTGGGATTCGACGGCCTCGCCCGACGGCGCGACCGACGTCCGCGTGATCGCGGTCGACCAGGCCGGCAACCTGCGCAGCGCGACGACCACGATCTTCGTCGACAACGACGCGCCGACGCTGACCGTGTCGGCACCGTCGACGGCGGTGTCCGGGACCGTCACGCTGACGGCGACCGGGTCGAGCGACATCCAGAGCGTCGTCTTCAAGGTCGGCGGCTCCCCGATCGGCACCGACAACGACGGCTCCGACGGCTTCTCGGTGGCCTGGAGCACGGTCGGCGACGGGAACCAGGTCGTGACCGCGGAGGCCACGGACGTCGGCGGCAACGTCGGCACGAGCTCGCCGGTGACGGTGCAGGTCGACAACACGGCTCCGACCGGCGCGATGACGATGCCGGGCAACGGCGCCACCGTCAGCGGGACGGTCGCCCTGGCGGCGAGCGCCTCCGACGCCGGCTCGGGCGTCTCCGGCACCAGCTTCGAGTTCAAGCGGACGAGCGACAGCACCTGGACCACGATCGGCGGCTCGTCCTGGAACACGACCGCGCTCGCCACCGGCGCCTACAACCTCCGCGCGCGGGTCACCGACAACGCCGGGAACTCCGCCCCGACGGCCGCGATCACGGTGCAGGTCGTGCCGCCGGCGCCGGTGGTCGTGCCGCCTGCGCCTCCGGCGGCCCCGCCTGCGACGCCTGCCCCGAGCGACCCGGCTCCGTCGATCGTCGCCTCCACCCCGGCCGACGGCAGCGTGCTGACGGCGTCGCCCGCTTCGCTCGACGTGACGGCGTCGGAGCCGCTGTCCGCGGTCGCCGGCCTGACGCTGAACGGGAGCCCCGTCGGCGCGACGATCACGGGTGCCTCGTTCTCGGTCGAGCCGGACGAGCTCGAGACCGGCGCCTACATCCTGGCGGGCACGCTCGTGGACGCGACCGGGAAGACGACGCCGTTCCGCCTCCACTTCACGGTCGTCCTCGGCTCGCCGGCGACGCTTCCCTTCGTCGAGGCCAACGCGCCCAGCGGCTCGGCGACGTCGCTCACCGCGGTCGACGGCGCCTCCTTCGTGACCGTGCCGGCCGGCGCCGTGAGCGGCGGCGGCGACTGGCTCGTCGTCCGGATCCAGCCGCTGCCCGCGTCCTCGGTCCCCGCGGCGCCCACCGGCGCTCCCACATCCGTCGTCGACGTGTCCGCCCGCTGGGCGCTCGCCGGGACGGAGGTCCACAGCTTCCTGTTCCCGCTCGAGATCGTGCTCACCGGCGCCTCGGCCTCGCTCGTCCCGGCCACCCTCGAGGGCGGTCGGTGGCGCGCGCTCGAGCCGGTCCCGGGCGGAGCCTCGCTTCCGCTCCTGAGCCGAGACGGCTACGTCCGCGAGGGCGACCGCGTGCGCATCCTCACGCGGCACCTCTCGGTGTTCGCGCTGATCCCCGCGCCGAGGCTCGTCCTGCGCGTCGCCGCGGCGAAGACCTTCTCGTGGAGCACGCGGCGCTTCGTCGCCGCACGCGTCAAGGTGTCACGTGCGGCGACCGTGACGGCGACGCTGGTCGGCCCGCGCGGCGCGCGTCTCGCGACGTGGCGCCGGACCGTCCGGGCCGGCGCGTCCGTCCTGAAGCTGCCGATGCCGCAGACGGCGCGCACGCCGGGCGCCTACCGCATCGTCGTCGCCGCGACAGCCGGCGGGCAGCGGGTGCAGCGGACGCTCGGGTTGCGGATCGTCCGGAAGGATGGATCGCAGCACGTGCCCGGACCCCTGAACGTCGCGCTCGCGGGGGACGCGCGGATCCGCAGGACGCTCGCGCTCGGGCTCCGCGGGACGGGCACGCGGGTCATCGCGGCCGACGCCGACGGTGCCTTCGCGCTCGCCGCGAACCGCGGCGTCCGGGTCGTGCTCGTCGACGTCGACCGGCACGGCACGGCGCTCGTGCGCGACCTCAACGCGGTCTTCCCGACGCTGCGGCTGCTGGCGCTCGCCTCCCGAGCGGCCGACCTGCATGCCGCGACGCGTGCCGGCGCCGACGCCGCGCTCCCGCGGAGCGCCTCGTCCGCGCGAATCGCCCGCATCGTCCGCCGGCTGGCCCGCTAGCCCAGCACGGCCTGCACGGCGAACGCGACGCCGATCACCGCCACCGCGGCCCCGATCGCCTTCCGTAGCGTCTCCTCGGCGACGGCGCCCGCGATGGGCGCGCCGAGCCAGGCGCCGGGGATCGCACCGGCGAGCCCGGCGGCGAGCAGGTCGTACTCGACGTCGAACGACGCTGCGTGCGTGACGAAGCCCGCCACGCCGAGGACGAAGCCGACGACGAGGTTCGTGCCGACCGCCTTCGCCGCGGTCATGCGGACGGCGCGCAGCAGCGCCGGCATCCGCAGCGTCCCGAGGATCACGCCGATCGCCCCGCCGACGACGCCGATGACGAAGCCAAAGCCGGCGGCCGGGGCGATCCTCGGCTCGGGCGCCGGCCGCTCGCGGAACGGCCGCAGCGCCAGGTCGACGCCCTGCCACAGGAGCACGGCCGCGACGACGGCGTAGAGGAGCCTGTCCGAGACGTCGTCGGCGACGAGGGAGCCCACGATCGCGCCGACGGCGGACGGCGGCGCCATCCACGCGACGACGTGCCAGTCGACGCGGCCCGCACGCGCGTGGCGCAGCCCTCCGGACGCGGCCGCGGCGGCGCTGATCGCGATGTTCGTCCCCGCGCCGGCGGCCGGCGAGCCGGCGGTCACGAGCAGGACGGGCAGGCGCAGCGTCCCGAGCACGAGCCCGAGCGCAGAGCCGAGCGCGCCCGCCACGAACGAGCCGACGAAGACCGCGACGAGGCCGAGCACGCCTCAGCGCGACGCGCCGGGCCGCCAGAGCGGCTCGTCGCCGCCCGCGTTGGCGGCCCGCGCGAGGATGAAGAGCAGGTCGGAGAGCCGGTTCAGGTAGACGAGTGCGAGCGGGTTCAGCTCCTCCACGGCGGCCGCGGCGATCGTCTCGCGCTCGGCGCGGCGGCAGACGGTGCGGGCGACGTGGAGGCGCGCGGCGGCCTCGCTCCCGCCGGGGAGGACGAAGCTCTTGAGCGTCGGCAACTCCTCGTTGAAGCGGTCGCAGTCGCGCTCGAGCGCCTCGACCTGGCTCTCGGTCACGCGCAGGCCCTCCTCGCCCGGGCGCGAGAGGTCGGCGCCGAGGTCGAAGAGCTCGTTCTGGACGCGGACGAGCACGTCGCGGAGCTCGGGTGGGAGCTCCACCGCGAGTGCGACTCCGAGCTGCGCGTTCGTCTCGTCGACGGCGCCGAAGGCCTCCACGCGCGGATGCGTCTTCGGGACGCGGCTGAGGTCGCCGAGCGCCGTCTCCCCCGCGTCGCCGGTCCTCGTGTAGATCCGCGTCAGCCGCACCGGCTCGTCCCGCTCGCGCACGGGCCGTAGGTTACGGGCGTGATCCGACGCGCAGGTCTCGAGGACGTGAACGCGATCGCGGCGCTCTTCCGGCGCTCGTTCGGGACGCTCACGTTCCTGCCCACGCTGCACACGCCGGAGGAGGATCGCGGCTTCTTCGGCAGCGTCGTCGCCGACGGCGAGGTCTGGGTCTGGGAGGAGGGCGGCGTCGTCCTCGGCTTCGCGGCGCTCGCGGACGACGAGCTCACGCACCTCTACGTCGAGCCCGACGCCCACGGGCGCGGGATCGGCGGGGCGCTGATCGACCGGGCGAAGGAGCGCCGGCCCGGCGGCTTCCAGCTCTGGGTCTTCCAGCAGAACGCGAACGCGCGGCGGTTCTACGAGCGCCGCGGCTTCGTCCTCGTCCGTGAGACGGACGGGAGCGGCAACGAGGAACGGACGCCGGACGCGCTCTACGCGTGGTCGCCCGAATGAGGCTGGCACGGCCGATACGGCCAGGTCCCGGTCTCAGAGACGGGTCATGGCCGCAGCGGCCGGCTCACTTGGCCGAAAACGCCACCGAAACGGGCCGAAAGCCATGTCCAACTGCGACACGGGCACGTCCTCCCGGGACCTGACCGGTCTCTGAGACCAGGACACGGCCGTTCCGGCCTAGCGAACGGCGGCCGCGCGCTCCGCGTGCTTCAGCAGCTCGCGCGCGATCACGAGCCGCTGCACCTCGCTCGTGCCCTCGTAGATCTCCGTGATCTTCGCGTCGCGGTAGTAGCGCTCGACCGGGAACTCCCGCGTGTACCCGTAGCCGCCGAGCACCTGGATCGCCTCCGCGGTCTGGCGGCGCGCCATCTCCGACGCGAACAGCTTCGCCTTCGCGCCCGCCTCGGTGTGCGGCTGCCCCTCCTGCTTGAGCCAGGCGGCGCGGTACACGAGCAGCCGGGCCGCGTCGAGCTCCATCGACATGTTCGCGAGCTTGTGCTGGATCGCCTGGAAGTCGCCGATCCGGTGCCCGAACTGGCGCCGTTCCAGCGCGTAGCCGCGCGCTACGTCGAACGCGGCCTGGGTGATCCCGACGGCCTGCGCCGCGATCCCGATGCGCCCGCCGTCGAGCGTCGACATCGCGACCGCGAACCCGCGCTTCTCCTCGCCGAGCAGCCGGTCGCGCCCGACCACCGCGCCCTCGACGACGAGATCGACGGTCGAGGACGAGTTCAGCCCGAGCTTCTCCTCCTCCCGCGTCACCCGGACGTGGTCGTCGTCGAGCACGAACGCCGACACGCCGCGCGCCCCGTCGACCTCGGCGTCGGTGCGCGCGAAGAGCAGGAACGTGCCCGCGTAGGAGCCGTTCGTGATCCACTGCTTCGCGCCGGTGATGCGCCAGCCGTCGCCGTCGGGTTCCGCCCGCGTGCGCAGCGACCCCGCGTCCGAGCCGGCCTCCGGCTCCGTGAGCGCGAACGAGCCGAGCACCTCGCCGCGCGCGAGCGGCGGCACGAACCGCGCCCGCTGCTCCTCGGTGCCGAAGGACAGGATCGGCAGCGTCACCGCGCTCGTGTGCACCGCCACGGTCACGCCGACGCCCGCGTCCGCCCGCGACAGCTCCTCCAGCACGAGGATGTACGAGAGGAAGTCCGCGCCCGCGCCGCCGTACTCCTCCGGCACGCAGGTGCCCATGAGCCCCAGCTCGGCGAGCTTGCCGTAGAGCTCGCGCGGGAACCGGTGCTCCCGATCCCACTCGGCCGCGTACGGCTGGATCTCGGCGTCGGCGAACTCGCGGGCCAGCGCCTGGATCTCGCGCTGGTCGTCCGTCAGCGAGAAGTCCACGGCCGGAATCTACCCTGGCGGCCATGGCCGTACGCGCCGCCGCCCTCGCGCTCCTCGCCGTCGCGCTCGCCGGCTGCGGCGGCAGCGAGCCCTCAGCGGAGGGGGTCGTGCGCGCGTGGGCGGAGTCGGTGCGACTCGGCGACGCGGAGGCCGCGGCGGCGCTGCTTCGCGCCCGGCGCCGAGATCATCGACGGCGAGCGCACGCGCGTGCTCGAGACCGAGGCGGAGGCGATCCGCTACGCCCGGCGCGAGGCGTGCGCCGGTGCGGTCGTCCGGATCGACGACGAGCGCGGCGCGACGGTCGAGGCCGAGTTCGACGTCCGCGGGGCGACGCGCTGCGAGGGCGCCGATCGCGAGCTCGCGCTCTTCCGTGTCGAGGACGGACGCATCACCTTCCTGCACCGGCTCCCGCAGCGCCGCGACCGGGTTCGCGTCGTCTAGCTGCGGCGGATGCTCGCGAACCGAGCCGTCTCCCAGGCCTCGAGCATCCATAGTGGCCGCCCTGGAGGTGTCCCGCCCTCGCCCTCCGCGAGGAGGTCAACCGCTTGATAACCACATCCTCACGGAGCATTCACCGATTTCACTCGCACGTGGGCCCGCTGGGCCTCATTATTCAACGAACCATGGTCGCCCAGGCCCAGTCGCCGAGGGGTCTCCGCCTCGGCATCCTCGCCATGCGCGAGTCCGAGACGAACCTCGCGCTCGCCCGCGCCTCGCTCGCGCTGGGCGTGCCTGCCACGGTGATGACGCCCGAGCAGGCGCTCCAGGGGCTGCGGCCCGGGGACCTGGCGCTCGGGAGGCTCGACGTGCTCCCGACCCTCGACGGCGTCGAGGAAGGGCTCTGGCACCTGCGGCTGCTCGAGCGGCGCGGTGTCCGAATCCTCAACCCGGCGACGGCGCTCGTCTCGGCACACGACAAGCTCCTGACCGCCCGGCGCCTCGCGGACGCGGGCGTCCCCAGCCCGCGGACGGTCCACCTCACGCTGCGTCATCGGCGGCAGCTCGAGGAGCTCGCCCCGCCGCTCGTGCTCAAGCCGCGCTTCGGCAGCTGGGGCGTCGACGTGCTGCGCTGCGACGACGACCGCGGGATGCTGTGCGCGCTCACGACGCTCCGCGAGCGGCCCTGGTTCGCACAGCACGGCGCGCTGGCGCAGGAGCTCGTGCCGCCGCGCGGCTACGACCTCCGCGTGCTCGTCGCCGGCGGGGTTGTCGTCGGCGCGGTGCGGCGGGTCGCCGCACCCGGCGAGTGGCGGACGAACGTCGCGCTCGGAGCCATCCGCCGGAAAACCGTGCCGCCCCCGGCGGCGGCAGCCCTGGCCGTCGCGGCCGCGGCGGCGATCGGCGGCGACCTCGTCGGCATCGACCTGCTCCCGGTCGACGACGGCTGGACGGTGCTCGAGGTGAACGGCGCCGTCGACTTCACGCCCGCGTACGCCGACGGCGACGTCTTCGCGGCCGCGGTCGCTGCGCTCCTCGACGCGGCGCGCCAGGCCCAGGCCACGGAGGCCGCCTCCACCACGAGCTGACACACGGGCCGACGGGCGTTCTCCGCCTGTTCACCACCCGCCAACATCGAAATGCGCGACGATGGGAGAACCCCATGCCCCACACGCAGGTCGCCACCCCCACGGGCAAGCTCCTCAACCGCGAGCTTTCGTGGCTGGAGTTCAACGCCCGCGTCCTCGCGCTCGCCGAGGATCACGACGTCCCGCTCCTCGAACGGGTGCGGTTCTGCTCGATCTTCTCCAACAACCTCGACGAGTTCTTCTCGGTCCGCATCGCGGGGCTGCTCGACCAGGCCGCCTCCGGCCTCGTCGTGCGCTCCCCCGACGGCCTGACGCCGAGGGAGGCGCTCGCGGCGATCCGGACGAGGATCACCGACCTGACGCAGCGGCAGTCGAAGCTCTGGAAGCGAGAGCTGAGCCCGGCGCTCGCCGACGAGGGCATCCGGCTCGCCGCGGTCGACGAGCTCTCCGACAAGGAGCTGCGCGAGATCGAGCGCACGTTCGAGGCGTCGATCTTCCCTGTGCTGACGCCCCTCGGCGTCGGCCCCGGCCAGCCGTTCCCGTTCATCTCGCCGCTCTCGCTGTCGCTCGCCGTGCTCGCGCGCGACAACGAGTCGGGCGAGGAGCGGTTCGGCCGGGTGAAGGTGCCGGAGGGGCTGCCGCGCTTCGTCGAGGTGGGGAAGCGCGGCGCGCTCGTGCCGATGGAGGCGCTCATCGCCCACTTCCTCCCCTGGCTCTTCCCCGGGATGGAGATCGCGGAGCGGGCCGCGTTCCGCGTCACGCGCGACGCGGACTTCGAGGTCTCCGACGAGGCCGACGACCTGCTCGAGGCCGTCCAGGAGGAGCTGCGCCGGCGGCGTTTCGGCGAGGTCGTCCGGCTCGAGGTCTCGTCGTCGATGTCGGAGTCGATGCTCGCCCGGCTGCGCGAGGGCCTCGACGTCGCGCCCGACCTCGTCTATCCCGTCCACGGGCTCCTCGATCTCGCCGACGTGATGGAGGTCGCCCGCCTCGACCGGCCGGACCTGAAGGACGAGCCGTGGGTGCCGGTGACGAGCTCCCGCTTCCGCCCCGTCGTGAACGGCGAGCGGAGCGTCTTCGACGAGATCCGCCGCGGCGACATCCTCGTGCACCAGCCGTACGAGTCGTTCGCGACGAGCTTCGAGACGTTCCTCCGCGCGTCGTCGCGCGACCCCAACGTGGCCACGATCAAGACGACGGTCTACCGCACCTCCGACGAGTCGCCGCTGGTCCCGGCGCTCATCGAGGCCGCCGAGGCGGGGCGGCAGAGCGTCTGCCTCGTCGAGCTCAAGGCCCGCTTCGACGAGCGCGCCAACATCGAGTGGGCGCGCGCGCTCGAGCAGGCGGGCGTGCACGTGGTCTACGGCTTCCCGAATCTCAAGATCCACGCGAAGACGACGCTGGTCGTCCGCCGCGACGGCGAGCGCATGCGGCGCTACGTCCACGTCGGCACCGGCAACTACCACTCGGTGACCGCGCGCCTCTACGAGGACGTTGGGCTCTTCACCGCGGACGAGGACATCTGCGCCGACGTCGCCGACCTCTTCAACTACCTGACGGGCTTCGGGCAGCCGCAGCGGTTCCGCAAGATCCTCGTCGCCCCGCTGGCGCTACGAGCCCGCCTCGCGGACGAGATCCGGGCGTGCGCCGCGGCCGCCAAGGCCGGCAAACAGGCGCGGATCCGGATCAAGGTCAACCACCTCACCGACCCTGCGCTGATCGACGAGCTCTACGCCGCCTCGCAGGCGGGCGTCCCGATCGACCTCACGGTGCGGACGAACTGCGCGATCCGGCCGGGCGTCGAGGGCATGAGCGAGACCATCCGGGTCCGCTCGGTGCTCGGCCGCTTCCTCGAGCACAGCCGACTGTTCGAGT
The DNA here is from genome assembly GCA_963733995.1 of uncultured Thermoleophilia bacterium. Taxonomy (GTDB): domain Bacteria; phylum Actinomycetota; class Thermoleophilia; order Gaiellales; family Gaiellaceae; genus DATHTC01. The sequence continues at coordinate 29,244 of CAVTFO010000008.1, forward strand.
TCCAGGCCGACGGGGCGACGCACACGTATCCTCGGCAGCGCCGACCTGATGCCGCGGAACCTCGACCACCGCATCGAGATCGTGACGCCGGTCGAGGCGCCCCGGGCCCAGGCGGACATCGCAGCGATCCTCGACGCGGTCGCGGCCGACACGACGTACGCGTGGGAGCTGTCCGGCGACGGCACGTGGCGCCGGATCGACCCGGCGAAGGGCGACCGCAATCCCGGCGCGCAGGCGGCAATGATGCGGCGCGCGGCGACCCGGTCGCGCCGGAGCGCCAACCGGAGTCGCGGACGCCAGGTGTAGGCCGTCCGGCCCACCGGGAAGGATCTCCCCATGCGAGTCGGTGTCATCGACGTCGGGTCCAACACCATCCGGCTGCTCGTGACGGAGCGGCGCGGCGGCGAGCTCGAGCCCGTCGAGGAGGAGAAGTCCTACGTCGGCCTCGGCGCTGAGATCCTGCGCCACGGCTCGATCGGCGCGCCGAAGCTCGCCGAGGCGGTGGCCGTGGCGCGCGCCCAGGCGGCGGCCGCGCGTGCCGCGGGAAGCGAGCTGCTCGAGGTCGTCGTCGCGGCACCCGGACGGCAGGCCGCGAACGCCGACGAGCTCGTGCACGAGCTGGCCCGCGCCACCCGCGCGCCGGTGCACTCCCTGTCCGCCGACGACGAGGCGAGCCTCGCCTACGCCGGCGCGGTGGCGCAGTCGGAGGTCGAAGCGGGCACCGTCGTCGCCGTCGTCGACGTCGGCGGCGGCTCCACCGAGATCGCCGTCGGCGCGCCGCCGTCGCCGCCGGCCTGGCTGCGCTCCGTCGACGTCGGTGCGCTCCGGCTCACGGCCGCCCGGCTCGAGGACGACCCGCCGACCGACGAGGCGCTCGCCGCAGCCGCGCGGGCCACGCACGAGGCCTTCGCCGGGATCCTGCCGCCGCGCCCGCACGCGGCCCTCGCCGTCGGCGGGAGCGCACGGGCGATCGCGAAGCTCGTCGGACGCCGGCTCGGCGAGCGCGAGCTCGAGGCAGCGCTCGAGCTGCTTTCCGCCCGGCGCGCAGCGAAGGTGGCGCGGCTGCACGGGATCGACGTCGAGCGGGCGCGCGTCCTTCCCGCCGGGGCGCTGATCCTCGCCGAGGTCGTGCGCCGCCTCGGCGTCCCGCTCCGGCTCGGGCGGGGTGGGCTCCGCGAGGGCGTCGCCTTGTCGCTGCTCGCCGAGGCCCGCGCGGCCTGAGTACGCTCCGCGCTCCGGATGGAGCGCAGCGAGCACACGATCGAGATCGAGGCGCCGCGCGACCGCGTCTTCGCGTGGCTCGTCGAGCCCGAGCTGATGCTGCGCTGGATCGGCGGCCTGCGCGAGTTCGACCCGCTCGACCCGGAGCCCGGCGTCGGCGCGCGCTCCCGCCAGGTCGTGGACCTCGCCGGCCGCCGCATGGAGATCGAGTCGCGGATCACGGCATTCGAGCCGGAGCGGCTCGTCGCCGCGGAGCTCGACGGGAAGGGCTTCCACGTCGACACGCGCCACGAGCTCGAGGACGACGGCGACGGGACGCTCGTCCGCGCCGCGGTGCACACACGCCTGAGCGGGCTCGCGGGCCGGTTCCTCGGCGGCGTGGTCGAGCGCGGCGCGCAGCGGAAGCTCGAGGGCGACCTCGCCCGGCTGAAGCAGCTCGTCGAGGAGGAGGCGCAGAGCGCCTAGGCGCGGCCCAGGTGCCGTCGTCCTTCGCCCGCTCGATCGCCGCGAGGCCGGCGGGCGCCATGAGGTCCGCCGCGAGGAGCCGCTCGACGCGCTCCCTGTTCGGGGCCGACCAGTTGCTCCGAGGCTTCCGTGGCGTCAGCACGATCGAGGTGCGGCGCTCGTCGATTCTGCGCGCCTTGCTGTCGATCCAGCCGAAGCACAGCGCCTCCTCGACGATGTGCTCGTACGGGAGGTAGCGCGGGTCGCCCTTCTTGTACGTCACGAGCCAGATGCCGCTCGGACGTCTCATGGTGCTGCTCGAGCCAGCGGCGCAGCTCCTCGCGCGACGTCGACCTCGACCTGCGGGTACTCGGCGCTCACGCCCGCAGCCGCTCGACGATCTCCAGGTCGCCGTCGAGGACGAGCACGGCGCCCTTCTTCCACGGCACGTCGTAGCCCAGCGCCGTCTCGAGCCCGCCGTGGCCGCAGACGACAACCGGCGCGCCCGCGAGCGAGCGGACGAGCCCGGGCCCATCGAGGTCCTGACGCAGGTCCCGGAGCTCGTCGCGGACCTCGACGTCGAGCCCGCGCGACGCCGCGAGCGGCACGACCGTGTCGACGCAGCGGGTGGCCGGGCTCGAGAGGATTCGCTCGACCTCGTACGGCTCGAGCAGCGAGACGAGGGCGCGCGCCTGCTGGGTACCGCGCTCGTCGAGGGGGCGGAGCTCGTCGTCGCCGTCCCACTGGTCGGAATGGCCGGCCCAGGCGTGGCGGACGAGCAGCAGGCTCACAGCGCCTTGCGGCCGAGACGCTCGACGCGCTCCCACGCGTCGCGCACGTCGGCCCGCGCCGCTGCGCGCCGGGCGCGCTGGCGCTCGACGAGGCGGCCGGCGGCGAACCGCGCCTCCGGGTCCTCGGTCCGGGACGCGAGCGAGCGGATCCGCTCCTCGGCGACGACCGCGTCCTGGTGCTCGCCGAGCACGTCCTGGAGGTCCTTGGCGGCGGAGACGAACTTCCGGCCGGGGTCGCCGAGCGCCGGCTCGGCGAACTCGGCGGCGTAGCGCGCCCGCTTCGTCCGGATCCGCGCGTCGTGGAGCTCATCGTCGCTGGCGCCGCGGCCCGAGAGGTGGGAGCCCGCCTTGCGCCGGAGCTTGCGCAGCTCGGCGGCGAAGAGCGTGGAGAGCTCGGGCGCCTCGGCGGAGACGGCCGGCGCCGCCGCGGCGGCCTCGATCCGGTCGAGGAGGGCGAAGTAGCGATCGCCCGAGATCCCCTCCAGCAGCACGCCGCGCGCCCGCTCGCGCTCCTCCTCGAGCTCGGCGAAGACCGGCGAGAAGGCCTCGCGCTCGGCCGGGTCGAGGACCTCGGCCTCGCGGCGCAGGTAGTCGAGCAGGACGTCGAGGTCGCGGACGGCGCCGAGCAGGCCCGCGAGCCAGCGCAGCTCCTCCCGCAGCGGCTCGCCCCAGCCGCCGTCGAGGGCGTCGCGCGCGGAGCGCAGGAACGCGCGCAGCCGCCGGGTCGCGACGCGCATCTGGTGCACGTCCTCGAGGTCGTCGCCGAGCCGCACGCCGGGGTCGTGCGCGAGGATCCGCTCGAGCTGCAGCGCCAGCATCCCGCGGAGCGCACCCTCGGTCGTCGCGTCGGGCTCGATGCGCGCGGGCGCGTCGACGCCGAGCGCCTGGGCGAGCTTCGTCCGCCCGTCCGTCTCCTCGGCGCCGGCCTGCCGCAGGGCCTTCCCGATGCGGCGCAGCTCACGGTCGTCGGCCCCCTCGAGCAGCTCCACCTCGAGCTCCTCCCACGTCTGCGTCACCCGGCGCCCGTCCATGACGGCGACCGAGTCGAAGACGACCTCCGCGAGCGGGTTGCCGTCGCCGTCGACGCGGACGCCGACCCGCCGCGTGCGCAGCCGCGCCACCTCGGCGAGCTCGCGGCCGCGGAGGAGGCCGACCAGGAGGCGGAGCTCGTCCTCCGGCGGCCGGGTCTTGGGCCCGGAGAGCTCGAGCTCGAGCCGCGAGCCGCGCCGGGGCAGCTTCAGCTGCCACAGCCCGCGGCCGTTCTCGGTGCGGTGGCGGAGCGTGACGCCGACGCGCGCGAGGCGCAGGTCCGGGGCGTCGTAGTAGGTCGAGACGAAGACCCGCGGCTCGAGCTCCTCGCCGCCGAAGTCGGGCAGCTCGAAGCCCTCGCCGGCCCGGAGCTTCAGCTCCCGCTCGAGCGTCCTGCGCATCGCCGCCACGCTACCGCAGCCCGGGAAAGACACGCGTGCGACCCACGTGTTCGCCCATGCCGTTTCACCGGACCGTCACGCGATCTTCACCTTCCCTCACCCCACCGTCCGCGCGGTCGGATCGAAACTCGATTCGCCATACGGAGTCCGGAACAAGGGGAGTGCGATGACGAGAACACTGCGGATCGCCGCAGCAGGAGCCCTCGCTGCGGTCGCTGCGGCTGCCGTCGTGTCCACGGCCGGGAGCGCGGCCGGCGGCGCTGAGCGGCACGATCACCGCCGACGGCTCGAGCACGGTCGGCCCGTACACGACCGCGGCGGCCGAGCTCTTCCAGAAGAAGAACAGGGGCGTGAGGGTGACCGTCGGCATCTCCGGCACCGGCGGCGGCTTCGAGCGCTTCTGCCGGGGCGAGATCGACCTCTCGAACGCGTCGCGTCCGATCCGGCAGTCCGAGTCCGCACGCTGCCGGAGCGCCAGCATCTCCTACAGCGCGTTCACCGTCGCCAACGACGCGCTCACCGTGGTGGTCAACAAGCAGGCGACCTGGGTGAAGTGCCTCACGACGGCCGAGCTGAAGAAGATCTGGGAGCCGGGGTCGAAGGTGTCGAGCTGGCGCGACGTCCGCTCGAGCTTCCCCGACGTCGGCCTCAAGCTCTTCGGGCCCGGAACCGACTCCGGCACGTTCGACTACTTCACCGAGGTGATCAACGGCCGCGCCCGGGCGAGCCGCACGGACTTCTCGGCGTCCGAGGACGACAACGTGCTCGTGCAGGGCGTCTCCGGCGAGCGCGGCGGGCTGGGCTACTTCGGCTTCTCCTACTACGACGAGAACAAGGACAAGCTGAAGGCGCTGCAGATCGTCAACCCGAAGACCGGGAAGTGCGTCGCACCGGGGCGGCAGACGGTCTGGAACAACACCTACAAGCCGCTCTCCCGGCCGCTCTTCATCTACGCGAAGCGCACCTCGTTCGCGCGGCCGGAGGTGCGGGCGTTCATCGGCTACGTCTTCAACAACGAGAAGGCGATCGCGAACCGCGCCGACTTCATCTCGCTGACGAACGCCCAGCTGCGCAAGGCTCGCCGGCAGTTCACGGCGGCGATTCGCGGCTAGGTCTCACGGGCGGAGGGCGGCGTTCCGTCGTCCTCCGCCCCTTACCGGCCGGCGACGGCGACGATGATCTCGGGGAGGCGCTCGACCGCCTCCGCCTTCGTCACGAACGCGGCGGCGCCGACCTCGGTCGCCCGGCGCGACGCCTCGGCCTCGTCGACCCCCGAGACGAGGACGACCGCCGTCTCGGGGACGCGCTCGCGCATCGCCTCGGCGGCCGCGTAGCCGTCCATGCCCGGCATCACGACGTCGAGGAGGACGACGTCGGGCCGGAGCTCCTCGGCGAGCCGCACGGCGTCGGCGCCGTTCGTGGCGGTGCCGACCACCTCGAGCCGCTCGTCGCGTCCGAGGAGGAGGACGAGGCCCTGGAGGAAGATCTCGTGGTCGTCGACCACCAGGACGCGGGCCATCCGCAGGAAGTACCCGCGAGTCGACACTTGTCCAAACGAGAACGGACGTTCACCGGACCCTCACCAGACGGTGACACCGCGCTAGAGTGCCGCCCCGTGCGCCTCGGCCTCGTCCCCCGCACCGACGCCTTCTACGACCTCTTCGCCAAGGCCGGCGCGAACGCGCTGGAGGCGGCGCGGCTCGCCGAGACCCGCTTCCGCGAGTACCCCTCGTCGTCGGTCTCGCAGGCCGACGTCAAGCGCGTCGAGACGGTCGGGGACGGGTTCACGCACGACCTCATCCAGCTGCTGAACACGCAGTACATCACCCCGTTCGACCGGGAGGACATCTACGAGCTCGCGACCGCCATCGACGACGTCGTCGACCACATCGAGGAGGCGAGCGACCTGCTCGAGCTCTACGGGATCGAGCACCCGACGAAGCAGTCGATCGACCAGTGCCGGATCCTCGTCGGCGCGGTCGAGCGGCTCGCGGAGGCGCTCTCGCGACTGAAGGGGCTGAAGGGCGTCCAGGAGGCGCTGATCGAGCTGAAGCGGCTCGAGGACGACGGCGACCGGATCGTCCGCGACGCGATCGCCTCGCTCTTCCACGACGACCGCATCGACCCGCTGATCGTGATCCGCTGGAAGGACATCTACGAGTCGCTCGAGGCGGCGCTCGACGCGTGCGAGACGGCCGCGAACGTGCTCGGGAACGTCGTCGTCAAGAACCAGTAGCCGCCGATGGAGCTCGCGCTCTTCGCCGTCGTCGCGGTCGCCCTCTTCTTCGACTTCACCAACGGCTTCCACGACACCGCGAACTCGATCGCGACCTCGGTCTCGACGCGCGCGCTGTCGCCGCGCGCCGCGGTCCTGATGGCCGCGGTGCTGAACTTCGCCGGCGCGTTCGTCTCGCTCGAGGTGGCCGCGACCGTGGCGACGGGGATCGTCGACTCGTCCGCGATCACGCTCGACGTCGTCCTCGCCGGCCTCGTCGGCGCGATCACGTGGAACCTGATCACCTGGTACGCCGGCCTGCCGTCGAGCTCGAGCCACGCGCTCATCGGCGGCATCCTCGGCTCCGCGGTCGCGGCCTCCGGCTGGGGCGTGGTCGAGTGGGCGGGGCTGAAGGACAAGGTGCTGATCCCCTCGCTGCTCGCGCCGTTCCTCGGCGTCGTGCTCGCGGCGGCGCTGATGATCGCGATCACGTGGCTCATCTTCCGCCAGGCGCCGGGGCGGATGAACACGCTGTTCCGGCGGCTGCAGCTCGTCTCCGGCGGCTTCGTCGCCTTCACGCACGGGACGAACGACGCGCAGAAGACGATGGGGATCATCGCCCTCGCGCTCATCGCCACCGGTCACCTGTCCGCGGAGGAGTTCGACGTCCCGCTGTGGGTGATCGCGTCGTCGGCGACTGCGATGGCCGCCGGGACGTACGCCGGCGGTTGGCGGATCATCGCGACGCTCGGCTCCCGGATCGCGAAGCTCGACCCGCCGCAGGGCTTCGCGGCGCAGACGGCGTGCGCGTCGATCCTCTGGACGACGGCGCACTTCGGCTTCCCCGTCTCGACGACGCACGCGATCAGCGGCTCCGTCCTCGGCGCCGGCGCGACGCGGCGGCTGTCGGCGGTGCGCTGGGGCGTGGCCGGGAACATCCTCGTCGCGTGGCTGCTGACGATCCCCTGCGCTGCGCTCGTCGGCGCCGGCATGGAGGTCTTGACGCGGCTGCCGATGGGCGACGGCGTCGTCTTCATGCTCGCCGCGGCGATCGCCGCGAGCGCCTTCCTCGCACGGCGTGCCGCGACGCGCCGCGCGGCCGCGGTCGTCCCGGCCTAGGGGAGAAACAGCGAGGGCCCGGTCACCCGGGCCCTCGCGTCCTTCGTCCTGCCGGGTCGATCAGCCGCCGGGCTGGACGACCCCGTTCGCCTTCAGCTCGTACCGGGCGTACTGCAGGATCGACTCGGTCGGCTCGTCGAACGTGACGACGGCGCCGACGATGTCGGTCTGGTTGCCCACGAGGCTGCGGAGCTGGCCGCCGCTGAGACTCGCCGCGAACGACGAGTCGAGCGGGATGTTGGCGTACACCGTCGGCGTGTTCTTGTCGGTGTCGAGGCCGACGAGCTGCAGCGAGAACCCGTGCACCTTGACCGGGTTCACCTGCGTGAGCGACTGCCACCCGGCGAGCGTGCCGTCACCGACCGGCGCGCCGTTCAGGGTGATGTTGTCGACCCACACGCCGTCGAACAGCACACCGCGCGTGTTCACGTCGGTGATGTACCGGAACGACAGGAGCACGGTCTGCCCCGCGTACGCCGCCAGGGAGAGCGTCTCGTGCCGCCACGTGGTGGACTCGCCGTTGAACCCGGGCAGGTTCTCGACGAGCTTCGCGTCGGCGCCGGGGGACAGCGAGTCGTCATGTCGGCGTTCGAAAGCGAGTCCACGTCTGGCCGTTGTCCGTCGAGACCTGGACGTAGACCGTGTCGAACGCGACCTCGGTGCTCCACAGGATGTCGAACGCGAGCGACGGGCTCGCGGCCGGCACGCTGATCGACCGGATCATCGCGTTGTCCATGTTGTCCCGGCGCCCGCCGAAGTAGGCCGCGTTGCCGGCCTGGAGCGGCGGGTTGCGCGTCGATCGTCCACTCCGTCGGGAGCGGTGCGAACGCCGTGGCGCCCTTGAAGCTCAGCGAGCTGAGCTCACGGGCCGAGAGCGCGGTCCCGTCCGCCTTGCGGAGCGAGACGTAGTCCGAGCCGTTCGGCGGCGCACCGGCCTCCGAGTACGCCTCCGAGCCCCAGTTGATCTCCGCGTTCATGCTCGTGAGCTGGTACAGGGCGGGGAAGTCCGTGCCGCGAAGGTCGTGACCGTCGTCGAGGGACTTGTCCGCCGCGACCGCGACGGCCCAGTTGTGCAGGACGTCCTGCGCCGTCTTGCCGGTGGCGAAGGAGTCGAGCACGTTCTGCAGGCCCTCGAGGCCGTTCGCGTCCTCGCGGTGGAGGGCCGACATGAACCCGGAGCCGTAGTGGTCGGACAGCCAGAGCATGAACGAGAAGGCCGCGCCGTAGTCGCACAGCGTCTCGTCGGTTCCCTGGTCCTCCCACCACGTGAGCGAGTTCTCCGGCCCGCCGGTCGCGCGCGGGTTCGGGTTCGCCGGCGTCGACACGGTGAGGAAGCCGAGGAAGCACTGCAGATGAGAGTCGAAGCCCGTCTGCTGGATCGAGGTCTTCGGATTGACGTAGCCCGTGAGCGCGATCGCGAAGTCCGAGATGCCCTCGTTCGCCCACGTCGCCTCGCCAGGGCTCTCGTAGAACTCGAGCAGGTGCTGGTACTCGTGGGCGAAGACGCCCTCGTACAGGAACGGCCGGGCCGGCTTGCTCGTGCAGAGGTTGCCGGCGACCGGCTCGTTCGGCGGGTTCGCGCCGGTGCGATGCGTCCAGTCGTACGAGTCGACCGTCATCACGTTCCGGTCGAGGAGCGTGTTGATGTTCGACGAGAAGAAGCCGGCGATGTACGACAGCCCCTGGCTGTTGTTCAGGTCGTTGTAGTTGTCGTCCCGAACGTTGTCGACGAGGATCACGATCTTGTTGCCGTCGCCGCCGTAGTAGTTGTCGCCGCCGGTGCCGGAGGCCGGCGTCCCCGGCTGGCCGCGCAGCGCGTGCGAGCCGTCGCGGTCCGGTGGGACGCTGAACTCGGCCGACTCCTTCGGGTAGATGTTGTTCTCGAACTCGTTTGCCAGGTAGTTCACCTGCGCGTCTGTGATCACGTTCCGGTCGCCGTCGTTGCGGCAGTCCCCGGCGAGGAAGTCGAGCACGTTGGAGACCCAGATCTCCGAGTGCCCGGTCACGGCGCGCAGCGTGAACAGGCGGTCGCGGACCAGCGCGTTGCCGTTGCGCGAGTACCAGAACTTCTGCGTGCCGAGCGGCGGCGTCGTGTTCGCCGCGAGTGCCTTGAACCGGCGCGTCGCCTTGAAGGCGGTCGCGTCGTTCGCGACGCCCGGCTCCTTCAGCTGCGACGTGTCGTCGTTGAGGACGATGTCGCTGCCTGTGACGGCGGCGACCTCCGGCCCCTTCGCGAGCGCGGACGCCGGCAAAATCAAGCCGAGCGTCAGCACCCCGAGCAGGACTACTTTCCGCATCGTGTCGTTCCCCTCTCCCTGAGGTTTCTCGACCGCACGCGCCCCCTCGGCGCGGCGGCTCCCGCAGCACGGGAGGCGGGGAGCGTAATCGCGCCGAGGCGCGTTGTCCAGAAACGGATATCGCCGGTTCTAGGCGCCCGGATGCGACGCGTCCGTGAACTCGCGGAACTCGCCCGAGACCATGTACGCGACGCGCTCGCCGATGTCGACGGCGTGGTCGCCGATCCGCTCGAAGCAGCGCGAGACGAGGATCATCCGCAGCCCCCACTCGTGCAGCTTCGGGTCGCGCCCGAACGAGAGCACGTGCTGGACGAAGCGCCGGTTCGCGCGGTCGATGAGCTCGTCCAGGTCGACGAGCGTCTCGGCCTGCTCGACGTTCCGCGCCGCGAACGCGTCGAGCGCGACCTTGACCATCTCCTCGGCGCGCGCCGCCCATCTCCTCGAACGCGTCGGTGAACAGCCGGTCGGGCGCGACGGTCGGCGCGAGCTTCACGAGCTTCGCGATCGTGACGCAGTAGTCGCCGATCCGCTCGAGGTGGACGTTGACGTGGAGCATCGCGAGCACGAGCCGCAGGTCGGAGGCGACGGGCGTCTGCCGCGCGAGCAGGTCCTGCACCCCCTCCTCGATCGCGAGGTAGCGGTCGTCGATCTCGTCGTCGAACGCGACAACCTCGTCCGCGAGCTCGTCGTCCTGCTGCACGAGCGCGTTGAGCGCACCGCGGAGGGCTCGGAGGACGAGCGTGCCCTCCTCGTGGATCGACGCCTCGAGCTGGTCGAGCTCCTCCTGGAACGAGATGCGCACGACTAGCCGAACCGGCCCGTCACGTAGTCCTCCGTCCGCTTGTCGGACGGGCGTCGTGAAGATCTTCGACGTGTCGTCGTACTCGACGAGGATCCCGGTGCGGCGGTCGTGCTCCTCGTCGACGCGGACGGAGAAGAAGGCGGTCATGTCCGCGACCCGCGCGGCCTGCTGCATGTTGTGGGTCACGATCACGATCGTGTACTCCTTCTTGAGCTCGGCCATGAGGTCCTCGATCCGCGTCGTCGAGATCGGGTCGAGCGCCGACGCGGGCTCGTCCATGAGGATCACCTCGGGGTTCGTCGCCAGGGCCCGGGCGATGCAGAGGCGCTGCTGCTGTCCGCCGGAGAGCGACAGCGCGCTTTCCTTCAGCCTGTTCTTGACCTCGTCCCAGAGCGCGGCGCGCTTCAGCGCCTGCTCGACGCGGTCGTCGAGCCCCTTCTTCCAGCCGAGCACGCGTGGGCCGAACGCGACGTTGTCGTAGATCGACTTCGGGAACGGGTTCGGCTTCTGGAACACCATCCCGATCAGCTTCCGCACCTCGACCGGGTCGACGCTGTCGCCGTAGAGATCCTGGCCGTGGTACAGGATCGTCCCGTCCACGCTCGCGCTCAGGATCAGGTCGTTCATGCGGTTGAAGCAGCGGATGAAGGTCGACTTGCCGCAGCCCGACGGTCCGATGAAGGCCGTGACCTGGTTGCGGTAGACCTCGAGCGACACGTCCGCGAGCGCCGGCACGCCGCCGTACGACACGGTCAGATCCTTGACGTCGAAGACCACGTCGCGCCGAGCCGACGACTCGGGCTGCCGCTCGGCGAGTGCGTCCGCCACGCCCGGAATCTTGACACCCGTCTGGGTCTCGGTCATCACCATCTCTTCTGGTAGCGGTTGCGGAGCCAGATCGCGAAGGCGTTCATCGTGAGAAGGATCGCGAGCAGGACGATGATCGCCGCCGCGGCGAGGGACTTGAACTCCGCCTGCGGGAGGCGCACCCATTGGTAGATCTGGATGGGCAGCGCGGTGAACGGCCCGAGGACGGTCGGGTCGAACGCGATGTAGGTGACCGCGCCGATGAGGATGAGCGGCGCCGTCTCGCCGATCGCGCGCGACAGCGCGAGAATCGAGCCGGTCGCGATCCCGGGCGCTGCCGCCGGGAGCACCTGCTTCCAGATCACCTGCCATTTCGTCGCGCCGAGCGCGAGACCACCGTCCCGGATCGAGTTCGGGACGGCGCGGATCGCCTCGCGGGCCGCGATGATCAGCGTCGGCAGCACGAGCAGCGTGAGGATCAGGGCACCCGCGAGCAGCACCCGGCCGAGCCCGAGCCCGCGGACGAGGAACGCGAGCCCGAGGATGCCGTACACGATCGAGGGAACCGCGGCGAGGTTCTGGATGTTGACCTCGAGCACGCGGTTGTACCAGCGGTCGCGCTGCGCGTACTCCTCGAGGTACAGCGCGGTCCCGACGCCGATCGGGACGGTGAAGATGATCAGCAGCACCATGATGTAGACCGTCGCGATGATCGCCGGGCGGGCGCCTGCGAACTCCGGCGAGGACGAGGGCGGGTCGGTGAAGAGCTGCGTCGTCAGGTACGGAAGGCCGTCTCGAAGGACATCGATGAGCAGCGCCGCGAGCGTGGCGAAGCCGACGAGCAGCGACAACACGAGGAACCCCTGGAAGGCGATCTGCACCCCGAGGCCCTTCGCGCGGCGCCCGGTGAGCGGAGCCGGGGCGGTCGCCACTACTCGTACACCTCCCGGTACTTGCGGACGAGCCTGATCGAGATGATGTTCATCGCCAGCGTCGCGACGAACAGCGTGAGGCCGACGGCGAAGATCGTCTTGTACTCGGTCGAGCCGGTCGGGACGTCGCCGGCGCCGGTCGCGGCGATGAAGGCCGTCATCGTCTCGACGGCGTGGAGCGGATTCCAGTCGATGACCGGCTGCTGGCCGGCTGCGAGGAGCACGATCATCGTCTCGCCGACCGCGCGCGAGATCGCGAGCACGAAGCTCGCGACGATCCCCGAGATCGCCGCCGGGACGACGACCCGCAGCGACACCTGCATCCGGTTCGACCCGAGCCCGTAGGCGCCGTCGCGGAGCGCTTGCGGCACGGCGGTCATCGCGTCCTCCGACAGGGACGCGACGGTGGGGATCAGCATCACGCCGATGATGAGGCCCGCCGCAAGGGCGTTGAAGATCTCCGCCTGGAAGCCGAGATCGCGCAGGAACGGCGTGAAGAACGTCAGCGCGAAGTAGCCGAAGACCACGGTCGGGATCCCGGCCAGCACCTCGAGCGCCGGCTTGAGGATCCGCCGCGTGCGCGGCCGCGCGTACTCGCTCAGGTAGATCGCCGAGCCGAGGCCGAACGGCATCGCGACGAGACACGCCCAGAATGTCACCGAGAGGGTGCCGACGACGAGCGGGATGACGCCGAAGCTCGGCGGCTCGAAGAGCGGCGACCACTCGGTCCCGGTGAGGTAGTCGACGATCGAGACCTCGCGGAAGAACTCGATCGCCGGCTCGAGGAGCGCGATCACGATTCCGGTCGTCGTCGCGATCGAAACGAGGGCGCACAGTGCGAGGAGGCCCTTGATCAGGACCTCCCCCCACCGAATGCCCTTGCCGGAGAGCCTGATCTCAGGCCGCTCGGCGCTGATCGCCGGCGTGGCCACTACGACGTCTCGGTCTCCGATCCGCTCGAGCCGGAGCCGCTCTTGGCCTCGTCGAACGCGCTCAGCGCCTCCTGCTTCTGCTCGTCCGTCAGCGCTACGAACTGCACCTCCTCGGCGATCGAGTCGGCGTTGTCGAGCATGTACTGGACGAACGCCTCGACCTCGGGCTTGGCGAGCGACTCGGTCTTCACGTAGACGAAGAGCGGGCGCGAGAGCGGCGTGTAGGTGCCGTCCTGCGCCGTCTCGGCGCTCGGCGCGACGCAGCCGTCGCCGGAGTCGATCTCGACGGCCGTGAGGGTGTCCTGGTTCTCCTCGTAGTAGGAGAAGCCGAGGTAGCCCATGCCGCCCTTCTCGCCCGAGACGCCCTGGACGATCACGTTGTCGTCCTCGCTCGGGGCGTAGTCGGTGCGGCTGGCGCCCTCTTCGCCGTTGATCGCGTCCGTGAAGTAGTCGAACGTCCCCGAGTCGGTGCCGGGGCCGAACAGCTTCAGCTCCTGGTCGGGAAAGTCCGAGCGCACCTGGTTCCAGTTGTTCACCTTCGACCCGGGCTCCCAGATCTTCTTGAGCTCGTCGGTCGTGAGGCAGGTCGCCCAGTCGTTGTCCTTGTTCACGATGACGGTGAGCGCGTCGTTCGCGACCTGGAACTCGGCGTACTCGACGCCCTTCTGCTCGCAGGCCGCCTTCTCGTCGTCCTCGATCTGGCGGGACGCGTTCGAGATGTCCGTCTCGCCGGCGCAGAACCGCTCGAAGCCGCCGCCGGTTCCGGAGACGCCAACCGTGATCTGCACGCCGGAGTTCTCCTGCTGGAAGCGCTCGGCGGCGCGTGTCGTGAACGGGCCGACGGTGCTCGAGCCGTCGGCCTGGATGCGGCCGGAGAGGCTCTCGGATCCGCCGCTCGGTGGCCCCGGCGCTGGACTCGTCGTCGTCCCCGCCGCACGCAGCCGCGGCGAACGCGAGCACGAGCGCGAGGGCGACCGTCACAGCGATGTGTGTGGCTGTGCGTGTCGTGGTCATCGGGGCGGAGTGTCCCCGCGACCCTCGCTGCGATGGGGTACGGCATGGTGAACGAGTGGTGCCGAACTGGTTAACGCCCGGGCCGGAAAACACAGCGGATCGTGAGCCCGCGACCGCGCGCGCCCTCCGCCTCGACGGCGCCTCCCGCCGCACCCACGATGTGCTTCACGATCGCGAGCCCGAGGCCGGTGCCGCGCGAGGCGCGGGCGCGGTCAGAGCGGTAGAAGCGCTCGAACAGGCGCGGCAAATCGTGCTCGAGCACGCCGATCCCGTCGTCCCTCCCGCCGACGACGATCGCGTCGCCCTCGCGACCGACCCAGAGCGTGAAGCTCGACCCGGGGCCGGCGTACCGGATCGCGTTCAGTGTCAGGTTCTCGGCCACGACCTTGAGCATGCGCGGCCGGATCGCGAGCTCGAGTCCGCGATCGCCCTCGACGCGCACGGTCACACCCGCGCGCGCGGCCGACTCGGCGTGTTCGGCGACGACCTCCTCCAGCACGGGCAGCACGCGGATGGCGTTGAGCGCGACGACCGCGCGACCTGTCTCGAGCTCGGAGAGGAAGAGCACGTCGTCGATGAGCTCGCCGACGACCTCCACCTGCGCCCGGGCCTGTTCGACGAGGTCGGCCACGTCCTCGCCGGGGAGGAGCGCCGTCTCGAGCAGCACGAGCAGCCGCGCGAGGGGCGTCCGCAGCTCGTGCGAGACCGCGGCGGTGAACCCGGCGCGCAGCTCCTCGTAGGCGGAGAGGTCACCGCCGTGACCGAGGTAGACGAGCCGCTCGCGGCGGCCGCCGAGCTCGTACGGGATCGCGACCGGCCGGATCCCGTCGGCCGTGCCGTCGACGATCGCCTGCGGCAGCCGCTCGCCCTCGACGAGCCCCTCCACGGCCTCGCGCGCACGCCGGCTCGCCGCCACGACGCGGTCGTCCTCGTCCAGCACGACCACCATCTCGCGGCTCTCCTCGACGAGCACACGGCCACGTTCGGCCTCGACGCGGAGGTCCTCCCCGCGCGGTGTCGCATTCACCACCCGTTCACCCTTTCGTAACCACCACGGTGCCCCCTGGCCGCCGGGGCGCGATCATTATGTGTCCGCGTGGCCAAGGTCCTGATCATCGAGGATGACGACGTCATCGCCCAGGGCATGGCGCGCCACCTGACGAACGCAGGCTTCGACGCGCTCGGCGTCTCGAACGGCGAGGCCGGGATCGCGCGACTGCGGTTCGAGCGGCCGGACGTCTGCGTGCTCGACCTGATGCTGCCCGGCGCCGACGGGTGGAAGCTGATCGAGACCGCGCGCGGCGAGGGCATCGGCACGCCGATCGTCGTCGTCTCCGCCCGCGGCACCGAGCACGACCGCGTCCACGCGCTGGAGCTCGGCGCCGACGACTACCTCGTGAAGCCGTTCTCGATGCGCGAATTGGTCGCGCGCGTCGGGGCGGCGGCGCGGCGCGGCGTGCGGGCGCAGGAGCCGCGGCGCGGCGAGGCGATCGAGATCGAGGAGCTGCGGCTCGACCCGGCCAACGTGCAGGCCTACGTCGAGCGGCGAGAGCGCCGACCTCACGCCGACGGAGTTCCGCCTCCTCTACGCGCTCGCGCTCGAGCGCGGCCGCGTGCTGACCCGGGACGAGCTGCTGCAGAAGGTCTGGGGCCGCCGGGCGACGCACCGCGACCGCACCGTCGACGTGTTCGTGCGGAAGCTGCGCGAGAAGGTCGACGAGCGCGCGCCGGCGCACACGTTCCTCCAGACGCGCTACGGCGTCGGCTACAAGCTCGACCCGCTGCCCAAGTAGGGTCAGCGCGGCTCGACGAAGGCGCACAGGCGCTCGTCGCGGGGGAGCGGGGACGCGCCGACCTTCACGACGACGTAGCGCTCGCCGGGCGCCGGCTCGAGCTCCTCGCCCGGCTGGGGCGGCGGCCCCTCGGCTTCCCGCAGCTCGTACCCCGCGCCGGCGCGGAGGAAGACGCAGGTGCCGGCTCGGCGGCTCGGGCGCCGACGGCCCGTTCTCGACGAGCCGGAGCGCCGAGAGCTCCGCGATCCGCGCGTCACGGCTCGCGATCGCCGCCTGCGCGCTCCGCAGCTCCTCCTGCAGGCGGCCGACGCGCTTCGTCCACTCGTCGAGGTGACGGAAGAGCTCGTCCACGATCTCGCTCCTGCCGGGCGCGATCCCCGCCCGTCGAACAGCGCGCGCCGTCGCGCGATCTCGCGCTCCTGCGCATCGAGCTCCTCCTCCTCCGCCGTGAGGACCGTCCGGCGGCGCGCGATGGCCCCCGCGCGGTCGTCGAGATCGGTGGCCGAGCGCTCGACGTACCGCTCGAGCCCAGCCTCGAGCCGCCGGCGCAGACCGCGCCGCTCGCCGGTGTCCGGATCGGGGACCTCGCGCGCCCGCCGCTGGATCGCGAGCGCGACCTCGAGCTCGTCGTCGGAGACCACGCCGCGACGGACGAGGATCTCGCCGAGGAGGCCGTTCCGCTCCCGCCGCTGCTCCTCGAGGGCAGCGTCGAGCTGCGCCGGGGAGAGCGCGCGTCTCTCGAGCAAAACGTCGCCGAGCAATATGGAACGTTCGGAGGCCGCGCCCCAATCCTCGCACGTTCAGCGCGCGAGCGGCCGCAGCTCACCGGTGGCGGGGTCGATCACGCCGACCGGGTACCGGGAGTCGAACGAGGTCGCGTAGAGCGTGCCGTCGGGCGCCTCCGCGACGCTCGTGAGCGCGACCGCGCGGCCCTCCGAGACGACCGTGACGCGGCCGTTCCGCGTCCTGTCTGAAGATGCGACCGGCGTCGGCGCGTCGTGCGCGACGTGGTCGACGACGAGCACCGATCCGTCGCGCCCCGGCGAGACGTCGACCGGGAGCGTCATCCCGTCCTGGAACGTGCTCGCCGCGCCGTCAGGGGTGAGCGCGACGACGCGGCCGTGGTGGCTGTCGGCGACGAGCAGCGTGCCGTCGGCGAGCGTCGTCATCCCGACCGGCTGGTCGAAGCCCGACGCGAACGACCGGATCGTGCCGCTCCCGAGGTCGACGACGCGGATGCGCGGGGACGTCTGCTGCGAGACGTACAGCCGACCGGGCGCGAACGCGACGGCGAACGCGTCGCCGAGCCCGGCGGCCGTCGCCGGCCCGCCGTCGCCGCCCGAGCCGGCGGCGCCGCTCCCGGCGACGAGCGTGCGGCGGCCGTTCGCCTCGACCCGCCAGACGCGGTTCGCCGCGACGACGTAGACGAGCCCGTCGGGCCCGAGCGCGACGGAGTACACGCGGCCGCCGGGGCGCGCGGCGACGCTCCGGCGGCCCGTCGCGGCGTCGATCCGGACGACGCGGCCGCTGCCGTGGTTCGCGTCGGCGACGAGCAGCGTCCCGTCCCGGTCGACGACGACCTTGTACGCCTCGGCGACCTCGAGCGTGACGCGGACGGTGCGCAGCGCGTGCCGCCGGCCGCCGACGACGGTCGCGAGGCGCCACATGCCCGTGTGCGGGAACGACAAGTTGGCGCCGTAGACGCCTCGACTGCGCCGCGCGGCGACGAATCGCAGCGTCCGTGTGCCGTCGCTGGCGGTCACGACGAGCCGCGTGCCACCGCCGGGCGCCGTCAACCGCGCCCGCCAGACGACGCCCGGCTCGATCGTCCCCGGGCGCCGCGCTCAGCCGCGGCGGCGCGACGGCGGAGCTGCCGCTCGACGCGGCGCAGGCGGCGGTGAGGAGCGCCAGCAGGAGGGCGATGGCACCGGCCGTTCGCATCCCACGGATCTAGATACCGCAATCTTGCGGTATTAGCAAGTCAGGCCTGCGGCGCGCCCTGCTCCATCGCCGCGAGCTCCGCCTCGAGCGCAGCCCCGAGCTCGCGAATCGCCTCGCGCACGCGCTCGGGATCACCGAGTCGCCCTTCGATGCGCGTGATCAGGCTGTGGAACGCCGGCCCGGACGCGGCACGGAGCTCCTCGCCCGCAGGCGAGAGCGAGAGCCGGATTGCGCGCCGGTCGTCCTCCGCCCGCTCCCGGACCACGAGCCCGGCTGTTTCCAGGCGTCGAACGCGGAACAGCGCCGTCCGCTGCGACATCCCGAGCCGACGGGCGAGCGCGGTGGCCGTCTCCGGCTCCTCGACGCCGATCGTGCTGAGGATCGCGAAGTCCGGCACGTCGAGATGGTGCTCGGCGAAGGCGCGGTCGATCGCCTGCGCGCTCCGCTGGAACGCGACGAAGAGGTCGAGCAGGATCGTCGGACGCGGCCCGCGGGACGTCACGGCGCGATCGTTTCACGCTCAAGCCCGCGGGGCGACGTGCCGATACCCGGACAGATGTCTGCGGCCCTTGCTGAGCTCGACGAACTTCTCGCGTATCGCCTCTCCTGCCCGCGCGCCGCGTTCGAGGCGCTCGACGAGGACGAGGTCGTAGAGCTGCTCCTCGCCCGCTTCCGCCTGCTCGTCTCCTACGGCTGGGACTGGGCCTCCGCGCTCATGCTCGCCGCCGACGTCGAGGTGCCGGCGCACGAGACGGCGGACCTGGCGCCGCCCGTCGCGACGCCGCTCGTCCTCCAGTAGCCGCCGCTCAGGCCGCGGTCGAGAAGGCCCGGCGGATCGCCTCGAGCTCGCTGCGGCGACTGCGGAAGATCGCGACCACGTCCGGGTCGAACTGCTTCCCCGACTGCGTCTCGATCTCGGCCGTGGCGTCCGTCCACGGCAGCGCGCGCCGGTACGGCCGGTCCGAGGTCATCGCGTCGAGCGCGTCGGCCACGGCGAAGATCCGCGCTCCGAGCGGGATCTCGTCGCCGCGAATCCCGTCCGGGTAGCCGTCTCCGTCCCAGCGCTCGTGGTGCGACCGGACGATCCGCAGCCCCTCGCCGCGGAGGAAGGCCACGTCGCCGAGCATCTGCTCGCCGAGGGTCGTGTGCGTCTGCATCTGCTGCCGCTCGGCGATGGTGAGCGGCCCGGGCTTCAGCAGGATCCGGTCGGGGATCCCGATCTTGCCCACGTCGTGGAGGAGGAACCCGAACTCGGCGCTCGCGTCGTCGGCGAGGGCGGGCTCGGCCGCGGCGGCGAGGTCGAGGGCGTACGCCTGCACGCGCTGGGAGTGCGCGCGCGTGCCCGTGTCCTTCGTCTCCAGTGCGGCGGCGAGCGCGGACACCGTCTCGCGGTACGCGGCCTCGAGCAGGACGCGCTGGCCGCGCTCGAGCTCGAGCATGTGCCGGAGGTCGCGGGCGTACAGCATCAGCTGCTCGTCCTCGCGCGTGCTGCGCGTGCTCCGGGACGGGACGCCGTAGAGCCCGCCGCCGAGGCGCTCGACGACCGCGAGCAGCTCGAGCGGGCTGAACGGCTTCGGCACGACGGCGTCGGCGGGCGCCGAGGCGACGTCGTTCGACGCCACGGACCCCGTGAGCAGCACGATGCCGATGTCACCCGTCGCGGGATCGCCCTTCAGCGAGCGGGCGAGCTCGAGCCCGGTCTCGCCGGGCATCTGGACGTCGAGGACGATCACGTCCGGCCGCTCGTCGGCGATCGCCTCCCGTGCGCCCGCCGCGTGCGCTGCCTCGCGGACCTCGATGTCGAAGCTCTCGAATGTGGCGCGGATGAGCGCCCGAAGACCTGCGTCGTCGTCGACGAGGAGGAGTCGCACCGTTCAAAGCCCCCCGGTATGGGTCTAGGACTCTTGTCGGTGCCGCAGGGCGGGGACTTTAACCGTATGCGTAGAAGCCCCGGCCGGATTTGCGCCCGAGGCGACCGGCCTCGACGTAGCGCCGCAGCAGCGGGCACGGGGCGTACTTCGGGTCGCCGAGGCCCTCGTGGAGCACCTCCATGATCGCGACGCACGTGTCGAGCCCGATCAGGTCGGCGAGCGCGAGCGGCCCCATCGGGTGGGCGAAACCGAGCTTCGCGATCGTGTCGATCGCCTCGGGCTCGGCGACGCCCTCCATCAGCGCGTAGACGGCCTCGTTGATGAACGGCATCAGGATGCGGTTGGAGACGAAGCCGGGGAAGTCGCGCGCCTCGGCGGGCGTCTTCCCGAGCTCCTCGGCAAGGGCGACGATCGCCGCCGCGGTCTCGTCGGACGTCTCGAGCCCGCGGATCACCTCGACGAGCTTGAGCACCGGCACCGGGTTGAAGAAGTGCATGCCGACGACGCGGTCCGGCCGGCGCGTCGCCGCCCCGAGCCGCGTGATCGGGATCGACGAGGTGTTGGACGCGAGAATCCCCTGTTCGGGGAGGACGTCGTCGGCGCGCCGGAACAGGTCCTCCTTCACCGCGGCGTCCTCGACGACGGCCTCGATCAGCAGGTCGGCGGCGACGAGGTCGTCGACGGGCTCGACGCGGGCGAGCACCTCGTCCGGGTCGGCGCCGCCCTTCTCCGCGAGCTTGGCGAGGCTGCGGCGCATCGCCTCGAGGCCGCGCTCGGTGGCGCCGGGTGCGGCGTCGAAGAGCGAGACGCGGCGGCCGGAGGCGGCCACGACCTGCGCGATGCCGCCGCCCATCTGGCCCGCGCCCGCGACGAGGACGTGCTGGAACTCCACGGCGCGGGAGGCTACCGTCCGGCGGATGCCGCGCGCCGCCAACGGCCTCTGGTACGACCGCACCGGCTCGGGCGAGCCGGTCGTGCTGATCCACGAGGGCGTCGTCGACTCGCGCAGCTGGGCGCCGGTCGTGCCGGCGCTCGCGGAGCGATTCGAGGTCGTCACCTACGACCAGCGCGCGTACGGGCGCTCCGACGGCTGGCACGGCCCGTACTCGCTCGTGGACGACCTCGTCGGCGTGCTCGACGAGCTCGGGATCGCGCGAGGCGGCGCTCGTCGGGGCCTCCCGCGGCGGCCGGATCGCGCTCGACACGGCGCTGACGCGGCCGGACCGGGTGACGAAGCTGGCGCTCGTCGCCTCCGGGCTCGCAGGCCGTCCGCTCAACGTCGAGGTGACGCCGGAGCAGGAGGCGCGCTGGGATGCGGCCGAGGCCGACGGCGACCTGGCGACGCTGGCGGAGATCGACCTCGAGATCTGGGCGCCGCTCGGCGCGGACGAGGAGCTCCGGCGGCTGTTCCACGAGAACGTCGAGGCGTCGAACGCCGACGACCCGGCGGTGCCGGTCGAGCCGCCGGCGGCGACGCGCCTGGCGGAGATCCAGCATCCCCACGCTCGTCGTGACCGGCGACCACGACGTCCCCGGGATCAACGAGATCGGCGACGTCCTCGAGCGCGAGATCGAGGGCGCGCAACGCGTCGTGATCCCGAAGGCGGACCACATGATCGGCTGGCGCGCGCCCGAGAAGCTGGCCGCCGCGCTTATCGCATTCTTGCGATAGATCGGCTACCCTGGCCCGCCCATGACGCTCCCCTCCCTCGAGGAGCTCGCCGACCGCGCCGGCGAGCTCGACCCGCGCTTCCTCGCCCTGGCGCTCGCCTTCCAGCTCGTGAACCTCGGGCTGCGCGGCGTCGCGTGGCGGAACGTGCTCGCCGCCGCGTACCGCGGACGGCACGTGCCGGTGGTCTCCGTCGTCGCGGCCTACGCCGCCGGGGTCGCGCTGAACGCGGTCATGCCCGCGCGCGGCGGCGAGGCGGCCAAGGTGCTGCTCGTGCGGACGCGGATCCCGGGCAGCTCGGTGGCGACGATCGCGGCCTCGAGCTCGGTGCTGTCTGATCCTCGACACGGTGCTCGGCATCGCGCTCGTGAGCGGGGCCGCGGCGCTCGGCGTGCTGCCGACGCCGCCGCTCCCGTCCGTCCCGTGGCCGGCCCTCCTCGCGCTCGTGCCGCTCGTCGCGGTCGCGGCCGTGCTCGCGCGGCGGTTCGCGCCCCGCCTGCGCGGCGTCGGGCACCAGCTGCGGCAGGGCGTCGCGATCCTGGGGACGCCCGGCGCGTACGCCCGCCGCGTGGCGGCGCCGCAGGCAGTCGCCTGGCTGTGCCGCGTCGGCGTCGCCGCCTCGCTGCTCGCCGCGTTCGGGCTCTCCGCGCCGCTCACGGCCGCCGCGCTCGTCGTCGTCGCCGGCGGCCTCTCGACGGCAGTGCCCACGCCCGGCGGCGTCGGCACGCAACAGGCGCTCGTCGTGGTCGCGCTCCACGGGTGGGTGTCGGCCTCGGGCGCGTTCTCGTTCTCCGTCGCGCTGCAGCTCCTCGTCACCGCGGTGAACGCCACGATCGGGGTCGCCGCGATGATGCTGCTCGTGCGGACGCTGCGGCCGGTCGCCGCCGTGCGGGCGGGCTTCGCCGCGGCGCGGACGCGCCCGAGCTAGTCGGCCGCGAGCGCAGCCGCGAGGAGCTCGCGGTCGCGGTCGTAGCTGAGCAGCTCGTCGGCTTCCGCCGGCGTCGCCCAGCGGACCTCGTCGACGTTGTCGAGCGGCTCGCGGCTCGCCGTCCGCCTCGCCGCGGAACCAGGCGACGCGCTTCGGCCGCCCGTCGGCGAGCCGGTAGCGCGTCTCCCCGACGCGCTCGCCGAGCCGGCACGCGCAGCCCGACCTCCTCCTCGAGCTCGCGCAGCGCGCACTGCTCGTCCGTCTCCCCGGGCTCGTGCTTGCCCTTCGGGAAGCTCCAGTCGTCGCGGCTCGGCCGGTGGATCAGGAGGACGCGGCCGTCGCGGACGAGGAGCACGCCCGGCGGCCTGGACCGGCCGCCTAGACCTCGACCAGAAGGGCATCGCCCTGGCCGCCGCCGGAGCAGATGGCGGCGAGGCCGAGCCCGCCGCCGTTCCGGCGCAGCTCGTGCACCATCGTCCCGACGATGCGCCCGCCCGAGGCGCCGATCGGATGCCCCAGCGCGACCGCGCCGCCGTTGACGTTCACGACCGCCTCGTCGGCGCCGAGGAGCCGGGTCGAGTTGAGCGACACCGACGCGAACGCCTCGTTGATCTCGACGCGCTCGACGTCGCTCGATCGACTTCCCGGCCTTCCCGAGCGCGATCGCGGCGGCGTTCGCGGGCGTCCGCACGAGGTACGCGAAGTCGTCGGCGACGTACCCCTGCGCCACGATCGTGGCGAGGATCTCGAGGCCGCGGCGCTTCGCGAACTCCTCCGAGGTGACGACCACGCACGAGGCGCCGTCGTTCACGCCCGGCGCGTTGCCGGCCGTCGTCGTCCCCTCGGGGTCGAAGACGGGCTTCAGCTGCGCGAGCGACTCGAGCGAGGTGTCGCGGCGGATCGACTCGTCGGCGCGTCGACGTCGCCGACCGGGACGATCTCGTCCCCGAAGCGGCCCTCGTCCTGCGCCGCGGCGGCGCGCTGGTGCGAGCGGAGCGCCCAGGCGTCCTGCTCCTCGCGCGTGATCCCGAGCTCGCGCGAGACCATCGAGTTGTGCTGGATCATGTGCTGCCGAGTCGTACGCGTCGGTGAGCCCGTCGAAGATCATCGAGTCGATCAGCTCGCCGTTGCCCATCCGGTAGCCGAAGCGGGCCTTGCGCAGCAGGTACGGCGCGTTCGACATCGACTCCATGCCGCCCGTGACGATCACCTCGTGGTCGCCGGCGCGGATCATCTGGTCGGCGATCTCGACGGCGCGGATCGACGACGCGCAGACCTTGTTGATCGTGTCCGCGGGCGTCTCGATCGGCAGCCCGGCGCCGATCGCCGCCTGCCGCGCCGGCGCCTGCCCGGCGCCCGCCTGGAGCACCTGGCCCATGAGCACGTACTCGACCTCGCCCGGCTCGACACCGGCGCGCTCGAGCCCGGCGCGGATCACGATCGAGCCGAGCTCCGTCGCCTGGTGGCCGGCGAGGCCGCCGCCGAGCTTGCCGAACGGCGTCCGCACGGCCGAGACGATCACGGAACGGGTCATCGGATTGAGCGTAGCGAAGCCGTGCCTTGACGCCTCCGCGGGCGCGCCCTACGCTGGGCCTCGATGATCCTCTCGCACCGCATCGACGGCTGGGCTTGGCGCCTCGGGCGGAGCGGGAGCGTGCGCTAGCCGGCGCCGAACAACCCGAATCCGCCCCGACAATGCGACCCGAGGAGGGTCGTTTTTCGTTGCCGTGAAGACACTCGACGACACCCCGATGACCATCCACACCGACCTCCTGACGCCGCTCGGCGCGTACCTCCGGCTGCGCGAGGGCGCGCGGGCGTCGTTCCTGCTGGAGTCGGTCGAGCGCGGCCGGCTCGGGCGCTACTCGTTCGTCGGCGCGGGCTCGCGGCTCGTCTTCCTCGAACGAGGCGGAGGCGCTGGCCGAGCCGGTCGTCGGCTACGTCGGCTACGACTGGGCGGCCCGGCTGGAGCCGACGGTGCCGCTCCCGGCGGACGGGCCCGACGTTCCCCGGCTCGCGCTTCGTCGTCGCGGAGACGCTCGTCCGCTTCGACCACGTCACCGGGGTGGCGGAGGTGCTCGTCGGCGACCCCGGCGCGGTGGCCGCAGCGCTCGACGGCCCGCTGCCCGAGGTCGCGCCGGGCGAGGGCTCGGCGGGGCCGCTCCGCCGCTTCCCCGAGCAGGCGGTCTACGAGGCGAGCGTCCGCCGCGCGCAGGAGCACATCCGCGCGGGCGACGCGTTCCAGATCGTCCTCTCGCAGCGGGCCGAGCGCCCGACGAGCGCGTCGCCGCTCGCCGTCTACCGGGCGCTCCGGCGCGTGAACCCCTCGCCGTACCTCTTCCTGCTGGAGCTCGACGGGATCGCGCTCGTCGGCTCCTCGCCCGAGACGCTCGTCAAGTGCGAAGGCCGGCGCGCCTCGCTGAACCCGATCGCCGGGACGACGACGCCCGGCGAGGGCGACGCCGAGCGGCTGCTCGCCTCCGAGAAGGACCGGGCCGAGCACGTGATGCTCGTCGACCTCGGCCGGAACGACCTCTCGCGCGTGTGCCGGCCGGGCTCGGTGCGCGTCGAGCGGTTCATGGAGGCGGAGCGCTTCTCGCACGTCACCCACCTCGTCTCGGAGGTCGTCGGCGAGCTCCAGCAGGGCGTCGGCCCGTTCGACCTCCTGCGCGCGACCTTCCCTGCGGGCACGGTCTCCGGGGCGCCGAAGGTGCGTGCGATGCAGATCATCTCCGAGCTCGAGGGGCACCGGCGCGGGCCGTACGCCGGCGCCGTCGGCTACGCGCTGCCGGACGGGACGCTGGACACCTGCATCGCGATCCGCACGGTCGTGCTGCAGGACGGGGTCGCGTACCTCCAGGCCGGCGCGGGCATCGTCGCCGACAGCGACCCGGAGGCGGAGCACCGCGAGTGCCTGAGCAAGCTCGCCGCGATCGAGGCGGCGATCGACCTGGCGGAGCGGGAGGGCGCCACGTGATCTTGCTCGTCGACAACTACGACTCGTTCACGTACAACCTCGCGCACCTGTTCGGCGAGCTGGGCGCGGAGGTGGTCGTGCGGCGCAACGACGCGATCGACGCCGACGAGGCGGAGCGGCTGGCGCCGTCGCACCTCGTCATCTCCCCCGGTCCCGGCCGGCCGGGCGACGCCGGCGCCTCGATCGAGATCCTGCGCCGGCTCGGCCCGACGACGCCGACCCTCGGCGTGTGCCTCGGGCACCAGGCGATCGTCGAGGCGTTCGGCGGCGAGGTCGGGCAGGCGCGGGAGCTGGTGCACGGCAAGGCGACCGAGGTCACGCACGACGGCCGCGGCGTCTTCGCGGGCCTGCCGGAGCGCTTCGCCGTCGGCCGCTACCACTCGCTCGCGGCGCACGCGGATACCGGACGTGCTCGAGATCACGTCGCACGCGGCGGACGGCGAGGTGATGGGCGTCCGGCACCGCGAGCTCCCGATCGAGGGCGTGCAGTTCCATCCCGAGTCGGTGCTGACGCCGGAGGGGCCGGCGCTCGCGCGGAACTTCCTCGAGGCGCAGCCGTGATCGGCGTGCAGCAGGCGCTGACGCGGGTGCTCGACGGTCACAACCTGACGCGCGCCGAGGCGCGCGAGGTGATGGGCGAGATCATGCGCGGCGAGGCGACGCCGGCGCAGATCGCAGGGCTTCCTCGTCGCGCTGCGGGCGAAGGGCGAGACGGCCGAGGAGATCGCCGGCTCGGCCGAGGCGATGCGGGAGCACGTCGTGCCGGTGCGGCCGACGCGCGACGACCTGGTCGACACCGCCGGGACGGGCGGCGACGGCGCGCACACGCTGAACATCTCGACCGCGGCGGCGCTCGTCGCGGCGGCGGCCGGCGCCGCGGTGGCGAAGCACGGCAACCGGGCCGTCTCGTCGTCGTCGGGGTCGGCGGACGTCCTCGAGGCGCTCGGCTTCGAGCTCGAGCTCGCGCCGGAGCGGATCGCGGGCTCGATCGACGAGCTCGGGTTCGGCTTCATGTTCGCGCCGACGCACCACCCGGCGATGAAGCACGCGGCACCCGTGCGCCGCGAGCTCGCGACGCGCACGGTCTTCAACGTGCTCGGCCCGCTGACGAACCCGGCCGGCGCGCGGGCACAGGTCGTCGGCGTCTACGCGCCGGGCCTCGTCCGCACGATCGCGGAGGTGCTCGCGCAGCTCGGCGCGCGCCGGGCGTTCGTCGTCCACGGTGCCGGCGGGATCGACGAGCTCTCGCCCGCCGGCCCGAATCTCGTCGCGGAGGTCGTCGACGGCGAGGTGACACGAGCGCGAGATCGACCCGCTCGACCTCGGCGTCCCGCGCTGCGAGCCCGGAGGCGCTGCGCGGCGGGTCACCCGGAGGACAACGCCGGGATCATCCGCCGCGTCCTCGCCGGCGCGGACGGCGGCGCGCGCGACGCGATCCTCCTCAACGCCGCGGGCGCGATCGCCGCCGCCGGGCACGCGGCCGACCTCCGCGACGGGCTCGAGCTCGCCCGCGCGGCCGTCGACTCGGGCGCCGCGGCGGAACGGGTGGAGCAGCTCGTCGCCTACTCTCGAGGGACATGGGACGCTTCCGCGACGCCCTGAGCGCGCCCGGGCTCGGCGCGATCGCCGAGATCAAGCGCCGCTCGCCCTCGGCGGGCGACCTGCGGCCGGACGCCGACCCGGCGCGCCTCGCGCCGGCGTACGCGCGCGCGGGCGCGGGGGCCGTGTCGGTGCTCGTGGACGCGCGGTTCGGCGGGACGTGGGACGACCTGCGGGCGGCGCGCGCCGCCTCGGACGTGCCGCTGCTGGCGAAGGGCTTCTTCACGACGGTCGACGACCTGCGCACGGCGAAGGAGTCGGGCGCGGATGCCGTCCTCCTCCTGCTCCGCGACCTGGACGACGGCCGCTACGCGGAGCTGTCCCGTGCGGCGGACGAGCTCGGGCTGGACGCGCTGACGGAGGCGCACGACGCGGCCGAGCTCGACCGCGCGATCGCCCTCGACGCGCCGGTGATCGGGGTGAACGCGCGCGACCTCTCGACCTTCGTCATCGACCGCGAGGCGCAGCTCCGCCTCGTCGCGCGGCGCGGGGACTGCGGCTCGACCGCAAAGTCGTCGTGGTCGCGGAGAGCGGGATCGAGTCTCGCGCGCAGGGCGCCGCCGCCGAGCTCGCCGGCGCGGACGCCGATCCTCGTCGGCTCGGCGCTGATGCGCGCCGCGGATCCCGGCCGCGAAGCTCGAGGAGCTGCTCTCGCGCCCGCTCGTGAAGGTGTGCGGGCTCACGCGGCAGGAGGACGTCGACGTGGCCGTCGCGGCCGGCGCCGACCTGGCCGGGTTCGTCCTGGCCGCGGAGTCGCCGCGCCGAGCTGCACGCGTGCTCGACGTGCCGGACACGGTGCTGTCGGTCGCCGTCCATGTCGGCGAGGCGAGCGAGGACGGCGCCGACCTCGTCCAGCTGTACGGGCGCGTCGACGGCCACCGTTCCCGCGAGGCGACGCTGCTGCGCGACGGGGCCGAGGTCGCGCGCGTCCTCGACCTGCCCTGGGAAGGCGAGGATCCAGAGCACCACGCGCGCGCCGCGGAGGCGACCGGGCCGGATCGTGCTCGCCGGGAAGCTCGGGCCGGACAACGTCGCCGCGGCGGTCGCGCGCGTCCGTCCCTGGGCGGTGGACGCGTCGTCGCGGCTCGAGACGGAGCCCGGGTGTGAAGGACCACGCGAAGGTGCGCGAGTTCGTGGCGGCGGCGCGGTGCTAGAGCTCGGCGCCTACGGCGGGCGCTACGTCCCCGAGACGCTCGTCCCGGCGCTCGACGAGCTCGAGGCGGGCTGGCGGGCCGCGCAGGCCGATCCGGGCTTCGCGGCCGAGCTCCACGGGCTGCTGACCTCGTACGTCGGCCGGCCGACGCCGCTGTACCGCGCCGAGCGCCTGCGCCCGACGATCTATCTCAAGCGCGAGGACCTCAACCACACGGGCGCGCACAAGATCAACAACGCGGTCGGGCAGGCGCTCCTGGCGCGGCGGCTCGGCAAGCAGCGCATCGTCGCCGAGACGGGCGCCGGCCAGCACGGCGTGGCGACCGCGACCGTCTGCGCGCGCTTCGGCCTCGAGTGCGTCGTCTACATGGGCTCCGAGGACATGCGTCGGCAGGGGCCGAACGTCGAGCGGATGCGGCTGCTCGGCGCGGAGGTCGTCCCGGTCGAGTTCGGCACGCGCACGCTGAAGGAGGCGACGAGCGAGGCCATCCGTGACTGGATCACGAACGTCGAGACGACCTACTACCTGATCGGCTCGTGCGTCGGCCCGGCGCCGTATCCCGAGCTCGTGCGCGAGCTGCAGGCCGTGATCGGCCGCGAGGCGCGGGAGCAGGTGCTCGCCGAGGAAGGGCGGCTGCCGGACGCCGTGGTCGCGTGCGTCGGCGGCGGCTCCAACGCGATCGGCCTGTTCGCCGGGTTCGTCGACGACCCCGAGGTGCGACTCGTCGGCGTCGAGGCGGCGGGCGCGGCGTCGCTCGGGAGCGGGCGGCCCGGGCGTCCTCCACGGCGCGCGCTCGTCGATCCTCGCCGACGAGGACGGCCAGATCGCCGACGCGCACTCGATCTCGGCCGGGCTCGACTACCCGGGCGTCGGGCCCGAGCACGCGTACCTCCGCGACAGCGGCCGCGCCGAGTACCTGACGGCGACGGACGAGGAGGCGCTGGACGCGTTCCGCCTGCTCACCGAGCGCGAGGGGATCATCCCGGCGCTCGAGCCGTCGCACGCGCTCGCGAGGGCGCTCGACCTCGACGCGGAGCTCGTCGTCGTCGGGCTCTCGGGCCGGGGCGACAAGGATCTCGCCGAGGTGCTCGCGCGGCTCGACGGGCTCGAGGCCGTGTAGATGCACACGCGTGAAACCCCGGGTCCCGACCCGCCCCCCTGCTCAGGCGCCAGCCTACCGCCGAGGTCCGCACCGGTGGGTGACGACTCCGTGCCGACTCCGTGACGAAGACGCTCGCGATCTACCTGATGAGCGGGCCGGAGACGCCGGCGCTCGCGGAGGCCGCGGTCGAGGCCGGCGCCGACCTCGTCGAGCTCGGGTTCCCGTTCTCCGACCCGCTGGCCGACGGGCCCGTCATCCGCCGCGCCGCCGAGCGCGCGCTCGCGCAGGGCATGCGGACGCGCGCCTGCCTCGAGTGCCTCGCGGAGACGAGAGCGCGGGTCGACGTCCCGCTCGTGCCGATGACGTACGCGTCTCTGCTCGAGGCGTACGGCTACGACCGGTTCGCCGCCGACGCGCGCGCGGCCGGCGCGACCTCGCTCATCGTCGCCGACCTGCCCGTCGAGGCGCACCCGGAGCTCGAGCGCGTGCAGCTCGTCGCGCCAACCTCGACGGACGAGCGCATCGCCGCCGCGGCCGCGCGCACCGACGGCTGGCTCTACCTCGTCAGCCTGACCGGGACGACGGGCGCCCGCGACCGAGCTCTCGCCCGCGCTCGCCGGCCTCGCCCAACGGGCCCGCGCGCTCACCGACGTGACGCTCTACGCCGGCTTCGGGATCTCGACCCGGGAGCATGCCGCCGCCGCCGCGGCACTCGCCGACGGCATCGTCGTCGGCTCGGCTGCCGTCCTCGCCGCGGAGGATGGGCCTGACGCGCTCGCAGCACTCGTGCGCGGCCTGCGCGCAGGGCTCGACTCGGCCGTTCCCGCCTAGGACCCGGGCGCGTTCGAGACGGGCGCGGGCGAGCGCCACGCTCGTCCCCGCGTCCTGGTCGCCGAGGACGCTCGCGGCGAGCTCGTTCGCCTCCCGGATCAGGCGCTCGCGCTCTGTTTCCAGGCCGCTCCGGACGACGAGCAGCGCGGCCGCGACGCGCGAGGCCCACTCGTCGACGCCGGCCAGGCCGGGCTCGGGCGGCTCGAGCCCCGTGCGCGAGATCCTCGGCACCTCCGCGAGCCGACGCGACAGCGCCCGCGCCTCCTCCTCGATCGCCGGAATCGCCGCCTCTCCCTCGGCCAGCTCCCGTTCGAGCTCGGCGCGTGCGGCAGTCGCCCGCTCGAGCCGACGCTCCCCCGCCGCGAGCGAGTCGCGGGCGCGCTCGAGCGCACGCTGCGCGGACGCGAGCCGCCGCTCGTCGCGGGAGCGCTCGGCCTGCGCGAGCTCCGCCTCGGCCCGGGCCACCTCCTCGCGTCGGCGCTCGAGCTCGCCGTTCGGCCTCCCCGAGCGCGACGTTCGCCGCCGCGCGGCGCTCCGGCGCCGACGCGATCAACGCAGCGAGCGCCGCGGCCCGTTCGCGGAGCGCGCCGACCTCGCGCTGCAGCGCGTCGACCTCGTCGAGCGCGGCCGCGAGCCGCTCGTCGTCCTCCTCCAGCCGCCGGGCCAGCTCGATCGCGCGGTCGTCGACCACGAGTCGAGTATGCCGAGTCCGGAACGCGCTACACCTCCGGCGTGGAGCTCGAGGAGACCGACCGTGACGGCGGGCGGCCGCGAGCTCCGGCTGCTCGTCCCGCCCGACGCCGAGGCCCTCCTCGACGAGGAGGCCTTCGAGCACGAGGAGTTCCTGCCGTACTGGGCCGAGCTGTGGCCGAGCGGCGTCGCGCTCGCCGATGCCCTGGCCGGGCGGAACGTGCGCGGCCGCCGCGTGCTCGAGCTCGGCTGCGGGCTGGCGCTTCCCGGCCTCACGGCGGCGCTCGCCGGCGCGACCGTGCTCGCGACGGACTGGTCGCCCGACGCGATCGGGCTCCTGCGCGCCAACGCCGAGCGGAACGGCGCGGCGCTCGAGGCAGCCGTCTCCTCGTGGACCGACCCGCGCGCCGAGCTCAGCGGCGCGCCGTGGGACCTCGTCCTCGCCGCCGACGTCCTCTACGAGCGCCGGAACGGCGACCTGCTGCTCGAGCTGCTGCCGCGGCTCACGCGCGAGGTGCTGCTCGCCGACCCGGGACGGCCGCACCTCGCAGGGCTTCCTCGACCGCGCCGCCGCCGACTGGGCCGTGGAGCGGAACGGCACCGTGTACTGCCTCTCGCGCTGAGGACGCGCCGTTAGATTCCGCCGCGTCCCCGAGCGAGGAGGCCGCATGACCGAGACCCTCGTCCCCGATCCCCGCCGCTGGCGCGCGCTCGCGCTCGTCTGCGTCGCGTTCTTCATGGTCGTCCTCGACGTCTCGATCGTGAACGTGGCCCTGCCCTCCATCGCGACCGATCTCGAGCTCTCGCAGAGCACGCTCCAGTGGATCGTCACGGCGTACTCGCTCGCGTTCGGCGGGTTCCTGCTGCTCGGCGGACGGGCGGCCGACGTGTTCGGCCGCCGCCGCGTGTTCATGCTCGGAATGGCGCTGTTCACGTTCGCATCGCTCATGTGCGGATTCGCGGATAGCGGCGCGTGGCTGATCGCCTTCCGCGCCGTCGCAGGCCTCGGCGGCGCGATCGTCTCGCCCGCGACCCTCTCGATCATCAATGCGGCCTTCCGCCACGGCGGCGCGGAGCGGAACAAGGCGTTCGGGATCTGGGGCGCGATCGCGGGGAGCGGCGCCGCGGCCGGCGTCCTCCTCGGCGGCGTCCTCACGGAGTACCTCGGCTGGGAGTGGATCTTCTTCGTGAACGTGCCCGTGGGCATCACGGTCATCGCGCTGACGCCGTGGCTCGTCTCGGAGGGCCGCGCCGAGGACGTCGACCCGCACACCGACCCGTTCGCCGCGATCCTCGCCACCGCCGGCCTCGTCTCGTTCGTCTACGCCATGTCCAAGGCGCCCGAAGCGGGCTGGCTCTCGCTGCAGACGATCGGGCTCACCATCCTCGCCGTCCTCCTCATCACCGCCTTCTTCGTGAAGGAGGCGCGGACCGACTCGCCGCTCGTGCCGCTCGGGCTCTTCCGCGTGCGCCACGTGTTCGTCGCGAACACGGTCGGGTTCTGCCTCGGCGGGGCGATCTTCGGCGGCTTCTTCCTGCTCACGCTCTACATGCAGGGGGTGCTCGGCTACTCGGCGCTCGAGGCGGGGCTCGCCTTCCTCGCGACGGCGGGCACGACGATCCCCGCGGCCGGGATCGCCCAGGCGCTCATCACGCGCGTCGGCGTGAAGCCCGTGATGGTGGCCGGCCTCGCCTTCATCACGTTCGCCTACGTCTGGTACACGCAACTCCCGCCCGACGGCACGTTCTGGCGCAATCTCTTCATCCCGTACTTCGTGAGCGGCTTCGGGCTCGCCTTCGTCTTCATCCCGGTCTCGCTCGCCGCGCTCGCGAACCTCGAGGAGCGGATCGCGGGCGTCGCGTCGGGGCTGCTCAACACGTCGCAGCAGATCGGCGGCGCGCTCGGCGTGGCGATCGCCTCGACGATCGCGACCCAGCACACCAAGACGCTCCTCGGCGAGGGCGAGGACCGCGCTGCGGCCCTGACCGGCGGCTACAACTGGGCGTTCTGGGTGGGCGCCACGTTCGCGTTCATCGGCCTGCTCGTGGCGGGCCTGATCCTGCGGCGCAGCGACGTGCCGGCGGCGTCGGAGGCGCCCGCGACGGCCGGCTGACTCACCATTCGTCCCAGTGCACCATCGTCTCGAGCGGGGCTCGGCGGCCCGGCTTGAAGTCGGTCCCGAGCGTGTACGCGACCGGGACGAGCGCCGCCTGCATCACCTCGTCGTACGGGATCCCGAGCAGCTCCGCCGCCTCGCGCTCGTGCTGCAGGTGGAACGTCGTCCACGACGTGCCGAGCCCGCGCGCACGGCACGCGAGCATGAACGACCACGTCGCCGGGACGATCGAGCCCCACGTCGACGCCTGCGAGGCGGCCGGCTTCCCGTCCGTCCGGCCCTCGACGCACGGGATCACGTGCACCGGCACCTCGCCGATGTGGTCGATCAGGTGCTCGACCGAGGCGAGGAGCCGCGCCGTGCTCCCGCTCGCCTCGGCCGACCGGCGCGCGCCGAGGTACTTGCGGGCGACGTCGCTCCACAGCTCGCCGAGCGCCGCGCGCTTCGCCGCATCGGTGACGACGACGAAGTGCCAGTGCTGCCGGTAGCTCGCGGTCGGCGCCTGCTGCGCGAGCCGCAGGCACTCCTCGAGGACCTCACGCTCGACCGGCCGCGTCAGGTCGAGGCGGCGGCGGACGGCGCGCGTCGTCGAGAGCAGCTCGTCGGGCGTCAGCTCGGGGCCGCTCATGCGGGTACCGGGGTGGCCTCGTCGGGCTCGTGGCCCTCGACCTCGACGTGCGGCAGCCACTCGAGCCAGCCCGGTAGGTACCAGTTGCGCTCGCCGAGCAGGGTCATCGCCGCGGGGACGAGGATCGAGCGGACGATCGTCGCGTCGAGCAGCAGCGCGATCGCGACACCGAAGCCCATCTGCTGGAACATGACGAGGTCGCCCATCGCGAACCCGAGGAAGACGGCGACGATGATCAGCGCCGCGCCGGTGATGATCCTGGCCGTGGCCGAGACGCCGAAGATGACCGCGTCGCGCGTGTCGCCGGTGTGCGAGTAGCGCTCGCGGATGCGGCTGAGCAGGAACACCTGATAGTCCATCGAGAGCCCGAACAGTACGGCGAAGAGGAAGAGCGGCACCCAGGCCTCGATCACGGAGACCTGCGTCAGCCCGAGCAGCCCCGCGCCGACGCCCTCCTGGAAGACGAGCACGAGGATGCCGTAGGCGGCGCCGACCGAGAGCAGGTTGAGGACGATCGCCGTCGCCGCCACGACGAGCGAGCGGAACGCGACGACGAGGAGCAGGAAGCTGAGGCCGAGCACGAAGGTCGAGCACGATCGGCAGCCAGCGGTCCATCACGGCGAAGTAGTCGATGTTCTCCGCCGTCGTCCCGGAGACGAGCGCACGCGCGCCCGACGCCGTCGAACGCCGCCGGCACGAGCTCTTCCCGGAGCCGTTCGACCGCGGTCACGGCCCGGTCTGCGAGCGCGTCACCCACGACCGGGACGGAGATCACCGCGAGCGGGCCGGCCGTTCCCTCGGTCACGGTGGCCGGGCCGAAGTCCGGGTCGTCCGCGAGCTCGCCGCGGAGCGTGGTGATCGCACGAGCGACCTGCGGGTCGGCGGGATCGCCGTCGACGACGATGAGCGCGGGGTCGGCCGTCGCCTGCGGGAACGACTCCTGCAGCGCCATGAAGCCCTGCTTCGACACGGCCGAGTCGGGGAGGGTCGAGATCCCGGCGCCGCCGATGTGCATGCGCAGCGCGGGGAGCGCGAGGAGCAGGAGCAGGACCACGGCGCCCGCGAGGTAGAGCGCGGGCCGATCCGTCACCCGGTGCACGATCGAGGCCCAGACGCGGCTCTCGGTCTGCGCCTGGCTCGTCGCGCTGCGGCCGAGCACGGGCATGCGCAGCGCGTTCACGCGGTCGCCGAGGAGGCTGAGGATCGCCGGCAGCAGCGTCAGCGCCGCGACCACCGAGACGATCCCGACCAGGATCGCGCCGGCGGCGAGGCTCCGCATGATGTTGCTCTGGACGAGCAGGAGGCCGACCATCGCGAGCACGAAGGCGCTGCCGCTGAAGAGCACGGCGCGGCTGGCCGTCGCGCCGGTCGCCTCGATCGCGGCCACCTTCTCGAGGCCGCGGCCGCGCTCCTCGCGGAAGCGTGAGACGACGAAGAGCGCGTAGTCGATCCCGAGCGCCAGGCCCATGCCGGTGAGCATGTTCGTCACGAACAGGGACAGGGTCCATTCCTGGCCGACGAGCGCGGTGAGGCCGAGCGCGACGGCGATCGAGACGAGCGCGAGCAGCAGCGGCAGGAACGCCGAGACGAGCGCGCCGAAGACGAGGACGAGCACGAGCAGGGCGACGGGGAGGCCGAACTTCAGCTCGCCCTCCTGGAGGTCGCGCTCCGAGATCACGCCGAAGTCGTGGTCGAGCGTCGTCTCGCCGGTCACCGTCGCGGTGAAGCCGTCGCCGTTCGCCGCCTCCACGACCTCGACGACCCGCTCGATCAGGTCATCGTCGGCGACGTTCAGCGGGACGAGGATCGCGTGCCGGTCGGCGGAGACGGCGTCCTCGCCGACGTTCGCGCGCGCCGATCGCGGCGCCGAGGTCGCCGGTGAGGGAGTCGAGGCGCGCCTGGAACGCGGCGTCGTCGGCGGTCGCCGAGTCGGAGCGGAGGACGACGAAGTCGTCGGGCCCGTCGGGGCGGCCGTAGCGCTGCCCCATCAGGTCGTACGCCTGCAGCGACTCCGGGTCGTTGGTGACGTAGCCGTCCGAGGTGAGGCCGTCGCCGAGGAAGCCGACGACGAGGACGACGGCGAGGACGATGGCCGCGATCCAGGCGATGACGACGCGCCAGGGATGGCGGGCGGCGGTGCGGGCGAGTGTCTGCGTCACGGTGCTGCTCCCCGGTCTTGGGTAGTGACTTGTCACTCACTTATTGCACACGCCGCCCTCGCGCGTCAAGTCGGCTCGCGCCCGACCCGGATCCGCCCTAGGCGGGCCGGATCGGATGGACGACGCGGAAGAGCTCGTCCGGGTCGACCGCGGCCTTCACGGCCCGCAGGCGCGCGACCGTGCCGGCGTCGTGGAGCTCGTCGTCGCCGACCGCGCGCTCCGTGAAGTTGAAGTACGTGCGCTCCGCCGTCCACGGCGCCATCGCCTCGAGCAGCCCGTCGACGTGGTCGTGGACGGCCGCTGCGGCCTCGGGCGTCGGCGCCATGCCGACGGCGTAGAGGGCGTAGGCGCCGTCGAGCGCGGCCGCGGCGCCGTTGCCGGGCGCCCGCCGCGCGAGCGCGCCGCCGAGCTGGCGGAGCTCGACCGAGAGGAGCGGCGAGCCGGCGCCGACGCCGGCGGCGGCGACCATCGCCTCGACGGTCTCGTCGGTGACCTCGCGGAGCATCGTCCCGTCGCCCGCGCCCGGGACCGGCTGCGGCGGATCCATGTGCAGCGTCGTGATCGACGGCGCCGGGACGAGCGCGACCGTGTCCATGGCCGGCTCGAGCGCGCGCATCGGGGCGACGAGCTCGGCGCCGTGGGCCTCGTCGCCGATGACGACGGCCTCGACGATCGCGAACGCCTTGCCGCGCAGCGGCTCCGGGACGGCCGGGAAGGGCGGGAACTGCATCACGCGACCGGCGGTCGTCACCTCGTCGGGGAGCGCGTCGGCCCAGGCGGCATAGGCCTTGAGCACCTCGGTCGCGCGCTCGATCGGCCAGAACATCGCGCCGGCATAGACCTCGGCGATGGGGAGCAGCGCGAGCTCGATCGCGGTCACGATCCCGAAGCTGCCGCCGCCGCCGCGAACCGCCCAGAAGAGCTCCGGCTCGTTGTCGGCGTCGGCGCGCACGATCCGGCCGTCGGCGGTGACGAGCTCGACGGCGAGCACGCTGTTGGCGGACATCCCGTAGCGGCGCGCGTACCAGCCGATGCCGCCGCCGAGGCTGTAGCCGACGACGCCCACGTCGTGGGACGACCCGTGGAGCGCGGCGAGCCCGTGCTCGGCGGCGGCGTCGACGACCTCCTGCCAGATCACGCCGGCGCCGGCGCGCACGCGCGCGGCCCTCGCGTCGACCTCGACGCTCCGCATCCGCTCGGTCTTGAGCAGGATCGTCTCCGCGTCGAGCTGACCGAGGCCTGCGGCGTTGTGCCCGGTCCCCTGCGGCGCCACGCGGTAGCCGCGCAGCCGGCGCGAACGTCGACGACGGCGGCGACGTCCTCGGCCGACTCGGCGTAGACGACGACTCCGGGGCGCTGGTCGGCGGCGAGGTTCCAGGCCAGGCGGGCCTCGTCCCAGCCGGGGTCGCCCGGGAAGACGACGTCTCCGGCGACGCGGCAGCGGAGCTCGGCGGCGTCGAGATCGGGTGTCAGGGTCAGCGTGGTCATGTGGGGGGTCTCCTCGGCAGGGAAGGTGTCGATGTCGTGGCTCGAGCATCGCCGCGCGGCGGCGCCGCCGGAATCCGGCCTTCCGGCCAACGCACGTGCGGCCTGCCGCACCCGGACGGGCGGTCAGCCCCGCGAGGGCGGCTCGGCCGCGAAGCTCGCGCGCACGCGCTCGACGAGCGCCTGCACCTCGGGATGCTCCTGCGACGACCACTCGCCGAGCACCTCGGACCACCGCGCCTCCCGCGCGGCGGCGAGCCGCTCGGCCGCACGGTGGCCGGTCGCGTCAGCCCGCCGCCGTCGAGGAGCCCGACGCGCGCGGAGCTCGTCGAGCCCTTCGCGGGACGTCGGCGAGCCGCCCTCCCCCAGGCGCGCCAGCGACCAGAGCGCGGGCGGCGAGACGTCGAGCCCCGCCCTCGCGCCGAGCCGCTCGTACGCGCCCCACCGGTTCTGCCGCTCGGCGACGGACGTGAGCTGCCGCTCGAGCTCGCGGAAGGCGTCGTCGT
This sequence comes from uncultured Thermoleophilia bacterium, assembly GCA_963733995.1. GTDB lineage: Bacteria > Actinomycetota > Thermoleophilia > Gaiellales > Gaiellaceae > DATHTC01. Next base: position 66,697 of record CAVTFO010000008.1, read on the forward strand.
CCCAGGCCGGCGCGAAGGCCTCGGCCTGGTGCTCGGCCGGGACCGACGCCCGCAGCGGCACCTCGCGGAGCAGCCACGTCAGCACGAACGCGACCGCGGAGACGCCCGCCGCCGTGAGGAAGACCGGCTGGAGCGCGGCCGCGAAGGCGTCCACGTACGCCTGGTGCGCGGCGGCGCGGGCAGCTGCGCGACGGCCGCCGGGGTCGATCCCCTCCGGCGGCGGACGCGCCCGGCGGCAGCGAGCGCCGAGAGCTCCGACGGCGAGCCGGTTGGCGAAGATCGTCCCGAACAGCGCGACCCCGATCGAGCCGCCGATCGAGCGGAAGAGGATCGAGCCGGACGTCGCGACGCCGAGCTGCGAGCACGTCGACGGCGTTCTGCACGGCGAGCACGAGCACCTGCATCATCATCCCGAGCCCGAAGCCGACGCACGAGCATGTCGAGCGACGCGCGCGCCGCGCTCGTGTCCGCCTCGAGCCGGGCGAGCAGGAGCATCCCGACCGTGACGAGCGCCGTGCCGGCGATCGGGAACGGCCGGTAGCGCCCCAGCGGCTGATCACGTTCCCGCTCAGCACCGAGGTGACGAGGACGCCGGCCATCATCGGCGTCATGTGCAGGCCGGAGCTCGTCGGCGACAGGCCCTTCGTCACCTGGAGGTACAGCGGCAGGAACGTGACCGCGCCGAAGAGCCCGAGGCCGACGACGAACCCGATCGCGCTCGCGACGGTGAAGATCCGGTTGCGGAACAGCGAGAGCGGGAGGATCGGCTCGGCCGCCCGCCGCTCCTGGCAGGACGAAGGCGACGGTGAGCACGACGCCGGCCGTGAGGAGCGCCAGCGACGGTGGCCGAGCCCCAGGCGATCGTCGTGCCGCCGAGGCTCGTGAAGAGGACGATTCCGACGACAGCGCCACCGGCGAGGAGTGCCGCGCCGAGGTAGTCGATGCGGTGCTCGACGTGCTCGCTGCGGACGTGGAACGCGACCGCGATCACCGCGAAGGCGGCCGCGCCGATCGGGAGGTTGACGTAGAAGATCCAGCGCCACGAGAGGTTGTCGACGAAGAAGCCGCCGAGCAGCGGCCCGATCACGGTCGAGACGCCGAAGACCGCGCCGAACCAGCCCTGGTAGCGCCCGCGCTCGCGCGGCGGGATGAGGTCGCCGACGACCGCGAGGGTCGTCACCATCAGCCCGCCGCCGCCGAGCCCCTGCAGCGCGCGGAACGCGATCAGCTCGCCCATGTTCTGCGCGAGGCCGCAGAGCACCGAGCCGACGAGGAAGATCACGATCGCCACCTGCAGCACGAGCTTGCGGCCGTAGAGGTCGCCGAGCTTGCCGTAGAGCGGGCCGGAGACCGTCGCCGCGAGCAGGTACGCGGTCACGACCCACGAGAGGTGCTCGATGCCGCCGAGCTCGCCGACGATCGTCGGCAGCGCGGTCGAGACGATCGTCTGGTCGAGCGACGCGAGCAGCAGGACGAGCATGAGCGCGCCGAAGATCAGGCGGACGCGCTGCGGCTGCTCGACGGTGGCCGTCGTCACCCTCGCACTCTGCCGCGCGCGGCGGAATGTGCGCAGGCGGTAGGGTCGCGCGATGCTCCTCCCCCTCGCCTACGAATTCGGGACGCTGCTGGCGGTTCCGGCCCTCGCCGCGTGGGCGATCGCATGGATCGTCGGCGCCGTCGACATCTTCCGCCGCCGCGACCTCGGGGTCGGCGGCAAGGTGCTCTGGCTCGTCGTCCTGCTCGTCCTCCCGATCGTCGGACTGCTCGTCTACTACCTGTTCGCGGCGGCGCGCCCGCGGCGCTGACGGAGGGTTCGGCTCCCGAGAAACGGGAAGTCGGGCTACAGTCCCCGCCGTACGGCAAGTCCAGAGCGAGTTCCGGAGTGCGTTCCGCCTTCCGACACGTTCGTGAGCAGCACAGGGGAGGTGTTTCCATGGCAACCGGAACCGTCAAATGGTTCAGCGATGAGAAGGGGTACGGCTTCATCACGCCCGACGAGGGCGGCAAGGACCTCTTCGTCCACTTCAGCGGCATCGCCGGCGACGGCTTCAAGTCCCTCACCGAGGGCGCGAAGGTCGAGTTCGATCCGACCGAGGGTCAGAAGGGCCCGCAGGCCGAGAACGTCGTCCTGATCGGCTAGACCGATCTTCGGGCGCGCCGGAGGCTTCGACCTCCGGCGCGCCCACCTCTTTCTACGGATCGCTCGGGAGCCGTGACCAGATCTCGGTGTCCTGGCGCACGCCGTTCTTGAAGTACGTGGAGCGGAGCACGCCCTCGCGGAGGTAGCCGCAGCGCTCGGCGACGCGCTGCGAGGCCGGGTTCTCGGCGGCGATCTTGAGCTCGATCCGCTCGGCGCCCAACTCCTGGAACGCCCAGTCGGTCAGGAGCCGGAGCGCCTCCGTGGCGATGCCGCGCCCGCGGGCCTTCGGGGCGACGAGGTAGCCGAGCTCGACCGTGCGGGCCTCGCGCTCGATCCGCGGCGCGAGCGCGAGCCCGAGCAGCGTCCCGTCCGCGTCGACCACGGCGAACCCTTCGCGCGTGCCGTCGCGCCGCCCCTCCTCGTACCGGTCGAGCCACCGTCGCGCGAAGCCGGCCTGCGGCGGGTCCGGGACGAACGTGTGCCGGCGGACGTCCGGGTCCTCGAGCATCGGCGCGAGCGCCTCCAGGTGCTCGGGGCCGAACGGGACGAGGGCGATCGCGGTCACGGCCCGAGGATAGGCTCGCGCGATGCTGCGCCGGATCGAGGCGACGCGGTACGTGACGCCGCTGCGCGAGGGCGGCTCGCTCCCCGCGCTCGTCGAGGCCGACGACGACGGGCTCTACGTGCTCAAGTTCCGCGGGGCCGGCCAGGGTCGGAAGGCGCTCGTGGCCGAGGTGGTCGCCGGCGAGCTGGCGCGGGCGCTCGGCTTCCTCGTCCCGGAGCTGACGCTCGTCGAGCTCGACCCGACGCTCGGCCGCGCCGAGCCGGACCCGGAGATCCAGGACCTGCTGCTCGGCTCCGCGGGCCTCAACCTCGGCGTCGACTTCCTGCCGGGCGCGCTCCCGTTCGACCCGGCGGCGGAGCCCGCGGTCGAGCCGGAGCTCGCGGCCGGGCTCGTGTGGCTCGACGCGCTCGTGACGAACCCGGACCGCACGGCGCGGAACGCGAACCTGCTCTGGTGGCACGGCCGGCTCCACCCCATCGACCACGGCGCCGCGCTCTTCTTCCACCACGCGCCGGAGCCCGTGCCCGGCCACGCCCGGCGGCCGTTCGAGCAGATCGCCGAGCACGTGCTGCTCCCCTACGCCGCCTCGGTCGCGGAGGCCGACGCCCGGCTCGCGCCGCAGGTCACGCGCGGGCTGCTCGAGGGAGTCGTGGCGAGGGTGCCCGACGTCTGGCTCGACGGCGACGATCCGGACGTGTACGTCGAGTACCTCGCCGAGCGGCTCGAGGAGCCGCGCGCCTGGGTCGACGCGGCGGAGGCGGCGCGTGGGCGGTAGCCCGTTCTCGTACGCGATCCTCCGCGTCGTCCCGCGGGTCGAGCGCGGCGAGCGGATCAACGTCGGCGTCGTCGTCTTCTGCCGGCCGCTCGACTACCTCGGCGCGCGCACGCACCTCGACGCCGAGCGCCTGCGCGCGCTGGCGCCGGAGCTCGATCCCGAGGAGGTGCGCCCGCACCTGCTCGCGGTCGAGCGGATCGCGGCCGGCGACCCCGCTGCGGGCCCGATCGCGCGGCTCGACACGACCGAGCGCTTCCACTGGCTGACGGCGCCGTCGAGCACGGTGCTCCAGCCGTCGCAGGTGCACACCGGCCTCTGCGACGACCCCGCCGCGCAGCTCGACCACCTCTTCGCCGAGCTCGTGGCCTAGGCGCCGAGGCGGATCGGAGTTTGTGGCTCTGAGCCACTTTCTCTCCGGCTCGAGCCCAGGGATCCGGACCGCAGAACACGCTCCCTTCGACGTGACGCGGTGCCGCCGTGGGCGCGGGCGACGGCGTCCACGAGGGCGAGGCCGAGGCCGCGCGCCGTCGCCGGTCCACGGGCGTCGTCGGCGCGGCTGAAGCGCTCGAAGGCGTGCGGGACGAACGCCGGCGGCGGGCCCGGGCCCTCGTCGGCGACCCGGAAGACGACGCCGTCGCCGTCGACGCCGCCGCTCATCCGCACCGCCCCTTCCCCGTGCCGGAGCGCGTTGTCGACGAGGTTGCCGAGCGCCTGCTCGAGCCGCAGCCGGTCGGCGTGGACGACGAGGCCGTCCTCGGCCGCGACCTCCAGTCGCCGGCCCTCCGAAGCCGCGACCGGCGCGAACCGCGCCGCGACCGCGTCGAGGAGACGCGTGCCGGGACCGGCTCGCGCGACAGCGGCAGCTCGCCGCCGCCGGCGGTCGCGAGCACGAGCAGGTCGTTCGCGAGCCGCACGAGCCGGTCGGTGTCCGCCGCGGCCGCGGCGAGCGCCGCGCGCAGCTCCTCGGCCTCGCGCGGCCGCCGCAGCGCCACCTCGAGCTCGGCCCGCAGCAGCGCGAGCGGCGTCCGCAGCTCGTGGCTCGCGTCCGCGACGAAGCGGCGCTCGCGCTCGATCCCGGCGTCGAGGCGGTCGAGCATCCGGTTCAGCGTCCGCGCGAGCCGCGCGACCTCGTCGTCCGCGGCCGGGCACCGGCAGCCGCCGGCCGCTCGTCTCGGCCGAGATCTCGTCCGCGCTCCGCCGCATCGCCTCCACCGGCCGCAGCGCCGCGGTCGCCAGGCCGTAGCCGGCGAGCGAGGCGAGGAGCAGCGCGAGCGGCCCGGCGACCAGCAGCTGCGTCCGCGAGCGCCGCCACGGCCTCGTCCCGGTCGCCGAGCGCGACGCCGGCGACGAGCACGCCTCCTTCCGCCGGGCGGGCGAGCAGGCGGACGCGCTCGTCGTCGAACCCGGGAACGCCGTCCCGCTCGACCTCGAGCTCGCCGCTTCGTGCTCGCGCCAGCTCCGCCTCGTCGAGCAGCGGCTCGCGACGGCGTGCCCCGCACCACGCGCCCGTCCGCGACGAGCTGCGCGACGCTGTCGTCCGCCTCGGCCCCAGCGGCGTCGAGCCCCCGCGCCCGGAGCGTCTCGTCCAGCTGCTCGTCGAGCGTCGAGCGCAGCCGGAGGTCGAGGAACACGCCCGGTGGCGATGAGCACGAGCGCCATCGCGAGGGCGAAGGCGAGCGTGACGCGCAGGCGGAGCGAGAGCCTGCTCACGAGCCGCCGTCGCGGCCGGAACCGGTAGCCCGCGCCGCGCACCGTCTCGATCGACTCGACGCCGAACGGCCGGTCGATCTTCTCGCGGAGGTAGCGGACGTAGACGTCGACCACGTTCGAGCGCGCCTCGTAGTCGAAGTCCCAGACGTGCTCCAGCAGGTCGAGGCGCGACAGGACGTGTCCCGGCCGCCCATGAAGCGTCTCGAGCAGCGCGAACTCCTTGGCCGACAGCGCGATCTCGGCCGAGCCGCGGTGGACGCTGCGCGTCGCCGGGTCGAGCCGGAGGTCGCCGGCCTCGAGCACGACCGGCCGCTCGACCGCCCCGCGCCGCGCAAGCGCCCGCAGCCGCGCCAGCACCTCGGCGAAGGCGAACGGCTTCGTCACGTAGTCGTCGGCGCCGGCGTCGAGGCCGCGCACCCGGTCGTCGACGGCGTCGCGCGCCGTGAGCATCAGCACGGGCGACCACACGCCGTCGGCACGGAGCCGACGGCAGACCTCGACCCCGTCCACCTCGGGGAGCAGCACGTCGAGGACGATCGCGTCGTACGGCGTCGCCCGCGCCATCCAGAGCGCGTCGCTGCCGTTCGCGGCGACGTCGGCGGCGTGCCCCTCCTCGACGAGACCGCGGCGGAGCAGCCCGGCGAGCCGCGGCTCGTCCTCGACGATCGAGCACGCGCACGCCACGATTGTGGCCCCGCGCGGATGAGAGCGGGATGAGCGCGTCTAGACGGGAAGGGCCGAGCGGAGCACGCGCAGGAAGTTGCCGTGCGTGACCGCGGCGACGGCCGCGTCGTCGTAGCCGCGGCGGCGGAGAGCGGCGACGAGGGCGGGGTAGTGCTCCGGGCCGGTGAAGTCCTCGAGCCCGAGTCGACCGCCGCCGCGCACGTACGCCTCCTCGACGACGGCCTCGAGCGACTGGCCGGCGTCGAGCTCGGCGGCGGTCACCTGGTCGATGACGTCCGCGCCGAGACCGACGTGCTCGATCCCCATCACCGAGACCGCGTGGTCGAGGTGGTCGAGCAGCCCGTCGATCGTCGGCCGCTCGTAGCCGACGACCAGCGTGAGCGCCATCAGCCCGAGCACGCCGCCCTGCGCGGCGAGTGCCCGGAGCTGGTCGTCGGAGAGGTTGCGCTCGACATCCTCCACCGCGCGACAGCACGCATGGCTGCAGACGACGTGACCGCCGGCCGCGAGCAGCTCGTCGGCACGTCGGCGGCGACGCGTGCGCGAGGTCGAGCACGACGCCGCGCTCCACGAGCTCGTCCACGAGCGCACGACCCGCGTCGGTGAGCCCCTCGTCGGGCGTGTCGAGGCCGCCCGCGGCCCAGGTCGGGCGGTTCCACGTGAGCCCGGCCATCCGCACCCCCGCGTCCCACCACTCCCCGAACCCGTCGGTCACCGGCTCGACGCCCTCGAGCGCGAGCATCAGCCCGATCCGCCCGTCCCGCCCCACCTGGTCGAGGTCGTCGGCCGCCAGGACCGGGAAGACGTCGTCCGCGTTCTCGGCCAGCGCCCGCTCCCACGCGTCGCGGAGCGCCATTCCGGCGGCACGGTGCTCGCCCGCGGGACGATCGGCGGTGAAGATCGGGCACACCTGGAGCGCGACGCCGCCGGCCCGGAGCTTCGGCAGCCAGTGCCGCGCGAACGGGTTCTCCTCGTCGCGGCGCAGCACGAGCTCGAGCAGCAGGTCGTTGTGCGCGTCGACGATCACGTGCGCGGAGGCTACGCGCACCGCCGGGCTAGTCGACGAGCTTGCGCTCCATCGCGCGGATCGCGATGCGCCACATGAGGAGCGCGTACAGCACGAGCATCCCGACTCGCAGCAGGTCGGTCCATGCGCCCGTGCCGAACGCGGCGGCCCGCACGAGCTTCACCGTCTGGAAGAGCGGGTTGAAGTTCGCGAGCACCTGCACCCAGTCCGGGAGCCCGTCGAGCGGGAAGAACGTCCCGGCGACGAGGAAGAGCGGCGTGAGGACGGCGCTGACGATGTAGCTGAAGCTCTCGATCGACTTCGCCCGGCCGGCGACGAAGATGCCGAAGCACGCCCAGCCGAGGCCGGAGAGCCACGCGATGAACGGCACGAACAGCATGGTCCAGTGCGGGTCGAGGCCGAAGAGCATGGCGACGACCATCGGCACGCACCCGTAGACGCCGGCGCGCGTCGCGATCCACAGCGCCTCGGCGGTGACGAGCTCCTCCGTGTCGACCGGCGCCGCGAGGATCGCGTCGTAGGTGCGCTGGAACTGGTACTTGACGAACGTCCCGAACATCGCCGGGAACGCGCTCGAGAAGAGGACCGCGGTCGCGACCGTGCCGGTGCCGACGAACTCGACGTAGTCGTAGCCGCCGATCGAGCTCACGAGCGAGCCGAAGCCGAAGCCGAACGCGAGCAGGTAGATCGTCGGCTCGACGGTCGACGAGAACGTCGCCGACCGCCAGTACGAGGAGAAGTTGACGATCTCGCGGACGAGGACGCCCGTGATCGCAGCCCGCTCGAGCCGGCCGAGTCGGCGTTCGGCGACGGTCGGCGAGACCGCGCTCATCCGATCTCCTCCCCGGTCAGCAGGACGAACACGTCCTCCAGGTTCGCGGCCCGGCGCTCGCCCTCGAACGCGGCGGCGTTCGTGCCGTTGACGCCGAGGATCGAGATGCTCGTCCCGGTCCGGCGCGTCCTCAGCCCGGCTCCGTTGGCCTCGGACTCGACCTCGGCGAGGCGCGCCGGGGCACCGTAGACCTCGATCGCCTGCTGACCCGCGTGCTCCTCCACCAGCTCGGCCGGCGGCCCGGCGGCGACCGCCTTGCCGTGGGACATGATCAGGACGGTGTCGGCGAGGCGCTGCGCCTCCTCGATGTAGTGCGTCGACATGAGGATCGTCGTCCCCTCGCTCCGCAGCGCGTCGATGAGCGCCCACAGCTCCTGCCGCACCTGCGGGTCGAGGCCGACGGTCGGCTCGTCGAGGAGCACGAGGCGCGGCCGGTGGACGAGGGCGCGCGCGATCAGGAGCCGCCGCCGCATCCCGCCCGAGAGCTTGTCGACGCGAGAGTCGCGCCGGTCGACGAGCCTCGCGAGCTCGAGCGAGCGCTCGATCGCCGCCTTCCGCTCGCCGCGCGGGATCCGGTAGAGGTGCGAGAAGACGAGCAGGTTCTGCTCGACGGTCAGCGTCACGTCGAGGTTGTCGAGCTGCGGGGCGACGCCGAGCTGCGCGCGGGCCTGCTTCGACTCGCCCGGGAGCCGGTAGCCGAGCACCTCCAGCTCCCCCTCGTCCGCGATCGCCTGCGCGGTCAGGAGCCGCATCGTGGTCGACTTGCCCGCCCCGTTCGGGCCGAGCAGGCCGACGCACGTGCCCACCGGGACGTCGAGGTCGAGACCGTCCACGGCGGTGATGGGGCCATAGCGCTTGACCGCGCCGCGCAGGCGGATGGCGAGCTCGCTCATGGGGCAACCTCGGTTGTCCGTGTGAGCGAGCCGAAGGCGAGCGACGCTCATGGCCCCAACGGTACGTGCGCGGGCCTAGTCCCCCTCGACCCCTGCGAACGCCGGCTCCGCCTCGGGCGCATGCTCGGGCGCCTCGACGCGGAGGAAGGCTGCGACCGCGGCCGCGGCGACGACGAAGCCCGCCCCGAGGAGGAACGCGATGTGGTAGCCGCCGTTGAGCGCGGTCAGCGAGTCGTCGCCGTTCGCGAGGAGCGTGTCGCTGCGCGCGGCGGCGAGGCTGGCGAGCACGGCCAGGCCGACGGCGCCGCCCATCATGAACGCGGTGTTGACGACGCCCGAGGCGAGCCCGGCGCGCTCCGGCGCGACGCCGCTCATCGCCGCGAGGAGCAGCGGGTTGAACGCGATCCCGGCGCCGAGGCCGAGAGCCAGCGTCGCGGGCAGGACGTCGACCGCCCAGCTGCCGTCCACCGGCGTCCGCGCGAGCAGCACCAGCGCGAGCGCCATCAGGCCGAGGCCGGCGAGCAGCGGCGTCTTGATCCCGAAGCGCATCACGAGCTTGTCCGAGAGCAGCAGCGAGGAGGCGCCCCACAGGATCGTGCCGGGCAGGTAGGCCAGGCCGACCTCGAGCGGCTCGTAGCCGAGCACGAGCTGCAGGTACAGCGCCGAGAGGAAGAAGTAGGCGAACATCCCCGCCGCCATCAGCACGCCGGCCACGTTCGCGACCGAGACGTTGCGGTTGCGGAAGACGTCGAGCGGCACGAGCGGGAACGAGATCCGCGACTCGAGCACGAGGAACCCGACCATCAGGGCCGCCGAGACGCCGAGGAGGCCGAGCGTCTGGACGGAGGTCCAGCCGTTCTCGTTGCCGTTCACGATCGCGTAGACCGCGAGCATCAGCGAGCCGGTGATCGCGATGGCGCCCGCGACGTCGACGCGGCCGCTCGCGACCGGGCCGGAGTCGGGCAGCAGCCGGAGCGAGAGCACGAAGACGGTGATCCCGACCGGGAGGTTCACGAGGAAGATCCAGTGCCAGCTCAGCAGGTCGGTGAGGACGCCGCCCGCGAGCACGCCGAGGACGCCGCCGCCGGAGAGGACGAAGCCGAAGACGCCCATCGCCTTCGCGCGGTCGGCCTGCTCGGTGAAGAGCATCATCAGCAGCGACAGCGCGACGGCCGACACGACCGCCCCGCCCACGCCCTGGACGGCGCGCGCGCCGACGAGCATCGCCTGCGACGTCGCGAGACCGCACGCGAGCGAGGCCGCCGTGAAGAGCACGATCCCGCCGAGGAAGAGCCGCCGGTGGCCGAACAGGTCGCCGAGGCGCCCGCCGAGCAGCAGGAAGCCGCCGAAGGTCAGCAGGTACGCGTTCACGACCCAGGCGAGCGACTCCTGCGTGAAGCCGAGATCGTCCTGGATCGACGGGAGCGCCACGTTCACGATCGTCCCGTCGAGCACGATCATCAGGTCGCCGAGGCAGAGCACGTAGAGGGCGAGCCAACGGGTGCGGGCGTTCAGCGCGGTCATCGATTCCTCCTCGTTCCGAACATGTCGGACGGTAGACCCGGCGCCTCCGCCGAACTCATCGGTGGTCACCACACCTGGGGGTACGGCTAGCCACACCTTTGCGACAGGGCGGGCGCGATGGACACGGTTCGTGCGGAGTTGCACGATGTCGCGTGCGATGGCCACTGCTGCTCCGGAGCTGCTCGAGCGCGCGCATCTCGTCGACGCGCTGGAAGCAGCGCTCGCGGACGCCGCGGACGGTGCCGGCCGGCTCGTGCTCGTGCGCGGCGAAGCGGGGGTCGGCAAGACCGCGCTCCTGCGCCGCGTGGCCGTCGGCCCGCATCCGGCCCGCGTCCTCTGGGGCGGCTGCGTCGCGCTCGAGACGCCGCGGCCGCTGAGCCCGCTCGTCGAGATCGCCGGCAGCGTCGGCGGCGAGCTGGCCGACGCGCTGCGCGGCCACGCCCGGTCCCACGAGCTCGCCGACGCGCTCCTCCGCGAGCTCGCAGCGGAGCGGCCGACGCTCCTCGTGCTCGAGGACGTCCACCGCGCCGACGAGGCGACGCTCGACCTGCTCCGCCTGCTCGCGCGCCGGATCGAGGGCGCGCCGGCGGTCGTCGCCGCGAGCTTCCGCGACGACGGGCTCGGCGCTGCGCATCCGCTCCACCGCGTGCTCGGCGAGCTCGCGGCGGCGAGCCACGTCGTCCGGCTGACCGTCGAGCCGCTCTCCGTCGACGCCGTGACGACGCTCGCCGCCGGGCGCGGGCTGGACGGGCCCGAGCTGTACCGGAAGACGGGCGGCAACCCGTTCTTCGTGACCGAGGTGCTCGCGGCCGGCGGTGCGATCCCGGACACGGTCCGGGAGGCCGTGCTCGCCACGGGTGGCCGGGCTCACGGAGCAGGCGCGACACCTCCTCAACGCGGTCGCGGTCGTGCCGGCCGAGACCGAGCTGTGGCTGCTCGAGGCGATGCTCGAGGGCGACCTCACCGGCCTCGACGAGTGCACCGCGACCGGGGTCCTCGTCCACGCGCCGGGCCAGGTCGCGTTCCGGCACGAGCTCGCGCGCGAGGCGGTCGAGGCGGCGGTGCCGCCCCACGAGCGCCTGCTCCTCCACCGCGCGGCGCTGCGCGCCCTGGCCGAGCCGCCGCTCGGGGAGCCCGACGTGGCGCGTCTCGCACACCACGCAGAGGCCGCGGGCGACGTCGCCGCCCACGTCCGGTTCGCGCGCGAGGCCGGGGTCGAGGCCGCGGCCTACGGCGCGCACGCGGAGGCGGCCGCGCACCTCCGGCGGGCCGCGCGCCACGCGCAGAGCCTCCCGCTCGCGGACCGCGCCGACCTCCTCGAGCGGCTCGCGTACGAGAGCCTCCTCGTCAACGACCTCGAGGTCGCCCGGGACGCAGGCGTGCGGCTGCTCGCGTGCCGGCGCGCGCTCGGCGACCCGGTCGGCGAGGCCGTCGCGCTGCGCGAGGTCTCGCGGGTGCTCCGGCTCCTCGGCCGCATCGGCGAGGCCGAGCAGGCGGCGCAGGCCGCGGTCGCGCTCCTCGAGGACGGACCACCCGGCCGCGAGCTCGCACTCGTCTACGACCACGTCGCCTGGCTGCGCCTCCTCGACAACGAGAACGACGAGGCGATCACGTGGGCGCTGCGGGCGATCGCGGTCGCCGAGGAAGTCGGCGACGGCGCCGTCGTCGCGCACGCACGGCTGACGATCGGCTCGGCCGAGTTCTCGCTGGGCCGGGCGCCGTGGCGGGCGACGCTCGAGGACGCGCTCGCCCTGGCGCAGACGCTCCCGGCCGACGAGGCCAAGGCCCGGGACGAGCTCGTCGCGAGGGCGCTGGACAAGCTGTCGTACGCCGTCCTGCACGAGCGCGACCTCGACGCCGCCGCGCACTTCATCGAGCTCGGCCTCGCGCACACGGGCACGCACGACCTCTGGCGCTGGCGCGCGAACCTCCTCATGGAGCAGGCGACGCTCGCCCTCGTCCGCGGCGCGTGGAGCGACGCGGTCGCCGGTGCCGAGGCGGCGCTCGAGGCCAACGTCTTCCCGCACACCCGCCGGCTCGCGCTGGTCGCCGCCGCGCGCGCCCGCGCCCGCAGCGGTGAGCCGGGCGCGTGGGACGCGCTCGACGAGGCATTTCGCTGCGGGCTCGACGCCGAGGACCTCGACCAGCTCGGCCCGCTGGCGGTCGCCCGGGCCGAGGCGCACTGGCTCGCGGCTCGCGCCGACGAGGTCGCCGCCGACACCGACCGCGCGCTCGCCGCCGCGAACGAGCGCGCCGACGCGTGGTGGCTCGGGGAGCTGGCCTGGTTGCGGCGCCTCGCCGGGATCGAGGAGCCGCCGCCCGAAGCGGCCGCGGAGCCGTTCCGGCTCGCGCTCGAGGGCCGGTGGCGCGAGTCGGCGCAGCGGTGGCGGGCGATCGGAGCGCCGTACGAGGCCGCGCTGGCGCTCGTCCTCGGCGACACGCCCGCGTCGCTGCGCGAGGCGCTCGTCGAGCTGCGCCGGATCGGCGCCCACGGCGCGACCCCGGTCGTCGCGGCCCGCCTGCGTGCGCTCGGCGTCCGGGCGGTCGCGCGGCGGCCGCGCGCGGCCACGCGCCGGAACCCGGCCGGCCTGACGGCGCGCGAGCTCGAGGTCCTCGCGCTTCTCGCGGCGGGGCTCCAGAACCGCGAGATCGCCTCGCAGCTCGTGGTCTCGCCGAAGACGGTCGAGCACCACGTCTCGGCGATCCTGCGGAAGCTCGAGGTGCCGTCTCGCCGCGACGCGGCCGCCGCGGCGCCCCGCCTCGGCATCTAGGGGCCGCCGGACCGGAAAGATAGGGGAGCGCCACCCATGCGCAGCCCTGCGCGCAACCCGTACTCTCGACGTCACTACACCAAATGAAGGGAGATCGAATGTTGCAGCTCGGCAGTGTCGCGCCCGACTTCGAGGCCGACACCACCGAGGGGCGCATCCGCTTCCACGAGTGGATGGGCGACTCGTGGGCGGTGCTCTTCTCGCACCCCAAGGACTTCACGCCCGTCTGCGCGACCGAGCTGGGCTCGGTGGCCGAGCTCAAGCCGGAGTTCGACCGGCGCGGCGTCAAGCTCATCGGCCTCTCCGTCGACCCGCTCGACCGGCACCACGCGTTCGCGGACGACATCGAGGAGATGCAGGGCACCCGCCCCAACTACCCGCTGATCGCGGACGGTGACTACGAGGTCTCGAAGCTCTACGGGATGCTCCCCGCCGACACGAGCGGCGACCCGTTGGCGCGGACGCCGGCCGACAACCAGACCGTGCGGAACGTGTTCGTGATCGCGCCCGACAAGACGATCCGGCTGTACCTCGCCTATCCGATGACGACCGGGCGCAGCTTCGACGAGCTGCTCCGCGTGATCGACTCGCTGCAGCTCACCGCGAATCACAAGGTCTCGACGCCGGCGAACTGGAAGCAGGGCGACGACGTGATCATCGCCGGCTCGGTGACCGACGAGGCCGCCCGCGAGCTCTGGCCCGAGGGCTGGGAGTCGCCGAAGCCGTACATGCGGATCGTCCCGCAGCCGTAGATCCTGACCGGCCTCCGGGCGGCGGAGACCGATGAGTTTCCGCCGCCCGGCCGGTCTGCTCCTCGATGGCCACTCCACCGCGCGAGACGATCGCGTTCGCGATCCACGGTCCGATTCTGCGCTCGGATCTGCCGGGGCTCTGCGACCGCGTGTGCGCGATCCTCACCGACGCGCCCGCGGACGAGGCTCTCTGCGACGTACGCGGCGTCGAGCCCGACGCGGTGACGGTGGACGCGCTCGCCCGGCTCCAGCTCGCGGCGCGCCGTCGCGGCTGCCGCGTGCGGCTCCGCCACGCGTCGCCGGCGCTGCTCGACCTGGTGGCGTTCATGGGCCTGACGGAGGTCCTCGCCGACTAGTCCAGCCACTCCGTCTGGAACCGCGGGTGCAGGTGGACGTCCACCTGCACCAGGCGCGTCCCGCCGGAGTTGACGAAGCCGTGCGCGACGCCGCCCGGCGCGACCGCGATGTCGCCGGCCCGGAACACGCGCTGCTCGTCGCCGACCGTGAACGTCGCCTCGCCCTCGAGGACGACGAAGATCTCCTCGTAGGGATGCCGGTGGAGCGCCGGCCCCTCGCCGGGCGCGGCGTCGACGACGATCACCGAGACGCTCGCCCCGGAGTCGTCGCCGATCACCTCCTGGGCCCACGACCCGCGGCCGAGGTCGCCCGACGCGCCGCCCCACTCCTCCGGCGCGACGTCGGCGACGGACTCCGAGAACGTCCAGCTGTGGCCGCCGGGGTCCTGCGCCGTGTACTGCCGCTCGCCGTACGGGAACTCCTGCGGCGGCGCCACGATCCGGGCGCCGTGGCTCTCCGCACGGGCGGCGTGCGCGTCGAGGTCGTGGACGCGGACGAGGATCGACGCCGCGTCGCTGCCCGCCCCGCGCTCGGTCACCGCCACGGCGCCGTCGCCGACCGCGAGCTGCGCGCGATGGCTCCCGGCCCGCCAGCGCTCGCCGAAGCCGAACGCCGCGCAGAGCCAGTCGACCGCCGCGCCCACGTCGTCGTACGCCAGCACCGGGATCACCGCGCTCCGCGGCATCGACCGGTTCTGCATCGCTACCCGGGGTACTCGAGCGGGAGCCCGAACAGCGGGAAGACGCGCTCCGTGTCGAGGAAGAACGTGAACTCGACGACCTTGCCGTCCTCGATCTCGAGCACCTGCAGCGCCCACGGCTCGTAGCCGCCGTCGTCGCTCGGCTTGTACTGGCCGAACGCCGGCGCGCCGTTGGCCGCCACGGTCGGGATCACCCGCGAGCCACGGCAGCCGTTCCCGGGCCCGACCCACCAGGTGAGGATGTCGTCGCGCCCGCTGAGCCAGAGGTCGAACGGCGGCATCGACTGCGTCGCGTCCTCCGCGATCAGCGACGTGAGCGCGTCCATGTCGTAGTTCTCGAACGCCTCCACGTAGCGCGCGAGCAGGTCGGCGTCGGCTGCATCCAGCGAGACCGGCCCCTCCGCCGAGACGTCGCTCGCCTCCAGCGTCGCCCGCGCCCGCTGCAGCGCGCTGTTCACCGAGGCGACGCTCGTCTCGAGCAGCTCCGCCACCTCTGTCGCCTTCCAGCGGAGCACCTCGCAGAGGATGAGCACGGCCCGCTGGCGCGGCGGCAGGTGCTGCAGCGCGGCGACGAACGCGAGCCGCACCGTCTCGCGCGCCTGCAGGACCTCGGCCGGGTCGCCGTCGGCGGGGACGACGAGCGCGTCAGGGATCGGCTCGAGCCACGTCACCTCGGGCAGCGTGTTGAGGTTCTCGACGACCGGCTCGCGCGCCGGCCCGAGGTCCATCGGCCGCGCGCGGCGCTTGCGGCCGTCGAGCATGTCGAGGCACACGTTCGTCGCGATCCGGTACAGCCAGGAGCGCAGCGCGGCGCGGCCCTCGAACCGGTCGAAGCCGCGCCAGGCGCGGATGAACGTGTCCTGCACGGCGTCCTCGGCCTCGAACGAGGAGCCGAGCATCCGGTAGCAGTACCCGGTGAGCTCGGAGCGGTACTGCTCGAGCTGGACCTCGACCGGCGTCGCAGTGGTCACCCCGGCACTCTAGGCACCCGTGCCCACCGGCCGCCGGACGAGCCGTCGTCGCTTGACACGGCCGCGCCGTGTGGCGACCCTCGAGTGCGGACGTGCCCGACGTCTACGCGACGATCACCGAGGCCGACCCGGCCGTCGTCGAGCAGCTCGCCGACATCCTCGAGCTGCGCGCGGCCGACCCGCAGCAGCGGGAGCTGCGCGAGGCGTACCTCTCTGACCTGCCGTTCGACGGGGCCCGCGTGCTCGAGGTCGGCTGCGGCACCGGTGCCGTGGCCCGCGACCTCGCCTCGCGGCCCGGCGTCGCCGAGGTCGTCGGCGTCGACCCCTCGCCGGTGCTGCTCGCGCGGGCCCGCGAGCTCGGCGGCGGGGTCTCGTACGTCGAGGGCGACGGCCGCGCGCTCCCGCTCGAGGACGCGTCGTTGGACAGCGTCGTCTTCCACACGACGCTCTGCCACATCCCCGAGCCCGACCGGGCGCTCGCCGAGGCGTGGCGCGTGCTCCGGCCGGGCGGACGGCTCGCGATCTTCGACGGCGACTACGCGACGACGACGATGTCGACCGGCCCGTTCGACCCGCTGCAGGCGTGCGCGGACGCCGTCGTCGACTTCCTCGTCCACGACCCGTACCTCGTGCGCTCCCTGCCGCGACTCGCCGCCGCGGCCGGCTTCGAGGTCGAGCGGCTGCGCGGCCACAGCTACGTGGAGGCGCCCTCGTCGGGCGGGTACATGGTGACGCTGGCCGAGCGTGGCGCGGCGATCCTCGCCGACGCGGGCCGGATCTCGCGCGCCACGGCCGACGCGCTCGCGGCCGAGGCCCGGCGCCGCTCCGACGAGGGCGTGTTCTTCGGCCACATCGCGTACGCGAGCCTCACCGCCCGGAAGCCCGCGTAGCCGCGGTCTCATCGCCGTTTCATGCGTGCGGTCTAGAAGAACGGGCACGAAGGCACGCGAGACCAGGGAGGACACATGCGACGCTTCACGACACGCAGGCTTGCCATCGCCACCGCCGTCGTCGTCGCAGCCGCCGCGATCGGCGGCGGGGTCGCGATCGCGGCCGGCGGGGACGACGACGCCACCGACACGCCGATCACCGGAGCCGCGCTCCAGAAGGCGTCGGCGGCGGCGCTCGCCCACACCGGCGGCGGCGAAGGTCACCGGCACGGAGGTCGGCGACGAGGAGAGCCGCTACGAGGTCGAGGTGACGCTCGACGACGGCTCACAGGTGGACGTCCAGCTCGACGAGCAGTTCGGCGTCGTCGGCTCCGAGGCGGAGCACGGCGAGCAGGACGACTGACGCCAGCAACACGGTCCGCAAGCGACCTAGTGACAGTCTGTTGCTTTGTCGCTTTCGGTTCGGGAAACGGCCGCGGGGCTTCGTCCGGTCTTGCGGAGCAGCGCCGTAACCCGTTCGAAAGCGACCTAGTGACAGACTGTTGCTTTGTCACTCTCGACGCCGGAAGGGAGAGGCTCTGCTCGCACTGCGTCTGGTCGCACCGACGGGGATCGACGGGCTCGTGCTCGAGGAGATCGACGTGCCCGTGCCGGAACCCAGGCGAGGCGCTCGTCCGCGTCCACGCCGCCGCGCTCACGCGCGACGAGCTCGAGTGGCCGGTCGACCGGCTTCCGGCGACGCCGTCGTACGAGCTCTCGGGCGTGGTCGAGGCGGTCGGCCCGGACGTGGACGGGGTGACAGCAGGCGACGAGGTCTTCGCGCTGACGCCGTTCGACCGCGACGGCGCGGCTGCCGAGTACGCCGTCGTCCCGGCCGCCGCGCTCGCGCCGAAGCCGCAGGACGCTCGACCACCTCGGAGGCCGCGGCCCTGCCGCTCGCCGCGCTGAGCGCCTGGCAGGGGCTCTTCGACCACGGCGGGCTGGAGG
The DNA here is from genome assembly GCA_963733995.1 of uncultured Thermoleophilia bacterium. Taxonomy (GTDB): domain Bacteria; phylum Actinomycetota; class Thermoleophilia; order Gaiellales; family Gaiellaceae; genus DATHTC01. Next base: position 84,275 of record CAVTFO010000008.1, read on the forward strand.
CCGGGGAACGCGTCGTGATCCACGGCGCGGGCGGCGGCGTTGGCCATCTCGCCGTCCAGCTCGCCCGGCACCGCGGCGCCGACGTCGTCGCGACCGACCGCTCGGTCACGGACGTCGAGGCGGCGGTCGCGGGCGCAGACCTCGTCTTCGACACGGTCGGCGGCGACGTCCTCGCCCGCTCGGCAGGGCCGCGCGTCGTCTCGGTCGCCGAGGAGGCGCCGGGCGCGACCTACTTCGTGGTCGAGCCGAACCGCGAGCAGCTCCTCGAGCTGGCCGCGCTCGTCGACGCCGGCGCGCTGCGGCCGCAGCTCGACTCGGTGTTCCCGCTCGCCGACGCCCGCGCCGCGTTCGAGCGCGTCGCGGCGTCCGGCAAGCACGGCAAGGTAGTGCTCCGTGTCCGCGACGCCTAGCCGCGCCGACCGCGCCGCCGCCTTCCGCGCCCTCCACGAGGGCGAGCCGTTCCTCATCCCGAATCCGTGGGACGCAGGCTCGGCGCGCGTGCTCGAGGCGCTCGGCGCCCGCGCGCTCGCGACGACGAGCTCCGGCTTCGCCTACACCCTCGGCCGGCTCGACGGCGGCGCGACGCTCGACGAGGTCGTCGCGCACACGTCGGCGCTCGTGGACGCGAGCTCCCTCCCGCTCTCGGTCGACCTCGAGAACGGGTACGGCGCGGCCCCGGAGCAGGCGGCCGAGGCGATCCGGCGCGTCGCCGCCGCCGGCGCCGTCGGCGGCTCGATCGAGGACTGGGACCCGAACGGGCACCTCTACGAGCTCCCGCACGCGGTCGAGCGCGTCGCCGCCGCGGTCGAGGCCGCCCGCGACGTCGACCTCGTGCTCACCGCGCGGGCCGAGAACCACATCCGCGGCAACCCGGACCTCGACGACACGATCCGGCGCCTGCAGGCGTACGAGGAAGCGGGCGCGGACGTCCTCTACGCCCCCGGCCTGCGCACCGCGGACGAGATCCGGCGCGTCTGCGAGTCGGTCTCGCGTCCGGTGAACGTGCTCGCGCACCCCGGGCTGACCTTCGCCGAGGCGGCGGAGGCCGGAGCGCAGCGGGTCAGCGTCGGCGGCGCGCTCGCCTGGGTGGCGGTGAGCGCCTTCGCCGCGGCCGCCGAGGACGCGCTCGTGCGGGGCGACTTCTCCGCTCTCGGCGCACGTCCGTCGCTGCGCGACTGGCTCGGCTCCTAGGCCGAGACCCGGCGCGCCCACGCGCGGGCCCGCTCGAGCTCGCCGTCCTCCAGCGGCCCCTCCGAATCGCGCACGAAGAAGCTCTCCGCCGGCGCGACGAGCTCGAAGCCCTTCCGCGAGAGCCGCCGCGCCAGCGTGCGTCCAGCGGAGCCGACGAGAACCACCGGCTTGTCGATCCGCGTGTCGAACGCGGCCGCCCGGCGCCCCTTGCCCGGCGGCAGCTCGGCGAGCCAGCCGCGGGCACCAGGCCCCGGCTCCCGCTCTTCGCCCTTCTGCTGTAGCGCGGCCCGCCGCGAATATGTCGACGAGAGCCCGTGCACGTGCGTCGGCGCGCCGACGACGACGAGGTCGACGCCGTCGAGCGACGGCGGCGGCTCGTCCACCGAGACCAGCGTCACGTCATGGTCGATGCGCAGCTCGTCGGCGACGGCCTCCGCGAGCGCACCCGTGTTCCCGAACCACGATTCGTAGGCGACCACGGCTCTCATGGCTTCTCCCTTCGTCCGCTGTCGATCCGCCCGGAGCCTCGTCCGGCGCGACGCGCGCGGCGTCGGGGTTTCCGCCGATCAGCGGAGTGCGGCGAACCGAACGTGGATCGGTGACGAACCGGTCGTATGAACTCGGGAAGCGGACACTGTCATTCACCCGTCTAGTTGAAATGGTCACGCCCATGTATCACGAGCTCGCACAGCGAAGCGAAGACGGCATCGTCGTCCGGCTGCTCTGGGACGAGGCGAACGACCAGGTGCTCGTGCGGTACAAGGACACGCGCACCGGCGAAGCGTTCTCGACCCAGGTACCGAACGCGGAGGCGCTCGAGGCATTCCGCCACCCGAACGCGTACCGCGGCGAAGCCATCGCCGCGTAGCGCTCACGGCACCAGCTCGAGCGCGCCGTCGTCGTCGACGCCGGAGAACGACCTCCCCTCCCAGAGGATGTCGGCGAACGTGAGCGCCTGGGCGATCCCGGCCACGTAGGCGCCCTGCCTCGCGGTGACGGTGACGGCGAACGTGTGGGGCTGCCCGTCACAGACCGGCAGGTACGGGCCGGAGCCGCTCGTGAGCACCTGGGAGACGCCGACGCTCGACGGGACGCCCGTCGGCCCCGCGGGGCACGCGACGGTGACATCCAGCACGACCGACGCTCCGCCGGCCGCGAGCCGGGCCGAGTCGCCGAGCTCGACGGTGACGCCCGGATCGATGGAGACGACCTCGGTGTCGCTCGCGGACTGCGTCTTTCCGCGTGCGGAGACGACCGTCGCCGTCACGTCGGCGGTGCCGAGGCTGAAGACGCCGCTCTCGACGGGGACGACGATGTTGAACACCTGCACGAAGCCCGCGCAGGTGAGCGGGATCGGCGCGCGACCCGATCCGCTCGGCTGCGAGACGGCGACGACGGCCTGGACGACCGTCGCGCGCTCGCCGCACGAGGCGAGCACCTGCACGCGGATGGAGCGCGCATCCGGGGCCATCACGCCGAGCGAGTGCACGTCGACGGTCGGCGGCGACGGAGCCCGCGCCGAGGCGGGCAGGGCGGCGACGGCGGCGAGAAGGACGGCGGCGACGAGGAGAGGGAAGCGGCGCATGGCGACCTCCGTTCAGGGCGAAGAGCTATCGCCAGGACTACGGCCGGCGATACCCGATCGGATTTCTCAGGCACCGAGCCGGAATACGGGGTGACGCGCCGCCTCCGCCGCGAAGGCCTCGAGCGGCGCATCGCGGCCGGCCTCGAAATACGGCCGCACGACCGGCACCTTCCGGACGTACTCGCGCAGGACGGGCGCGGCCTCGTCCGGGCCGACCTCCTCGATCGCGAGGGTCTCGGAGCGTCCGCGCCGGCCGAGCGTGACGCGTGCCCGCAGCGCGCGCGTTCCGCACCCACCCCACCTCGCCGTAGGGCGCGACGAGCCAGCGCGCGCCGTTCTCGATCAGCCGCACCGGCGTCGAGTGCGGCTCGCCCGTCTTCCTGCCCGGCACCGTCAGCACGTAGACGTGCGGCGCCAGCCCAAGCCGGGCGAGCGGCCGCACGAGGCCGTTCAGCAGCCGCCGGATGCGCGTTGGACGGAAACTGCGGGCCATGGGCTAGTCGAGGGTGAGTGCACGATCCGCTGGACGTTCGAGATCGCCTCGTTGCCGACGGCGTCGATCGCGACCGCACGAACGAGGTACGTCCCGTCCGGGCGTCCCGACGTGTCGAACGTCGCCTCGTAGCTCGCGCCGTCGCTCGGCGAATCGACCGTCTCGAGCTCCTGCCAGTCCGGGCGTGCCCGAGTCGCCTCGCGAGCTCGAAGCGCACGGACGCGACGCCCGAGCCGCCGTCCTCCGCCTCGGCGCTGAGCAGGGAGCCGGTCTCGGTGGCCTCCGGCGTCGCGAGCGTCACCGTCGGCGGCGTGTTGTCGACGAGCACCGTCGCCGGGTCGGACTCGCCCTCGTTGCCGGCGCCGTCGGTCGCGGTGGCGACGATCTCGTACTCCCCGTCGGGGACGGCAGTCGTGTCCCACGTCGCGACGAACGGCGCCTCCGTGTCCTCGCCGAGGTCGACGGAGCCGCCCGGGCCGGTCGCGGAGAAGGCGACGCTCGTCACGCCGCTCGGGTCGCTCGCCTCCGCGGTGACCTGGATCGAGCCGCGCACCTGCTCGGCCGGCACGCTGACGCTGACGGACGGCGCCTCGGTGTCGGCGGCCTCGGTCGTCCCTCCCGTCGTCTCGTCGGTGGTCGCGACCGTCTCGGCCGTCGTGGGGCCCGGCTCCTCGTCGGGAGGATCGTCGGCGAGCACCGCGGCGGCGCCGATCCCGAGCAGGACGGCGGCCGCGAGCACTGCCACGGCGAGGAGCAGGCGGCGGCGACGGATCCGGATGCGCTCGCGCTCCGCGCCTTCCGCGGCGATCGGGACGAGCTCGAGGTTGTGGCGTGTGACCTCCGCGCCCGCGACGTCCCCGGCGTCCTGCCGCAGCCGGAGCGCGCGCTCGAGCTCCGCCGTCGCCGCCTGCGCGTCGTCCGCCCCCAGCGCGAGCGTGCCGAGCTCGTGCCGGGCCCAGCCCTCGGCGACCGCGTCGCCGACGGAGGCCGCGGTCGCGGCCAGCCGCTCGAGGACCTCGAGCAGCGCCAGCCAGCGCGGCACGAGCGCGAGGAGCGCGACGAGCGAGCGCGCGAGTCGCAGCTCGTCGTCGAGCCGGCCCTCGCGGTCGGCGCGGTCGACGAGGTCGAGCAGCCGGCCGACCTGCTGCTCTAGCAGCTTCGGATCGAGCGTGACCCCTTTCGCGAGCATCGAGACGAGCTCGTCCGCGTGCTCGACCGCCGCGATCGTCGACTCGAGCTCCGCGCCGGCCGTCTCGAACGTCTGCGCCGCGCGCGCCGTGCCGCTGGGAGTCTCCCGAGCCTCGGCCAGCTGGCTGCGCGACCGGCGCTCGGGCTTCGGCGCAGGCGCCGCGCGGGTGCCTTCTTCGGCCCCGATTGCGAGCGAGAACCGCCCCACGGTGATCCGGACGCCGACCACCCCGCCGCGACACTGCCCCGTCCGCGCGGCCGCGTCAAGCCCGTCGATTCCGGCGCCTCGCCGTTCGTCGCACCGATGACTTCTGCCTGCGCGGGACGTCTGATACGTGGAGACTCCGCAACGCTCACATCCGGAGGTGACGCATGTCGAAGACCGTCCTGATGGTCGGGACCCGGAAAGGGTGCTTCCTGCTCGAGAGCGACGAGGCCCGTCGCGACTGGTCGCTGCGCGGCCCGTTCTGCGAGGGCTGGCCGATCTACCACGTGATCCGCGACGCCGACTCGGGCACGGTCTTCGCCGCCGCGGCGAGCGAGTGGCACGGCTCGAGCGTCTGGCGCAGCCCCGACCTGGGCGAGACGTGGGAGCAGTCGAGCGAAGGCCTGTCCTACGAGAACGGCGACCTGAAGCTCTCGAAGGTGTCGGGCCTCACCGCGGCGCACGGGCGCCTCTTCGCCGGCGCCGAGAACCCCGGCGTGTTCGAGAGCCGCGACGGCGGCGTCACGTGGTCGCTCCTCACCAACCTCGAGGGCCAGCCGGGGAGCGAGGGCTGGAACGACCCCGCCAACCAGCCGCCGGGCCACCTCGGCGTGCCGGCGATCCTGCCGCACCCGGACGACCCGAGCCGCTACTGGGCGATCGTGCAGGGCGTCGGGATCTTCGAGACGACCGACGACGCCGCCACGTGGACGCCGCGCAACCGCGGGCTCCGCGCCGACTGGCCGCGCGACCACGAGGAGGTCGGATTCTGCGTGCACAAGCTCGTGATGTCGCCGACCGACAACGACCGGCTCTACCAGCAGAACCACGTCGGCATGCACCGCAGCGACGACGCGGGGCAGTCGTGGACGGAGATCACCGAGGGCCTCCCCACCGAGTTCGGCTTCGCAGCCGCGGTGCACCCGCACGACCGCGACACGTTCTACGTCGTCCCGCTCGACCCCGGGCACGCCCGCTGCATGCCGGACGGCAAGGCGGCCGTGTGGCGCACGCGCGACGCCGGCTCGAGCTGGCAGCGGCTCGACGACGGCCTCCCGCAGGAGGACGCGCACGTCGGCGTGCTGCGCGAGGGGATGGCGATCGACACGTACGACCAGCCGGGCGTCTACTTCGGGACGAGCACGGGCCAGGTCTTCGCGAGCGCGGACGAGGGCGAGACCTGGACGGAGATCGCGAGCTACCTCCCCGGGATCGCGTCGGTCGAGGTCGCGATCGTCGACTAGGGACCGTGGCCGAGCTCCATCTCCCCGGGACGCTGCCGCCGCTCTTCCCCGGCCTGCCGCGCCTCCTCGACGTGGACGCGGCGACCGTCGACGAGGCGCTCGACCGGGTCGAGGAGCGCTGGCCCGGCTTCCGCGACCGCCTCGTCGAGCCGGGGCCTGCGCTCCGGCGCCACATCCACGTCTACGTCGACCGCGAGCGCGCCGGCCTCGACACCGCGCTCGAGGCGCGCTCGCGCGTCGACGTGATCACCGCGATCAGCGGGGGCTAGCCGAGACCGCGTCGGCGATCCGCTCGAGCGCCTCGCGCCAGCGGGCGCGCATGGTCTCGCGCGCCTCCGCGTCCGGGAGCTTCTCCGCGTGCGCGTGGATCGCCGTCCGCCCCGGGGCGGGCTCCTCCAGCGTGAGCTGGAGCGTCGCGGGCGCGTCCCAGTCGTCCGGCTGCCACGTCAGCCGGAGCCGCTCGGCCGGCTTGACCACCCGGATCTCGCCCCGCACACCCGCCGTGTCGTAGTCGCTCCCCTGGTCGAACGCGACGGACGCGCCCTCGCCGAGCCAGAGCTCAGGCCGCGAGACGATCGCCTCCCAGACGTCGTCCACCGACGCGTCGACGGTGCGCTGGACGCCGACCTGGAACCCGACGTCGGCGGTCTGCCCGACCGCGCGCTTGCCCCGCGCCCGCTCGTACTCGACCGTGATCGACTGCCGCCACCAGGCCGACGCCTCCGGATGCGCGCGCTCGAGGTGGGCGACGATCCCCTTGTGGTCCCAGGCCGAGGCGCCGGCCGCGTCGAGCACCTCGAGCCACTCGTCCCAGCCGCGCCCCGTCGCCTCACGCACCGACTCGTCGGAGATCCGCGCCTGCATTCACCCCGCAGCGTACGAGTCGGCGAATCCCTGCCGCCAGCTCGGGTGGCGGAGCGTCCAGCCGAGCTCGCGCTTCGCCTTCGCGTTCGAGGCGCCGCGCACGTCCGTCATCAGCGCGACGCCGGACTCCCCGGCCGCGAGGCGCCCGAGCCAGCGGGGGACGCGGCGTGGCGCAGGGGCGCCGATCGCCGCCGCGAGGGCCGGGAGCCACTCCGCGACGGGCGCGGGCTCGTCGTCGACGACGTTGAAGAGGCCCGGCGTGCCTCGCTCGACGGCGAGCACGGTCGCCGCGGCTGCGTCGTCGAGGTGGACGAACGACCAGATGCCGGCGCCGTCGCCGACGATCGGGAACCGCCGCTTCCGCACGGGCTCGAGCTGGACGTCGTCCGGCGAGCCGTAGAGACCGCCGTAGCGGAGCACCGTCCCGCCCGCGGCGAGGACGGCGTCCTCGAGGTGGCGGATCGCCGCGAGCGTCTCGCGCATCGCCGGCACCGGCGTCGGATCGAGCGGATCCTCCTCGGTCTTGACGGGCGTCCCGTTCCGGGCGTAGGGCCAGCCGGCGTAGCTCTGCGCCACGACGTGCCCGCCCCCGACGGCGCGCACCGCCGCGAGGAGGTTGTCCGTACCCTCCGTGCGTAGGCGGTTCGTGGCCGCGAAGGTGCGGTCGAAGTGCTTGATGTCGCCCATCCCGGCGAGGGCGGTCGCCTCGTGGACGAGGGCGTCCGGACGCGCGACGTCGACCGTCCGCAGCACCGCGACCGGGTCGAGCAGGTCGAGCACGACGGGCTCCGCGCCCAGGGTGCGCAGTCGGTCGACCTTCTCCTCGGTACGGGACGTCGCGACGACCTCGTGGCCGCGCGCCACGAGCTGGGGGAGCAGGCGGGCGCCGATCGCACCCCCGGCCCCGATGACGAGAACTCGCATCGTCGGCTCCTTTCCGTGGTTTCTCACACCGGAGACGAGGAAGAGGTGCCGTGCGTGACGGTGTCACGCGGAGAGCTGCCAGCCCGTCTTCGGAGCGAGATGGAGAGCCACGAGGAGCTGCGTCCGTACCTGTTCGCGATCGCCTACCGCATGCTCGGCTCGGTCGCGGAGGCCGAGGACGTCGTGCAGGAGGCGTTCCTGCGCTACCACGCCGGCGAGGTCGAGGCCGAGTCGCCGAAGGCCTACCTCGCGACCGTCACGACGCGGCTCGCGATCGACGAGCTGCGCTCCGCCCGCGCGCGGCGCGAGGTGTACCCGGGCGAGTGGCTGCCCGAGCCGCTCGTCGAGGACGAGGCGGCCCGGCACGCCGAGACGGCCGACTCGCTCTCGCTCCAGTTCCTGCACCTGCTGGAGCAGCTCTCGCCCGTCGAGCGCGCGGTCTTCCTCCTGCGGGAGGTCTTCGACTACCCCTACGACGAGCTCGCCCGGATCGTCGGCAAGAGCCCCGAGAACTGCCGCCAGATCCTCGCCCGCGCACACCGGCACGTCGACGAGGGCCGGCGCCGCTTCGACGTCTCGCGCGAGGAACGCGAGGAGGTCGCGCACCGGTTCGTGGCGGCGTGGGAGGACGGCGACGTCGACGCGCTCGTCGAGCTGCTCGCGCCGGACGCGACGGTGTTCGGCGACGGCGGCGGCAAGGCACCGGCGATGCCGCTGCCGCTCGTCGGCGCGGAGCGTGTGGCGAAGGCGCTGATCGGCTGGGGGCGGCAGGCGCGCGAGCGCGGGATCCGCCATCGCCGGGCCCTCGTCAACGGCGAGCCGGGCCTCGTCTTCTACGACGCGGACGGCGCGGCGCGCTGGGTCGCCGGGCTCGAGATCGCTGACGGGCTCGTCGTCGCCGTCCGCTCGATCCTCAACCCGGACAAGCTCGGGCACGTGCCGGGACGCTAGGCGCGGGCGGCCGCGGTGCGCGGCCGCCCGCTCCGACCGCGTCTACGGCGCCAGCACGTCGCAGAGCTGCGGGAACGGCCCGTCGTTGAACGGCCCGGCCTGGAAGAGCACGTCGGGCTCCTCGTCGTCCGGGTCGCTGAAGAAGAACACGACCCGGCCCACATCCGCCGCCACGGGCGGCCCGCCGCCCGTGATCAGGTGCCCCGAGAGGCCCGTGATCGTCACCGTCGTCGACCCGTCGGGATTGAACGTGATGTGCTCGACGCTCGGGGTGACGGTCGAGATCGACTTTCCGTTCGCGCTGAAGGTGACCCGCGCCCGCGGGAACGCGGAGATCACGCGGGTCAGGTTCCCGGCACCGTCCGAGAACTCCGTCGTCCGTATCTGTCCCGTCGCGTGGCCCTGGATCTCGAACGCACACGGCCCCTCCGGCGCCGCGGGAATCGTGAACACGTCGTCGATGTCCGTCACCGAATGCGACGGCTTGCCTGCCGTCGCGACCGCGACGACGACCAGCGCACAGAGGGCTACCACCGCCAGCGCCACCAGCCTGCCCATGAGGACTCCCTTCCACCGCCCCCCACGGCACTCCGCAGTTTTGTGAAGTCGAGCAGCCGGGCGCAGCGCCAGTCTGATCGGTTGGTCGCCCCAGTTCAAGGTGGGGACGGGCGGGCCGCGTCGCCGCGGCCCGCCCGTGCCGTGTCAGCCGTTCCGGCCGTGGACGGCCTTGAAGTAGTGGCGCTCGCGCCAGCCGGCGACCTGCCGGCCGATCCTCGCGCCCTGCTCGTCCGTGTTCCGGAAGTGGATCCCGGACCAGACCCGCGCGTCGACGACCTCGTCGATCGCCTGCGAGAAGCGGGTGAAGCTCCGCGTCAGGCCCGCGTTGTTCGTGTCCGTCCAGCCGATCCGGTCGGTGCCGAAGAAGTCCTGCAGCGTGGCCACGAACGAGCCGCTCAGGCCGGCGTGACCCGACGGATGGTCGGGATACGGCGGCGTCGGGATCAGCGGCAGCCACGCCTCGTCCTTGTCCGTCAACGGGTTCCCGTCGGTGTCGGCCCGCCGGATCGCGGTGATCGGCCGCCAGAACATGTAGTGGTCCTTGTCGTCCCAGACGGTGATCAGGGCGTCCGCCCCGCTCGTGTAGAGCATCGCGTAGAGCCGCGCGTTCTCCGCCAGCGAGAGCCCCTGCTGGGCCGAGAGCGTGCGGAAGACGCGGCTCCACGTGCCGGGCGGGTTCTCCGCCCAGTAGCGCGCCATGTGCGTCTGATCGGCGGAGCGCGGCGAGTCCGCCGCCGCCGAGCCATACGCCTTCACCTCGTCGAAGTCCCGCGCGTAGCGGCGGCTCGTGAGCGGGTCCGGCCCCGCCGAGCGGAACTGCGACGAGCTCTCGAGCAGGAACGGCTTCACGTTCCGCAGCCAGGCGTTCGGGTCGTTGACGAAGCCCGGGAGCACCGGCTCCCAGACGCCCGGGCCCGGCGGGTCGAGCGGGAAACCAGCCGGCCCGAAGCGGCCGTCGGCCGTGCGCGCCGCGATCATCGCCGCGGCCGCCGCCTCGCCCACGGCGATCCCGCGGGTCTTCGGGACGCCGTCGGCGATGCCGGCGAGCGACGCCGCGTACTGCGCGTCGAGCGTCGACTTCACCGCGCCGGGGAGGCTCAGGAGGACGCGGTACGCCGCGGTCGCGGCCGCCGCCTCCTTCGAGTCGAACGGCGAGCCGACCCGGGCGGTCAGCAGGTAGCCGTCGTGGCCGCCGTCGATCGCGTTGACGGCGTCGTAGACGGCGCCCTGCACCATCGCCAGGTGCGGCACCGATTGCTGCGGCGGCTGTGGCGGCCACCGCCATGCTCGCGTTCAGGTTCCACTCGGTCACCGTGTCGGCCCGCGCGAGCGCCGGCGCGGCCAGTGCGAAGGCCGCAACGAGCGCGGCCGGGATCATGCGGTTCATGGGGTGTTCTCCTCACCGGACGTCACTGCCTCGACGACCCGGACGGGGTCGAGCGCGGCCAGCTCCGCCACGAGGGCGGCCTCCCGGCTCGACGGCGCGCGGAACACGAAGAAGCAGGTCTCGTCCTCGGGTACGTGGATGACGCCGCCGAAGCCGACGCGGGTGCCTCCCCGCGTCAGCTCGTCGGCAGCCGAGCGTGCGCGAGCCTCGAGCGCGGCGCGGTCCGCGGCGTGGCACCGTGCGAGGAAGGTCTCGACGAGGTAGCTCGGCATGCCGTCGACGCTACGGCCGGGCCGAATCGTCGAAAACGTCAGAACGTCGGAACTTTGCGGTGGCGCCTAGTGCAGCTTGCGCGCGAGCTCGGTGCGCGAGCGGACGCCGAGCTTCGCGTAGACGTGCGTCAGGTGGCTCGCGACCGTCCGCTCGGCGAGGAAGAGCGTCGCGGCGACCTCCGCGTTCGTCCGGCCCTGCGCGACGAGGTCGGCGACGCGCCGCTCCGCGGGCGTCAGGCCCTCGGCCCGCGTGCGGCCGCCGATCCGCCCCAGCTCGTCCTGCGCCCGCTCCGCCCAGCGCGCCGCGCCCATCTCCGCGAAGCCGGCGCGCGCCGCCTCGATCGCGTCGCGCGAGGGACGCTTCTGCCGGTCGCGGCGCCGGGCTGCGCCGAGCGCGAGCAGGGCCCGGGCGCGGCCGAACGGGTCGCCCGCGGCCTCGTGCCTCTCGACGGCCTCGGCGAGCAGGGCGAGGGCGCCGTCGACGTCGCCCTGCGCGGCCGCGACGAGGCCGCGGCACCGCGTCACGTGCGCGAGCACCCATTCCCGCTCGACGCGGCGGGCACTCGCCTCCCACGCGTCGAGGCGCTCGACGGCGTCGTCGACGCGCCCGAGCTCGAGCAGCGCCTCGACCTGCTCCGCGCGCCACCAGTTCATGGTCGGCTCGGCTCCGTCGGCCGCGTCGGCGATCTGCTCCGCCTCCTCGAACCGCGCCACCGCGGTCGCCGCGTCGCCGCTCCAGAAGTCGACAACGCCCGGCATCGCGACCGCCGCGCGGATCGCCGCCGCGTGCCGCTGCGCGCGGTCGGACATCACCGTCGGCCAGCTCGCGCGCACGGTCGAGGTCGCCCCGATGGGCGGCGACGAGCATGAGCGGGTACAGGTCCTGCGGGGTCTCGTCCTCCTCGCGCCCGTACAGGAGGCTCGAGCTCCCGCGCGCGCTCGGCGTACTCGCCCGCGAGCACGAGGTGCCCCGCGCGGAGCTCGACGATCGCCAGGTACCAGAGCGCGCTCGCGGCGAGGCGCTCGTCGCGCTCGCTCCACTCGGCGAGCTCGCCTGCGAGCAGCGCGCGGGCCCGCTCGAGCTCGCACGACCAGACGAGGACGTGCCCGAGCGCGAAGCGCGGTATCGGCCGACGCCTGCGGGTCGCCGGCGGCGAGCGCGTGCGCCTGCTCGGCGAGCTCGAGCGCACCCGGCTCGCCGGCGTTGAAGCGGATGAGCGCGAGGCTGCCCAGCGAGGCCGCGCGGACGGCGGCGTCGCCGGCGCTCGCGGCGAGCTCCACGGCCGCGCGGGCGTGCTCCTCGGCGGCCGCGAGCCCGTCGGCGAACCGCACGAGCAGGCTGAGGCGCTGATGGATCGACGCCTGGAGCACGAGCGGCGTTCCAGGTTCGCGCAGCGCCTCGCGCAGCGACAGCACCGCCTGCTGGAGCTCGTCGTGCCTCGGCCGCGAGGACGAGCGCCTCGGCCCGCTCCGTCCCCGGCGCGGCGCGCGCGAGCAGGTCGGCCGCAAGTGCGCGCGCGCGGTCGACCGCTCCGGCCGCGAAATGCGCGCGCGCAGTCGCGGCCGTGCGGCGGGCGAGGCCCTCGGCGTCGTCCGGCGGCGTCAGGCGGAGCGCGTACTCGCCGAGCTCGGCGGCGACGATCGGCGCACCCTGGGCGACGGCCGCGCCCGCGGCGTCCTCGAGCGTCGCGGCGAGATCCGGCGTCCACGGCGTCGGCGGACAGCGCGAGGTGGCGCGCCCGTGCGAGCGGGTCGTCGACGAGGCCGGCGAGCCGCGCGTGCGCCTCGCGGCGCTCGTCCGCGCTCAGGCCCTGGTAGAGCACGGACGCGAGCAGCGGGTGCGCGAAGCGGACCGTCCCCTCCCCCAGCTCGAGCACGCGCTCCTCGAGCGCCGGGGCGAGCGCGTCCTCGTCGACCCCGGCCTCGCCGAGCTGCGCCGGGGTCAGCCGCGACTCCGCCGAGACCAGCACGAGCGCCTCGTGCGTCGCGCCGCCGTGAACGCGTCGAGCCTCGCCGAGACGAGCTCCTCCAGCCGCCCGGGCACGGGCAGCGGCTGCGTCGGGTCGCGCATCGCGTCCTCGTCGCCGAGCGCCCGCGCGAGCTCGAGGGCGTACATCGGGTTCCCGCCCGCGGCCTCGTGCAGCCGGAGGAGCGTCGGGCGCGGCACCGGCCGCCCGAGCTGGTCGCTGAGGACGCGGTGGATCGCGCCGACGCTGAGCGGCCCGACGCGGACGCGCTCGATCCGGTCCGCGCCGAGCGCCTCCTCGACCGCGGTCCGTCCGTCGTCCTCGCCGAGCCGGCGCGTCCAGACGACGAGCACGTCGTCGCCGAGACGCCGCAGCGCGAAGCCGAGGGCGGCCGTCGGACGACGCGTCGAGCCACTGCAGGTCGTCGACCGCGACGACCAGGCCGTCCTCCGCGGCGAGCAGCTCCAGCGCGCTCCGGACCGCGACGCCGAGGGCCATCGGATCGACGGGCCGGCTCCCCGCCTCCTCCAGGAGCAGCGCCACCTCGAGCGCGCGGCGCCGGGGCGGCGGCAGGCCCGGCAGCACGTCGTCGAGGGCGTCGTCGAACAGGTCGCCGAGGCCGGCGTGCGCCGAGCGTCCGCTCCGACTCGACCGGCCGCGCGGTGAGGACGCGCAGCCCGCGGGCGCGGGCGAGGTCGACGGCCTCGCGCCAGAGCGTGGACTTCCCGATCCCCGCCTCGCCCTCGAGCGCGATCCCGGCCGGCCCGCTTCCCGGTGCGCGCCGGTCGAGGACGGCGTCGAGGATGTCGCGCTCCTCGTCCCTGCCGACGACGTCGCGCGCCGTGTGCATCGGCTACGCCGCGAGCGCCGCGCCGAGCTCGCGGATCGTCGGGACGATCAGGTCGACGTCCTCCGGCCCGGTGCGCCAGTTCACGATCGCGGGGCGGAACGCGACCTTGCCTGCCTGCACCGTGGTGCCGAAGTAGACGCGGCCGTCGTCGAGGACCGCCTGGCCGAGGCGCCGGTTCAGCTCGTCGAGGTCGCGCTCGTCCACGCCTGCGGGGCGGTAGCGGAAGCAGACGACGTTGAGCGGCACGCCGGCGAGCCGCTCGAGATCGGGGTCGGCGTCGACCTGGGCCGCCAGCCGCCGGGCGAGCTCGACGTGGCGCTCGACCATCGCGCGATAGCCGTCGCGCCCGTACGCCCGCAGCGTCGCCCAGACGGTGAGCGCCCGCGCCCGGCGCGACATCTCCGGCGAGAGGCTGCTGAACACAGGCCGGTCGGCGCTCTCGCTGCCGAGGTAGGCGGCGGCCGCGGCGAACGCGCCCTCGTGGAGCGAGCGGTCGTGGACGAAGACGGCGCCCGAGTCGTACGGGACGTTCAGCCACTTGTGGCCGTCGACGACGACCGAGTGCGCGCGCTCGACGCCGCGGACGAGCTCCCGCGTCGAGGGTGAGACCGCCGCGAACAGGCCGAAGGCGCCGTCGACGTGGAGCCACGCGCCGTGCTCGGCGGCGAGATCCGCCATGGCGTCGATCGGGTCGAACAGCCCCGTGTTCACGTCGCCCGCGGTCGCGACGAGGATCGCCGGCGCACCCTCCAAGTCGCGCAACGCGGCCTCGAGCGCGTCGAGGTCGAGCCGGCCGCTCTCGTCGTCGACGAACGTCCGCACCTGCCGTCGCCCGATGCCCAGCATCGCGAGCGCCTTCAGCGCGCTCGCGTGCACGAAGCCGCTGCCGAGCACGGGCACGGGCGGCAGGCCCGCGAGCCCCTCCTCCTCGACGTCCACGCCCTGCTGCAGCCCCCACCAGCGGCGCGCGGCCGCGAGCCCCGTGAAGTTCGCGGACGTGGCGCCGCTCGTGAAGGCGCCGCTCCACGCGGCCGGGAGCCCGAACAGCTCCTGCAGCCACGCGACCGCGACCTGCTCGAGCCGCATCGCGAACGGCGAGCTCACCCAGTTGAACGCGATCTGGTCGATCGCGCTCGTCCACCAGTCGGCGGCGAGCGCGGCGGGCGTCCCGCCGCCCATCACGAAGTGGAAGAACCGCGGCCCGGCCGAGCGCGTCGCGCCCTCGGAGGAGGCCTCGATCAGCTCGCGCACGGCCGCCAGCGAGCCGACGCCCTCGAGCGGCAGCGACACCCCCGCGGGGCCGCCCGGCTCGGCGGCCGGCGGCCGCACCGGCGCCTCGTCGAGCTGCGCGAGGTACCGCGTGGCCTCCTCGGTGACGAGCTGCAGCGCCTGGTCGAGCGCGTCCTTGTCGAGGAGCGGGTCGGCCACGGCGTTGATCCTAGAGCCGCCGCGGAGCACCGTCCTTGGCGCCGCGCGCGCCAGCCCCATACCATCGAGCCATGGAGGCCGCCGCCGGCGCCCTCGCCGCCGCCCACGCCAGTCGGCTCTTCGGCGATCTCGACGAGGAGCAGGCTCGGGCGCTCGCGAGCCTGCTGCGGCCCTTCTCCGCCGCCGGGATGGAGACGCTGTTCCGCGCCGGCGCCCCGGTCGAGCGGCTCCTGGTGCTCGGCTCCGGCTCGGCCGGCGTCGGCGAGCCGGTCGCTGACGGTCGTCCGCGCGGGCGAGACCCTGGGCGAGCTCGCGCTGAACGGCCCGACGACCCATTCGGCGACGGCCACCGCGCTCGAGCCGACGGAAGGCTTCTTCCTCGAGATCCGCGACTTCGAGCTGCTCCGCTCCGACGGCGACCCGCTCGCCGTCGCCGTCCTCCGCCGGCTGGCGCGCCTCCTCGCGGCCCGAGTCCGCGCGGCCGGCGACGGCATCCGCCCCGCAGCGGTGCGATCCGGCCCGCAGGGGACGCCCGGCGCGCCCGCGCTCGACGAGCTCCCGTTCCTCCGCACGCTCGCCGCCTTCCGCGGCTTCGACGAGCAGGAGCTGGACGAGCTCGTCCGCTCGGCCCGCACGTGGCGGCTCGACGCCGGCGCAACGGTCTTCGCCGAGGGCGCGACCGCCCACTCGGCGTTCGTCGTCCTCCGCGGCGCGGTCGAGGTCACGCGCGAGCGCGGCGACCGCCGCCTCCGCCTCGCCACCGTCGGCCCGGGCCGCATGCTCGGCGAGCTGTCGCTCGTCGACGGCGGGCCGCGGACGGCGACCTGCGTCGCGCTCGAGCCGACGGTCGTGCTCGAGCTCGACGGGGACGTCGTCGGCGACCGGCTCGACGGCCGCTCGCAGGGCGGGCTCGCGCTGCTGCAGGCGGTGAACCGGGCGCTGATCGCGGCGCTGCACGCGACCGACGCGCGCCGCGTCCGCATCGGCGCCGACTGGCCGCGGCCCGCCGACGAGGTCGCCGACCCGACCCGGGAGCGCCTGATCGAGCGGATCCGCGCCTCGGTGATCGGCGAGGACGCGGTGCTCGACGGCCCGTTCGGCCCGCGGCGCCTCGTGTACGCCGACTACACCGCGTCCGGCCGCGCGCTCACGTTCGTCGAGGACTTCATCCGCGACGAGGTGCTGCCGCTGTACGCGAACACGCACACGGAGTCGTCCGCGACCGGCCTGCAGACGACGCGGCTGCGCGAGGACGCGCGGCGCATCGTCCACCACGCGGTCGGCGGCTCGGACGAGGACGTCGTCCTCTTCTGCGGCTCGGGCGCGACGGGCGCGATCGACAAGCTCGTGCAGGTGCTCGGCCTGCGCATCCCGTCGGCGCTCGAGGACGAGCTCGCGCTCGGGCGCGCGATCCCCGAGGAGCGGCGGCCGGTCGTCTTCGTCGGCCCGTACGAGCACCACTCGAACGAGCTTCCGTGGCGCGAGTCGATCGCCGACGTGGTCACGATCCGCGAGGACGTCGACGGACGCGTCGACCTCGACCACCTCGAGGAGGAGCTGCGCCGCTACGCCGACCGCCCCGTGCGGATCGGGAGCTTCTCCGCGGCATCGAACGTGACCGGGATCATCACCGACGTCGAGCAGGTGGCGATCCTGCTCCACCGGCACGGCGCGCTGTCCTGCTGGGACTACGCCTCGGCCGGGCCGTACCTCCCGATCGAGATGAACTCCGTGCCCGATGTGCCGGACGGCCACCTGGCCTACAAGGACGCCGTCTTCCTGTCGCCGCACAAGTTCGTCGGCGGCCCCGGCACGCCCGGCATCCTCGTCGCGAAGCGCGCGTTCTTCGGCAACCGCGTGCCGGCCGTGCCCGCCGGCGGGACGATCACCTTCGTCAGCGCGCACGGCCACTCGTACCACCCGGACCCGGAGATCCGTGAGGACGGCGGCACGCCCGCGATCGTCGACTCGATCCGCGCCGGGCTCGTGTTCGCGCTCAAGGAGGCGGTGGGAACGGACGAGATCCGGCGGCGCGAGGACGACTTCGTCCGCCGCGCTCTCGACTCCTGGGGCGGGAACCCGAACCTCAGGATCCTCGGCAACCCGGAGCTCGACCGGCTCGCGATCGTCTCGCTCGGCGTCCGGCACCGCGGTCGCCTGCTGCACTCGCACTTCGTCGCCGCCGTCCTCAACGACCTGTTCGGGATCCAGGCGCGCGCCGGCTGCTTCTGCGCCGGCCCCTACATCCACCGGATGTACCCGATCGAAGACGCCTGGTCGGAAGACATGAACGCCGAGGTCTCGCTCGGCCACCTGGGCGCGAAGCTCTCGTTCGTCCGGCTCAACGTCAACTACTTCACGAGCGAGCCGGTCTTCGACTACCTGCTCGAGGCCGTCCACCTCGTCGCCGACCACGGCTGGAAGCTCCTGCCGCTGTACCGCTTCGACCCGTACTCCGGGCAGTGGCACCACGAGAGCGGGCGGCCGCGGCCGCCGCTGACGCTCCACGACGTCTCGTTCGCGTCCGGCGCGCTCGAGTTCCACGGCCCGCGCGCGACCGAGCCCGAGAGCGCGCTCGTCGGCTACCTCGACGAGGCCCGGCGCCTCTTCGCCGAGCTCGAGGCGAGCCCGCCGGACGAGCAGGTGCGCGACCCGACGCTGACGCCGGCGTTCGAGCGGATCCGCTGGTTCCCGCTGCCGGGCGAGGCGCTCGACGCGCTCCGCGAGCAGGCCTAGGCGGGTGTCTCGAGCGGGCTGCGGCGCCGCGTCGAGCAGGCGCTCGAGCAGCTCGCGGTCGCCCTCGACCGTGACGGCGGCGGCCGTCCGGTCGACGAACAGCGTGTAGACGCCGATCGGATCGCCCTCGATCACGACGTCCGGGTCGACGGTCGGGCCCGGGCCGGCCTCCCCGTCCACCAGCGATGCGACCTCGTCGCCGACCCGGAACTCGAAGCTCCCGGGCGGCGCGACCGGCGCGAGCACGGTGTCGACGGCGTTCGCGAGCCAGCCGGGGAAGAGCGCATCGTCGTCGGTGGGCGGCCCGAGCGAGCGGGCGCCCCAGAGCGCCAGCTCGCGGACGGCGGGCTTCAGCGCGCGCCCGTACTCGGTCAGCTCGTACACGCGCGAGGCCGCGGGCGGCGGCAGGACACGCTTGGTCACGACGCCGCCGGCCTCGAGCTCCCGCAGCCGCGAGGCGAGGATGTTCGTCCCGATCCCGGGAAGCGCGTCGGCCAGGTCGGTGTATCGCTTCGGCCCGTGCATGAGCTCGAGCACGACCAGGAGCGACCAGCGCTCGCCCACGAGCCCGAGGGCGTGCGCGACCGGGCAGTACTGGTCGTAGCGCTTCACGAGAGGGAGTGTAGCGCACCCACTTGCTGGTAGAAAGAGCCCCCTTGCGATCAGCAAGTAATTACTGCTAGGTTCGAAGTCTTCTCTGAGCAAGCGAAAGGATTACGACCCGATGGTGACTTCCGAACGACGCAAGTGGCTGGCGCTGGCGCTTCTCGCCGCGGTCCAGTTCATGGTCGTCCTGGACATCGCGATCGTGAACGTCGCGCTCCCGTCGATCCAGGTCGACCTCGGGTTCTCGCAGGAGAACCTCCAGTGGGTGATCAGCGCCTACGCGCTCGTCTTCGGCGGCTTCCTGCTGCTGGGCGGGCGGGCCGCCGACCTCCTCGGCCGGCGGCGGATCTTCCTCGTCGGGGTGATCGTGTTCACGGTCTCCTCGCTCCTCGCGGGCCTGGCCTGGTCGGAGACGTCGCTGATCGCGGCGCGCTCGTTCCAGGGGCTCGGCGCGGCGATCATCACGCCGGCCGCGCTCTCGATCCTGATGGTCACGTTCGTCGAGGGGCGCGAGCGGAACATCGCGCTCGGCGTCTGGGGCGCGGTCGGGGCCTTCGGCGCCGTCGCGGGCGTCCTCCTCGGCGGGGTGCTGACCGATCTCCTGAGCTGGGAGTGGATCTTCTTCGTGAACGTCCCGGTCGGCGTGGCCGGATTCATCCTGGCCCCGCTCCTCCTCACCGAGAGCCGCGACGCCCGCGTCAGCTCGTACGACGTCCCGGGCGCCGTGCTCGTGACCGGCGGCCTCTCGCTGCTCGTCTACGCGATGACGGAGGCGGGCCGCGACGGCTGGCTCGCCGGCTCGACGATCGCCCTGTTCGCGGTCGCGGCCGCGATGCTCGCCGGCTTCGTCGGGTGGGAGCTCCGGCACCCCGAGCCGCTCATGCGCTTCGGGATCCTCAGGGTCCGGACCGTGACCGGCGCGAACGTCGCCGGCGTCATCCTCGGCACGGCGAGCGTTCTCGATGTTCCTGATGCTCACGCTGTACATGCAGCAGGTGCTCGGGTTCTCGCCGATGCGGACGGGCCTGGCATACCTCGCGGTTGCGGGCACGGCGATCATCTGGTCGACGGTGGCGGCCCAGCTCGTCACGCGGATCGGCGTGAAGCCGGTGCTCGTCACCGGGATGACGGCCCTCACGGCGGGGCTCGTGTTCTTCACGCAGGTCTCCGTCGGAGGCTCGTACGTCGAGGACCTCCTGCCCGGGTTCCTCCTGATCGGCCTCGGGCTCGGGTTCTCGTTCGTGCCGATCTCGATCGCCGCGCTGGCGGGCATCCAGCCGGCGGAGGCGGGGCTCGCCTCGGGCCTGCTGAACACGTCGCAGCAGATCGGCGGCGCGCTGGGCATCGCGGCGCTGTCGACGATCGCGACGTCGCAGACCTCCGACGCCGTCTCGGCCGGCACGGCGACGCCGACCGCGCTGGTCGACGGGTTCACCGCCGCCTTCCTCGCCGGGGCGATCATCGCCGCCGTCGGGATCGGCGCGGCGCTGACGCTCATCCGTCGGGACGAGCTCGAGACCGTGCCGGCCGCCGAGCCGGTGCTCGACGCCGCGGCCTAGCGACACCGATGCGTGGGGGGCCGGGCCGCCGGCCCCCACGCCGCACCATCACTGGATCTCGAAGCCCTCGTGGCAGAGGGTGATCCCTTCGATCGCGACCTCGTTCGAGTCCGACTTCAGCGCGCCGATCTCGAGCTTCGACGGCCACGCGTTCTCGAGGTGGTAGCGGGCGACGGGCCTGTCCGGCGGTGTCGTACATCACGATGGTGGCGTCCTTCGGCTGGCGGCGATCTGCCCCATCGAGGACGGCTCTCGTGCCACGCCAAGAGCGCCTTGCTCGTCGTGGTCGAGCCGCGCCGGAGCACGAGCTTGCCGGGCGCGACCTCGGCGAACTGTGAGAACGACGCGATCTCGTAGCCGTCGATCGTGAGCGAGAAGCGCGCCGGCTCCGAGTGCCGGCGAAGCGGCGCGTGCGTCCGCGGCGAGCGCCGCCGCCAGCGTCGCCGCGAGCGCCGCGATCAGCGCGATGGATGACGTCCTGGCGAGCATCGGAAACCTCCCGTGAGCGAACCCATGCTCTCGCGACGGCGCGCGGCCGGACTTTCTTCCTGCGTGCGGTCGACCCGCGGCGGTCGCGTCGCGCACGGTTAGGATCCGCCCGTGGCCGGACCGAGCCCTCGAACTCCTTCGCGGTGTCCCGCTCTTCGCGCAGGCCGACGACGCCTTTCTCGAGCGCCTCGCCGGCGAGTTCATGGCGCGGACGTACGCCCCGGGCGAGACGATCGCCGAGGAGGGCGAAGCGGGTCGGACGTTCGTCGTCATCGAGTCGGGGTCGGTGACGGTCACCGTCCACGGAGCGGAGGTCGGGCACCTCGGGCCCGGCGACGCCTTCGGCGAGATGGCGCTGATCGACAAGTCCGCGCGCAGTGCGACCGTGACGGCGGACACCGAGGTGCGCGGCTACCAGCTGCCCGTGTGGAGCTTCCGCCCGCTCCTCGAGGGCCATCCCGAGGTCGCGTGGGCCTTCCTCGAGGCACTGGCCCAGCGCGTCCGCGAAGTCGAAGCACGCAGCGCCCCGGCCGAGTCCTAGCTGCCCGCCGGCCCGCTAGCCCTCGGAGCTCCCGCGCGCCAGCGCCGCTCGCACGCGCTGCGTAGCTCTCCGCCGGCCACAGCGCCTTCGTGTCGTAGTAGGCCTCGAACGACGGCACCGAGTCGGGAAGCCGCACCCAGGGCAGCTTCGAGCGGGTGTAGATGTGGACGTCCGGCTCGACCGAGTCGGGCTCGTCCAGCGTCCCGGCGCGCACGAACAGCACCTCGGGGCGGCCGTACTCGCTGAAGACCGCGACCTGGCAGTCGGGGCAGCGATGGATTCGCTGGGCGCTGCCGTCGTCCCGCGGCACCTCGACGGGCCGCGGGGCGCCGGCGGTGACCTCCACCCGGTCGGCCTCGATGAGCACGTTGATCACGAACGCGCTGCCCGGTCTGCCGCTGGCAGTTGCGGCAGTGGCAGCAATGGACGAAGAGCGGCTCGGACATCAGCCGGTAGCGAACCGCGCCGCAGGCGCAGCCACCCTCACGTGGGTCGCTCACGAACGTGGACCGTAGCGAGGTCTCGTCGAACGCGTGCTCGTCGGAGGGCGTTCGTCGACGCGAGGTAGGGTGCCGCCGCGAGAGGCGAATGACCGAAGACGCGACCCGCCGCACCTGGCTCGCGAACGAGCGCACCTACCTCGCCTGGTGGCGGACGGGACTGGCGTCGCTCGCGGTCGGGGTGGCGGCCGGGCGGCTCGTTCCCGAGCTGACCGGGGACACGGCGTGGCCGTACGAGCTCCTCGGCACCGGCTACGCGGTGGTCGGGCTCGGCTTCATCGCCTACGGCCACCGGCGGCGCATCCACGTCGAGCGCGCGCTCGCCCGTGGCGAGTGGGCGCCCGTGCCCGAGCGCGTCATGCTCGCGCTCACCGTGGCCGGCGTCGTCCTGGCGCTCGCGACGATCGTCGTCGTCGCGGTCGGCGGCTAGTCGGCGCGGACGACACAGCGGAACCCGAGGTGCGCCGTGGACGAGTCGATCGCCTGCGCCTGACGCGCCGCAGGCCGGTAGCGGAGGCAGTAGTTCGGCGCGCAAAGGTGCGAGCCGCCCTTGATCACACGGCGCGGGATCGCCTCCTCGCCCTCGGGCGCCGTCACGCGCGGGTTGCGCGGGACACAACAAGGGCTCTCGACCTCGTCGGGGTGTCGCGGCGTGAACCAGTCGGACGTCCACTCCCAGACGTTCCCGGTCATGTCGAAGAGGCCGTAGCCGTTCGGCGGGAAGCTGCCGACCGGCGACGTGCCCGCGAAGCCGTCGAGATTGAGGTTCTGCCAGGGGAACTCGCCCTGCCACGAGTTCGCCATCGCCTGCCCCTCCGGAAAGTGCTCGTCGCCCCAGGCAAAGACGGCGCCCTCGAGCCCGCCGCGCGCCGCGTACTCCCACTCGGCCTCGGTCGGGAGCTCCTTGCCGGCCCATGCGGCGTAGGCCTCGGCGTCCTCGGCGACAACCTGGACGACCGGATGGTGGTCGCGACCGTTGATCGTGGTGCCCTTGCCGCCGGGCCGTCGCCAGGATGCGCCCGGCACGTACTCCCACCAGTTGCGATGGTCCGAGAGGTCGACCGGGCCCGCTGACGGGCGAAAGACCAGTGACCCCGGCACCAGCAGCTCGGGATCCGCGTCCGGGTACTGATCCGGGTCGAGCGGCCGCTCGGCCACCGTGACGTACTTCGTCTCGCGGACGAAGCGGCGGAACTCGGCCGCGGTCACCGGACGCTCGTCGATCCAGAAGCCGTCCACGACGACGCGGTGCACGGGACGCTCCTCCGGGTAGAAGTCCTCGGAGCCCATCGCGAACTCGCCGTCGGGGATCCACGTCATCCCCACGGCGGGCGCCGTGCCTCCGGGGAGATCGGTGCGGTTCGCGGCGGCCATCTCTCGGGATGATTGCTTGCGGTCGGCGCTAGTCGCTCACGCGCAGCACGACGTTGCCCGTCTTCTGCCCCGACTCCACGTACCGCGCGGCCTCGACGATCTCGTCCAACGCGTACGTCCGGTCGATCACGGGGCGGTAGTCCCCGGCGTCGACGAGGCCGCCGACGAGGGCGAGATCCTCCTTCCGGTAGCGGCCGATGGCGAGCTTCGCGCGCCTGCTCCCGACGACCCGGGTGACGAGGGAGAGCAGCGGCACGTGGTAGAGGAAGCCGAGGTCGACCGTGGCGTAGATGCCACCGGGCTTCAGCGCGCGCCGGACGCGGCGGAACGACTGCTTGCCGACTGCATCGAAGATCACGTCGTACGTCTCGCCCCGCGTCGCGAAGTCCTCGGCGAGACGGTCGATCACCTCCCCCGCGCCGAGCGACCGCACGAGCTCGACGTCCTTCGTGTCGCACACGGCCGGTCACCGCTGCCCCGAAGTGGCGCGCGAGGAGCTGGACCGCGGCCGTGCCGATCGAGCCGGCTGCGCCGTAGACGAGGACGCGCTTCCCCTGCAGCGGCGCGAGCGGCCGCAGGCACGTGAGCGCGAGCAGCGACCCGTCGGGCACGGCGGCCGCCTCCTCGAACGTCAGCGCGGCCGGCTTCGGCGCGATCACGGCGCTCTCGCGGACGGTCACGTACTCCGCGTTCGCGCCCGACTCGGCGCCGAACACCTCGTCGCCGACGCGGAACTCGGTCACCTCCGGGCCGACCTCCTCCACGCGGCCGGCGAACTCGGTGCCCGCGCTCGTCTTGCGCGGACGGCGGATGCCCGTGGCGAGGCGGGCGAAGGCGTACTCGACGCTGCGCATCCGCATGACGTCGGTGCGCGTCACGGTCGCCGCGTGAACCCGGACAAGCACCTCGTCCTCGCTCGGCACGGGCCGCTCGACCTCGTCGACGCGCAGCACCTCCGGCGGCCCGTACCGGTCGTGGACGACCGCTCTCATGCCGGCTATTTACACCTTCGGCGTCGCGCGCCCTCCGAGGTGGAGGCAGCGGCTGCCGTCCGACAGCGTGACGAACCGGACGGGCAGCCACAGCCCCGGCGCCAACGGGTGCTGCGTCAGGAAGAAGTCGTCGTCCGGGTCGAGCACGAGCAGCGGCAGCTCGAACGGCTCCGGCGTCAGCTCCGACCCGAGCCCCGTCACCGTCTGCACGGCGACGATCCCGCCGTCGCGGGCCACGACCTCGATCGAGGCGCCCGCGCGCGCGTACGTGCCGACGTACGGCGCCGGGTCGACGGGCGGCTGCTCGGCGAGCGGGACGACGTCGGCGGGCAGCTCGACGCCTGCCGCGTCGGCCAGGAGCGGGCCGCAGAGCTCGCGGAAGAGCGCGATCGGATGGCCGCCGTTCGTGAGCAGCGCGACCGCGACGCCGGCCTCCGGGACGACGCGCAGGAAGGCGGACTGCCCGATCGTCCCGCCGTCGTGCCCGACCACCTGCCTCCCGCTCCACTCGTTGAGCGACCACCCGAGGCCCCAGCGCGGCGGGAACGGCCCGATCCCGCTCGGCACGACGGCGAGCGGCTCCCGCATCGCCGCGAGGGAGTCGTCGCGCAGGAGGCGGTCGCCGCTCGGGCTCACGCCGCCGAGATGGAGCGCGGCGAACCCGAGCAGGTCGCTCGCGGTCGAGCAGATCCCGCCGGCGGGCCCGGCGGAGCGCGGCAGTCCCCACATGGGCGCGGTGCGGCGCTCGTGGCCGGGCGGCTCGATGTGCCCGATCGCGGCGCGGAAGCGCAGCACGTCCTCGGCGAGCGTGGCCGTGTGGGCCAACTCGAGCGGCTCGGCGAGCCGCGTCCGGATCGCCTCGTCCCAGACCGCGTCGGTGACGACCTCGACGATGCGGCCGAGGATCGAGAACCCCGTGTTGCAGTACGACATCGTCGCCCCGAGCGGATGCACCTGCGTCACCGCGGCACAGCTCTCGACGTAGGCGGCGAGCGCGTCGTCGCCGCGGCCGGTGTCGGCGAAGTGGTCGCCGTCGATCCCGCTCGTGTGCGTGAGCAGGTGCTGGATCGTGACCGACGCCGACACGTCCTCGTCGGCGACGCGGAACTCCGGGCAGGTAGCGGCGCACCGGTGCGTCCAGCTCGACCCGCCCCTCCTCGACGAGCTGCATGACGACCGTCGCCGTCCAGACCTTCGTGATCGACCCGATCTGGAAGAGCGAGTCGGCCGTCGCCTCGACGCCGGTGTCGAGGTTGAGCGATCCCGGAGGCGGCGGCCACGACGGCGCCGTCGCGCAGCACCGCGACGGACGCGCCCGGCACGTCGTGCTCCTCGCGCAGGTCGTCGAGCCGTTCCTGGAGCGTCGGGCTATCGATCGCGAGCGACATGGGCTTCCTCCTGGGGGTCGAGGCTGACGGCGGCGGGCGCGCCGGCGAAGTGACACGCGGCGCGATGGGGCCGGGCGGCGGCGCCCTCGTACGGGTCCCGGTCGATGCAGATCTGCCGGGTCGCGTCGACCATCGGCCCGACCGGGCAGCGCGGGTGGAAGTGGCAGCCGGCCGGCGGGTGGCGCGGGTCGGGTGCGTCCCCTTCGAGGATGCCCTCCTCGCCCAGGCTCGTCTGCCCCAGCCGGGGCACGGCGTCGAGCAGCGTGCGCGTGTACGGGTGCTGCGGATCCGAGACGACGGCGTCGGTCGGCCCGACCTCGACGATGCGCCCGAGGTACATGACCGCGAGCACGTCGCTCACGTAGCGGACGGTCGCGAGGTTGTGCGAGACGAAGACCATCGAGTGCCCGAGCCGCTGCTGCAGGTCGCGCATGAGGTTCAGCACGGCGCTCTGGACGGACACGTCGAGCGACGAGGTGATCTCGTCCGCGATCAGCACCTCGGGCCCGCGCGCGAGCGCCCGCGCGATCGCGACGCGCTGCCGCTGGCCGCCGGAGAGGCGGCTCGGCAGCTGGCCGGCGAGGTCGGCGTCGAGGTGGACGAGGTCGAGGTACTCCCGGACGGCCGCGGCGCGGGCGCCGCGCCCGTAGCCGCCCCGGACGGTGAGCGCCTCGGACAGCATCGCGCCGACCGTCATCCGCGGGCTCAGCGACGAGAACGGGTCCTGGAAGATCACCTGCACGCGGCGGCGGCGATCGGCCACGCGGCCGTTCCGCGCGACGCGCACGCGCTCGTCGTCGAGGCAGCACCTCGCCCGCGGCGAGCGGGACGAGCCCGACGAGCGCGCGGGCGAGCGTCGACTTGCCCGAGCCCGACTCGCCGACGAGGCCGACCGTCGTCCGCTCGGGCACGGCGAGATCGACGCGGTCGACGGCCGTCAGCCGCTGCTGCCCGTGTCCGAAGCGGACGGTGACGCCGCGAGCCTCGAGCGCGGTCACGCGAGCACGTCCTGCCGTTGCCCCGCGACCTCGGCGCGGGCGCGGGACTCGTCGCTCGTGAGCGGGTACCAGCAGGCGACGCGATGGCCGGGTGCCGAGCGGGTCGAGCGGCGGCCGCTCCACGCGGCAGCGGTCGGTCGCGATCGGGCACCGCGTCGCGAAGGGGCAGCCGGGCGAGCTGGTCGAACGGGCCCGGCGCCCGCCCGGGGATGGTGGCGAGCGGTTGCGAGCGGTCGGACTCCATCGTCGGGACGGACGCGATGAGCGCCGCGGTGTAAGGGTGCGCGGGCGCGTCGACGAGGCTCTGGACGTCGAGCTCCTCGACGATCCGGCCCGCGTACATGACGACCACGCGGCTGCACAGCTGCGAGACGACGGCGACGTCGTGGGAGATGAAGAGCGCGGCCGCGTCGCGCGACTCGGTCACGTTCCGGAGCAGCCGCAGGATCTGCTGCTGCACGGTGACGTCGAGCGCCGTCGTCGGCTCGTCCGCGATCGTCAGCCGCGGGTCGATCATCAGCCCCATCGCGATGACCGCGCGCTGGCGCATGCCGCCGGAGAACTCGTGCGGGTACTGGCGCACGCGCGCCTCGGCGCCGGCGATGCGGACGGAGCGGAGGCGGTCGACGCTCCGCTGCCGCGCCTGCGCGCGCGGGAGCCCGTCGTGCACCTCCGCCACCTCGCGAGCTGCCGGCCGACGCGCAGGGCCGGGTTGAGCGACGACATCGGATCCTGGTAGACGATCGCGAGCGACCGCCCGAACAGCCTCCGGCGCTCCGCCTCGGAGAGGTCGCGCGGGTCGCGGCCGCAGAGCTCGTAGCGCGCCGCCGTCATCCGCGCGTTCGGCGGCAGCAGGTCGGCGATCGCCATCGCCGTGAGCGTCTTCCCGGAGCCCGACTCGCCGACGACCCCGACGATCTCCCCCGCCCGCGCGCTGCAGCGACACGTCGCGCACCGGGACGGAGCCGCCCGGGAACGCGACCGTCAGCCCCTCGACCGCGAGCACCTCCGTCCGACGGCCGCGTCCTCCGCCCGGCGGCCGGTCGGCAGCACGGCCGGCGCCTCCCCGGACTCGCGCCGCCACCGCGACGCTCGACTGTCCCGCGGCGACCTTGGCGAGCGTCTCGCCGAGCAGCGTGAACGCGAGCGCGGCGAGGATGATCGCGACGGCCGGCCCGAGCGCCACCACCGGCGTGACGTAGATGCTGCCGAGGCCCTCGCTCAGCATGCGGCCCCAGTCGTAGTCCGGCGGCTGCACGGCGAGGCCGAGGAAGCTCAGGCCGGCGAGCGCGAGCAGCGCCTCGCCCACCGCGAGCGTGGTCGTGAGCAGCAGCGGCTCGGCGACGTTCGGCAGCACGTGGCGGCAGGAGCAGGCGCGTGCGCCCGACGCCGAGGACCCGCGCCGCGGCGACGTAGTCGGAGCCGATCACCGAGGACGACAGCGTCTGCATCAGACGTGCGAAGTACGGCGCGACCGCGACGCCGATGCCGAACACCGCTCCGCGCGCGCCGACGCCGACGATCGCGGCGACGAAGATCGCGACGAGCAGCGCCGGGAACGCGACCGTGAGGTTGATGAACGCCGTCAACAGCCGCCCGAGCCGGTCCCCGACGAGCGTCGAGAGCGCCCCGAGCGTGATCCCCAGCGCCGCCCCGATCGCGGTCGCGATGAGCGCGAGCACGATCGACAGCCGCGCCGCGACGAGGACGCGCTAGCAGGATGTCGCGGCCGAGCGCGTCCGTCCCGAGCGGATGCTCGCGGCTCGCGCCCTGGGACACCGCGGTGAAGTCGAACCGCGCCGCGTCGTCCGCCCAGAGCACGGGCCCGAGCGACCGCGAGGGCGACGATCGCGCCGACGCCGAGCACGGCGACGAGCCCGACCGGCGTGCGGAGGACCTGGCCCCAGCGTCCCATGCGACTGGACGCTCACCGGTCGAGGATCGTCGAGCGGGGGTCGATCGCGCCGAGCACGATGTCGACGGCGAAGTTGATGAGGAGGACGAACGTGCCGAAGAGCAGCGCGAGCCCCTGCACGGCCGGGTAGTCCTTCTGCGTGACCGACTGGACGAGCGTGGTCCCGAGCCCGGGCCACGCGAAGATGTTCTCGACGAGCACCGTCCCGGCGATCAGGCCGCCGAGGAGCAGTCCCGCGATCGTCAGGGTCGCCGTCAGCGTGTTGGGCAGCGCATGGCGCAGGTAGACGTGCCGCCGGGGCAGCCGCTTGCCGCGCGCGGTGCGCATGTAGTCCTGGTCGAGGACGCGCAGCCCCTCGACCCTGACGATGCGCGCGAGCGCCGCCGCCGGCGCGATCGCGAGCGCCGCGACCGGCAGGACGTACGACGACGGGCCGCCGCGGCCGGCCACCGGCAGCAGCTCGAGGCTCACGGCGAAGATCCAGACGAGGCCGACCCCGAGCAGGAACGCCGGGATCGACGCGAACAGGCCGGCCGTCGCCGTGAACGCGAGCTCGCCCGAGCGGTTCCGGCCGCCGTGCGTGAGCGCCGCCATCAGCACCCCGAGCGGGATCGCGACGAGGATGGCGGCGAGGAACGCGAGCCCGGCCAGCTGCAGCGTCGAGGGCAGCCGCGACTGGATCACGTCGGTGATCTCCTCGCCCGTGAAGAGCGACGTCCCGAGGTCGCCGTGGAGGACGTCGCGGACGTAGGTCGCGAACTGCGTCGCCAGGGGGTCGTCGAGCCCGAGGTCGGCCCGCCGCTGCGCGACGAGGTCGGCCGGGGCGGCCGGGCCGAGCGCCGCGCGGACGGGGTCGCCCGGCACCAGGTGGATCATGAAGAACGTCGCCGTGACCAGGAGGACCATGGACACGACGAGCCTGGCCGTGCGGCGGACGAGGTAGGCGGACCGTGTGTGGTCCGCCCACCATCGCCGCCGCGGCAGGCCGGGGGCCGGTGCGTCCGTCACGTCAACGCGTCAGCCTCAGGCTCGTCGGGATCACGCCTGCTGCGGAGAGCGCGAACGCGGCGCCGTTGCCGTAGATCACCGCCGTGAGCGCGGACGTCGGGACGATGTCGGCCTGCCGCATCAGCGCCCGCTCGCCCTCGAGCCAGTACCGGCAGCCCACCCGCCCGACGCGCCGGTTCGCCCGCGCGACGGACGCCCGGTACACGAGGTTGTCGATGGCGGAGAAGTTCGTGCCGTTCGGCGGCGTCGGGCCGGAGAGGAACGGGGTGAGCTGCGCCGGGCTGGTGACGCCGATCCCGATCACGACCATGTCCCAGTCGCCCGTGCCGAAGATCGCGCCCTGGAGCGCGGCGGTGCTCATCCCGGCCAGGGTGACGCTGACGCCGGCGGCCGAGAGCTGCTGCTGCATGAGCTCCATCGCCGAGTTGATCGTCGCGATGCCCGCGTCGGTCGGGTAGATGATCCTGAGGCGCGTCCCCCTGCCGTTGAGCACCGAGCGGGCGGCGCCGGGGTTGTACGCGGGCACGGTGCCGGCGACGGTGTTGCCGGGGCACGGGGTGACGTCCTGCCGCGTGAGCTGCGACGACGCGCACGCCGCGGCCCGACGACACGACCGTGCCGAACTGCCTGAGGTTGATCGCCTGGACGATCGCCCGCCGCACACTCGCGTCCGCGCCGGGCCGTCCCTGCCGCTGGTTGAAGAAGAGCTCGGTCGGGAACGCGATCGTCGTCCGCCGGAAGTAGTTCCGGCCGTTGAGCCGGGCGCGCTCGGCGCCGAGGATCGTCGCGACGTTGAGCCCGCCCGTCAGCAGGAGGTTCGCCGCGGTCGTCTCGTTCGAGACGACGCGGAGGATCACCCGGGCCGGCAGGCGCCGCGCGGCCGTGGTGGCCCCGTTCGGGCCCCAGCGGTAGCCGTTCCGAACCTGGAACGTGTAGTGGTCGCCGGACACCGACTCGACGAGCCGGTACGGCCCGCTCCCGAGCGCGCCGCGATCGAGCAGGCTGCGGTTCTCGAGGCCGCGCGAGCACACCATCTGCACGAGCGCCGAGCCCGTGGATCATGAACGGGTTCGGCGGCTTGGTCGTCACGACCACCCTGCCGGTGCCGTTGTTCGCCGTCGTCGTCGCGCCGACGGGGACGCCGACGCCGAGGTACGGCGACTTGTTCGCCGGGTTGGCGACGAAGTCGATGTTCCGCTTGATCACGGTTGCCGTCATCGCGCTGCCGTCGGAGCACGTCATGCCCCGGCGCAGCGTGAACTCGACGCGCTTCGGCGACGCGACCCGCCACGTCCGCGCCAGGTTCCCGGCCAGGCGGCCCGGGCCGACGACGTTGACGAGCGTGTCGTACGTGAACGACCCGACCGTCCGTGCCGCTCCGAGGAGCGTCAGGTGCGGGTCGAGGTTGCCGGGATCGGTCGCGATCGCCATCGTCAGCGTCCCCGACGCGGCCGGGGCCGCGGGCGGCCACGGCGTGCTCCGGCGCGGCGCGGCCTTCGGACGACGAGCCAGCCAGGATCGCGGCCGACGCGGCGGCCACGATCGTCACACCAAAGAGCCTGCGCATCTCAAAACCTCCGTGTCGTCCGCCTCGGAACAGGGCACCACCAGGCCATCCTGCCCGGGGTCGCGGGCAGGGGGCATCGTGCGCTCGGACAACCCGCCCGGGCGCCGTTCGTGGCACGCGACGATCGCCACCCTCGATCAGGCGACCTTCGGTGTGGCCCGCACGCCGAAGTGCAGGTAGCGCTCGCCCGTCGGCAGCGAGTAGAACGTCACCGGCGCCCAGGTCTCCCCGCCGTCGGGATCGCGGGTGACGAACAGGTCCTGCGAGATCGCCACGAGCGGGTACTCCTGCACCGGCTCCGGGATCAGCTCGGCGAGCGGGCCGGTGATCGTCGTGCGCAGCTTCGGCCCGCCGTCGCCGTTCAGGACCTCGATCTGCACGCTCGTCCGCTCGTACGTGCCGAGGTGCGGCGTGATGTCGACCGCCACGGGCTCCGCCGGCGGCTCCAGCGGCCGCGGCATGTCGATGTCCGGCGAGCTCGGCGAAGATCTCGCGGTAGAGGTCCTCGTAGAGGTCGCGCGTGTTGCCGCCGTTCGTGAGCAGCGTGACGGCCAGCCCGGCGTCCGGGAGCACGCGCAGGAACGCGGCCTGCCCGATCGTGTTGCCGTCGTGCCCGACGAGCCGCCGCCCGTCCCAGTCGAAGCGGATCCAGCCGAGCCCCCAGGAGTCGCCGAGGATGTACTTGTCCGGCAGGTCGGCCTCCTTCTCCGTCATCGCCTTCGGCGCTCTCCTCGCTCAGGATCCGCGTTCCGTCCGCGGCGAGCCCGCCGGTCAGGTGCATCCGCGCGAACGCGAGCACGTCGCCGACCGTCGAGTTGATGAGGCCGGCCGGGCCGGCCGAGCGCGGCAGTCCCCACGCGGTCGGCGCGCGCACCTGCTCGCCCTCGATGGCTGACGATGGCCGACGGCGACGCGGTGCAGCAGCGCCTCCTCCGGCAGCGTCCCGGTGTGGCTCAGGCCGAGCGGGCGCGATGAGCCGCTCGTGGATCGCGGCGTCCCAGGTGCCGCCCGTGAGCTTCTCGATCACGCGACCGGCGAGCGAGAAGCCCGGAGTTGCAGTAGGACCACGTCGCGCCGAGCGGGTGGTTCTGCGCGGCCTCGCTCAGCCCGGCGCGACGTACTTCTCGAGGCAGTCGTCGCCGCGCCCGGTGTCGGTGAAGATGTCGCCGTCGATCCCGCTCGTGTGCGAGAGCAGGTGCCGCATCGTCACCTGCTGCGTCACGTCCGCGTCGGCGAGCCGGAGCTCGGGCAGCACGTCGACGATCGGCGCGTCCAGGTCGAGCTTCCCCTCGTCCACGAGCTGCATCACCACGGTCGCCGTCCAGACCTTCGTCATCGAGCCGATCTGGAAGACCGAGTCGGAGGTCGTCTCGACGCCCGTCTCCTTGTTCAGGAGCCCGTGGGCCGCCGCGACCACCTCGTCCTCTCCGTCGGCGTCGGAGGCGGAGGATGCCCAGCGTCGCGCCGGGCACCTTGTGCTGCGTCGGCCAGCTCGGCCGAGTCGCTGCCTGCCAGTGGTCGGCGTCGATGGCGTCGGGCGCCGTCGCCCGCTGCGTGCTGCTCCACCCAGTCCATGATCCGCCTGTTGAAGTCGATCCGGTGCGACGGCCGCCCGTCGAGCACGAACAGGTGGGACGCCTCCGGGTAGAGGACGAGCCGGGTCGGGACGCCGCCGCCCGCGGAGCGCCGCGTACCACTGCTGCGCCTGGCCGACCGGACAGCGGAGGTCGGCCGCGCCGTGGTAGACGAGCGTCGGGGTCGAGACGTGCTCGACGCGTGCGAGCGGTGACATCGCCTCGTAGCGGTCGCGCGCCTCCCACGGGGGCCCGCCGAGCTCGAGCGTGCCGAGCAGGTGACCGAGGTCGCCGGTCCCGGCCATGCTCACGAGGTCGGTGACCACGCCGCCGGCGACGGCCGCCGCGAAGCGGTCGTCGCGGCTGGTGAGGTAGCAGGTCATGTAGCCGCCGTAGCTGTAGCCGGTCACCGCCAGCCGGTCGGGGTCGGCGATCCCCTCCTCGACGAGCCGGTCGAGCGGCTCGAGGAAGTCCTTCGCGTCCGCAACTCCCCAGCCCTCGAGCACCGCCTCGAAGAAGTCCTCGCCGTAGCCGTCGCTTCCGCGCGGATTGAGGAGGAGCACGGCCCAGCCCCGGGCAGCGAGCTCCTGGTGGTAGAGGTGGACTCGTCGGCGGCGCCGTTCCAGGCGTTGTGCGGCCCGCCGTGGACGTCGAGGAGCAGCGGCTGCGGCCCGGTCGCCTCCGGGTCGCGGACGAGCCAGCCGTGGACGACGGTGCCGTCGGAGATCGCGAACTCGCGCTCCTCGCGCGGGAAGCGCTCGACGTCCGCGAGGCGGCGCCGTGGTCGGTCAGGACGGTCTCGTCGCCCGTGGCGAGGTCGACCAGGACGATCTCGCCGAGAGAGGCCGCGGTGCCGAGTCCGATCGCCACCGTTCCGCCCGCGACGGACAGGCCGCCGACGACCCGTGCCGCGCCCGCCACGACCGGGCTCGGCTCCCCGCCCTCGAGCGGGACCGAGTACAGGTGCGTGCACCCGCGGTCGCGGACGCAGAAGAGGACGGTGCGGCCGTCGCCGGCGAACTGCGGAGGCCGCCCGGGTACGCGGGGCCGCCGGGCATCACGTTGCGGTCGAGCGCTGCGGCCAGGTCGACCGGCTCGCCGCCGTCGAGCGGCAGGCGCAGCAGGCGCGTGTGGCCGATCGGGCTGTCGAGGTTCCCGGCGACGACAAGCGCCGACCCGTCCGGCGTCCACACGATCGCGCCGCCGACGCCGTCCTCGAGCCCGACCGAGCTCCGGTCGCGCCCTTCCGCCGCGGCGACGACGTACACGGGCGCGCGGAAGGCGAGATCGGCGTCCGGCGCCGTCGCCGCGGCGAACGCCAGCCGCGTCCCGTCCGGCGACCACGCGGGGTCGCCGGCGTGCCAGTCGCCGTCGGTCAGCCGGCGGCAGTCCTTCGTCTCGAGGTCGACGACGTGGAGGTGCTTGCGCAGCCCGCGCAGGAAGCCCGCGCCGTCGGCCTGGTAGTCGAGCCGGTCGGCGACGATCGGCGCCCGCGGCTCGACGCTCGCGGGCGGAGTCGTCCTCGCCCGGCGCGGCGTCGCGGTCGACGGGCGCCGCGAACGCGATCGCGGAGCCGTCGGGGCTCCAGACCGGCGCGCCGGCGCCGAGCGGCAGCGTCGTCAGCTGCTCCGCCTCGCCGCCGTCGGCGGGGAGCAGCCACACCTGCGGCGGCCCGTCCTGGGCGCGCAGGAACGCGAGCCGCGACCCGTCCGGCGACCACGCGGGCGAGGAGTCCGCGGGCCCGCGTGTGAGCGGGCGCGGCGCCTCGCCGCGCGCGACCGACCAGAGAGCCCGGACGCTCCGGTCGCCCTCGGCGTCGACGGTACGGAGGACGTAGGCGCAGCGGCCGCCGTCCGGGGACAGCGCCGGCTGCTCGGGGACGGCGATGCGACGTCAGGTCGTCGATCCGCAGGCGGCGGGTCAGAGAGCGTCCTCCTCGGTCGGGGCGGGTGCCGAGAGCGTCGCAGCCGCGACCGGGCCGGTGCTTCGTCCGCCTCCCCCAAACGGAGCGGCGGGAGTCGTGGCGCGCGACAAAGCTCAGCCGAGGAGGTCCGCGACGAGCGCGGCGACGAGCGCCGCACGCTCGGCCATCGCGTCGACCCGCACGAACTCCCCCTCGCCGTGGGCGTGGTCGCCGACGGCGCCGAGGCCGTCGAGCGTCGGGATGCCGAGCGCCGCGATCACGCTCCCGTCGGAGCCGCCGCCGACCTCGGCCTCGGCGAGCGCCGGCAGCCCGAGCTCGAGCGCGAGCCGCTGCGCGCGCTCGAACAGCTCCAGGACGACGATGCGCTCGAGCGGGGGCACGCTCAACGTCCGCTCGACAGCGACGCGCCGCGCCCTGGAGCACCGGACGGAGCGCGGCGAACGCGGCGTCGACGCGCTCGGCCTCGTCGCGCGTGCGCGTGCGCACGTCGACGTGCGCCGAGGCCGCAGGCCGCGACCGTGTTCACGGCCGTGCCCGCCCGAGACGAGGCTCGGCGTCACCGTCGTGCCCAGCTCGGGCCGCGCGAGCGCCGCGATCGCCAGCAGCTGGTGCGCCAGCTCGACCGCCGCGTTCACGCCCCGCTCGGGGTCGAGCCCCGCGTGCGCAGCCCGTCCGGTCACCTCGACGCGGAACACGGAGACGCCCTTGCGCGCCGTCTTCAGCGCTCCGTGCGCGCTCGGCTCGAGCACGAGCGCGGCGTCGATCCCCGCGGCCGTCTCCTCGATCAGCGGCCGCGAAGTCGGCGAGCCGATCTCCTCGTCGGTGGTCAGCAGCACGGCCACGCCCTCGGGCACGTCCAGCGCGGCCAGCGCGAAGAGCAGCTGGACGACGCCGGCCTTCATGTCGAAGACGCCCGGGCCCGTGGCCGTGCCGCCGTCCACGCGCGAACGGCCAGCGGGCGAGCGTCCCGAGCGGCCAGACGGTGTCGAGATGGCCGACGAGGAGGACGCGCGGCGCGGTCCCGAAGCGCCAGCGCAGGTGCACGCGCCCGTCCGCGGTCGACCCGCTCGGCGCGGGCGCCGAGCAGCTCGAGCGGCGAGCCCGTCGGCGACGTCCGCGCACGCCGCGCAGGCCGCCGGCGACGAGGTCGGCGACTCGGCCTCGACGAGCGCGCGGAGCGGCCTCGACCATCGCCGGCGTGCGCGCGCGGAGGCCGTCGAGGAGCGGGTGCGCGGTTTCCATCGCCGCTCCGATTCTCGACGTTCGCGCGCGCGGCCGGTTCGGAGTCCAAGCCAAAGCACGCCCGCGGAGCTTGTCTGGATCGACCATGCCGCCGCGGAATCGGCGTGGAACGATCGGCGCATGGCTCGGACGGCGCTCGCCCGCCCGCAGGCTCGCGCCCGAGGTGCGAGAGCACGCGGCGGCGGCCGCCGAGCGCGCCGCGTAGCGGGCCGGCGTGGTCGTCCGCCCGCTCGTCACGCTCGCCGAGCTCGAGGCCTGCTCGCAGCTGATCGAGCGCATCTGGGACGACGGCGAGCCGAAGGCCCCGACGAGCCTGCTGCGCGCGCTCGCCCACGCCGGGGGCTTCGTCGCCGGCGCCTTCGGCGACGGCGAGCTCGTCGGCGTCTCGTTCGGGTTCCTCGGGCTCGGCGAGTCGGAGCTCCACCTCCACTCGCACATCACCGGCGTCGCGCCCGCGCATCCGGAGCCGCTCGCGTCGGGTTCGCGCTGAAGCAGTTCCAGCGCAGCTGGGCGCTCGAGCACGACGTGCCGACGATCGAGTGGACCGCCGACCCGCTCGTCCGCGGGAACGCGTTCTTCAACCTCGTCAAGCTCGGGGCGTCGATCGTCGCCTACCACGACGACTTCTACGGCCCGCTGCGGGACCGGCTCAACGCCGGCGAGGAGAGCGACCGCGTGCGTCATGCGCTGGGACCTCGCCTCCGAGCGCGCGATCCGCGCCGCGGAGGGAGACCTCGAGGAGCCGGCGCTCGGCGAGGGCGGCGTCGTCCTGCGGGAGGGCGCCGACGGCGAGCCCGCGATCGACGGCGCGTACGAGCCCAACGGGACCCTGCTCGCCTGGATCCCGGAGGACATCGTCCGCATCCGGGCGGAGCGGCCCGAGTGCGCGCACGCGTGGCGGCACGCGGTCCGCGAGCACGGTCGGCCGCGCTCTCGCCGACGGCTACCGCGCCGAGGAGATCACGCGGAGCGGCTGGCTCGTCCTGACCCGATGAGGATCGAGTCGGTGGAGCTGCGCCGCCTGCGCCTGCCGCTCGTGGCGCCGTTCCGGACCTCCCTCGGGACCGAGCGCCACCGGGACGTCCTGCTCGTCCACGTCGTCGACCCCGCCGCCGAGGGCTGGGGCGAGTGCGTCGCGTTCGGCGGGCCGTACTACTCGTCCGAGTACACCGACGGCGCGCAGGACGTCATCCGCGCGCACCTGCTCCCCCGCCTGTTCGCCCACGGGGACGTCGAGGCGGAGCGACGTCGCGACGATCCTGCGCCCGGTGCGCGGCCATCCGATGGCGAAGGCGGCGGTGGAGATGGCGATCCTCGACGCGGAGCTGCGGGCGAGCGGCACGTCGTTCGGCGAGTTCCTCGGCGCCGTGCGGGCCGAGGTCGACTGCGGCGTCTCGGTCGGGATCCACGACGACGTCGCCGACCTCCTGCGCACGGTCGAGCGCCACCTCGACGAGGGGTACCGGCGCATCAAGCTGAAGATCGAGCCCGGCACGGACGTCGAGCCGGTGCGCGCGGTCCGCGAGCGCTTCGGCGACGTCCCGCTCCAGGTCGACGCGAACGCGGCCTACTCGCGCCGAGGACGCGCACCGGCTCGCGGAGCTCGACGAGTTCGACCTCCTCCTCATCGAGCAGCCGCTGCCGGAGGAGGACCTGCTCGGCCACGCCGAGCTCGCGAAGGCCGTGCGGACGCCGATCTGCCTCGACGAGTCGATCACCTCCGCGCGAGTCGCGGCGGACGCGATCGCCCTCGGCGCCTGCAGCATCGTGAACATCAAGGCCGGACGCGTCGGCGGCTACCTCGAGGCGCGGCGGGTCCACGACGTCTGCGCCGAGCACGGCGTCCCGGTGTGGTGCGGGGGGATGCTCGAGACGGGTCTCGGCCGCGCCGCCAACGTCGCGCTCGCCGCGCTCCCGGGCTTCACGCTGCCGGGCGACACGTCGGCGTCGCGCCGCTACTACGAGGACGGACGTGACGGAGCCGTTCGTCCTCCGCGACGGGCGCCTCGCCGTCCCGACCGGGCCCGGGCCTCGGCGTCTCGCCGCTCCCCGAGCAGCTCGAGCGCTTCACCGTCTCGGTCGAGACCGCTCAGCCCGGCCTAGCGTCGTCGGCGCGCGAGCAGGCGGAGCTGCAGCTCGACGACGAGGCGCTCCTCCGGGTTCGTCGAGGTCGAGCTCGAACAGCTCGACGAGGCGGCGCATCCGGTAGCGGAACGTGTTCGGATGGACGGAGATCCGGCGCCGCCGCCTTGGACACGTCGCCGAAGGCGTCGAGGTAGGCGCGCAGCGTGGCCACATACCCGCTGCCGTGCTCGGCGTCGTGGGCGAGGACGCGCTCGAGCTTGCCGCGCGCGAGCCCCGGATGGTCGGCGCTCAGCTCGCGCAGCTCGAGCAGCACCACCTCGCTCTGCACGTCCTCGATCGCGGCGACCGTCCGGCCCCGCGCGTCGACCCGCAGCACGCCGAGGACCCGCTCCGCCTCCCGTCGCGCGCGGGCGACCTCGCGGACGCCCTCCACCGTGGAGCCGACGGCCGCGAGCAGCGGCGTGCCGAGCCGCTCCTCCGCGTGCGTGCCGATTCGCTGCGCCAGCCCCGTGACCCGCCGCCGATCGAGCTCGCCTTCGTCCTGGAGGAGCGCGTAGACGGTCTGGCCCAGCGCGACGGCCGCTGTGTGGCGGAAGGAGGCCTCGCAGTGGACCACCACGAGGTCGACGAGCCGCTCGCGGTGCAGGTCGTCGAGCGCCTCCTCGCCGCCGACGAGCTCGAACGCCAGCACCGACAGCGGCGCGGACGCGGAGAAGCCGAGCCGTCGCCGCCGTCTCCTCCGCCGAGCCGCGGCCGTCGAGCACGGCCAGGAGCATCTCGGCCCGCATCCGCCGTTCGACGTCCCGCGCGGCTCGGGCCTGGATCACGTGCGGCGCGGCGATGCGCGCGGCCTCCACGAGCGCGCGCTCGGACTCCTCGTCGAGCCGGTCCTCGTCGTGGATCGCCCAGATCGAGCCGATCGCCTGGCTGCCGGCGCGGATCGCGATCGCGGAGCGCGGCTTCAGGTCGTCCGTGTCGGCCAGGTGCCCCTCGAGCATGGCGCGCAGTGCCGGGGTGTCGGCGGTCATGACGCCGGTGCTCGCGAAGACGCGGCGGTAGAGCGCGCGCATGCCCGGCGAGTCCGGGACCTGGCGGCCGAGGATCGTGCGCCGCCTGGCCGCGTCGATCGGCTGGTCGAGGGTCGAGTAGGCGAGCACGCGCCGGCTCGGGTCCTCGATCGTCACCGCGCCGCCGACGATGCCCGCGATCGCGTTCGAGAGCGCGAACAGGTCGCCGAGGGGCACGCCCGCGATGCCGCCGACCGCCGGCTCCGCCGAGAAGCGCACGGCGTTGACGAGGAAGGCGTGGAGCTGCGTCCACGTCATCTCCTCCGGCACGGAGAGCAACGCGACGCCGTGCGATGCCGCCGCGCGGGACAGCTCGGCGAGCTCCTCCTGCGCCTTGAAGACGACGGCCGCCGCGCCGGCGTCTGCTGCGGCGGCCAGCATCCGGTCGCTCTCGGCCGTCGCGGGTCGCACGCCGACGGCGAGCACGATCGCGCCCGCGGCGATGGTCGACCGCTCGGTCGAGTCGTAGATGACGGGGTCGCCGACCGCGACGTCGAGCCCGTGCGGGTCGGCGACGACCTGGAGGACGTGGGGCCCGAGGCTCTCGAGCAGGCGCTCGAGGCTCGCCTCGCCGCCTGCGACCGCGCCCGGCGGCTCCCCGCTCGACGTCGAGACGCTGCCCACCGCGTGGACGGTACCGCGCGGCCGGCCGCGTCGAGCATCGTCGAGCGCCTCGTGGGCTCGTTCGGCTAGCGGCTGCGTAACCAGTCGAAGGTCTCGCCGGCCGTGCACGTCAGAGGCTTCGACGGTTCTCAGCCGCTCCGCCGCGCGCCGAGTATGACGGCGCCTGGTTTGACAATAAGAAGATATCTTCCTATTCTTGGGTCGATGTCTCGGCGAAAGCCTGGAACCCTGCTGCCGCTCGAGGACGAGATCCTCGAGGCGGCGCTGTCGCAGCAGCGTGCCGGACATCCCACCTTCCACGGCTTCGGTCTCGCCCACACCATGCGGGAGACAGCGCGGATCGCGCTCCCTGACCGCCCACGGAACCCTGTACAAGGCGCTGGGCCGGCTCGAGGAGTTCGGCCTGCTGACCTCCCGCTGGGAGGACGCGGCTGCGGCCGAAGGACGACCGCGCCGGCGGCTGTACGAGCTCACGGGCGAGGGAGCGCGCGTGGCCGAACGCGCCCGCACCGAAGCCGTGGCACCACTGTCCCGCGTCGCCTCGGGCCCCGCATGAGCCCCGAGCGCATGGCCGGGCTGGTCGGCGCGCTGGGTGCGGTTCTACACACGGGATCTGCCCACGCCGGTCGCCCAGCGCCGCGTCGACGAGATCGACGCCGACGTCCACGACCACATCGCGCACGAACGCGCCGGCGGAGTCGGCGAGCGGCGGATCGCGGCTGAGCATCGCGTCCCGGCTGGTCCGTGGCCTCGCCGCCGACGTTGCGTGGCGCGGACGCCAGGCGAAGCTGGCCCGTCCCTCGACCCAGGAGGAAACGATGAAGATGAGCAAGGCGCTCCGGCGATCCGTCGTTCGCGTCGCCCTCGGCGTGGCGATCGTCACGTCGCTGCCGCTGATCGCGATGCAGTTCAGCGACGAGGTGGTCTGGAGCCTGGCGGACTTCATCGCCCTCGCCGTCCTCCTGACGGTCATCGGTGTCGCCATCGAGCTCGCGGTGCGGCGGGCGGGAGGTCTCGGCACCGCGATCGGCATCGCCGCCCTCGGCGTCGCCGCGGCGCTCTTCGGCGGGGCCGACGACGCGCCCGGCCTCGTGCTGATCGGCCTCGTGCTCATCGCCAGCGCGTGTGCGATCGGCGTGCGGACCGTCCAGCACGGCAGATAGACGGCCGACAGCGTGATATCACCCGCTTGTCGCAGCGATTTGGCGATCCAATACTTCGGCGTGTACGCTCCCGCCGCGTGGCGGTGCGTCCGAATGAGGCGGACGCGCCGGAGTCGCAATCGGCCTCAGGGAGAGGCGCGGAGGCGCCTGAGAGGGGAGACGCGTACCGATGCACAGGAGGCACTTTGCGGCGATCGTCGCCGCAGCGTCGGCCGTAGCGATCGTGGTTGCCGGGACGGCCGCATTCGGCACTGATAGCAGCGGAACGAGGCAGGGAGCGGCCGTCCTGCCGGTGGCCATGCCCGAGCCGGACGGCGCCGAGGAATGGATGTACATGCAGCGGGCGAACCCCGACGGCTCCATCCCCGACGCCGCCGTCAACGAGGCGATTGCGCAGTCGAAGGCAGCGGGCCAGGCGAGCAAGGGCTCGCCGGCGACGGATCAGGTGTGGACCGAGCTCGGCCCGAGCAACATCGGCGGCCGCATCCGTGATATCGCCGCCGATCCCACCACGCAGGACGTCGTCTACATCGCGACCGGCAGCGGCGGGCTCTGGCGGTCGACCGACGGCGGCGCGACGTTCAGCACGGCGTGGAACCACTACCTGCCGCAGTCGATGGGCGCGGTCGCCGTCGACTCGCAGGGCGTCGTCTGGGCCGGCTCGGGCGAGCCGGACCACGGCGGCGGCTCGGCCTATTACGGCAAGGGCATCTACAAGTCGACCGACGACGGCGCGACGTGGACGAACATGGGCCTCGAGGACGGCGACACGATCGGCCAGATCGTCATCGACCCGCGCGACGACGACCGGGTCTTCGTCGCCGTCATGGGTGCGCTGCACGACACCGAGCCGTCGCGTGGCCTGTTCCTGACCGAGGACGGCGGCGCCACGTGGACTCGCGTGATCGTCCCCGACAGCACCGCCACCGGCGCGATCGACGTGACGATCAACAAGTCCAACCCGGACGTCATGCTCGCGACGACGTGGGACAAGATCCGCGACGAGAAGTCGCGCATCTACGGGCCGCACTCCTACGTCTACCGCTCCACCGACGGCGGGCCACACGTGGGCGAAGGTCCACAACGCCCCGCTCCCGCAGAGCGAGACGGACCCGGCGCTGCAGACGCCGGACAACCTCGTGGGCCGGATGGGCGTCGACTTCAGCGACACCGACCCGAACCGGGCGTACCTGATCTCGAGCACCGCGCGCGGCAACTTCAACGGCTTCTTCACGAGCGCCGACGCCGGGCTCACGTGGACGGCGGTCGGGGCGACCACGGGAGGCACGCTGCAGAACATCAGCGGCGGCTTCGCCTGGTGGTTCGGCCGGGTCTACGTCGACCCGGTCAACCCGCAGCACGTCTTCGTCGCGGGCGTCAACCTCGCCGAGAGCCTCAACGGCGGTGCCACCTGGACGACGTCCAACGCCGTCCACGCGGACCAGCACGGCCTCGAGTGGGACCCGTTCACGCCGAACAAGGTCTTCCTCGGCAACGACGGCGGCTTCTACTGGTCGCTGGTGAACGGCCAGGCCCGCGGGCTGTGGACCAAGACCCCGCGCCTGCCCGTGACGCAGTTCTACGCCATGGACGTCTCCGTCCAGGACGGCTCGCGCGTCAACGCGGGCTCGCAGGACAACGGCTCGCTCAGGTCCTGGGCCAGCGACAACACCGTCAACGGCGACTGGTTCAACTTCGTCGGCGGCGACGGGATGATGAACCGGATCGATCCGACGAACGACCGCAAGTTCTACGGCTGCTCGCAGAACGGCGGCTGCCGCGGCTTCCAGCCGGGCGCTCCCGCCAACGGCTTCGGCATGACGATCCCGGGCGCGCGCAAGAACTGGGTCGCTCCGCTCGAGTTCGCCGCGAACCCGAAGTTCGTGTTCGGCGCCAGTGAGAACGTGTACCGGATGGACACCGAGCCCGCCGTGCTGCCGCGCGTGTGGCCGCAGATCAGCCCGGACCTCACCGAGGGCACGGAGCCCCGCGCCCCCGGCTTCGGCACGATCACGGCGCTGGGCACGACGACGGCCGATCCGAACCTCGTGTACGCCGGCACGGACAGCGGCCTCATGTGGGTCAGCCGCAACGCGATGGCGCCGGCCGCAGAGGTGACGTGGCAGAAGCTCGAGAGCCCGGTCTTCCCGGGCCGGTGGGTCACGCGCATCACGGTCGACCCGGACAACGCGAAGGTCGCGTGGGCGAGCTTCTCGGGCTGGCGCTCGGGTGACGGCTACCCGCACCTCGTGATGACCAGCGACGGCGGCAACACGTGGGTGGACATCGTCGGGAAGAAGATCCCGCAGGCGCCGATCAACGACGTGATCCGCCACCCGTCGAAGCCGAAGTGGCTCTTCATCGCCACGGACGTCGGCGTCTGGCGCACGACCAACCTCGGCAAGACGTGGATCAAGGTCGGAGACACCTTGCCGCTCGTGCCGATCAACGACATCGATCTGCCTGCCGGCAGCGAGACGCTCTACGCGGCGACCTACGGTCGCAGCGTCTGGACGACCTCGCTGGCCGACGCGTCCTGAATCGAGGGCGCCTCGCCCGTGACCGCCATCGGCGGTCGCGGGCGAGGGCCGCCCTTGTCCCTCAGTTCGGCAGCTTGAGATCGAGCACGCGCTCGATCG
>CAVTFO010000009.1:0-75233 GCA_963733995.1 uncultured Thermoleophilia bacterium
GTCACGGTGAAGCCGTAGGCGCGCGCGAGCGCCTGGACCTGACCGACGCCGTCGCGTCCGAAGCCGCCGTTGTCGCCCATCAGCGCGATCCGGCGGATGCCCTGTCGCCGAAGGTACTGGGCCATGTTGTAGGCGTACAGGCGCGACGTCGGCAGCGCGACGTAGACGAAGGGCCGCGCCGGCTGGACGATCGTTGTCGGCGGCGAGAGCGCGATGAAGGGGATCTGGCCCTGCGTCGCGAGCGGCGCG
Organism: uncultured Thermoleophilia bacterium; assembly: GCA_963733995.1. Taxonomy (GTDB): domain Bacteria; phylum Actinomycetota; class Thermoleophilia; order Gaiellales; family Gaiellaceae; genus DATHTC01. The sequence continues at coordinate 250 of CAVTFO010000009.1, forward strand.
GTGGCGACCGCCGCGGCCGCGTTGCCGGAGCCGAGGATGCCGACGTACTTCGAGTCGCCGATGAAGCGTTGGACGTTCTGCACGCCCTGTGACGGGTTCGAGGCGTTGTCGAGGACGTCGACGACGACTCTGCGTCCCTTGATCCCACCGCGGGAGTTCCAGTAGTTGACGAGCGCCGTCACGGTTTCGCGGTCGCCCTGGCCCACGACCGCCTGAGGGCCGGTCAGCGGCGTGTCCATGCCGAGGTAGACGGTCCCTCTGAACGCCTGCTTGCCCTCGGCGAAGCCTGTCAGCAGCGGCAGCACCGCCACGCAGGCGAGGACGGTCAGCGCGATGGCGAGCCTTCTGCTCATCCCGTGCTCCTTGGTCTCGGGGACGTTCGGCCGACTTGGGCGGACGTCCGGTTTCCGTGCGCGCGACTCTAGAGGGTCCACGGGCTCAATGGAAGGGAGCCTGATACAGCTTTACGTTCGCGGGCTGTGTCAGGTTTGTTGATCAGTATCAGGTAGTCTGATACGGTCGCCGGAACTGGAGGTAGTGGGGCAGCGCGTTGCGCGCCGGCCCCGTCGGGCGAGCCGGAGGCGCGACGAGGCGTCTTCCGAAGGAGGGAACGATGGTGCAAGCTCTCTTTGGAGAGCGGCGTCTCCGGTCCGCGGTGACCGTCGTCGCTCTCGCTGTCGTCGCGTCGGCGTCCGCCGGTCAGGCGCTCGCCGGGGGGAAGGCGGGCAGTACACCGACGAGCATCGGAGCGATCAGCGTGCTGTCGAACCGCGCCGACCTGATCTCCGGCGGCGACGCGCTCGTCCGGATCGACCTCGGCGACGCGGCGGCTGCGTCGGTGAAGGTGACCTTGAACGGCGCGGACGTGACCGGTGCGTTCGCCGTCCGCGAGAACGGCCGCTACGAGGGGCTCGTGACCGGGCTCCAGGTCGGCCAGAACGTGCTCGTCGCGCGACCGGAGGGCGGCTACGGCCGGCAGGTCGCGATCCGCAACCACCCGATCGGCGGCCCCGTCTTCTCCGGGCCGCAGGTGACGCCCTTCTTCTGCAACCCGAACGCGTCGAACCCGCCGCTCGGCACCGCGATCGACGCGCAGTGCAACGCACCGACGAGGGTCGAGCTCCTCTACCGGAACACGGCCACGCCGCCCCAGTTCGTCCCGTACGACCCGGCGAGCCCGCCGCCGGCCGCATCGATCGCGCAGACGACCACGGACGCGGGCAAGACGGTCCCGTTCATCGTGCAGCGCGTCACCGGGACTGCGAACCGCGGCATCTACCAGATCGCGGTGCTCGTCGACCCGACAAGGCCGATCGAGCCGTGGTCGACGAGCCAGCCGTGGAGCAGGAAGCTCTTCCATCCGTTCGGCGGCGCGTGCGGGAACCAGCACGTTCAGACCGCGCCCAGCAACGTGCTGCAGGCGGCGCAGCTCGGGCTCGGCTTCGCGGTCGCCACGTCGAGCCTCAACATCTACGCGAACAACTGCAGCGACCTGACCTCCGCCGAGGCGACGATGATGACGAAGGAGATCGTCGTCGAGCGCTACGGGCCGCTGCTCTACACGATGGGGAGCGGCGGCTCGGCAGCGTCGATGCAGCAGCACCTCCTCGCCGAGAACTACCCCGGCCTCCTCGACGGCTTGAGCACGAGCCAGGTCTTTCCCGACCACCTGACGCAGGTCCTCGGCTCGCTCGACTGCCGGCTCCTGTTCCACTACTTCTGGCCGACGAGCCCACTCCTCAATCCGGGGCACGCCACCTCGCCGCCGAACGCGCTCTTCCCGACCGCCGCCTCGCGGCTGCCGGTCTGGGGGAGCAACCCCACGAACCCGGACAACCTCTGCGGCCAGAAGATCCTCGCCTTCGGCGCCGACCGCACCGAGCTGCTGCCGGCCTCCGGCGTCGGCTGCGGCCTGCCCGCCGCGCTGATCTGGAGCCCGACGAATCCGACGGGGGAGCGGTGTGGGACGTTCGACTTCCTCCGATCGGTCTTCGGCGTCGTGGTGACGCCCGACGCGCCGAACGGAAAGGGCCGCAGCGCAACCGACAACGTCGGCGTCCAGTACGGCCTGAACGCGCTGCTCGCGGGCCAGATCACACCGGAGCAGTTCGTCGACCTGAACTCGAAGATCGGCGGCATCGATATCGACGGCAACTTCACGCCGGAGCGCAAGACCGCCGATCCGGCGGCGCTCGAGATCCTCTACGCCACCGGCCGCATGAACAGCGCCAGCGGGGCCGCCGACATCCCGGAGATCGACAACCGCACGGGCTTCCAGATGGACGACACGGGCTTCCATCCGGCGTTCGAGACCTTCTCGTACCGCGCGCGGCTCGACCGCTCGAATGGACACCACGCAAACCAGATCGTGTGGCTCTCGCGGACCGGAGGCGTCGTCCCGTCGCAGTTCGACGCCATGCGGCAGTGGCTCGACAACCTCGCGGCCGACACGAGCGGCGACCCGCAGTCGGTAAAGGTGCAGCGCGCGAAGCCGGCCGACCTCGTCGACACGTGCTTCATGGCGGACGGGGTCCGCGGCGACATGACCTGCAACGGCACGTGGCAGCACTACGCGGCGCCGCGGATCGCCGCGGGCGGGCCGCTCACCCAGGACGTGATGAAGTGCCAGACGAAGCCGCTCTCACGCACCGACTACGGCGTGATCGCGTTCACGGACGACCAGTGGGCACGCCTGCAGGCCGCCTTCCCGACCGGCGTGTGCGACTACGCGAGGCCGGGTGTGTCGCAGCAGCCGCCGAAGGCGCGCTGGCTGACCTTCGAGAACGGTCCCGGCGGGCAGCCGCTCGGCGAGGCGCCTGTCTCGAAGGGGCCGGCCGAGCTCCTCGACGACCTGACGGCGCTGCTGGCGTCGTACGACCTGGACAAGCAGGCGAACGGGAAGCTGCTGCGCTCGCTCGAGCAGGCGGGACGGCAGCTGCCGAAGGACCACACGCGGATCGTCTGCGACGAGCTCGCCGAGTTCGTGGCGACCGCGCAGCGCGAGTCCGGTCGGAGCCTGACCGCGGGTCAGGCGGCGCAGCTCGTCGCCGGAGCCCGCGACATCCAGGTGCTGCTCGGCTGCTGAGTCGACGTCCGGCGGAAGGGGGAGGCCGTCCTCTCCCTTCCGCCGAGGTCGTCAGTCAGTCGTTCGGGAAGCCGGCGTGGAGCGAGCGCACGCAGCTCTTGAGCGCCTCGAGCAGCGCCGTGCGCTCCGCGGGCCCGAGCTCGCGCATCATCTCCTCCTCCATCGCACCGACGGCGTCTTCGCAGACCGCCAGCACGCGACGACCCTTCGCCGTCAGCGTCGCCGGGAGGACGCGCCGGTGGTTCGGATGCGGCGCCCGCTCGATCAGCCCCGCCCGCTCGAGCGCCTCGATCACCTCGCTCATCGACTGCGGCGTCATGTACGAGCGGCGTGCGAGCTGCGCGTTCGAGAGACCGCCGTGGCGGCGGCCGAGCACGCTCAGCGTCGTGTACTGCAACGTCGTCAGGCCGTGCTCCCGCACGCGCTCGTTGATCGCCTGGCGGAGCGCCCGCTCGAGCCGGGCGACGACGTAGCTGATGCGCGGCTCTTCGCCGGTCTCGTCGTGGAGCTCGTCGGCGGAAGCGGGGTGCGCCACGCCGGCCATCGTCGCATACGGTTCGGCGCCGGGCGACGAGCCGCCCACGCGCGCCGTGACGTCCGTCATGCCGCTCCCTTCGTGCGCAGGGCGCGAAGCGCGGCGAGCTCGCGCCGGGTCGGACGGCGAGTCTCGCGCAGATCGGCCGCGACGCGGAGCGGCCAGCCCGTCCGGCGCGCGCGTGCTCCGGCGACGCGCTGGCTCCAACCCGCCGCCCCTCCCCCCCCCACAGCCCTCTGTCACGACAATCCGAGGAGACGGGCCGCGTTGTCCTTCAGGATCAGCGGCCGGACCTCGTCCTTGAAGTCGGCCTGCTCGAAGTCGGAAAGCCAGCGGTCGGGCGTGATCATCGGGTAGTCGGAGCCGAACAGGACGCGGTCCCGCAGCTGCGTATTCGCGTAGCGGACGAGCTGCGGCGGGAAGTACTTGGGCGACCAGCCGGACAGGTCGATGTAGACCTGCCGCTTGTGCAGCGCAACCGAGATCGCCTCGTCCTGCCACGGAAAGGACGGGTGGGCGAGCACGATCTTCAGGTCGGGAAAGTCGACGGCGACGTCGTCCACGCACATCGGGTTCGAGTACTTGAGCCGGATGCCGCCGCCGCCCGGCAGGCCGGAGCCGATCCCCGAATGGCCGGTGTGGAAGAGCGCAGGGACTCCGGCCTCCTCGATCGCCTCGTAGAGCGGGTAGAACGCGCGGTCGTTCGGAAAGAACGCCTGGATGTTCGGGTGGAACTTGAAGCCGCATACGCGGTAGTCGCGGACGAGGCGGCGCACCTCGTCCACCGCGTTCGGCCTGTGCGGGTCGACGGATGCGAACGGGATCAGCACGTCTGGGTTCGCAGCGGCGACCTCGGCGATCTCTTCGTTCCGCACTGCAGCGCGACCCGTGACGGTCTCGGCGTCGACGGTGAAGACGACCGCTGCGAGGTTGCGTTCGCGGTAGTACGCCGCCACGTCCTCGACCGTCGGCTCGCCGCCTTCGCCGAAGTACTTCTTCGCCGCGTCCCGCCATTCCGGACGGAGGCCGTCTTCCCCCGTCCGGCCGACCTCGGCATGCGTGTGGAAATCGATCGCGCGGACCGCGGCGAGGTCGATGGTCACCGCAGCTCCGCGCGCCCGTCCTTGATCACAGCCTTGCCGTCTCCGCCGAGCGCGTCGAAGCCGAAGCCGCCGTTGACGCGCCAGATGCGGGTCGTCACCGTGTCGCCGGGATAGAGCGGCGCGGAGAAGCGCACAGCGAGGCGTCTTACCGCCTGCGGATCGTCGACGCCCGCAGCTTCGAGGACGGCGCGACCGGCGAAGGCCATCGTGCAGAGGCCGTGGACGATCCTTCCGGGCAGCCCGACCTTGCGAGCGAAATCGTCGTCGAGGTGGATCGCGAAGTCGTCGCCCGAGGCAGCGGCATAGCGAACCGTCTGGTCGTCGGCGACGGGATACGCGATCTCTGCAATCGGAGTCCCGTCGCTCTCGAGGCGGTGGTCCGGCGCACGCTCGCCGACGCTCCGTTCGGTCTCGACGCCGCGGAAGAACTCCGTGACGTACTGCTCGTTCACGAGCGCGCCGTCGGACGTCCGCGTCTCCGTCTTGATCACGAGCGACGTCCCGTTCGGACGGCCGAGCAGCGCGACGGGCGTCGCCTGCGAGACCAGCGTCATCCCCGCCTCGATCGGCCGGTGGAACAGCATGTCCTGCTCGTAGTGCACGACCCGCTTGCGCGCCTCGTCGGAGGCGACGGCCCGCGACGCGGGCGCGATCGCGTCCCAAACCGGGACGATCGCGAACACCGGGCCGCCGGGAACGTCGTCCGTCGCCTCGGCGTACGCCTGGAGCGTGGACGCCGACACCTCGTAGCGTCGCTCGTCGCCGGCGCGGCCTATTGCGTTGACGTCGAAGCTCATGTCGTCATCCCGGTCGTCTGGCCGCCGCTCGCAGTGAGCACCTGGCCGTGCACGAAGTTCGACCACGGCGAGCAAAGGAAGAAGATCGGCCCGGCGGCGTCCTCCGCCGTCGCTGGCCGGCCGAGCGGGATGATCGTCGGCGCGAGCTGGCGCATCTTCTCCGGGATCCCGAGCCGGATCTCCTGCCCGTTCTTGACGAACGTCTCGCCGCCGCCGTCGTCGTCGGATGCCGCCGTCAGGCGCGTCTCGACGAACCCGAACGCAACCGCGTTGACATTGACCCTGAACGCGCCCCACTCGCGCGCGAGCGTCTTCGTGAGGCCGACCAGGCCGGCCTTCGCAGCCGAGTAGTTCGCCTGCCCGAGGTTTCCCTGCGTGCCCGAGATCGAGGCGACGTTGACGACCTTGCGAAAGATCTCGCGTCCGGCCTCGCGGTCGGCCTTGCCGGCGTCGCGCAGGTAGGGCGCGGCGGCGCGCAGGACCCTGAACGGGACGACGGTGTGGATCTCGAGCATCGCCCGAAACTGCTCGTCGCTCATCTTGTGCGCCATCCCGTCCCAGGTGTAGCCGGCGTTGTTGACGACGATGTCGAGCTGACCGAACGCGTCCACCGCTCGCCGGACGAGCTCTTCCGGCACGCCATCCTGTGTCAGGTCGCCGCCGAAGACCGTCGTCTCACCCTCGATCTCCGCCGCCGCCTGTTCGGCCAGCTCGGTGTCGAGGTCGTTGACCAGCACGCGCGCGCCATGCTCGGCGAGCAACTCGGCCGTGGCCCGACCGATCCCGCGGGCCGAGCCCGTCACGATCGCGGCCTTCCCGTCGAGCACACCCATCGCAGTTCCTCCTCGCATTCCCGGGCGAATCAGGCTACCTGATAGTCTCGACATGTGGAAGGCCAGCGGGCAGAGTCGGCGCGCTCGCGCACCTGCCGGACGTGCGATCGTCTCGCACGATGAACCTGGCCGACATCGTCGCGGACACCGCCGCGCAAGCCCCGGACCGGCCGGCGCTGTACTTCGAGGGAGAGACGGTCAGCTACGTGGAGCTCGACCGTCGCATCACCGAGGCGGGTGCCGCGCTCGCCACCTGCGGCGTCGGGGCGGGCGACCGCGTCGCGCTGCGGCTCCCGAACTCCCCCGCGTACGTGGCCGCGTTCTTCGGCGCCCTGCGCGCCGGCGCGGTCGTCGTGCCACTGAACGTCCTCCTCGCCCCGCCGGAGGTCGAGGAGCGCGTGCGCGCCGCGACGCCGCACGTGGTCGTCAACGACGAGCTGCCCGTCGGCGGCAGGGCGAACGCCGGGATCGTCGAGCGCGAGGACGACGAGCCGGCCGTGATCCTCTTCACCTCGGGCACGTCCGGGCGGCCGAAGGGCGCCGTCCTCACCCACGGCAGCATCCGCGCTGCAGCCCGCAACGCGGCGGAGGCGCTGCTTCTCGGCCCGGACGACGTCGTGCTCGGAGCCGCGCCGTTCACGCACGTGCTCGGACAGTCCACCGGGCTGGTGTCGACCTTCCTCGCAGGCGCCGCCGTCGCGGTCGTCCCGCGCTTCGAGGCGGAACGGACGCTGGCGACGATGACGGCGACGCGGACGACGATCTTGCTCGGCGTGCCGACCATGTGCATCGCGCTCTGCCAGGCGGCGCAGGACGCGAGCGAGCTGCCGCCGATCCGGATCGCCCACGTCGGCGGCGCCGCCGTCCCCATCGAGGTCGCGAACGACTTCGAGCGGACGTTCGGCGGCGAGGTGCACGAGGGCTACGGGCTGACCGAGCTCAGCGGGATCGCGACGACGTCCAGGGTCGGAGAGCGTCGGAAGCCCGGATCGGTCGGCAAGCCGCTCGGCGGCACCGAGATCCGCATCCACGAAGCCGTCGACGGCGTCGGCGAGGTCCAGCTCCGCGGCCCGTCGGTCATCGCCGGCTACTGGCAGGACGAGGAGGCGACCCGCGAGGCGATCGACCACGACGGCTGGCTCTCGACCGGCGACGTCGGCTACCTCGACGACGACCGCTACCTGTTCCTCGTCGACAGGAAGAAGGACCTGATCGTCCGCGGCGGCTACAACGTCTACCCCCGCGAGGTCGAGGAGGCTCTCTACGCCCACCCCGACGTCCTCGAGACGGCCGTCGTCGGAATCGCGGACGAGCGACTGGGCGAGGAGGTGGCGGCGGTCGTGGTCAGGCGCCCCGGCGCGACCGCCTCCGCCGACGAGCTCCAAGCGTGGACGAAGGAGCGGGTGGCCGCGTACAAGTACCCGCGCCGGATCGTGTTCGTCGACGAACTCCCGAAGGGGCCGACGGGCAAGATCCTGAAGCGCGCGATCGACCGCGACGCCCTGCGTTCCGGTTACTAGGCGCGACGGCGCCGGCGGAAGCGCCGGCGCATCTGGCATCGGTGTTGGCAGCGATGCTTTCGGCGAGCGAATGCGCTTCGGCGGGGCGTTCCGGCCTCGCGGTGTCCGTGCAGCCTTCGTGCCGGAATCGCGCCGAGGAGTAGGATCGCGGCATGGCCGTCGCCGCTGCGCTCTCGCTGGACGACGTCCTCGCGGCCCGCAGGACGATCGGCGACCGGGTCCACCGCACGCCCGTGCTCCGCTCCGCCACGCTCTCGAAGCGCGCCGGCGTCGACGTCCACCTCAAGGCCGAGCTCTTCCAGCGCACCGGGTCGTTCAAGCCGCGCGGCGTGCTCAACAAGCTCGCCTCCCTCAGCGACGAGGAGAAGGCGCGCGGCGTCATCGCGATCTCCGCCGGCAACCACGCCCAGGCGCTCGCGTACGCGGCGGCGCAGCAGGGGATCGACGCCCTCGTCGTGATGTGGAGCACCGCGAGCCCGATGAAGGTCGCCGCGGCGCGCGGATACGGCGCCACCGTCGACACCGAGGCCGCGGACATCCCGGCCGCGTTCGAGCGCCTCGACCGGCTCCAGGCCGAGACGGGCCGCACGCTCGTGCACCCGTACGACGACCCGCTCGTGATGGCGGGCCAGGGCACGGTCGGGGTCGAGATCCTCGAGGACGTGCCCGACGCCGAGATCGTGCTCGTCCCGGTCGGCGGCGGCGGCCTCGTCTCCGGGATCGCGACGGCGGTCAAGGGCCTCAACCCCGACGCGCGCGTGATCGCGATCGAGCCGGAGCGGTCGTGCGCGCTGCACGCCAGCATGGCCGCGGGCGAGACCGTCACCGTGGAGGCGAAGTCGATCGCCGACGGCCTCAACGGGCCCTACGCCGGGCCGAACTGCGTCGCCCAGTGCCTCGCGCTCGGCGTCGAGTCGATCCTCGTCACGGAGGAGGACATCGAGGACGCGTTCCGGTTCCTGTACGCGCGCGCGAAGCTCGCCGTCGAGGCCGCCGGCGCCGCCACGACGGCCGCGCTCCTGGCCGGGAAGGTGCCGCTCGAGGGCGCCCGCACCGTCGCCGCCGTCGTCTCGGGAGGCAACGTGGCACCCGAAATGGCCTCTGCTATTCTGGCCCGGCGATGAAGACCGACATCCATCCCGAGTACGTGCTGGCCACGGTCACCTGCTCGTGTGGCAACACCTTCCAGACGCGGTCGACGAAGGCCGAGCTCCACGTCGAGATCTGCTCCGCCTGCCATCCCTTCTACACCGGCAAGCAGAAGCTCATGGACTCCGGCGGCCGGGTCGAGCGGTTCCAGCGCCGGCTCGAGAAGGCCTCGGCGCGCCGCGGCTAACGCAGCCGCGCGCATGAGCCGATAGGGGTGGGGCGATGTCGATGACCATCGGCGGACAGGCCGTGCTCGAGGGCGTGATGATGCGCACCCCCTCCAACTGGTCGCTGGCCGTGCGCAAGCCCGACGGCGACATCGCCGAGGTCAACTTCCCGATCACGAGCCCGATGGCGAGGCACCGGCTGGCGCGGCTGCCGATCGTCCGCGGCGTGGTCGCGCTCGGCGAGTCGCTCGCGATCGGGTTCCGCGCGCTCGCCATCTCCGCCAACTACGCGGCGCAGGAGGAGGACGAGGACGGCGAGGTCTCCACCGAGCTCTCGCGCGGCGCGATCATCTTCGCGTTCGCGATCGCGATCGGCTTCGCCGTCGCGCTGTTCAAGGTCACGCCGGCGATCATCACGAGCTTCCTGCCGATCGAGGGGACGGGCTCCTTCGTCGTCGTCGAGGGCCTGATCCGCGTCACGCTCTTCCTCGCCTACCTCTTGATCATCTCGCTGCTCCCCGATCTCCGGCGCGTCTTCCAGTACCACGGCGCCGAGCACAAGGCGATCAACGCGCTCGAGGCGGGCGAGGATCTGACGCCGGAGAACGTGCAGCGCTACTCGCTCATCCACCCGCGCTGCGGGACGGCGTTCCTCCTCTACGTGATGGTGATCGCGATCTTCGTCTTCGCGTTCGTCGGGCAGCCGGACTGGTACTGGCTGATCGCGAGCCGCATCCTGCTGCTGCCGGTCATCGCCGGGATCGCCTACGAGGTGATCCGCTTCGCCGGCAAGCACTCGGACAACCGGCTGCTGATGGGATTCCTCGCGCCCGGTCTCTGGCTGCAGCGGCTCACCACGCGCGAGCCCAGCCTCGACCAGCTCGAGGTCTCGATCCGCGCCCTCCAGGAGGTGCTCCGCCGCGAGGGCGGGCTCACCCCGGAGGAGCGGCGGGTCGAAGTCATGGCCTAGCTAGGGTTCGCGGCCGATGCCGCGGATCACGCGTGACGCCGAGGTGACCTGGGAGGGCAGCTCGCGCGAAGGGCCGCGGCGCCCTGACCGCCGGGCACGAGCGGCGCGTTCGCCGGCCTGCCGTTCTCGGAGCCGATGCGGATCGTCGCCTCGGGGGCGACGGAGACGAGCCCCGAGGAGCTCCTCGCGGCCGCGCACGCCGCCTGCTACTCGATGTCGCTCGCGGCCGAGCTGACCCGCGACCGCACGCCGCCCGAGCGGCTCGACGTGCGCTCGACGATCGTGATGGACGAGGTCGAGGGAGTCGGGCACCGCGTCGTCGCCTCCGAGATCCGCGTGCGCGCGATCGTGCGCGGAAGCGACGACGGCGCGTTCGCGGATGCGGCCCGGCGGGCAGACGAGGGCTGCCCGTTCTCGGCGCTGATTCGCGCGAGCGGGACCGTTTCGATCGACGCGACCCTGGAGGCAAGCTGATGGCGACCGAGCGCAGAGGAGAGACGACCTGGCAGGGCGACCTGATGTCCGGCAGCGGCACGATCGCCGCAGCCCCGAGCGGCGCGTTCGGGCCGCTCGACGTCTCGTGGGCGGCGCGGGCCGAGGAGCCGGGCGGGAAGACGAGCCCCGAGGAGCTGATCGCGGCGGCGCATTCGGCCTGTTTCGCGATGGCGCTCTCGCTCGGCCTGGCGAAGGCCGGCACGCCGCCCGAGGAGCTGCGGACGTCCTCGACGATCACGTTCGTCCCCGGCACCGGGATCACGAAAGCAGCGCTCACGGTCGAGGGGCGCGTGCCCGGGCATCGACGAGGACGCCTTCCGCGCCGCGGCCGAGGACGCGAAGGTCAACTGCCCGGTGTCGAAGGCGCTCGCGGCGGTGCCCGAGATCACGCTCGACGCGCAGCTCGCGGGCTAACCTCAGGCGGCGATGGCCGCGACCTCCTTCGAACAGCTCGTCGGCGAGCTCGAGCGCTCCTACGAGGAGGTGCGCGAGCGCCTGTCCGACCCCGCGGTCTACAACGACCACCGCGAGGCGGCGACCGTCGGGCCGGCGGCTGAAGGAGCTCGAGGGCCCGTACGAGCTCGCGCAGGAGTGGCGCGTGACGCACGACGACCTCGAGGCGGCGAGGGCCGACCCCGACCTGCGCGAGCTGGCGCCGGAGCTCGAGGAGCGCCTCGGCGCACCTCGAGGGCGAGCTGCGGCTCGCGCTCGTCGAGCGCGACCCCGCCGACGAGAAGGACGTCATCGTCGAGATCCGCCAGGGCGTGGGCGGCGACGAGGCGGCGCTCTGGGCCGGCGACGTCCTCCGGATGCTCACGCGCTACGCCGAGCGGCGCGGCTTCAAGGTCGAGGAGCTCGCCGCGCAGCCGAGCGAGGGCGGCGGCTTCAAGGACGTCACCTTCGCGGTGAAGGGCGACGGCGCCTTCTCGGTGTTCAAGTGGGAGGGCGGCACGCACCGCGTCCAGCGCGTCCCGGCGACCGAGTCGCAGGGGCGCATCCACACCTCGACGGCGACCGTCGCGGTGATGCCCGAGGTCGAGGACGTCGAGATCGAGGTGAACGACAACGACCTGAAGATCGACGTCTACCGCTCGACCGGGCCCGGCGGGCAGTCGGTGAACACGACCGACTCGGCCGTCCGGATCACGCACCTCCCGACCGGGATCGTCGTCGCGATGCAGGACGAGAAGTCGCAGCTCCAGAACAAGCAGAAGGCGATGCGCGTGCTCCGCGCGCGGCTCTACGAGGCGGAGCGCGAGCGGCAGCAGGCCGAGCTCGCGGCGCAGCGCCGCTCCCAGATCGGCTCCGGCGAGCGGGCCGAGAAGATCCGCACCTACAACTTCCCCGAGAACCGGCTCACCGATCACCGGATCAAGCTGACGGTGCACCAGCTCGACCGGATCCTCGAGGGCGACCTCGACGAGTTCACGGAGGCGCTCACCGCCGAGGAACGGCGCCTGGCGCTCGACGCCGCCGGCGTGTGACCCTCGGCGAGATCCTCCGCCGCTCGGCCGACTTCCTCGCCGACAAGGGCGTGGACTCGCCGCGCGTCGACGCCGAGCAGCTGCTCGCGCATGCGCTCGGGCTCACGCGGATCCAGCTCTACACCGAGCTCGACCGCCCGCTCCGCGAGGAGGAGCTGGCGCAGGTGCGGGAGCTCCTCCGCCGCCGCGGCGCCCGCGAGCCGCTCGCGTACGTGCTCGGCGAGTGGGGCTTCCGGCGGCTGACGCTGCGCACCGACGCGCGCGCGCTCGTGCCGCGGCCCGAGACGGAGGTCGTCGTCGAGCGGTGCCTCGCGCTCGTCGCGGACCTCGAGGCGCCGCGCGTCCTCGACGTCGGGCGTCGGCTCGGGCGCGATCGCGCTCTCGATCGCCGACGAGCATCCGGGCGCGAAGGTCACGGCCGTCGACGTCTCGCCCGGACGCGCTCGCGCTCGCGCGCGAGAACGCGGAGCGGCTCGGGCTGACGGTGGAGCTGCGCGAGGCCGGCTTCGAGGCGGCGGAGGAGGGCTGGGACCTCGTCGTCTCGAACCCGCCGTACGTCCACCACGACGAGCTGCCGTCCCTGCAGGCCGGAGGTGCGCGACTGGGAGCCGTCGCTCGCGCTCGTCGGGCACGGCCTGCACGAGGAGCTCGCGCGCGCGCGCCGACACGACGTGGCTCGTGCTCGAGGTCGGCGACGGGCAGGCGCCCGCGGTCGCGCGCGCGGTCGAGGCGCTCGGGTACGACGAGGTTAGGATCACGACCGATCTGACGGGGGTGGAGCGAGTCGTCGAGGGACGGAGGCGCCGTGCCTGAGGTCATCGAGGCGATTCGGGCGGGGAAGCCGGTCCTCCTGCCGACCGACACCGTCTACGGCCTCTGCGCCACGCCGTACCGCTCCGAGGCGACCGAGCGCATCTACCGGCTGAAGGGCCGCGAGGCGACACAGCCGACGGCGCTCATCGCGACCGACCTCGACTTCCTCTTCGAGCTGGTGCCGGAGCTGCGCGGCCGCACGGGGACGATCCTCCGCGCGCTCCTGCCGGGGCCGTACACGCTCGTCGTCCCGAACCCCGCGCGCCGCTACCGCTGGCTGACCGGCTCGCGGCCCGACACGATCGGCGTCCGCGTGCCCGTCCTTCCCGAGCAGGCGAGCTGGATCGTCGAGCGCGTCGGCGCGATCGTCGCGACGAGCGCGAACCTCGCGGGCGGGCCCGACCCGCGCCGGCTCGAGGACGTGCCGGAGGAGATCCGGTCGCGCGTCGCCGTCGCGGTCGACGGCGGCGAGCTCCCGGGCATCGCCGTCGACCGTGCTCGACCTCACCGGCGACGAGCCGGGCGTGCTGCGCGAGGGCGCGGTCGCCGCGGAGGACGCGCTCGCGGCCGTGCGCCAGGCGGTCGGCTGAGCCGGGGGCCGCAGTAGCATGGCCGCGAACCCTCGGAGGGAGGACCGGATGGCCGTCGCCCAGACCACGCTCGAGCAGCTCCGGAGCTCGGGCCTCGAGACCGTCGACCCGGAGATCGCCGGGCTGCTCGGGCGCGAGCTCGAGCGCCAGCGCGGCCAGATCGAGCTGATCGCGTCCGAGAACTTCACCTGGCCGTCCGTGCTCGAGGCGGTCGGCTCCGTGCCGACGAACAAGTACGCCGAGGGCTACCCGGGCAAGCGCTACTACGGCGGCTGCGAGGTCGTCGACGAGATCGAGCAGCTCGCGATCGACCGCGCGAAGGCGCTGTTCGGCGCCGAGCACGCGAACGTCCAGCCGCACGCGGGCGCGCAGGCGAACATGGCCGTCTACATGGGCGTGCTGCAGCCGGGCGACACGATCCTCTCGCTCTCGCTCGCCCACGGCGGCCACCTGACGCACGGGCTCAAGGTCAACTTCTCCGGCCGGCTCTACACGATCGTCCACTACGGCGTGAGCCGCGAGACGAACGTCGTCGACTACGACGAGGTGCTCGAGCTCGCGAAGGAGCACCGGCCGAAGCTGATCATCTGCGGCGGCTCGGCGTATCCGCGGACGGTCGAGACCGACCGCTTCCGCGAGATCGCCGACGAGGTCGGCGCGCTGCTCATGTGCGACATGGCGCACTTCGCCGGGCTCGTCGCCGCCGGGCTGCACCCGAACCCGGTCGAGCACTGCGACTTCGTCACCTCGACCACGCACAAGACGCTCGCCGGGCCGCGCTCGGGCGTCATCCTCTGCCGCGAGGAGCACGCGCAGGCGATCGACCGCGCCGTCTTCCCCGGCCTGCAGGGCGGCCCGCTCGTGCACGCGGTCGCGGCGAAGGCGACGTGCTTCGCGATCGCGGCGGGCGAGCCGTTCCGCGACTACCAGCGGCAGATCCGGCGAACGCCGACGCGCTCGCCGAGGAGCTGCAGGCCGGCGGGCTCGACGTCCTCACCGGCGGCACGGACACGCACCTGCTCCAGGTCGACCTGCGCGCGACCGAGTGGACGGGGAAGGACGCGGAGGAGCGCCTGCACGAGGTCAAGCTGACCGTGAACCGGAACACCGTCCCGTTCGACGAGCGGCCCGCCGACGATCGCCTCCGGGATCCGCGTCGGCACGCCGGCGCCGACGATGCGCGGCTTCGACGAGGACGACTTCCGCGAGGTCGGCGCGGATCATGTCCGGCGCGCTCGCGGACGACGCCGACCTCGCCGCGCTCGGCGCCCGCGCCGAGGCGCTGTGCGACGAAGCGCCCGCTCTACCCGGGGTTCCGCGGCTACACGAGCTACGTGGCATGACCGAGACCGTCGCCACCGAGGGCCGCCTGACGCACGTCACGCACCCGCTCGTCCAGCACAAGCTCTCGTACCTGCGCGACAAGGACACGCCGACCGTCCACTTCCGCAAGCTCGTCAACGAGCTGACGCTGCTGCTCACCTACGAGGCGACGAAGGACTTCCCGACCGAGACGGTCGAGATCGAGACGCCGCTCGAGACGATGGCGGCGGCAGCGGATCTCCGGCAAGAAGGTCGCCGTCTGCCCGGTGCTGCGCGCCGGCGTGGGGATGCTCGAGGGCGTCCTCTCGCTCATCTCGTCGCGCGCGCGTCGGCTTCATCGGGCTCTACCGCGACGAGGAGACGCTCGAGGCGGTCGAGTACTACGTCAAGCTCCCCGACGACCTCGCCGAGCGCGACGCGATCGTGCTCGACCCGATGCTCGCGACCGGGAACTCGAGCTCGGCCGCGATCGCGGAGGTGAAGAAGGCCGGCGCGCGGTCGGTCACGCTCGTCTGCCTCGTCGCCGCGCCGGCCGGGATCGAGCGCGTGCACGAGGAGCATCCCGACGTCCACATCGTGTGCGCGGCGATCGACCGCGGGCTGAACGAGCGCGGGTTCATCGTCCCGGGCCTCGGCGACGCGGGAGACCGGCTCTACGGGACGAAGTAGGCGTCGTGTGGGCTGAGCTCCGGGAGACCCCGGAGGTGCTGTGGGGCTTCGGCCTCGCCCTCGTGCTCGTGCTGCTGCTGACGCCGGCGGCGGGCGGGATGGCGCGCCTGATCGGCGCCGTCGACACGCCCGAGCGGCGGCGCATCCACCGGCTGCCGATCCCGCGGCTCGGCGGGCTCGCGCTCTTCCTCGGGATCCTCGTCCCGTCGCTCGCGTTCCTCCCGATCGAGCAGGAGATGCGCGGGCTCCTCCTCGGCGCCGCGGTCGCGACGATGGTCGGCGCGCTCGACGACGCCCGCGGGCTCCTCTGGTGGCAGAAGCTCGGCGGGACAGCTCGTCGCGGCGGTGATCCCGGTCGCGTTCGGGATCTGGGTCGACCGCTTCACGTTCCCGTTCGTCGGCATCCAGGAGCTGCCGGCGTGGATCGGGATGCCCGCGACCGTGCTCTGGATCGTGCTGCTGATGAACATGGTCAACTTCCTCGACGGGATGGACGGCCTCGCCGCCGGGGTCTGCGCCATCTCGGGCACGACGTTCGCCGTGATCGCGCTCTCGCTCGGGAAGCCGGACGCGGCCGATCGTGGCCGCGATCGTCGCGGGCGCGTGCTTCGGCTTCCTGCGCCACAACTTCTACCCGGCGCGGATCTTCATGGGCGACTCGGGCGCGCTCCTGCTCGGGTTCGTGCTCGCGACGGTGGCCGTCCAGGGGCTGCTGAAGACCGCCGCGACCGTCGCGCTGTTCTTCCCGCTGTTCGTCCTCGCCGTGCCCGATCCTCGACACGACCTTCGTCGTCGCTGCGGCGGCTCAAGCACGGCGAGCCGATCTACGACGCCGACCAGGCGCACCTCCACCACCGCTTCCTGCGGCGCGGCTTCTCGCAGCGGCGCGCGACGCTGACGATGTACGCGTGGTGCATGACGCTGGCCGCGGCCGCGCTCGCGACCCGCTTCGTCCCCTTCCGCGAGGGCGGCGAGTGGCACCTCTGGCCGACGCTGCTCGCCGGCGCGATCGGGCTCGTCGCGGTCGGCTTCTCGCTCTTCGTCGTCTACCTGCTCGAGATCGTCAAGCTCGCGAACCCGTACCTCCGGAAGCGGCAGCGCAGCAGCTGAAGAAGGCCAGCTAGGCCTCGGCGCGCGCCAGGAACTCCTCGAGCACCTCGTTGAAGCCCGGCGCCCGCTGCGGGGCGTGGCCGGCGCCGGGGAGGACCGCGCGCTCCGCCGCGAGCTCCCGCTCCAGCACGTCGCACACCGCGTCGAAGACCGGCGAGTGCGCGCCGCTGACGACGAGGATCGGGAAGCCGGCCCCTCGCAGCGCCGCGAGCGGGACGCGTGCCTCGTGCGACAGGCGCTCGACGAGCAGCAGCTCCGCGCCGCGCTGCAACGGCGGCGGCAGCTCCTCCGGCATCGGCACCGACGAGCCGACGCTGCGCAGGAACTCCTCGAGGAAGAACCGCGAGCTCGGGCGTCTCGCCGGACCACAGGTCCTCGATCGCGGGCGACCATCGCGTCGACCGCCGGGTCGCCGCGGGCGACGTCGAGCGCCGGCGGCTCGATCACCGTCAGCGAGCGCACCGCGTCGGGACGCAGCGCCGCGGCGAGCAGCGAGATCACGCCGCCGTACGAGTGGCGCGACGAGGTGCGCGCCCGTCGCCGAGCTGCTCGGCCACGAGCGGCGGCGTCCGCCTCGAAGTCGACGCGCTCGACCGGCTCGAGCGGCCAGAAGCCCGGTCGCGTGACGAGCTCGAGCGTCCAGCGCTCTGCGAGCGGACGCTGCCGCGACCATGTCTCCGGCCCCGTCACCGACCCGTGCACGAGCACCACGCGAGGCCCCGATCCGATGCGCTCGACCAGCACGAACGCAACGATACAAAGTGGGCGCTCGACCGGTAGTCCAAGGCATTTGAGCCGTCACAAGCTCTGGTATGCTCGCCGCGCATGGAGCCCGGGACGCGCGAGACGTTCAACCCTGCCGGCGCGGGCGGCCTCTTGCTCGCGACGACCGGCGCCTGCGCCGGCGTCGGCGCGCTCGTCGGCTGGGCCGCGGGCTCGGCCGCGCTCGGCGCGCTCGGCGGCGTCATCGTCGGGATCCCGGCCTCGATCTTCGTCGTCTACCGCCGCTACCGCGGGAGCCTCTCGTGATGGCGCGCGTCTTCGAGACGCCGCGTCCGATGCCGAGCCGCCTCGCGCCCGTGCTCGCGGGCGCGACGGTGATCGTCCTCGCGCTCCCCGTCTTCGTCGTCGCCGGGCTGCCCGCTCGCGGGCTGGGCGCTCGGCGCGACGCTCTGGGTCGCCGCGCAGCTCCTCGGCCTGCGTGCTGACGCGCCTCCAGCTCGGCGCGGGTAATCTCGCGCACTCGGGCGTGGTGGGGATCGGCATGAGCTTCCGCGCGGTCGCGGTGATGGCCGTGGCGATCGCGGTCGCGACCGTCGATGCCCGCGTGGGAGTCGCAGCCGCTCTCCTCTACGCGCTCGCGTACACGCTGGAACTGCTCGTCTCGCTCGCCCTCTACTTCGGGAGCCCCGCTCGGTGAAGAAGCTGCTCGCCCTGATCTCGACCACCTTCCTGGCGCTGCTGCTGCCGGCGGTCGCGCTCGCGTCCGAGGCCGGCGGCGGCGAGGAGGAGGAGTTCGACCCGTCGCACGAGTGGATGACGCACGAGTGGATCCCGATCCACCTCGGCCCGCTCGATCTCTCGATCACGAAGCCCGTCGCCTACCTGCATGCTCGGCGCCGCGATCACGTGCGTCGCGCGGGATCCTGCTCATGCGCGCCCGCCTGCGCGTCGACCCCGACCGGCGCCAGACCGTGGGCGAGCTCATCTACGACGTCGCGCAGACGCAGATCGCCGAGCAGGGCCTGCCGCACAAGGCGATCGCGCGCTGGTTCCCGTACGTCGCGTCGCTCTTCCTGTTCATCCTCGTGGTGAACCTGATCGGCTTCATCCCGCTGCCGCTCTCCGACGAGACCTTCACCCTCGCCGGCGTCGAGCTGCCGACCTTCGCGATCTACGCCGCGACCTCGACGCTCTCGGTCACGCTCACGCTCGCGCTGATGACGTGGGTCTTCACCCACATCGAGGGCGTCCGCCACAACGGCGCCGTCGGCTACTTCAAGAGCTGGATCCCGGACGTCCCCAAGGGGATGCTCGTGCTGCTCGTGCCGCTCGAGATCCTCGGCCAGTTCATGCGGCTGATCAGCCTCTCCGTCCGTCTCTACGCGAACATGCTCGCCGGCCACATGCTGATCCTCACGTTCATCGGGCTCATCTTCGTGCTCGAGTCCCTCGTCGTCGCGGTGATCGCCGTCCCGGCGGCGACGGTCTTCTACCTCTTCGAGGTCGTGATCGTGTGCGGCATCCAGGCGTTCATCTTCGCCGCGCTCTCTGCCATCTACATCGGCTCGGCCATCGAGCCGGAGCACTAACCCAAGGAGGAAGGAACAACGTGTTCAGCCCCGTGCTCGCCCAGGCCGACACCGCGGTCGACGCCGGCAAGGCGATCGCCCTCGCGCTCGGTATCGGCCTCGGCTCCCTCGGTGCCGGCATCGGCATCGGCAACATCTTCGGGTCGATGATCCAGTCGGTCGCGCGCCAGCCCGAGCTGCGCGGCGAGCTGCAGGGGATCATGTGGCTCGGGTTCGCGCTGACCGAGGCCGTCGTGTTCTACGGCCTCATCGGCGGCCTCCTCGCCTTCGTCCTCGTCTAGGGCCGGGAAGAAGGGACGACGCCCATGCCGCTCGCAGCCAACCCGCTCATCGAGGTCGTGCCCGGCCTGATGATCTGGACGCTGATCGCGTTCGGGATCACGTTCTTCGTGCTCAGGCGCTACGCGTTCGGGCCGGTGCAGAAGATCATCGACGAGCGGCGCCAGCGGATCCGCGAGGCGCTCCAGGAGGCGGAGCACGCGCGCGAGGAGTCGCGCAAGCTGCTCGAGGAGCACCGGCAGCTGCGGGCAGGCGCCCGCGGCGAGGCCGAGGAGATCCTCTCCGAGGCGCGCCGCGTCGCCGACTCGATGCGCGAGCGCGTCCGCGAGGAGACCGAGCAGGACCGGCAGCGGCGGCTCGAGGAGACCCGGCGGCAGATCGAGGCCGAGACCACGCGGGCGCTCGAGGAGATCCGCTCCGAGGTCGCCTCGCTCGCGCTCGACGCCGCGGAGAAGGTCACGCGCGGCGCGCTCGGCCGCGACGACCAGCGGCGCCTGATCGACGACGCGGTCAAGGACCTCGACTTCTCCGCGCTGGAGAAGGCCGAGCGCTAGGTGGCCGCCGCGCACCGCATCTACGCGTCCGCGCTCTTCGAGGCGGCGCAGGAGCAGGGTCGCCTCGCCGCGGTCCGCGAGGAGCTCGGCGACTTCCTGCGCCGCGGCGGAGAGCGTGCCCGAGCTCGGCGCGCTGCTCGAGAACCCGGAGGTCGACTCCGCAGACGAAGGCCGGCGGTCATCCGCGACCTCCTCGCCGACGCGGACGAGCTCGTCCGCAACTTCCTCCTGCTCGTCGTCGAGAAGGGCCGCGCCGCCGAGCTGCCCGAGATCGCGCGCGAGTTCGACCAGCTCGTCGCCCGCGCCGAGGGCCGGCTCGACGTCGAGCTCACCACCGCGGTCGAGCTCACCGACGACGAGGCCTCCGACATCCTCCGCCAGATCGAGTCGGCCTCCGGCCGGCGCATCGAGGCGACGCGCGGCGTCGACCCCGACCTGATCGGCGGCTTCATCCTGCAGGCGGGCACGTTCCGCGTCGACGCGAGCGTGCGCGGCCGCCTGGACCGACTACGCCACCAGCTCGTCCGACGCTAGAAGGAGCAACCCGACGTGAAGCTGCGCCCCGAAGAGATCACCTCCATCCTCAAGCAGAGGATCGAGCAGTACGACGTCCAGACCGACCTGTCCGAGGTCGGCTCCGTCCTCCAGATCGGCGACGGGATCGCCCGCGTGCACGGCCTCGAGAACGCGCTCGCGCTCGAGATGCTCGAGTTCGAGCACGGCGTCACCGGCATCGCGCTCAACCTCGAGGAGGACAACGTCGGGGCCGCGCTCTTCGGCGAGTGGGAGCGCGTGAAGGAAGGCGAGCCCGTGCGCCGCACCGGCCAGGTCGCCTCGGTGCCCGTCGGGGAGGCGCTGCTCGGCCGCGTCGTCGACCCGCTCGGCAACCCGCTCGACGGCCAGGGCCCGATCGAGACGACCGAGCGCCGGCCGCTCGAGTTCAAGGCGCCGGGCGTCGTCGACCGCCAGCCGGTGAAGGAGCCGCTCCAGACCGGGATCAAGGCGATCGACGCGATGACGAACGTCGGCCGCGGCCAGCGCGAGCTGATCATCGGCGACCGCCAGACCGGCAAGACGGCGATCGTGATCGACACGATCCTCAACCAGCTCGGCGGCGACGTGGTCTGCATCTACGTCGCGATCGGCCAGCGCGGCTCCAATGTCGCGCAGGTGTACGAGCGCCTCCGCGAGGAGGGCGCGATGGAGTACACGATCATCGTCTCCGCGCCCGCGGCCGAGGCGGCCCCGATCAAGTGGATGGCGCCGTTCGCCGGCGCCGCGATGGGCGAGTACTTCCTCTTCGACGGCAAGCACGCGCTCGTCATCTACGACGACCTGACGAAGCACGCCGACTCGTACCGGCAGCTCTCGCTGCTGCTCCGGCGGCCGCCGGGCCGGGAGGCCTTCCCGGGCGACGTCTTCTACCTGCACTCGCGGCTGCTCGAGCGCGCCTGCAAGCTGAACGACGAGCTCGGCGGCGGCTCGCTGACGGCGCTGCCGATCATCGAGACGCAGGCGGGCGACGTCTCCGCCTACATCCCGACGAACGTGATCTCGATCACCGACGGGCAGATCTTCCTCGAGTCCGACCTCTTCTACTCGGGCGTCCGCCCGGCGATCAACGTCGGCATCTCCGTCTCGCGCGTCGGCGGCTCGGCGCAGACGAAGGCGATGAAGAAGGTCGCCGGCCGCCTCCGCCTCGACCTCTCGCAGTACCGCGAGCTCGAGGCGTTCGCGCAGTTCGGCTCGGAGCTCGACCCGGCGACGCAGCGGACGCTGAACCGCGGCGCGAAGATGGTCGCGATCCTGAACCAGCCGCAGTACGCCCCGGTGCCGATGGAGGGGCAGGTCGTCTCGCTCTGGGCCGGCGTCAACGGCTACCTCGACGACATCCCGACGCCGCAGGTGCCGCGCTTCGAGCAGGAGTGGCGCGAGCACCTCCTCACCGAGAAGTCCGTCCTCGACGCGATCCGCGAGACGAACGACATCTCGGACGAGACCGAGGAGAAGCTGAAGGCGGAGATCGAGAAGTTCAAGAACGGCTTCAACGTCGAGGAAGAGAAGGGCCTCGTCGGCGCCTGATGGCGAACGTCCAGGACCTCAAGCGGCGGATCCGCTCCGTCCGCAACACGCGCAAGATCACGAAGGCGATGGAGCTCGTCGCCTCGGCCCGGCTGCGCCGCGCGCAGACCCGGATCGAGGCGATGCGCCCGTACGCCGACCGGATGCTCGAGCTGATCGGCGGCGTCGCCCGCGCGGCGACGAGCGTCCGCACGATCCCGCTGCTGCAGCGGCGGGAGGTGCAGACCGTCGCGATCGTCCCGCTCACGGGCGACCGCGGCCTCGCCGGCGCCTTCAACGGGCAGGTGCTGCGGCGCGCGCTCCAGCTCGAGCGCGAGCTGCGGAGCGAGGGCAAGGACGTCGCGCTGGCTCGTGGCCGGCAAGAAGGGCCGCTCGACGCTCACCTTCCGGCGCTACGAGGTGGCCCAGGCGTGGACGGGCTTCAGCGACCGGCCCGAGTACAGCGACGCGCAGGCGATCGCGCACGCGCTCGCCGAGCTGTACGTGAACGGCGAGGTCGACGCGGTGCGGGTCGTCTACAACCGCTACGTCTCGCCGCTCGTGCAGCAGGTGACGGTGCAGGAGGTGCTCCCGATCGAGGAGCACCTGCTCGAGACCGACGAGGAGGAGCGCCGCGAGGACGCGCTCCGCGGCGACTTCATCTTCGAGCCCGAGCCGGAGGAGATCCTCGAGCGCCTCGTGCCCGTGTACGTCGAGACGGAGATCTACCGCGCGCTGCTCGAGTCGGCCGCGTCCGAGCAGGGCGCGCGGATGACGGCGATGCGGAACGCGTCGAAGAACGCCGGCGAGCTCATCGAGCAGCCTCACGCTCGCGATGAACCGCGCCCGGCAGGCGGCGATCACGCAGGAGCTGCTCGAGGTCGTGGCGGGCGCGGACGCGCTCGAGGGCTAACAAGCTCCCGCCGCTGCCCGTCTATATCCTCTGACCCCGCTGTGGCGATCCAGGACAAACCAGAGCTGCTCGGCTCCGACGCCGGCCTCGGCGCCGCGGTCGCGGCCGAGCACGGGGCGATCCAGGGCGGCGCCGACCCCGTCGACGCGGTCCGCGCGCGCGGCTACTGGGAGCAGGTCTGGCGGCGGTTCAGGCGCGACAAGGTCGCGCTCGGCGCCGCCGGCTTCATCATCTTCCTGGTCCTCGCCGCCTTCCCCGGCGCCACGATCGCCGCGAATCGGCTCGGCCACACGCCGGAGGACATCTTCCTGCCGTACGCGCTCGACGAGCGGCAGGTGCCGGTCGGGCCGATGACGAACGTGACGACGCCCGAGGGCGACACGACGCTCTTCATCCTCGGCGCCGACTCGACGCTCGGCCGCGACGCGTTCCTGCGCCTCCTCTACGGCGCGCGCGTCTCGCTCGAGGTGGCGCTGCTCTCGACGCTCGGGGTGATGTTCTTCGGGGTGATCCTCGGCTCGGTGGCGGGCTACTTCCGCGGCGGGATCGACACGCTCGTGTCGCGCCTGTCCGAGGTCGTGATGGCGTTCCCGGTGCTGCTCTTCTACATCGCGCTCGCGTCCACGATCGGGCCGCGCCTGAACAACCTCACGTTCGGCGGGGTCTTCCAGCCCGGGGTGCTGACGCTCGTGATCATCTTCACCATCTTCGGCTGGTACTACCCGGCGAGGATCATGCGCGCGCAGGTGCTGTCGCTGCGCGAGAAGGAGTTCGTCGAGGCCGCCCGGATGACCGGCGCGAGCGATGCCCGGATCATCCGCTCGCACATCGTCCCGCACCTCATCGCGCCGATGCTCGTCTACTCGACGCTGATCGTCGCGCAGTACGTCCTCGCCGAGGCCGGGCTCTCGTTCCTCGGCGTCGGCATCGACGAGTCCGTGCCGAGCTGGGGGAACATGCTCGCGCAGGGGCCGAACTTCTACACCGTGCAGCCGTGGCTGATGGTCTGGCCCGGCCTGGCGGTGCTGCTGACGACGCTCGCCTTCAACCTGCTCGGCGACGGCCTGCGCGACAGCTTCGACCCGCGCGGAGCGAGCTAGAGCTCGCGTGGGGGAACCCATGGTTCCCCCACGAGCCCCCTCCTTCACCTGAGTGGCTGAGTCGGCCTGGGTGTGGCCTCCGGGCGGATGAACCGCCCTTCGGCCTGCGGTGGCGTCTGCTCACGGTAGGACGTGGTTGGGCGTGGTCTGTGGCCTGCGCGCGCGCACCTGGCGGTGCGGGCGCTCCGGCCAGGAACCTGTTCTCATCGGCACTGGCGCGTCGTGACGGGCGGGATGCGCTGTGCCCCTGGACGGGGCACGCGGCGATCCCGCCCGTCCGATCGCTCCGGGACGCTGCGAGACGGCTTGAAAGCGACCTAGTAACAGTCTGTTGCTTTGTCGCTTTCAGCTCATATCGAGGCGGCGGCGGAGGTTCGCGCGCACCTCGGGCCAGTCGTCGTCCACGATCGCGTACCAGGCCGAGTCGCGGTTCTCCTCGCCGCGGACGAGCATGTGCTTGCGGAACACGCCCTCGAAGACGGCCGGGAGCGCGGCCATCGCGCCCCGCGAGCGCTCGTTCAGCGCGTCCGTCTTCAGCTCCACGCGGCGGCAGCCGAGGCGGCCGAACGCGTCCTCCAGCTGGAGCAGCTTCGCCTCGACGTTGACGCCGCTGCGCCACACCGACGGATGGAGCCACGTCCAGCCGATCTCCAGTCGCCGGTGCTCCGGGGCGAGCGCGAGGTAGCGGGTCGAGCCGACGATCCGGCCGTCGGCGAACGTCGCGAACGGGATCTCGAGCCCGGCCTCCCGCGCGGCGAGCGCTTCGCCGAGGAACGCGTGCAGCTCCTCGCGCGTGGCCGGCTGCGGGATCGAGAGCCAGCGCCACGTCTCCGGCTCGCGCGAGGCCTCCCAGAGCCCGTCCTCGTGCTCCGCCGTCAGCGGCTCGAGCACGACGCGCCGCCCCGCGAGGCGGATTCCCGACCACCGCTCCACGCATCGCAGCCTAGTCTGGGGCCGTGACCTTCCACACCTCGACGCCGGAGGAGACGCAGGCCCTCGCAGCCCGCCTGGCCGCGGCGCTCGCGCCGGGCGACGTCGTCACCGTCTCGGGCGACCTCGGCGCCGGGAAGACCACCTTCGTCCGCGGCGCCGCACAGGCGCTGGGCGTGACCGACCGCGTCACGAGCCCGACGTTCACGGTCGGCCACCGCTACCACGGCCGCGTCCGCGTCGCGCACCTCGACCTCTACCGCTTCGCGGGCGTGTCGGCGGCCGAGTGGGGCGACCTCGAGCCGTACTTCGACGACGCGCTCGTCTTCGTCGAGTGGCCGGAGGCGGCCGGCGACGAGCTGCCGGCGCCCCGGGCGCGCGTGCGGATGCGGCACGATGGGGAGGGGCGTCGCGTGATCGAGATCGAGGCGGAACGGGCGGTGCTGGAAGAGGCGTACGGCGAATGGTGATCCTGGCCATCGACACGGCGACGGACGCCGCGACCGCCGCGCTCGTCCTCGACGGCGAGGTGCTCGGCGAGCGCCGATCTCGCGCGGTGACGATCCTCGAGGACTGCGATGCGCTGCTGCGGCAGGGCGGCGTCCACGACCGCGACCTCGACGCGCTCGCCGTCGGCGTCGGGCCGGGCAGCTTCACCGGCCTGCGGATGGGGCTCGCGACCGTCCGCGCGATCGCCTTCGCGCGCGACCTGCCCGTGGCCGGCCACTCGACGCTGGCGGCGCTCGCCGCGGGCGCCGAGGGGGCGCTGCCCGTTGATCGACGCGCGGCGGCGCGAGGTCTTCACGCTCACGGCCGACGGCGAGCCGGTCGTGCTTCCGCCCGCCGAGCTGGCGCCTGCGGAGGGCCGGCTCTGCGTCGGCGACGGCGCCGTCCGCTACCGCGAGACCCTCGAGGCGCACGGTGCCGTCGTCCCGCCCGACGACGACCCGCGGCACGTCCCCTGGGCGCGCCACCACGCCCTGCTCGCGACGCGACTTCGGGCCGGCCGAGGCCGTCGAGCCGCTCTACCTCCGCGTCCCCGACGCCGAGCGGACGGTGCGCGCGTGAAGGCGCCGTCGCGCGTCGACTTCCGCCGCCTCGGCCTCCGCGACCTGCCGGCGATCGAGACGATCGAGCGCGCCTCGTACCCGACGCCGTGGTCCCGCTCGATGTTCGCCGGGGAGCTCGCGAAGCCGTCCTCGATCTGCCTCGGCGCCTTCGAGCCGGAGGCGGGCGAGCTGATGGGCTACATGATCATCTCGCGCTACGTCGACGCGTGGCACGTGATGAACATCGCGGTCGCGCCCGAGCACCGGCGCGAGGGCGTCGCGACGGCGCTGCTCGGGCGCCTGTTCGAGCTGACCGCCGGCGAGGGACGGCGCGGGTACACGCTCGAGGTGCGCGTCTCGAACGAGGGCGCGATCGCGCTCTACGAGCAGCTGGGCTTCAAGGGCCGCGGGATCCGGCGCGGGTACTACACGGACAACCGGGAAGACGCGCTGATCATGTGGCGCGACCCGGGCGCCGACGGCCCCGCCGAGTGATCCTCGGGCTCGAGACCTCCTGCGACGAGACCGCCGCCGCGCTCGTCACCGAGGACGGGCGGATCGCCGCGAGCGTCGTCTCCTCGCAGGCAGCAGCTGCACGCCCGCTTCGGCGGCGTCGTGCCCGAGGTCGCGTCGCGGCACCACCTCGAGAACGTCGTCCCGGTGCTGCGGGCCGCGCTCGAGGAGGCCGGGGCGGGCCTCGAGGACGTCGACCGGGTCGCCGTCACGCGCGGGCCGGGCCTCATCGGCGCCCTCCTCGTCGGCCTCTCGGCGGCGAAGGCGCTGGCGTGGGCGCGGGGCCTGCCGCTCGTGCCCGTCGACCACCTCCAGGGCCACGTCGCCTCGCTCTACCTCGAGCCGGACCCGCTGGAGCCGCCGTTCGTCTGCCTGCTCGCGAGCGGCGGTCACACGATGCTGCTCGACGTCCGGGAGCGCGGCTCGTTCGCCGTCCTCGGCTCGACGCTCGACGACGCGGCCGGCGAGGCGTTCGACAAGGGCGCGCGCCTCCTCGGCCTCGGCTATCCGGGCGGGGCCGCGATCGACCGGCTCGCGCGCGAGGGCGACCCCGAGGCCCATCCCTTCCCCGTCGCGCGCGTGCCCGGGCTCGACTTCTCCTTCTCCGGGCTGAAGACGGCACTCCTCTACGCGGTGCGCGAGCACGGCGACGAGCTGCCGGCCGCCGACCTCGCCGCGAGCTACCAGCGGGCGATCGTGAAGGCGCTCACGGGGCGGCTGCGCGAGGCGCAGGCGCAGACGGGGCTCGACCGGGTCGCCGTCGTCGGCGGCGTCGCGGCGAACTCGGAGCTGCGCGCCGCGCTGCCGGACGCGGTGTTCGCCCCGCTCGCGCTGTGCACCGACAACGCCGCGATGATCGCGTCGGCGGCCCGGTTCGCCGACCCTGTCCCGTACCCGGACTATCTTGGCCTCGATGCGTACGCCTGAGCTGTCCCCGGCGTTCCGCGTGGCGAGGCTCGCGCTCGTGGCGCTCCTCGCCGCGCTCGCGCTCGTGCTCGCGGAGACGCGCGGCGCCGGCGGTGCCACGAACGCGCCCGCGATCGCGTGGAGCGGCCTCGTCGGCGGGCCGCGCGCCGACGTCGCGGTCGGGCAGCGCTTCCTCGTCGTCCTCGACTTCCCCTCCCTCGGGGACAACGTCGCCGCGGCCGGCGGCGTCGCGACCGACCGCCAGGAGCGCAGGTGGACGCGGGAGGCGCTGGCGGCGCAGAACCTCTTCGTCTCGCGCATGGCCGTCCAGGGCGCGCAGGTGCAGCCCGACTTCAAGTACACGCGCGTCCTCAACGGCTTCTCCGCGCTGCTCGACCCGCGTACGGTCGCGCTGCTGGAGCGCGCGGAGGAGGTCGTGGGCGTCTACCCGGTGCGTGCCGCGTTCCCCGCGACGGTGTCGGGGCGTGTCCTCTCGCGCCGCACGTTCGGGCCGGGAGCCGGCACGCGGCCCGACGACCTCGGGCTCCCCGGCTACGACGGCCGCGGGGTGACGATCGCGGTTCTCGACACGGGCATCGACGCGGCACAGCCGTTCCTCGGCGGCCGGATCCTGCGCGGGATCGACGTCGTCGGCGGGAGCGAGAACGCGCTGCCCGGCCCGAAGCCGGACGGCAGCGGCGAGCTCGAGCGGCACGGCACCGAGCTGGCGGGGATCCTCGTCGGCGCCGGCGGCCCGTCGGGGCTGGCGGGCGTCGCGATCGGCGCCTCGGTGCTGCCCGATCCGCGTCGCGGGCTGGCAGCAGGACGCGCGCGGGGAGTGGGCGGTGTTCGCGCGCACCGACCAGCTCCTCGCCGGGCTCGAGCGCGCCGTCGACCCGAACGGTGACGGGGACGCGCACGACGCCGCCCGCATCGCCCTCGTCGGCGTGGCCGCAGCCGTACGCCGCCTTCGCCGACGGCCCCGAGGCGCGCGCCGCGTCGGGCGCGCTCAAGCTCGACACGCTCGTCGTCGCACCGGCCGGGAACGACGGGCCGGCCGGTCCGGGGTACGGCAGCGTCGCCGGTCCAGGCGGCGCCCCCGCGGCGCTGACCGTCGGCGCCGCCGATGCCCGCGCGCGGGAGCAGCGCGCCCGGCTCGTCGTGCGCGCCGGGCTCGACGTGCTCTTCGACCGGCTCGTGCCCCTCGCCGGCGCCGTCCCGCCCGAGGACGCCGTCTCCCTCGCCGTCGGGCGGCCGCGCCTTCTCTCACCGGGCGCGCCCGCGGCCGAGCAGGCGGCGGCCCTCGAGCTCGCCGACTTCTTCGACGCCCGCGGCTACAGCCGCGTCGCCGGGCGCGCTGCGCTCGTCCCCTCCGGCACGGACACGGCGCGGCGTCGTCCGCGCCGCGGCGCAGGCAGGAGCCGCGGCGGTACTCGTCCACGGAGCGCCG
The DNA here is from genome assembly GCA_963733995.1 of uncultured Thermoleophilia bacterium. GTDB lineage: Bacteria > Actinomycetota > Thermoleophilia > Gaiellales > Gaiellaceae > DATHTC01. The sequence goes on from CAVTFO010000009.1 coordinate 28,960, forward strand.
CTCCCGTCGGGCGCGCTCGGCCTCGACGAGCGCGTGCCGGTCCCGGTCGTGGGACTCCCGGACGAGGTCGCGCGGCAGCTCGCCGCGGCGCTCGCCGCAGGACGGAGCGTCGGCGTCTCGCTCGCGCCGGCACGTTCCGAGGCGCTGCCGCCGGGACCGACGCGTCGCCGCGTTCTCGTCGCGCGGGCTGGCCTTCGACGGGCGCGTGAAGCCCGACCTCGTCGCCGCCGGCGTCGCCGTCGCGACGAGCGAGCCCGGCGCGAACGCCGACGGCTCGCCCGCGTACGGCACGGTCAACGGCTCGAGCGCGTCGGCCGCGCTCGTCGCCGGTGCCGCCGCTCTCCTCGCGCAGGCACGCCCGGAGCTCCGCGCGAGCGACCTGAAGCAGGCGCTCGTCGGCAGCGCGCGGCCGGTTGCGGACGAGTCGGTCGGCCGCGCAGGGCGCGGGCCTGCTCGACCTCGGCGCCGCGGCGGCGTCGGAGCTCTCGGCGTCGCCGGCGACGCTCGCGCTCGGCCGGGCGAACCGCGCCGAACTGGCGCTCGCGGCGGCCGCTGCGGGTCGTCAACCTCTCCTCGCGGCGGCTGACGATGACGCTGGCCGTCGAGCGTCGCGGGTTCCCGGCCGCGGACACGACCGTGACGGTGCGGCCGCGCCGGCTGCAGCTCGCGCCCGGCGCGTCGGCCCGGGTCCGCGTGCGAGGCGCTCGTGCCCGCGCCCTCCGGCGGCGGCCCCGCGGCCGAGGGCGCGATCGTGATCCGCCCGCGCGGCGCCCGGGCCGTCCGCGTCCCGTTCGCCGTCGCCTTCGCCCCGCGGCGGCTGCCGCTCGTCGGCGGGCTGGAGCTGTCGCAGCGCCGCTTCGCCCCGTCGGAGACGAAGCCGGCCGTGCTCACGCTCCGCGCCGGGCCTCGTCCGCACCGTCGGCGGCTCGGACGAGGTGCATCCGGTCGCGCGCCTCGACCTCGAGCTCTCGACCGAGGACGGCTCGTTCATCGGCGTGATCGGCCGGCTCCGCGACGTCCTGCCGGGCCGCTACGCGTTCGCCCTGACCGGCTTCGATCCCGGCGGCCAGGCGCTCGACGCGGGCGCTACCGCGTCCGCGTCACCGCCTATCCGTCCGGTGGGGGCGTGCCGACGCGCAGGTCCGTCCTGTTCGAGATCCTCTAGCGCGATAGGATCCTGACGCTGTGGCGGTAGCCGAGCCCACCACGCACCTTCGCGAGAACCCGTACGAGATCGCGAAGGAGCAGCTCAGGCGCGTCGGACGCGCGTTCGCGATCGACGAGAACCTGGTCAACGTGCTGTCCGGCTGCAAGAAGGCCGTGGCCGTCTCGATCCCGACGCGCCGCGACGACGGCAGCGTCACCGTCTTCGAGGGCTTCCGCGTCACGCACAACATCGCGCGCGGCCCGTCGAAGGGCGGCATCCGCTACCACCCGGACGTCACGCTCGACGAGGTCCGCTCGCTCGCGATGTGGATGACGTGGAAGTGCGCGCTGATGGGGATCCCGTTCGGCGGCGCGAAGGGCGGCGTCGTCGTCGACCCGAAGCGCCTCTCGCGCGCTCGAGCTCGAGCGCATGACCCGGCGCTACACGAGCGAGATCATCAACGAGATCGGGCCGGAGAAGGACATCCCGGCGCCGGACGTCGGCACCAACGCCCAGGTGATGGCGTGGATCTTCGACACGTACTCGATGAACAAGGGGCACTCGGTGCTCGGCGTCGTCACCGGCAAGCCGCTCGAGATCGGCGGCTCGCTCGGGCGCGAGGAGGCGACCGCGCGCGGCGGGCTCTACGCGCTGCGCGGCGCGCTCCGCAAGAAGAGCCTGCGCGAGCAGGGGATGCGGGTCGCGATCCAGGGCTTCGGCAACGTCGGCCTGCACCTCTCGCGGTTCCTCTTCGACGCGGGCGCCGTCGTCGTGGCCGTGTCCGACTCGGCCGGCGGCCTGTTCAAGGCGCGACGGGCTCGACATCCCGTCGGTGATCGCGCACAAGCAGGAGACCGGCACGCTCGCCGGCTTCCGCGGCGGCGACCCGATCTCGAACGAGGACCTCCTCACCGATCGAGTGCGACGTGCTCGCGCCGTGCGCGCTCGAGCAGGTGATCCACGCCGGCAACGCCGACCGCGTGAAGGCGTCGATCGTCCTCGAGGGCGCGAACGGGCCGACGACGCCGGCCGCGGACGAGATCCTCGAGGACCGCGGCGTCCTCGTCCTCCCGGACGTGCTCGCGAACGCGGGCGGCGTCGTCGTCTCCTACTTCGAATGGGTCCAGGGCCTCCAGGAGTACTTCTGGAAGGAGTCCGAGGTGAACGCGAAGCTCAACGACATCGTCACGCGCGCGTTCGAGGAGACCTGGGCCACGCACGAGCGCAAGAGCATCAGCATGCGGCTCGCCGCATACGGGATCGCGGTCGAGCGCGTGGCCGAGGCGACGACGATCCGCGGCCTCTACCCGTAGCGCCACGCGGTCGTCCTCTACGCCGCCGCCGGGTGCCACCTGTGCGAGCGGGCGCGGGCGATCCTCGACGACGGTGCGTGCCGAGGTGCCGTTCGCGCTCGACGAGGTCGACATCACGGGCGACCCTGAGCTCGAGGCGCGCTACCGGGAGTGGCTGCCGGTGGTCGAGATCGACGGCGAGCGCGCGTTCGTCTACCACGTCCCGCCCGACGCGCTTCGCCGTCGCCTGCTCGCGTAGCGGTGTCACGAACTCGCCCCGCACGCGGCGCTTGTCACTTCCGCAGACGCGCCAGCGATGCCGTTCGGGCACACTCCTCGCGACAGTCACGAACAACGAACGGGGAGCAGGGAACGAAGTGGCGGAACGTCTCACGGTCGGCGTCGCGGCGCGCCTGTCGCGGTACCTCCAGGTCCTGACGCAGGCGAAGAAGATGGGCAAGGACCGGATCTCGTCCCAGGAGATCGCGGACTACACGAACATCAACGCGACGCAGATCCGCCGCGACCTCTCGGGCTTCGGGAAGTTCGGCAAGCGGGGCGTCGGCTACAACATCGACTCGCTGCTCGCCGAGATCCGCCGGATCCTGCGGACGCAGGGCCAGCACAACATCGCCCTCGTCGGCGCCGGCCGCCTCGGCGAGGCGATCGCCTCGAGCCCGATCTTCGCCGAGCACGGGATCAACATCGCGACCGTGGTCGACACCGACCCGGAGAAGGTCGGCCGCTCCCTCGGCGGCGTCACCGTCTCCGACTACGCGCTAGCTCCCGAAGCTCGTCCGCGACAAGAACATCGTCGTCGGCGTGCTCGCCGTGCCGGCCGAGACCGCGCAGGGCGCGGCCGACGACCTCGTCGACGCGGGCGTCCGGATCATCTTCAACTACTCCGAGGCGCTCCTCGACGTCCCGCCCGAGGTGACCGTCCACACGTCGAACCCCGCCGTCGACCTGCTGCACGCGCTGTACTTCCACCTCACCTAGTACTCCGACCGGTTCCCTGTAAGGATCCGGGCGATGCGCCTGGGAGAGGGGCGCCCGAAGAGGGGAGTTCACGTGAGGGGACCCACACGGGTCATGCTGGTCTGGCCGTGATCCTCGGGACGATGGTCGCGGCCGGCCAGGCCGGCGCCGCGACCTACGTCCTGACGTACAAGCAGCAGTCGACCGCGGCCGACCTGCAGGTGAAGGTGCGAGATGGCGGGCGGGCAGCTCGTCGCGAACTACGACGCCATCGGCGTCGCGATCGCCGAGTCCGACAGCGCCACGTTCGCGCAGGCGTTCGCGAACGACAACCGGATCGAGTCCGTCGCCGCCTCGACGAGCCCGGTCGCGAAGGTCGGGCCGCTCCAGGTCGACGGCGCCGACGCGTCGCCGGGCGACCTGCCGAACGCACCGGCCGGGGTCGACCCGCTCGCGCCGCTGCAGTGGGACATGCGGCAGATCCACGCGCCCGAGGCGAACGCGATCACCGGCGGCAGCCCGGCGGTCGTCGTCGGCGACCTCGACACCGGTCTCGACAAGGACCATCCGGATCTCATCCCGAACATCGACTTCGCCCGGAGCGTCTCGTGCGAGTCCGGGGCGCCGGTGAGCGCGCCGGCGGCCTGGGACGACCACAACGGGCACGGCACGCACACCGCCGGCACGATCGCGGCGGCCGCGAACGGCCTCGGCATCACCGGCGTCGCGCCGAACGTGAAGATCGCCGGGATCAAGACGTCGAACGACGACGGCTACTTCTTCGCGCACATGGTCGTGTGCGCGTTCATGTGGGCCGGGTCGCACGACATCGACGTGACGAACAACAGCTACTTCATGGATCCGTAGCTCTACAACTGCCGCAACGACGCCGGCCAGCGGGCGCTGTTCAAGGCCGCGCAGCGCGCGATCGCGCTACGCGCAGAGCCAGGGCGTCACGGTCGTGGCGTCGGCCGGCAACGAGACGCGACGACCTCGCGCACCCGACCGTCGACGTGATCAGCCCCGACTTCCCGCCGGGGAACGAGAACGAGCGCGAGATCACGAACGCCTGCGTCGTGATCCCGTCGAGGTGCCGGGCGTCGTCGCCGTGAGCGCCGTCGGGAACACGAAGCAGACCGACGGCGACGACGACCCGAACGACTACCTGAAGTCGTACTACTCGTCGTACGGCGTCGGCGCGGTCGACGTGACCGCGCCGGGCGGCGACTTCTACTACGGCCGCGGCACCGACGGCGGCCCCTTCGGCCTCGTCCTCTCGACGTGGCCGTCGGAGATCGGGTGCGGCCGCGGCGTGATGTCACGGCGGCGCGAGGTACTGCTACCTCCAGGGCACCTCGATGGCCGGACCGCACGCGGCGGGTGTGGCGGCGCTCATCGTCAGCCGCTACGGCAGGCTCGCGAGCCCGGGGAACGGGACGATGGATCCCGGCGCCGTGTCGGCGGTCCTCGAGCAGACGGCCGACGCGCAGCCGTGCCCGACGGCGCTGCCGCTCTCGGGCGCGGCCGGCACGTCGCTCTTCGGCGTGCCGTACGCGGCGATCACGCGGCCCGACGACTCGCCGCAGACCTGCCAGGGCGGCGCCGGCCACAACTCGTGGTACGGCGCCGGGCAGATCAACGCCCTGTCGGCCGTCACGAGCTAGTCCGACCGCTCGATGAGGAACGTGGGGGAGTTAGTGGCTCTGAGCCACTAACTCCCTCCGCCTCTAGCATCGCGCCCGTGCGGATCCACGTCTGGCACGGGTACCTGCTGAGCGGCACCGGCTCGAACATCTACACGCAGGCGCTCGTGCGGGAGTGGGGCGCGGGCCGGGCACGAGGTCACCGTCGTCTGCCAGGAGCGGCATCCGGAGCGGTTCGACCTCGGCGGCGCGACCGTCGTCCGGCCGGGGCTCCCGGACGGGCTGCTCCCCGTCTTCGTCCTCGACCGCTACGAGGGCCTGCGCCCGAAGCTCCTGCAGGAGTGGACGGACGAGGAGAAGCGCCGCTACGTCGACGCGAACGCGGCCGCGCTGCGGTCGCTCGGCGAGCCGGACCTCCTCTTCGCGAACCACGTGCTGATGGGCGGGCCCGTGCGGCCGCAGCCGCCGGCGCGCCGGCTGGCCGTCAAGGCCCACGGCTCCGAGCTCGAGTACGCGATGCGCGGGCGGCCCGAGCTCGCGGCGTGGGGGAGGGAGTCGCTGCGCGCGGCCGAGGCGACCTTCGTCGGCTCCGCGCACATCCGCCGCGTGCTCGAGGAGATCGTCGGCGAGGTCGAGCACGTGTCACGAGGTGCCGCCGGGCGTCGACGTGGACGAGTTCCGGCCGCAGCCGCGGGACGAGGCGCTCGCCGACCTCCTCGCCGAGGCGCGCGCGGACCCGCCGAACCCGGGGAACGCGGAGGAGCGGCAGCCCGACGAGGGCAACGCCGAGCGCGCTCGCGGCGTTCCTCGCCGGCGACGAGCCGACGGTCGTCTACTTCGGCAAGCTCCTCTACAACAAGGGCGTCCACGTCCTCCTCGAGGCGCTCGAGGGCCTCGACGCCCGCGCCGTGATCGTCGGCTTCGGCGACTACCGGGCGGAGCTCGAGGCGGCCGCGCCGCCGCGGACGCTGTTCACGGGCGCCCTGGAGCACCGGCACCTCGTCCACCTGCTCCCGCTCGCGGACGCCGTCGTCGTGCCCTCGATCTTCCCGGAGGCGTTCGGGATGGTGGCCGCCGAGGCCGCGGCGGCCGGGGCGCCGCCGCTCGTCGCGCGCCATTCGGGCCTGGCGGAGATCGCGGAGGGGCTCGAGGCCGAGTACCCGGCCGAGCACCGCGAGCTCGCGTCGTTCACGACCGGCGACGTGGACGAGCTGCGCGCGAAGCTCGAGCGGCTGCTGGCGCTCTCCGCGGACGGAGCGGGCACGGCTCGGCGAGGCCGCGCGGCGCGCCGTCGTCGCGCGCTGGAGCTGGGCCGGCGTCGCCCGCCGGCTGTTGCTTCCGTTTCAGTAGCATCGGCGACCCGATGGGCGACGAGCAGCGGCTCCCATACGACGCGCTCATCGAGCGCTCCCGCGAGGCGCTTCGACGCCGGGACGGACTTCACCGTCGCGGTCGAGGAGGAGTTCCAGCTCCTCGACCCGGAGTCGCTCGACCTCGTCAACCGCTTCGAGGAGCTGCAGGACTCGGTCCGCGAGACGCCGCTCGAGGAGCACCTCGTCGGCGAGCTGATCGCGTCGGAGGTCGAGGTGAAGACGGGGCGCTGCGACGACTTCGGCGCGGCCGCCGGCGCTGATGGGCGAGCGCCGCGCGCAGCTGGCGCAGGTCGCCGGCGACCTCGGGATCACGCTCGGCGCGAGCGGCACGCACCCCTGGGCCGACTGGAAGGACCAGCGGATCATCGACACGCCGCACTACCGCCGCAACGACGAGCTCCTCCGCTACGTCGTCTGGCGCAACAACACGTTCGGGACCCACGTCCACGTCGGCATCCGCGGCGCCGACCGGGCGGTGCAGGTCTGCGACGGGCTGCGCGCGTTCCTCCCCGACCTGCTGGCGCTGTCCGCGAGCTCGCCGTTCGTGGAGGGCGTCGACAGCGGCCTCCACTCCGCCCGGACGGAGATCTTCACGCGCATGTTCCCGCGGTGCGGCGTGCCGGACGCGTACGGGAGCTGGGCCGAGTGGGAGCGGTACGTGCGCTTCCTCTACGAGACGGGCTCGGTCACCGAGCACACGCAGCTCTGGTGGAGCGTCCGCACGCACCTCGCGTTCCCCACGGTCGAGATCCGGATCTGCGACGGCCAGCCGGACCTCGCGGAGGCGAGGTCGCTGGCGGCACTCGGCTACGCGCTCACGTGTCGGATCGCGCGCGCGCTCGACGAGGGCGAGCCGATCCCGGTGCCGCCGAACCGGCTGATCGAGGAGAACCTCTGGCGCGCGATCCGCTGGGGGCTCGGCGGCGAGCTCATCGACCTGCGCGACCCGACCCGCGTGCGCCCGGCGCGGGCGGCGATCGAGGAGCTCGTCGAGTGGGTGCAGCCCGTGGCGGAGGAGATCGGTGCGGCGCCGTTCCTCGCCGTGCCCACGGCGAACTCGGCCGAGCGGCAGCGCGCCCGCCTCGCCGAGGGGGCGTCGCTGCGCGAGGTCTTCGTCGAGCAGGCGCTCGCCGGGGAGCCCGTGAGATGAGCGAGCAGCCGCCGGACCCGAGCATCGAGGACGTCGTCGAAGCGATCCGCGCGATGCGGGTCTCCGACCTGCTGCAGTCGACGACGTTCACCTTCGCCCAGCTCGCATTCGCGAAGCTCGACGAGCCGACGCGCGACCTCGACGAGGCGCGGCTCGCGATCGAGTCGCTGCGGGCGCTGCTGCCGCTCGCGGAGCAGTCCCTGACGGAGGAGGTGTCGCGCGACCTGCGCTCGACGGTCGCCAACCTCCAGCTCGTCTACGCCGACCTCGCCGGCCTGCCGAAGGCCGAGGCGGAGCCGGAACCGGAGGACGACGGCTAGCGGCGGGTTTGTGCCGGCCCGCGCGACCGGCGACTGTGCTAGAAACTGCCCGCGCCGGGGTGTCCCGGCGCTGACTTTGTGACAGGAGCGGGGGTATGGACTTCTTCAACGACCACGCGGTGCTGTTCGCGCTCATCTGCTCGGGCGTGGGCATCGCGCTCGGGGTCTATTTCACCTGGTGGCTGCTGCAGCAGCCGGCCGGGTCGGAGCGGATGCAGGAGATCGCGCGCGCGATCCAGGAGGGCGCGGCCGCCTATCTGAAGCGGCAGTACCGGGCGATCGCGATCGTCTCGATCGTCCCGTTCCTCCTGCTCGGGCTGTACGACCAGCTCGGGTGGGGGACCGCGATCGGCTTCCTCGTCGGCGCCGTGCTCTCCGCCTCGGCCGGCTTCATCGGCATGAACGTCGCCGTGCGCTCGAACGTGCGCACCGCCGAGGCGGCCAAGAGCGGCCTCACGCCCGCGCTGAACGTCGCCTTCCGCGCCGGCTCCGTGACCGGCCTGCTCGTCGTCGGTCTCGGGCTCTTCGGCGTCGCCGGCTACTACGGGCTGCTGACGGAGGTCTTCGACGTGGCCCAGGACGACGCGATCGACGACCTCGTCGGGCTCGCGTTCGGCGGCTCGCTCATCTCCGTCTTCGCGCGTCTCGGCGGCGGCATCTACACGAAGGCCGCCGACGTCGGCGCCGACCTCGTCGGGAAGATCGAGGCCGGCATCCCCGAGGACGACCCCCGCAACCCCGCCGTGATCGCGGACAACGTCGGCGACAACGTCGGCGACTGCGCCGGCATGGCCGCCGACCTGTTCGAGACGTACGCCGTCACCGCCGTGGCCGTGATGCTGCTCGGCACCGCCTTCCCCGCAGGCGGCCTGCCGCTCTTCCCGCTCGCGATCGGCGGCGTCTCGATCCTCGCGTCCTGTATCGGCGTCTGGTTCGCGCGCGTCGGCCGCGGCGGCTCGATCATGAACGCGCTCTACAAGTCCGTGATCGTGGCCACCGTGCTGTCGGCGATCGGCTTCATCCCGATCACGATGGCCTTCGACGAGGGCCGCTTCTCGTTCGGCGAGCTCTACGGCGCGGCCCTGGTCGGACTCGGCATCACCTTCCTCCTCGTCGCGATCACCGAGTACTACACCGGCACGCGCTGGAACCCCGTCAAGTCGATCTCGAAGGCGTCCCAGACCGGGCACGCGACCAACATCATCGAGGGCCTCGCGATCGGCATGCAGGCGACCGCGCTGCCGGTCATCGTGATCGCGATCGGGATCGTCGTGGCCTACGAGATCACCGACAACCTCTACGGCATCGGCGTCGCCGTGATGGCGCAGCTGTCGATGACCGGCCTGATCGTCGCGCTCGACGCGTACGGCCCGGTGACCGACAACGCCGGCGGGATCGCGGAGATGGCCGACCTGGACGAGTCCGTCCGCGGCATCACCGATCCGCTCGACGCGGTCGGCAACACGACCAAGGCCGTCACGAAGGGCTACGCGATCGGCTCCGCCGGCCTCGCCGCGCTCGTCCTCTTCGACGAGTACGCGCGCGGGCTCAACGAGGAGCAGATCACCACCGTGTTCTCCCTCGCCGACCCGTGGGTCATCGCCGGCCTCTTCATCGGCGGCCTCATGCCGTTCCTGTTCGCCTCGCTCGCGATGCAGGCGGTCGGCCGCGTCGGCGGCCTGGTCGTGACCGAGGTGCGGCGGCAGTTCCGCGAGATGCCCGGGATCATGGAGGGCACGCAGAGGCCGGACTACTCGCGCGCGGTCGAGATCGTCACGGACTCCGCGATCAAGCGGATGCTCGCGCCGGCCCTGATCCCCGTCGCGATCCCGATCATCGTCGGGATCATCAGCCCCGAGGCGCTCGGCGGCCTGCTGATCGGCACGATCGTGACCGGCATCTTCCTCGCCATCGCCATGACCTCGGGCGGCGGCGCATGGGACAACGCAAAGAAGCTGATCGAGGACGGCGCGTTCGGCGGCAAGGGCTCGGAGGCCCACGCCGCGGCGGTCACCGGCGACACCGTCGGCGACCCCTACAAGGACACGGCCGGCCCCGCGATCAACCCGATGATCAAGATCGCCAACATCGTCGCGATCCTGATCATCCCGCTGATCGCCGCCATCCACGGCTAGGGGCGTGGGGGAGCCTCAGGGCTCCCCCCACGCGTCCCTACCCTCCGCTCCGGAGCTCGAGCCGCCGGTGCCGTTCGCGGCGGCGCGCGTACGCCCGCCGCTGGACGAGGAGCGTGCCGACGCCGGCGATCGTGAGCGAGACGAGGTTGATGAACAGCTGGCTGCCCGCGCCCGCGACCTCGCGCCACTCCGCGTAGGCCGCGGCGACGCCGACGTTCGCCGCCGCCGGGATCGTCGTCACCGAGATGAGCACGCCCACGAGGGCTCCGGACTTCGCCGTCGTGAGCGAGAGCATCCCGGCGATCCCGGCGAGGAGCGCGACGACGACCGAGTACCAGTTCGGGTCGGAGATGAAGAGCGTCTCGGGGTGGTCCCGCGCCCCGTCCGGCGCCTCGCCGAGCGCGCGGAAGAGGAGCGTGGCCGCGAACGTCGCGCTGATCGCGACGGGGAACCCGACGACGAGCGCGACGCCCGAGCGCCGGGCGAGGTCCATCCGCCGCTGGACGAGCGCGACGCAGAGCGCCGCGAGCGGGCCGAACTCGGGCCCGACGACCATCGCGCCGATGATCAGGACGATCGAGTCGGTGAGGATGCCGACGCCGGCGATCATCGTCGCCAGCACCATGAAGGCGAGGAAGCTCCCCGACAGCTCCGTCCCCTCGGACGTTCGCGCCTCCACCTCCTCCCAGACGACCGCGTCCGCGGGGGAGCCTCGGGCGGCGCGTTCGGCGCGGCGCGCGGTCTCGGATACGGCCGTGTCCACGCTCTCCAGCACGATCGCCCCGACCTGGTCGAGGCCGAGGTTGCAGAGGTCGTCGACGACGATGCTCGCGTCCTCGCGCGCCACCTCGCACGTGACGAGATCGCCTGTCGGACGCTCGGCGACGCCGCGCAGGTGGACGATCCCGTAGACCGACTCGGTCGCCCGCAACACGCCGAGCACGGGCTCGACGAGGTCGGGCGGGACGACGAGACGGAGGTGGACCACCGCGTGATCGTAGGAGCCGCGCCGGTGGTCGCAGCCGCGTCCGGAAGCGACGACGCCGACGCACTTCCGCGACAGATCCGTGACAGACGGGCGTCCGCGCAGGACGTGACCGGTCTCAGAGACCAGTCACGTCCCGAGTAGCCGCGGCCGTTGACGGTTCCGGCGCAGGTTCGGCACACCTCGCGGTGCGCGCCGCCCCCGACCCGCGGATCGCTACGCGCGCCAGTACTGCCGCGTGAAGAGCACGAGCACCGGGATCAGCTCGAGACGCCCGAGCCACATGAGCACGATCATCACGCCCTTCGAGAAGTCGCTGAACCCCGCGAACGACCCGTACGGGCCGGCGAAGCCGAAGCCGGGGCCGACGTTCCCGATCATCGACGCCGAGGCCGCGATCGCGTCGAACGCCCCGACGCTCGAGCCCGCCGAGGGCCGAGTCGATCGCGATCAGAATCGCGCCGATCACGAACAGGCCGATGTAGAGCAGCACGAACGCGATCACGGCCCGGAGCGCCCGCTCGTCGAGCGCCCGGCGGTTGAGCCTGACCGGCGTGACGACCTCCGGGTGGACGGTCTGGTCCAGCTCGCGCCGGAGGATGCGGCCGATGAGCAGGTGCCGGACGATCTTGACCGAGCCCGTCGTCGACCCCGCCGAGCCGCCGATGAACATCAGCCCCACGATCGCCATGGCCGCGATCGGCGGCCAGTCCGCGTAGTCGACGGTCGCGAAGCCGGTCGTGGTGATGATCGAGACGGCCTGGAAGACCCCGTGCCGGAACGCCTCCTCGCCGCGCAGCACGTCGTGGTGCCGCAGGGCGACGATCATCACGATCGACGCGACGACGACGAGGGCCGCGTAGAGGCGGAGCTCCTCGTCGCGGCCGACGGTCCGCACGCGTCCCCGCACGAACGCGAGGTACAGGAGCGCAAAGTTGACGCCGCCGAGGAACATGAAGACGACCGCGACCCACTGCGTCGCCGGGCGCGAAGCCTCCGAGGCTGTCGGCGTAGGGCGAGAAGCCGCCGGTGGGCAACGTCGTGAAGGCGGTGGTGACCGCGTCGTAGAGATCCATCTCCGGGTCGATCCCGGTCCAGCCGATGACCGCGAACAGCGTGGCGCAGACGACCGTCAGCGCGACGTACAGCACCCACAACCGCCGAGCCGTGTCGCGGATCGACGCCGTGAGCGGCTCGATCTCGGGGCCCGGGCGCCTCCGTCTCGAAGAGCTGGCGGCCGCCGACGCGCAGGCGAGGGAGCACCGCCAGCGCGAGCACGACGATCCCCATGCCTCCGAGCCACTGCGAGAAACTGCGCCAGAAGAGGAGCGTGCGGTTGACCGCCTCGATGTCCGTCAGCACGCTCGCGCCCGTCGTCGTGAAGCCGGACATGCCCTCGAACAGCGCGTCGAACGGGGACGAGAGCTGCGCCTCGTCGGAGAAGAGGTACGGCAACGCACCTGCGCAGGCCGCGAGCAGCCACGTCAGCGCGACGACGAGGAAGCCCTCCCGCGGCCCGACGCGACCGCCGGCGCGGCCCAGGAGCGCGAGCGGCGTGGCCCGCGGCAGTGGTGACGCGCCGCGGCGAGGACGAACGGCCAGGGCGAGTCGCCGTAGGCGAACGCCAGCGGCACGGGCACGAGCAGGGCAGGCCCGAGGTAGCGGATCAGGACGCCGACGAGGTGGACCGACGCTGCGACGTCGACCCCGACGGTCTCGCGGCGCGTCATCCGCCTGAGGCGAGCGCGCGTGATCGTCGGCACTACAGCGTCTTCTCGACCCAGGGCACGCGGTCGGACTCGCTGAACACGATCACGCGGTCGCCCGGGCGGAGCACGTCGTCGCGGTGCGGGAAGATCGCGTCGCCGTTGCGCACGATCGCGCCGATGAGCGCGCCCGGTCGCCGGCATGTCGCCGAAGCGGCGGTTCGCGTACTCGCTCTCCCCGCGCACGCGCACGTCGAGCACCTCGTACTTGTCGCCCTCGAGCATCGACACCTGGAGCGTCCGCGGGTCGTGGGCGAAGCGGACGAGCTCCTCCGCCGTGACCTGGCGCGGGTTGACGACGACGTCGACGCCCGCGCTCTCGAAGACCTGCTCGGAGATCTGCTCGTGCACGACCGCGATCGTGAAGTCGACGCCGTGCAGCTTCGCCAGCGTCGAGGCGTAGAGGTTCTTCGCGTCGTCGCGCATCGCGAAGATCGCGGCGCGGGCGTGGCCGATCCGCTCGCGCTCGAGGAAGTCCGGCTCGATCCCCGTGGCGTGGAACACCCGGGCCGTCGGCAGCTTCTCGGCGACCATGCGCGCGCGGTCGCGGTCGGCCTCGATCAGGCGCACGCGGACCTGCTGGCCGAGCAGCATGCGCGCGACCGACACCCCGATCCGCCCGGCGCCGAAGATGACGACGTCGTCGACGCGCTTGCGGTCGACCGACATGATCGCGCTCCACTCCCGCGCGGCCTGCGGCGAGCCGATCACGATGATCCGGTCGCCGACCTGCAGCGCCTCGGCGCCGCGCGGGATCACCATCCCGTCTCCGCGGATGATCGCGGCGACCTTGGAGTCGCGCGGCAGCGGCGCCTCCCGCAGCGGCGTCCCGAGCACCTCCGTCGCGGCCTCGCTCGACGTCGAACTCGACGATCTGCACCTTGCCGTCGGCGAAGACGTCCGTCTGCCGCGCGGCGGGGACGCCGATCGATCCGCGAGATCGCGTGCGCGGTCTCGTGCTCCGACGAGACGATCAGGTCGACGTCGAGCTGCCGCTCCCGCCACACCTCGAGGTACTCCTCGTCCGTCGTGCGCGCGACGGCCTTCGTGTCGGGCGAGAGCTTCTTCGCGAACATCGCGGCGATCAGGTTCGACTCGTCGCGGGAGGTGCAGGCGATCAGGAGGTCGGCGCCCTTGATCCCGCACTGCTGGAGCACGCTGCGCGAGCGCGCCGTTGCCCTCGACCGTCGCGACGTCGTAGCGGTACGAGAGCGCCGCGAGCCGCGACGGCATCGAGGTCGACGACGATCAGCTCGTGCTCGTCGTGGAGCGCCTCCACGACGGTCGAGCCCACCTGGCCCGCACCGACGATGACGATCTTCATGGGGCTCGGCGCACCCTAACGCTAGAGTCCGCCGGTGCCGCGGCGAAGGCGCCGACAGCAGGGTCTGGAGCGCGTTCTCGGGACTCCGGCGCTGTTCGCCACCGCGTACGGCAACGTCGGCTCCTCGATCTACTACGCGCTCGGCGTCACGGCCGTCTTCGCGCTCGGCCTCACGCCGGTCGTCTTCATCGTCGCCGGCCTGATCTTCGCCTGCACCGCCGCGACCTACGCCGAGGGCACGGTGCGCTACCCCGAGGCGGGCGGCTCCTCGAGCTTCGCCCGCCACGCCTTCGACGAGACGGTGTCGTTCGGCGCCGCGTGGGCGCAGATGCTCGTCTACGTCGCCACGGTCACGACGTCGGCCTTCTTCGTCCCGCACTACCTCTCGATCTTCTGGGACCCGCTGCGCGAGAACCCGTGGGACGTCGTCGTCGGGATCGTGGTCGTGATCCTTCTCGTGGTGCTGAACATCGTCGGCGTCCAGGAGGCGGCGAACCTCAACGTCTTCCTCGCCGTCGTCGACTTCGCCACCCAGCTCCTGCTCGTCGCCATCGGGATCGTGCTCGTGCTCGACCCGCAGATTCTCGTGGACAACGTCCACTGGGGCGTCGCGCCGACCTGGTCGAACCTCGCGCTCGCGGTGCCGGTGGCGATGCTGGCGTATACCGGCGTCGAGACGGTCTCCAACCTCGCGGAGGAGGTACGCGACCCGGTCCGCAGCGTGCCGAACGCCTACAAGCTCGTGGCCGGGGCCGTCTTCGCCATCTACTTCACGCTGCCGTGGGTCGCGCTCTCGGCGATGCCGGTCGAGCTCGTGAACGGCGAGTACCAGACGACGCTCGGGCTGCCGCCGGAGGAGGGCGGCTACGCGAACGACCCCGTGCTCGGCCTCGTCGAAGAACCTCGGCATCGACAACGAGCAGCTCCTCCACGCGATGGAGATCTACGTCGGCGTCCTCGCGGCGACGATCCTGTTCATCGCCACGAACGCGGGCGTGATCGGCGCCTCGCGGATCACGTACTCGATGGCCACCTACCGGCAGATCCCGGAGGTCTTCCGCCGGCTGCACCCGAAGTTCAAGACCCCGTGGCTCTCGATCGTCCTGTTCGGCGGGATCGCGCCGGCGATCGTGATGCTCCCGGGCGACACGACCTTCATCGGGACGCTCTACGCCTTCGGCGCGACGCTCTCGTTCACGGTCGCGCACGCGGCGCTCGTGCGGATCCGGATGCGGCCGCCGCCGGAGGCGGAGGAAGTGGCGTTCCGCGCTCGCCCGAACCTCCGCGCGCGCGGCGTCGACTGGCCGGTGTTCGCACTCGTCGGCGGGGTCGCGACCGGCGTCTCGTGGCTCGTCATCGTCGTGCAGAACCCCGCCATCCGCTGGGCGGGGCTCGGCTGGCTCGCCGCGGGCTTCGTCTTCTACGTCGTCTACCGGCGGCGCGTCGTCCGCCGGCCGCTCGGCGAGACCGTCCGCGCGCCGGTCCTGCTCGCGCCCGGCCGAGGGCGTCGAGTACACGCGGCTGCTCGTCCCGGTCGTCGAGGGGCTGCCGTCGGACGAGGCGATGGAGGTCGCCGCGCGCCTCGCCTCGGAGCGGCGCGCGCGGATCGTGGCGATCACCGTGCTCGAGGTGCCGCTCCACCTGCCGCTCGACGCGGAGCTGCCGGAGGCGGAGGAGCCGCGCGGACGCCGTGCTCGACGAGGCGCGCGCGATCGGCGACTCGTACGGCGTCGACGTCGTCACGCGGATCGTCCGCGGGCGGCGGGCCGGCCGCGCGATCGTCGACGAGGCGATGCGCCGCAACGCCGAGATCGTCGTCATGGGCGCGCCCCGGCGCGAGCGGCGCGGCAAGGCGATCTTCGGCGAGACGGTCGACTTCGTCCTCAAGCACGCGCCGTGCCGGGTGATGGTCGCCGCGGCGCGGGCGGCCGCCTGACGTGCGGGCGTACGCGCTCGGGACGCTCGTCCTCTCGTCCGTCGCTCGTCGTGCTCGGGGTCGTGATGATCGTCGCTCACGGCGGCGCGGGGCGGGGGCGTCGGGCTCCTCCTCGGGCCGCTGTTCGCGCTCGCCGGCGCCGGCCGGCTTGTACCTCCAGCTGCGCCGCTAGGCTCACCCGCGCATGGCGCGCAAGCTGCCGCGGCTCGCAGCGGGTGATCGACGCGCCCGCGCTCTTCTCGATCGCGTACGGGGAGATCGCGTCGTCGATCTACTTCGCGCTCGGCGTCGTCGCGGTCTACGCGCTCGGCTTCACGCCCGCGGTGCTGCTCGCCGCCGGCGTCTACTTCGTCGATCGTCGCGCTCTCGTACGTCGAGGGCACGACGGCGATCCGCGAGACCGGCGGCGCCGCGACCTTCGTCCGGAAGGCGTTCAACGACCTCGCCGGCTTCGTCACCGGCTGGGCGCTCTTCCTCGACTACGTGATCGTGATCGCGCTGTCGACGCTGTTCGTCCCGCACTACCTCGGCGCCGCGTTCGGGGTCGACGACGCTGCGCGAGAGCCCGTGGGACACGGTCGTCGCGGTGCTCGTCGATCGCCGCGATCGTGGCGTACCGGCTCGCTGCGCCGCTCGCGCCTGTATCGCGCCGTGGTCGCGGTCGCCGTCGTCGACCTCGGCACGCAGGTCCTGCTCGTGGGGCTCGGGTTCGCGCTTGCTCTACTCGCGGGACGCGCTCGAGGCGGGCACCGACCTCGGCGGTCGCGCCGACGTGGCACTCGATCGCCTTCGCGCTGCCGCTCGCGCTCCTCGCCTACACCGGCCTCGAGACGGTCGCGAACCTCGCCGAGGAGACGCGGCGGCCCGGGCCGGACGCTTGCCGCGGAGCCTGTTCGCCGCGATCGGGCTCGACGGTCGGCGATCTACACCGCGATCGGGCTCGTCGCGCTCTCCGCGTTCCCGGCCGAGAGCCACGAGAACGCGCTCGGCGGCGACTGGGTGCGCGCGCCGCTCATGGGGGTCGTCGACGCGCTCGGCGGCGGAGCTCCCGTCCGTGCTCGGCGACGTCGCTGCGCGTCTACGTCGGCCTCACCGGCGTGCTGATCCTCCTGACGGCGGCGACGACCTCGATCTCCGGCTTCGGCCGGCTCGCGTACTCGCTCGGCGAGCACGACCAGCTGCCGCGCACGTTCGGGCGCCTGCACCGGCGGACGCTCGTCGCGCCGCAGGCGCTCGTCGCGGCCGGCGCCGTCGTCGGCGATCACGCTCGTCGCGGTCGACGTCGCTGCGCGACGACCCGGTCGTCACGCTCGCGTCGCTCTACAGCTTCGGCGTCCTCGTCGCGTTCGGCGCCGCGCAGCTCGCCGTGATCCGGCTCCGGTTCACGCAGCCCGAGCTGCGGCGCCCGTTCCGCGTGCCCGGCGGCGTCCGGGTCGGCGGCGCGGTCGTCCCCGTCCTCGTCGGTCGTCGGCTTCGTCCTCACGGCGGCGGTGATGGTCGTCGCGCTCTGGACGCATCCGGGCGCGCGCGTACGCCGGCCCGCTCTGGCTCGCCGCGGGGCGTGCTCCTCTACGTCGTCGTCCGCCGCCGGCACGGCGAGCGCCTGACGCGAGAGCGTGGTCTCGACGGACGAGCAGAGGCTCCCGGAGACGCGCTACCGGCGCATCCTCGTGCCGATGAAGATCGGCGAGATCGGCGAGGAGATGGTCGCGACGGCCGTCCGGATCGCGGCCGAGAGCGCCGCGGTCGTCGAGGTCCTGTACGTGATCCGCGTCCCGCTCTCGCGCCCGCTCGAGGAGGCCGACGCCGACGACGACGAGCGTGCGGCCGCCTCGCTCGCCGAGGCGCGGCTGCTCGGGGAGGACTTCGGCGTCCGCATCGACGGAGAGGTCGTCCGCGCGCGCTCGATCGGGCAGGCGATCGTCGCACGAGGCCGAGCAGCGGCAGGCCGACCTGATCGTGCTCGGCTCGGCGCCGCGGTGGCGGCGGCAGTCGCGCTTCTTCTCGCCGACGGTCGACTACGTGCTCCGCCGCGCGTCCGCCGAGGTGCTGATCGTGGCGTTCCCGCAGGGGGCTCTCGAGGAGGCCTGACGCAGCCAGCCACTCCGCTACGCTCCGCGCATGCGTGCGCTGGTGGTCGGCTGCGGCCGCGTCGGCTCGAGCGTCGCCAGGCGCCTCGCAGCGCTCAACTGGGACGTGACGGTGCGTGGACGAGAAGGAGGAGGCCCTCGCGCGCCTCGGCGACGGCTGGCGCGGCGCGTTCATCGTCGGCCACGGGATGGACGCGAAGCTGCTCGAGAAGGCCGGCATCGAGGGCGCAGACGCCGTCGTCGTCTCCACGAACGGCGACAACACGAACATCGTCGTCGCGCAGGTCGCGAAGCTGCGCTTCGAGGTCCCGCTCGTCGTCGTCCGCATCCTCGACCCGATCCGCGCGCAGTTCTACGCGCAGCAGGGGATGAAGGTCGTCTGCCCGACGCAGACGGCGATCGACCAGCTCACCGACAGCGTGCTCACGTTCGCCGACGCCGCCGGGGCGCTCGAGGAGGCGGCTCGCTGATGTACGCGATCGTGGCCGGCGGCGGCAAGGTCGGGACGGGCGTGCTGCGCCGGATGCTGCGGCTCGGGCACGAGGCGACGCTCATCGAGCAGCGGCGCGACCGCTTCGAGCGGCTCGAGGAGGAGTTCGAGCACCAGGTCCTCCACGGCGACGCGACGGAGCTCTACGTGCTCGAGCAGGCGGGGATCGAGCGGCCGCCCGACCTCGTCATCGCGGTCACCGGCGACGACGAGGACAACATCGTCATCGGCCAGGTCGCGCGCGAGCGCTACGGCGTCCCGAAGGTGATCGCGCGCGTGAACGACCCGCGCAACCAGAAGCACTTCGACCTGCTCGGGATCGCGCCGACGGTCTCCGCGACGGTGAGCATCATGGCCCTCGTCGAGCACGAGGTGCCCGAGCACGACCTCGTCCAGCTGCTCGAGCTCCGGAACGAGAACCTCGAGATCGTCGAGGTGCAGATCGACCGCGACGACCCGTGCACGGGCAAGACCATCGCGGGCATCCGGCTGCCCGAGGGCGCGCGCCTCATCTCCGTCGTCCGCGACGGCAAGGCGGTGATCGCGGGCGGCGACGACCGAGCTCAAGGCGGGCGACCAGGTGCTCGCGATTCTCGAGCCGGGCCAGGAGGACGAGCTGCGCAAGGCGCTGATCAAGCGGTGAGGCGGCTCGCGCTCGGCGTCGCGGCGGTGCTCGTCGCGGCGCTTCCAGGCTGCGGGCTGGGCGAGGACGAGGGGGCGGGGGAGGCGACGACGCAGGCCGCGCCGGCGACCGCGCAGCGGAGCTGCGCTCTCGATCCGCCCCGTGGTGAGCGGGCTCGAGTCGCCGGTGCACGTCGACGGCGCCGCGCAGCGAGCCGGGCCGGCTCTACGTCGTCGAGCAGGCGGGACGCATCCTCGTCGTCCAGAACGGCCGCGTCCGCGCGCAGCCGTTCCTCGACATCCGGTCGCTCGTCCGCTCCGGCGGCGAGCAGGGCCTCCTGTCCGTCGCCTTCCACCCGCAGTACGCGTCGAACCGGCGCTTCTACGTCAACTACACCGACCGCGACGGCGCACACGAACGTCGTCGAGTACCGCTCGAACGGGACGCGCGCCATCCCGGGCACTGCGCGGCGACTGCTGTTCGTGCGCCAGCCGTACGCGAACCACAACGGCGGGCAGGTCGTGTTCGGCCCCGACGGGCGGCTCTACGTCGGCATGGGCGACGGCGGCGCCGGCGGCGACCCGGAGAACCGCGCCCAGGACATGGGCACGCTCCTCGGCAAGCTCGTCTCGATCAACGTCGCGACGCAGGGGCGCGAAGATCGAGGCGCTCGGCCTCCGCAACCCGTGGCGCGTTCTCGTTCGACCGGAGCACCGGCGACCTCTGGATCGGCGACGTCGGCCAGAACGCGTGGGAGGAGGTCGACTTCCTGCCGCGCCGGAGCCCGGGCCTCGAGAACTACGGCTGGGACGCCTACGAGGGGCGCGCGCGGTTCGAGGACAAGCCGATCGCGCGCGGGCGGCTCGTCCAGCCGATCGCCGTCTACGGCCGGGATGACGGCTGCTCGATCACGGGCGGGTTCGTCTCCCGCGGCTCGGTCGCCGCGGCGCGCGGGCGCTACTTCTACGGCGACTACTGCACGGGCACCGTCTGGAGCCTGAAGCGCGGCTCGCGGCCGCTCGTCCGGCGCGAGCCGTTCCGCGTCGAGAACCTGACCTCGTTCGGCGAGGACGCGCGCGGCGAGCTGTACCTCGTCTCGCACCGCGGCACGATCTACCGCCTGGCCGGCTGAGTCTAGCCCGCGCGCCGGCGCCGGACGGTCGGCCCGCTCTGGCCGAGGGCGGCGTAGGCCAGCGCCTGCAGCGACTCGTTCAGCGAGCGCAGCTCGGCGGCGACGCGGAGGAAGCCCTCCTCGGCCTCCTGGCGCCGGTTGAGGCGCGAGAGCTCGAGCGCGATCCGGTCGAGGCGCTCGAGGAGGGCCTCGAACTGCCGATCGGACATGTCCTTCCGGTCCATGCGGCGATGCTAGTCGGCGCAGCTGCCGCAGGACGAGCAGCCCGACCAGTGCGCCCGTGGCGTCGATCGCGACGTCGAGCGGCCGCGCGGCCCGCCCGGGCACCAGCGCCTGGTGCAGCTCGTCGGTCACGGCGAAGGCCACCGCGCCGAGCCAGGCCGCCGGCGGCGAGAGCGCCCGCGTCAGGAGCACTGCGAGGATCGCGTACTCGGTCGCGTGCGCGAGCTTGCGCAGCACGGTGTCCCAGAGGCCGAGGTCGGTGCCGAGGCTCGGCACGCCCGAGAGCGCGAAGATCAGGCACGCCCACGCGAGCGCCGGCAGCCAGCGGGACTGGAACGAGGCGGCCGGCACGCGCGGGATCGTACGTCAGCCGAGTCGCAGGCCCGGCAGGTCGCCGGCGGCGCCGTTGACGAGGCGCACGACCGGCGCGTCGCCGTCGAACCAGTCCACGACCGACACGCGGGCGTAGCCGACGTCGAGCCGGAAGATCGCAGCGGAGGGGAGGCCGAGCGCGTCCGCGAGGAGCGCTCGAACCACGCCTCCGTGCGTGACGACTGCGACCGTCCCGCCGTCGTGGCGCGCGCGGAGCTCCGCCGCGGCCGCGACGGCCCGCTCGCGCAGGTCCTCGAAGCCCTCGCCGCCCGGGAACCGCACCTCGGTCGGCGTCCGCATCCAGCGGGCGAACAGCTCCGGGCGCTCGCGCTCGATCTCCTCGTACGTCCGGCCCTCGAGCTCGCCGAAGTCGAGCTCGCGGAGGCGCTCGTCGACCTCGGGCGTGCCGAGCGCTGCCGCGGTCTCGAGCGCGCGCCGTGCAGGGCTCGACAGGACCGTCGCCACCGTCAGCGCGCGACCGAGCTCGGCCGCCTCTGCCGGGCCCTCGGGCGGAGAGGCCCGACGTCGAGGCGCCCGTAGCACCGCCCGCGCGCGTCGTCGACGGGGCGGCCGTGGCGGATCAGGAGGAGGCGGGTCACGAGACCGCCACGAGTACGACGAGGCCCGCCGCCTGCGCCAGCTCGGTGGTCGCGCCGAGGACGTCGCCCGTGACGCCGCCGATGAAGCGCCGCACGAAGAGGCCGACGACGAGCGCCGTCCCTGCCGCCGCCGCGAGGACCGCGAGGCCGTCGACCCCCTGGAGGAGGACTGCGACGGCGCCTGCGACGGCGAGCGCGCCGAGCGGCGCGAGTGCGCCGGTGCCGGCGAGCGCGCGCCCCTGGCCGTCGGGCCGGGCGGGAGGGAGCAGCGCGGCGAGCGGGAGCGGTGCCCAGCGCGCCGCGGCGCGCTGCCGCGGCGAACGCCGCGGTCGCCTCCCCGACAGAAGCCAGCGCGGCCAGCGCCGACGCCTCGACGAGCAGGACGAGGACGAGCGCCACGGCCCCGAACGAGCCGATCGCGTGGTCGCGCATGATCTCCAGCCGCCGCTCGCGCGTCGTGCCCGCCGAGCGCGTCGGCCGCGTCGGCGAGCGCGTCGAGGTGCATGGCGCCGGTCACGATCGCGGCGACGAGGAGCGCGAGCGCGGCCGCCGTCCACGCCGGGAGCGGTCGGCACGGCGAGGTCGGCGACCCCGCCCGCCACGGCGCCGACCGCCGCACCGACGAGCGGGTACAGCGGCGCGCCACGCGCGACGTCGCGGCCGTCGAGCGCGACGAGACGGCCGACGGGAACGCGCGTCAGGAACGCGACCGCGGCCAGCGCCGCCCTAGCGACCGGCATCGGTGACGCCGGCGGCGGCGAAGGTCGCCATCTCGACCAG
Organism: uncultured Thermoleophilia bacterium; assembly: GCA_963733995.1. GTDB lineage: Bacteria > Actinomycetota > Thermoleophilia > Gaiellales > Gaiellaceae > DATHTC01. The sequence continues at coordinate 51,316 of CAVTFO010000009.1, forward strand.
GATCGCCCGCGCCGCCCGCAGGAGCGGGAGCGCGAGCACGGCGCCGGTGCCCTCGCCGAGGCGCAGCTCGAGGTCGAGCAGCGGCCGGAGCCCGAGCGCCTCGAGCGCCAGCGCGTGGCCGGGCTCGGGGGACCGGTGCGCGGCGACCATGAACCCGACGGCCTCCGGCCGGAGCCTCGCCGCGACGAGCGCGGCCGCGCCGACGATGAACCCGTCCAGCACGACGACGGCGCGGGCGGCGGCGCGCGCCGAGCGCCACGCCGACGAGGAACGCGATCTCGAACCCGCCGAGCGCGGCGAGCGTCCGCAGCGGGTCGTCGAGGGCGTCCCGGTTCGCCTCGAGCGCGCGCGCCACCGCCTCGCGCTTGCGCCGGACGCCCGCGTCGTCGAGGCCGGTGCCGGGGCCGCACACGGCCGCAACGTCGGACCCGAGGAGGGCCGCGTGCAGCGCTGCCGCCGACGTCGTGTTGCCGATCCCCATCTCCCCGAGCGCGATCGCAGTCGCGCCGCCGGCGACGAGCTCCTCGGCGAGGTCGACGCCCGCGAGCAGGGCCCGGTACGCGTCCGCCTCGCGCATCGCCGGCCCTCGCGTCGCGTCGTCGGTGCCGGCGCCGAACCGCACAGCGCGGACGGCCGGATGGTCGACCGGCTCCCGGATCCCGGCGTCGACGACGACGAGCTCCGCGCCGAGCTCGCGGGCGAGCACCGAGACGGCGGCGCCGCCGGAGGCGAAGTTCAGCGCCATCTGCCGCGTCACCTCGGCCGGGTAGGCGCTGACGCCCCAGCCGTGGTCGGCGGCCGCGACGACGACCGTCGCGTTCACGGCCGGCGGCTCGCCCCCGGCGATCCCGGCGAGCTGCGCGGCGAGGGCCTCGATGCGCCCGAGGCTGCCGCGCGGCTTCGTCTTGGCGTCGAGGTCCGCCTGCGCCGCGGCGATGGCAGCCGAGTCCACCGGCTCGACGACCGGGATCACAGCGTCTCCTCGAGCCGCAGCAGCCGTCCGGCGACCACGAGCGCGGCCGTCTCCGCGCGCTCGGCGAAGACCCGGTTGACGGCGCCGAGCCGGTCGCGGTACGCGCGGGCGTCCGGGTTCGCCGGGACGATTCCGAGGCCGACTTCGTTCGAGACCACGACCACCGGAGCCGGGTGCGCCGCCGCGAGCTCGGCCGTCGCCGCGGCCTCCGCGAGCACGGACTCCTCGTCGCGGTCGAGCGTGTTCGAGACCCAGAGCGTGAGGCAGTCGACGATCGCCGCCGCGCCCGCGTCGACGGCAGCGACCGCGTCCCGCAGCGCGAGCGGCTCCTCGACCGTCGTCCACCCGGCGGGCCGCTCGCGCCGGTGCCGCGCGATCCGTGCCGCCATCTCCTCGTCGAGCGCTTCGGCTGTGGCGATGAAGGTCACCGGCCCGTTCCACTGCTCGGCGAGCCGCTGCGCCGCGGCGGACTTCCCCGCGCGGGCCCCGCCGAGGAGCAGCCAGACTCGCCCACGCGCTGCATGTCGAGATGCTCGTCGACGGCGCCGGCGAGCGCGTCGAATGTCGCCTCGAGTTCCCGGGCGAGGCGTGATCCGAGTAGCGCCTCGACGACGCCGGAGCCTCGAACACGCCGTGGACGTGAGGCCAGCACCGGGCCTGCGACCGCAGCCGAGGCCACCATCGGAGGCCGCGAGGGCCCGTGCCGTGGGTGAGATAAGGCCGTGGCGGATCTCGTAGGCGTGGACAGCGAGGCCCGAGAGCGCGCGCCAGGGCCCGGCCAGCGGAGAGAACCCCGCGCCGAGTCGTCCGGCGAGAGCTTCGCGGGCTGGAACGTCGTGCGCAGCGGGCAGCAGACCGAGCCCGGCGCGCGCCGTCGACGCCCGCCGGATCGTCGAACGCGCTCGCCGAGGATCTGCAGGCCGCCGCAGATGGCGAGGATGCGCCCGCCGGCGGCGCGCGCGGGCGCGCGATCGCGTCGGTCGAGCCGTCGGGCGCGCAGCCACTCGAGATCGGCGGCGACGTGCTTCGAGCCGGGGAGGACGACGAGCGCGGCACCGTCGAAATCGGCGGGCGGGCGGCCCAGACGACGGCGGCGACCTGCTCGAGCGGGGCGAACTCGTCGAGGTTGGACGCCGTCGGGTAGCGGACGACGGCCACGCGCTGCGGCCCGGTCGGCGCTGAGCGGCACGGCGGCGCCGTCCTCGTCCGGCAGGCTCGTGCGCGAGCCAGGGGACGACGCCGAGCGTGGGCACGCCGGTCAGCTCGCTGCCAGCTCGCTCCGGCGCCGGGAGCGAGCAGCGACTCGTCGCCGCGGAAGTTGTTCAGCACGAAGCCGCGCGAGCGCGACGCCGGTCGCGTCGTCGAGGAGCGCCCAGGTGCCGTAGAGGTGCGCGAACGCGCCGCCGCGGTCGATGTCGGCCACGAGCAGGACGCGCGCGTCGGCGGCCCGCGCCGACGCGCATGTTCGCAAGGTCGGTCGGCGGAGGTTGATCTCGGCGGGGCTGCCGGCGCCCTCGAGCAGGACGAGGTCGTCCTCGGCGAGCGAGCTCGTCGAGCGACGCCGCGACGAGCGGCCACAGGAGCGGCGCGCGCTCGCGCCACGGCAGCGCGCTCGAGCTCGAGGTCGACCGCGCCCGAGGACGACGACCTGGCTGCGGTCGTCGCCCTCCGGCTTGACCAGCACCGGGTTCATGCGGACGTCGGGCTCGACGCCCGGCGGCAAGAGCCTGCAGCTACTGCGCGACGCCGATCTCGCCGCCGTCGACGACGCGGGCGTTGTTCGACATGTTCTGCGCCTTGAAGGGCGCGACACGCACGCCGCGCCGCGCGAAGTGCGCGCGAGCGCGGTGGTGAGCGAGGCTCTTCCCGGCCGAGCTCGAGTAGCCCTGGATCGCACAGCGCGCTCACGCGCGCACCCGGCACGACCGCGAGCGTCTCGCCGTCCTCGAGCACCCGCACGCGGGCGCCGTAGAGCGAGGCGATGCGGTCGGAGGTGAGCACCTCGCGCGCCGGCCCCTCGGCGACGATCGAGCCCGCGTCCATGAGCAGGATGCCGGTCGCCGTACTGCGCCGCGAGCGTGAGGTCGTGCATCGCCGCGACGACCGTCAGCCCCTCCTGCTGCCGCGAGCTCCTCGACCAGCTCGAGCACCTGCTGCTGGTGGCCGATGTCGAGCGCGCTCGTCGGCTCGTCGAGGAGCAGGATCGGCGCCCCCTGCGCGAGCGCCCGCGCGATGACCGCGCGCTGGCAGCTCGCCGCCGGAGAGCGACCCGAGCTGCGCGCGCGGCGAACGGCTCGAGCGTCGAGGCGGGCGATCGCGCGCGCCGCGGCGGCGCGGTCCTCGGCGCCCTCGCGCGCCGAGCACGGGCAGGTGCGGCGTGCGCCCGAGCAGCACGTACTCCGCGACGGTCATCGCCGGCGGGACGACCGGCGTCTGCGGGACGAGCGCGACGAGCTTCGACGCCTCGCGACGCCCCAGCTCGCGCAGCGGCCGTCCCGGCGAGGCGCACCTCGCCGTCGGCGCGCAGGATCCCGGCGAGCGCGCGCAGCAGCGTCGTCTTGCCGGCGCCGTTCGGGCCCGAGCAGCGACAGCCACTCGCCTCGCTCGACCGCGAACGCGACGCGGTCGACGATCCGGCGTGCCGCGCGGCCTCGACGGTGACGTCGGTGGCGCGCGATCACGGCCGCCACCGTCCGGGTCGTCCGCAGCACGAGCGCGAAGAACGGCGCGCCGACGAACGCGGTGACGACGCCGATCGGCAGCTCCGCGGGCGCGAGCGCCGTCCGCGCGACGACGTCCGCGAGCACGAGGAACGCGGCCCCGACCGACGATCGAGAGCGGCACGATCACGCGGTAGCTCGAGGCGACGAGCAGCCGGATCAGGTGCGGGACGACGATCCCGACGAAGCCGATCAGGCCGCTGACCGAGACCACGGCCGCGGTGCCGAGCGTCGCCGCGGCCACGATCAGCAGGCGCGTCGCGCGCGACGTCGAGGCCGAGGCTGCGCGCCTCCTCGTCGCCGACGGCGAGGACGTCGAGCGCGCGCCGGTGCGCGATCAGGATCGACCCCGGCGACCGCGCAGTACGGCGCGACGATCGCGCACCTCGTGCCAGCCGCCGGTGCCGAGCCCGCCCGAGCAGCCAGGCGTAGATCTCGTCGATGGAGTCCGACTCGCGCTGCTGCACGAACGTCTGCACCGCGGTCAGGAACGCCGCGACCGTGACGCCCGCGAGGATGAGCGTCGCCGTCGTCCTCGTCCCGCCGACGGAGCGGCCGATCGCCCACGCGCCCACGACCGCGGCGACCGCGCCGCCGAAGGCGGCGATCGGGCACGAGCGCGCCGCGCGCCCGCGCCGTAGGCGATCGCCAGCGTCGCGCCGAGCCCCGCGCCCGCGGCCACGCCGAGCAGGTACGGGTCGGCGAGCGGGTTGCGGAACACGCCCTGGTAGGACGTGCCCGCGAGCGCCAGCATCGCGCCGACGAGCGCCCCGAGCGCGACGCGCGGGACGCGGATCTCCCAGACGATCGCCTCCTGCGGCGCCGAGAGCGGCGAGGACACGTCCAGGAAGGGCAGCCGGGCGAGGCCGGAGCGGAGGATGTCGCCCGCGCCGATCGACACGGGCCCGACGAGCACGCCCGCGAGGAGCGCGGCGACCACCGCCGCGACCGACCGCGAGCGCCCAGAAGAGGGTCACGCCGCGGCGGCGCAACGGCGGCCGCCGGCCGCTCCCGCACGGCGTCCACTCGCTACGGAGATCCGCCGCACCTGCGCGGCGACCGCGCGCACGAACGCCACGATCCGCGGCCCCCAGCGCGAGGCGATGTCGTCGTCCATCGCCACGACGTGCCGGTTCTGCACCGCGTCGATCGTGCCCCAGCCCGGCCGCGCGGCGACCGTCGACAGGCTCTGGCCGCAGCACTTGGAGTCGGCGAGCACGATCACATCCGGGTTCGAGGCGACGATGAACTCCGCGGAGAGCTGCGGGTACGGCCCGGCCGCGGTCGCCTCGTCCGCGATGTTCTTGAGCCCGAGCAGCTTGTAGACGCGCCCGATGAAGGTCGCCGACGTCGCCGAGTAGAAGTCGGTCGTCAGCTCGTGGTAGACGGACAGCTGGCGCGGGCGGCCCTGGATCGAGCGGAGCTCCGCGGTGATCTGCTTCCGCATCCAGCGGACGACGGCCGTCGCCTGCCTCGTGTGCCCCGTCGCGCGGCCGACCTGCAGCACCTGCGCGTACGCCTGGGCGAGGTCGCCGCGCCTCCTTGAGCTGGAGCACGGTGATGCCGAGCCGGCGCAGCTGCGCGACGCCGGCCTCCGAGCGGACGATGACGAGGTCGGGCCGGTAGCCGGCGATCGCCTCGACGTTGGGCGTGTAGCCGGAGAGCTTCGTCCGCGGCGCGCGCGCTCGGGTAGTTCGAGAGCTCGTCGACGGCGACCACCTGCCGCCCGGCGCCGACCGCGTACAGATCCTCGGTCGTGCTGGGCGAGAGCGAGACGATCCGCGTCGGCCGCTTCGTGATCGTGACGTTGCCGTTCGCGGCCTTGATCGTGACCGGGAACGCCGGCTTGGGCTCGCTGCTTCGCCGCCGCGCGCGCCCGGCGCGACGAGCAGCAGCGCGGCGAGGAGCACCAGCAGCGCCGCGATTCTGCCTCTGAACATGAAAAACCTCCGCGAGTTGCGGAGGAGAGTGGTCCGGCGGCCTCGCCGCCCGAACCGCCCCTTCCTCCGAGGGCTGTGGTTCGTCGGAATGGCCCAGGCGTCCTGGCTCGTCCCCCGAGGGGGCTTCACAGTTGCGGGACAGCGCCGGGCTCTCACCGGACTTCGCTGCGACCACTCCGGCCGGGGATATGTGCCCGGCGCGGGCAGCGTAGACGATCCTCGCCGCGGCGTGCATAGACTCGCCGCGTGCCCGGCGAGGCGACCGCCGCGATCCTCACGATCGGCAACGAGATCGTCAGCGGCGACACGGAGAACACGAACGCGTCGTGGCTGGCGCGCCGGCTCGAGTCGCTCGGCGTCGCCGTCCGTGCGATCGCGGCGCTCCCGGACGAGATCGACGCGATCGCTGCCTTCGTGCGCCGCGAGGCCCCGCTCGTCGACCACCTGCTCGTCACCGGCGGGCTCGGCGGCACCCCGGACGACCTGACGCGGGAGGCGCTCGCCGCCGCGTTCGGGGTCCCGCAGGAGGAGGTGCCCGAGGTGGCCGCCGACCTCCGCTCCCGCTTCACGCGCGACCCGGAGTACGCGGCGAAGTGGGCGCTCCTGCCGCGCGGCAGCCGCCCGCTCGCGAACCCGCTCGGCGGCGCGCCCGGGATTCGCGATCGAGAACGTCCACGTGCTCCCGGGCCTCCCGGCCGAGATGCGCGCGATGTTCGACGCGGTCGAGGACGACTTCCGCGGCTCCGCGCCGATCGCCTCGTGGCGGCGGCGCCTGCAGACGCGCGAGAGCGAGATCGCGGCGCTCCTCGCCGAGGCCGGCGAGCGCTGGCCGCGGGTCCGCGTCGGCTCGTACCCGAGCTTCGAGCCGCCGCTCCCGACCGTCGAGGTGGTGCTCAAGTCGAGCGACGAGCAGGAGCTCGCGGAGGCCGCGGCCTGGGTCGACGCGGAGCTGAGCCGGATCGCTGGCTAGCATCGGCTGGTGGCCGTCGCCCAGCCAGAGACCTACCTCGCCGACCTGAACCCGGCCCAGCGCGAGGCCGTCCTCCACACGGAGGGGCCGCTGCTCGTCGTCGCCGGCGCGGGCTCGGGCAAGACCCGCGTCCTGACCTACCGCGTCGCGCACCTGCTCGCCACGGCCGGTGTCAAGCCGAACGAGATCCTCGCGATCACGTTCACGAACCGCGCGGCGGGGGAGATGCGCGACCGGCTCGAGCGGCTCCTCGGCGACACCGCGCGCCGGATCTGGATCCTGACCTTCCACTCCGCGTGCGGCCGCATGCTCCGCCGCGAGGCCGAGCGCATCGGGCTGCGCTCGAACTTCTCGATCTACGACCAGGCCGACCAGGTGCGGCTCGTGAAGCGGATCCTCGAGGACGAGGGCTTCGACCCGAAGCGGTTCGTCCCGCGCGGCATCCACGCGCAGATCTCGAACGCGAAGAACCAGCTCGTCGGCCCGGACGAGTACCGCTCCCGCGTCTCGTCCTTCTACGACCAGACCGTCGCGGAGGTGTACGAGCGCTACCAGAAGCGGCTGCACGCCTCGAACGCGGTCGACTTCGACGACATGCTCTACCTCACCGTCGAGATCCTCGAGCGCTTCCCCGAGGCCCGCGAGCGCTGGCAGAAGGCGTTCCGCTACGTCCTCGTCGACGAGTACCAGGACACGAACCACGCGCAGTACCGGCTCCTGCAGCTCCTCGCCGAGCAGCACCGGAACGTGTGCGCGGTCGGCGACCCCGACCAGTCCATCTACGCCTTCCGCGGCGCCGACATCCGCAACGTGCTCGAGTTCGAGCGCGACTTCCCCGGCGCGCGGACGATCGCGCTGGAGCAGAACTACCGCTCCACGAACCACATCCTCGGCGCCGCGAACGGCGTCATCTCGCACAACCGCGAGCGCAAGGAGAAGAACCTCTGGTCGGAGCTCGGGGACGGCGAGGCCGTGCGCGTGGTCGAGGTCGAGGACGAGCACGCCGAGGCGCGGTACGTCGCAGCCGGGATCGCGGGCCTCGTCGAGGAGGGCGTCAACGGCGACGAGATCGCGGTCTTCTACCGGACGAACGCGCAGTCGCGCGTGCTGGAGGACATCCTCGTCCGGCAGGGGATCGCCTACGTCGTCCTCGGCGGGCCCCGCTTCTACGAGCGCGCCGAGGTCAAGGACGTCGTCGCCTACCTGCAGGCGATCGACAACCCGTACGACGCCGTCTCGCTCGCGCGGATCGCGAACCGGCCGCGCCGCGCGATCGGCGACACCACGCTCGCCCGGCTGCAGAGCCACGCCGACGCGCTCGGCATCTCGCTGTGGGAGGCGATGGCCGATCCCGAGGCCGCCGGCTGCGCGTCCGCGGCGACGAAGGCGGTGACCGGCTTCCGGACGCTGATGGACTCGCTGCAGGCCGGGGCGCTGGAGCTCGAAGTGCCGGAGCTGGTGGAGCGGGTGCTCGAGCGCAGCGGCTACGTCGAGGCGCTCGAGGCCGAGCGGACGATCGAGGCGGCGGGCCGGATCGAGAACGTCCAGGAGCTCGTGAGCGTCGCGCAGGAGTGGCAGCACGAGGCGGCCGAGCCGACGCTCTCGTCGTTCCTGCAGGAGATCTCGCTCTACTCCGACCAGGACGCGCTGCGCGGCGAGGGCAACCTCGTGACGCTGATGACCCTGCACAACGCCAAGGGGCTCGAGTTCCGCGCCGTCTACGTGATCGGCATGGAGGAGGGCGTCTTCCCGCACTCGCGCTCGATCGAGGAGCAGGGGATCGAGGAGGAGCGCCGGCTCGCCTACGTCGCCATGACCCGCGCGATGGAGCGGCTGACGCTCATGCACGCCTCCTCGCGGACGCTGTGGGGCTCGCGCGGCTACAACCTGCCCTCGCGCTTCCTCGACGAGCTGCCGGAGGAGCACGTCGAGCGCGACCGGCTGCGGCCGACGTCGTGGGCGGGCTACGGCGCCCCGAAGCAGTCCGAGGTCGCGCCGCGCGGCGACGTGCCCGACCTCGCGACCGGCGACAACGTCCGGCACGGGACGCTCGGCGAGGGCGTCGTCACCCGGGTCGAGCCCGGCGGCGTCGTCACCGTCCGCTTCGCCGGCGAGTCCACCGACCGCCGGCTCATGATCGACTACGCACCCCTGGAGAAGATCGCCTGAGCGTCGAGATCAGGCCGTGCCGCGACCTCGACGAGTTCCGCGAGGCGCTCGGCGGGATCGGCCACTACTTCGGCTGGATCCCGGACGCGGAGAGCGGCCGAGCGGTTCTCGCGGAACCTGCCCGTCGAGCGGATGCACACGATCCGGCTCGACGGCGAGCTTCGCCGGCGGCGGCGGCGCGTTCCCGTTCGAGCTCACGGTCCCGGGCGGCCGCGTCCGCGCCGGCGGCGTCACGGTGATCGGGATCCTCCCGCCGTATCCGGCGGCGCGGGCTGCTGAGCGCGCTTGATGCGGGCGCAGCTCGACGACATGCACGAGCGCGGCGAGCACGTCGCGTACCTCTGGGCGTCCGAGGACCGGATCTACGGCCGCTTCGGCTACGGGATGGCGTCGCTAGACGACGTCGGTCGACCTCTCGCGCGACCGCGGCGGCTTCGCGCTCCCGCATCGAGGCGTCCGGCCGTGTCCGGATCGTCGGCCTCGACGAGGCGCTCGCGACGCTTCCCGGACGTGTACGAGCGCGTCGGCTGTGCGGACGCCGGGCATGTTCGCCCGCACGCCGACCTGGTGGGAGACGCGGGCGCTCCGCGACTCGCCCGACCGGCGCGAGGGCGGCGGCGAGCACGTGCGCCTCGTCTACGAGCAGGACGGCCGGCGCCGACGGCTACGCGATCTACCGGATCCACGCGCACTGGGAGAACGGCCTCGCCGACGGCCACGTGAACGTGATCGAGGCGCTCGGCGCGACCCCGCGCGCGACGGCGGCGATCTGGCGCTACCTGCTCGACGTCGACTGGATGCAGTTCGTGCGTGCGAGGCTGCTCCCCGTCGACCACGAGCTCACGCTCCTCCTCGCCGAGCCGCGCTACCTCCGCGCGCGTGTCGGCGACGGGCTGTGGGTGCGGCTCGTGGACGTCGGGGAGGCGCTCCGCGCCCGCACGTACGCCGACCTCGAGCCGGTGGTGATCGAGGTCGCGGACGAGCAATGCCCGTGGAACGAGGGCCGCTGGCGCGTCGGCCCCGACGGCGTCGAGCGCGGCGACGGCGAGCCGGACCTCCGCTGCGACGTCCGCGAGCTCGGCTCGGCCTATCTCGGCGGCGTGACGTGGAACGAGCTCGTGCGTGGCGGCCGCGTCGAGGAGCTGCGTCGACGGCGCGGCCGCGCGCGCGACCGCGCTTTTCGCGGCCGACCGGGCGCCGTGGTGCCCGGAGATCTTCTGAGCGCGTCCGGATCGAAGGTCGGCTATCCTCCCGCGCCGATGCGGCACCCCATCCGCCTTGCGGCGGCCGCGGCGGCACTCCTCTCCCTCGTATCTCGCCTCCCCGGCTTCGGCGCTTCCCGACGGTCCGATCGGGCCGTACCTCGAGCACCAGGAAGACGTGCTCGTCCTCGGCACGCCGGCGATCGGCACGCTCACCGACGGCTACGGGCTGCGCTGGGGCCGGCTCCACGCGGGTCTCGACATCGGGATCCTCCGCGACCTTAAGGTGACGGCGGCGGCGGGAGGGCTCGTGACCGCGACCGGCTACCTGACCGGGTACGAGGGCTACGGGAACGTCGTCGCGGTCGATCTCGGCGGCGGCCAGCAGAACCTCTACGCGCACCTCTCGCGCGTCGACGTCCGTCCGGGCGAGCGCGTGGAGGCGGGCCAGCTCCTCGGCCTCGCCGGCTGCACCGGCTCGTGCACGGGCACGCATCTCCACTTCGAGCTGCGGGTGAACGGCGAGCCGGTCGACCCGCTGCCGCTCATGCACCTGCGCTGAGCGGCGGCTACACTGGGACGCCCCAGGGGCGGTTAGCTCAGTTGGGAGAGCACCAGCTCGACAAGCTGGGGGTCACTGGTTCGAGCCCAGTACCGCCCACCTACGAAGGCCCCGCTCAGGCGGGGTTTTCGTTTTCTCGGATGGAAACGCTCGCGGGGTCGTGGCCGCAAAATGGCCGCACCGGATCGCGTTTGGACGGCCTCGGTCGTCACGTCTGACATCGCCGCCCGAGGTCTTAGACTCGATTTCGAGTGAGTTGGTCGGCGACCTCGACACGACAATCGCCGAGGCGCTTGCGCCGCTTCGGCCGCAACTCGAAGCCCTCGTCGCCCGGGACGTCGAAGCCGAAATCGCCCGCCTCGTCGGCGACCTCGTCAGGACGTCCAGGAACGAGCGAACGCCCGCGCCTCGATACCTGAGTCGTCGCCGCCGACGACGAAGACCTGCTCGGGTCTGCAAGCTCGCGAAAGCCGCTCGACTAATTCAACCGGGGCCGTCGCGTAGCTCGAAGAGCAGTTCTTCGACGTCGTTCTCGTGCGAGCCGACGCGGACGAACCCGCACTTCTCGAGCACGCGGATCGAGGCGACGTTGCTCGTCGCGACCCACGCGTGCAGCGGTCGCTGGGTCATCTCGCCGGTGAGCTCCTGAAGCGCACGTGTCGCAAGGCCCTTGCCCCAGAACTCCCGTCCGATCCAGTAGCCGACGAGACGCCGCCCCTCCTGCTCCCAGCACCCGATGTTGCCGGCCACCTCGCCCTCGTAGACGATCGTCTTCTTCGTCAACGAGTCGTCGGCAAGGAGCCGCCGCCAATGCGCGTCGAAGGCCTCGCGGTCGCGGGCTGGGAAGGCCGCCATCCGGTTCGCCTCGGGCTCGCGCTGGTGCTCGAAGAACGCGTCGAGGTCGCTGTCGACCACTCCCCGCAGAACACCGTCCACCCCGAGGACGCTAGCGCGATTGATCAGCACGCGTCGTCGGGTCGCGCGTCGGGCTTATGCTCTCGCCCGCCGTGCGCGGACGCTCGCAGCGGGGCTCGCGACGACGTCAACGCGCCGTGAGCGAGGAGGCGGCGTTTGCCCGGTCGGCCATGCGGATACGACCCGCCGCCTCCTCCGCTCGACTCGGCTGACCAGGGCGCGATAGTTCCGCCTCGTCCGCGCGTTAATCCACCCGGACGAAGAACGAGAACGCCTCCGCAGCCCGACGCGCTCCCTGCCGTTCTCGCCGCGCCGAACGGCGAGGCGCTAGACCCGCGGCTCCCGACCGCGTGGCCGGACGCTGCAGCTCGCCGCAGCAGCCGTGGCAGGTGTGCCGAGTCGTGCGGGTGGCGTACCTTCCCGCGACCGGCGCCGACGCGGTTCGTCCGCGGCCGGGTTCAGACGAGCCTTGTCGCGCATTGGGTCGTCCGCGAGCGCTGCGGCGAACGGCTCGTCAGTTCCGACGTCGTGACGCGGCAGCCCGCGAGGACACGATCAGTCCAGGCCGTCCAACCATGCGTCCTCCACCGGGACGAACCCGGCCGACACGCCGAGGACGAAGATCACCATCGCGAGGCAGGCACAGACCAGCGTCCAGAACAGCAGGAAGGCCAGGAGCCTCCTCCGGCGTGAAGGACCGGTCCCGGGCGACGCATCGAAGTCGTGGTCGCCCACGCGCCGATCCTGTCACCAGGCCTGCCGGGTCGCTACTGGCCAGAATGGCGGATAAGGGGCGGTGAGGGGGTGGGCGCGTAGCTCCAGGTCTGCGCGCGCGCCGCCCTCACCGCTCGGCACCAGGACTCGTTGGGGCCGCCCAACGAGACCGCCGCAGATGGGTGTTTCTGAACCCCGCCTCTCGCGACCAGTTCTAGCGCTCACGCGACGGGTATACAAGAGGTCCCGCCAGCTCCTCTGCCGGCCCGGCGTGCGCCTCGGTTGGCGCGTAGCCGATGACGGACGAGTCCGACCCGCACCCCGCCTCTCAGCTTCGCGTTGGCCGCGACGGAAGGATGCCGACTCGCCGTATTGTTGACTGCGCGCGCGTTAGATCGCAGACTCGGCGCGTGACCATCCTGGTCATTGTCGGCGTTGCAATCGTCGTTCTCGGCGCCTTCATCCTGTTGCTGTTCCCCGACCGCCCGGGCGGGAAGATCGGGTGGCAGGGAGCCGAGGTCAGCTCGATCGGCGCCGGCCTGCCACTCATCGTCGTGGGCATCGCGGCGATCGCGATCGGGGGCGGCGGCGTGATCGGAAGAGGGGATGACGGCGGGGCCGATCTCGAAGGCGAAGGTGGGAGCGGAGGCTCCGCAGCGGAAACGGGAATCGGGCTCGATTGTCCCGACCTGCCGCAGGCGCGCGTCGTCGATGTCCCGCAAGGGGCGCACGAGTTGACTGTGGCGGGTCCGGTCGAGTCAAAGACGGAGCCGTTCAGTCTCCGATTCATCGACGACAATCAGACGGTTGGCGTGCTCACAGCCAGGAAGTTGCCGAGCGATGTCTTTCAGGTCCAGAGCTTCGTCGACGCCGACTGCCAGACCAGCGCGATTGAAAGCGAACCTGGTGCGGCAGCCCTCGACGCGATCCCGGGTTGGGGGAATGTGACGATCCCCGAATTGATGGGTCGTTCGTACGTCCTCACCCTCGGTTACACGGGCAGTGACATCGTTGTCTACTTCAAAGAAGTTCGCCCGTGATACGCCAATAGCCCGCTCTTGCCCGCTCTCCGCGTGCGGATCGCGGAAGGCTCGTCACTGGTTCGAGCCCAGTGCCCACCCCGAAAAGGCCCCGGAAACGGGGGCTTTTCGTTTCTTCTCCGGCAACGAGGGGGCCGTGAGGCCCCGTGATATCACCGCACAGTGAGCCCCTTGACTCGCCCGGTCACGAGATATAGGAAAGCTTCACTAACAGCGCCAGGGGAGAAAGGGGATGTCGATGAGGAAGCACCGGCGGAGGCTCATCGCTGCCTTGTTGGTCGCAGCGATCAGCGCCGTTCTCGCGGTCCTGCTGGCACGGGGCTCGGAGACGGGCGTCGCACAAGAAGCGACTCGTGCGCAGGCGGTTGCGGCTCACGCGGCGCTGCGCGAACGGGAGCGGGGCGAAGGTCGAAGGCGGCGGTCCGGACGCCGAGGCGTACGCGGACCGCGCGTACCCGGCAAGCGAGATCACGATCGACCAGATCCAGGGCGCGATCGCGGCCAACAGACGCTGTCGAGCGCCGCGGCGCGAAGCTGAGCTCGAAGTGGGACTTCGCTCGGCCCGGACACGCTCGACGTCGACCGGCTCGGCACGCAGTCGTTCATCAAGCCGACGCAGTGGTCCGGCCGCGTGACGGCGCTGGCGGTCGACCCGAAGTGCAAGCCGCAGGAGTGCACGCTCTACGTCGGCGCGGCCGGCGGCGGGCTCTGGCGGAGCAAGAACGCGCTCGCACCAAGACGCCGACGTGGAAGCAGATCTCCGACGGAATTCCGACGAACGCGATCGGCTCCATCGCCGTCGACCCGAACGACCCGACCGGCAAGACGATCTACGTCGGGACCGGCGAGGCGAACAACAGCGGTGACAGCGAGGCGGGTCTCGGGCTCTACAAGACGACCGACGACGGCGCGCACTGGTCGCGCGTCGCCGGGCTCGTTCGCCGTCGCCAACAACCGTGCGATCGCGTGGGTCGCGATCGAGCCGGGCGACGCGCAACCACATCCTGATCGGCACGCGGCCCGGGCGCGCGCGGCATCGGCCTCGAACTCCACGAGCGTGCAGCCGCCCGGGGCGCACCGGCAGACGGGCGTCTACGCGTCGACCGACGGGGGTGCGACGTTCACGCTCACGCAGGCCGGGCTGATCAACGAGGTCAAGTTCGACCCGAGCGACCCGAACGTCGTCTACGCCGCGCAGGCGACGCGTCGGGCTGATCCGCTCGACGGCAGGCGGCGCGGCCGGGAGCTGGGAGACGATCTTCTCGCTCAACCGCGGCCGCTTCTCGTTCTCGCCGGTCGCGCTCCCGAACGGGAAGACGCGCATCTACCTCTCCGACGCGAGCGGCGGCGGCCAGGGCGCGCAGGTCTACCGCGTCGACGACGCGAGCCAGCCGGCGGCGACGCTGATCGCGTCGAACAACGCCGCCTGGACGCGCCTCTCGAACCCGACCGAGGGCACGCCGGGCTTCGCGGTCTACAACTACTGCAACACGCCGCTCGTCGGCTCGCAGTGCGTGTACGACATGTTCATCCTCTCGCCGCCCGACCGGCCGGACATGGTCGTCGTCGGCGGGCTCATGCACTACGAGGAGCTCAAGCCGTACGCCGGCGCCCGGGCGGACATGCGCGGCAACGGCCGCGCCGTGCTGATGTCGATGGACGCCGGCGCGACATGGACGGACGTCACCGGTGACGTCGGCGGCGAGTCGATGCATCCGGACCAGCACGCGATCGCGTTCGTGCCGGGCAATCCGGATCAGTTCTTCGTCGGCTCCGACGGCGGCGTCATCCGCACGAGCGGCAAGTGGGCGGACGCGTCGAGCCAGTGCGACAGCCGGGGCCTCTCGGCCGCGTTCCTCGCCGACTGCAAGTGCGTGGCTGAGCCGGATCCCGACGGAGCTGAAGGTGATGAACGCCGGTCTCGGGACGCTGCAGATGAACAGCATCGCGGTCAGCCAGCACAAGGACGACTCGGCGATGACCGGGACGCAGGACAACGGCACGCTCGTCTTCTCGGGCTCGCCGCGCTGGTACCTGCCGCTGACCGGTGACGGCGGGGACGCCGGCTTCGACGCGGTCGATCCGCAACCTGCGGTTCCACACGTACTTCGTCGGCCAGATGGACGTGAACTACAACGGCGCCGATCCGACGTCGTGGCTCTGGATCGGCGACCGGTTCATCGTCAACTTCCCGGAGGCGATCCGCTTCTACACGCCGACGATCAGCCGACCCGGTCGTCTCGAAGACGATCTTCGTCGGCGCGCAGCGCGTCTGGCGGACGCAGAACGCCGGCGGCGACCGCGCGTTCCTGGAAGCGCACTGCAACACCGCGGTCGGCGAGTTCCCGAGCGACCTGCTGTTCACCGGCGCGTGCGGCTCCGCGAACGACTGGTCGCCGCTCGGCGCGTCGACGCTGACCGGCGCGACGTTCGGTGCGACCAAGGCGCGGCAGCACGCTCAGCTCGGTCACGCGTGCACGGGACGGCGACACGATGTGGGCGGGCACGGGGGCAGGCCGCGTGCTGATCTCGCGGAACGTCAACGACGGCGGCGGCGAGCGTGACGTTCACGCGGCTCGACACGGCCGACGCAGCCGAACCGCGGCGGTCTCGTCCATCTACGTCGATCCGACGAACGCGAACCACGCGCTCGTGACGTTCTCGGGCTACGACTCGACCACGCCGGCGACGCCGGGCCATGTGTTCGACGTCGTGTTCGACCCGGTCGCGGAGGTCGGCGACGTGGACGAACATCTCGTACGACATCGGCGACCAGCCGGTGAACGACGCGGTCCTCGACGCGGCGACGGGCGACATCTACGTCTCGACCGACTTCGGCGTGAACAGGCTCGTCAACGGCACGCAGACGTGGATCCCGGCCGCGGACGGCATGCCGGCGGCCGCCGTCTCGGGGCTGACGCTCGCGAACGCGAAGCAGAGCGGCGACCGGCTGCTCTACGCGGCGACGCACGGCCGCGGTGCGTACCGGTTGCGGCTGAAGTAGACGACGCACACGTTGCCGCCGCGCTCCGGCGCGGCGGCAACGCCATTGCCGCGCGGCAGCGCCATAGCCGAACCAGATCACCGCCCCGCACAAGCGGGGGTTTCGCTTGCCGAACGCCCTATCCGAGCGGCGCGAACAGCGCGACCGTGTTCCCGTCCGGGTCGCGCAGGTAGGCGAAGCGCTGCCCCCAGAATGCATCCCACGGCTCCGACTTGCCCTCGAACCCGGCGTCGACGACGCGGGCGTAGGTCGCGTCGACGTCGGCCGGGTCCGCACACCGGAAGGCCAGCACGATCCGCTGACGAACCGGCGTCGGCAGGTCGGGCTCGATCTGCCTGATCAGCGCCTCGGTGTCCCACATCAGGTGCACCCCGCCGTGTACCGGGGTCTCCACGTGGTCCTCGCCGGGATCCGGGACCTCGACCCCGAGCAGGCCGTAGAAGCGGAGCGAGGCGGCCTGATCGGCGGTCGTGATCCCGATTGCCTCGAGCTCGGCCACGCGGAGACGATACGCGTCCGGCCTCGAAGCTCCGCAAGCCGAGCTATGCAGTCCCAGCAGCTGCCCACATCGGCCGCTGCTGAATCATCGAACACATCACCGGCGTTTCGCTTTAGTGCGAAGCGGTACAAGCCGTGGAACGCCGGCACGCAGCGGGGAGGAACCGTGAACGGAAGACTGCGTTCGATGGCTGTGGTGGCCGCGGGGCTGATCGCCTCGCTCCTCACCACCGGAACGGCACTCGCGCAGGAGGCCGATCAGGTCACCGGCGTGGCCGCCCGACAGGCGGACGGCTTCGTCACGCTCAGCTGGGCGCCGGTGGCGGGCGCGACCGACTACCAGATCGAGCGGACCCCCGTCGGCGCGGACGACGTGCCGACCGGGCCGGCGACGATCGTGGGCGTCTGGCGGCCGAACCGCACGGTCACGCCCGACTCCCCGACGTTCGCGGATGCCGGGTTCAACCCCGGTGACCGCTTCCAATGGCGGGTTCGTGCGCGCACGGACACGACGGTGCACCCGTTCTCGGCCCCGGTGTTCGGCACGACGATGCCGCAGTGGGGCTCACCGGTCGTGCCGGGGCAGAGCCTGCGCACGCAGTGGGAGCTGACGCAGGCGGCGCAGTACACCAGCGACGTGAACGAGTACGCCTACACCGCCGCGCTCGACGCCGCGAGTGCTCGTGTGCGGGTCGTCGAGATCGGCCGCACGATCCAGAACCGGCCGATCAACATGTTCGTCATCGGGTACCCGACCCCGCCGCGCAACGTCCACGCGGTTGCCGGATCGACGGCCGCTCTGATCAACTGCAACGTGCACGGCAACGAGCCGTCGTCCCGCGAGACGTGCCTGATCCTGGCTCGTGAGCTGGCGTTCGCCGACGACCCCCGTACGCTCGCCATTCTGGCGAGCACGACCGTGCTGATCGTCCCGTCGATCAACGGCGACGGTCGCGCTGCCAACACGCGCGGCAACTTGACCGGCCAGGACCTCAACCGCGACTACTCGCTGATCCGCGAGCCCGAGACGTTCGCGTTCGTCCAGATGATGCGCGACTACGACCCGGAGGCGGCCTTCGACGGGCACGAGTTCGGCAACAACCAGGCCGGCGACCTCCCCGTGCTCCCGCCTCGGCACCTGAACGTGGCGCGATCGATCTTCAACGAGTCGAAGAGCATGATCGAGGACTGGATGTACGGGCACGGGTCGGACGACGGCTGGTGGTACTGCCCGTACGGCTGCCAGAACGGTGGCGCGGTCGGGCTCAGCCAGGAGACCATCCTGCGCAACACGATGGGCCTGAAGAGCGTGGTCGGCTCGCTGCTGGAGGCGCGCAGCGCGGGCGGCGCGACCAGGCCGAACGAGACGAACACGCCGAACAACCGTCGTCGCAAGACCTATTCGGCGCTGTACACGTACCAGCAGTTCCTCGACTACCAGCTCGCGAATCAGGCCGCGATCGCGCAGGCGATCGAGGAGTCGATCGCGTTCCAGAAGTCGAACACCGGACGGATCGTGTTCCGGGGCTCGTATCCGATTCCCGCCTTCCCCGCACCGCATCCGGGCGAGAGCCCGCCGCCGGACGAGGAGCCGACGCCGGAGCAGATCCTCGATCCACCGCCGTGCGGCTACGTGCTGAGCGAGGAGCAGTACTCGGGGCCGCAACCCGACGGGAGGCCGGTGGGCGAGCGCCTCGTCGCCCACGGGATCACGGTGGCCCATCGCATCGGGCGCAACGACCACTGGGTCCCGATGGACCAGCCGCAGCGCGGGCTGATCCCGCTGCTCCTCGACGGTCAAGCCGAGGAGCCGATGACCGCCGCGCAGCGGGTCGCCTGCTAGCGCAGCACGGCGTCGATGACGTGGATCCTGGCGTTGGCGACGTCGTAGTCGGAGCAGACGGTCGTGGCGCGGTCGCCGAACCGGGCCATGGCGCCCGCGGGCGCCACCGTGAGCATGTCGCCGGCGAGCGTGGTCACGCTTCCTGCGTCGCGCAGGGCGGCGAGCGAGAGGCTTCCGTCGACGATGTGAGCCTCGAGGATGGCCCGGAGCTCTCGCGGTCGCGACAGCAGAAGCTCGTCGAGCCTCTGCCGGTCGAACGCGGCCGTGAAGGCGTCGTCGGTGGGCGCCAGGATCGTGACGCCGTCGGCTCGGCGCAGGTCGTCGGCCATCCCTGAGGCTCGCACCGCGGCCTCGAACGTCGTCAGCACCGGAATCCATTGGAGCGCCACGTCGGCGGGCTCGTCCCTGAGAGACGCCGGCGCGCCCGGGTCGTCGCCCGACGGGAGCAGATCGCACAACGGGCCCCTCACAACCGGCGCGGTCGTGGTCTCGCGCGCCGGAGCCGCGCGCTCCGCCGTGTCCTCGGTGCAGGCTGAGGAACTCAGGCCCGCGCACGCCACAACCAGAGCGGCGCCGACGCGGCTCCCGAGCATCGCCGCAGTATGTCAGCGCGCCTGGCGTACGCTCCGCGCGTGGCCGAGCCGACGGGGCTGCGGCGGTACGCGCAGGTGTTCGACCGTGTCGCCGCCGACTACGACGCGCACCGACCCGGCTATCCGGGCGCGATCGTCGACGTCGCGCATGAGCCGGGGCGGGCTCGAGGCCGGCGCCCGCGTGCTCGAGGTCGGCTGCGGAACGGGGAAGCTCACGGAGCTGCTCGCGGCACGCGGGCTCGAGGTCGACGCGGTCGATCCTGGCGAGGCGATGATCGCGGCTGCGCGGAGGCGGGTGGGCGACGCCCCGAACGTCCGCTTCCACCAGGGCCGGTTCGAGGACGTCGCGCTCGCCGAGGACGTCTACGACGCCGTCTTTTCCGCCACCGCGTTCCACTGGGTCGAGCCTGAGGTGGGCTGGGCGAAGGCGGCGGCGCATCTCCGCGATCGCGGGCTACTCGCGCTGCTCGTCCACGCGGGCGTGTCGCACGACGGCTCGGAGGTCGTCGACGGCGAGTTCCGCGCGGTCCTGGAGGAGTACGTGCCGGATCTGGTCGACGGCTGGCCGCCGATGCGCGACCTCGACGGACTCCTCCGCGACGCGCAGGCTGTGCGCGCGAACGTCTCTGCCGTCTGGGACTCGATCATGTCCGAGGGCACCCACGGCCTCACGGTCGACGCGGCGGCGGCGCTCTTCGAGCACGTCGAGGTCGACCACGTGTTGACGTCGCGCGACTGGACGGCGGACGAGCTGATCGCGCTCTACCGCACCACCTCGCTGCACGCTCGGACCCCCGAAGAGCTCCGTCCGGTGGTCGAGGCGGCCGACCGGGCAATCGTCGCGCGCCACGGCGGGAGCGTCCGCTGGTGGAGCGCCAATGCGCTCGTGACCGCGCGCCGCGTGCCGCGCTAGCGCGTGCGCGGCTTCGCCAGGTAGCTGCGGCCGGCGCGGACGAGCACGGTCTTCTTCTTCACCTTGTCGTAGACGGCGACGACGCCCTGCCGCACCGACGTCAGCGAGCCGTCGCAGCGCTCGACGGTGAGCCAGACGGTGCCGCGGACGGTCGCGCTGCTGAACCGCGCCGTCGTTCGGAAGCTGCCCTTGCCTTGCCCCCAGAGGCGCGCCACGACCTTTTTCTCCGTCGGCTTCTTGGCCGAGAGAGCACGGCGCGCCGCGGTCGAGCGGCAGGCAGAGCCGACGTTGGCGACGAGCGTCAGCTCGGTGGCCGCTCCGCGCGACCGCGCCTGCTTCAGGTTGAAGCGGCCCGCCGAGAAGACGGCTTTCCCGCTCGTCGTCGTCAGCTCGATCTTGCCGTTGCGCACGTCGACCCGGGCTCCGATCGGGATCCGCCCGAGCGCTCCGAGACGCCGTCCGTTCACCAGCACCGTGCCGCTGACCGGGCGCGCGACGGCATAGACGCCCTGCACCGGGGCCGGTGGAGCCTCGGCCGTCGGCGGCGCTTCGGTGGCGACGACGACCACGACCGCGGAACCGACGTTGTTGCCCAGGTTCGGGTCAGACTCGGTCGCCGACACGCCCACCGAGCCGGTGGCGTCGCCGGCGCCGCGGACGACCGCGACCACCGTGATCGTCGCCGACGTGCCGGCCGCCAGCTCGCCGAGCTCGCAGCGCACGGACGTCGAGCCCGAGCACGAGCCGGCGCTCGACGACGCCGAGACGAAGTCGAGGCCACTCCCGAGGGCAGTCGTCACGAAGACCGCGGTCGCGCGCGCCGGCCCTGCGTTGCGGGCGACGATCGTGTACGTGACGCGCTCGCCCGGCCCCGCCGACGACGGCGAGACGCTGGTCGTCACCGACACGTCGGCCGTCAGCGGCGCAGCCGGGCCGGTCGGCCCCGGCCCCGCCGGAGGCGCGAGGGTGATCACGACACTCGACTCGGCCGCGTTGCCCGCAAGGTCGGAGACGCGCACGGCAATCGTGTTGGGGCCGACCGCGAGCGTCAGCGGGCAGTTGAAGGATGTGCCGCTGATCGTGGCCGCGGCGCCGTTGCAGCTGACCGCGTCGAGGCCCGAGGTCGCGTCCTGCGCCGTCCCCTGCAGCAAGATCGCGCTTCCCGAGACGGTGGAGCCGGCGGCGGGGGTGAGGACGGCAAGCGTCGGTGCGGTCGTGTCCACGTTCACGGTGACGGATGTCGATGCCTCGTTGCCCGCGTTGTCGCGGGCCGTCCCGGTGACCACCTGGCCGGCCCCTTCGGTCTCGACGCGGACCGGCGCGGTCACGGAGGCGACCCCCGAGCCGCCGTCGCTCGCGTCGAACGTGACGAGGGGGGCGACGGAGTGCCACCCGGCGGCGTTCGCGGCCGGGTCGACTCGAGCCGTGATCGTGGGAGGCGTGACGTCGGGCGGAGGCGGCGGTGGGGGTCTCGAACCACCACGATCGTCACCGGCGCAGAGGTGCCGACGTGGCCCGCGTCGGGATTGCCCTGGTAGGCCCGCGCGACGAGCGTGTGCTCGCCGGCGGCGACGCCGGAGAGGTCGACGCCGAACGCGTGCGACCCGGACTTCGTCCCCGGCGGGTTGTCGTGCGCGCCGACCGTCCCGCCGTCCAGCGTCAGTTCGACGCGGGTGACGTTGCCGGTCGGCTCCCTCGGATCGTTCGCCGTGGCGTTGAACGACACCGTGACATCCACGCTCGATCCCTCGACCTGCGTGCCGGAGGACGGAGACGTGATCGCGACACTCGGTGCGACGTCGCCCGAGCTCGCAGCGTGGACGGCGCCGCCCGAAACCAGCGCGGCAAGAAGAGCGCCGCCGATGGCGGCGCGCCGTGCCCCCCTCAGGGCCGCAGATTGGGTGAAGCGCACGACGAAACCGCCCTCGCTCGAAATCTCCCCTTGGCGTCGAGTCTTCGACAGGGGGGTCGGCTTGTCAAGCCCTTTTTATGCTGCGAGACCCGGCCGAGCGCCGTTTCCAAACCACGGCGACCCTGTCGACGACCCACAGCGCGATCAGCGTGTAGGCCCACCCGAGCAGGACGTCGACGAGGTAGTGCTCGGCCGTGTAGACGAGCGCGAACGCCATGGCCGGCGGGTAGAGCGCCAGCACGGGCCGGACCCATCTCGGCACGAGCGGCCAGAGCGTCAGCACGACGAGCAGCGTGTAGGCGGCGTGCAGCGACGGCACCGCTGCGACCGGGTTCGCGTACCCGGCGCCGCGCTCGAACAGCGTGGAGAAGTCGAGCCACGGCAGCTCGCTCGCAACGATGCCGATCGTCCGCGTCGTCGGCTCGAGCTCGCCGACGCTGCTCGCGAGCCACGGCGGCGCGGCCGGGAAGAGCGCGTAGGTGGCGAAGCCCATCAGCGCGAGCAGCGACACCGCGGCGACGTAGCGGCGGAAGCGGGCGCGCGCGAAGAACCAGAGCCATCCCGCGAGCAGGTACGTCACCAGGAAGTAGCTCACGTACACGGCCCACGCGCCGTAGTCCCACCAGCGGAGGTCGAGGGCGCCGTGCCAGAGGTGCTCCTGCAGCCACACCGTCGGCGCCGTGCCGAGCCCGAGGACGCGGTCGGCCTCGAGCTGTGGCCTCACGTGGGTCTCGAACAGGAGCCCGTCCGCCTGGCCGCGCAGCAGGTCGTACGCCCAGAGGATCAGTGCGAAGGGGAGCCACTCGAGCACGACGCCGCGGGCCCAGCCGCGGACGTTCGTGATCGAGAAGGCGAGTAGCCCGAGGACGATCCACATGAGCAGCCGCTCGCGTGCGGCGGGGATGCCGTCGCGGTAGAGGACGAACGAAAGGACCGTCAGATAGAGGAGCGGCACCGCGAACCGCAGCAGCCGCATCGCGTCGAGGTGCCGGCGCGCGGTCCGGTCGGCGACGACGGTCATCGGGCGAGGCTACCGCCTGTTCACCCAACGGCGGCCTGATGGAGACGGAGGGGCCGACGCGTGCCGGCCCCTCCGCGATCGTGCTAGCGCGAGATCTCCTCGACGACCTGGCCGGTGACGCGATCGTCGCCGAGCTCGGTCGCGATGTCCGCCTGCGCGACGATGCCCACGAGCCGCCCGTCCTCCTCGCAGACGGGCAGGCGCCGGACCTGGTGGCGGGCCATCAGCCGCAGCGCCTCGTCGAGCGGCTGGTCGGGGTCGACGGTGGCGAGGTCGCGGGACATGATCTCGCCGACGGTCGTCGCCTGCGGGTCGCGGCCCTCGGCGACGACGCGGAGGACGAGGTCGCGGTCGGTCACGATCCCGGCGAGCCGGTCGCCGCTCTCGACGACGGGCACGGGGCCGACGTCCTCCTGCTTCATGACCCGCGCGGCGTCGACGGCGGTCGCCGACGGCTCCACCGTCGTCGGGTCGGCGGTCATCAGCTCGCGGATGCTCCGGTGCTGCGTCATGTGGGTCCTTTCGTCGTGAGAATCATCTCCGTGGGAACGGGCGACTGGGCCGATCGGGTGCGTTCGCTCGCGCTCTCGTGGCCGGAGACGTACGAGGACGAGCCCTGGGGCCATCCGGTGTTCAAGGTCGCGGACAACCGGATGTTCGCGACGATGTCCGAGAGCGACGGCGCCGTGAGCATGAGCCTGAAGCTGACGCCGGAGGAGCGCGAGATCGCGCTCGAGCTCCCCTTCGTGGCGAAGGCGGCCTACGTCGGTCGTTACGGCTGGGTGACGGTGACCGTGAGCGACGAGGAGACGCTCGACGCGGCGCTCGAGTGGTTGCGGGAGAGCTACTGGCTCCGGGCCCCGGCCCGGCTGCGCGGGGCCGTCGAGGGGGAGTAGCCGCTCCGACGCGCTACGCTGGGGTCGTGACCT
>CAVTFO010000010.1:0-176362 GCA_963733995.1 uncultured Thermoleophilia bacterium
CTCCAGTCGCGCGCCGTCGGGGTCGGCTCCAGATCGCCGGGATCCTGATCGGGCTGTTGATCTGGCAGCTCACCTCGGTCTCGCTCGACGAGCACACAATGCCCGGGCCTGTCGACACGTACCACTACATGGCCGACAACCTGTTCGAGAGCGAGTACCTCGTCGCCGCGGGACCTCCGACGGCAACGGGTACCTGCCGCACCTCTGGTACACGACGCGAAGCGTCCTGCTCGGCGTCGGCATCGGCACCCTGCTCGGCGTCGCCATCGGCCTCGCGAGCCTCCGCATCAAGGTGCTGACGAGGTCGCGAGTTCGATCACCGCCGTCTTCGGCACGGCGCCGATCTCGTCGCCGCGCCGTTCTTCCTGATGTCGTTCGGGATCGTCTCGACGGCGCAGATCATGATCGTCGCCTTCTACACGGCTACTCATGTACCTCTTACCCGTCGCGCCGGCGAGAACATCCCGAGTGCGTACATCGAGTCAGCCCTCACGCTCGGGTCGGGCGCCGGCAGGTGTTCCGCCGCGTCCACCTGCCGGGATCCGTGCCGGAGATGACCGGTGGCTTCCGCATCGCCCTCGCCGGCGCGTGGGGCTGGCGGCGATCGCGGAGCTGCTGGGCTCGCAGCAAGGCGCAGGCTTCCTGTCAGGTTCTATTCGTCGACGTTCGTCGTCGACGGGATGTTCGCGCTGATCCTCCTCCTGGGCCTGATCGCACTCCTCGTCGACCGGATCATCGTCGAGGTCACCCACTACTTCACGCGTTGGGCCGAGACCGGCCACGGAGTCCGCTAGCAACCACTACGACGGAGCCCTGATGCCTTCCAACGTCGTCTTCGAGAACGTCTCGTGCACTTTCCGGCACCGCTCCGGGCAGCTGGTCGAGGCGCTGCGAGGGGTGTCGCTCGTGGCCTCCGAGGGGCAGTTCGTCTGCGTCGTGGGCCGCTCCGGCCACGGCAAGACGACGCTGGTCCGCGTGCTCGCCGGGCTGCAGAAGCCGAGCGGCGGCCGGGTGGCGGTCGGCGACCAGGTCGTAGAGGGTCCGGGCAGCGACCGCGCCATGGTGTTCCAGCAGGACACGGTCTTCCCTTGGATGCACGTCCGCGACAACGTCGAGTTCGGGCTCGCCGCCGCGGACTGCCCAAGGCGGAGCGCCGCCGGATCTGGACGCGCGCCTCCGCGACGTCGGGCTCGAGGATTTCGCCAGCTCCTGGCCGAGCGAGCTCTCAGGCGGCATGCGCAAGCGCGTCGCCCTCGCGGCCGTCCTCGCCGTCGAATCCCACGTGTGGCTGATGGACGAGCCGTTCGGGTCGCTCGACTACTTCACGCGCCGCCAGCTGCACGACATCCTCCTCGAGGTCTGGGCGTCCGCGAACAAGACGGTGTTCTTCGTCACCCACGACATCGAGGAGGCGCTCATCCTCGCAGACCGCGTGCTGCTGCTCCACGAGGGGCGGCTCGTCGAAGACCTCGAGGTCTCCTGCCGCGCCCGCGCGACGAGGACGTCCGCGCGAGCGCCGAGGCCGTGGCCCTGACGAAGCGGTCCTCGCCCACCTCGGCGTCACGAGCGGAGCGCCACTCCAGCCCGTGGAGGCCGCGCAGCAGTGACGGCGATCGCAACACCGATCCGGCGCCACCCGGCGGCCTTCGTCACCTGGACCGTCCTCCTCGTCGGCTGGGAGGTCGCTTCGCACGTCGTCCCCGAGAGCGCGCGCGAGGGCTCGCCGATCGTGCCGTCGTGGGAATTCGTGTTCACCGACTCGCTCAAGGCACTGTCGGGAACTGGACGGAGCCGTATGGGCGCCGAACCCGATCCGGGGCGAGAAACCTATCTCGGCGCTTTCCTGGCGCTCGGGTACCACACGCTGGCCACGATGACCCGGCTCGTGATCGGCTCGCCATCGGCGTCGTCGCCGGAATGTTCAGCGGGCTCCTCGTCTCGTACTACTGACCGCCCGCCGCCTCGCGTGGCCGTCCTGAACTTCCTGCGGATGGTGCCGCTCCTCGCGGCGATCCCGCTCTTCCAGTTCTGGCTCGGCGCGAACACCCGCGGGACGACGACGTTCATCGCCTTCGGCACCTGGGTCGTCATCGTCGTCGGCACGATCAACGCCATCGGCAACGTCCCCGACCGGTACCTCGAGAGCGCGCGGACGCTCGGCGCGACGCGGATCCGCACCTATCTCAAGGTGGTGATCCCGGGCGCGCTGCCCGAGTTGCGCACGAGCCTGCTGCTCGCGGCGGGCCTCAGCTGGTCGCTCGCCGTGGGGGCGGAGTACATCGGGCTGCGTACCGGCCTCGGCAGCATCATGGCCGTGGCCGAATACACCACGAACACAGGCCGGATGATCGTCATCGCGATCGTCGTCGGTCTCTGCGCGCTGCTCACGTTCGGAGTGCTCGACCGGCTCTTCAGCCGTCTCGTGAGCTGGATGCCCAAGCTCGACGATGGCGGGCTGACGCAGGTCGCCGGCGTGGGCGCGGCGGGCGCCGGCAAGGCCGCGGGAGCGCCGTAGGCACCTAGCCACGGGAGCGCCGGACTCGGCGACCGGGTCCCCCAGGCTCCAATTCGGAGCGAGTGCGTGGGATACCCACCTCGACCGCGAGATCGGCCGCCGGAGGCGCGCGTGATGACGGACGCGAGGATCGACGGCGGTAGGGCGCGGGGCCTGGACGGCGACCGGCGCCCGGGGCCGGTCGCGCGAGCAGTTCATGCGCGCCGATGTGATCCCAGCTCGAGCCAGGACCGTACTCCCCTATTGGTCGCTGAGGGGGTATTTCGATTCGCGTTCTTAGCGTGACGTCGCGGTTTGGCTACGCCTTGGCTACACCCGCCAGCGAGCCACGCGTGCAGCGGGGATCGTTCGGGAGACTCCGCGGGCGCGTGGTGTCGCGCGCAACCAAGCCGAACACCACCCCCTCCGGCGTTGTTTCGAGACAACGACTGGGAGGGGCTGCTCTTGGCTCGTAATGAAGGGGTCCCCGGTTCGAGTCCGGGCGTCGGCTCAGAAGAAAGCCCCGCTCCGGCGGGGTTTTCGCTTTCTCGGGTGGCAACGGGTGGGCTGTGTGTCAAGACCTTGTGTCGAGATTCGTGCAATTCGGCGCACGTCGCGCGTCGGTTCCGTGGTTCCTGGGCTAGAGTGTTCGCAACGAAGGCGAGTACCGGTTGGCGCTCCGCGCCCTCCTAGCCCGTCGGTTGGGAGTGCTCGCTCGGATGACATCTGGTGTTTCACACGAACCGCGGCGAGTCGCGGCCGTGAAAGACGACGACACCTCGATCGGTCTGAACCTGTTCCTGAAAGAGATCGGCAGGATCGACCTCTTGACCGCCGCCCAGGAGGTCGAGTTGTCGAAGCGGATCGAGCGGGGTGACATGGGCGCGAAGCGCGAGATGGTGGAGGCGAACCTGCGCCTGGTCGTTTCGATCGCAAAGCGGTACCGCAACCAGGGGTTGCCGTTCGTCGACCTCATTCAGGAGGGGTCGATCGGCCTCGCCCGCGCGGCCGAGAAGTTCGACCACCGCAAGGGCTTCAAGTTCTCGACCTACGCGACCTGGTGGATCCGGCAGGCGGTTGCGCGCGCGCTCGCGGACAAGGGGCGCACCATCCGCATGCCGGTCCACGTGGTCGAGAAGCTCAACAAGATCGTGCGGGTCGAGCGCGACCTGCGCGTCCGGCTCGGGCGCGAGCCGCATACGGCCGAGATCGCCGGCGCCCTCGACTTCACCGTCGCCGAGGTCGATGTGATCCGCGGCTATGACAAAGCGCCGCTTTCACTCGCTTCACCGGTCGGGGAGGGCGACGCGGAGTTCGGCGACTTCCTCCCGGACGAGTCGACGCCCCTACCGGACGAGGAGGCCGAGACGGCACTCCGGAAGGAGGCGCTACTGAAGCTCCTCGGCTCGCTGTCGCCGCGCGCGCGTCACATCCTCGAGCTCCGGTACGGCTTGCTGGGGCAAACCCCGATGACGTTGGACGAGATCGGCCGCGTGTTCGACGTCACACGCGAACGGATCCGCCAGATCGAGAGCCGCAGCCTGAAGGCACTCAGCCGGCTTGCCGAGGCGGACGCCCTGCGCCAGGCGACGTGATGCCGGGCGGAAACCCCCGACTGCAGGTGGGGTAGTGAGCGTGGAGGCGTACCTCATGGACCGCCTCCGGCGCCGACTCACACACGTCTAGCGACGGCTTCGGAGCTGGATGAGTGATTCCATGTCGAGAAACGCTGGCCGGCTCCGCTCACCAGGTGAAGGGCCACGAGAGGCGCGGCCCACGACACCAGGAGACCACGATGCCGAAGTACCTGCTCCTCAAGCACTACCGCGGCGGCCCGGAGCCGCTCCGTCCCTTCCCCCCGATGGACCAGTGGGCCCCCGAGGACGTGGAGGCGCACATGGCCTTCCAGAGGCACGTCACCGAGCTGCTCGAGGAGAACGGCGAGTACGTCGACGTGAAGGCGCTCACGCCGGCGCAGACCTGGGTGCGCTACGGCGGCCCGGACGCCGCGCCGGTCACCACCGACGGCCCGCTGCCCGAGACCAGCGATCTCGTGGCGGGCTGGTGGATCATCGACGTCGAGTCGCACGAGCGCGCGGTCGAGCTCGCGGCCTACGTCTCCTCCGAGCCCGGCCCTGGCGGGGAGCCGATGTACGAGTGGATCGACGTCCGGGAGGTCATGTCCGGGGCGCCCTCGGACGACTGACCGTCGTGCTCGACGAGCCGACGCGACGGCTGGACGAGGGCGCGCTGCGCGCCCTCGTCCCCCGGGTGCTCGCAGGGCTGGTCCGGCGGGGCGAGGACTTCGACGCCGCCGAGGACGCGCTGCAGGAGGCGCTGCTGGAGGCGCTGCGGGTGTGGCCCGAGCATCCGCCGCGCGACCCGCGCGCGTGGCTGACCACGGTGGCGACCCGGCGGCTCGTCGACGCCCGCCGCAGCGAGGCCGCCCGTCACCGCCGCGAGGAGGTGATGGACGGGGAGCCGCGGCCCGCGGCCACCGAGGAGGGCGACGACACCCTCTTCCTGCTCTTTTGCTGCTGCCACCCCGACCTCACGCCCGCCTCCCAGGTGGCTCTGACCCTGCGCGCCGTCGGCGGCCTCACCACCCGCGAGATCGCCGACGCCTTCTACGTCCCGGAGGCGACGATGGCGCAGCGGATCAGCCGGGCCAAGCGCGACCTGCAGGGGCGCCGCCTGGACCAGCCCGGCGACCTCGCCGTCGTGCTGCGCGTGCTCTACCTCGTCTACACGGCCGGCCACGCGGGCCGGGTCGACCTGGCCGGCGAGGCGATCCGGCTCGCCCGCCAGCTGACCCTGGCCACCGACGAACCGGAGGCGCGCGGGCTGCTCGCGCTGATGCTCCTCAACCACGCCCGCCTCCCGGCGCGACTCGACCCCGAGGGCCGGATCGTCACGCTCGACCGACAGGACCGCAGCCTGTGGGACACCCGCGAGATCGCCGAGGGCGTGCGCGTCCTCCAGTCGGCGCTGGCCGCTCAGCGCTTCGGCCGCTACCAGATCGAGGCCGCCATCTCCGCCCTGCACGACGACGCGGCAAGCGCCGAGGAGACCGACTGGCCGCAGATCCTCGCCTGGTACGACGACCTCGTCGCCCTGACCGACGACCCGGTACGCCAGGACCCGGCCGCGGTGCTCGGGCGCGCGGTCGCGGTCGGCCACGTCCTCGGCGCCGCCGCCGGGCTGCGCGAGACCGACCGGCTGCGTGACGTGATCGGCGACCGCCACCGCTGGCACGCCGTCCGCGGCCACCTGCACGAGCTGGCCGGCGACCTGCCCGCCGCCGCAACGGCCTACGCCGAGGCCGCCCGCCGGGCCACGAACGTCACCGAGCGCGACCACCTCGTCCGCCAGGCCGCCCGCGCGCGGGCGGCCGAGCTATGAAGGAACTCGACCGCGACTAGTCGGCGTCGCCTCGTCATCGTGCGTCGTGCAGGTCGTTGTGCAGCCCCTCCCGTAGGTCGTAGATCCCTTCGGGAAGGGCCGTGAAGCCGCCGGGGGTCCGCACCGACCACTGCTCGATCGCGAGCAGGAGTTGAGCCTTCTGCTCGAGCGTCAGTGTCACCGGCTGCGTCTCGCCGGCCGCCTCGAAGGCATCCGTGATGCCGTTGTCCGACTCGAGGTTGGCGACCTCGTCGAGTAACGCGGCGCTCGCCTTCCACCGGAGAACGACGTCGATTCGGTCGAGGGCGATCGTGACGAGGTCGAGGCGTTCCGTCATCGATGCGACTCTACGCGCCGAGGAAGCCGTCGACCCGGCGCCGACGTCAGTCCGACCGCGTTCGGCGGCGGCCCTTGAGAGCCGCGAAGATCACGGGTGAGCCGGCGATGGTGCGGATGTCCTTCGCTTGCGCCGCGGTCCCGTCGCCGAGGTCGAACCACGAGCCGCGCTTCGGGACCTTCCTGAGCCGCACGACGAGCGACGCCGGCGGGTCCGTGAGCTCGACCAGATACTCCTGCATTTGGAGACCTTAACCGTGCAAGTCGATTGGACGAAGCCGCGTGCTGACCGAGAGGGGATACTGGGCGCCGATGCCGTTGAGCCTCGCGCAGGCCCAGATCCTGATCGCAGCCGCGCATGACCACGCAGTCGCCAACGGCTGGAAGATCGCCGTCGCCGTCGTCGACGAGGGCGGACACCTCGTCGCGCTCGGCCGCATGGACGGCGCGTTCCCGCTCTCAGCGCAGATCGCCGAAGCGAAGGCAGCCGGCACGGCGCTGTGGCACCGCGACGGCGAGCAGCTCGCCGCCAGCCGCGAGTCTCACGAGGGATTCTTCGACGCAGTCAGCAGGCTCGTCCGGTTGCCGCTCATTCCAGGCCCGGGCTCAGTGCTGATCCGGAGCGGCGAGGACGTGCTGGGCGCAGCCGGAGCGAGTGGCGCGAGCGGCGACGACGACCGCGCCTGTGTCGAGGCAGGCCTTCGGGCCGTCTTTCCGGGCTGACACCACCCGAGGCTCGCATCGGTGGTCCACCCTCGGCGAGCGGGAAAGGGCCGTAATCAGGGCCCGTCGGCGTGGGATGAGCTTGGCGAGGCTCAGCGAGGCGTAGATGAGCGTGTTCATCGCGACGAATGCCGCGAGGGCTTGAAACCACCCCGAGTGGAGGACGTCTGAGGGCAGCAAGATCCCGCCGAGGATCGTCACTGGTTTATCGCCTCAACGGCAACCGTGTCGCGCGGGACGTAGTTCCATCCGGCGGCGCGGCCGGTGGCGATGTCAAAGAGGGATCTGACGTAGACCGCCTGGAGCACCAGGTCGTAGGCGATCTCGATCACCAGTGGAAACGCGATCGCTCGCCCTCGCCAGCCGACTGCCCAGACGGTGACCAGGCGCTCGATCACGAAGATCGAGCCGATGCCCACCCAGAACCAGACGAACTCGAAACTGTCGGCCGCGAGTAGCGTGATCGTCAGCAGCAGCAGGTAGGAGTTCAGCGCGATCGTCCCGTAGCCGATCGCCATCTGCTGCAGCCAATAGCGCAATGTGGCGCGGGTGAGGCCGTACGCCCCGATGTTCTCCAGTGCGCCGCGCTGCCAGCGCATCCGCTGCCGCCAGAGCGCCCGCCAGGTCGGCATCACCTCGGTGACGACGCGGCACTCCATCGGCGAGACCATCTTCGCGCCCAACGATCTCAGCGAGAGTGTCATCTCGTTGTCCTCGGTGAGCGCGAGCGTGTCGTAGACCTGGCCCGGATCGCCGGGCAGGAGCTGCCCACGACAGTCGGCGACCGCCTTCAACGCGTATGCGCGGAACAGCGACGCCGTGCCGGTGAGGACGAACACCCTCCCTCTCCGACGGGAGATGTCGCGCTGGTAACGGGTGTACTCGTTGCGCTGCAACTGGCCAACCAGCCCCCCGCCGCCTTCGCCGTAGAAGACGCCGCCGACCGCCATCAGGTCAGGGTCCGACTCGAGCAGCCCCATCGCCCGCTCGAGGAATCCGGGGACGATCACCGAGTCGGCGTCCATCACCATCACGACATCGCGGGCGTCGATGTCGCGGAACATCTCCGACAGCGCCTGGTTGAGTGCGCCGGCTTTCTTGTCGGTGTTACCGACGGTCGTGAACACGTCCGCGCCGTGTTTCCGTGCCAGGTCGGCCGTGTCGTCGGTGCAGTTGTCGGCGACGACGACCACCTTGTCCGGGGGCCTGGTCTGTCGCCACAACGACTCCAACGTCGCCGCGATCGTCGGCGCCTCGTTGTATGCGGGCACCAGCACCGTCAGCCGCAACGGCGCCGGCGCAACATCCGCGCTCTCCGGCAGCCTGCTCTGCGGAAGCTCCGGCTCGTCGGCCAACCGAACGGTCGACGGCCCGAGCGGCGTCAACAGCGCGGCCCGCAGCCTGCGCATCTCCGGTGAGAGGGAATGCGGAATCCGCCTGTCGCGAGCCAGGACGCGCATCGCCGCCGCCGCATGGAGAGCAGCGAGACCGACGAAAAACCCTGCCGCCGCCGCGCCGGCGGCCAGGATCAGCGCGAAGGACGGAACATTGTCGTCAGCACCGAGAGGAAGCTGTCCGACGATGTCCCTCGGCTCCGCCCGGAACGCAACCCAGAGGGCCAGCAGCAGCAGGATCACGGTCAAGCCGATCAACGCGACGGCCAGCCAACTCAACCGCGCAACCCGCCTACGGAGTGGAAGGTTCTCGCCTGTCAATGGATCCGAGCGCCGCAACGGTCGTTCCGACAACCGCGCGGAGAGTGCGCAACACGACGATCGAGACGCATCACCCCGCTGGGGTGAACAGCCCCTGATGGACCGAAGCCCCCGACGCCGGGGGCATCGAGGGCTTCAATCCATCCAACTGTGCCGCAAGGGTCAGAAACGGCACAAAGCGAGGACTTACGTGGGGTTGCCTCGTTCGAAATCCACGGTAGTCAGCCCGGTCGGGCGCTCGGGTGACACGTTCGGGTCATTCCCGATCGAGCCGTGGGCAGCGCCGTGTCGCCGGCTACGGCGTCAGCGTCAGGAAGGCCGCGATGGCGCCGAACGCGAGGAACGGTCCGAATGCGATCGCGCGACGGCGCGCCTCGCGGCCGTCGCGGATGAGCAGGACGGTGCCTGCGAGCCCGGCGGCGAGCGTCCCGAGGAACAGCGCCGGCAGGACGGCGGCCCCGAGGGCCGCGCCCAGGAGCAGTGCGAGCTTCACGTCGCCCATCCCGAGCCCGGCCGGGTACGCCAGGCCGAGCACGAGCAGGCACGCGAACGCGCCGGCGCCGTACCCGACCCAGGAAGCCCAGTGCTCCGGGTCGCTCGCGAGTCGCGCGACGAGGACGAGTGCCGCCGACGGCAGGACGATGCGGTTCGGCAGCCGGTGCGTCTCGTGGTCGATCAGCGACAGGACGACGAGGACCGCGCACGTGAACGCCGCGATCGCGCCGGCGGCGCTCGGGCCGTAACGGAGGAGGACGCAGGCGGCGAGCGCGACGGCGAACGCGACGCCGACCGGCCGTGCGCGCGCCCAGGTGACGGCGACCGTCACCGCGCCGGGTCCAGCGAGGCCCAGGCGAGCCTGTCGCCCACGCCGATCCCGAGACGGTCGCACTCGCCCGCGGCGAGCTCGAGCACGGAATGCGCCCGGAGCCGCGATGCCGCGCGCCACGGGCGGAGGTTCCGAGCCAGCTTCAGCACCGTCAGCTCGGCGTCGAGGAACACGACGTCGATCGCGAACCGCATGAAGGCCGTGTGCACCGACCAGGTCGGCCGGATCAGGAGCCCGTGGCCGCTGTGGCAGCGTCTTTCGCCCGAGCAGGCCGCGCCCGCGGCTGAGGAAGCCGTCGGCGATCTCGCAGCGTTCGCACAGGACTTGACCTTCGGTTCCGATGAGGACGATGGGGCGGCGCACTGCGGCATTGTCGCGGCATCTCCCCTTAGTCGCATCTACCGAACGGGCTGATCGGACCACCTGTAGTTCCGCCCGACCGGTAGATCCCACCGGGGCCGGCGCTCTCTACTTTGGACGCCAGTTGCGGGGCGGCAGTCGCCCATGCATGAGACAGAGAGGATTCACCTCATGATGGATCGTTTCAATGTCTGGGCGACGATGCTCGTCGGCCGGATGCAGGAGCTGAAGAGCGAGCGCGGCCAGACGTTCGTCGAGTACGCGCTCGTTCTGTCCGTGATCGTCGTCGGCGTCCTGCTCGCCGCCACGTGGGGCGGCCTCACGGCCGCGATCACGGCGCGCGATCACGCAAGGTCACCAACGCGACCTCTAGGACGCACGCCGTCCTAGGTCAGCTCGCCGTCGGGGCTTCCGCCGCTGGCGGAGGCTCCTGACACACCGCTTTCACGCGATGAAGACACTGACCGGACAGATACGCGGATTCAGGCTCCGCCGGGACGACGGCCAGGCGATGGTCGAGTTCGTCATCGTCCTGCCGCTCCTGCTCATGCTCTTGCTCGGCGATCGGGCAGTTCGGCGTCGCTCTTCCACAACTACCTCGCGATCACCGATGCGGCGCGCGTCGGCGCGCGCGCGGCCGCCGTCAAGCGGACCAGCGGCCCGTGCGGCGCCGCGACGACCGCGATCCAGAACACGGTCTCGGCGACGCAGTGGGCCAAGATCTCGAGCCGGATCACGTGCACGGCCGGGCCGAACACCGGCGACCAGGTCAAGGTCACGATCAAGTACCCGTACACGATCGACCTCCTCGATTTCGGTCGCTCAGGTCGGGCGATCTGACGGCGAGCGCGACGGAGCGGCTCGAATGAAGGCGCTTCTGACACGGCTCCGCGGCGATCGGGCCAGGCGATCGTCTTCATCGCCGTCGTCCTGACCGCGCTGGTCGGGATGGCGGCGCTCGTCATCGACGGCGGCTCGTGGTACCAGCGCCGCAGCGGCAAGCTGCAGACCGCGGCCGACGCTGCCGCGCTCGCCGGCGCGCAGGAGCTGCCGCTCGAACGCCGTCGATGCGCCGCAGGCCGTCGCGCATCGGACTACGCGCAGCACGAACTACTCCGGCATCCGGCGCTCACGGTCACGTTCCGACCGATCCCGAGCACGATGCGATCACTGTCGCTGCGACGGCGGAGCACGCCCGGGATCTTCGCGCCCGTCCTCGGCGCGGCCTTCGACGACGTGACGGTGCACGCGGAGGCCAGGCAGGCTGTGTTCGCGCCCGTGCAGCTGAAGAACGTCGCGCCGATCGCGATCCACAAGGACTACGCGTGCATCGTCACGGACCCGGGCTGCTTCGGCCAGACGATGACGCTTGACTTCGTCGAGGACGATCGACGTTCGATCCGACGAAGAGCAAGTTCGGCCTGCTCGACCTCGACCGCGACGGTACATGGCGCGGGCGCCGGCGACATGAAGGACTGGCTCGAGAACGGCTACCCCGATTCCCTCCCGATCAACACCGACTATCCCGCCCGGGAACGGGGAGAAGAACGGCATCAAGAAGCAGCTCGAGGACGCGGCCGACGCTCAAGCGGAGCTGCTGTTCCCCGTCTTCGACTACCGCCAGCGCCAGACGGCTACCACGTCATCGGCTGGGCCGCATTCGTCATCGACGAGGTCGTCAAGTGGGGCGGCAGGACACCAGGCAACCACGTGATCAAGGCCACTTCGTGACCTTCATCGCGACCGACCTCGCGGCCGGCAACCCGATCACCGATCCCAACCACGACTTCGGCGTCAAAGTCATCACTCTCACCGAATAGAGCACGCGAAAGGAACCTTCCGTGACCAAACCCGACTTCGAAACCTGATGCTGCCGGTGGCGCTCGCCGCGCTCGCGGCCGTGCTCGATCGGCATCTACATCATCAGCTACCGCAACAGCGTCACCGAGGGCGCGGGCCTGGTGAAGGTCCTCGTCGCCTCGCGCGACATCCCCGCCGGCACCGAGGGTCGGCGGTCGCGAGCGGCGGCTACCTGAAGACCGAGACGGTGCCCCGCCGCGCGGTCGTCCCGGGCTCGGTCATGAGCGCGGCGCCGCTGACGTCGCTCGTCGCCGCCGATCCGATCTACAAGGGCGAGCAGATCACGCTGCGCCAGTTCAGCCGGCTCGCGCAGGGCGGCATCTTCGCCAAGTTCTCGGGCAAGCAGCGCGCGATCGCCGTGCTCGGGCGAGCCGAACCAGCTGCTCGCCGGCACGCTCACCGACGGCGACCGCGTCGACGTCGTCGCGACCGTCCGGTACACGCGTCGCGCGGCCCACGCGCGCGACGACGCGTGTCGTCCTGCGGAACCTGCTCGTCCTCGAGGCGCCCGACGCCGAGAAGGCGGAGAGCATCGGCGCCGACGAGACGATCGTCGGCGAAGCTCGTGATGACCGACCGCCAGGCCCAGACGATGGGCTGGGCGATGAAGAGACGCACCTGGTTCCTCGCGCTGCGGCCGACCACAGCGTCCGACGCAACAGCACAGCCGAGCCTCGAGACGCTGCACACGTTCCTCGCGCGCGGACTGCCGCCGACCACGGCGCCGACGCAGATCGCCGGCGACTTCCCGGAGAGCGTCGATGAGTAACGTAACGGCCACACAGCCAACGAGCGGGCTCCGCGTCCTGCTGAGCGGGCCCGCGGCCGAACAGTGTCGCGGCGCGACGCTCGAGCAGGAGCCGGCGATCTCCGTGATCCGCGGACGCGGGCGACGGCGCATCGTCGCCCTCGACCGCCGACGTCGCCCTCCACGTGCTCGAGTCCTCCTCGGCGCCGAACGTCGCCGAGGAGGTGCGGCGCCTGCGCGAGCTCGCGGACGCTCCGCTCATCCTCGCCGCCTACGGCGAGCCGAACGGGATCGTCGAGACCGGCCTCGCCGTCGGCGCGGTCGGACGTGCTCGTCCTGCCGCAGCCGGCCGAGACGCTGCTGTTCGCGGTCCGCAAGGCGGCGCGTGCGCGCGGCCGCAGACGGCGACCGGCAAGGTCGTCACCGTCTTCTCGCCGAAGGGCGGCAGCGGCAAGACCGTGCTGGCGACGAACCTCGCGGTCGCGGCTGGCGCGCTCGGGCAAGCGGACGCTGCTCGTCGACCTCGACCTGCAGTTCGGCGACTCCGCGCTCACGCTGGCGGTCGCGCCGCGGGCGACGATCACCGACCTCGCCGCCTCGGCCGGCGACATCGACGGCGACAAGCTGAAGGCGTTCGTCAGCACCGACCCCGGACGGGCGTCGTCGTGCTGCCCGCGCCGCAGCGGCCCGAGGAGGCGGACGTGGTCGGCCAGGCCGAGCTCGCCGCCGTGCTCGACGGCTGCCCGCAACGCCTACGACGCCGTCGTCATCGACACGGGCCCGCTGTTCGACGCCGCGATGCTCGCCGCGCTCGATCACACCGACCAGCTGCTGCTCGTCTGCAATCCCGAGGTGACGTCGCTGAAGAACGTCCGCATCGGGCTCGAGACGATCGACCGCCTCGGCTTCGACCGTGAGCGCGTCTCGCTCGTCGCCAACCGCCTCGGCGCCGCCGGCGGCGTCGGCCACGAGCGACATCGAGCACGCGCTCGACGCGAAGATCGCCTTCGAGCTGCCCGACGATCCGGCTGTGCCGGCCGCGGTCAACCGGGCGCTGCCGGTCGTCGTCGCCGACGAGGCAGCCGCTTCGCGCGCGCGATCGCGAGCTCTGGCGCCGTCGGTCTTCGCCGGCGCCGGAAGACGCCGAGCCGGAGGCGCCAGCGCGCAGCGCCGCTTCCGTCTGCGAGGCCGGCGATGAGCGCGATCGACCGCAACGGCCTCGCGCGCGGCGGCGACGCGTCGGTTCTCGCCGAGCGCCTCCAGGTCGACCGGGGCGCCGTCGCGCGCGCGCGCGCGCGACCCGCACGCCGAGCTGAAGACGAAGATCCACCGAACGTGCATCGCGCGGCTCGGCAGCGCGTTCCTCAACCTCGAGGGCAGCGACGAGCTGGCGCGGCGCGTCCGCGACGATCGTCGCGGAGGAGCTGAACGCCGAAGAGGCGCCGCTCAGCCCCAGCGACCGCGCCGAGCTCGAGCGGCAGATCGCCGACGACATCCTCGGCTACGGGCCGCTCGAGCCGTTCCTCGCGCGACCCGCGGTCACCGAGGTGATGGTCAACGGCTCGGACCAGGTCTACGTCGAGCGCGCGGGCAAGATCGAGGAGACGGAGGCGTCCTTCCTCGACGACGCGCACCTGCTGCGGATCATCGACCGGATCGTCTCGCAGGTCGGCCGCCGCATCGACGAGTCGTCGCCGATGGTCGACGCCCGCCTGCCCGACGGCAGCCGCGTCAACGCGATCATCCCGCCGCTCGCGCTGCGCGGGCCGTCGCTGACGATCCGGAAGTTCGCGCGGGACGCGCTCACGCTCGACGACCTCGTCGGGCTGGGCTCGATCACCGACGCAGACCGCCGACTTCCTCGCGCAGTGCGTCCGCGGGCAAGCTCAACATCCTGATCTCGGGCGGTACCGGCACCGGCAAGACGACGCTCCTGAACGCCGTCTCCGCGCTTCATCCCCGGCGACGGAGCGGATCGTCACCGATCGAGGACGCGGCCGAGCTTCGGCTGCTGCAGCGGCACGTCGTCTCGCTGGAGACGCGGCCCGCCGAACGTCGAGGGCGAGGGCGAGGTGCGCATCCGCGACCTCGTCCGCAACGCGCTGCGGATGCGGCCCGACCGGATCATCGTCGGCGAGGTCCGCGGCGCCGAGGCGCTCGACATGCTCCAGGCGATGAACACCGGCCACGACGGATCGCTGACCACGATCCACGCGAACTCGGCGCGCGACGCGCTGCACCGGCTCGAGATGCTCGTGCTGATGGCCGGCGTCGAGCTGCCGGTCAAGGCGATCCGCGAGCAGATCGCCGGCGGCTTCGACCTGCTCGTCCACATCGCGCGCCTCGTCGACGGCTCGCGCCGAGATCACGCAGATCACGGAGATCGCCGGCATGGAGGGCGACGTCGTCACGCTGCAGGACCTCTTCGTCGCCCGCGCTGCCCGAGTTCCGGGCCGGCGACGGCGGCGGCGCTGCTCGGCCCGCTGCG
This sequence comes from uncultured Thermoleophilia bacterium, assembly GCA_963733995.1. Taxonomy (GTDB): domain Bacteria; phylum Actinomycetota; class Thermoleophilia; order Gaiellales; family Gaiellaceae; genus DATHTC01. Next base: position 14,953 of record CAVTFO010000010.1, read on the forward strand.
CTCGACCGGGCTGCGGCCGGGCTTCCTGTCCAAGCTCGCCGCGAACGGCGTCGAGCTGCCGCCGTCGACCTGGCTGGGCGCAGCATGAGACGAGCCGTCCTCGCCCTCCTCGCTGCGTCGCGCTCGCCGCTTCCTGCGGCGGCGGGCGCGGCCGGCGTCGGTCGCAGATCCGTCGCGTCGACCTCGACAAGTTCCCGCTCGTGCGGGTGACGGCGGTGGCGCCCGCCGGGCAGCCGGCCCACGCTCGCCGAGGACGGCCGCCCGGCCGGATTCGTCAAGGCGCGGGAGCTCGGCTCGGCGCAGGCGATGGTGCTCGCCGTCGACAACTCGGCGTCGATGGCCGGGCGGCCGCTGCGCGAGGCCAAGCGGGCGGCCGCGGAGTTCCTGGCCGCCAGCACCGCGCCGGCGACGACGGGCCTGGTCGCGTTCGGGCACGAGGCCCTCGCGTTGACGCGGCCCGGCGACGCCGAAGTCCGACGTCGCGCGAGACGCTCGCGTCGCTCGCTCCGGATGCCGCAGAAGCGGAACGGCGCTCTACGACGCGGTCGAGCCTGTCGGTCGCGCGCCTCGAGCGGATGTCGGACGGCAGCCCGGATCCTCGTCCTCCTGACGGACGGGCGCGACGTCGGTTCTAGAAGCACGCTGGCCGAGGCGATCGCCGCCGCGCAGCGCGCGAACGTGATCGTCTTCGCGATCGCGGCGGGCGCCAGGTGCCGACGAGAAGCCTCTGGCCGAAGCTCGCGTCGGCGACGGGCGGCAGGCTCTTCGACGCCGCCGACGCGACCGAGCCTGGGCGCGACCTACCGCGCCCTCGGCCGCGAGCTCGACCGAACGTGGCAGCTCTCCTACCTCTCGCGGCGCTCGCCCGGGAGACCGGGTCAAGCTGACCGTCCGCGCAGGCGGGACCGACGTCGACGACGTCCGTTCGGATTCCGCAGGAGGCGAGCGGCGGCTCTCGATGCATCCCGCGCTCGATCGCGCACAGCCCGATCACGGCTGCCGGCGTCGTGCTCCTGGCCGCGCTCCTGCTCGCCGGCGCAGGCGCCGTCGGGCGCGGGCGGCGCCGCACCGTCCGAGATCGCCCGCCTGCTCGAGCCGCACGTGCAGCCGCCGCGATGCCGAGGAGCGACGGAGAGCCCGGCGGTCGCGCGCTTCGAGTCCCTGCTCGCCTGGACCGAGCGGTCGCTCGACGACCTTCCCGGCGTCGGAGCGCCTACCCGGCGCTCGAGCGCTCGGGCGTCAAGCTGCGCGTCGGCCACGTCCCGTATCTCGCGCTCTTCGCCGCGTTCGTCTTCGGCGTCGTCGCCACGATGCTCGGTGCACCGCCTGCGCTCGCGCTGCTGCTGATGCTGCGTCGGCCTCGTGGCGCCGTTCGCTGGCCTTGCGGATCGCCGCGCAGCGCCGGACGAAGGCGTTCGACCGGCAGCTGCCGGACGTCCTGGCGACGATCGCCTCGACGCTTCGCGCGGGGCACGGGCTTCGGCCGGCGCTGCGGGCGATCGCCGACGACGGCGCGCCGCCCGCCTCCGAGGAATTCGCGCGCGTGCTCGGCGAGGAGCGGCTCGGGCGTGCCGCTCGACGAGGCGATCGCCGCCATGTGCGAGCGGATCGGGTCGCCGGACCTCGAGTACGTCGCGACCGCCGATCAACGTCCAGTCCCAGACCGGCGGCTCGCTCGCGGGTCTCTTCGACACGCTGTCGGAGACGGTCCGAGAGCGTCAGCGGCATGCCCGGAAGGTCAAGCGCGCTGACCTCGCTCGGGCCGGATGTCGGCGATCGTGCTCGTGGGGCTGCCGATCGGCCTGGCCGGCGCTCATGACGCTGATCAGCCCCTCGTACATGGCGCCGCTGTACACGACGTCGGCCGGGCACGTCCTGATCGGCGTCTGCCTGACGTCGATGGCGATCGGCGCCCTGTTCCTCAAGCAGATCGTCTCGGTGAGGTACTGACGATGATCATCTTCTCGTCGCAGGCATCGCCTGCCTCGCGCTCTGTCGGATTCCAACTGACCCGGCCTCGCCTCGCCGCCGAACGCGACCGCCGAGCGGCGCTCGAGACCGTTCGCGTCTGCCGCGCCGGCGCTGCCGGCGCGCCGCGAGGACGCGCCGAGGTCGGTGCTGCTCGCGCCGCATGTCCGCGTTGCTGGTGCGCGTTCACATGAAGGTCTGGCGCAAGGAGTCGCCGGACGACATCACCGCGCAGCTTCGCCGCGCGGGCGCGTCGCGGCGGCTGACCGCCGAGCTCTTCATGGCCGGACGCGTCGTGCTCACCGTGCTCGGCCTGCTCGCCGGATTCACGCTCGCCGAGGGTGCGACGGCGGATCGTGCTCGCGATCGTCTTCGCCGCGGCCGGCGGTCGTCATCCCCGGCTTCCTGCTCAGCAAGGCGGCGGCGCGGCGTGCGGAGCAGATCGACGCGCGAGCTGCCCCACTTCGTCGATCAGCTCGCGATCGCGATCGAGGCCGGAATGAGCTTCGACGCCGCGCTCGAGCTATCTGGTCGACGCGAGCGACGGGCCGCTGGCCGAGGAGATCGGCCGCATCATGACCGAGCTCCGTGTCGGCGAGTCGAGGCGAACGGCGCATGCGCAACTTCGCCGAGCGCGTGGGCAGCGAGAACGCGATCGCGTTCGCCAACGCCGTGCTCTCGTCGGACCAGCTCGGATCGCCGCTCGCCGGCATCCTGCGCGCCCAGGCGGCCGACTTCAGGCATCGCCGGCAGATGCACGCCGAGGAGCGCGCGCAGAAGGCGCCGGTGAAGATGCTCTTCCCGATCGCGATCTTCATCCTGCCCGTGATGTTCGTCGTCATCCTCGCGCCGGCGTTCCTCGGCGGCGGGCATCTTCTAGAGCAGCTCGCCGGCTCAGCGAAGAAGGCCCATCGCGGCCCGCGTCGATCCAGCCTCCGCTGAGGAAGGCGTAGACGAACAGCGGCAGCGCGACGCCGAACACCTTCACGTAGAGGGCAGCGGGGACGCCGATCGCCTCGACGGCGGCGAAGGGGGCGGAGAGCAGGTGAAGCAGCACGACGGCGACGACGACGTGGACGATGGCCCAGCCGACGGTCCTCGGGCCGAGCCGTGTAGCGCACAATGATCCAGAGCGCGAGCAGGGCGGCGCCCGCGACGAGGGTGTCGGCCAAGGCGGCTGTGCTCACCATCCTGCACACACGGGCGCCGGTTCGGCGCTTGCGCCAGAGGCCCAGCTGGAGCTCCTGGCCACGTTGTCCAGCTCGCGCAGCCGCGCGCCCGGCGCTTTGTGTCCGGCCTGCCGTGGCATCCGCGCCCGTTGTAGTGGGCGAGCCCGCTGAGAGCAAGTCGGCGCGGCGGCGCCGGGTGTCGTCATCACACGGTCGACACTCACGCCCTGCTGGCGGGCCCGGCGGCGGCCCGCTCGAGGGACGCTCGGCAGCGCCTCCGCTCGCCCGTCGGGGAACACCTCGGCGCTCGGCAGAGCCGGGTGGCGTCGCCGAGCAGACGTGCACGCACTCGCATCCAAGCGAGTAGCGGCGGCGGTGTTACCCGCGTGTCGCGCGCGTCCGCGTCAGACGGTGGCCCGGGCGCGCGATTCGACGGGCCGCGTGACGTCGACGTGGAGGAGGTCACGCGCGCGCGCGCGCTCGTAAGCGGTTGGCGGCTCGGCGAGTTGCAAGCCGCGAGAGGCGGCCAAGGCCGGCGCGAGGGAGCACGGCCGAGCACGGCGAGAGCGCCGTCCCCCGCAACAGCTCGGCGATCCCGGACCGCGGTCATCCGCAGGCGCTGCAGGCACTGATCGCCCCGCTCTCGGTCACGCGGTGCGCGATCCGGACCCGGCGCGGACGGGACGCGGCTCGAGCAACCGCGCTTGCCCTCACGCCGCCAGCGCGCCAGCATGGAAGACGGTGCGCGTGCTGGCTCCCGCGGCCGCCGCGGCCTGCCCGAGCGACCAACCCGCGTCCTCGACCCGCCGCACCAGGCGACGAAGGGTGTGCGGGCAGATGGCGCCACCGTGCACGATCAGGTGGCCATCCCTCCTTGGCTCTCTGGTGGCTTTCGACACCGCGAGGCTCCAGAGGACGCCCGACGAAACAAGGTCCTAGGCGCTAGCGGCTCAGCCGGCGTGTGCCAGGTCGCGCACGAGCCCGAGCCGGTGCGCGCGGCCCGCAGCTTCCGTGCGGTTCGCCACTCCGAGCTTCTTGTAGATCCGGTTGAGGTGGAACTTGACCGTCTGGTCGGAGAGGAAGAGCTCTGCGCCGATCGCGCGATTCGAGATCCCGCTCGAAACCGCGACGAGGATCTCGAGCTCGCGAGGCGTGAGGCCGGTGCTGCGTAGCGCCTGCTCCTGATCGACCTCGGACTGGAAGTCGGCCAGCGTCTCGCGGGTGACCTGCGGCGTGGAGAAGTAGACGCTCCCCAACAGCGCGGCGCGGAGAACGGCAGGCAGGTCGAAGGGGTCGATCGACTTGGAGACGAACGCGGCGGCGCCTTCGCGGAGCGCCTGCTCGATCGTCTCGCGGCACTCGACGCCCGAGAAGACGACGACGCTCGTGCGCGAGGTACGACTCGCGCAGCTGGCGGAGGCAGCTCAGTCCGTCGAGGCCTGGAATCTGGAGGTCGAGGAGGACGAGGTCGGGGCGGGCCCGCGCGACGAGCGGCGCCACCTGGGCGCCCGACGTGGCGGTTCCTGCGACCTCGAAGCCGCTGTCCTGCTCGAGGATCTCGACGATCGCCCGGAGCATCAGCGGGTGGTCCTCGACGACGACGATGCGGGTACTCATGAGCGCGCCTCAGCGCGGCGGCGGCGCGCACGGCGGTCGCGGCCTGGAGAGACGGTCACGCGCAGCGACATGAGCATGCGCCTCATGCGTCGCCTCCAGGGCACTGCAGGGAGCTCGTGCCGTCGCGCGGGACGGACGCGGGGAGAATCCGGTTTCTCGGTCCAGCCGGCCATCGCGTCCTCAGGCCGCCGTCACGGTCGAGGAGTCGACGTTTCGCGACCGGAGGAGGTACGAGCGGCCGTCGAGCTGGAACCAGAGCTCGTGCATGCCGCGCTCGGCGACCCACGTCTCGACTTCACGGAGCAACGTCGCGAGGTCGCTCGCTTCGGCTCGCAGGTGCGCGGAGACGATCCACCCGCCGTCGTCCTCCCGTTCCAGCGACTCCAGCCAGCGCGACCGAAGCCGCCGGCGCAGGTGCATGGCGGCGGAGCGCTGCGGAATCTCGAAGGAGATCGTGTCGCTGAGGGCCGCATCGTGCACGCCCGACACTGTCGCGCACAGGGGCCCCGGGCCGCCTGACACGGTTGCGTCATTTCCGCGCCGGCGGCCGGCGCGAGGTCAGGCGACGACGTGCTCGCGGCGCGCGAGGGCGACGGCCTCGAGCCGCGAGTGGACGCCCAGCGCTTGCAGGACGTTCCGGACGTGGTTTCGCACCGTCTCGGTGCTGAGGTGCAGCTCCTCTGCCATCTGCCGGGTCGAGTATCCGAGCGCGAGGAGTCGCAGGATCTCGGTCTGGCGCGGCGTCAGGGCCGGGTGCGCCGGGGGATCGGCAGGCGCGTCGTGTACGTCCGAGAACTGTCCGAAGACGCCGATCACACGGTCGCCGCGGTGGAGCGGGACCGAGCTGACCTCGACGGAGATGCGATCGCCGTCCTGGCCGAGAAGGACGACCTCGGCGTCCGTGACGGTAGCCGTGCCCGCGATCTTCGAAGCGAACGACTCGCGCGCGCGCCGCGTGTCCTCCGCCGCGACGACGGACGTGAACTGGCGGCCGCGGACGTCGCCCACGAGCCTGCGGGCGGCCGGGTTGACCCAGCGGATCACCCCCGTCGAGTCGATGACGTAGCTCGGGACGTTGACATTCTCGAGCGCGCCCTCGACGTCCGCGCCGATCATTCGCAGCTCCGACACGTCTCCGAGTGTGCCCACGTGGTAGAAGCCGGTCAATGCACGTGGCTCGATCCCTGGCGCGAGGGGTAGGCGAAGGGGACGCCGCTGCGAAGGAGCGGGACGTGGCGCACGTGCTCCGCGACTTCGACCGGAGCCTGCACGCGCCGGGAGCTCGTGCTGCGCGGAGCCGCCGGGCTCGCGGCCGGCTCGCTCGTCGGGCGGTTGGCCTGGAGCGACGTGGCGTCGGCAGGGCTGCGTGCGCCCGGATGGCGGTTCGGCGCGTTCGTGGACCCGGAGGACAAGCGCGCGGATGACGTTCGCCGAGGCGGACCGGGCCAGGGCACAGGCTCGAGGCACAGGTGGGCCGCCGCCTCGACCTCTCGAGCACGTTCGTGGGGTGGGACGAGCCGTTCCCGAACGCCGGTCACGTCGCTCGACCGGGACGCCGGGTCGGACGCCGCTCGTCGCCTGGGAAGGCCGACGGGATCTGACCGCGATCGGCTCGGGCCGCTAGGACGCGCTGCTGCTCGAGCGCGCACGGGCGTGCCGCGAGTTCGGCGCGCCGATGTATCTGCGCTGGGCGGCCGAGTTCAACGGCGAGTGGAACCCCGCTACGGGCAGGCGCGCGAGTTCGTGGCCGCGTGGCGGCACCTCGTCGGGACGTTCCGTGCCGCGGGCGCGACGAACGTGCGCTGGGTCTGGTGCCCGTTCGCAGCGCAGGCGCGGCGTCGGCCGGCCGAGGAGTGGCGGCGCGTACTACCCGGGCGACCGCTTCGTCGACTGGGTCGGGATGGACGGCTACAACTGGGGCACGGCGCGCTCGTGGAGCCGGTGGCAGTCCTTCGCCGAGATCTTCGCGCCCGCTCTACGGGGACTACGCCGGCCGGAAGCCGCTGATGATCTGCGAGGTCGGCGTCGGCCGAGGTCGGAGGCGACAAGAGCGGCCTGGATCCGCGCACATGGGCGCCGAGCCTGGCAGGCCGGTTCTCGAAGGTCGACGCCGTCGTCTGGTTCCACGCGAACAAGGAGACCGACTGGCGCATGGACTCGTCCGGCGCCGCGCTCCGGGCGTTCCGCGCGATCGTCGCCTAGCGCCGTCGGGCGCCGGCTCTGTGGCGGCGAGCGGTCGCCTCGAGGCGTGCGAAGACGACGAAGCGCTGCGACGCGGAGTAGAGCGGGTGGCACGCGGTGAGGACGAGCTGCTCGAACGGGCGCGACCGAGGATCGACCAGTCGCGGTCGTCGACGATGCGATGCGCGTAGACGACGTAGCGAAAGGTCGCGTACGGCATCTGCGACGGAGATGCGGTCGCCCGGCTCGGAGGTCGTCGATGTGGCGGAAGGGCTGCAAGTAGGTCGTCCGATGGCCGGCGATCGCGACCGTGCCGCCGAGAGCCGGGAAGCGCCGTGATCCGGTAGTGGCCGGGTCCACGGGCGAGATCGTCGTGACCGGGTCCCCTCGACCACGACGGTGCGGAGGCCCGAGACGGGGCACGACGACTCGGCCGAGGCGTCGCCCTCTCGAAGCCCACGGCGGTCGGCGAGCGCCCGCTGCCCGGATCGTCGCCTTCGTGAGGGCGGTCGGCGGTCGTGTGCTCCTTGCGCGCGAGCTCGCTGCCGGAGCGCCGGCCTGCGCGCGCGCAGCCTTGACGGGCCGTGAAGCGGCTCTCCCCAGACCAGGGTCGACGCCGACCCAGGCGAGCACGCGCGCCCCGGCCAGGGCGAGGAGCGACCGCAGACGGCCGTGCGCAGTTCGCACCGCTACGCCTGCGCGGCGGGGCACGATCCGCCAGAGCGCACCGGCTGCCATCAGCAGCGCGAAGCGCGGCGACCGCGAACCAGATGACGTTCGAAGCCCGTGAAGGGCAGCGCTGCGCGAGCCGGTTGCCGGCACCGCCGGCGAAGAGTCCTGTTGTGGTACATCACCACCTCCTTTCGGTGTTGAGGGCGGCGTCCCAGAGAGCCTTCAGGTGGACGCCTTGGAGGAAGAAGTCGAAGGTCATCTCGACGAGCAGCATCGCCGCGAGCGCCATCTGCAGCGGCCCGCGCGAGCGGACGGTGACGACTCGCTCCGCGACGAAGATCCCGGTGACGGCGAGCCAGAGCGGCTGTAGCGTCGATCGTCTGCCTTGCAGGGCGAGCGAGAGGCCGAGCGAGAGCGAGGTAGGCGAGCGTCACGGCGAGGCCGAGGAACGTGAACAGCTGCCGGCCCCAGTACCTGGCCGTCACGCGCGTGAGGCCGTAGTCGCGGAGGTTCTCGATCGCGCCGCGCTTCCAGCGCAGGCGCTGCCGGTAGAGGTCGCGCCACGACGTCCATCACCTCGGTCGTGAGGCGGCAGCCCTTCGGCGAGACGACCTTGTAGCCGAGGTGCAGGAGGGCGAGCGTGAGCTCGTTGTCCTCGGTGAGGACGTTCGTGTCGTAGACCTGCGCCGCGCCGCCGGGCAGCGAGCCCTTCGGCGCGCGCCCGGACGACGTGGCGGAGGGTGCTGCGCCGAGAACAGCGTGGCGGTCCCGGTGAGGACGAGCACGTGGCCCTTGAGCCGCGCCACGTCGCGTGCGTAGCGCGCGTACTCGTTCCGCTGCGAGCATCCCGACGAAGCCGCCGCCCGCGCGGCCGGTGAACGTGCCGCCGACGCCGCCGACGCCGTCGCCGCAGGTGCCGCGCGGCCTCGGCGACGAACGTCGGCGCGAGCACGCGAGTCGGCGTCCATGACGAGGACGGCGTCTTCGTCGCGCGAGCTCCGGCAGCGAGCGATGTCGAGCACCTGGTTGAGCGCGCCGGCCTTCTTGTGGGTGTTGTCGACGGTCTCGAAGACGTCCGCGCCTGCCGCCTCGGCCTCGCGCGGCCGTGCGGTCGGTGCAGTTGTCGGCGCACACGACGATGAGGTCGGGCGGCGAGCTCCTGCGCGTGCAGCGAGCGGATCGCGTCCTCGATCTGCTCCTCCTCGTTGTGCGCGGGGATCAGCGACGACGAGTCCGTCTAGCGTCGTGCTCGCCAGCTCGGGCAAGCGAGCCAGTCGTCCGGCCAATTGCCGCACTAGAAGCTGGCGAAGGGCGCATTCGGGTGGTCCTTCCGCCCACACGAGCAGGCGACGAGCGAGAGGAGCCGATCTACCGTCCGAGCGTGGCGTTGGTGGTTCCGATGCGTGTCGTTCTCGGTGCAGTTGCGACGATCGTCGCAGCCGCCGTCTCGCTCATCGCGGCCGCGCCCGGCGGAGCGGCGATGGATCCTGGCGCGCGGACGATGACCACGTCCGGCCTGTCGGTTCGGTGGAGTCTGACTGCCCCGGAGGAGATTCTCGGCCTGTCCTGGAACGGCTCCCCGAACCGGACTCGTTCATGGGGCGAGTTCTGCGGAGAGACGAACCATGAGTTCTTCGGGAACGCGTGGGCCATCGAGAGCGGCGGGTCGTTCGCCTCGCTCGTGGGGATGGGCAGCGCAGGCACGTGGTCGGCGCCGACAGATCGCCGTGTCGCGATCGACTCGGCGGCGAACGGCTGCTTCGGAACGAACGGCACCCGCGTGAGTACGACCTACAACTTCTTCGCCGGCGGCGGCGCCGCGGACAAGCTGCGCGTGCAGCGAACCTTCGAGTTCGGGACGACGCCCTTCGACCGCGACCTGCGGTCGTACATCCCGCGTCTGTACCCGCGTGATGCGTTCTCCACCGTCGTGTATCCGAACGCATCGGGCTCTGCCCTCGTGACGAGGGTCGTCGCCCCCGACTGCGAGTTCGGGTGTCTCGTCACCGACTGGAACGGCGACTGGTTCGCCATCCACGATCCGCAGTCGGGTGCGGGCATGGTCGTCAGGCACGCGACCACGACCTATCCGGTCGCGCTGTGGTTGGACGCGGACGGCGGTTCATCGACCAACGCGTCGTCCGTCGCCCTGCTCAGGCCGCCTGGCGGCTTCACCGGCAGCGTGACCGACGTCCAGTTCCTCTGCTTCTACGACGCGAAGTCCTGGGCGCCCCGCCTCGCGCTGCCGGCAGGCTGCTGAGACCCGGTCTCAGGCCCGGAACCAGTCCGACTCCCGCCGCTGGATCGGGTCCGCGTTCGGGGCGTTCGGGCGCTTGACCTCGACGACGACGCGGTACTCGGCGCCGCGGCCGCGGAGGAAGAAGTAGTCGAAGCAGCCGCACGAGTCGTCTGCGGCGTCGAGCGTCTGCGGCTCCGACTGCCGGCCGACGATCGTGATCCGTCCGTCTGCGCCGCGGCGCTGGAGCGTGCGGTCGAAGAGGAACGCCTCACCCTTCGTGCCGCCCTCGAACCGTGCGTCGTAGTCGACGACGAGGACGTCGCGCGCCAGCTCTTCCTCGCTGAACCCGAGGCCGTCGACGTCGGTCCTGTTCTCCCTCGTCGCGAAGTAGTCCCGGAGCGGAATCGCCTCGGTCACCGCGACGTGCTCGACGTGGACGCCGGTTCGCTCCTCGTCGCGAAAGGGAGCCGTCACGCGATCGCCGACCGTGAACGCGAGTCCGACGATCGAGCCGAGGGCCGCCGCCATGCTGCCCGCCTGCATCAGTCGCCGGTACGACAGCAGCGACTCGAGGCGTCCTCCCGCGACGACCGTCCTGCTCGAGCCCGCGGCGGTCACGAGAACGCGGCCGTGATCCGCGGGGCGCCGCTCGGCACCGGGCCGTTGTAGAAGCTGCAGTCCGTGCCGCCGCCGGCGTGGCGACACCGGTCGCCCCAGCCGACGAAGCGGCCGGTCGCGCCGCTGATGGCGCGGAGGATCAGCGTCTTCTTCGCCGGGCGCCGGATCTGGCAGACCTGCGGGGTGGACCCCGTGGCCTCGCACACCGTCGCCGGGTACGGAGCCAGGCCCTGCGCGACGACCTTGCCGGGCCCGGACACGCTGAGCACGAACGTCTGCGACGGCGTGACCGGGTCGCACGACGAGTTCGGGGGACAGGGGATCGGAGGGGGGATCGGCTCGAAGGTCGCCGCGGCCGTGTAGTTGTTGAGCATCGTGAAGCGGCAGTCGCCGCGGATCGACTCGCACTTCGATCCCCAGCCGGTGAAGCGAATGCCCGCGTACGTGCGCGGCCGGATCACGACCGTGTCGTTCCAGGCGATCTCCCAGCAGTCGCGTCCGCACGACCGCTTCGGCAGGAGCGTCTCGACGAGGACGTAACCGCGCCCGAAGACGGGCAGCGAGAGGCGCAGCGGCGAGAAGCGGGCGTTCACGTAGGTCTGGTTCTCGTTGAGCGGCAGCGTGCACGCCGGCCGCGTGCCGTACCCCGCACACGCGTCGTCCCAGCGGAGGAACGAGGAGCGCGTTCCGTGCTCGCCGGCGATCGTGATCACGGTGCCGCGCGGCGCCGGGACGGTGCACCGCACGCCGCCGGAGACGCGTGCACCGCCACTGCCAGCCCCCGGCCGCCGTGAACAGCAGCGAGCCGTCGATCGCGCGGGCATCCACCACGAGCGTCACCTGGTCGGCGTCGGTGGCGCCCGCGCCCGACCCGGCGAGCCCGAGGGCGAGCGCGATGCTCGCCAGGGTCGCAAGGAGGAGGAGCGCTCGTCCGTCTCGCGTGCATCAACCATGGACGGCGCAGGGCCGCGTCTTCTTCCCGGCTAGCGCGAGATCGTGACGACCTGGTTCGCGGCGACGTTCGCGCGGCGGATCATGCGGCCGTCCGGGAGGCGGACCGTGAGCGCTTTCACCTTCGCGGCCGGGCCGAGGCCGAAGTGCACCCGCGGGTCCTCCGACGAGAGATAGCTGCTCCCCGCCTGCACCTCGCGCACGAGGCGCGTCCCGTCGGCGAGCTCGACCGTCACCCGCGCGCCCGGCGCGAACGGCTCGACCGCGACCTCGAGCCAGTGGCCGGGCGCACCGCCGTTGCGGAGCAGCGCCAGCGGGCCTGCGATCGAGTTGACCGCGACGTCGACGTCGCCGTCGTTGTCGTAGTCCGCCGCGGCGAGCCCCCGGCCGTTGACGCGCAGGCCCTCGCCGAGCACGCTCGCGGTGACGTCGGCGACGCCCGACCGGCCCCACTCGAGCACCTGCACCGGCTCCGCGTCGCGTGCCGGGGCGCGCACGGGGATCGCGCCGTTCGCGAGGACGACGTCGAGGTCGCCGTCGAGGTCGAGGTCCGGCCAGGTCACGCCCCAGCCGGCATAGCTCGTGTCGAAGGCCTGTGCGAACTGCCGTCGCGCGTCGAGGTACCACGGCACGCCGCTGCGCGAAGACGCCGTGCAGCTGGCGGTGCGAGTTCGTCACGAACAGGTCGGGCCGCGTGTCGCCGTTGAAGTCGGCGGCCGCGACGCCCATCCCCGCCTGGGGGTCGGCGACGACGCCGTCGCCGGCGCGCTCGCGCGAGCCGGAACCCGAGCGGCCCCTCGTCGGGGACGTTCACGAGCAGGCGGTTCGGGTCGGTGTCGTTCGCGACGTAGAGATCGAGCCGGCCGTCGCCGTTCACGTCCGTGAAGACGACGCCGAGGCCGTGGTCGACCTGCCTCGTCTCGACGCCGGCCTCCTGGGCGACGTCGCGGAAGCGCGAGCGGCCGTTGCGCGTCGGGGCCGAGGTTGAGGTAGAGCCGGTCGCGGACGGCCCGGTGGTTGCCCGGGAAGCCGCGCGTGGAGCCCGGGATCGGGGCGTTCAGGTCGGCGTAGCTCGACACGTAGAGGTCGGGCCGGCCGTCGCCGTTGACGTCGCCGACGGCGGCGCCGCTGTGCCAGCCGAAGGTCGTGATCCCGGCGGCGCGGGCGCCCTCGACGAACGTCCCGTCGCCGCGGTTCCAGAGCAGCGCGTCGTACCCGTCCGCGGTCACGTACAGGTCGGTGTGGCCGTCGCCGTTCAGGTCGGCGGCGACGCAGCCGTTCCCGCGCAGCGAGACGTTCGCGCCCGAGCCGCGGCTGACGTCGACGAAGCGGCCGCGCTCGTTGCGGAAGAGGGCGCTCCGGGGCGTCCCGCCGCGCCGCTTCCACTGCGTCAGGTCGCCCTCGATCGAGTACGAGTTGACGACGTAGAGGTCGAGCCAGCCGTCGCCGTCATAGTCGAGCCAGCAGAGCCCGCCGCCCATCGCCGCGGCCGGGTCGTTCGACGTCTTGAAGCGGAACGCGCCGTGGCGGAAGCGGAGGCCCGACGCCGCGGCCACGTCCTCCAGCCGCAGGCCGGTCGTCGTCGCCGGCGCGGGCTCGACCGCCGGGGCCGCGAGCGCGGCGCGGTGTCGGACCGCGCGAGCCGACGATCAGGTAGCGGCCGTCGGTGAGCACGAGCTCGAGCGTCTGCCGGAACGGACTAGGCGTGCCGCGGGCCTGCACCGTCGGCGGCGTGCCGCGGTAGCTGACGAGCTCGACCGTGCCCTCGAGGTCGGCGAGGACGAGCGGCGGGCCCTGCCCCTCGTTGCGCTCGAGCTTCACCGTCATGTGCCGGAGGTCGAACTCCGGGACGTCGACGGTCGCGCCGGCGGCATCGATGCGCGCCCACACCGAGGCGAGCCGCTCGCCGGCCGCGCCCGCCGTGGCGCGGTCGGGATCGCGGCGGAGCACGGCGTCCGCCTCGTTCCCGAGGTTCGCGACCACGTCGCGCGCGATCTGCTCCGCGGTGGTGCGGTCGAGCTGCGTCGCGACGCCGGTCGAGTGCAGGACGGTGACGTCGGGGAGCGCGCGGGCCGGCAGCACGCTCGCCGACGCCTCGTCGGGGCGCGCGGGGCTGCCCGCGAGCAGGACGAGCGCGACGAAGGCGGTTGCGCCCGCGGCCGCGATCGTCCCGAGGCGCGCCCGCCCGCCGCCGAGGCGCAGCGGCACCTGCGTCCAGACGAGCACGGGCCGGATCGCGCAGACGAGGAAGAGCGCACCCAGCACGGCGACCTTCGTCGCGAACTCCGTCGTCTGCGGCGCGATCAGCACGACCGCGAGCAGGCCGATCCCGATCGCGTAGGCGCGGCGCCCCGGACCGGTGCGGGGGATCGTGCGCGGGTCGCTGATCATGAAGAAGAGGAAGACGAGGATCTCCGGCGAGAACACGAGGACGCGCCAGAACTCCCAGCCGGTGATCGGCCCGAGGTGCCAGCGGGCCGTCATCTCGTGGCCGCTCGCCGCGAGCACGGCGAGGCCGGCGGCGAAGGCGAGCCAGAAGCCGACCGCGATCTCCAGCAGCTTCAGCCGGCGGAGGATCGAGAACCCGCCGACGGTGATGACCACGAGCGCGAACACGAGCGCCGGCGACATCGGTCCCCACCAGAAGTCGAGCGGGTCGGCATGCTCGGGCCCGAGCAGCAGGAAGCAGAGGACGAGGCCGAAGTTCGACGGGTTGAAGACGTGCGAGCCGCGGAACTTGATCACGTACTTCGAGAGCAGCGACACGGCGGCGGTGCCCGCGAAGATCCACCAGCCGTTCATGCTCCACCAGTCGCCGTGCTCGGTGCCCGGGACGCGGAGGATGAACGCGACGCCGTTCCCGGTCAGGAGCGCGCTCGCGGGCCACATCAGCACGTGCTGCTGGCGGAACGTGATCGCGACCTCGAGCACGGCGCACGTCAGCACCGAGACGAGGATCTGCGCGATCGAGAGGTTGAAGTCGAAGGACGTCTGCCCGAGGACCTGCAGCGTGATGATCACGGCCGCGAGGTGCAGGCGCGGGTCGCGCACCGACGGGAGCAGCACGGGATACGCCGTGCCGCGGATGCGGATCGTCGGCTTGCCTCCGTCGACGACGGCCTGCGCACCCATTGCGTCAGATGCTAGTGCCCTGCAGGCTTCGTTCCTACAGCGGCCACGACGAAGGAGAGATCCGTTGCCTCACATCGACCTGCCCGAAGGCGTCCCGGGGATCCGCAGCGCGATGGTGGCCGCGCCTGCGTAGCGCGGTCATCCCAAGCGGGTGATTGCAACCCGGCGACGGGCGGCGATCCTCGCGGGATGGAGGCGGCGACTGGGCCGAGTCCGCTCGAGCTTCTCCGGAGCCGCTCGTACGTCGGTGCTGCTCCTGTTCGGCGCGATCATCGGCGTGCCGGTGGCGGCGGCCGCGTACTTCTTTCTCGAGGGTTTCACCGAGCTGCAGCAGTACTTGTACGGCACCCTGCCCGGCGACCTCGGCTTCGACAGCCAGCCTGCCTGGTGGCCGATCCCGCTGCTTGCGCTGAGCGGCTTGCTGGTGGCGCTCACAATCCGGTACCTGCCGGGAACGGCAGGGCACAAGCCGGCGGAGGGGTTCAAGGCATCCGGACCCGTGCCGCCGATCGAGCTCCCCGGGATCGTCATTGCCTCGTTCGCCACCCTCAGCCTCGGGGTCGTCCTCGGCCCGGAGGCGCCTCTGATCGCGATCGGCAGCGGCCTCGGAGTCCTCGCCGTCCACCTGGTCAAGCGCGACGCGCCCGAGATGGCCAGTGTCGTGATCGGCGCCGCCGGGAGCTTCGCCGCGATCAGCACGCTCTTCGGCTCGCCTCTTCCGGCCGCGTTCCTGATGATGGAGGTGGCCGGGATCGGCGGCGCGATGCTCGGAGTGGTGCTCGCGCCCGGGCTGCTCGCTGCCGGTGTCGGCTCGCTGATCTTCATCGGGCTCGACAACTGGACCGGCTTCGGCACCTTCTCGTTCGCGATCCCGGACATCCCTGCGGCCGGCAGCCCCGGTGTGTCCGAGTTTCTGTGGGCGATCGTGATCGGCGTCGTCGCGGCGATCCTCGGCGCCGGCATCACGCGGCTGGCGCTGCTGCTCCAGCCGATCGTCGAACGCCGAATGGTGCTGCTGACACCCGTTGTCGGCGTCGCCGATCGGTGTGATCGTGCTGATCTTCGTCGAAGTGAACCGGGAGAAGCTCGGCCGAGGTGCTCTTCTCGGGACAGGATCAGCTCCCGGGCCTGATCGAAGGCGCCGGCGGCTGGACCGTGGGCGCGCTCCTGATGGTCGTCCTCTGCAAGGGCCTCGCGTACAGCCTCTCGCTGAGCAGCTTCCGAGGCGGCCCCGATTTTCCCGAGCCTGTTCATCGGCGCCGCCGGCGGCATTGCGCTCTCGCACCTTCCCGGCCTGCCGATGATCGCGGGTGCCGCAATGGGTATCGGCGCGATGATGGTCGCAATGGTGGGATTTCCGCTCACGTCCGTTCTCGTCGTGAGCGTGTTCCTCCAGGCCGACGGCCTGACCCTGATGCCGCTCGTGATCGTCGCCGTCGTGGTCTCCTACGTCGTCTCAGCCCGGCTCGCTCCTGCACCCGAATCCGCGGTCGCGCCGGCGCCGGAACGGCCGCCCGAAGCCGCCGGCTGAGGCCGCGGTATCATCCGCCGGCCCGCCGACTGCGGGCGTTTTTCCGCCCGGAACCAGACGAGGACACCCCACCCGTGAGCGACCACCAGACCGTCCGCGCCGCGCTCGAAGAGCTGGCCGGGAACTTCGCCTTCAGCTGGCACCCCACCGTCCGCGGACTGTTCGAGCAGCTCGACCCCGAGACGTGGGAGCGGGTCGAGCACAACCCCCGCGCCCTGGTCGCCGAGCTTCCCGACGAGGCCCTCGCACACGCGGCCGACGATCCCGGCTTCCGGGTCGCGCTCGAGGAGGCACGGGCCGAGGTCCGGGCGGAGCTCGAGCGCGAGACCTGGTGGGAGCGGCACGGGCGCGACCCCGACTTCCTCGTCGCCTACTTCTCCACCGAGTTCGGGCTCGACGAGAGCCTGCCGATCTACTCCGGCGGCCTCGGCGTGCTCGCGGGCGACCACCTCAAGTCGTCCTCGGACCTCGGCGTGCCGCTCGTCGCCGTGGGGCTCCTGTACCGGGAGGGCTACTTCCGCCAGGGGCTCGACGAGTCCGGCTGGCAGGTCGAGCGCTATCCGACGAACGACCCGGCGCGGCTGGCGCTGACGCTCGAGGAGCCCGAGGTCCGCGTCCATCTCGACGGCGAGGACGTCACGGTGCGGATCTGGCGCGCCGACGCCGGGCGCACGCGCCTCTACCTCCTCGACACGGACCTCGAGGGCAACTCCGACCGCGCCCGCGGCGTCACCTGGACGCTGTACGGCGGCGACCGCGAGCAGCGGCTGCGGCAGGAGCTCGTCCTCGGGATCGGCGGCGTGCGCGCGCTGCGGGCGCTCGGTCTCGAGCCGACGGTCTTCCACATGAACGAGGGCCACTCCGCGTTCCTCGTCCTCGAGCGTGTGCGCGAGCTGCTCGTCGCCGGCGTCGGTCGCGACGAGGCGATCGAGCAGATCCGGGCGACGACGGTCTTCACCACGCACACGCCGGTGCCCGCCGGGAACGAGGTCTTCGACCCCGAGCTCGTGCGCCGCTACCTCGGCGCCGCGGTCGAGCGCTACGGCGGCGTGTGGGAGGACCTCCTCCGGCTCGCGCGCGCGAACGGCGACGAGCACAGCTTCGGCCTCACCCCGCTCGCCCTCCGCTCCTCGGCCTTCGCGAACGGCGTCTCGGCGCTGCACGGACGCGTCGCGCGCGAGATGTGGGCCGACGTGTGGCCGAAGCGCGACCACGCCGAGGTGCCGATCGGCTCGGTCACGAACGGCGTCCACGGCCCGACCTGGGTCGGCGCCGAGCTCGCGCACGTCCTCCGCTCGCGGGGCGCGCACATCGACGGCGATCCGGACGCCGACGGCTGGGGCGCGGCGCGCAGCCTCTCCGACGAGGAGCTGTGGGAGCTCCACGCCCGGCGCAAGCGCGAGCTCGTCGACGTCGCCCGCCGGCGGTTCGAGCGGCAGCTCGGCGGCGGCAGCGGCGGCCTGTTCGCGCTCGATCCGGACGCGCTGACGATCGGCTTCGCGCGGCGGTTCGCGACGTACAAGCGCGCGACCCTGCTCTTCGCCGACTCGCCGCGGCTGGCCTGGCTCTTCAACGAGCCGTCGCGGCCCGGTGCAGCTCGTCGTCGCCGGCAAGTCGCACCCCGCCGACGACGGCGGCAAGCAGCTGATCCGCCGGCATCGTCGAGCTCTCGCGCGACCCGCGCTTCGGCGGGCGCGTCGTCTTCCTCGAGGACTACGAGATGACGCTCGCGCGCGCGCTCGTCCAGGGCGTCGACGTCTGGCTCAACAACCCGCGCCGGCCGCTCGAGGCGTCGGGCACGAGCGGGATGAAGGCGGCGATGAACGGCGCGCTCAACCTCTCGATCCTCGACGGCTGGTGGGCCGAGGGCTTCGGCCCGGAGCTCGGCTGGGCGATCGGCGGGACCGAGGAGCACGCGGACGAGGCCGCCGGCGACGCGGCCGACGCCGCCGCGCTCCTCGGCGTGCTGGAGCACGAGGTGATCCCCGCGTTCTACGACCGCGACGGCGCGGGGCTGCCGCGGCGGTGGCTCGCGATGATGCGCGAGTCGATCGCGCAGGTCGGCGAGCGCTTCAACACCGGCCGGATGGTCGCCGAGTACGTCGAGCGGTACTACCTGCCCGCGCACGCGAGCCGGTTCGCGCAGCGGCGCTAGGGACGCGGGAGCGCGGCCAGCTTCCGCAGGCCCTGCTGCTCGAGCTGGCGGACGCGCTCGCGCGTGACGCCGACCCGGCCGCCGATCTCCTCGAGCGTCCGGCTCTCGCCGTCGAAGCCGAACCGCTCCTCCAGCACGAGCCGCTCGCGCGCGGGCAGCTGCGCCAGCGCCTGGCGGATCCGGAACCGCTCGTCCTCGTGCGCGGCGCGCTCGAACGGGTCGGCCGCTGCCTCGTCCGCGACGAGGTCGCCGAGCACGTCATCGGCCTCGGACGCGACCGGCTGCTCGAGCGATGCCGGCGGCTGGCAGGCCTGCACGGTCTCGTCGATCTGCCGGAGCGACAGCCCCGTCGCCTCGGACAGCTCGTGGCGGGTCGGCTCGCGGCCGAGCGCGCTCTCGAGGTCGGACGCGGCCGCGAGCAGCCGGTGGCGGCGCTCGATGACGTGGATCGGGAGCCGGATCGTCCGCGCCTGCCGGGAGATCGCCCGCTGGACGGCCTGCCGGATCCACCAGGTCGCGTAGGTCGAGAACTTGTGGCCACGGCGCCAGTCGAACTTCTCGACGGCGCGGTTGAGCCCGATCGCGCCCTCCTGGATCAGGTCGTCGAACGGAAGGCCGAGGCCGCGGTACTGCTTCGCGATCGAGACCACGAGCCGGAGGTTCGACTCGATCATGCGCGTCTTCGCGGCCGGGTCGCCGCGCTCGACCCGCTTCGCGAGACGCACCTCGTCGGCCGGGGTCAGCAGCGGGTGCCGCACGATCTCGTCGAGGAAGCGCCCCAGCCCGTCGGTCTCGCCGACGTCGTCCGCAGGCGGTTCCGCGGCAGCTGCGAGGGCCGGAGCCATCGGATTCACCGTGCCTGGAGGGCGCCCGCGCGCCATCCGCGTGCCCGCCGACCGGCATCCGTGGATTCCCGAAGGGCTGCGATACTCGCCGCGTGGCGTCGCAGCCCGGGGAGACGCAGAGCGGCGAGCGCCTCCGGGCGCTCGTCGAGGTCGGGATCGCCCTCAGCTCCGAGCTCTCGCTCGACGCCCTGCTGCAGCGCGTCGTCGAGGCGGCGGCGCGGCTCACGGGCGCGCGCTACTCGGCGCTCGGCGTGATCGACCAGACGGGGACGCAGCTCGAGCGGTTCCTCACGCACGGCATCGACGCGGAGACGCACGCCCGCATCGGCGAGCTGCCGCGCGGCCGCGGGATCCTCGGCCTCCTGATCACCGACGCGCGCCCGCTGCGCCTGCGCGACATCGCCGACGATCCCGCGCTCGGTCGGCTTCCCGCCCGACCACCCGGAGATGCACTCCTTCCTCGGCGTGCCGATCGTGCTCCGGGGCGTCGCCTACGGGAACCTGTACCTGACCGAGAAGGAGGACGGCGCCGAGTTCACCGACGTCGACGAGGAGCTCGTCTCGCTGCTCGCCGCCCAGGCCGCGGTCGCGATCGAGAACGCCCGCCTGTACGAGTCGGCGACGCGCTGGCTGCGGCAGCTCGAGTCGCTGACGGAGGTCGGCGACGCGCTCGCCTCGGAGCTCGACCTGCCGCGCCTGCTCGGGCTGATCGTGACGCGCCTGCGCGAGCTCGTCGACGCGCGCGCCGTCCTGATCATGCTCCCGGACGGCGACGCGCTGCGCGTGGCGGCCGCGAGCGGGGACGTGGGCGACGACACGGTCGGGCTGCGGTTCCCGCTCGGCACGACGAAGAGCGCGCGCGTGCTCGAGCGCCGACGCTCCGAGCGCGCCGACTCGCTCCTCGACGACCCGGAGAGCAACCCCGAGCTCGCGCGGCGGCTGCAGGCGCGCACCGGGCTCTACGTCCCGCTCCTGCACCGCGACCGGGCCCTCGGCGTCCTCTCCGCCTACGACAAGCGGACCGGGGACGGGCGCTTCAGCAGCGACGACCAGCGGCTCGCCGAGACGCTCGCCACCCGGGCCGCGACCGCCGTCGACCTGTCCCAGCGCGTCAGCCGCGACTCGCTCCGCCGCGTGGTCGAGGCGCAGGAGCTCGAGCGGAAGCGGCTCGCGCGCGAGCTCCACGACGAGACCGGGCCAGGCGCTGACGTCGATCCTGCTCGGCCTGCGCTCCCTCGACGAGGGCCCGGCGACGGCGCAGGTGCGCGAGCTCGTCGTCTCGACCCTGCAGGACGTGCGGCGGCTCGCGGTCGAGCTGCGGCCGAAGGTGCTCGACGACTTCGGGCTCGTGCCCGCCCTCGAGCGCCTCCTCGACACGTTCGCGCGAGCAGTCGGGGACGGCGGTCGAGCTCGAGGCGCGGATCGGCTCGGAGCGGCTGCCGCCCGAGGTCGAGACCGCGCTCTACCGGATCGTGCAGGAGGCGCTCACGAACGTCGTGAAGCACGCCGGCGCCCGGCACGTGAGCGTGACGCTGACGCTCAAGGCCGCGTCCGTCGTGGCCGTGGTCGAGGACGACGGCGAGGGCTTCGCGCCGGACGAGGTGGCCGGCACGACCGACGGCGGACTCGGGATCGTCGGGATGCGCGAGCGGGTCGCGCTCCTCGGCGGCCGGCTCGAGATCGAGTCTGCCCCGGGCGCGGGGACGACGTTGGTGGTAGAGGTTCCGACGAGATGAGCGAGCCGATCCGCGTCCTGATCGTCGACGACCACGCCGTCGTGCGGACCGGGCTGCGCATGCTCCTCGACGCCGAGGAGGACATCGAGGTCGTCGGCGAGGCGGGCAACGGCCGCCAGGCGATCTACGCGACGATCGAGAACAAGCCCGACGTCGTCCTGATGGACGTCGTCATGCCCGAGAAGTCCGGGATCGAGGCGATCCCGGGCGTGCTCGAGGCCGCGCCCGAGGCGAAGGTGCTCGTGCTGTCGATGCAGGACGACCCGTCGTACGTGAGGGAGGCGTTCGCCGCGGGCGCGTCGGGCTACGTCCTGAAGGAGGCGGTCGACGCCGAGGTCGTGGCCGCCGTGCGCGAGGTGGCGAACGGCGGCAGCTACGTGCACCCGGCGCTCGGCGCGCGGCTCGTCGCCGCGGAGGCGGAGGCGCGGCACCGCGCCGAGGAGGACCCGCTCTCGGACCGCGAGCGCGAGGTGCTGCGCCTGCTCGCGCTCGGGCACACGAACCAGGAGATCGCGAAGATGCTCTTCATCTCCGTCCGCACGGCGGAGACGCACCGCGCGCACATCATGCAGAAGCTGCGCCTCTCGACCCGCGCCGAGCTCGTGCGCTACGCGCTCAGTCGAGGGCTGCTCGACGAGGTCCAGCAGTAGCGCTCGCGCGCGACCCGCGGCGTGCCCGCGAGGAGCGGCGCCCAGCGCGAGAAGGCCGCTGAGACGACCGGGTCGTCGCCGAGCGCGTCGAGGGTGAGGTCGCCCTCGGCGCCCTCGAAGAGGAAGACGGCCTCGCCGCCGGAGAGGAAGACGGAGTGGGCCGTCACGCCCGTGCCGGCGAGGTCGAACGGCGGCCCCGCCGCGATCAGCGCCTCCGCGGCCTTGCCCGCGCCGCGGGTGAGCGGCGCCACGACGACGACGCTACCGGGCATTCGCGGGCTCCGAGTCCGTCCGCCAGCGCACGCGCGACGAGACGGCGACGACGCCGGGGACGCGAGCCGTGAGCAGCTCGAGCACCTCCGCGTCGACCCGCGTCTCGACGGAGCCCGCGAGCGCGACCTCGCCGTCGACGACCGTGACGTCGATCTGGTCGCGCGACAGCCACATGGCCTGCTCGACCACGTCCGCGCGGATCTCCCGGGCGAGCTCGGCGTCGGGCCGCGTGAAGGCGCGGACGAGGTCGGCGCGCGTGACGATCCCGACGAGCACGCCGTCCTTCACGACCGGCAGGCGGTTGATCCCGCGCTCGATCATGAGCCGCGCCGCCGCCGAGGCGGGGCGCTCGGGGCCGATCGTCAGCGCCGGGGAGGTCATCGCCTCGGCCGCCGTGCGGGCCGCGGCCTTGGCGTCCGCGGCCGGGTCGCGCCCGTCCGTGAACCACATGAAGCGCCCGGCCGGCCTGCCCTCCGGGCCGCGCTCCTTCACCAGCACGTCCGCCTCGGACACGACGCCCAGAACGGCGCCGTCGGCGTCGACCACCGGCACGCCGGAGATGCCGCGCCGGGTGAGGACTCGCGCGACCTCCTTCAGCGTCGTCCCGGGCGTGACCGTGGCGACGTCCCTGGTCATCAGCTGCCTGATCTTCATCGTCGCGCTCCCTTCGCGTGTCGGACCACCCGATCGTCACGCGCGGCCGGCGGCGCGGCATCCGTAGAGCGCCGCAGGCGCTACCAGGACTTCGTACGGCGCATGCGCTCGGCCCGCGAGGCGCGGATGCGCGCGTCGACCGCGACGACCCCGTCGGCGGTCGCGAGCACCGGGTTGAGGTCGAGCTCGGCCACCTGCGGCAGCTCCTCCCCGAGGCGCCCGAGCCGGTGGACGAGGTCGGTCAGCGCGTCGACGTCGGCCGGAGGCGCGCCGCGGAAGCCGGCGACGAGCCGCCCGGCCGCGCCGCCGGTGACGAGCTCCGCGGCGTCCACGTCGGTCAGCGGCGCGATGCGGAAGGTCGCGCGGCCGATCAGCTCCGCGAACACGCCGCCGGGGCCGAAGGCGACGAGCGGGCCGAACACCGGGTCCTGCACGAGCCCGGCGAGGAGCTCCGTGCCCTTGGCGATCATCGGCTGGACGACGAGCGGCGGCCCGATCCGCTCCGCCGCCTCGCGGACGGCGTCCGCGTCGCCGAGGTCGAGCGCGAGGCCGCCGATCTCCGTCTTGTGCACCCCGGGCGCGGCCGTCTTCACCACGGCGGGGTAGCCGAGCGCCGTCCGCCGCCTCCACCGCCTCGTCGACCGTCGCGGCGGTGCGCTCCGGGACGAGCGGGAGGCCGTAGGCCTCGAGCAGCCGGCGCGTCTGGCCGGGCGTGAGCCAGACGTCGTCCGCCTCGGTCAGCGCCTCCTCGACGACGGCCTCCGCCGCGGCACGGTCGATCCGCTCGAGCTCGGGCACCGTGCCCTGCGGCCGCCGCAGCCACTCGGCGCGCGCCGCCGCGCGGCCGAGCGCGCGGGCTGCCGACTCGGGGTACGCGAACGCGGCCGCTCGCCCGCCGACGAGGGCGGTCGGGATCCCGGCGGCCGACATCACCACGGCGAGGATCGGCTTGTCCGCGGTGGTCGCGCGCGCCGCGGCCTCGATCGCCTCCGCGACCGCCTCCGCCGTCGCGGTCACGGCCGGGACGAACATGACGATCGCGGCGTCCACGGCCGGGTCCTCGAGGATCGCCGGCAGCACCTCCGCGTACGTGCGGTCGGTGGCCGAGCCGAGCATGTCGACCGGGTTCGCGAGCGACGCCTCCACGGGGAGCAGCGGCTGCACGCGCGCGATCGTCTCCGGGGACAGCGAGGCGAGCTCCAGGCCCGCGGCCTCGCAGGCGTCGGCGCCGAGGATCCCGAGCCCGCCCGCGTTCGTGATCAGCGCCACGCTCCGCCCGCGCGGCTCCGGCTGCGTCGAGAGCAGCGCGGCGACGTCGATCAGCTCCTCGAGCGAGGTCGCCCGGATCACGCCGGCCTGGTGGAAGAGCGCGTCCACCGCCGCCTCGGAGCCGGCGAGCGCGGCGGTGTGCGACGAGGCCGCACGCTGTCCGGCGCTCGTCGTCCCGCTCTTCAGCGCGAGGATCGGCTTGCGCCGGGCGACGCGGCGGGCGATGCGGCCGAAGCGCCGCGGGTTGCCGAAGGACTCGACGTAGAGCATGACCACGCTCGTCTCGGGGTCGTCCTCCCAGTACTCGATGAGGTCGTTCGAGGAGACGTCGGCCTTGTTCCCGATGGAGACGAAGGACGAGAGCCCGAGCCCGCGAGCCTCGGCCGCCTCGAGCATGGCGAGACCGAGCGCGCCGGACTGCGAGGAGAAGCCGATGTTCCCGGGCGGCGCCGCGCGGGCGGCGAAGGTGGCGTCGAGCCCGCGCCCGTAGACGGCGATGCCGAGGCAGTTCGGGCCGGTCATGCGGGCGCCGTGCGCGCGGACGAGCTCGAGCAGGCGGTCCTGCCGGGCCGCGCCCTCGCTGCCGATCTCGGCGAAGCCGGCCGAGATCACGACGAGCGCCTTCACGCCCTTGCGCAGCGCCTCGTCGGCCGCGGCGATCACCGCTTCGCCGGGCAACGAGATCACGGCCAGGTCGACGTCGCCGGGGATGTCCGTGATCGACGTGTACGCCTGGACGCCGGCCACCGGCTCGCCCTTGAGGTTCACCGGGTGGGCGGCACCCACGAAGTCCGCGGCGAGGATGTTGCGGAAGAGCTCGCCGCCGATCGAGCCGCGTTTGCGCGAGGCGCCGACGACGGCGACGGTGCGGGCCTCGAAGAACGGCCGCAGCGAGGCCACGACCGCTTCGTGGTCGCGCTCGGCGACGTGCAGGTCGTACGCCTCCGTCCGCGCGATCGGGAACTGCACCTCGATCGTCCCGCTCTCGAGCACGCGCGTGAGCCGGAAGCCGACGTGCTCGAAGACGCCGAGCATCGCCCGGTTGTCGGGCATCACCTCGGCGACGAAGCGCTCGATCCCGACGCCGGACGCGCGGGCCGCGAGCCGCTCCAGCAGGCGCGTCCCGATGCCGCGGCCCTGCCAGGCGTCGGCGACGGTGAAGGCCGACTCGGCGAGGCTCGGGTCGCGCAGGCGGACGTAGTTCGCGAGCGCGACGACCTGCTCCTCGCCGTCCTCGGCGGCGACCGTGCCGAGCAGCGCGCCGCGCTCCGTCCAGTCGGGCTCGAGCACGGGCTCGACGAGCTGCGGGCGGAGGGCGGGGAGGCCGTGGAAGCGGAGGTAGAGGCTCCGCTCCGAGAGGCCGCCGAAGAAGGCGAGCAGCGCGTCGGCGTCCTCGCGCCGCGGCGGCCGGAGCCTGAGCGTCCGGCCGTCGCGGAGGATGACGTCGACGACGTCCGCGGTCGCGGTCACGCCGTGCAGTGTCGCGGAAACCGCGCCCTCGTCAGTGGCTCATCGTCCCGTCCACGTGGCCGACCTTCAGCAGCCCGACCATCCCGAGGTCGACCGAGGCGAAGGAGTGGCTCACGAACGGGTAGAGGCCGGGGTCGTCGATCTTCACGTCGAAGACGGCGCCGCCGCCTGCGGGGACCTCGACCGTCTGGA
The DNA here is from genome assembly GCA_963733995.1 of uncultured Thermoleophilia bacterium. GTDB lineage: Bacteria > Actinomycetota > Thermoleophilia > Gaiellales > Gaiellaceae > DATHTC01. Next base: position 40,275 of record CAVTFO010000010.1, read on the forward strand.
CGCCGCGCTGGAACCGCGACAGGTCCTGGTTCACCCAGGCACGGTCGAGCAGCGTGCCGACGACGTGGAAGTCGACGTCGAGGCTCGGGCCGGCGGCGACGACCCAGAAGCGCGTGGTCTCGCCCGGGTCCGCCGTCAGCGGGTGCGTCACGTACTGGCCCGCGTAGCCGTTGAACGTGACCCAGTCGGGCATCATCGCGTGCGCCTTGGCCTGGTCGAACGAGGCCGGCTCGGACAGCCCGTCGCCGTTCAGGTACCACTCGGAGCCGACGAGCACGTACTCGTTGTCGACCTTCGGGAGCGGCTTCGCCGGCTGGACGACGATCGCGCCGTACATGCCGTTCGCGATGTGCGCGAGCACCGGCTTGGTGCCGCAGTGGTACATGAACACGCCCGGGTCGCTCGCCTCGAAGCGGAAGGTGAACGACTCGCCCGGCGCGACGTCCTTGAAGGCCACGTTGGGGGCGATGCGGGCGGCGTGGAAGTCGATCGAGTGCGGGATCGAGCCCCCGTTCGTCAGCGTCATCTCCACCGTCTGGCCCTGGCGGACGTGGACGATCGGGCCGGGAGCGGCGTAGTCGCCGTCGAAGGCCCAGACGTTGTACTTCACGCCGGGGGCGATCTCGACGGCCTTGTCCGTCATCACCATGTGCACCTTCACGAGCTCGCCGGCCTGGAGCGGCGGGAGCGTCGCGTCGTAGGGCTTGTGCGCCTTCGCGATCGCCTCGGCGTCGTCGGGCTTCGCGCCGGCGTAGCTGACGAGCCCGTTGCTCTGGCTCGCGGCGTGGTCGTGGGCGGGTGCGGGGCCGGCGCGGCCGCCGCGGGCTCCCGGTTGTCGGCGGCGTTCGCGCGGGTGACGGCGTCGAGCGAGAAGATGACGGCCGAGAAGGCCGCCACGGTCGTGGCGACGAGGAGTGCGACGACGACCTTGAGCATCGGATCTCTTCCTTCCTGCTGATCGATTTGATACGTCGACCGTAGGAAGAAACGGGGCCGTCCAGATCCGGGCGGGGCCGCGCGTCGGATGCGGGTTTCTACGCCTTCTGGCGCAGAGAGAGGACGCACAGCGACGGCTCGACGAACGGCTCGAGGCCGGTGACCTCCTCCGTGGCGCCGAGCTCGGCGAGCACGTCCTCGATCAGGCCGAGGTGCGCGGGGCAGACGACGGCCGTGTCCGGGCCGCCCTCGTGCAGCAGCGGACAGCGGCGCATGAGGATCCGGCGGCCGCCCGCCTCGTCCTCGAGCTGCGGGGCGAAACCGAGCTCGTCGAGGAGGCCGAGGACCTTCTCCACCGGCTCGGCCTCGGCGTTCCGGCGCAGGAGCGCGTCGGCGAGGGCGTCCGCGACGACGCGGTAGCCCTCCTCCTCCGAGGGGGCGGCCGGGACGGCCGAGAAGACGATGCGCGGGCGGCCGCGGCGGCCGCTCTGCTCCGCCTCCGAGCGCACGAGACCCGCCTCCTCGAGCCGGGCCAGGTGCGACCGCACCGTGTTCGCGTGCAGGGCCGTCCGCTCGGAGAGCTCGCGCGCGTCGAGCGGGCCGTCCTGCTCGCGGAGCACCTCGAGCAGGCGCACGCGACTCGGCGAGCCGAGCGCCCGGTGCAGGAGCGGGTCGCGGCTCGTGGCCTCGGTCATGCCCGTAGTCTCGCGGAAACGGCGCTGCTCCCGCCACGGCTCCGCAGGCCATGGCAGGGGTCAGACCCCGGCCATGCCCGCAACGGCCTACAGGGCGTTCACGACGAAGCTGCGCGGTCGCTCTCTGTGCGCGGCCACTGCTTACTCCCTTCGCGGACGAGCTCCACCATCGCGGCCACGGCGGGCGGGCGGAACGCCTCCGGCCGCGCGATCGCGACGACCCGGCGCACGGGCGCGCGGGGGCCGAGGTCGTGGAGCACGGCGCCCGGCCATTCGGTCGTTCCGGACAGGGACGAGACGAACGCGACTCCGAGCCCGGCGGCGACGAGCTCGAGCGCCACCTCCTCGGTGCGCGCGTCGAAGTGCACCGCCGGCTCGAACCCCGCCGCGACGCAGGCGGCGTGCGCGACGCCCGGGCCCTCCGGCTGCACCCGGATCCACGTCTCGTGGGCCAGGTCGCGCAGGTCGACGCGGTCGCGGCCCGACAGCGGGTGCGACGTGGGCAGCGCCAGCAGCAGCGGGTCGTCGAGCAGGCGAACCGTGTCGAGCTCCGGGTCGAGCGCCCGCGGCGCGATCCCGCTCTCGAAGGCGATCGCGAGATCGAGCTCCCCGCCCTTCACCGGCGCGGTGGGATCGTCCGTCTCGAGCTCATGGAGCGAGAGCTCGACGCTCGGCCACCGGCGCCGGAACTCCGCCATCGCCGACGCCAGCAGCGCCGCCGACACGGTTCCCGCCGAGCCGAGCCGCAGCCGCCCGCTCTCGAGCCGGTCGAGCGTCCCGAGCTGCGCCTCCGCCGCCGCGAGCCGCGCCACGATCGCCTCGGCGTGCTCGACGAGCAGCGAGCCGGCGTCGGTGAGCCGCAGCCCGCGCGGCGTCCGCTCCAGCACCTTCCGCCCCAGCTCCCGCTCGAGCGCCGCGATCTGCCGCGAGACCGCGGGCTGGGTGATCCACAGTGCGTGCGCGGCTGCCGAGAACGATCCCCGCCGCGCGACCTCGCGCAGAACGATCAGGCGCCGCGCGTCGAGCATCGTTCGAACTCCCGGACGGCCGGGGTCGGGCTCTCCGACGACGTGCTTGGCCAGCATTCCGCCTCCCCGAGGAACGAGGAGGGCGCCGGCCGGAGCCGACGCCCTCCAGACGAGGCCGCCGTCAGCGCCGGCAGGCCAGGACGAGATTCATCCCGTACGTCGGGTGGTACGAGTAGCACCCGACCTTCGCCGAGACGAAGTCACGGTTGTTCGCGTACGCGTACGACGCCCACGGCGCGTAGCTCTTCGAGATGTCGACGTCGAGCTGGCCGTAGGCCGCGTAGCGCTTCTGGCCGGTCAGCTTCGCCGCCGCCTCGAGCCGCCGGTTGACGCCCGGCACGTTGAAGTAGGCGATGTTGTTGTTGTTCGCCTCGCGGATGTTGTTCCCGTTCAGCAGGATGTCCACGAAGTTGTTCGGGTCCGGGTAGTCCGCGTGCCACCCGCCGAGGTAGAGCTCGAACGGCTCACCACGCCGCCCGGCCGTCGACGAGAGCGGCCCGGCCGCGAGGTGCTGGGTGTCCATGTCGATCCCGATCTTCCCGAGGTTGAACTTGACGATCTGCGGGATCGTCAGGCTCGCGCCGCGGTTGCCGGCGAGCATCAGCGCCTTCGCCGTCCGGCCGCGCATGAGCTGCTTCGCGCGGTTGAGGTTGCCCTCCGTGTACTTCAGCGGCCAGACGTTCACGTCCTTGAAGCCCGGGATGCCCGGCGGGAGGATCTGGTCGGCCCGCTTGCCCGCCAGGTAGCCGCGCTGCGCGAGCATCGCCTGGCGGTCGATGGCGAGGTTGATCGCCTTCCGGACGTTCGCGTCGCGGAAGATGCCGCGCGTCGTGTTGATCGCGACGTAGTACGTCGTCGGGATCTGCCGCACCTGGTACTGGCGGCGGTTGATCCCGTACTGCCGCGCGAGGTCGGCGTGGGCGGCGGGCGAGATGCCCTCGGCCGCGAAGTCGGCCTGGCCCGAGCGGATGCGCAGGACCTGCGCGTCGAGGTTGATGTTCGCGTCGTACTCGATCGTGTCGAAGTTCGCGGGACGCGTCGCGAAGCGGTTCTTCGCGCGCGTGTAGTTCGGGTTGCGCTTCAGGACGAGCCGCGTGTTCGGCGTCCAGGACGCGACGTAGTACGGGCCGGCGGACGCGAGCGGCGCCTTCGCGCCCTGCGGGTTGATCCCGGTCGCCGTGTCGATCGCCTGGAAGAACGGCATCGCCAGGCGGGTGAGGATGTCGGGCGACGCCTGCGTCAGCCGGAGCTGGAGCCGGTTCGCGCCGAGGACGCGCACGCCGGAAGCGGTCCGCGCCTTGCCGTCGAGCACGGCCTGCGCGCCGACGACGTCGGCGACGAACGGCCCGGCCGGGGACTGCTGCTGGCTGTTCAGCGCCCTGTTGATCGCCCAGGCGAAGTTCGCCGCGGTGACCCGCTTGCCGTTCGAGAACTTGAACGTGTTCCGCAGCGTGAACGTGTACGTCTTCCCGTCCGTCGACACCGTCGGGAAGCCCGCCGCGACCTCGGGTGCGAGCCGCGACCCGGCGGAGCCCTCGGCGTCCGCGAAGCGGAGGAGGTTGGCACCGGTCGCGCCCATGATCTGCCAGGAGTGCGTGTAGTACGCGAGCGACGGGTCGATGAAGTCGACGTCGGTGGCGAACATGCCCTTGAGCGTGCCGCCGCGCTGGGCGGCGCCCGCGCCGAGCGCCTGCGTGGCGAACAGCGCCGCGAGCATGGCAACGACGAAGGAAGCGAAAAAGCCTCGCTTCACTATGGATCTCCTTTCCTGCCTGAATTCGACCCGACCTGCGGAGCGCAGCGACGAAATTCAGCGCTGCGAATTGCTTCGCGGAGTCACATGCGGGAGAGGTAGCATGCTGGCGAGAAGCACCGCGTTTCCGGCACTGCGCTCTGCGGGCCGGGTCGCGTTACGTGACGTGTATGCCCCGTGAGACGGTGCGGTTGGGAAAAGGTTTATGCCGTTTCGTATGACGCGTCATAACCGTGAACGGCACCTCAACCTGGCCTTAATGCAAGGCGTTCCGAGCCGGTCCCACGCCGAGTTTTCCACCGCGGATCACGCGATCGGGGGACAACCGCCTAACGCGCGCTTAACGCCGCAGGTTTGGCGCGCGCCCGCAGCGGCGATCCGAACCGTGATGCCTCGCGCGCTCTGGACCGGCTCGATCTCCTTCGGCCTCGTGAACGTCCCGGTCCGGATGTACAGCGCCGTGCAGGAGCAGGATCTCCGCTTCCACTTCGTCCACGAGAAGGACGGGAGCCGGATCGGCTACGTGAAGGTCTGCAAGGCCGAGGAGAAGCCGGTCCCGGACGACGAGATCGTCAAGGCGTACGAGTTCGCGAAGGGCGAGTACGTGTTCATGGAGGACGAGGACTTCGAGGCGGCGAAGGTCGACGGCCTGCGCACGATCGAGATCGAGGACTTCGTCCCGTACGACGAGATCGACCCGATCTTCTTCGAGAAGACGTACTACCTCGGCCCGCAGGACGGGTCGGAGAAGGTCTACGCGCTCCTGGCCAAGGCGATGGCCGAGTCGGGGCTCGCCGGCGTGGCGCGGTACGTCATGCGCGACCGCGAGAACCTCGGTTGCCTCCGCATCCGCGACGGGGTCATCACGCTCGAGAAGATGTACTTCGCCGACGAGATCCGGCCGCTCGACGACCTCAAGCCCGGGCGGGTGAAGGTCGACTCGAAGGAGCTCGAGATGGCCGAGCAGCTGATCGAGCGGTTCGCCGCGAAGTGGAAGCCCGACAAGTACGAGGACACCTACCGCGACCGCCTGCTCGAGATCGTGAAGGCGAAGCGCAAGGGCAAGGAGATCCACGCCGAGCCTGCAGTCGAGCGTGAGGAGCCGGCGGACCTGATGGACGCGCTGCGGGCGAGCCTCGAGGCGGCGCAGGGCCGCCGCGCCTCCGGCGGCACTCGGTCGTCGTCGCGGAGCGGCGGCTCGTCGCGGCGCTCGTCCTCACGCGGGAAGGCCAAGGCCCGCTCCAAGCGGTAGGGTCGCCGCGTGGCGGACGAGTTGGAGCGGCTCCTCGGGCTGCCCCTCGACGAGTTCACGGCGGCGCGGACCGAGGCGGTCAAGCGCCTGCGCAAGGACGGGCGCGCCGACGAGGCCGCGGAGCTGCAGGCGGTGCGGAAGCCGACGGCGCCGGTCTGGGGCCTGAACCAGGCTGCGCGCCGCGAGCCGGGCGACATCCGCGCGCTCGTGCGCGCCGCGCAGCGCCTGCGGGAGGATCCGGCCGGCGCCGACGCCGACTTCCGCGCGCACCTCGGCGACGTCGTCCGCGAGGCCGAGAGGGCGCTCGCCGAGGCGAAGCTGAAGGTCTCGCAGGAGATGACCCGACGGATCGCGACGACGGCACGGGCTGCGGCGGCGTCCCTGCCGGACGAGTTGACCCGCGGCGTCCTGCGCGACGAGCTCGAACCGTCCGGGTTCGAGGCGATGGCGGGGATGGCGCCGCCGCCGAAGCCCGCCGGCGTCGAAGAAGTCCGCGGCCAAGGAAGAGAGGACGCGGCGGCGAAGCGGAAGCGGGTCGAGGAGGCACGCGGCCGCGCTGACCGAGGCCGCGGGGCGAGGCGCGTCGGCTCCGGCAGGAGGCCGACGCGGCCGAGCGCGCGGCCGCGACGGCGCTCGCGGCCGCGGAGAAGGCCGAGGAGGCGGTGCGCGAGGCGGAGGAGCGCCTCGAGGCGGCGCGTCGAAGCTCCTAGGACTCCGCGGCGATCGCGTCGGCGACCGTGTGCTCGACCGTGAAGTGGCGGTCGAGCCCCGACACCTCGAGCGCGCGGCGGGTCTCGAGGCCGGGTGCGGCGAGCACGAACGAGCGGCGATCGGGGAGCTTCGAGCGGACTTCGATGAGCACGCCGAGCGCGGTCGAGTCGATGAAGCGCACGGCCTCGAGGTCGACGACGAGGCGCTGCGGCGACCGCTCCGCGGCCGCGAGGAGCGCCGCCCGCACCGCGTCGGCGTTGTAGAGGTCGAGCTCGCCGGCGAGGCGCACGACGAGCACCGTGCCGTTCTCCACCACCTCCCGGACGGGCGCTTCGTGCAGCCCGTCGGCATCGTGCATCGACTCGTGCTCGCTCACGCTGCCCTCACCCCCGGTTGCAGTCTCGGTTCGAGCGTGGTCCGGGCTCGAGCCCCCCGCCGACGATTCTACGCACGGTAGATTCGTGCCGTGATGCGGCGAGGGCGGAGCGGTGAACGCCGACGCACGGCTCGCGGAGCTCGGCCTGGAGCTGCCGGAGATCCCCACGTTGCCGTTCCGGCCGAAGCTCGTGCCGGTCAACGTCCACCACGGGCTCGCGTACCTCTCGGGAATCGGGCCGATCGGCGCCGCGGGAGTCGTCGGCGCCGACCTGTCCGTCGAGGAGGGCTACGAGGCGGCGCGGACGACCGGGCTCCTGGCGCTGCGGCGGATCGTCGACGAGTTCGGCTCGCTCGACGTCGTCGAGCGGTGGGTGAAGGTCCTCGGCTTCGTCCGCTCCGCGCCGGGGTTCGGCGACCAGCCGTCCGTGCTGAACGGCTTCACCGATCTCGTCGTATCGGTGTTCGGCGAGGAACGCGGGCTTTGCGCCCGCAGCGCGATCGGCGTGAACGAGTTGCCCGCAGGCATCCCGGTCGAGGTGGAGGCCACGGTCGCGGTTAAGGTGCGGACATGACGAATCCCATATTCGAGCGGTTGCGCGCCCGCCTCGCCGAGATCTACGACCTCCGGAGCGCCACCGCGCTCCTCTACTGGGACCAGCAGACGATCATGCCCAGGGCCGGCGCCGCGGCACGCGCCGAGCAGGTGGCGACGCTCTCCCGCATGACGCACGAGCTCTTCGTCGCCGACGAGACGGGCAAGCTGCTCGAGGAGCTGCGCGCGTACGAGGACTCGCTCGACCCCGACTCGTTCGAGGCGAGCCTGATCCGCGTCACGCGGCGCGACTACGAGAAGTCGGTGCGCGTGCCGGCCGACCTGCGCGCGGAGATGTCGCGCGCCGGCTCGCACGGGATGCAGGTGTGGGCGCAGGCGAAGGAGGCGTCGGACTTCGGCGCGTTCCTGCCCGCGCTCGAGCGGAACCTCGACCTGCGGTTCCAGTACGTCGACTGCTTCGACCCGGGCGACGAGCCGTACGACGTGCTCCTCGACGACTACGAGGAGGGGATGAAGACGGCCGAGGTGCGGCGGATCTTCGACGAGCTCAAGGAGGAGCTCGTCCCGCTGATCACCGCGTCCAGCCGGTCGCGAGGTCGAGCCGCTCGGCGGGGACGTTCCCGATCGACGCGCAGCGCGAGCTCTCGCTCGAGGTGCTGGCGCTGTTCGGACACCGGCCCGGATGCGTGGCGGCTCGACCCGACGCTGCACCCGTTCGCGTCCGGCGGCGGCATCGACGACATCCGCATCACGACGCACTACGAGCCGGGCGACCTCGACTCCCTGTTCGCGACGATGCACGAGTACGGGCACGGGCTCTACGAGCACCAGGTCGCGAGGGAGCTCGACCGCAGCCCGCTCGCCTCGGGCGTCTCGCTCGGCCTTCACGAGTCGCAGAGCCGGATGTGGGAGAACCTCGTCGGGCGCTCGCTGCCGTTCTGGCGGATGTTCTACCCGCGGCTCCAGGAGAAGTTCCCGGCCGCGCTCGGCGGCGTCGACCTCGACACGTTCTACCGGTCGGTCAACCAGGTGCAGCCGTCGCTCATCCGGATCCATGCGGACGAGGTCACCTACAACATGCACATCATCCTGCGGTTCGAGCTCGAGCAGGAGATCATCGGCGGCCGCGTCGCGCTCGCCGACCTGCCCGAGGAGTGGAACCGGCGGATGTGGGACTACCTCGGGATCGAGGTCCCGGACGACGCGCACGGGGTGCTCCAGGACGTGCACTGGTCGGGCGGCTCGATGGGCTACTTCCCGACGTACACGCTCGGGAACGTGATGTCGGTGCAGATCTGGGAGCGGCTGCGGGAGGACGTGACGGAGCTGGACGAGCAGGTGGAGCGCGGCGAGTTCGGCCCGCTCCGGGAGTGGCTCGGCGAGCACCTGCACCGGCACGGGCGCAAGTACACGCCGGCGGAGACGCTGGCGAAGGTCGTCGGCAGCCCGATCGAGACGGCGCCGTACCTCCGGTACCTGCGCGACAAGCACGGGGTTCCTGCGGCGTGACGGGTTCGGACATGCCCGAGGGTCTGACCCCGGGCATGTCCGGAACGGACATCGTGCGGAGGAGCTCGCCGCCGCTCCACGGCCAGTCGGTGAAGGTGCGGCACAGGCCGGCACGCACCGGGTTCTGGAGGACGTAGCCGCAGGTCTCGAGGTAGTCCGCTTCGGACTCGATCACTCGCGACCAGAACCGCCGCTCGAAGACGTGACCCTCGAAGGCGTGGCGCGCGTTGAACGCCATCGCGTAGACGCCGTTGAGGTACTGCATGCCCTCGGAGATGTCCGCGTGCGGCGTCTGGACGACGAGGTGGTAGTGGTTCGTCATCAGCGTGAAGGCGTGGACGGTCCAGGCCCGCTTGCGCGCGACCTTGCGTAGCAAGCCGACGAAGAGTCGGCGGTCGGCATCGTCGACGTAGATGGGCTGCTTCCGGACGCCGCGCGTGACCACGTGGTAGATGCCGTTCGCGACTCGCGGGACGACGCAGCCGGGGCATGCGCCAACGGTACGGCGGAGCGGACGCTGCGAGTGGCCCGTCGCTGCAGTCGACACACATCCGGCACATGCCGCGATGGGCCATGGCAGGGGTCAGACCCCGGTCATGCCCGTTTCGGCCTACGCACAGACGTTCCGGAGGCCGCCCGCGCGCCCCGCCGCCCCCGAAGGGGTGACGCCGGACCGAAATCAAGTGCCTGCGGTGAACCACCTGTCGGGGGAAGAGTCAAGAGGCCACCGCCGTCCAGACTCATGACAACTTCAGCGCGGCGGCTGAAACCCCCGGGAGGACAATGCGGTGTCCTCCACGGGACGACTGACGAAAACGGCGGGCGGATCCGATGCGGCGGGATCCGCCCCTTTTTCGTTCTCCGGCGCCTTCGCACGCCGGTCGGGCGTAGCATCGGCCCCGAGGACCCGACGAGAGGAGACGCGCGATGGCGTTCGAGCTGCCGCCCCTGCCGTACGACTACGCCGCCCTGGAGCCGCACATCGACGAGCAGACGATGCGGATCCACCACGGCAAGCACCACCAGACCTACGTGGACAAGGCCAACGAGGCGCTCGCGGGGACGGAGTGGGAGGACGCGCCGGTCGAGGAGGTGCTCAGCGCCATCGACCCCGAGCAGCAGAAGCCGCTCCGGAACAACGCCGGCGGCCACGCCAACCACTCGCTCTTCTGGACGATCATGAGCCCCGACGGCGGGGGCGAGCCCGAGGGCGAGCTCCGCGCGGCGATCGAGGACGCGTTCGGCGACGTCGCCTCGCTCCGCCAGACCGTCGTCCAGAACGGCGTCGGCCAGTTCGGCAGCGGCTGGAGCTGGGTCGTCTGGAACGGCTCGGCGCTGGAGGCCTACTCGACGCCGAACCAGGACTCGCCGATCATGCGCGGCCACGACCCGGTGCTCGGCATCGACGTCTGGGAGCACGCGTACTACCTCCACTACCAGAACCGGCGGCCCGACTACCTCGACGCCTGGTGGAACGTGGTGCACTGGGACGAGGTCGCGCGCAGGCTCGAGCAGGCCCGCGGCGGGTAGCCACGCCCGCGGTCGCGGCCGAAGCCGTCGCGTCCGCTGACGTCCATGCCGCGCGACGACCGGCTACCGGCTGCGCTCCTCGGCGCCCTCGTCCCGGCGGGCCTCGCCTTCGCCAACGGCGGCTACTTCCCACGCGAGTGGGGCCTGGCGGCGCTCCTCCTCCTGCTCGTCGCGGCGACCGCGCTGCTCCTCCGCGACCGGATCGCGGTCGACCGGCTCGCGCTCGCGCCGGCCGCCGCGTTCGCGCTGCTCGGGCTGTGGCAGCTCGCCACGCTCGCGTGGTCGCCCGGCCCGACGGAGCCGGTGCTCGAGGCCGAGCGGACGCTCGTCTACCTCGCCCTCTCGCTCGCCGCGCCGCTCGTCGTCTCGCGCGCGTCCGCGCCCTGGCTCGCGGGCGGCCTCGTCGCCGGCGTCGTCGCCGTGTCGGGGTGGGCGCTCGCGACCCGGCTGTGGCCCGGCCGGCTCGAGCCGTTCGATCCCGGTCAGCTCGCGGAGCCGATCGGCTACTGGAACGCGCAGGGGATCCTCGCCGTGCTCGGCCTGCTGCTCGCGCTCGGGCTCGTCGCGCTCCCGTCCGTGGCCGTGCGCGCGGCGGCGTCCGCGGCGATGCCGGTGCTCGCGGCTGACGCTCGCGCTGACGTTCAGCCGCGGCTCCTGGCTCGCGTTCGCCGCCGGGCTCGGCGTGCTTGCCGTCGTCGCCTCGCAGCGCCTTCGCCTCGCCGCGCTCGCCGTCCCGGGTCTCGCCGCGGGCGCGCTCGCCGCGGCGGCCGCCGGGTCGCTCGACGGGCTGACCAGGGAGGACGCGACCCTCGCGGCCGCGCGCGACGACGGACGTCGGCTCGCGTGTCGTGCTCCTCGTTCTCGTCGCTGCCGCGGCGCTCGGCGCTGTCGGCGCGGCACGGCTCGAGCGCCGCTGGACGCCGGGCGCCTCCGCGCGCCGGGCCTGGACCGTCGCACTCGCCGGAGTCGGTGCTGCCGTGGTCGTCGCGGGCCTCGTCCGCGTCGGGAACCCGCTCGAGGTCGTCGACGCGTTCACCGCGCCGCTCCCCGCGGCGAGCGCCGAGCTCGGCAACCGGCTCGCGTCGGCCTCGGGCAACGGCCGCGCCGACTACTGGCGGGCGGCCTGGAGCGAGTTCGAGGACAGGCCGGTCGGCGGCGGCGGCGCGGGCAGCTGGGAGCGGTGGTGGCTCCTCGAGCGTCCGACCGCCTTTGCCGCGCGCGACGCGCACAACCTCTACCTCGAGGCGCTCGCCGAGCTCGGCCCGATCGGGCTGCTCCTCCTGCTCGCGGCGCTCGCCCCGCCGCTGCTCGCGCTTCCGCGCGGCCGAGCCGCCGCGGCCGCCGGCGCCGCGTACGCCGCGTTTCTCCTCCACGCCGCGCTCGACTGGGACTGGGAGATCCCCGCTGTGACGGCGACGGCCCTGCTCGCCGGTCAGGCCGTCCTCGCGACCGCGCGGACCGCGCCGGAGCGGCCGCTGTCGACGCGGGCCCGGGCGCTCGGACTCGCCGCGCTGCTCCCGCTCGCCGTCGCGGCCGGTGTCGCGCATGCCGGGAACCGCGCCGCGGCCGAGGTCGAGGACGCGATCGCCCGGGACGACCCGGCCGCCGCGGTCGACGCCGCCGACCGTGCCGAGCGCTATGCCCCGTGGTCGACCGAGGCGCTTCGGCTCGCCGGCGAGGCGCGTCTGGCCTCGGGCGACCGGGCGGCGGCCCGCCCGCCTCTGCGCGAGGCGCTCGACCGCGACCCGGACGACTGGGAGCTCTGGTACGTGCTCTCGTTCGCGCTCGACGGAGCCGCCGCCGACGAGGCCTGGGAGCGGGCGCGCACGCTGAATCCCAGGGGGCCGGAGCTCGCCGTCCCTCGTTCGAGGGGCACGCCGCAAGATCGCTCCTGAAGCCGGCGTCCAATGGTCGACAACGCAAAATGCGAGATACGACCATGCGAAAGGGCCATATGACGACACCGATCAGCTCGAAGACGCGTCGCGCGGTCTTCGCAGCGGTCGTCGCCGCCACGACCCTCGTCTCGTTCGGGGTGCTCGGCGGCGTCGGCCTCGCGAGGACGGCCATCGGCGTCGCGCAGTACGAGTACGGCGGCACGGTCAAGGTGACCCTGTGCCACAAGGGCAAGAACACGATCACCGTCGGCGCTCCCGCCGTGCCGGCGCACAAGAGCGCACGGCGACGTCCTCGGCACCTGCGCTGCTGCGACGGCAGCCAAGGCTGAGAAGGCCAAGGCCGCGAAGCTGAAGGCCGCCAAGGCGAAGGCTGCAAAGGCTGAGGCCGCAAAGGCCAAGGCCGCAGAAGGCGAAGGCCGAGAAGCAGGCAGCCAAGGCCGCGGCCACGAAGGCGAAGGCCGAGAAGGCCGCCGCCAAGAAGGCCGCCGCGGAGAAGGCCGCTGCCGAGAAGGCTGCCAAGGCCGAGAAGTCCAAGGCCAAGGCCGAACAGGCCAAGGGGAAGGGCAAGGCGAAGGGCAAGGCCAAGAAGGCCGAGAGCCCGGCGCCGACCGCGACGACCACGACCGCACCCGCCGACAAGGGCAACAAGGGCGGGAACGGCAAGGGCAAGGGGCAGGGCTAGCCCGACCCGCCATCGTCACGTCCACGAAGGGCCCGCAGCGCGGGCCCTTCGTCGTTTCCGGCCCGGCTAGTCGCGGAGCAGCGAGAGGAGCCGTTCGGCATACAGGGGCGCCGACGGCTCCTCTTCGTGCCGGAAGTACGCGAACACGTCGACGCCGGCGGCGAGCAGCGGCCGGACGCGCGCGGCGAGCTCGTCCAGCTGTGCGTCGTCGTACGGCGGCTCGCGGAAGCGGAGGTAGCGGAAGGGCGCGTCCGCGTCCCAGTCGTCGACCCGCACCGCGCGCCCCAGGTCGGCGTCGTCCCAGGTCGGGTGCCGGAGGTCGAGCGCGATCCGGAGCGCCGGGTCGAGCGAGCCGAGCAGCAGGGCGAGCAGCCCGTCGTCGCGCGGCTGCTCGAGCACGACGCGCACGACGCCGAGCCGGTCGCCGAGCAGGCGCGCGCGTTCCTCGAACGTCCCGAGGGAGCGCAGCGCCCGCGCCGGCATCTTCACCGCGAACGTGAATCCGGCCGGCGCCGACTCGCGCCAGCGCACGAACGACTCCTCCGACGGCAGCCGGTAGCCGGTGACGTTCAACTCGACCGAGGGCAGCCGCGACGCGTACAGGGCCAGGAAGTCCTCCGGCCGCGCGTCTGCGGGGTAGAAGCCCGGCCGCCAGCTCGGGTACGAGAACCCGGACGACCCGACGTGGGCGCTCCCGTCGCTACCGTCCGGGCGCGGCTCTAGTCTCGATTGCGTGACCGCCACGGCGCCAGTGATACCCGAGAACACGATCCCGGTCCTCGACCACGGCTTCGTCCGGCTCGACGCCGCGATGGCGTCCGACCTCTCCGTCGCGAACGCCGCCCGCGTCAGCTTCGCGCGGCGCAAGGACGAGCTCGACGAGGCGGACGAGGGGCTGATCCGCTTCCTCATGCGCGAGCGTCACGGGACGCCGTTCGAGCACAACGCCTTCCGCTTCCACATCCGCTGCCCGATCTTCGTCGCGCGCGAGTGGTTCCGGCACCGCGTCGGCTCGTTCAACGAGTTCTCGATGCGCTACGCGAAGGCGACGGACGAGTTCTACGTCCCGGAGCCGGAGGACGTCCGCACGCAGGTCGGCAAGCCGGGCGCCTACACCTTCGAGTCCGTCGAGGACGACCTGGCGGAGCGCACGCGCGAGGAGCTCCGCGACGTCTACGAGCACGCGTTCGCGGCGTACGAGCGGCTCGTCCAGGAGGGGGTCGCCCGCGAGATCGCACGCGCCGTGCTGCCGGTCGGCGCCTACACCGAGTTCTACTGGACGGTCAACGCGCGCTCGCTCATGAACTTCGTCTCGCTCCGCGCCGACGAGGCCGCGCAGCGCGAGATCCGGCGCTACGCGCTGGCGGTCGAGCGGTTCCTCGAGGAGCAGATGCCGGTCACGTACGCGGCGTTCGTCGCGAACGACCGCACCGCCCCGTAGCCCGGCTGGCCTAGATCTCGGGGGTGCGCAGCAGCGGGCGGCCCTCGCCTTCGCGCGTCACGATCCAGCCGTCGTAGTCGCGCAGGCGGTACGGCGCGTTGAGGAACACGACGGTCTCGCCGCGGACGACGAAGGTGCCGCACGAGACGATCGCCCGGCCGTCCTTCGTCAGCAGCAGCTCGTAGCGCTCGCCGTCCGGGAGCTTCGGGAGGCCGCGCACGGTCATCTCCATCGGCCAGTTGCCCGCCTCGTCGATCTCGCCGAGCAGCAGCGTCGCGGTCGCGCCGCGCGCTGCGGCCGTCCCCTGCATCGTCAGCGCGAAGTCCTCGTGGAAGCCGGCGTCCGGCCCGGTCCGCGCCGAGACGAGGTAGCCGGCGCCGAACAGCGCGAGCGCGAACGCGGCCGCCAGCACGAGCGCGGCGCCGAGGCGCCGGCGAGGCATGAGCCGCACGCGCGGCGAGGGCGCCGAGCCGGGTGCGTGCTCGAGCGAGGGCGGGAGCTCGGGCGGCGGGCCCGCCGCGAGCAGCGCCTCGTGCGCGGCCCGCAGCCGGCGGTCGCCCCCGATCAGCTCGTCGAGCTCGTGGCCGCTCACCGCAGGTCCTCCTCGTCGAGCACGGACGCGAGCCGCGCCAGCGCCGCCCGCGTCCGCGTCTTCACCGTCCCGAGCGGGATGTCGAGGTACGACGCGACCTCGCTCTGCGAGAGCCCGCTCCAGTACGCGAGCTCGAGCACCGTCCGCTCCGCGGGCGGCAGCTCCTCGAGCGCCCGGTGCACGCGCCAGGCGACGTCGGCGACCTCGGCGCGCTCCGCCGGGCCGCGGGCCTCGTCGGCGCGCGTCGGGCGCCTCCGCCACGGGCTCGCCGCGGGAGCGGAAGCGGTCGACGATCGCGTTCCGCGCGACGGCGTAGACCCAGGGGCCGCCCGCGCCGCGCTCGGGCCGGTAGCTCCGCGCCGAGCGCCAGATCGCGGCGAACGTCTCCTGCACCGCCTCCTCGGCACGGTCGCGGTCGCCGAGCCGGCGCAGGGCGAGGCCGAGCACCGGCCGCGCGTAGCGTCCGTACAGCTCGTCGAAGGCGTCGCGATCGCGCGCCGCGATCCTGCGGATCAGATCGCCGTCCGAATGCCGGCCGGGAGCAGCCGCAGGCTCCGACGCGCGCGCGACCCTGCGGCGGGTCGAGCGCAAGCTCCATGTTCTCGATCTCTCTACGTTCCATGACCCCGCTCGGTTTGGAGCAGTCTGCCGCCGTCGACGACGAGGCTCGTGCCGGTGACGAAGTCTGCGCGGGCGAGGAACAGCACGGCTTCGGCGACGTCGTCCGGGGAGCCGACGCGGCCGAGCAGCGTCTCCGCGGCGCGCCGCTCCTCCTGTCCCGGCTCGACCGCGACCGGCCCCGGCGCGACGCCGCAGACCCGGGCCTCGGGCGCGAGCGCCCGCGCGAGCACGCGCGTGAGCATCGCCTGCGCCGCCTTCGCCGCGCAGTGCGGGCCGAACGACGGCCAGGCCTGGTAGGCGGCCACGTCCTCGATCATGACGAGGCAGCCGCGCGCCTGCCGCAGATGGGGCGCCGCGGCCTGGCCGACGAAGAACGCTCCCTTCGCCGTGGCGCCGAGCGCCGCGTCCCAGTCGGCCTCCGTGACGTCTCCTCGAGCGGCCGCGGGACGAATCCGGCGGAGGCAGCATGGACGACGAGGTCGAGACCGCCGAGCTCCTCGGCCGCGCGGGAGACCAGCGCGCGGGCGTCGTCGGCCCGCGAGAGGTCGCCGTCGGCCCGGCCGGCCGCGACCACGGAGGCTCCCTCCCGACCGAGCCGCGCGGCGATCGCCGTCCCCAGCCTGCCGGTGCCGCCGGTCACGAGGGCCCGCATGCAGGCAGCTATACCACCCAGCGGCGTTTGCAAGGCGTTCGTAAATCGTGTCTCGAAGTGGCGTCGAGCGCGATCGCAATGGGTATGACTCGCACCATGCGCAGGATGTTGTTCGCTCATCGCGGTCGGCGCGGTCTTCGCGCTCCCGGCACCCGCCTCGGCTGCGACGGCGACGGTCGAGATCCGGCGCGCGGGCTTCGCCCCGGCGAGCGTGACCGTCACCCAGAACGACTCGGTCAGCTGGGTCAACCGCGACACGGTCAACCACCAGGTCGTCTCCGACACCGGTGCGTTCGCGTCGCCGACGCTGCGGCCGGGCCAGCGCTACACGTTCACGTTCCGCGCGTCGGGCCAGTACCGCTACCGCGACGCGCTCGAGCCGGCGGAGCGCGGCACCGTGATCGTGCGCGGCCTGCCGCCGGCGCTGACGCTCGCGATCAACAACCCGATCATGGTCTGGGGCGCCGGCGAGATGAAGCTCTCGGGGACGGTGAACAGCGGCCGCGCCGGCGAGACCGTGGCGCTCTTCGGCCAGCCCTTCGGCGTCGCCTCACCGGTGCAGCTCGGGGTCGTCCAGACCGTGGCCAACGGCGCGTTCGAGTTCCAGCTGCACCCGACGATCCTCACGACCTACACCGCGCAGTTCCGCGGCGCGAACAGCCAGCCCGTGACCGTGCAGGTGCGTCCGCGCGTGACGCTCCTGCCGGGCAAGCGCGGCTGGTTCCTGACCCGGGTCCTCGCCGACCGCAGCTACGCCGGCCACTGGGTCTACCTCCAGCGCCGCAACCAGTTCGGCCAGTGGGTGAGCATCCAGCGGTACGCGCTCGGGCGCAACTCCGGGAAGCTCTTCAAGATCCCGCGGACGCGTGGCACCTACCGCACCTTCCTGACGATCAACCAGGCGGGGCCGGGGTACCTCGAGTCCTGGAGCGGGACGCAGCCCGTACGCCGCTGACGCGCTCGAGCGGGCCGTTATGCTCAGCTCCGTCCGCGCACGCGACGGAGAAGGGGAGCCTGTGTCGACGCTCGTCCACCAGTTCGAGGAGATCACGCCCCGCGAGCTCAAGCCGGAGCTGACCGAGCTCGACGGCATCTCGCGCGCCACCATCGAGGCGCACTACAAGCTCTACCAGGGCTACGTCAACAAGCGGAACGAGATCCTCGGCGAGCTCGCGTCGGTCGACCGCTCGGCGGCGAACCAGGTCTACTCGCAGATCCGCGCGCTCAAGGTCGAGCTCTCGTTCGCGATCGGCGGGATCAAGAACCACGAGCTCTACTTCGAGCACCTCGGCGGCGGGGGCGGCGACCCGACGGGGCTCGCCGGCGAGCTGATCGCGCGCGACTTCGGCTCGGCGCAGGCGTGGCGCGAGGACCTCAAGGCGACCGGGATGGCCGGCCGCGGCTGGGCCTGGACGGCCTACGACTGGGACGAGGGGCGCCTGTTCAACTACGTCGGCGACGCCCAGAACTCGTACCCGATCTGGAACGCGACCCCGCTGGTCGCGCTCGACGTCTACGAGCACGCGTACTTCCTCGACTTCCAGACCGACCGGGCCGCCTACATCGACGCGTTCCTCGACAACCTCGACTGGGACGTCGTCAACGGCTGGATCGGCGCGTACGGCATTCCCGAGACGCGTAGGCACGGCCGATGGGCACCGCGGTTCTCCTCGTCGCGGCCTACCTCGTCGGCTCGATGCCGTTCGGCTACTGGGCCGTGCGGCTCTTCCGCGGCGAGGACATCCGCACGATGGGGAGCGGCAACATCGGCGCGTCGAACGTCTGGCGCGTGTACGGCTGGCGGCTCGGGCTCTCGATCGTCCTCCTCGACGTCGCGAAGGGGTTCGTGCCCGCGCTCGTCGGGATCCTCCTCTTCGACGACCTGCGCGGCGTTCTCGCCGGCGGCGCGGCGATGGCCGGCCACTACCGGCCGCTGTTCCTCGGCTTCGCGAAGGGCGGGAAGACGGTCGCGACCGCGGCAGGCGTCTTCTTCGCAGTCGCGCCGCTCGTCGGTCTGACCGCCGCCGCGGTCTGGATCCTCTGCTTCGTCGTCTTCCGTTACGCGTCGCTCGCGTCGATCGTCGCGGCGGTCGCGATCCCGGTCGTCGCCTGGCTGTACGGCGAGCCGTGGCCGACGCTCGTCTTCTCGCTCGGTGCCGCGGTCGCCGTCGTCCTCCTGCACCGGCCCAACATCGGGCGCCTCCGGCGCGGCGAGGAGCCGCGGGCCCAGCTGCGGCGCCGCGGCGCGGTGCGCCCGCGCCCACGGCGACCAGCTAGCCGCCGAGCCAGTCGCGCAGCTCGGTGTGCCGCGCGGGATGGTGGTCGCCGCCGTCGAGCTCGCCGCGGATCTCGCCGACCGTGCCGAACCGCTCGGCGACGACCTCGTGGTTGTGGATCGTCTCGAAGTTCACCTGCCGCGAGAGCAGGAAGTCGTCGTCGGCGAGCTTCGGGAAGCGCTCGAGCGCGCCGGCGAGCGCGACGCGGACGGAGTCCTCGACGAAGCGCGGCTGCAGGTGCGCGTGCTCGACGACGAACAACTCGTCAGGCCGCTTCAGCAGCTCGTAGATCGGCGAGCTCATCGACGCCTCGACGAGCTCGACGAGATCCTCGGCATTGAGCGTCGCCTCGGTGCCGACGAGCAGCGTCCCGCGGCCGCGCTGGTTGTGCGTGGCGAGCGGGACGAGGCGGAGGATCGTCTCGACCGCGTCCTCGCCGAAGCCGGCCTCGGCCAGGCGCTCGGACGCGCGGCCGCGGACGAGGCCCTGCGCGCACGGGCACGCGTTGATCCCCGTCGCCTCGACGCCGACGACGCGGCGGACGCTGCGCGACGAGGCGGCCGCGATCCCGATCAGCGTCACCATCTCCTGGGTCGCGAGCCCGGTGACCGGCGTGCGGCGCTCGATCGGGTAGCGCGCGCGGACGTGCACCTCCGCGCGGAGCGCGCCCTGGCGGCCGACGACCTGTCGCGCGATGTGCTCGGCGAGCGCCTCGACGAGCAGCGCCTCGCCGATGACGACCTCGTCGATCGCCTCCTCGAAGAGCTCCGGGAAGCGCGACATGTGGACGCCCTTGCGCGCCGGGTCGAGGTCGACGACGCAGTCGATCTCGGCCGGGATCTGGCGCTCGATCCCGCGGTGGCGGAAGCGGATCGCCTTCTCGATCCCCTCGACGCCCGCGCGCGAGAGCCCGATCCGCACGTCCGGCGTGGAGGCCTGGAGGTCCTCGTGCAGCACATCGCCCATGGCGTCTGCAACGCTAGCGGACGTGACCGAGGACTCCGGATTCGCGCGGCTCGTCTCGCTGGCCTGCCACGACCTGCGCACGCCGCTCGCGACCGTGAACGGGTTCGCGCGGACGCTGACGCGCTTCGAGCAGCTCGAGGACCCGATGCCGCGCTACCTGCAGATGATGGCGACGGCGGCCGACCAGATGGGGTCGCTCCTCGACGACCTCGGCCTCGTCGCGCGGATCGAGTCCGGGCGCTGGGACGCGGGGTCGCGCGAGGCCGACACGCTCGAGCTCGCCCGCGGCGCCGCGGCCCAGGTCGAGATCGCGCCGGTCGAGGTCGACGGGCTCGGGGACAGCGGCTTCGGTCGAGCCCGGCGCGGCGGAGCGGGCGCTGGCCGCGCTCGCGCGGTGCGCGGTGCGGCACGGCGGGCTCGAGCGGCTCGACGTCGGCGTCGACGGCGCCGAGATCCGGATGTCGCCGGTCACCGACGCGTCGGCCGGTGTGCTCCTCGGGGAGGACCTCCGCGACTTCGGCGCCGCCGTGGCCGGACGGGTCGTCTCGGCCCTCGGCGGCTCGGTAGCCGTCGACGGGGAGGCGCTCGTGGTGCGCCTCCCCGTCGCCGGGAGCTAGGTCGCCGCGACCGCGCGGAACGCGGGGCCGAGATCGCCGGCGCGGACGGCGTCCGCGGCGCGGGGGGCGGCACCGACGAGGCCGGCGCGGCGGGTCAGGAGCTCGTCCAAGCGGGCGTCGTCGAGCCCCTTGGCCCGGGCCGCCGCGATCAGCGTGGCGAGCTGGGCGTGCGGCTTGCCGTCGCGGCCGAACTGCCAGCCGGGGTAGACGTGCTGGCCGTCCTCGCGGCGGACGCCGACGAGCTCGCCCGCCCGGCGCCGGGCCTCGACGCGGGCGGGCTGCTCGCCCAGGCGGGCTGCGAGCCAGTCGGTGGTGAGTCCGTTCGTCATCCGTCTCTCCTACGCGGTGAGCGGAGCGCCCGCCGCGGGCTCGTAGGTGGGGGTGAAGCCGAGCAGGCGGCCGATCGGCGCGCCCATGGCGAGCCCGGCCCGCTGCATCCAGACGGGCGGGAAGGGGAGCCGCACGTCGTCGAAGTGCGCGTTCGCGATCACCGCGAGACGGAGCGGGTTCGGCAGGCCCTTCTTGTTCGTCTTGCCGTCGGTGGCGAGGGCGAACATCGTCTCGAGCAGCTGCTCGAACTGGAGCGCCGGCCGCACCTCACAGGTGAAGCGCGCGACGGTGTCGCCGATGTTGCGGAACCGGTGCGCGGTGCCGGGCTCGACGACGACGACGTCGCCGGCGGCGGCCGTGACGGTCTCGCGCCCGATGCGGAACTCCATCTCGCCCTCGATGATCTCGAAGCGCTCGGACTGCTTCGGGTGGAAGTGGGGCGAGGCGACGAAGCCGTTCGGCTCGACGGCCACCTCGACGAGGACATACTCGCCGCCGGTCTGGCGGGAGGTCTTGAGGAACGTCATCCGCTCGCCGGTGACGGGGTTCGTGATCGTGTCTCCGCAGTTGATCATCTCAGCTCCTGAAGGTCGTAGGGGATGGCCGCAACCTACGAGGGAGCCGGCGCCGCGACGTCCACGCCGAGGACGATTCCGCTGCGCCGTGGAGACGAACCGGGCTCATCCTCGAGGATGACGCGCACGTGTCCAAAACAGCCACGGCCGGGGTCTGACCCCTGTCATGTCCGCCCCGGTCATGGCCCGGTGTCTGACACCGAACGACCACGCCCCGGATCAAGGCCCAACCCGGTCACGCAGCGATCGGACGGGCGGGATCGCTGCGTGCCCGTCCAGGGCACAGCGCATCCCGCCCGTCACGACACGCCATGTCCATGAGAGCAGGTTCCTGGCCGGAGCGCCCGCACCGCCAGGTGCGCGCGCGCAGGCCACACGACCACGCCCAACCACGTCCTGCCGTGAGCGGACGCCGCTCGGCCGGAGGGCGGTTCATCCGCCCGGGAGGCCACGCCCCAGGTCCGAATCAGCCACTCAGGCAGAAGGAGGGGGCTCGTGGGGGAACCATGGGTTCCCCCACGCCGTCTACTCGTACTGCAGCGCCGAGAGCACGTCGAGCCGGGCCGCGCGCCGCGCCGGGAGCACGGCCGCGAGGATGCCGGCGGCGACCGCGACCAGGGTGAAGGCGACGAGCGACCCCACCGGGAGCGCGAACTCGACGCCGTAGCGGTCGAGCGAGTGCGTCACCGCCCAGCCGAGGAGCACCCCGAGCGGCAGCCCGAGGCCCGCCCCGATGAGCGCCGTGATCACGCTCTCGTGCCGCACGAGCCGGCGCACCTGCCGGCGCGTCATCCCGACCGCGCGCAGCATCCCGAGCTCGCGCGTCCGCTCGAAGACCGAGAGGACGAGCGTGTTGACCATCCCGAACAGGCTCACGATGACGCTCAGCGCGAGCAGGACGTAGAGCAGGTTCAGGATCTGCCCGACGAACGCCGACTGCGAGTCGACGAACTCGGCCTTCGTCTGCACCTTGGCGTCCGGGAACGCGGCGACGGCGTCCTCGAGCTCCGCCTTGGTGCCGCCGCGGACGAGCGTCAGCTTGTTCTGCGGGCGCGCGAACGTGTCGTCGAACACCTGCTGCGAGACGACCACGCCGCCGAGCAGCTCGGCCGCACGTGGCGGCTGGTAGAGCCCGGCCACGCGGAGGTCGACGCCGTTGCCGGCCGGCGTGCGCAGCCGGAACCGGTCGCCGACGGCGAGGTCGTTGCTCTTCGCGAACGACTCCTTCACGATCGCGCCGCCGTCCGCGAGCGACCCGAGCGTCTCGTCGGTCGCACCGCCCTTCCACTCGAACGCGTACATGCCGTCGAGCTTGGCCGGGTCGACCGCGTTGACGGTCACCTGCGTCTCGCCGATGAGCCCGCGGTCGCCGCGCACCTGCGCGACCTGGAGCCCGGGCGTGCCGGCGAGGGCGTCGCCGGCATCGGCGGTGAATTCCGACCAGCCGTTCTGCGAGGTGACCACGTAGTCGGCCGAGACCTGGTCCGAGAACGAGTTCGCGAGCGAGTCGCGGACGCCCTTGCCGAGCACGGCGACGAACGAGACGAGCGCGAGCCCGATCATCAGTGCGGCCGCGGTCGACGCCGTCCGCGACGGGTTGCGGACGACGTTCTCGCCAGCGAGCCGGCCCGCGACGCCGCCGAGGCGGCGGGACGGGATCCCGACGATCGCGGCGAGCCCGGTGACGAGCCGCGACGCAACGCCGGCGATGCCGAGGACGGTCAGGAGCGTGCCGAGCACGAGCGCCAGCAGGTTCCCGCCGGAGCCGATCGAGCCCGTCAACGTCGCCTTCGCGAGCAGCGCGAGCCCGGCGGCGAGCATGACCGCGCCGACGATCGGCCCGAGCCGCTTCCGCCGCGGGAGCACGGCGCCCTCGCGCACGGCCGCGATCGGGGCGACCCGCGTCGCCCGCAGCGCCGGGGCGAGGCCGGCGAGCAGCGTCACGCCGACGCCGACGACGAGCGCGACGACGAACGTCCGCAGCGCGTACACCGGGTCCGACTGCGGCAGCTCGAGCCCGAGCGCGGCGAAGATCTCCGTCAGGCCCTTCGCCAACCCGATGCCGACCGCGATGCCGACGGCCGAGGCGACGACGCCGATCGCGGCCGCCTCGAGCAGGACGGAGCGGAGCACCTGCCGCCGTGACGCGCCGAGCGTCCGCAGCGTCGCCAGCTCCCGCACCCGCTGCGCGATCGTGATCGACAGCGTGTTGAAGATGACGAACGCGCCGACGAAGAGCGCGATCCCGCCGAACGCGAGCAGGAAGCCGCGGATGAACGCGATGAAGGTGTCGATCCCCTTCTTGTCCTCCGCCGCCTGCTCGTCGGCCGTCCGGACCTCGGCGCGTCGGCGGCACGGCCTCGCGGAGCGCGGCGACGAGCGTCGCGTCCGAGACGCCGTCCTTCGCGGCGACCGACAGCGTCGTGTAGCCCTGGATCCCGAGCATGCGCCGCGCCGTCGCGACGTCCCAGACCGCGAAGGTGGCGCCGCCGAGCGTCGAGACGTCGCCGAAGCTCGCGATCCCGGAGATGCGGAACGCGCCGCGTCGGGCCCTGCGCGGCGACGCGGATCGTGTCGCCGACCGCGAAGTCGCGCGACTCCGCCGTCTCCTGGTCGATCACGACCTGGTTCGCGCCCGGATGCCCAGGCGCCGGTGACGAGCCGCATCGGGTTGAAGCGGCCCGCGTCGGGGTCGACGCCGAAGCCGAACGTCGGGTTGCCGCTCGAGCTGGATCGGCTCGCCGTCGCGGTCGAGCAGCTTCGCCTGCGTCGAGTTGCCGACGATGTCGATGATCGTCCCGGCGGCGGCCTCGACCTCGGGCAGCGCGCGCACCGTGCCGACGAGGTTCTCGTCGACGGTGGCGTTGCCGCTCGCGGAGTAGTCCACGAGCTTCTTCCCGGTCACGACCGCGTCGGTCTGCTCGTACGCCGAGCTGAAGACCGAGTCGAAGCCGCGGGCGATCGAGTCCGTGAGGACGAACGAGCCCGTGACCATGGCGACGCCGAGGACGATCGCGAGGGAGGTCAGGAGGGTGCGGAGCTTGCGCCCCGCGAGTCCCTTGAGCGCGACCTTGCGCACCTAGGCCACCTCCTCCAGCACGCGCAGGATCTCGGACTGCGAGGGGCGCGAGCCGTCCTTGACGATGACGCCGTCGGCGAGGAAGAGCACGCGGTCGGCGGCGGCCGCGGCCCGCGCGTCGTGGGTGACCATGACGACCGTCTGGCCGAGCTCGTCCACGGACTGGCGGACGAGGTCGAGCACCTCGGCACCGGTGCGACTGTCGAGGTTGCCGGTCGGCTCGTCGGCGAAGAGCACCGTCGGCCTCGAGACGAGCGCCCGCGCGACGCGCGACGCGCTGCTGCTGGCCGCCCGAGAGCTCGGACGGGCGGTGCGAGCGGCGGTCGCCGAGGCCGACGCGGGCCATGACCTCGGCCACCCAGGCCTTGTCCGGCTTCTCGCCGGCGATCGAGAGCGGCAGGAGGATGTTCTCCTCCGCCGTCAGCATCGGCAGCAGGTTGAAGAACTGGAAGACGAAGCCGATGTGCCTGCGGCGGAGCTTCGTCAGCTGGTTGTCGCCGAGCGTCGTGATCTCCGTCCCGTCGATGGAGACGGTCCCGGAGGTCGGGCGGTCGAGGCCGGCGAGGATGTGCATGAGGGTCGACTTGCCGGAGCCCGAGGGGCCCATCACGGCGGTCAGCTGGCCGCGGCCGATGTCGAGCGAGACGCCGCGGAGCGCGTCCACGGCGACGTCGCCCGAGCCGTACCGGCGGTGCAGGGCGGTGGCCTCGACGACGGCGTGCGGCGCGAGGTCGGCCACGACGCCGTCGGCGGTCGCGGCGATCGAAGCAGCGGTCATCTCGTTTCTCCTTGGTGGGCGATCACGGTGCGTCCATGGTGGGTTCCGGAGGCACCGCGACCGCCTCGTCCTGAGGGACGATCTGCTTCGTCACCGGGGACGACGTCGGAGGTACCCGCGTGGAGTACCTTCCCGGGCATGCACCGCCTCGTCCGGCTGGCGCGGGCTCATGCGATCGACGTGCTCGCCGTCGCGATCGCGGTCGCGGCCATCATCGAGATCTGGGGCGCGCCGCTGCCGGGGTCGCAGGCGACGCTGACCGTGGTCGCGCTGTTCGCGACGCTGCCGCTGCTGCTGCGCCGCCGCGCGCCGCTCGTCGCGCCGCTCACCGTGTTCGCCACGCTCGTCGTCGGCTCGCTGCTCGAGCCGCAGGCGCTCTACGACTCCTCGTTCTTCTTCTTCGGTGCGCTGCTCGCGACGTGGACGGTGGCCGAGTCGAACCCGAACCGGCAGGGCCTGATCGGCTACGCGGCCGCGATCGCGACCCTCGTGTTCGTCGCCTCGCGCTTTCCGGAGGACGACACCGGCCCGGGCGACTACGTCTGGATCTCCGTGTTCTTCACCGCCGCGTGGCTCGCCGGGTTCGCGGTGGGGCACCGCGCAAGGCAGGCCCGTGAGGCGGAGTCGCAGGTTGCGGTTCGCGGAGGAGCGGCGCCGGGTCGAGTCGGAGACGGCGGTCGCGAAGGAGCGGGCCAGGATCGCGCGCGAGCTCCACGACGTGGTCGCGCACTCGATCTCCGTCATGACCGTGCAGGCGGCGGGCGTGCGGCGGCTGCTCCGCGACGACCAGGGCCGGGAGCGCGATGCCCTGGCCGCGGTCGAGGAGACGGGACGCGAGGCGCTCGCCGAGATGCGGCGCCTGCTCGGGATCATGCGCAGCGACGACGAGGGCGCGGAGCTCGCGCCGCAGCCGGGGCTCGCGCGGCTGGAGGCGCTCGCGACCGAGACGAGCGACGGCGGCCTCCCGGTCGAGCTCACGGTCGAGGGCGATCCCTACGAGGTCCCCGCGGGCGTCGACCTGTCCGCGTACCGGGTCGTCGAGGAGGCGCTCGAGCACGCCGGCGGGACGGGTGCGGCCGGCGCGCGCGTCGTCGTCCGCTACGAGCCGGACGCGATCGCGCTCGAGATCGGCAACGACGGCGAGGGCGCGCGGCGCGGCCTCGCGGGCATGCGCGAGCGCGTGGCGTTCTACGGCGGCACGCTCGAGGCAGGGCCTGACAACGGCCGCTACGTCGTCCGCGCCCGCATCCCGGTCACGACGTCGGAGCACACGTGGCGATCCGCCTCCTGATCGCGGACGACCAGGCGCTCGTCCGCGCCGGGTTCCGGATGATCCTCGACGCGGAGCCCGACCTCGAGATCGTCGCCGAGGCGTCCGACGGGCTCGAGGCGCTCGCCGCGGTGGACAAGTTCACGATCGACGTGGCGCTCATGGACATCCGGATGCCGAACCTCGACGGCATCGAGGCGACGCGCCGGCTCGTCGAGCGCTCGCCGTCGACGCACGTCCTCATGCTCACGACCTTCGACCTCAACGAGTACGTCTACGAGGCGCTGCGCGCGGGCGCGGCGGGGTTCCTCCTCAAGGATGCGCCGCCGGAGCAGCTCGTCGACGCGATCCGCGTGGTCGCCTCCGGCGAGGCGCTGCTCGCCCCGTCGATCACGCGGCGCGTGATCGAGGCGTTCGTACGGCGCCCGCCGCCCGCGGAGGGGCTGCCCGAGCGGGTGTCGAGCCTGACCGCGCGCGAGATCGAGGTGCTGCGCCTGATCGCGAGCGGCCGCTCGAACGCCGAGATCGCGACGGAGCTCTTCCTCGGCGAGACGACCGTGAAGACGCACGTCGCGCGGATCCTCCAGAAGCTCGGCCTCCGCGACCGGGTGCAGGCGGTCGTGCTCGCCTACGAGACGGGTCTCGTCCAGCCCGGCGCCGAGGCCTGATGCGTCAGCCGGGCGAGACCGCGAACAGCAGGAACTGGGTGAAGCCTGCGGCGCTGAAGTTGTTGTCGCTGACGAGCAGCAGCGAGCGCCGCCCGTCCGGGAGGTCGGGGCCGAAGGTCATCCCCTCCACGTTGTCGAGCGGCAGGCCGAGCGTGCGCAGGTCCAGCAGCAGCCGCTTCTCGACCGGTCGGACGCCCGGGCCGATCGCGTCCACGCCGTTCACGTCGTCCGCGCCGGCCACCTTCACGGCGTAGAGCTTGATCGTGTTGCCCGTGCCGGGCGCGCCGACCGAGAACGAGCGCTCCATCGCGAGCAGGAACTCCTCGTTCAGCGGCAGCAGGTCGGCGAGGCCGTTGACCGCGAACGCCGTCGGCGGCACCGGCGGCTCCGCGATCGGGTCGGTGACGTAGACGAACTGGCGCTCCACGTTCCCCGTGCGCGCGTCGTAGCGCAGCAGGCGCGCCGGGCTCCCGTTCGCGACCGTGGCCGCCGGGCCGTCCTGCACCAGCGCCCCCTCCGAGCCGATCCAGAGCGTGCGGCCGTTCGGCGACACGGCGGCGCTCTCGAAGGCGAGGTTCTGCCGGACGCCGTGGCCGGGCGCGGGGAGGAAGGCGCCGGGCACGGCGATGTCGCCGACCTGCCGTCCGCCGAGCGTGAACCGCCGGACCCACGGCGGCACGAGACGTGTTCGCGAAGCCCTCGGACGTGAGCACGAGCTGGTCGTCGCGCGGGGAGTAGGCGATCCCCTCGGGGTCGAGGCTGCCGGTCGCGAAGGGCACGCCGGACCCGTCGAGCAGCGTCGTCACCGCGCGGAACGAGACGTCGCCCGGGTCGAGCCGGCCGTCGCCCAGGTCGACCGCGAGCGTGTAGTACCGCGCCGGCCCGAACTGGCTCGGATCGTCCGACAGGCTGTAGTAGACGCCGCGCGCCTCGTCGTAGGCGATGCCGGAGAGGCCGCCGACCTGGGTGCCCATGAACGTGAGCCCGGTCGGGAACGTCGCCTGGCCGCGGAACTCGAGCGCCGGCGTGTGCGGGCCGTCTCCCGCTCCGGCGGCGCCACCAACCACCGCCGCCACGCACTGCCGCCACCACGAAGCACAGGACACGCCTCACCGTGCACCTCCCCGTCGACGTCGGCGGGGACCCTAATACGGTCTCCTCAGCGGAGGAGGCGGGAGAGCCGGCGGTCCTTCAGCACCTTCCCGCCGGTCTGGCACGTCGGGCAGTAGTAGATCGTGTGCTCCTCGTAGTCGACGCGCCGGAGCGGCTCGCCGCAGACGTGGCACGGCTCGCCGAGGCGGTTGTGGACGCGGTAGACCGCGTCGTCCTTCTTGCCGCGCTCGCGCAGCTCGAGCCCGCGCGCGAGCTCGTCGTCGATGCGACGCGGCGAGCCGCTCGACCTCCTCGTCGGTCGAGGTCGGTCGAGAGCTTGAACGGCGAGAGCCGCGCCGTGTGGAGGATCTCGTTCGCCCAGGCGCGGCCGATGCCGGCGATCGCGCGCTGGTCGCGGAGGAGCGGGTGCAGCTGGCGCCGGTCGGCGCGGAGGATCTCGCCGAGCCGGTCGGCGCCGAGCCCGAGCGCCTCGGGGCCGAGGTGCGCCAGCTCCTCCTCGAGCTGCTCCGGCCGGTAGAGCCAGACGCCGGCGCGCTTCTTCGGCCCGCCCTCGGTGAGGAGCAGCTCGCCGCCGTCCGTCGAAGCGCAGCCGCAGCGCGGGCGTCTTCGGCGCCTTGTCGCCCGGGCGGCACGTAGCGCAGCCGCCCCGCGCTCATCAGGTGCACCATCAGGACGAGCTCGCCGTCGTCGGTCGGGAACAGCATCCGCTTGCCGCGCCGCTCGCGCGCCGCTGAACCGGCGGCCGTCGAGGGTCGCGAGCGGCGGGTCGTACGTCTTCAGCGTCGCGATGTGGGCCGGGCCGGCCTTCGCGATCGGGAACGCCGAGACGGGGCCGTCCAGCTGGCGGCGCCACGCCTCCATCTCGGGTAGTTCGGGCATCTAGGCGTCTTCCGCGTCATGGCCGACCCGATCAGCGTACTGGTGCGGCGGGGCGCGATCGTCGAGGCCGTGCACCGGGTCCACGCCGTGGCGGTGCGGGACGGGGCCGTCGTGGACGCGTGCGGCGACCCGAGGCTCGTCTCCTTCCTCCGCTCGTCGGCGAAGCCGTTCCAGGCGCTCCCGCTCGCGCGCGCGCGCGAGGATCTGGACGACCGCGACCTCGCGATCGCCTCCGCGTCGCACCTCGGGCGGCCGGAGCACGTGGCCGCGGTCGAGGCGCTGCTCGCGAAGGTGCCGGCGTCGCGAGGACGAGCTCGAGTGCGGCGTCGAGGACGAAGCTCGCGCCACAACTGCTCCGGCAAGCACGCCGGGATGCTCGCGCTCTGCGCCGCCCGCGGCTGGGAGCGGCGCGGGTACCGGCTCGCGGGCCATCCCGTCCAGGAGGGCTGCCGCGCCGAGGTCGCGGCGGCGGCGGAGGTGGAGCCGGACGAGCTGCCGACCGCCGTGGACGGCTGCGGCGTCGTCACGTTCGCGCTCCCCCTCGAGCGCATGGCGCGCATGTTCTCGCGGCTGGAGCGGCTCGACGGCGGGGCGGCGGTCGCGCGCGCGATGCGGGCGCACCCGGAGCTCGTCCGCGGCGCCGCGGCGCGACCGACACCGTGCTCATGCAGCGCCTGCCGGGCTGGACGGCGAAGGGCGGGGCCGAGGGGCTGTTCTGCGCCGCCGGCCCGGACGGGCTCGGGGTCGCGCTCAAGGCGGAGGACGGCGCATCGCGTCCGCTCGGGCCCGCGGTCGCCGCGTTTCTCGCCCGCCTCGGTGTCGAGGTCCCCGACCTCGCGGTCGCCCCGCTGTCGAACTCGCGTGGCGAGCGTGTCGGCGAAATCGTGACGGAGACGTGAAGAACGAGTAAGAAGTCTGTTCCCAACACGGCGGTGACGGAGGTAGCATCCGGGCGTTCAGGAGAGCGAGCCGGGGGAGGGGGATGCTTCCGTCCGGCTCTTCGTGTGTTCAGGCAGGTCAGCTGGTCGTCCCGTCCACCACGCGAGGAAAGCCGAGGTTCGTTGCTCACCGTCGAGATCTCTCTGCCTGACGTCGAAGAGCTGCAGAAGCTCGTCCAAGACGGCGTCGAGAAGGGGTTCCTCACCTACGACGAGATCGTCTCCGGGCTCGACGACGTCGAGCTCACGAAGGAGCAGGTCGAGGACTTCTACACCTACCTGATCGACCACGGGGTCGAGCTCGTGGAGGGCGAGCAGCACAAGAGCCCGCCGCACGAGCAGCCGGCGCTGGCCGGCGACGACGCCAAGACACCGGCGCCGAAGCTCGACCTGACCGTCGAGCCGTCGCTCGACTCGCTCCGCCTCTACCTGCGGGAGATCGGCAAGGTGCCGCTCCTCACCGCCGACCAGGAGATCTATCTCGCGAAACGCATCGAGCGCGGGGACATGGGCGCGAAGACGCAGATGATCGAGGCCAACCTCCGCCTCGTCGTCTCGATCGCGAAGGGCTACCTCGGCCGCGGGCTCTCCTTCCTCGACCTGATCCAGGAGGGCTCGCTCGGGCTGATCCGGGCGGTCGAGAAGTTCGACTACCGCAAGGGCTTCAAGTTCTCGACGTACGCGACGTGGTGGATCCGGCAGGCGGTCACGCGCGCGATCGCCGACAAGGCGCGGACGATCCGCATCCCCGTGCACATGGTCGAGAAGCTGAACAAGGTCGTGCACATCGAGCGGCAGCTCGTGCAGCGCCTCGGCCGCGAGCCGCGGCCCGACGAGATCGCCGAGGAGCTCGAGATGACGACCGAGGAGGTGCGCGAGATCCTGCGCATGTCGCAGCTCCCGGTCTCGCTCGAGAAGCCGATCGGCGAGGAGGAGGAGTCGTCGCTCGGCGACTTCGTCCCGGACGACACGGCCGAGTCCCCGTACGACACGGCCACGCTGTCGCTCCGGCGCGAGGACATCGAGATCGCGCTCAACGCGCTCCCCGAGCGCGAGCGGCAGGTGATCGAGCTCCGCTTCGGCCTCGGCGGCGAGCAGCCGCGGACGCTGGAGGAGGTCGGGCGCGAGTTCGGCGTCACCCGCGAGCGCATCCGCCAGATCGAGAACAACACGCTCAAGAAGCTCGAGTGCCTGCCGGAGGCGCAGGCGCTCAAGGACTGCGTGTAGGAGCGTGGGGGAACCCATGGTTCCCCCACGAGCCCCCTCCTTCTGCCTGAGTGGCTGATTCGGGCCGGGGCGTGGCCTCCCGGGCGGATGAACCGCCCTTCGGCCTCGGGGGCGTCTGCTCACGGTAGGACGTGGTCGGGCGTGGTCTCGGTGGCCTGCGCGCGCGCACCTGGCGGTGCGGGCGCTCCGGCCAGGAACCTGCTCTCATCGGACTGGCGTGTCGTGACGGGCGGGATGCGCTGTGCCCCTGGACGGGGCACGCGGCGATCCCGCCCGTCCGATCGCTGCGGGACCGGGCTGGTCTTGATCCGGGGCCGGGTCGCTCAGTGTCTGACACTGGACATGGCCGGTGCGGACATGGCAGGGGTCAGACCCCGGCCATGGCTCGTCGGGACGCGTCGCGGCGTGAGCGTGCGCTAGTTCGAGGCGGCTTCGACCGCTCGGTCGAGCGGGACGTAGAGCCGGCAATGCGGGCACTTGAACCCGCGGAGGCGGCCCGCGTCGCCCGCGATGAGCTGCGCCTCGA
This sequence comes from uncultured Thermoleophilia bacterium, assembly GCA_963733995.1. Classification (GTDB taxonomy): domain Bacteria; phylum Actinomycetota; class Thermoleophilia; order Gaiellales; family Gaiellaceae; genus DATHTC01. The sequence continues at coordinate 71,748 of CAVTFO010000010.1, forward strand.
ACGGCTTGCGGCAGTGCGGGCAGGTCACCTCGTAGTGCTGCTCGGCGGGCGCTTCGCTCATCCGGCCAAGCTAGCAGGACCCCCTTCCGCGCCCGGGGCGCCGTCCGATGCCGTCTCGACAATGGCCGCGCGATGGAGCAGGACGCGGGCCGCCGTCTCGTCGCCGAGTTCGTCGGCACGTTCGCCCTGATCTTCATCGGCGTCGGCGCGATCGCCGTCGGGGCGGGGCTCGTCGGCGTCGCGTTCGCGCACGGGCTCGTGATCGCGGTGATGGCCTCCGCGGTCGGGCACATCTCCGGCGGCCACTTCAACCCGGCCGTGACCTTCGGGTTCCTGATCACGCGGCGGATGGCGCCGGTGCTCGCGGCCGCGTACATCGTCACCCAGCTCGCCGCGGCCACGATCGCCGCGCTCCTGCTCGAGGTGGTCTACCCCGCGGAGGCGAACCTCGACGCCGGCGTGCCGGTCGTGAACCCGGCGATGGACGTCTGGTCGGGCGCCGTGCTCGAGGCGGTTCTCGACCTTCTTCCTCGTCTGGGTCGTGTTCGCGACGGCTGCCGACGCGCGCGGGGCCTTCGCCTCGATCGCCGGGCTCGCGATCGGGCTCGTGATCACGTTCGACGTCCTCGCCGGCGGCCCGCTGACCGGGGCCGCGATGAACCCGGCCCGCGCCTTCGGGCCGGAGCTCGTCTTCGGGATCTGGGACGACGCCTGGATCTACTACGTCGGCCCGATCGTGGGCGGCGGGCTCGCGGCGGTGCTCTACGACTGGCTCTACCTGCGGCCGCTCGCGCCGGTACCGCCGGGGCCGCCCGAGACGGGGCTCGAGGAGCCGCGTCCCGGCGACGCCGCCGCGCTCTAACGAAGTTCTTAGCCTCGGCTCAGGCACGCCTCAGGCCCGGCTGGTCGGATCTCGTCCGAATCCGACCGAAGGAGGCGGCATGAAGCGCAAGCTGGTGGCAGGAGCGGTGGCGGGGCTGGCGGTCGCGGGCGGCGGGGCGGCGGCCGTCGCGGCGACGCAGACGGGCTCGCCGCAGGAGGAGAGCAAGGCGGTCGTCGAGGACGCGGCGAAGCAGCTCGGCGTCCAGCCGTCCGAGCTCTCGAACGCGCTGAAGCAGGCGCTGAAGAACCGGATCGACGCCGCGGTCGCCGCCGGGCGGCTGACCGAGGAGCAGGGCAAGGAGCTGAAGGAGCGCGTCGACGCCGAGGCGTTCCCGCTCCTCGGCCCCGGCCTGCGCGGCGACCACCACGGCCCCGGCGGCCTCTTCCACCACGGGCTCGACGCGGCCGCCGAGTACCTCGGCACGACCGAGGAGGCGCTGCGCGAGCAGCTGCGCAACGGGACGACCCTGGCCGAGGCGGCGAAGAAGGCGGGCAAGCCGGTGGACGGCCTCGTCGACGCGCTCGTCGCCGACGCGAAGGAGAAGCTCGACGCGGCGCAGGCCGCCGGCCGCATCACCGCGGCGGAGAAGCAGGAGAAGCTCGACGCCGCTGCGCGAGCACGTGACGGCGCTCGTGAACGGCGAGCGGCCCGAGGGCGCGCTGCGCCCGTTCGGGCACGAGCGCCGCGGCCCCTGGTCGTGATCGCGCCTCCCGGGCTCCGTTGACCAACCTCAACGGAGCCCGGGTTGCGCGCGATCGAGGATCCGTCATAGTCTCCACGGCCGCCCGCGAGGGAACGGGCGGGACCCGAGGGGAAGAGGGAGGAGACGGATGCATCGGCTTTGGACGGCGCCGCGCAGGCGGGGCCTCGGCGGCGCGATCTTCGGACTCGCGCTCGTCACAGCGGTGATCGTCGCGATGCCGGCGGGCGCACGCCCGGCGGCCGGCGGCGCGAACGGCAAGGATCTCTGGAAGCACGTCCCGGGCACGCCCGCGGCGACGAAGAACGGCCACAAGGCCCAGATCAAGGCCGGGAAGCTCCGCGCCTACACCCTCGACCGCGGCGCCGCGGCCGAGGTGCTCGCGACGGCACCCGCCGAGTCGCCCGCGATCGACGGGGCGATCATCTCGCTGCCGTCGCCGACGGGCGAGCTGCAGCGGTTCGCGCTCGAGCGGTCGACGGTGATGGCGCCGGAGCTCGCGGCGAAGCATCCCGAGATCGCGACGTACTCCGGCAAGGGCATCGACGACCCGACGGCGTCGATCCGCGCCGACCTCACCCCGCAGGGGTTCCACGCCTCGGTCCGCTCCGCGGCGGGCGCGTGGTACATCGACCCGTACTACGAGCGGGACGAGAGCCTCTACGCGAGCTACTTCGCGCGCGACGCGGAGAGCAACGACACGTTCGTCGAGCGTGAGGGCGACGACGAGGCGGCGGCCGAGGCGGTCGAGGCCGCGGACGTCCCCGTCGGCCCGTCGGTGACGCTGCGGACGTACCGGCTCGCGCTGCTGACCGACCCGAGCTACACGACCTACCACGGCGGCCCGGCGAACGTCACCGCCGCGAAGGTGACGCTGATGAACCGCGTCAACCAGATCTACGAGGACGAGAGCGCGATCCGGATGGTCCTGATCGCCGACAACGACAAGCTGAACTTCAACACCGCCGCGCAGGCGACCGACCCGAACGGGCCGTGCGGCTCGGCGCCGTGCTTCACGGTCGGCCAACCTCTCGTCCTGCACGGGCGCGGCGCTCACCCGCAACCAGATCGTGATCGGCCAGATCATCGGCGCCTCGAACTACGACATCGGCCACCTCGCGCTCGGCAACCCGGGCGGCGGCGTCGCCCAGCTCAACGCCGTCGGCAACACCGGCAAGGCGCGCGGCTGCACCGGCCTCACGACGCCGATCGGCGACTTCTTCGCCGTCGACTACGTCGCGCACGAGATGGGCCACCAGTTCGGCGGCAACCACACGTTCAACGGCACGCAGTCGAACTGCGGCGGCAACAAGGCGGCCCCGTCGGTCGAGCCGGGCTCCGGCTCGTCGATCATGGCCTACGCCGGGATCTGCCGGCACGACAACCTCCAGCCGCACAGCGACCCGTACTGGTCGCAGTGGAGCTACGGGGAGATCAACGCGTACGTCAGCTCCTCGCGGCCCCCGATCAACGAGGTGCAGACGGTCTCGCTCCGCGACTTCGACGGCACCGACTCGTTCCGGCTGCGCTTCAACGGCAACGAGACGGCGCCGATCGTGCGCGGGACGAACTACTCGACCGCCGGGATCAAGGCGGCGCTCGAGTCGATGCCGGGCTGGCCGGCCGGCGGGATCGTGACGGTCCGTGTGTGGGGCGCGTTCGGCGGCAGCGCCGCGACGCCGCTCAACGACGCCGGCTTCGAGGTCACGTTCGGCAACCCGACCGCGAACCAGCCGCAGGGGACGCTCGCCGCGCTGAACCAGCCGTCGCTCGAGGTCGTCGGCGCCGCCGGCGCGAGCGGCTTCGTCGGCGAGACCCAGAAGGGCGGCCCGGTCGACAACAACGGGATCACCTTCGGGCCGAACGGCAACCACGCGCCGGTCGTGACGAACGCGGCGGCCGAGTACACGATCCCGGTGCGGACGCCGTTCGCGCTCACCGGGAGCGCGACCGACTCCGACGGCGACGCCCTCACGTACATGTGGGAGCAGAAGGACCGCGGCGGCGGGACTCGGGACCGCGCTGACGGACAACACGAAGCTGAACGGCCCGCTGTTCCGGCAGTTCGGCACCGCCGCGCCGGTGACGCCGGAGGGCACGCTCCTGACGCCGTCGCCGGGGCTGAACATCGTCGGCACCGACCCGACGCGGGTGTTCCCCGACCTCGCGCAGATCCTCGTGAACAACACGAACGCGGTCACGGGGGCCTGCCCGGAGAACACGGCGGTCTGGCCGACGCCGGCCCTGCCGGAGGTGGTCGACTGCTTCTCCGAGTTCCTCCCGACCGCCGCGTACGTCGGCGTCGCGGGCGTGAACGCGGCACCGGCGTCGCTGAACTTCCGCCTGACCGCGCGCGACCAGCGCCCGGGCGGCGGCGGCATCGGCTTCGCCGACACGCGGCTCGTCCTCGCGCAGGCCGCGGGGCCGTTCCTCGTGACCTCGCAGGCGACGGCCGAGTCGGTGGCGGCCGGCTCGTCGCAGGCGATCACGTGGGACGTCGCCGGCACGAACCTCCCGCCGGTCTCGACCGGGAACGTGAAGATCAGCCTCTCGCTCGACGGCGGCTGGACGTACCCGGTCGTGCTCGCCGAGAGCACGGCGAACGACGGCTCCGAGTCGTTCGTGCTCCCGAACGTCGACACGGCGACCGCGCCGCGTCAAGGTCGAGGCGGTCGGCAACGTCTACTTCGACATCTCGCAGACGGACTTCACCGTCCGCGGGGCGGCGCGGCAGATCGACGGAGCTCGCCGCGTTCGTCGACGGGCCTCGGGCCCGGGAACAGCCTCGCCGCGAAGGTCCGCGCCGCCGGCGCGAGCCTCGAGCGGGGGAACGTCGGCGCGACCTGCAACCAGCTGCAGGCGCTGCAGAACGAGGTGGACGCCCAGGCGGGCGGCGCCCTCACGGCCGCGCAGGCCGCCGAGCTGACGACGCGGATCGGCTGGATCCGGACCGCGCTCGGCTGCTGACCGAGGAACGGGACGGGGCGCCGGACGACCGGCGCCCCGTCACCGGCCGCGACTAGGCTCACAGCCGATGGGCCTCGTCACTGCGGTCGCCGCCAGCCCCGGGCACACGTTCTCGAAGCCGACGCGGCCGGCGATCACGCTGCTCGCCGGGCTCGGGGTCGCCGGCGACGCGCACCACGGGGCGACGGTCAAGCACCGGTCGCGCGTGCGCCGCGACCCGACGCAGCCGAACCTGCGGCAGGTGCACCTCATCCACGAGGAGCTGCACGACGAGCTCCGCGCGGCCGGCTTCGACGTCGGCCCCGGCGACCTGGGCGAGAACGTGACCACGCGCGGCGTCGACCTGCTCGCGCTCCCGGCCGGGACGCTGCTGCGGCTCGGCGGCGAGGCGGTCGTGGAGGTGACCGGCCTGCGGAACCCGTGCGTCCAGCTCGACGCGTTCCAGGCCGGGTTGACCGCGGCGGTGCTCGACCGCGACGAGCACGGCGAGCTCGTCCGGAAGGCCGGCGTGATGAGCGTCGTCCGCGGGCGGCGACGTGCGCCCGGGCGACGCGATCGTCGTCGAGCTCCACGGGCCGCACCGAGCGGCTCGTCGCCGCTTCTGGCCCGCGATCCACGGCGCAGGCGTCCACCCGCGCCCTTGCCAAGGCGCAGCCTGGCTGCGGACGCGTTCGGCCGCCTGCTTGGTGAGCGACAGAAGTAGAGAAGGCAGTCCTGCGAGTGGCGCGCCGGTCGCACCTGGTACCGCGTCTCGGGCGACGCCGGCCGCACGCCGCTGCTCTGCCTCCACGGCGGCCCCGGCTCGACGCATCACTACTTCGCCCCGCTCGAGCGGCTCGCCGGCGAGCGCCGCGTCGTCCTCTACGACCAGCTCGGCTGCGGGCGCTCGCCGGCCGACGGCGACGTCGAGTGGAGCCTCGCGCCTCTTCCTCGAGGAGCTCGACGCGCTCCGCGCGCACCTCGGGCTCGACCGCGTCCACCTGCTCGGGACGTCGTGGGGCGGGATGCTCGCGCTCGAGCACGCGCTCGCCCGGCAGGAGACCCTGGCGACGCTGATCCTCAGCTCGACGCTCGCGAGCGCCGCCGAGTGGGAGGTCGAGGCTGAAGCGGCTGCGCGACGCGATCCCGATCGAGGACGACGAGGAAGCGAGGTCGAGCTCGAGGCCCGCCACTTCTACCGGCGCGGCGACGAGCCCGAGGAGATCCGGCTCATGCGGGCCGAGCGCGGCCCGGAGGTCTACGAGGCGATGTGGGGCCCGAACGAGTGGACGGCGAGCGGCGCCCTCCGCGGCTGGGACGTCCGCCCGCGCCTCCGCGAGCTGACGCTGCCGACGCTGATCCTGCGCGGCGCCCACGACATGTCCACGCCCGCGATCGCGAAGACGCTGACCGACGGGATCCCGCATGCGCGCGAGGTCGTCCTCCCCGAGAGCTCGCACACGCCGGTGCTCGAGGAGACCGAGCGCTACCTCGAGTGCGTCCAGGCCTTCCTCTACGCGGTCGAGGCGCGCTAGCGTCGTGCGCTCGTCGAGCATGCCCTGCATCCGCTCGATCTCGATCATCTGATCGGCGTCGACGCTCCGCGCGAACGCGTCGGCCTCCGACTCGAGCCCGCCGTCGTCGGCGTAGAGGCGCTGGACCATGACCAGCGCGCCGTGGTGGTGCTGGATCATGTAGCGGAGGAAGAGGCGGTCGAAGGCGGCGCCGCGCGCCCCTTCGAGCTTCCGCAGCTGCGTGTCGTTCAGCATCCCCGGCATCTGGCCCTGGCCGATGCCGTGCGCGTGCCCATGGGCGCGGTGGAGGATCGGCGCCGGCTCGCCGCGCGTCGGTCAGCCAGCGCCGCATCTGCTCGATCTCCGTCACCTGCGACGCGTCGATCCGCCGCGCGAGGAGCCGGACGTCCGCGCTGTCCGTCCGGCGCGGGACGAGCGCCGTCATCCGGAGCGCCTGGGCGTGGTGGTGGATCATCCCCTGCATGAAGCTGACGTCGGCCTCGGTGTACCGCTCCTTCGGCAGGTTCGCCAGGTCTTCGGCCGAGAGCGTGTGCGACGGCTCGCCCGGCGCCCCGGGCTGCACGATGTTCGGCGCGACCTCGCCGGTCGTCTGACCCTCGACCTGCTCGGCGTGCGCCGCTGCACGCCGCGAGCCCGAGGCCCGCGATCGCCGCCACCACGCACGCCGCCCCCCTGTTGATGTGCCTCAACGCGCCGTTGCTCATCGGCAGTGCACGAGTATAGGCTCGCCTATACCGACAGTCACTGGGAGAGACAGGAGGGGGATGGTGTTCGAACGATTCCCGGGACGGCGGCATCGGCGGCTCCGCCGCACGATCGCCGTCGGCTCGTCGCTGCTCGTTCTCGCCGGGCTCGACGACGGCGGCGGGCGCGGCGACGCACGACCCGAACGACCCGCGCGCGAGACCTTCGCGCCGGCTTCCTCGAGAATCCAGCGCCGGGGGTCGCGGCGCTCGGGGTCGACGCACACCGCCAACTAGGCCCAAGCCGGCCGGCTGGTTCAACCCGGCGAACCCAGGCGATTTCGGCTTCGTCAATTCGCGACCTGGCCTTCGAGGGCGATCACGCCTTCGTCGGCAACTTCAACGGCTTCCTGATCTACGACATCTCCGATCCGGACAACCCGACGCTCAGTGACGGCTGTCGTGTGCCCGGGCGGCCAGGGCGAGGTCTCGGTCTACGGGAACCTGCTCTTCATGTCCGCCGAGGAGAACGCGGGCGGGATCGACTGCGCGCTGACGCCCGGCGGCCGACGCGGCGACCCGCTCCGTTCCGCGGCGTGCGCATCTTCGACATCTCGAACCTCGACGCGCCGGTGCAGGTCGCGACGGTGCAGACCTGCCGCGGCTCGCACACGCACACGCTGCTGAAGAGCCCGCACGACGACGCGAACCTCTACGTCTACGTCAGCGGCACCGGCGGCGTCCGCCCGGCGACCGAGCTCGCCGGGTGCACCGGGCCTCCGGCACGCCATCACGACGCCGCAGACCGAACCAGGCGCAGTCGCAGTTCCTCGTCGAGGTGATCAAGGTCCCGCTTGGCGGCGCCGCAGAACGCGGCCGTCGTGCACAAGGCGCGGCTGATGCAGGTGGGCGACGTCATCAACGGTCTCCAGAACGCGCCGACGACGCCGCAGCATCCGTCGGGCACGAACTGGTCGCCGACGCCGTCCACCGACTCGTGCCACGACATCACCGTCTTCCCCGCGCAGGACATCGCGGCCGGGCGCGTGCGAGGGGAACGGGCTCCTGATCGACATCAGCGACCCCGAGCACCCGGTGCGGACAGCCTTCGTCGCCGACCCGCGCTTCGCGTACTGGCACGGCGCGACGTTCTCGAACGACGGGACGCAAGGTCATCTTCACCGACGAGTGGGGCGGCGGCACGGCTGCCGCGCTGCCGCGTGACCGACGACCTCAGCTGGGGCGCCAACGCGATCTACGACATCGTCGGCGGCCAGTTCGTCTTCAAGAGCTACGTCAAGATGCCGGCGTCGCAGACGAACCAGGAGAACTGCGTCTCGCACCTGCCGTCGCTCGTCCCGGTGCCGGGCCGCGACATCATCACGCAGGCGTGGTACCAGGCCGGCGTCTCGGTGATCGACTTCACCGACTCGGCGAACCCGAAGGAGATCGGGTACTACGACCGCGGGCCGATCAGCGGCGCGAGCCTCGTGCTCGGCGGCCTCTGGTCGTCCTACTACTACAACGGCCGGATCTTCGGCAGCGAGATCGCCCGCGGCTTCGACGTCTGGAACCTGACGCCGACCGCCGAGCTGTCGGACGAACGAGATCGCGGCCGCGGCCGAGGTGCAGTTCGACCGGCTCACGCCGCAGCACCAGACGCAGTTCGTGAACCAGCCGAGCTTCGCCGTCGTCCGCTCGTACCGCGACCAGCTCGAGCGGGCGGGCGACGTCGACGCGAAGACGCTCGCGCAGATCGACAAGTTCGTCGATCGGGCCGAGGACTTCGCCGCTGCGGGCCAGCACGACGCCGCGTCGGCGCAGCTCCACGCGCTGGCGAGCCAGCTCCGCGAGCCTGAGTTCGCATCGCTCCGAGCCGCGCTCGAGGCGCTGGCGAACACATAGCGACCCTGCCGGGGAGGAGCGGCGGCGCTCCTCCCCGGCCGCCACACTCCCGGCGTGACGCTGCTCGCCGACGTCGTCGCGGTCTCGCAGGAGGTGGCCGCCACGAGCGCGCGCTCGCGGAAGGTCGCCGCGATCGCGGAGCTGCTGCGCCGGCTGGACGCGGACGAGGTGCCGCTCGTGGTCGGCTTCCTCGCCGGCGCCCCGCGGCAGGGCCGCGTCGGCGTCGGGTACGCGACGGTCTTCGGGCTGCGCGAGGAGCCGGCGGCCGAGCCGTCGCTCACGGTCGGCGACCTCGACGGGGCGATCGAGGCGGTCCAGGCCGCCACCGGGAGCGGCTCGGCCGGTGTGCGGCGGGAGGTGCTGTCCGACCTCCTTCGCCGCTGCACCGCGGACGAGGCGGACTTCGTCCGGCGCCTGCTCACGGGTGAGCTGCGGCAGGGCGCGCTCGCGGGGCTGATGGGCGACGCCGTGGCGAAGGCGGCGGACGTCCCGGGGGACGTCGTGCGGCGCGCGCTGATGCTGTCAGGCGACCTGCCGCGGACGGCGGCGCTCGCGCTCGAGCGGGGCGAGGAAGGGCTGCGCGAGGTCGGCTTCGAGCTCTTCCGGCCGGTCCTGCCGATGCTCGCCTCCACGGCCGAGACCGTCGTGGAAGCGGTCGAGGGGTTCGAGCTCGCGTCCGTGGAGTGGAAGCTCGACGGGATCCGCATCCAGGTGCACCGCCGCGGCGACGAGACGCGGATCTACACGCGCAACCTCAACGAGATCACCGACGCGCTCCCCGGGATCGCGGCCGCCGTGCGGCGGCTGCCCGTGCGCCAGGCGGTGCTCGACGGCGAGGCGCTGTGGATGGGCGAGGACGGCCCGGCCGCGTTCCAGGACACGGTCTCGCGGATCGACCGCGAGGCGCCGCCCGAAGGAGTCGTCACCTTCCTCTTCGACCTGCTCCACCTCGACGGCGACGACCTTCTCGACGCCCCGCTCGCGGAGCGGGCGGCGCGGCTGGCCGTGGTCGCGTCCGAGCTCCAGGTCCCGCGCGTCCTCACGTCCGACCCCGCCGAGGGCGAGCGCGTGCTCGAGCAGGCGCTTGACGCCGGCCACGAGGGCGTGGTCGTCAAGGACGCGGCGTCGCCCTACGTCGCCGGGCGCCGCGGCAAGGCCTGGCGCAAAGTGAAGCCGGTGCGGACGTACGACCTCGTCGTGCTCGGCGCCGAGTGGGGCCACGGGCGCCGGCAGGGCCGCCTCTCGAATCTCCACCTCGGCGCCCGCGACGCCGCGAGCGGCGGATTCGTCATGGTCGGGAAGACGTTCAAGGGCATGACGGACGAGCTGCTCGAGTGGCAGACGCGCGAGCTGCTCGCGCGGGAGGCGCGCCGGGAAGGGATCGCGGTGTTCGTCCGGCCCGAGCTCGTCATCGAGATCGCGCTCGACGGCGTCCAGGCCTCGACGCGCTACCCCGGCGGCGTCGCCCTCCGCTTCGCGCGCGTGAAGCGCTACCGGCCCGACAAGGACGCGGCCGAGGCCGACACGATCGAGTCGCTCCGGGCCCTGCTCCCGGCGCGGCGCTAGCCGTCGCGGAGGATAAGCCGAGCACCGCGAGCACGCGGCGGTGGTAGTCGCCGGTCTCGCCGATTCCGAGCTTGAGCAGGATGTGGCGCACGTGCGTCTCGACCGTCTTCGGGCTGAGGAAGAGCGCGCTGGCAGATCGCCGTCGTTCGAGTGCCCCTCGGCCATCAGCGCGAGGACGTCCCGCTCGCGCTGCGTCAGCTCGTCGAGCGCGCTCCCCTCCCGCGGCCGTCCGACGAGGCGCGCGACGATCGTCGGGTCGAGCACGCACTCGCCCTCGTCGATCCGGGCGAGCGCGTCGACGAGCACGGCGAGGTCCGAGACACGCTCCTTGAGGAGGTAGCCGGAGCGCTCGGGGTGCTCCTCGAGCAGGCGCATCGCGTAACGCGACTCGACGTAGTGCGAGAGGACGAGCACGCCGACGGCTCGGGATGTCGAGCGCGGATCTCCTGTGCCGCGACGAGGCCCTCGTCGGTGTGCGTCGGCGGCATCCGGATGTCGACGATTGCCACGTCCGGACGGGTCAGCGGCGACCCGCGCGCAGGAGCTCGTCGGCCGTGCCTGCCTTGCCGACGACGTCGAACCCGGCCTCGACGAGCAGGCGCTCGAGCCCCTCGCGCAGGAGCGTCTCGTCGTCGGCGATCACAACGCGCACGGGACCTCCGCGTGGAACCGTGACGCCAGCCGACGTCCCGACGCTCGACGGTCGAGGCTGCCGTCGAGCGCGCCGAGCCGATCGCGCGAGCGCGACGAGGTCGGCTCGCGGCCGTCGCCGCGCGTCTCGACGCTCGACGACCAGCAGCGCTGTCGACCCGCGTCGGCTCCGAACCGTGACAGCCCGCTCCTCGCCGCCCGCGCGACCTCGGCAACGACCGTGTAGGCCGCCGTCTCGACGGCCGGCGCGAAGCGGCCGTCGGGGAGCGCTGCCGATCTCTCATCGGGCACGCGCGCCATCCTCGGCAAGCGCCTCGATCGCCGCGCGCGACGCCCTCGTCGGCGAGGACGGACGGGATAGAGCCCGTGCGCGAGCTCGCGCAGCTCCTCGACCGCGGCGCGCAGCTCGGCGTCCGCCTCCCTCGAGCGTGCGCGGTGCGCTCCACGCCGGCAGGGAGCCGCGAGCGCACGAGCCGCGAGCGTCGAGCGAGAGTCCGACGAGGCGCTGCTGGGCGCCGTCGTGCAGGTCCCGCTCGAGCCGGCGCCGCTCGGCATCGGCGGTGTCGACGATGCGGGCGCGGGAGCGCGCGGAGCTCCTCCAGCCGCGCCGCGATCTCCGCGTGCAGGCGCTCGTTCTCGAGGGCGAGCCGGGCGGCGCGCCGCTGACCTCGTCCACGAGCTGCTGCGTCGTCGAGGAGCCCCGGCGCGTGCGCGAGGACGGCGACGGGGCGGTCGTCTCGACGAGCGTCGTGAGCGCTCGCCGTCGGCCGGGAAGCTCGACCGGGTCGCCCCTGTGCGTCGACGAGCCGGTCGGTGCCCTCGAGCGGATAGGCCACCACGAGCGTCGGGTCGTCCACGATCTCGGCGAGCACGTCGCGGAGGCCGCCGGGTGGCGGCGCCTCGGCGAGGTCGATGACGAGGCGCGCGACGTCTGCGCGCGCGCGGCGCGCGCGCACCCAGCTCCACGCCGCGCCGAGCGTCAGCACCCACGAGCGCGGCCGCCTGGGCGAGCCAGAGCCGCCGCTCCGAGCGCGCCGTTCGCGAGTGACGCCACGGTCGAGCGACGAGGCACGAAGGTCGCAGCGACGAGAGCGAGGTAGAGCGCACCCGCACCGAGGAACGCGCGTCGGGCGTGACGTCGATGCCTGCAGGAGCCGCCGGGCCGACGAGGCGCGGCGAGCAGCGATCGCCGCCGCGAGCGCCGTGTCCAGAGGCCGACGCGCGTTGAGGTCGTCCGACGAGCTCGGCGCCGGTCGGCGACGAGCACGAGGTTCGCGCGGACACTGCGCGCAGCCGCTGTGCCGGCAGGGTCGAAGAAGAGCGCGGGCAGAAGCCCGAGGCCGAGGACGAAAGCGGCGTAGGCGAGAAGCGACCGCGAGCCGGCTCGACACGCGAGCCGACGCCGGCCCGTCGGCGTACGAGAGCACGGCGTGCGCGACGAGCGGCGGGCACGAGGCGTAGAGGCAGAGCCCGACGGTGAACGCGAGCGCCGAGTCGACTGCCCGGGTTGTTCCACTCGAGCATGAACCACGCGAAGCCCGGCTGCTGCGAACAGCGGTCCGAACCGTCCAGCTGGGCTGTCGTACCCAGAGCGACGACGCCGCAGCCGATCAGCGCCCAACCGGCTGACGAGGAGCACCGCCGCGTCGAGCGTGGACGCTGCCCGCGAACCAGTAGCCGGGGTCGTCGCGCGCCACGTCCAGCGTGAACAGGCCGGCGGCGAGGCCGAGGGAGGAGATCGCGAGCGCGACCACCGTCCGGCGCATGCGGCCAGATCGTCCCATGCCGCGGGCGCGCCGCCAATCGGGGCATACCCTGAGGTCGTCGGCGCCAACGTCGAGGCTGTCCCCGACGCCGTTCGTCGGGCCGAGCCATAGCGTCGCGGGCGTCGACAAGGAGGAACGCGTCATGCACCCGCTCCGCACCATCACGGTCGTTGTGGTCGCGCTCGCGCTCGCCGCCCCGGCGGCCGCCGACGCTCCCGACGTCTTCGGTCCATTCGAGTACGACGCCGCCTACACGTTCTCGAACTGCGGCTTCCCTGCGAACGTGTCGATCCACGGCACGTTCACCAACCGCGCCTTCGTGAACTCGGAGCAGAACATCAACTACATCCGGGAGGAAGGGACGGTGACCAACCCGGCCACAGGCACGTCGCTCCGGATCCGGAACTCGTGGACCGAGCTCGGTCGGCCGCCGCAGTCGCCCGACGAGGGCCTGGGGACGTTCGTCGAGCGCGGCGTCCGCACGCACATCGTCGCGCCCGGCGGCGGCACCGTCGTCCTCGACGCCGGCTACCTCCACTACCGCTTCCCGGACGGCTTCGTCTTCGTCGCCCACGGCCGGCACCAGCTCGAGCTCGAGGGCGATATCGCGGAGCTGTGCAAGGCGCTCGCTGCCTAAATCGCCGCCGTCTCAGGGCGTACCCTGAGACGGCGGTTGCACGTCCAGGCCCTGCCCCGACGTGCGCCTCTGCGGTGCGCGTCACGCTCTCTCCGACATCCCGGCGGAGGAGGCACAGATGCAGTCGACACGACTCTTCGGACTCGCACTCGCGAGCGTCGTGCTGCTCGCGACCGTCGCCTCGGCGGCGGCCCAGCCCGGCGCTGCGAACTGGCGGGTCTTGCTGACGAGCAACCGCGAGGGCGACAGCGAGATCTACAGCATCGACGTGGACGGAAGCGGTACCCAGAGGCTGACGCACAACGCCGGCTTCGACGGGTTCGCGTCGTGGTCGCCCGACGGGCGCAGGATCCTCTACCACAGCCAGGTCCGCCGGAACGGCTGGTCGGGCGGGGTCGTCATGAACGCCGACGGGAGCGGCAAGCGGCGGCTCGTCGCGAACGGCTCGTGGTCGCCCGACGGCCGCAAGATCGTCTACGGCTCGAACCGGCAAGGCAACGGCGAGATCTACGTCATGAACGCCGACGGCACCGGCCGGCACCTGGTCGTCGCGCGGCCTTCGACCCAGGAATAGGTCGCCGGAATGGTCGCCCACGGGACGCTCGATCGCGTTCCTCACCGACCGCGACGGCAACCGCGAGATCTATGCGATGAACGTCGACGGGAGCGGGCTGCGCAACCTCACCCGCAACCCGCTGCGCGATGGCGAGGACGGGCAGCGCTTCCTCTGGTCGCCCGACGGGAGCAGGATCGCGTTCGCGAGCAACCGGGACGGCAACGTCGAGATCTACGTGATGAACGCCGACGGCGGCGGGCAGCGGCGGATACACGTTAGCGAGAGTAAGACGAGCAGCTGGATGGTAGCCGACGGAAGGAAGCTGGTAATAAGGAGGGAGGGTGACGAAGCAGCGGTGGGAGTTACTAGTAATGAAAGCAGAAGGCACAGGAGTGAGGAAGGTGAAGTGGTAGCTCACGGGGGGAGTAGGTGACAGTTAGTGAAGTGCTATTAATCGCAGTGGAGCTAGGAGAGGTAGAGTGAGAAGGCGGCGGTGGCGACAAGGTAGGAGGCGAGTACGCGAGTGGCGCAGGAGCAGGTAAGTAAGGTAGGGAAAAAGGTCACGCTCAAGCTAGTAGCGGTAGACTCGCTCTGGGAGGAGGAGTTCGCGTCTGCGTTGTGCGTTTGTAGGGCGGGTAGATATGTATATATTAGGTAGGCGGGAGCGCGATTCTCGACTACGAGCGCACGCTTGTAGATGTGCGCGTTGGGCGGGTAGATCTGGCGAGCGTAGGCGCACGCGTGTGTGACTGGATGTGTGTTACGAGCTTTTAGGGACTTGTTGCTTCGCTGTTTTTGTTAACAGTCTCGAGCTCGAACAGCGGGTTCTGGAGCGCTTCGTTGTTCGTTGGGTTCTGTTTGGTGTAGAGTCGCTCGGTCTTGTTGGGCTGTTTGTGCTGTTCGTTTTGTTGCGGAGGTTGTTCGTTCTCTCGCGTTCGCTGCTCGGTTCGGACGACTATAGGGGCGCTACGTTAGGTATTTGTTTGTGCGATGTGGCGGATTCGATTCTGTGTGCGCTCGGCGTTGCGTCGAAGGGCTATTGGATAGGCGCGCTCGGTTGGGTAGACGGGGTTAACGACGCGGCGACGATTTAGAACAACAGGTACGACGTGTTTGGCGCGGCTCTTACCGCGAACGTCGCACTCTGTGCGCGGTTGGAGATTATAGTTATCTCGAGCACGGCGTTCGCGCGACTCGCATCGGCGCAGCGCGCAGTTCTTTGGCGCGCAGGTCGGGTCGCGTTTGCTTCGTTGCGGGCGCGTGTTGCGCGCGAACAGCGTGAGGCGCTCGTTGAGCTGTGTGGGCGCGTGTCGCTGACGCTCGCGGCGTTGGCGACAGATCTCGTTGTGCTTTGTGTAGCTGTGCGTTCGTTTGTCGCGGCGCTCGCGCGCGCGATTTCGCGACGCGACGCTTGATAGGCGAGATCGAGCACCTGAAACGCGTTGTTTCGGTCGACGAGCTTTGTTGCGAAGCCGGCGGCGTCGGTGCGGGCGCGCTCGAGAGTCGGTGTACGGCGCACGTTTGTTCGGGAACGACGCTCGAGTTCGGCGGCGGGCACTGGAACGCTCGTGCTCAAGGCGGGAGCTGTTCTGTCACGTACGTTGTTGAGGGCACTTTTGCTGCAGGCTCGTTCTCGAGCGATGTCTGCGCGACTTATGTGCGACTCGTGCGCGGCGATTGTTCTTCGCTGGAGCGTGTATCGCGACACGCTGTCTCTGACGTCTGTGACGGCCGACTCGCAATGGCTGTTGCCGCAACGCTCGTGGCGGCGCGCGTGTTGAGGTCGCTGTTCGTTACGCTCGCGGTCGCGACGGCGCTCGTCGCGCTCGGCGTGTGCGGCGGGTTCGGCGCCGACAAGGCCGGTGGCGGGTTGGACGGAGATTCGTTCGCTCTCAGGCTGTTTAGCGAGGACGATTTCGCATTCACGGCGGCGCTCGAGTTCGCGGACGTCGTCGAGCGACTCTCGGGAGGGACGCTGCGCGTTGATTTCGTTCAGGTCGGCAGGGGAGACGAGATCGACGCCGAGCGTGGCGTTGTCGAGGACGTTCGGACCGGCAAGGCGAAGCGCTTATGTGCGTTCGTGTGTGTGACCGGCTCGGTGTGACGGGCTTTCAGGCACTTCTGGCGCTGTTTCTCGTCGCGGATCTCGACGTGGAGCGGCGCGCACTGTTTGTTTTCGCTCACGCAGCGCATGCTCGGCGGTGTTAAGCGAGTCGGCGTTGTGTGGATCGCGTTGCTGCTCGTTTCACTGCGCCGGTCGTTCGGCGTCTCGCGCTCGTTGCTCGGGCTCGCGAGCTACGCCGGGCGCACGCTTGGAATTCGATCTGGCGGTGTCGCTGAGGCGACGTTCGGCGCGCTCGGGGTCGAGGCGCTCGGGTACGTCGGCGGCTCGCTGTTCGTGCTGTACGAGATCGCTCTCGACGCGACGACGATCGCGTACAACGGCTACGACCGAAGCGGCGGGACTCTCACCACCAACGTCGTTCTCTGGCTCAAGCCGTATTCGCTCGTGATGAACCGCAGCGCGTACGCGGCGCTCACGGCTGCGCAACGGCAGCTGCTCGGCGCGCGGGCCGCGAGGCGGTGAGCACGAGCTGCGGCAGCTTGTGCGGGACGAGGCTGCCTCGCTCGCGGCTATGTGCGAGCGCGGCGGCATCGAGCTTGCCGTCGCGACGCCGGACGAGGTCGCGGCGCTTCGCGCGGCCGTTCAACCGTTCTTCGACGAGCTCTCGCGCGATTCTGCGACGCGCCGCGCGTTCGCGTTGTTCACCGGCCTTGGCGGCACACCAGGGAGGCGTTGGCGATCTCGCCTTGCGGCAGGGCGGTGCCGGCAGAACCCGGTCTGGCAGCGTCGCTCGAAGGGCGGTGGGTCTGGCACTGGACGATGAGCAAGCCGTTCGGGCGGGAGTCGCACTGCTCGACGCCGAGGCGCTCGCGGGCTGGGACCGTCGTCTACGAGGACGTACGCTTTCGCGCACAGGCCGAGTCGCGCGGCGTGTCGGCGACGTCGAGCGGGACGTACGCGATCGACGGGGACGTCGTTCGTCTTCGTTTCCGGGCACGGCCCCAGCCCGGGACAGTGATTGGCAGGGATTACGAGATGCGGTGGAGCCGCTACCGCGACTCTATTGACGTTCGCTCGTGTCCGGGCCGCGAGCCGCTGCTCGCGCTGACTGATCGAGCCGTTCTACGCGCGTTCGCTGAATCTAGGGTGCGTCCCGATTCGCCGCCGCCGAGGTTCGAGAGGGACGGCCCCGACAACTTCGGGCGGAACGTTGGTCGTAGCGTCGGGCGCATTTTTTTTTTCTAACCGAAGGGAGCTCAGCATGAAGATCACGTTCGCGCGCCTCGGTGCGCTCGCACTGACGGCGGCGCTTGCCTCGCTCGCCGTTGTTCTCGGGACGTCTGCGGCATTCGACGAGGTGAACGACAAGCCCGCGCCGCTCGGCCTTATCGGGATGACCCAGGAGCAGCCGCTGCGTCTCTTCGTTACGTACATCAGTCGGCTTCGACCCGCAGCCGTATCCGTTCGCGCTGCCTGTTTGAAGGTCGGTTTCGTCGTCGAGCTCGACCACGGCTTTCGTCGACCCGCACCTCTTCGATTTGCGTCTCTTTACGTCACATTCCTTCGTTCGCGTCGTAGATCGGCGACCCGAGCATTCGCGTCTATGTTCGCTCGATCGTCTACGTTTTGCATGCGCGTGAGCGGAGTGCCTCGCGGTTGTTACCGGCGAGCTGCTCGACCGCGAGGGGATCAACGGGATCATCGTCTACGACTCGGTCGCGTTCACTCGACCCGTGTCTCGCGAGGTGAGGGGGCGATGAGCACGCGACGCAAATCCGGATCGCACTGCTTGTTGTGGTCGGCTTCGCGCTCGTGGTGTTCGGCGATCGCCGCCGTCTTCACGCTGATCAATCTTCTGTTGTTGATCGCCATCGTGGGCGAGCAGATGGGACTGTTCGTGCCGGCGCAGACGCCGCTCGACTGCAACGGAGAGCGTATGTCCGTGCGACGTCACGCTCAACGGCAATCTCGGGGCTCGCCTCGTTCTGGGCCGGACGTATGTGAGCTTCGAGTACCACATCCGGTCGGTCGGCCTGAAGAACGCAGAGGGCCGAGCGGGTGTCGACGTTCGGATCGTCGGCGCCGCCAACGGCACCGCCGTGCCAGGCGAGCCGTTCACGGTTCGCCTGCGAACGATCGGCACGAGCGACTTCGGCCGGATCGACGCGCCGACGGACGTCACGCTTGTTCTCGCGCCGAACGCCGAAGAGGACACGGCCGAGGCGCGAGTCGTGGGAATTCGTGCCAGGGATCGATGTGATCCCGACGACGAGTCGGACGACCGCAAGCCGTCCGAGCAGACTGGCGCGGACGCGGTGCTGGCCGCAGCGGTGCTCTGGGCAGGTGCGTCGTGGAGACGGCGCCGCCGCCCGCATTGACATCGAGAAGGAGGCGGTTCGCATGACCATTTCGACGCGTGGACGCGCCGCGACTCTCGTCGTGGCGCTCGCGGCAGTCGCCCTCGGAGGGGGCGCGGCGCTGGCCGGGCACGAGCCAGGCACGGTTCCCTCGTACACGGGGTGCCTCAACCCGACCAGCGGGACGCTAGTGAACGTCGCGCCGGGGGACGCACCCGCCGCGCCGTGCAAGGAGAAGGAGACGACGATCCACCTCTCGGGCGGCGATGTCACCGGGGTGACGGCGGGCGCAGGTCTCACCGGGGGCGGCAGCGAGGGATCTCTCACCCTCGCCGTCGACGGGAGCGCCATCGTCACCGGCGTCAACGCCGGCTTCGGTCTCAACGGGGGTGGAAGCGGCGGCGACATCCCCCTGGCGGTGGATCCGACCGTGATCCAGAAGCGGGTTGCGGCGACCTGTCCGCCCGGCGATGCGATCAGGGCGATCGCCGAGAGCGGCGGCGTGACGTGTTCCGCGCCCGGCGGGATCGTCGCGACGCTCGACGCCGGACAAGTGATCTCCCAG
This sequence comes from uncultured Thermoleophilia bacterium, assembly GCA_963733995.1. Taxonomy (GTDB): domain Bacteria; phylum Actinomycetota; class Thermoleophilia; order Gaiellales; family Gaiellaceae; genus DATHTC01. Next base: position 90,563 of record CAVTFO010000010.1, read on the forward strand.
GGAAATTCCGACACGAGCTTCTGCGACGGCTCGAGCTCGGAGGGGAGCGCCGAGAACGAGTTCGTCTCGGCCTCGGTGACGGTGCCTGCCGGCACCTATCTGCCCGTTCCCGCGGGCGACGAGGGCTTCGACTGGCTGATTCGCAAGCGGCCCGAGAGCGGAAGCGATCCCGACGACCACTTCAGGGGTCGGGCGTGGGCGTTCATCGAGGACGCGGCTGACCAGGACGTGTCCAAGTTCATCCGCGACGTCAGCTCAGCCGGCCAGAACAACAACAACCAGCGCGACTTCGGCGTATTCACAACGAGCGGCGGCGACTTCCACCTGCGGATCTTCGCCGGCGCGGAGGCGTGCTCCTACGTGTCCGTGGGCGGCCCGGTCGCACTCGTTCGGATCGGCTGAGACGGCTCAGGCGGGCGAGGTCGGCTCGGTGGGAACCTCGGCGACGACGCGCGTGCCGCCCCGCGGCGGGCTCTCGAGTCGCAGTCGACCGCCGAGCGCCTCGACCCTGTCCGCGAGCCCGCGCAGGCCCGAGCCCACGGCTCGGGTCTGCGCCCCCGCGTCCGTCGTCCGCGATCGCGAGGACGACACCTTCACCGTCGCTGCCCAGCTCGACCGACACGCGGGAGGCGTCGGCGTGCTTGGCGGCGTTCGTGAGCGCCTCGGAGCCGACGAAGAAGAGCGCGGCCTCGACGGGATCCGACAGCCGCGGCAGGTCGCCGCGCACGTCGACGGGGATCGGGGAGCGGTTGGCCAGCACGCGAAGCGCCGGCACGAGGCCGCCGTCGGCGAGCGCGGCCGGGTGGACGCCGTGCGCGAACTCGCGAAGCTCGAGCCGGGCCTCGGCAAGCTGTCCCTCCAGCGCCTACGAGTTCGCGGCCGTCCTGCGGGAATGCCGTCCGCGCCTCGGCGAGCAGCGCGGCGACATGGCCGAGCCGCCGTTCCGCTCCCTCGCGGAGCTCCAGCTCGAGCCGACGGCGCTGCTCGTCCGCGGCCTCGACGATCCGGCGCCGCGACTCCTGCAGATCCTGCTCGCGCGCACGCGCCTCGGCCTGCAGGCGGGCGTTGGCGAGCGCGAACCGCGCCGCTGCCGCCACCGACCCGAGCAGGCGACTGTCGGCGAGCAGGCCCTCGTCGTACACGAGCACTGCGACCAGCTCGCCATGGTCCTCGATCGGCGTGATCGCGCGACCCGAGCCGGGCGGTGGGACGCGGACGACCTCTCCGGCGTCATCGACGAGTTGCGCACCCTCGCCGATGCGGTAGCCGACGACGAGCGTCGGGTCGCCGAGCGCGCCGGCAAGCTTGTCCCGCAGCGTCCCCAGCTCCCCGGTCGCACCGAGATCGACGACGAGTCCCGTGATGACGGCGTCCGACCAGCGGGCGCGGAGCAGGTCGCGGAGGAGCACGACCACCATCGCCGCAATCACGAGCTGGTAGACCCAGAGCACGGCGCGGTCGTGCTCGACGCCGACCATACGCGCGACGGCGGCGAACGCGAGCACGCCGGCGAAGGCGAGCGCCGCGACGAGCGCCGGCGCCCCCGCCTTCCGCGCCGGGCCGGAGGTCCCGAGGAACACCTGGGCGGCGGTCAGGGCGACGGCGACGCTGAGCGCGATGGTGAGCTCGTCGAGTCGCGCGAGCGCGAGGATCGACGCGTCGACGTAGGCCGCGACAACGACGGCGCGCGACAGGCGGGTCGGCAGGCGTCCGGTCGGGTACGAGAGGTGAAGGTGCACGAGCGGCCCGCGATGGAGGTAGAGCAGCGCCGCGCCGAAGCCGCCGACGAGCCACGTGAACCCCGCGAGCGCCATGAGCGGCCCGACCCGGCTCCACGCGCGGCGCTCCCACGCGACGCCGCCGCAGCCGACGAGCACGATCCCGACGGCGAGATCGCCCGCCGCGAGCGCCAGGTCGTCCGAGCCGAAGGCCGCACGCTCTGCGGCCAGCCCGACGACCAGCGCGATCGGCAGCAGGGCGTACGGACGCAGTGCGCGCGTCACTCGACCCGCGTCAGAGGCTTCGCGACGACCTGCGCGGCTACCGGAGAGCCCGCCACCGGCCCAAGCTTGAGCCGTCCGCGGAAGATGCTCCAGGTGTACTGCGGGGCGGGGTCCGTCGGTCGGGCTCCGTCGAGGTGGGCGACGAGGCGGTTTCCGACGACGCGGAAGTCCCCGGTGACAACGTCGCCGGAGTCGAGGTTGCGGAGCTCGAACCGCCCCTTCCGGAAGACGAGCCGCCAGTACCCTGCGAGACGGCCGGCACCGGCCGGCGTATCGCCCGCGGCGAGGAGCTCCTCCGTCGTCATCGACCATTCCCAGGTCCCGTCGACGGCGTCGGTCGCTGACGCGGTGGGCGGCGCGACGTCCGGGCACCGGAGCGCATCCGGTGGCGACGTTCTGCGCATCTGCTCGATCCGGCCGATCAGTTCGCGCGTCAGCGCGTCACGTCGCAGCTCGTCGTACACGGGCTGAACGGCGCGGCGCAGCTCGGCGCGGTCCGCTCGCGAGACGGACACGAGCGCCGCCGTGCCACGCTCGCACACGCCGCCGAGTGCTGCGCTCTCGCTTCGACGCGACGCGCGCGAGCGTGGGCGCGAACGCCTCGTGCACCGCGCGGCGCAGCAGCGCCTGTCGCCGTCGGCCGAGCTTCGCGAACGACTCGCGGTTGGCGATCACGACCAGGACGTGCGGCCAGAAGGAGACATTCGCGGCGATCGAGCGCGCGACCCGGTCGGAGCGCGTGAAGTCGAGGATCGACATCGTCGTGTCGGCCGCGTCAATCCTCAGGAGCTCGCGGGAATCGGTCACATTGCGCGTTCGTGCACCGAGGGCGCGGTACGTGCGCTCAACGATCTCCGACGGGCGAACGCCGACGACCGCCCCATCGAAGCCGTCCGCCGTGAGCGTCGCCCGACGGAAGCCGACCGGGCGCCTGAGCGCGCCGGGGAGGACGCCGAGCCCGACGACGCCCGCGCTCTCGACATCCGCGACCATCCGCTCTGCGAGCAGGCTCTCGAGCACGCGTCCCTCGAGCTCGAGGCTGTCGACGAGGAACGGCGCGAGCACCGCGTGGAAGCTCGTCGTCCCGAGGAGGTCGAACGCCCGAGCGGCGACGATCGCGAGGTCGACGTCGCCGCGGCGGACGTCGGCGACCGTCGCCTCCTCGTAGTCCGGCTGCCCGTCTCGCCAGAGCGTCGTTGCCTTGATCCGGAGCGAGCCGCCCGAGAGCCGCTGCACCGCCGCGACGAGGTCGTCCGGCTCGGGCTGCGCATACGCCGCGAGAGTCAGGACACGCGGGTCGGCGCTTTCCTCGCCGCCCGCCTTGTCGCCGCCCGCGCACGCCGACGCCGACGCGACGACCGCGGAGATGCAGGCTGCCGTGACGAGGCGGCGCGTCATGGGCGTGTCTCCCGCGGACCGTACTCCTGCGCAGGGCGCCGGGAAAGGCCTCCAGTCAACCAGCGGCCGCGGCCGCGAGCGTCGCGCCCGAGAGGTCGCTCTTGGCGACGAAGGGCCACGACGGGTGCGCCGCGAGGCGCCGCCGGTACGAGGCGACGTTGCGGCTCGACGTCAGCACGATCGCGGCCGGGAGGCCCTCCTCGTCGAGGCGCTCGGCGACCGCGAACCCGTCGAGGTCGGGGAGCTGGATGTCGAGCAGGACGATCTCGGGACGCAGCGCGCGCGCGGCGGCGATCGCCAAGGACCCGTCTCCGGCCTCGCCGACGATCTCGAAGCCGGCGTCCTCGAGCAGCGCGCGGGCGGCCGAACGGAAGCCCGGGTGGTCGTCCACGATCAGGACGGTCTGCCGCATCCTCCGACTCTCGCAGGGGCCGCCGAGCCTCGCGTCGGGGCAGGCCCTGAGGCTCGGCGCCGAGATCCGGGGCCGGCCCCGACGTCTCGCTGAGCATCGCGCCGTAGCGTCGGCGGCAGTCGGATCACGGAGGAGCCATGTCTCACAGGAAGGTCGTCGCCGCCCTCGCCGCTGTGGGCGCTCTGGGAATCGCGGCCTACGCCGCCGGCGCCGGGTCGGTGTCGTCCGGCGCGGTCGGCATCTGCGTCAAGCCCAACGGCCAGCTGCGCGCCGTCACACCCGAGAACCCGTGCGTGACCCCGGAGGAGCTTCAGCAGTGGACGGTGCACGGCGTCGAGGCGGTCGAGGCAGGTCCCGGCCTGGTGGGTGGGAGCCTCGGCGGGATTGCGTCGATCCGGGTCGATCCCGCGCTGATCGAGCAGGCGAACGCCGGCCGGATCTTCGCCGGCTTCGACGACGGCCCGTATCTCGTCAATGGCCTGTCGCGTCGCCTGACTCTGCCGCCGGGCGCGTACGCGATCACGGCGAAGCTGACGGTGACCTCGCAACCGGAGCCCGAAACGCCGAACCTGCCCGAGACCAAGTGGGGCAGCGTCGTCACGTGCCGGCTGGCGGCGGGCGCCGACTTCGACGAGTCCCGCGCCGTCGTGTCCGGGAATCGGAACGACGACGCGACGAAGACGCTCGGCCTGAGCCTCGCGGTCGTGCACCGGTTCGACGGCGTCGGCGAGGCAGACCTCGAGTGCGACTCGCGCTTCAACTTCGAGTGTGCGCCCTTCGCGTGCATCGACGACTTCGGCCCGAAGTTCGAGGACCTGAAGATCGTCGCGATCCGAGCCACGTCGCTGTCCAACCACTTCCTCGCCTGAGCACGAAGGAGGAGCACCATGCGCATCAATCGCCTGCTTGCCATCCTCGCCGCCCTCGTCGCGGCGGCCGCACCGGCCGGTGCGGCCACGACCGAGACGTTCCGTGCCGAGCTCCACGAGGCCGACGTGTGCGCTCCCGGCATCGACCTGTGCGGCAAGGGCGTCGTGCACGGCTTCGGCACCGCCACGACGACGCTCGCGTTCACGAGCTTCGCGCCCGGGCCGGGCGAGACCTGCGTCACCGGCACGGCCGACCGCGCCATCGTCCTCGAGAGCGACGGCAGCACGCTGCAACTCGAGATCGCCGGGATGATCTGCCGGCAGAAGATCGACGGCTCGTACGAGGTCGTCGGCGGCACCGGCGGCTTCGCCGGCGCGTCGGGCGGCGGGACGGTCCGAGGGATCGCGATCCCGGGCGTGCCAGGCGGCACGGTGCATCTCGTCGGGACGCTCGTGCTGCCCTGACGGAGCCGCTTGTGCGATCCGGCGCGAGGTCGTAGGGTCGAGGCCTGGACGGCCGGGTCGCGATCTACGACTGCACGCTGCGTGACGGCACCCAGGGCGCCGGGATCTCGCTGACGCTGCAGGACAAGCTCGAGATCGCCCGGCGGCTCGACGCCTTCGGCGTGGACTACGTCGAGGGCGGCTGGCCCGGCTCGAACCCGAAGGACGAGCAGTTCTTCGCCGCGCTCCGCGAGGAGCCGCTCGAGCACGCGCGCGCGAGCGCGTTCGGCAGCGCGCGCCACGCGGGGATTCGCGCCGAGGACGACCGCAACCTCCGGCAGCTCGTCGAGGCCGGGCACGCCGACGGTCGCGATCGTCGCCAAGTCGTGGGACTTCCACGTCACCGACGTCCTGCGCACGACGCTCGAGGAGAACCTCGCGATGGTCGCCGACTCGGTCGCGTTCCTGAAGGCGCACGGCAAGGAGGTGGTCGTCGACGCCGAGCACTTCTTCGACGGCCTGCGCGCGAACCGCGACTACGCGCTCGCCGTGCTCGAGGCCGCGGCCGGGGCCGGCGCCGACTGGGTCGTCCTCTGCGACACGAACGGCGGCTCGCAGCCGGACGAGCTCGCCGCGGCCGTCGCCGACGTGGTCGCGCGGGACCTGACCGCCGTCGGCGTCCACGTCCACAACGACGGGGAGCTCGCGGTCGCGAACACGCTCGCCGCCGTCGCCGCCGGCGCGCGGCAGGTGCAGGGCACGATCAACGGCTACGGCGAGCGCGTCGGCAACGCGAACCTCTGCTCGGTGATCCCGAACCTCGTGCTCAAGCTGGGCCGCACGTGCACCGCGGCCGAGCACCTCGACGAGCTCACCGGACTCTCGGCGTCCGTCGACCAGATCGCGAACCTGCCCTCCAACCCGCGGCTGCCGTTCGTCGGCGACGCCGCGTTCGCGCACAAGGGCGGGATCCACGTCCAGGCGATCTCGATCGACCCGCGCACGTACGAGCACGTCGACCCCGCGAGCGTCGGCAACGAGCGGCGCGTCCTGATCAGCGAGCTGAGCGGGCGCAACAACGTGATCGAGACGGCGCGCGCGCACGGGCTCGAGCTCGATCCCGACGGGCCGCTCGCCCGCGAGCTCGCGCTGAAGATCAAGGAGCTCGAGAGCGAGGGCTTCCGCTTCGAGGACGCGGAGGCGTCGTTCGAGCTGCTCGTCCGGCGCGCGAGCGACGGCTACGTGCGGCCGTTCGAGGCGCGCGCATACGCCGTCGAGTCGCGGATCCGGGACGACGGCTCGGGCACGAGCTCGCACGGGTCGGCCGAGGTGGCCGTCGGCGGCGAGATCCTGCGCGGCGAGGCCTCCGGCGGCGGGCCGCTCGACGCGCTCGAGCGCGCGCTCCGCAGCGCCCTCCTGCCGGCCTACCCGGCGCTCTCGCGCGTGCTCACGAGCGACTTCCGCGCGCAGGTCGCGCAGGGGCGGGACCGCGCGCACGGCATCGTCCGCGTCCGCTTCACCGCCACGGTCGAGGGACGCCCGCCGTGGACGACCGTCGGCAGCGCGCCACGACCTCATGCACGCGGCCTGGCTCGCGCTCGCCGACTGCCTCGAGTACGCGGTCGCGACGCGGGCCGGCGTCGACGAGAGCGTGCACGTCGAGCGAGAGCAGGAGGCGCTGCCGCTGGCGCAGCTCGCGCCGCTGCTCGTGGACGAGGTCGACGGCGAGTCGCTGCGCGCGATCGCCGAGATCGACTGGCACGCGACGACGCTCGACCTCGCCGACGGGATCGACCGCGAGCTCGCCGCGCGCGCCACCGCGCAGGGCGCCGCACTCGCCTACAGCTTCGGGAACTTCTGCGCGATCGCGGCGCACCCGGACCGGCACGCCGTCGTCCGCGTCAACCTCCTCAAGGGGCGGCCCGAGAACCAGGTCGGGAGCGTGACGACGACCCGCGACCGCGTCGACGCGCTGTTCGACTGGTCGCAGCTGCCGGAGCCGTTGTCGCGGGCGCAGGTGCTCGCGCTGATGGACGAGTGCTTCGCGCTCGGGCCGATGGGCTTCCGCGGGCCTGCGCGCGCGGGCATCCCGGCGCACCTCTCCTCGCTCGACTGCGAGATCCGGACGACGCAGCTGATCGCACCCGGGGAGCGCTGTCCCTCGAACGAGCTCCTCGACGACGTGCTCGGCCGGGCCGGGCTCGACTTCCTCTTCATCACCTCGGCGAACGTGTCGAGCGGGCTCACCGGCCGCGTCGAGCCGGCGCACTACGACCTGCGCGGGATCCAGGACGACTTCGGCGACGCCGACGGCTTCGTCCTCATCGGCCACCGCGACGAGGGTGCGGTGCGGGCGACGTACCCGCGGCACCTGCCGATGTCGACGTCGATCCTCGCCTTCCACCGGCTCGCGCGCGAGGACAACGGCCGGCCCGCGCTCGTCCTCGAGCGCCACGGCTCGCTGCACGTCGACGAGATCCGCACGATCGTCGAGGGGCACGGGTTCGGCCTCGTCCTCGCCGACGGCGCGCGGCAGCGGCTGCCCATGCGCGACGCGCCGCTGCCGGTCTAGCGCTGCGGGCCGAGCGGCGTGCCCGGCGGGGCGACGGAGACGGCCGGCTCGCGCCCGGCGATCAGCGCCGTGAAGACGGTGCCGAGCTCCTCGTCGTCGCGGTAGGCCCGGCACGCGAGCAGCAGCCGCGTCCCCTCCGGCTCGCCGACGCCCGGGTAGGGAGGGTCGAACCGGACGTCACGATGCGTCGCCGCCGCCAGCGCCTGCGCCGCGGCGAGCAGCGCGTCCTCGCCGTCGAGCGGCTGCGGCGCGAGCCGGCGCGCCTGGCGCGTGAGCGACGACCCGAGCGCGAGGCGCCTCGCCTCGTCCGCGAGCGGACGGTCCATTGAGCGCCGAGGATCGCACGCCGCGCACGCTCGTGCGGAAGCTGCTCGACGCGCATCTCGTCGGCGGGACGGGCGGAGGAGCTCGAGCTGTCCGTCGACCAGATCCTGATCGAGGACGTGACCGGGACGATGTGCGCGATGCAGTTCGAGGCGCTCGGCGTCGACCGCAGCGCCGTCCCGCTCGCGGTGATGTACGTCGACCACAACGTGCTCCAGCTCGACACGCGGGACATGGAGGCGCACCGCTACCTGCGCGAGTTCTCGGCCCGCTACGGGCTCCACTTCTCGCGGCCCGGCAACGGGATCTCGCACTACGTGCACCTCGAGCGGTTCTCGCGGCCGGGCGCGCTGCTCCTCGGCGCGGACTCGCACACGACGGCGGCCGGCGCGGTCGGCTCGCTCGCGATCGGCGCGGGCGGGCTCGAGGTGGCGGTCGCGATGGCCGGGCATCCCTTCGTTACCGCGGCGCCGGAGATCGTGGGCGTCCGCCTCGACGGCGCGCTCTCCGACTGGGTCGAGGCGAAGGACGTGATCCTCGAGCTGCTGCGCCGCTTCGGCGTGCGCGGCGGGGTCGGGATGATCTTCGAGTTCTTCGGCGACGGGGTCGCGACGCTCTCGGCGACCGAGCGCGCGACGATCTGCAACATGGTCGTCGAGACCGGGGCGACGACCGGGGTCTTCCCGAGCGACGCGCGCGTGCGCGAGTGGCTCGAGGCGCAGGGGCGCGGCGGAGATTGGGTCGAGCTCGGGCCGGACGCGGGCGCGGAGTACGACCGGGTCGAGGCGATCGACCTCTCCGCGCTCGAGCCGCTGATCGCGCTGCCGAGCTCCCCGGGGAACGTCGTCCCGGTGCGCGAGGTCGCGGGCACGCGGACGGCCCAGGTCTGCGTCGGCTCGTCGGTGAACTCGTCGTACGAGGACCTCGCGGTGGTCGCCGCGGTGCTGCGCGGGCGGACGCTGCCGCCGGACGTCCAGCTGACGGTGACGCCGGGCTCGCGCCAGATCCTCGACACGATCGCGCGCAGCGGCGTCTACCGCGACCTCGTCGCGGCGGGCGCGCGGATGCTCGAGCCCGTCTGCGGCCCGTGCATCGGCGTCGGCCAGGCGCCGGCGGCCGGCCTGCCCTCGGTGCGCACGTTCAACCGCAACTTCCCGGGACGGAGCGGGACGCAGGACGACGCCGTCTACCTCTGCTCGCCTGCGACGGCCGCGGCCACCGCGCTGCACGGGGAGATCACCGACCCGCGGACGCTCGGGACGCCGCCCGCGCTCGCGCCCGCGACCGGCGACCCCGGCCTCGTCGACGCGCAGATCGTCCTGCCGCCGCCCGCGGCCGAGGCGCGCGAGCTCGAGGTCACGCGGGGGGCGAGCATCGTCTCGCCGCCGCCGGGACGGCCCGTGCCCGAGACGATCGAGGGACGGGTCGCGGTCGTCGTCGGCGACGACATCTCCACCGGGGACATGGCCCCGGACGGCGCGATCGGGATGAGCCTCTGGTCGGACGCGGCCGCGTGCGCCGAGTGGATGTTCCGCCGCCAGGACCCGGAGTTTCCCAGCGCGGGCGCGCGCGTGGGGCGGCGGGCTGATCGTCGCCGGGCACAACTACGGTCAGGGCTCGTCGCGCGAGGTGGCTGCGATCGCGCCGCTCGACCTCGGCATCCGGGCCGTCGTCGCCAAGAGCTTCGCGCGCATCCACCGGCGCAACCTGATCTGCCAGGGAATCCTCCCGCTGACGTTCGCGGACGAGGCCGACCTGGACGGCGTCGCCGTCGGCGACACATGGCGGATCGAGGGCGCGCGGGAGGCGGTCGAGGCGGGTGCCGAGGCGGTGACGGCGACCGCGGGCGAGCGGCCCGTCGGCCTTCGCCTGACGCTCTCGCCCGGCGAGCGCGAGATGCTGCTCGCGGGCGGGCTGCTGGCGCTGCTGCGGTCGCCGCGCGCTGCGCACTAGACTCGCCGCGTGGCTGCCGCTCCGCTCGTCACGACGGTCGTCGGGAGCTACCCGCAGCCCGACTGGCTGATCGACCGGGAGCGCCTCGGGGCCCGGCTCCCGCCGCGCGTCCGGGCGCTCGAGCTCTGGCGCGTCCCCGAGCCGTACCTCGAGGAGGCGCAGGACGACGCCACGCGGCTCGCGGTCGCGGACATGGAGCGCGCGGGCGTCGACGTCGTCACCGACGGCGAGATGCGGCGCGAGAGCTACTCGAACCGGTTCGCGACCGCGCTCGAGGGCGTGCAGCTCGACCCGCCCGGGGTCGCGATCGACCGCACCGGCCACGAGAACCCGGTGCCGCGCGTCGTCGGCCCGATCCGGCGGACGCGGCCGGTCGAGGTCCGCGACGTCGAGTTCCTGCGCTCGCTGACGACGCGGCGGATCAAGATCACCGTCCCGGGCCCGTTCACGATGACCCAGCAGGCGCAGGACGACCACTACGGCGACGCGCCGCAGCCTCGCGCTCGCGTACGCCGAGGCCGTGAACGACGAGCTGCGCGACCTCAAGGCGGCCGGCGCCGACGTCGTCCAGATCGACGAGCCGTACCTGCAGGCGCGGCCGGAGCCGGCGCGCGCCTACGCGCTCGAGGCGATCGACCGCGCGCTCGACGGGATCGACGGCGACACCGTCCTCCACACGTGCTTCGGCTACGCGCACATCGTCCACGACCGCCTGCCCGGCTACCCGTTCCTCGCCGAGCTCGACGGCTGCGCGGCGACCCACGTCTCGCTCGAGGCGGCGCAGCCGGACCTCGACCCGGAGGTCCTGCGGGCGCTGCCGAGCAAGACGATCGTGCTCGGCGTGCTCGACCTCGGCTCGCCGGAGGTGGAGACGCCGGAGCGCGTGGCGGAGCGCATCGGCCGCGCGCTCGAGGTCGTCCCGCGCGAGCGGCTGGTCGTCGCGCCCGACTGCGGGATGAAGTACCTCCCGCGGGCGCGGGCGCTGGCGAAGCTCGAGGCGATGGTCGCGGGGGCGCGGCTTGTCTGACGAGCGCGCGGTGACGCGGATCGCGCAGGCCTTCCCCGACCGGGTCGAGGTGCGCGGCCGCGACCTCGCCGGCGAGCTGATGGGCCGGCTCACGTTCACGGAGTACTTCCACCTGCTGCTCACGGGCGAGGAGCCGACGGAGGAGCAGCGGTACTTCCTCGACCTGCTGCTCGTCGCGATCGCCGAGCACGGGCTGATGCCGACGAACGTCGCGGCGCGGATGACGCTCGCCGCCGATCCCGGCTCGCTGCAGGGCGCCGTCGCCGCCGGGATCCTCGGTGCGGGGCCCGTCGTGCTCGGGACGGCCGAGGAGTGCGCGGTGCTGCTCGCCTCCGGCCGCGACCCGAGGCGACGTGGCGCGCGAGATCCGCGCCGCGGGGGGCCGCGTCCCCGGCTTCGGCCATCCGGTGCACACGCCGGTCGACCCGCGCGCCGAGCGGATCCTCGCCCTCGCGGACGAGCGCGGGGTCGCGGGCGAGCAACGTGCGGCGCGCGCGGGAGCTGCGCGATGCCGTCGCGGCCGAGTGGGAGCGGCCGCTGCCGATGAACGTCTCGCTGCCGATCGCGGCCGTCCTGCTCGACCTCGGCTTCCCGCCCGCCTCGGTGAAGGCGATCCCGATCCTGGCGCGCACGGCGAGCCTGCTCGCCCACCTCGCCGAGGAGCGAGAGGAGCCGCTCGGCCTTCATCTGGCGCGGGCCGCGGAGGAGTCCGTCGAGTACCGGGATGACTGACCCCGAGCGGCTGCCCTGGGACGAGCAGCTCGCGCTCGACGACGCGAGCTACCGCGCCCAGGTCGCCTACCTGCTCGAGCGCTCGCCGCTTCTACCGCGAGAAGCTCGCGGGGCTCGACGTGGGCGGGCTCGACCGGATCGCCGAGCTGCCGCTGACCGAGAAGGCGGAGCTGCGGGCGACGGTCACCGAGGCGGAGCGCCCGTTCGGCGCGCACCTCGCGGCCGACCCGTCCGAGCTCGTCCGGATCTACTCGACCAGCGGCACGACCGGGACGCCGAGCTGGATCCCGCTGACCGCCGGCGACCTCGACAACTGGATCACCGGCTCGGCGCGGAGCTACGCCGCCTCCGGGATCCGGGCCGGGCAGCGCATCGTCTCGACCTACAACGCCGGCCCGTTCGTCGCCGGCGCGGCGCTCGCGTCGTTCGACCGGCTCGGCCTCGTGCACGTCCCCGTCGGCACCGGCAACACGGAGCGGCTGATTCGTGCCGTCGAGGTGCTGCGGCCGGAGGCGGTCGTCCTCACGCCGTCGTACGCGGCGTACCTGCTCGGAGCGCGACTTCGACCGCTCGAGCGTCGAGCGCGTGCTCGTGGCGGGCGAGCCCGGCGGCGGCGAGCCCGCGTTCCGGGCGCGGCTCGAGGAGGGCTGGGGCGCGCGCGTCACCGAGGCGATGGGGATCGGCGACATCGGCGTCTCGCTCTGGGGCGAGTGCGAGGAGCAGGACGGGATGCATCTCGGCGCGCGCGGTTTCGTCCACGCCGAGCTGATCGACCCCGACACGGGCGCGGCCGTGCCGATGGCGGACGAGGCCGCGGGCGAGCTCGTGCTCACGCACCTCCGGCACCGGGCCGCGCCGCTCCTCCGCTTCCGCACGCGCGACCACGTGGTCGTGCGGACGCGCCCGTGCCCCTGCGGCCGCACCGGCCCGCGCGATCCGCTGCCTCGGGCGGACGGACGACATGCTGATCGTGCGCGGCGTCAACGTCTTCCCGTCGGCCGTCCGCGACGTCGTGAGCTCGTTCGCGCCGGCCGTGAGCGGCCAGATCGCAGTGAAGCCGGAGCACCCCGGCGTGAAGCAGGAGCCGCCGCTTCCCGTCGCCGTCGAGCTCGCGGCCGGCGGGGCCGGGGACGAGGCACTCGCCGAGGCGATCCGGGCGCGTCTGCGCGAGGTGCTCGTCGTCCAGACGCGGGTCGAGCTCGTCGCCCATGGCAGCTTGCAGCGCAGCGAGTACAAGTCCAAACTCGTTCACCGCTGATGCGGAAGCTCCAGACGCAAGGGCGTCCACCACATCACGATCGTCGGGGCCGACCGGGAGACCTCGATCGGCTTCTGGGAGGGCGTGCTCGGCATGCCGTTCGTGTTCGAGCAGCCGAACCTCGACAACGAGTCCGAGAGCCACCTCTACTTCGACCCGGGCGACGGGCGCCTCATCACGGTGTTCACGAACGAGGAGCGGACGCCGGACCCGAGCCGCACCTCGACGGGGATCGGCGCCGTCCACCACCTCGCGTTCGACGTCTCGCAGGCGACGTTCCGGCAGGTCGTCGAGCGGCTCGACGAGCGCGGGATCCGGCACAGCGGCCCCAAGGATCGGGGCTTCATGGACTCGATCTACTTCGAGGACCCGCTCGGGCTGCTGATCGAGCTGGCGTCCTACCGCTTCGAGCCGCCCCACGGCTTCACGCACGCCGAGGTGCTGCTCGAGGCGCACGGGCTCCGCGTCGAGCGGGGCGACTACAACATCGCCGAGGAGCATCTCGCCGACGCGATCGAGGCGCTCGTGTCACGATCGCGGGCGTCGCTGTCGGAAAACCGATCGCCGAAGCAGCCGTACCGGCAGTAGGCCGACAACACAGGGAGGGAGACATGGCGGCACACACGCTGAGCATCCTCAAGCCGAGCGTGAACAACCTGACGACGCGGATCTTCGTCCGCGCCGCGGGCCTCGAGTTCGAGGAGCTCGACGTCTGGGGCAAGAAGAGCACCCCGGAGTTCCTCGCGAAGGACCCGGCCGACCTCACGCCGCTGCTGGAGGAGGAGGGCCTGCCGAAGGGCGCGCTCTGGGAGAGCTGCGCGATCATGCAGTACCTCTGCAACAAGCACCACCTCGACCGCTTCTACCCCACCGATCCGGGGGAGCGGGCGATGACGGACAGCGCGATGTTCTACCTGATCGGCACCTTCTACCCGCTGCTCACGCGGGCGACGTACCCCGCGCTCGGCTTCGGGCAGTACCCGGGCGAGGTGGGGACCGCGGACGTCGACGACGAGCTGAAGGCGAAGGCGCAGCGCGACGCGCAGGAGGCCCTCGCCGGGCCGCTCGAGGTCTACAACACGTTCTTCCTCGCCGGCCGGCCGTTCATCGGCGGCGACCACCCGTCGATCGCGGACATCCGCGTGGCGGCGACGCTCGAGTTCCTCCGCGTCATCGACTACCCGTTCCCCGAGTGGGCCGAGGACTACATGGCCCGGATGGAGGAGACGCTCGGCGACGCGTACTCCGAGCCGGTCGCGGACGTGCGCGGCTACGTCGAGTCGATGAAGGGGGCGGCGGTCTAGCGGCGCGCGATGAGTTTCCGTCGCTGCGGCGGTCTGCACTGACGACACCCGGCGAAGGAGGACAACCCATGCAGAAACTCACGCCCTTCCTGTGGTTCGACACCGAGGGCGAGGACGCCGCGGAGTTCTACGTCTCCGTGTTCCCGAACTCGCGGATCGTCGACGTCACGCACTACGGCGAGGCGGGGCCGCGGGCGGCGGGCACGGTCATGACCGTGACCTTCGAGCTCGACGGCCAGCGCTTCGTCGCGCTCAACGGCGGGCCGGATTTCACGTTCAGCGAGGCGATCTCGTTCGAGGTCGAGTGCGAGGACCAGGACGAGGTCGACTCCTACTGGAACACGCTCAGCGAGGGCGGCGAGCAGGGCCCGTGCGGCTGGCTCAAGGACAAGTTCGGCCTGTCCTGGCAGATCGTCCCGCGGCGGCTCACCGAGCTGCTCTCCGATCCGGACACCGCGAAGGCCCAGCGGGTCATGGGCGCGATGCTCCAGATGAGGAAGATCGAGATCGCGGAGCTCGAGCGGGCGGCCGCGGCGGAAGGGGCGCCCGCGTAGGGCTCAGCCCGGCGCGGGTGCGATCCCGCCCGAGAGCCGGTACCGCGCCGGCGACGCGTCGTCCAGCAGCGCGAGCGACAGCGTCGCCGGCGCTCCGTTCGGGAACGTCTTCGCCCAGCGGTCGGCGAGGCCGAGCCGTCCCTCGGCCGTGGGCGTCCAGCCGGCCGCCTCCGCGCGCTGCGCGTAGAACGCGTACACCTCCTCCGGCGTCGTCGACGCCGTGAACGTGACGACGAACGCAGGCCCGTCCCAGCCGCCGCCGCCGAAGCCCGGCTCGCGGTAGCGTGCCTCGCGGCGCTCGGTCACGACTTCGGTCGCGCCCTCGGGGAGTGCCGCGAAGACGCCGTCGCCCGCGAGCGCCCCGAGCCGCCTCCCGTCCGGATCGCCGCCCGCCGGGGTGTCGTCCCCGCCGCACCCCGCACCGGGCGCGAGCAGCGCCCCCGCCGCGAGGACGGCGGAGACGCTGCGGCGTCGGTGCGCGGTGCGCGTCATGCGCCGAACTGGAGCACCGCCTTGTGGAGGCTGCCGTCGACGAGCTTCACGAGCAGCGCGCGGCAGCCGCGCCAGTCGCGGTCGGTCTTCCAGACGTACTCGTAGACGTCGCTCGGCGGCAGCGCGAGCGCGCCCTCGCGCGTCGTCGGCTCGCCCGTGTCCGGCAGCGTCGTGGCCGAGCACGAGACGGGCGCCGACTGCGGGTAGCCCGGCGCGAGCACGCTCTCGATCGTGCCGTTGCTGCCCGGCACCGTGAACTTCACCGGCACGGAACGCCCGGGGTTCGCGGGGCTGAGGGCCGGGAGGTTCCGCACCGGAGGCAGGAAGCCCGCGAACGGCAGCTCCTCGACGGTGCCGCAGCTGCCGCCCGGCGCGGAGAGCCCGACCATGGCGACGTCGTCGAGGTGGTCGACCGCCGTGCCGAGGCCGAGCGCGTCGAGGAAGACGATCCCGGCGGTCGCGCCCTCGGGCCGGAACCCGGTGGCGGCGAGCGGGATGCGGACGACGGTCGAGACGTCGCCGTTCGCGTCCGCCGTCAGGGTCGCGAGGAGGAGCTCCGGCGTCGTTCCGAAGCCCATCGAGCTCGCGTACAGCTGGACGGGCGTGCCGGGCACGAACCCGCCGCCGGACACCGCGACCTCCTGGCCGGCCCGGAAGGTGCCGGAGCAGTCCTCGGGCCCCGGCGTGAGCGGCAGGGCGGTCAGCGTGCCGACGCCGACGGCCGGGATCGCCACCGTCCGCCGCAGCGCGAACGGGTTGCGCGGGAAGCCGGCGTCGTTCGGGTCGACGGCCGGAGTCGATGGACGCGGCGAAGGCGGCGGCGTAGCCGCTCGCGTGGCCCGGAGGCGTTCGGGTGGAACGAGCCGACCACCGGGAGCCCGGGGATGATGCAGCGCCCGAGGACCTCCCAGGTGCAGGCACCGCCGTTGCCGGACGCCGTGCTCAGGCCGTTGATCCAGCCGCCGTCCTCGCCGCAGATCTCGTGCCCGGCGAAGAAGCCGCGGACGTCGACGAAGGTGACGCCGGCCGAGATCGCGGCCGCCAGGAGCGTCCCGGCGAGGCGGTCGCCGGCCTCGTTCATCCAGTCCTGCGTGTCGTTCGTGAGGATGAACTCGAGTGCGAGGCAGTCCTGGTCGTCGTGGTCGTCAGGGAAGAGGTGCGGGTAGTTCGCGGCCATGACGGACGTGTCCGGGCCGGTAGCCGACTTGATCTGCGAATAGGTGTCGCGGACCGGCAGGAAGACGTTGTCGATCCGCTGCTCGACCGCGGCGGTGAACGAGTCGGACTTCGCGCAGCTCGGCTCCATGTCGAGCCCGATCCAGTGGCCGGGGGCGGGGAGCGCGGCGTTGAACGCGTCGGCCTTCAGCTTCTGGCCGATGCAGGCCTTGAGCGTGTCGGAGAAGCCGGCGTCGTTGCCGCCGATCGTCAGCGTCACGAGGTCCGCCTCGGAATCGACGCCCTCGCGGGTGAGCTGCGGCGGCTGGTCGTCCTGGAACGTCGTCGTGAGGTTCGACGTGACCGCGCCGCTGCAGGCGTAGAACTGCGGCGCCATGCCGTAGCGCGCCGCGAGGACGTAGGCGTAGGCCTGCGGCGAGCGGTGGCAGTGGTTGCCGGGGCCGTCCGTGCCGGCGGAGAACGGCGGCACGCCCTCGCCCGACGAGTAGGAGTCGCCGAGGCCGACGTAGTTCCGCGCAGAGCCGTTGATCCCGAACTCGCCGATCGCGAAGTCGATGTCGGAGCTGACGGTGATCGTCTCGAGGTGCTTCCCGCCGGTCCCGTAGAACCCGTAGTACTGCGCGCCGGCGAAGCCGTCGACGGCGATCGGGCCCGACGTCGTGCCGTCGTCCGCGGTCGCCCGGATCGTGAAGATCGCGAACGGGTTCGGCTCGGCGTAGAGGTAGAAGGCCGACGTGCCCGGCGGCAGGGTGAGGGTGGCACTGAGCGCCGGGTCGGTCATGTAGACGTCGCCGGCGTAGCCGTGGCTCCAGGTCGCCCAGCCCTGGGCGACCCGCAGGTGCTCGAGCGCGGGAGAGAAGCCGACCGGGCCGGACGGCGACGCGACGTCGGTGACGAGGTCGCCGAGGGGCCGCGCGTCGGGCGGGAGCGGGATCATCGAGTACGGCCCGAGCGTCGCGGGCGGGGCGCCGGTGCCCGGCGATCCGTCGAAGACGATGGTGCCGGCGGCGGACGCGGAGGCGGCGCCGACGAGGGACGCGCCCGCGAGGGTCGCGAGGACGGCGAGGGTGCGGAGACGAGACATCGACGCTCCTTGCGGCGGGGGGCGGAAGCGGACGGACGACTCCGCTGCCTCGAACCTAGGCCGGTCGGTGACCGAAGGCAACCCCCCGGCCCGCAGAGCACTCGTTCGAGTGAGCGTGTGCCCCCTGCAGGCGCAGGGGGCACACGTGAGGCTTACCGGCGCGCGGCCTCCGGCGTGAGGTCCGCCGGCGCCGGCTCCGCCGCCTGGCCCTCGTGGGGCGACTCGATGGTGATGTTCGGCAGGATCCGGTCGAGCCAGCGCGGGATGTACCAGGACTTCTCGCCCATGAGCGTGAGGAACGCGGGGACGAGCGTCATGCGCACGACGAGGGCGTCGGTCAGGATCGCGACCGCGAGCAGGAGCCCGAACTCCTTCGAGATGCGGTCGCTCGTGAGGATGAACGCCGCGAAGACGGTGCCCATGATCACGGCCGCGGCCACGACGACCCGGCCGATCGCCGCGATCCCGTGCTCGACCGCCTCCCGCGTCGAGAGGCCGTGCACGTGCTCCTCGCGGATGCGGCTCATGAGGAAGACCATGTAGTCCATCGAGAGCCCGAAGAGGATCGCGAAGGCGATCGGGGGCACGAACGTCTCGATCGGCCCCGTCCGGTCGAGCCCGGTCAGCTCGAGCAGGTAGCCCTCCTGGATGACGAGCGTCAGCACGCCGAAGCCGATGAAGGCGGACAGGAGCGTCGTGACCGCCGCGGTCAGCGAGATCACGATCGAGCGGAACGCCATCGCGAGGACGATGAACGTGACGCCGATGACGTAGAGGAGGAAGAGCGGCAGGCGCTCGTAGATCCGGTCGGCGATGTCGGCGAACGCCGCGTTGAGGCCGGAGACGTACGCGACCGCGTCGCCGTCCCCGACGGCCGCCGGGATCACGTCGTCCCGCAGGTTGTGGACGAGGTCGGACGTCTCCTCGTCCTGTGGCGCCGAGGTCGGCGTCACGAACACGATCGCAACCGTCTCCTCGTCGTTGAACTGCGGCTCGCCCGCCGAGGCGACGCCCGGGAGGCTGCGCACGCTGTCGTAGATCCGCTGGGGTGCCTGCTCGTCGCCGTTGACGTCGACGACGATCGGGATCGGGCCGTTGAAGCCGGCCCCGAAGCCCTCGGCGAGGAGGTCATACGCGCGCCGGGCCGTCTGCACCTCGGGCGCCGTCCCCTGGTCGGACGCGCCGAGCCGGACGAGCGCCGACGTCGACGCGAGCAGAACGCCGACGACGAGCAGGACGACGAACACCGGCCTCGCGTTCCGCGTCACGAAGCGGCCCCAGCGCGCGATCGGCGTCTTCTCGCGGGCCTCCTCGCGGTCGTCGATCGGTCGGAGGAACGGGATCTTCAGCCGGTCGATCTTGTGGCCGAGCTTCGCGAGCACGGCGATCAGCAGCGAGTTCGCGATCAGCACCGTGGTGAGGACGCCGAGTGCCGAGCCGATCCCGAGCTTCGTCACGAAGTCGAGGCCGAAGAAGGCGAGGCCCGTGACCGAGATCGCGACCGTGGTCCCGGCGAAGATCGTCGCCCTGCCCGCGGAGGCGCCGGCCTCGGCGGCGGCGTCGGCCGGCGACAGGCCCTCGTGGAGCAGCTGCCGGAAGCGGGTGACGATGAAGAGCGAGTAGTCGATGCCGACGCCGAGGCCGATCATCGACACGAGCAGCGGCGTGATCGTGTTGATGTCGGTCAGGCCGGCGAGGATGAAGAGCAGCAGGAACGCCGTCGCGAGCGCCGTGAGCGCCAGCGCGATCGGGATCATCGTCGCCACGAACGTGCGGAAGACGATGATCAGCACGATCAGCGCCATCAGCAGGCCGAGCAGCTCCTGCGTGCCCTGCTCGATCGGCGGGAACTCGGCGTCGCCGTTGAACTCGGCGGTGACGCCGGCGGGCTCGACCGCCTCGCGCACCGCGTCCTCCACGGCGACGACGGCCTCGCGGTCCGTGTCGTAGATGACGCGGTCGAACTGCGCCTCGGCGTAGGCGATCCGGCCGTCGTCCGAGAACGTCTGGTCGCTGAAGGGGTCGCCGACGCTCTCGATGCCCGCGGTGTCCTCGGTCGGCTTGAACTGCTGCGTCTTCAGCTCGGCGATGGCGCCCTCGATCGCCTCCTTGCGCTCGGGCGTGTCGAGCCGCTGCCCCTCGGGCGCGGCGAAGACGAGGTTGAGGACGCCGCCCTGCTCGGCCGCGAACTCCGACTCGATCAGGTCGGTCGCCTTCTGGGTGTCGGAGCCCGGGATCGAGAACTCGTCCTTGAGGCCGCCGCCGACGGTCGCGACGAGCCCGATCAGGACCGCGATGATCCCGACCCAGGCGAGGACGACGCGCCACGGGTGCGTCGCGCACGCGCGCATCCACCGGGCGAGCCCTCCCGTGGACAGGCGCTCGTGCGCGGCGCGGCGCTCGGCCGTGTTCGGCGGTTGCCTGTCCGTCGGTCCGGTCTGGTCAGCCATGCAGTCGTCCCCCTTCGTCGGTCGCTCCGTCCCTGAGACGGGCGTCATCCCTCGAACTCATCGGTCGACGGCGCGGAGTATCGCGACTCGGGTCGGTCCAGACAGTGTGGGAAACCCCCCTATCCTGATCGCGGCGCGATGGACACCACTTCGCCACGATCGGCGCCGGTCGGCCCGTTCCGGCTCGCCGAGCTGCTCGCGTCGGTCTCGCTCGCCACCGACCTGGGCACGGGCCAGCCCCTGGGGCACGCGCTGCGGACGTGCGTGCTCGCCGTCGCGCTCGCGCGAGGAGCTCGGCTGCGGCGCGGACGAGATCGGCGCCGTGCACCGGTTCTCGCTCCTGCGCTTCCTCGGCTGCACCGCGGACGCGAGCGAGACCGCCGCGGCGGCCGGGGGCGACGACCGCGCCTTCAACGCCGCGATGGCGCCCGCGATCATGGGCTCGGGCCGCGAGGTGGTGGGGCGGTTCGTGCGGAGCGTCGGGGCGGGCGAGCCTCCGCTTCGCCGGCGTCCGGCTCGTGGCGCGCGGGCTCGCCGACCTGCGGGGCGACCCGCTGGCCGTTCACTGCGAAGTCGCCGCGATGCTCGCGGCGCGCGCCGGCCTGGAGCCGGCCGTCGTCCACGCGCTCGGGCACGCGTACGAGCGCTGGGACGGCAAGGGATCCCCGGCAGGGCTCGCGGGCGACGCGGTCCCGCTCCCCGTCCGGATCGCGGCGGTCGCGCGGGACGTCGACCTCGCGCGGGGGCTGGGGCAGGACCCGCGCACCTGGCTCCGGGAGCGGCGCGGGCGCGCCTACGACCCGGCGGTCGTCGACGCCGTCGCGCGGATCGGCGACGGCTTCGAGGGCGCGGACGAGTGGGAGGCCGCGCTCGCCTGCGAGCCCGAGCCGGTGGCGACGATCGAGCCCGAGCGCCTCGACGCCGTCCTCACCGCGTTCGCGGACTTCGCGGACCTCAAGTCGCCGTGGCTCCGCGGGCATTCACGCCGCGTGGCCGAGCTCGCCGGCGGCGGCGGGCCGCGAGGCCGGGCTCGGCGACGAGGCGTGCGACGAGCTGCGGCGCGCCGGGCTCCTCCACGATGTGGGCCGCGTCGCGGTGGAGAACGGGATCTGGGACAAGCCCGGCCCGCTCACGACGCCGGAGCACGAGCGGATGCGGCTGCACGCCTACTACACGGAGCGGATCCTCGTCCGCTGCGGGCCGCTCGCGGGACTGCTCGCCCCGGCCGCGTCGCACCACGAGCGGCTCGACGGCTCCGGGTACCACCGCTCGCTCGGCGCCGACTCGCTGTCGCGCGCCGACCGGATCCTCGCCGCCGCGGACGTCTTCGCCGCGCTCACGGCCGACCGGCCGCACCGCGCCGCCCTCGGGGACGACGAGGCCGCGGGCGTGCTCGAGGCCGAGCCGGGCCTCGACGCGGACGCGGTCGCCTGCGTGCTCGCCGCCGCGGGCCGCCGCGCCGCACCCGGCCTCGGGCATGGCCGGCCGGGCTCACCGACCGCGAGGTGGAGGTGCTCCGGCTCGTCGCTCGTGGCAGGACGAACCGCCAGGTGGCCGAGCTCCTGGTCGTCTCGCCGAAGACCGTCGGCCGCCACGTCGAGAACCTGTATCGCAAGCTCGGCGTCTCGTCGCGCGCGGCCGCCGCCGTGTTCGCGATGGAGCACCACCTCCTCGACTGAGGCCGGATGGGGCGTTCGCCCGATGCCGCGCGCGGCCCCGCGGCGCATACTCGTCCGATGTCCACGCCCGCCGCCGAGGCCCTCGCCGCTCCCGCCGAGGCCGCGCCCGACCGCCTCGCGCTCGCCGCGTTCGCCGGCGCGGTCGCGATCGGCGGCTCGAACTTCGTCGCGATCCGGTTCAGCAACCGCGAGCTCGACCCGCTCTGGGGCGCCGGCCTCCGCTTCGCGCTCGCAGCCGTCGTCTTCGGGCTCCTGTTCGCCGGCCTGCGCCTGTCGCTGCCGCGCGGCCGCGACCTCGCGCTCGTCTCGCTGTACGGCCTCCTCTCGGTCGGGGCCGCGTACGGGTGCCTGTACTGGGCGCTGCGCGACGTCCCGGCGGGCGTCGGCGCCGTCGTGCTGGCGGTCGGGCCGCTGCTGACGCTGCTCCTCGCGGTCGCGCACGGGATGGAGCGGCTGAGCGGGCGGGCGCTCGCCGGCGCCGTCGTCGCGCTCGCCGGCTCGGCCGTGATCTTCGCCGAGCCCGGCGGGGACGGGTTCGGCTGGGGCTCGTTCGCGCTCCTCGGGCTCGCCGCGCTGTGCGCGTCCGAGTCGGTCGTGGTCTCGAAGCTCGCCGGCCCGCAGCACCCGGTCGCGATGAACTTCGTCGGCATGAGCGTCGGCGCGGCCGTGCTCCTGCTCGTGTCGTGGGCGGGCGGGGACCGCCTCGCGCTGCCGCACGAAGGGGAGACGCAGCTCGCGCTCGCCTACCTCGTCGCGGCCACCGTCGGGCTGTTCCTGCTCGTGCTGTTCGTGGTGCAGCGCTGGACGGCATCCGCGACGTCGTACCTGTTCGTCCTCATGCCCGTCGTCGCGGTCGCGATGGGCGCGCTGCTCCTGGACGAGGCGATCACGGCGACGACGGTCCTCGGCGGCGCGATCGTCTGCGGCGGGGTCTACGTCGGCGCAGCCCGCCGTCGCTGATAGAAGCTTCGCCGAGCGATGCCCGAGATCGTCCCCCGCTGGGAGTGGCGCGTCGCCGGTGAGCCCGCCGAGGCCGCCGCGCGGCGTCTCGCCGACCTCGCGTCCGAGAGCCCCCGCGAGAGCGACGAGCTGTACGTGCTCTCGGCGAACGCCGAGGACTCCGTCAAGGTCCGCGACGGCCTCCTGGACGTGAAGCACCTCGAGCGCGTCAGCGACGAGGGGCTCCAGCAGTGGCGCCCGGTGCTCAAGGCCGCGTTCCCGCTCTCGGCGGCCGACGTCGGCACGATGCTCGGCGCGCTGCGGGTCTCGGGCGTGACCCCCGAGCCTGTCGGCACGCTCGACGAGCTCCTCGACCGGCTCGTGCGCCCGCGCGACGACCTGCGCGCGGTCGAGGTGCACAAGCGGCGCCGGCGCTTCACCGTCGGCGGGTGCATGGCGGAGGTGAGCGACCTGGGCGCTGCCGGGGGCGACGTGCGCACGGTCGCGGTCGAGTCGGAGGATCCGGAGCGCCTGCTCGCGGCCGTGCGGGAGCTCGGGCTCGACGCCGCGCCGAACACGAGCGTCCCCGGGCGCTGAAGGAGCTCGTGGGCTTCGGCGCTCCGCGCTATGCGGTCGTCGACGTGGGCACGAACTCGGTCAAGTTCCACCTCGCGGAGCGACGGGGCGACGGCTCCTGGCGGACGTCGTCGACCGCGCGGAGGTGACGCGGCTCGGCGAGGGCATCCACGAGACGGGCACGCTCGACGAGGCCGCAACGGCGCGCACGCTCGAGGCGATCACGGCGATGGTCGAGGAGGCGCGGCGGGCGGGCGCCGAGGGGATCGCGGCCGTCGGCACCGCGGGGCTGCGGCGGGCGTCCGACAGCGCGGCGTTCGTCGCCGCCGTGGAGGAGCGGTGCGGCGTGCGAATCGAGGTGATCTCCGGCGAGGACGAGTCGCGGCTCGCGTATCTCGCGGCCGTGTCGGCGCTCGAGCTTCCGCCGGGCGAGCTCGTCGTCTTCGACACCGGCGGGGGCAGCTCGCAGTTCACGTTCGGCCACGGCACGCAGGTCGACGACCACGTCAGCGTCGAGGTCGGCGCCGTGCGCTTCACCGAGCGCTTCGGGCTCGACGGCGTCGTCTCGGAGGAGACGCTCCGCGCCGCGCTGGACGCGATCGCCGCCGACCTCGCCGTCCTGGACGGCAGGCCCCGCCCCGCCGCGCTCGTCGGCCTGGGCGGCGCCGTGACGAACCTCGCCGCCGTGGAGCTCGGGCTCGCGGCCTACGACCCGGACGTCGTCCAGGGACGGTGCTCGACCGGGCCGAGGTCGATCGGCAGCTCGAGCTCTACCGCACGCGGAGCGCCGAGGAGCGCCGCGGGATCGTCGGCCTCCAGCCGGGGCGTGCGGAAGTGATCCTCGCCGGCGCGTGCATCGTCCGGACCGTGCTCGACGAGCTCGGGTGCGAGTCGCTCACCGTGAGCGACCGCGGCCTGCGCCACGGCGTCCTCGTCGACCGCTTCGGCGTCGGCCGACCGCTGAGTTTCGCCCGACGGCCGGTCTCTCCCGCTGAACTCTCGAACGAGGAGACGTGTGATGACCCAGCATGCCGAGCTTCCGATCGAGCGCCTGCGCGCCGACTTCGCCGGGCAGGTGATCGCGCCCGGCGACGAGGACTACGACGCGGCCCGCGCGGTCTTCCTGCCGCTCGTCGACCGCCGGCCGGCGGTGATCATCCGGCCGGCCGACGCCGCGGAGGTCGCGTCCGTCGTCCGGCTGGCCCGCGAGCACGGCCTGGAGCTGGCCGTCCGCAGCGGCGGCCACAGCGGCGCCGGCCACGGCGTCAGCGAGGGCGGGATCGTCCTCGACCTCTCGCTGCTGAAGGCGGTCGAGATCGACGTCGATTCGACGGACGGCCTGGGCCGAGGCGGGCGCGACGGCCGGCGAGGTCACCGTCGCGGCCGCGGAGCACGGGCTCGGCGTCGGCTTCGGCGACACCGGCTCCGTCGGCATCGGCGGCCTCACCCTCGGCGGCGGCGTCGGCTACCTCGTGCGCAAGCACGGGCTCACGATCGACGACCTGCTCGCGGCCGACGTCGTGACCGCGGACGGCGAGCTCGTGCGCGCCGACGCCGACACGCACCCGGACCTGTTCTGGGCGATCCGCGGCGGCGGCGGCAACTTCGGCGTCGTCACGCGGTTCCGGTACCGGCTCCACGCGGTCGACTCCGTCACGGGCGGGCTGCTCGTCCTGCCGGCGACGCCCGAGACGATCGCGGGCTTCATCGCGGCGGCCGACGCGGCGCCCGGAGGAGCTCTCGACGATCGCGAACGTCATGCCCGCGCCGCCCATGCCGTTCGTCCCGGAGGAGCACCACGGCTCGACTCGTGATCCTGGGGATGCTCGTCCACGTCGGGCCGCACGAGGAGGGCGAGCGGGCCCTGGCGCCGTTCCGCGAGCTCGCGACCCCGATCGCCGACCTGCTCGCGCCGATGGCGTACCCCGACGTCTACCCGCCCGACGACCCGGACTACCGGCCGCTCGCCGTGGCGCGCACGCTGTTCGTCGACGAGATCGACCGCGGCGTGGCGGAGCGGATCCTCGCCGAGCTCGGCGCCTCGACCGCCCAGATGCCGGTGGCGCAGCTCCGCGTGCTCGGCGGCGCGATGGCACGGGTGCCGGCCGACGCGACCGCGTTCGCCCACCGGGCGAGCCGGATCATGGTCAACGTCGCCGCCGTCTACGCGACGCCCGAAGAGGAGCCGACGCACGAGGCCTGGGTGACCGCCTTCGCCGCCGCGCTCCGGCAGGGCGACGAGGGCGCCTACGTCAACTTCCTCATGGACGAGGGCGAGGAGGGGGTACGCGCGGCGTACCCGGACGCGACGTGGGACCGCCTCGCCGAGGTGAAGCGGCGGTACGACCCGGACAACCTGTTCCGCCTCAACCACAACATCCCGCCGGCGCGCTGAGCGCCGGCGGCCACGGGTAGGGTCGCGCCGGTGATCCGCCTGATCGTCCGCACGCTGGTCGCGCTCGCGGGGAACGCGGTCGGGTTGATCGTCGCGGCCGCCGTGCTCGACGACATGGAGGTCGACGCGGGCTCCTTCGTCGTCGCCGTGATCCTCTTCACGGTCGTCATGGCACTGCTGCAGCCGTTCCTCGCCGTCCAGCTCCGCCTGCTCGGCCCGTCCGCGCTCGGCGGGGTCGCCCTGATCGCGACGTTCGCGTCCCTGCTGGTCACGGATCTCCTGTCCGACGGGTTCTCCGTCTCCGGCGTGACGACGTGGATCGCGGCCACGGTGATCGTCTGGCTGGTCTCGCTCCTCGCGGTCTTCGTCCTCCCGTTCCTCGGGTTGCGGAAGTACCTCGAAGCGCGGCGCACCTGAGCAAACGCCTCCGGGCGGAGGATGCCGTCGGACGCGCTCCCTAGAGTTCCGGCGTGAGCTCGGGCGAGAAGCTGCGCACGGAGATCCTCATCCCCATGCGCATGGTGCTGCTCGTTGCGGCCGCGGTCGGCGTGGGGATCGCGTTCCGGGCCATCGGCGACACCTTCCTCATCGTCTTCGTCGGCATCTTCCTGGGGCTCGTCTTCGAGTACCCGGTGCGCTTCGTCATGGCGCACACGCCGCTCTCGCGCGGGCTCGCGGCGACCGTGACCGTGCTCGGCACGGCCATCGCCGTGTTCGTGCTCGCGCTGCTGTTGCTCGCGCCGCTCGTCGGCAGCGTCCGCGACTTCCTCCAGCAGCTGCCGTCCGTCGTCGAGGACCTGCGCGAGGCCGGCGGGCTCTCCTCGCTCGGTGACACCGGCGCCGCCGGCAACGTCCAGAACGGCGCTGAGACGATCGCCAAGGCGATCCCGGACGCGATCTCGGAGCTGCTCGGGATCGCGGGCACGTTCTTCGGCGTCTTCCTTGCTGCCTTCACGATCCTCTTCATCTGCCTCTTCCTGCTGACGGACGTCGGCAACCTCAAGCGTTCGCTCGCGAGCGTGCTCATGCCCGACGACGAGGAGCGGTGGCTCGCCGTCTGGGAGCGCGTGACCGAGTCGATCTCCCGCTGGGCCATCGGCATCGTCGTCATCGCCACGATCGCGGGCACGACGCAGGGCCTCACGGCGTTCCTGCTCGGATCGAGCTACGCGGTTGCGCTCGGCGTCATCGCGGGCCTGCTCGACCTCATCCCGAACATCGGCGCCACGATCGCCGGCTTCATCCTCGTTCCGACCCTGTGGGCCGAGGAGGGCATCACCGCCGCGATCATCATGCTCGTCGTGATCCTGGTCTACCAGCAGCTGGAGAACAACATCATCACGCCGAAGGTGCAGGGCAAGGCCGTCAACCTCTCGGCCTTCTTCATCATCGTCTCGGTCACGCTGTTCGGCGCCCTGCTCGGCGTGCTCGGCGCGCTGACCGCGGTCCCGATCGCCGCGACGATCCAGATCTTCGTGCAGGAGCTGACGAAGGAGCGGCGCGCGCGCGTGGCCGCCGCCAAGGCCGCGCCCGCCGCCTAGCATTCGCGGCGATGGCCTACGACGAGGAGCTCGCCGAACGCGTGCGCACGCTCGTCGCCGACGTGCCCGCGGTCGAGGAGAAGAAGATGTTCGGCGGCCTCGGCTTCATCGTCGCCGGGAACATGGCCGTCGGCGCGAGCGGCCAGGGCGGCCTGCTCGTCCGCGTCGACCCCGCCGAGTCGGACGCGCTCGTCGGGTCGACGGCGGCGTACCCGATGGAGATGCGCGGCCGGACGATGGCCGGCTGGCTCCGCGTGGACTCGGCCGACGTCGCGGCCGACGACGAGCTCGCGCGCTGGGTCGAGCGCGGCGTCGCCTACGCGCGCTCGCTGCCGCCGAAGTAGCCGACGCGGGTCAGCCGCTCGTCCGGTCGAGCAGCTGGAGCAGGTCGTGGGCGGCCAGCTCGACCTCCTTGTGCCGCCACTCGGAGGCCCGGTAGACGCAGGCGATGAGCGCCGTGCGGTGGACGCGCCGGAAGTCGCCGTAGACGAAGGCGTGGCGGGCCTTCGTCTCGTCCTCGGCTCCCTCGGTGAGGCCGAGGTGCCACTCCGCGTACTCGGGCCAGGAGTGCGACTCGAGGAACGCGTTCTCGTCCGCGGCCTTCGGCTGGGCGTCGCCCCAGTCGCTGTTGAGGACGTACTGGCGGCCGCGGATCAGCTGTCGCGCGTGGGCGACGGCACGGTCGTTGACGGCGTAGGAGGCCATCGACCGTCGGCTTTCCCGATCGCCGGCCCGGCCATGCACGGCGCTCCGGCCTAGCGTCTGCTTGCGACGGGCTCCCGCACGCGCGGGGCCGACTCGAGCTCGGTGACCGCGACCGGCTCCGGCGATCGCGTCGTCGGCGCCGCGTCGAGCCGCTCGAGCTTCGCGCGGCGGTTCCGGCCGCGCAGCCACTCGGCGGCCGCGTAGCTCCCGAGGACGAACACCGCGGCACCGAGCTGGGCCGCGACGCCCTCCCACGTCGGGAAGACGCCGAACCAGAGGCCGGCCCAGTACGGCAGCCGGAGCTCGCCGATCGGGTGCACCGGCAGCCAGCCGACCACCTGGCTGACCTGGACGGTCTTGCCGGCCATGATCACGAGCACGCCGAGGATCATCAGCCCGGTCAGCTCGAGCATGCGCCGGTGCGGCAGCTTGCGCTGGAGCGCGATCGTGAGCACGCCCACGGCCGCGACGGCGATGCTCCCGACGGCCACGCCCTCCGCGACGTTGAGCACGCCCGCCTCGAGCGCGAACGCCTGGAGGAAGAGGACGGTCTCGAAGCCCTCGCGGTAGACCGCGGTGAATCCGAGCAGCGCGAGGCCCACGAACTGCGCCGCCGCGGCCGACAGGCCCGCACCGCGGAGCACGTGCTTCTTGCGCCCGTGCAGCCCGGCGAGGTGGTCGTTCCAGTACACGCGGTGGAAGAACCAGTTGAGGATGAGCAGGAGCACGCCCACGGCCACGATCGAGACGACCGCCTCCACGCGCTCCCCGTAGCGGACGAGCGAGGAGAGCACCGTCTTCGCGACCACGAACGTGACGATCGAGGCGACGAGCGCGGCGGCCGCTCCGAGCAGCAGGGGACGGCGGAGGCGGCGCTTGGCTCCGATCAGGCCCGCGGTCAACGCGGCGAGGATGAGCACGGCCTCGAGCCCCTCCCGGAAGACGATGATCGCGGTGTTGACGACGATGCCGTGGCGGAGGTCGGGCCCGAGCCGACCGCCGCCTCCGAGGCGGCAAGTGCCTCGTCGAGCGCCTTCCGCGTCGCGTCGACCTCGGCCGCCGCCGACTTCCGGCGGATCAGCTGCGCGAGCCCCGGATGGCTGTCGGCGCCGTACCAGAACAGCCCTTCCGTGCGCGCGAACAGATCCGGCGCGAGGCCCCGCAGGCGCTGCTCGGGGCCGAACTCGAAGAACGCGTACGCCTCGAGCCGCGCCTGCTCGGCCTTCCCGTACTCGCCTGCGCGGGCTGCCGCGACGACGCGGTCGAGCGAGGCGCGGATGACGTCGAAGTCGGCGGCGGCCTGGCCTTCCTTCCACTCGGTGGGGAAGGTCGACTCCGCGAGGTCGAGCGCCTCCTGGGCCCGCTCGCGGACCGTGTCCTCGTCGGCGACCCGGACGCCCTGCGATGCCGCGGCCATGTCGGCCCCGAGCGCGGTCACGAGCTCGTCGATGCGGGCGGCGGCGGCCGGGTCGCGCTCGACCAGCCGGCTGTCGAGGTCTGCGAGGGCCTGCGCCGCGCCGTCGCGGAACGTCACCGCCTCCTGGATCTCGAACGCGAGCGTCACGCGCCCGTCGGCGACGCCGCGGCCGTACTCGACCGGGACGAGCGCGAGGAAGCGGAGGAACTGTCCGGCGCGGCGGATCTCCTCCGCCGGCGCGAGGGGTGCCGCGCGAAAGGCGGCCAGCGCCTCGTCGACCTGTGCGGCGGCACGCTCGACGCCGCCCTCGTCCCGCGCGAGCGCCGCGTCGTGGAGCGCGTCGAAGGCCGCCGCTGCGCGTCCGGCGGCGGCGTCGCCGCGCTGCCGGGCGTAGGAGTCCCGGAGGACGGCGAAGTAGCCGCGGGCGAGTGCGCTCTCGGCGGCGAGCCTGGACGCGAAGCCGCGCTCCGCGGCCGCGCCGACGCCGTCGAGCGCCGTTCGCAGCCGCGCCTGGTACGTGTCGAGGTAGTCCGCGCGCACGGCCGCCAGCGCCTCCGCCTTCGTCGCCTGCCCGTCGGCGAGCTCGCCACCGCCAGGGTGGCGTCGGCGCCGGGCCGGGAGAACCTCGTCGGCGGGCGGTACTCGCGCACGAGCAGCCATGACCCCGCGTCAGCGGCGTCGCCGCGCCGGAGCGAGGCGAGCAGCGCGTGGTAGGCGCCGCGCAGCACGGTCGTCTGCAGGGTCGCCCTCGCCGCCGCGAGCCTCACGGCGTCGCGCCCGTCGACGGCCGCCTCGACCTCGCGGAAGGCCTCGTCGAGGCCCTGGTTCGGCAGGAGCGCCGACAGCCGCCTCACGGCCGGCGCGGCGCGGCGCACCGCCTCGCCCGCCGCAGGCCCCTCGCCGAGAACGAGCGCCCGCTCGGCCTCCGCGAGATGCGCCCGCAGCTCCGCGGCCGCCTGCCACGGCGGCTCCTGCGCGGCGGCGTGCGCGGGCGGTGCCTGCACGGCCGCGCCGACGGCAACGGCGAGCGCGGCCGCGAGGGCCGCGATGCAGCTTCGGCTACTGCTCGATCTCGACACCGAGCTGGGCCGCTGCCTGGGAGACCTGGCCGGCGATCGCGGTGGCACGCTCCTGCGCCTCGGTCCCGAGCGTGTCGGCCTGCTCCGGCGTGAACCGCTTGCCTGCCTGCTCCCGGTCGTGGAGATCGGCGATGAATGCGCGGAGGTTCGACAGCTCGGTCCCGGTCTGCGCCGCGCGCTGCGCGTCGGCCGTCGCGACGGCAGGCTCGATCCCGCCGTAGACGACCTCGAGCCCGGTGAGGATGTCGCGGATGTCCGAGAGGCGCGAGACGACGTTGAACGCCTCGCTCGTCGCTGCGCCGCCCGCGACGAAGCGCGAGTCCTTCCACTGGCCGAAGTACTCGCTCATCGTCGGCACCATCACGACGACGGCCGTGAAGGCGTCCGACGCGCTCGGCTGCCAGGCCTCGCCGGCTGCGTCGAGGTCGGCCGCGTACTTCACGAACGTGCCGGCTGCGGCCTGGAGGAGCTGCGGGTCCGGAAGGACCTCGCCGAACTCCACCGCGCCGTCGCCGTCGACGTCGACCGGCGTGCCGGGGCGGTCGAGCGCTTCCGGGAGCGTGCCCCAGAGCGCGCCCTCCGTGAGGTTGAAGAGGTTCCCGGGCTGCTTCAGGACGGTGCCGTCCGCCAGCGTCAGGTCGAAGGGGACGGCGCTCTCGGGATCCTCGGCGGCGCTCGAGCCGGCGTCGATGATCACGTCGTACTCGGCGAGGGACGGCGTCCCGGCGACGATGCCCTCGGCACGCTCGTAGGCCGGGTTCCCCTCGACCCAGGCCGTCTTCATCTGCGCGAGCAGCGGGCGCACCTCGTCCGCGCGGGCCGCCCACAGCGCGGCGAGGTCGCCGTCCTCCTGACGGGCGAGGTCGGCGTACTGCGACGACAGTTGGTCGAGCTCCGCGGTGAAGGCCGCGAGGCGGTCGGTGTGGTCGCCGAGGAACCGCTTGACGCCGGCGAGCTCGGACGCGGTACCGACCGCTTCCGTGCGCGCCTCCGCCGGACCGGCGCTCTCGACCGGCTCGTCTCCACCGCCGCAACCCGCCAGTGCGAGCAATGCGCCTGCCGTCAGCACCGTCCCGAGCAGACCGAACCGCCGTGCGTCCAACGTCCTCTCCTGCCTTCCGTCGCCGTCAGTGATCCGGCGAGGCTACAGGAGACCGCACCTCTCGATGTAAGGGGAGCCTTACTGCGACGGTAAAGGGACTCAGGCGCGCGTCTGGGCCGACCGCGAGCAGGTAGGCGTAGCGGTAGGCCGCCGGACCCTCCGGCGGCGCCCTCGTTCGCGCGGGTGGCGAAGTCGAGGAACGCCCCGTCGAGCTCGGCCGCGCGATCCGGCTCGTCGGCGAGGCTCGCGTACACCGCGACGACCGGGCCGAACGTCTCCTTGAAGAACGTGCAGTAGGCCTCGGGGCTCGCGGCGCGCTCGATGTAGTGCCTTCGCGACAGCGTGTGCCAGTCGACGCGGTCGCCGAAGAGGCCGCGTACGTGGTCCTCGCTGCCCCAGAGGACCGGCGGCTGGGCTCCGGGCGGCGGGGCGGGGAGGTACGGGGCGAAGAGGCTGAAGAACTCGGCGCCGAGGCCGTCCGGCGTGAAGCTCGCGAGCCCGATCGTGCCTCCGGGGCGGCAGACGCGCACGAGCTCGTCGGCGACCGCCCGGTGATCCGGGGCGAACATCGCGCCGAACGACGACGTGACGACGTCGAACTCGCCGTCGCCGAACGGCAGCGCCTCGGCGTCCGCCTCGACCCAGTCGAGCTCGACACCGCGGCTGCGCGCCTCGGCGCGTCCCGCCTCGAAATGCTCCGGCGTGAGGTCCGAGGCCACGACCGACGCGCCGGCCTCGGCCGCGCGGATGGCCACGTTGCCGGTGCCCGCCGCGACGTCGAGGACGCGTTGCCCGGGGCGGATGCCGCACGCCTCCACGAGCACGGGCCCCACCTCCCAGACGAGCTCGGTTGCGAAGCGGTGGTAGTCGCCGAGACGCCACGCGGCGCGGGCGGCCGCCTTCGCCTCGGAGAGCTGCTGCGTCGTCATGTCGCGCCTCCTCCGGTCGATCGCGGCGAGCGCCGCGAACTCGCTCAGCGCTCCCCTGGTCATGCGGCGACCGTACGCGGTCGTGCCGGCGGCGGCTTCGCCGGGACCGGCCATCTCTCCAGCGCGCGGCGTGGCCCGGTCGGGCTAGTCGAGCAGCCCGGCCTGCGCGGCGAGTGCCGCCGCGGCGGTGCGCGAGGGGAGGTCGAGCTTGCGGAGGATGTTGCTCACGTGCCGGTGGACGGTGTGCTCGCTCACGACCAGCCGCGCGGCGATCTGCCGGTTCGTGAGCCCGTCCGCGAGGAGGCGGAGGACCTCGTGCTCCCGCTTCGTGAGCTCGGGGAGCCGGTCGCCGCCTGCGAGGAGGTGTCGAGCCCTGGCCGCGTCCGTCGCCGCGCCCAGCGCTGCGAACGTCTCCGCGGCGGTCGTCGCCTGACGCCCGGCTTCGTCGCTCCGGCCCAGCACGACGAGGCTTGTCGCCAGCTCGATCCGGGCCCGGGCCGCCTCGTACGGGGCGCCGGCACGGTCGAACCGGTCGACCGCGTCCTCGAGCAGGGTGCGTGCCCGGTCGTGCTCGCCCCACGCCGCCGCGAGCATGCCGTCGGCCCGGTCGGCGACTGCGTGGAGCGGCTCGGTGCCGACGACCCGCGCGACGTCTCGCAGGGCCGCGAGCGCGACCGACGCCTCGCCGAGGTCGCCGTTCGCGATCCGGGCATGGACGAGGAGCTCCAGCGCGGGGAGGCGGTCGAGTGTGCGGGCGGCGGGGAGCTGGCGGAGGAGCCGCTCGGCGAGATTCGCGGCCTGTTGCGCGTCGCCGTCGTCGAGTGCCAGGCGCCCGCGGCAGAGTTGGGCGCCGACGGAGGTCCCGGCCCGGTCGAGCAGCGCCCGCGCCTCGTCGGTCGACCCGCGCCGGCGCTTCAGCTCCGCCAGCAGGACGAGCGGGGCGCCGACCCACGGCGGGCGTGACGTGGCGAAGTCCTCGAGCGACGCCTCCAGCATCCGCTCCGCCTCGCTCCAGCGGCCGCGCCAGAGGTCGACGGCGCCGTACTCGGCCCGGCAGAACGCGAGCATGTAGCGGCTCCCGTAGCGGTCGGCGAACGTCGCGATCCGGTCGCACCACTCGAACGCGCGGTCGAAGTCGAGCACGGCCGTGCACGCGCTGACGAGGAAGCACGAGGCCCAGGCGCTCGAGATCGGGATCGTCGCGTCGTCCTCGAGCGCCGCCAGCGTCGCCTCGTCCAGCAGCCGCATCCCCTCCTCGACCTGCGCGCAGGCGACGAGCGCGGCGCCCTCGAGCGCGAGGCCGAGCATCTCCAGGTCGGGGACGTCGAAGCGGCGCCCCAGGTCGGCCGCGAACGCCGCGAGCTCGCGCGCCCGCACGGTGTCGCCTTGCCGGTGCGAGACGTAGCCCTCGTGGAAGGCGAGCCAGCCGTGGTCGGGACCGGCCTCGAGCGGGTCGAGCAGCCGGTGCGCCCGCCGCAGCCAGCCGCTCGCGGCCGCCGCCCCGCCGCGGAAGTCGAGCTCGTCGGCGGCGAGCCACGTCGCCATCCGGGCGGCGTCGGCCGCGTCGCCTTGCTCGCGGTAGAGGCGATACGCGCGCTCGCGCGCCGCGAAGACCGTCTCCGCGTCGTCGAGCCACCACGCTGCCCAGCTCAGGCCCTCGAACGCGCCGGGCGTCTCCCCGTCCACGAGCGCCGCCTCGAACGAGTCGACGTGCGTTCTCCCACCGGGCCTCGCCGAGCTGCGCCCACCCCTCGGTGAGCCGATCGCCTGCGACGCGCTTCGCCGGCACGGCTTCCCATTCTCGCGCCTCGCGTCGACTACCGGGCCTTTACCGGGCACCGCGGTGGCCGGCAACCGACTGGCGCTCTACTCGGGGCCTCAACCCGTCGATAAGGAGTAGGACATGGATCCGCACATGACCGTCCCGCGAGACCGCGCGATGAACCCGCTCTGGGAGGCGCACCTCCGGCGGCTGGGGCAGCTCTACGGCGACCGGGCCCGCGTGTGGGTCGGCAGCCGCGAGGCGGAGGAGGCGCGGCGCAGCGAGTGGGCGCCGCGTCCGCTCGGCCGGCTCGGCCGGCGCCTCTTCGCCGACCTCGACCCGTACCTCGAGTTCTTCGCGATCGCGCGCGGCTGAACCGTCGGAAGCGGCCGGCCTTGTCGGCCGTCCTGTGGGCGAGATGTCTCGTCCGCTCGCACTCGCCGTCGTCATGATCGCCGTCCTCGTGGCGGCGCCCTCCGCGATGGCCACCGGGACGCCGATCACGACGGTCGCCGTCCCCGGCGGCGAGGCCGGACGGTTCGCCTACGACCCGTTCGGCCGGCTCGCCTGGGCAGACGTCGGCGGGCGCACGACCACCTACGACTACGACGACGCGGGCCGGCTCGTCGGCCCCGGCGGCAACGTCGTCGAGTACGACTACGACCCGGTCAGCGTCGTCGAGTACGAGTACGACGACCAGCACAGGCTGCGGCGTGTGTCGGGCACGGGTGGGACGGCGAGCCTCGCGTACGACCGGGCCGGGCGCCTGGTCGCGATCACCGGCGCGGACGGCGGCGTGACGTCCTTCGCCTACGACGCTGCCGGGCAGCTGTCGTACGCGCTGCCGGAGGTCGACGACGAGGTGGTCGTCGCCTTCGTGCCGGGCGAGCCGAACGAGCCGTACGTCGTGGGGCTGCTCTGGCAGGAGGACGGCCCCGACGGCGGGCGCACCGGCTTCTCGGTGAGCACGCGCGGACGGCTGCTGACCTGTAGCGCCTGCCCGTAGCCTCGCGCCG
The DNA here is from genome assembly GCA_963733995.1 of uncultured Thermoleophilia bacterium. Taxonomy (GTDB): domain Bacteria; phylum Actinomycetota; class Thermoleophilia; order Gaiellales; family Gaiellaceae; genus DATHTC01. The sequence goes on from CAVTFO010000010.1 coordinate 125,755, forward strand.
CGTTAGGGTCGGCCTGCTCCGAGAACCCGGCGTCCCGAGGAGGTCCGTCATGCGTCGCCCCGTGCTGGCCCTGTCCCTCGCTTTCTTGCTGGCCCTGGCCGCCGGGTCGGTAGCCCCCGCCGGCGCGGCGCCGGCGCCGTCCTGCGACCCGATCCAGACGCCGCCCGTCTTCACCGGCCAGGCGCCGACGGCCGAGTCCGTCCTCGGGTTCGCGCTCGGCTCGCAGGAGGTGACGGCCGCCCAGGCCGACGCATACGTGCAGGCGGTCGACGCCGCGAGCCCGCGGGTCGTCAGCGGCGTCCTCGGCACGTCGTGGCAGGGACGGCCTCTTCGCTACGCGCTCGTCGGCAGGCCGGAGCACGTGACGCCGGCCGGCCTCGCCGCCATCCGCGACGCGACCGCGCAGCTGCGCGACCCCGACACCCCGCCGGGCGAGGCGGCCAGGCTCGCCGCCGAGACGCCGGCGATCGTCTGGCTCATGGGCAACGTCCACGGCGGCGAGGAGAGCGGCACCGACGCCGAGCTCCGCGTCCTCTACGAGCTGGCGGATCGCTCGCGACTGCGCCGCCGGGCGGATCCTCGACAACCTCCTCGTCGGGATCATCCCCACGCAGAACCCGGACGGCCGCGAGGCCGAGACGCGCCAGAACGCCTACTTCTTCGACATGAACCGCGACTGGTTCGCGCGGACGCAGCCGGAGACCGACGCGAAGCTCGAGCTCCTGCGGCAGTACCCGGGCGTCATGCACGTGGACGCGCACGAGCAGGGCGGCAACCACTACTTCTTCCCGCCCGCGGCCGACCCGATCTACCACGAGGTCACGCCCGAGTCCGTCGTGTTCACCGACGAGATCTTCGGCGCGGCGATCCAGGCGGAGTTCGACCGCCAGCACATCCAGTACTTCAACGACAAGGTCTTCGACTTCTTCGCGCTCGTCTACGGCGACGTCGTCCCGTCGGTCGCCTTCGGCAGCGGCGCGATGACGTTCGAGAAGGCGAACTTCCACCCGATCGCGACGCGGACGTACGAGCACTACGTCGCCCACTGGGTCGCGACCTCGGCGGCGGCGCAGAACCGCGAGCGGATCCTGCTCGACTGGCACGCCTCGTGGGTCGACGCGCTCGCGCAGGGCGCCGCCGGGCTGCTGCAGCCGAACGTCGTCAACGACAAGGGCAACACCGTGCAGCTGCCGGTGCCCGACATCCGCGTGCGGCACTACTTCCTCCGCGCGGACGACCCCGACAAGGCTCGCGAGGTGCAGTCGCTCGTCCGGCGCCTGCAGCGGATGGACGTCGAGGTCTACCGGCTGACGGCGCCGCTGTCGGTGCCGGACTTCACGCCGTACGCCCGGACCGCGGCGCCGGCCGTCCTGCCGGCCGGGACCTACTGGGTGCCGCTGCAGCAGGGGCAGAAGCACTGGATCCAGGGGCTCCTGAACGAGGACACGTACGTCCCGTTCCCGTACTTCTACGACGTCTCCGGCTGGAGCAACCCGCTGCTCTTCAACGTCGCCGGCGGGCGCTCGGGGGCGCTCCTCTCGCCGGCGGCCGAGCTCGTGCCGCCGCTGGCCGAGCCCGCGTGGCCGGGGCTGCCGGCCGACCCGCCGTCGGTGGCCGTGTTCCGGCCCTCGTCGAGCACGGCGGCGCGCGAGTCCGAGGGCTGGCTGCGCTACCTGCTCGAGCAGGTGTGGGCGCTGCCGTACGCGTCCGTGACCGCAGGCGGCATCGAGGGCGGCGCGCTCGACGGCGTCGACGTGCTCCTCGTCCCGAACGGCAACGCCGAGGTCGCGTCGAACGCGCTCGGGCAGCGCGGGCGGCGGGCGCTCGCGGACTGGGTCGCGGCCGGCGGCCGCTACGTCGGCTGGCGCGGCGGCGCCGAGGTCGCCGCGCGCGTCGGGATCACGTCGGCCCAGCTCGCGGCGCCGAAGTCGGACGTCGCGGGCGCGCTCCTGCGCGTGCGCACGACGGCCGGGAGCCCGCTCGCGGCCGGCGTCGGGCCGTTCGCGTGGGTCTTCTACGACTACGACCTCGTGATGCGTCCGTCGAGCCCCGCGCACGCGGTGCTCTCGTTCCCGCCCGCGGGCACCGGCGACTTCTTCGTCTCCGGCTTCGCGCGCGGCGCGGACGAGCTCGGCGGGACGGCGGCCGCGATCGACGAGCCGTTCGGCACGGGACGCGTCGTCCTGCTCACGTCCGACCCGAACTACCGCGCGTGGACGGACGGGATGCAGAAGGTGCTCCGGAACGCGATCCTCGGCCCGAGCCCGGCTGCGGCCGCGGCCGCGTCGTCCTCGCAGCGGTCGAGCGCGACGAAGGCGGCGACGGCGCTGCCGGCGCTCGACTCGCCGCTCCGGCTCACCGTCACGGCCGCGACGGCCGCGGCCGCGGAGGCGGTGCTGCGGAGCCACGGCGCGTCGTACTCGCTGAAGAGCTCCGGCGGGAAGGCCCGGTTCCTGATCGCGAACCCGGGCGACGCGAGCGGCGAGGAGCATCCGTATGCGGGCCTGCTCCCGGACGAGCTCGAGCGCGCGGGCGTGGAGGTGCTCGCCTTCCGGGCGCCCTAGGCTCCCGGCCGGTGCACGTCGTCAGCCAGGAGGAGGCGCGGCGCATCGCGGTGCGCGCGCAGCTCCTCGACGGGTCGGCGCACGGCGTCCTCGAGACCGTGCGCCGGCTCGGCTTCCTCCAGCTCGACCCGATCGCGACCGTCGCGCCGGCGCAGCACCTCGTGCTCTGGAGCCGCCTCGGCGACCACGACCCGCGCGAGCTCGACCGGCTGCTCTGGGAGGAGCGCTCGCTGGTCGAGTTCGACGCGTTCGTCTACCCGATCGAGTCGCTGCCGCTCCTGCAGGCGCGGATGCGGCGGAACCGCCGCGCGACGACGCACGCGCGCGACCGCTGGCGGCGCGAGTTCCTGCAGCAGAACGCCGCGTTCCGCCGCTACGTCCTGCGCGAGCTCGAGCGGCGCGGCCCGCTGCTCTCGCGCGAGCTCGAGGACCGCTCGACCCACGGCCGCGACGAGCACCGCTGGTACGGCAACCGCTACGTCGGCCGGATGCTGCAGACGCTCCACGTCCTCGGTGAGGTGGCCGTCGTCGGGCGCCGCGGGCGGCAGCGGCTGTGGGACCTGGCCGAGCGCTGGTACCCGGAGACCGAGACGGTGCCGTTACGGGATGCCGAGCGCGCAGTTCGCCGAGCAGCGGTTCCGCGCGCTCGGCGTCCGGCTCGAGCGCGGCGAGTGGATCGCGCACCCGGACGCGAGCGCGGAGCCGGTCGGCGACCGGGTCGTCCTGCTGTCGCCGTTCGACCGGCTCGTGCACGACCGCGACCGCGCCGAGGCCCTCTTCGGCTTCCAGTACCGCCTCGAGATGTACGTCCCGCCGGCGCAGCGCGAGTACGGCTACTACGTGCTGCCGCTCCTCGTCGGCGACCGCCTCGTCGGGCGGGCCGAGCCGCGCTTGGACCGCGCCACCGGCGAGCTGGAGCTGCTCGGGGCGTGGGGCGACACCGCCCGCCTCGACGAGGCGTTGGGCGAGCTCGCCGGCTTCCTCCGCCGACGGGCGTGAAACGCGTCCCTCATCGTCTCCGCAGCCGGCGGCGGAGGCGGCCGAGGGCCGTCCGGCCCGCGATCGCCGCCGCCGTCGCCATCGCCGCACCCGCCGGGGCGAGCTGGAGGACGCTCTCCTCGACTGGGATCCCGGCGAGGTGCCCGAGGATCACTGGAAGATCTCCGTCGTGCAGTCGCCGTTCTGGAGCCGGATCTCGTGCGCCCGCGCCGGGCCCGTCGGGGCGGTCGTGGAAGTCGACGAAGAAGTCCGGGTCGATGGACATCCCGCCGTTGGGGTCGCAATCGATCTTCAGCAGCCAGGAGCGCAGTTCGGGGTAGAACTGGTTGTCCCAGGTGGAGTAGAGCGAGTTGGTGACGTAGAGGCGGCGGCCGTCGTAGGAGAGCTGGAGCATGTTGGGGCCGCCGCTGAGCTCGCGGCCGGCGTCGCTGGGGGTGCCGATGCACGCCGCCGAGGAACAGCTGCCCGGTCAGCTTGGGGCTGGTCGGGTCGGAGACGTCGTATTGGCGGATGTCGCCGTGGAGCCAGTTGGCGAAGTAGAGGTAGCGGTCGTCCATGGAGAGGACGAGGTCGGTGATCAGTCCGGGCACCGGGAAGGGCCAGCCCTCGAGCGGGACGCTGTCGACCTCGATCACCGGCTCGGCCTGCCACGAGCCGTTGCGGTCGAAGTGCCACATGACGCTCGACAGCGCGGCGCCGACGAAGCCCTCTTCCGCGTCGGGGTCGTGGAGCCAGCGGACCTCGAGCGGCACCAGGCCCTTCTCGCCCAGGTCGACGGTCTGCTTGAGCTCGCGCGTGTCGAGGTCCCAGAAGTGGATGCGCTGGCCGTAGCGGCCGGCCTCGACGTCGGCGAGGTCGAAGCCTTTCTCGTAGGCGTTGGGCTCGCCGAACTCGCTGGAGACGAGGACGTTCTTGCGCGGCTGGTACCAGAAGTCGTAGTTCAGCGGCGGCTTGGCGCCGCCGTTCTCCCAGCGGCCCTTGACCTCGAACGTCTGCCCGTCGAGCACGGCGAAGCCGCCCGAGCCGTTGCCGTCGGCGTCGCCGAGCATCGCGAGGACGACGTTGTCGCCGGGCATGCAGTGCACGGTGTGCGGCCGCGTGTAGCCCGTCTTGCGGATGATCTCTTCCGGCTCGATCACCTTCTCGATCCGCGGGCGGCGCGGGTCGTCGGCGACGTTCACGATGTGGACGCGCGACGAGCGGAAGCCGGGGACGATCAGGTGCGAGCGGTCGGGGCCGTGGCAGGCCGACGAGCAGCGGTTCCAGCCGAAGTGGTGGAGCTCGTCGCCGACGTTGGGCATCGGCAGCTCGTGCACGATCCCGCCGTCGGCGGCGTCGACGACGGCGAGGAAGTCGGGCGCCTCGACGCCGGTGCCCTCGTGCAGGCAACTGACATAGAGGAACTCCTCCGGCGGGGCATTGCGCGCGTCCTCCGGTGAGGCCAGGAACGAGGCCGGCCTCTCGTGGTGCTCGTGCATGGTGGCGGCTCCTTTCAGGTCGTGTTAGAGCAGCGGTGCGATCAGCGCCGCCGCCCGTGCCGCTCCGTCCGCCTCGACCGGCCGGTAGTCGACCGGCTGCCCGATCGTCTCCGCGATCGCCGCCGCGATCGTCTCCGGCGTCTCGCGATCGAAGTCCATGCAGCGGCCGCCGCCGTAGCGCGCGAGCCGGTGCCGGACGTGGACGTTCTGCTCGAAGTGGTGGCGGAGCGGGAAGTAGAGGAACGGACGGCGGTTCGCCGTCAGCTCCATCGAGGTGGTGAGACCGCCCTGGACGACCGCGAGGTCGCAGGCGGCCAGGTGCCGGTAGAGCTCGTGGACGTACGGCCGGACCTCGAGCCCGTCGTGGGCCGGAAGGCTCTCGGGCGGGATCCGCGGCCCGGCGACGACGATCATGCGCAGTGCCGGCACCCGTTGTTTCGCCTCGGGGAACGAGGCGATGACGCGCCGCAGGAGGTCGCCGCCGACACCCGAGCCGCCGACGGTGACGATGCAGACCTGCTCGTCCTCGCCGTAGCCGAGGTCGGCCCTCAGCGCGGCGCGGTCGGAGAAGTCGGCGGGATCGAAGCCGGTGACGTACCCCGAGAACGAGTAGTGCTCCTCGGTCCACTCGCGGATCTCCGGCAGGTGGGCGGCGAACCGCTCGGGGACGATGTCCTCGGGGTTCCCCACGAACACGGCCCGATCGCGAACGCGCGGGAAGCGGGCGATGTGCTCGATCATCTCCTCGTTGTAGTCCCCGGTCAGGAACGCCTCGTGGTCGCCGCCGTCGGGCATCGGCAGCCAGCCGACGAAGTCCGTGAGCCAGACGTACGCGGCCCGCTTCTGCTCGGGGTTCTCGTGGAGGTAGTAGTCGAGCTCCCACGCCTCGTCGCCGATCCAGAGGTCGTACTGCTCCTCGCGGACGAGGTCGTGGAAGACCATGAAGTTCGCGAGCAGGATCTCGTCCATCCGGCGGATCGCCTGGAAGCAGTGGAGGTCGTGCTCGGCGGACTCGCTCTCGATGTGCTTCGACTCGTTGGCCAGGAAGGCGCTGGCCGGGTGGATCCGCTCACCCCGCGCCTCGAGGACGGCGGTGACCGGATGCTGCGCGAGCCAGTCGATCTCGAGGTCGGGGTGGAGCTTCCGCAGCTCGTCGGCGATGGCGGCGTCGCGCTGGGCGTGGCCGAGGCCGATCGGCGAGGAGACGTAGAGGGCGCGCTTGCGGCGGGACTTGCCGCGCACCCAGCGGCGGGCGGGCGCCGGCGGCGTGATGAAGTCGCGAAGCAGGTCGTTCACCTTCACCGGATCGCGTGCCTGCGGGAAGTGGCCGGAGCCCTCGAGCGTCACGAGCTGCCCGCGCGTCGTCTCGGCGAGCGCCAAACCGCGCGCGTGCGGGTGGAGCGCGTCCTGGTCGCCGTGCAGGACGAGCACCGGGCAGCGAACACGCTCGCAGAGCTCCCTGAAGTCGACGCCGGTCGGAAGGTCGATGCCGGCGTCATGGTCCGCGAGGACTTCGGGGGTCGTCTCGAGCGCCCAGCCGATGGCGTCCTCGATCTGCTTCGTCGAGTGCGGCTCGGTGAAGCACTTCCCGATGAAGAACTCGAGGAAGTCGCGATAGTCCCGCAGCCAGTGGTGAATGTTGTACTTCGCCCACCCTTCTTCGGTGTCGAGCGGCTCATCGAACGGAAAGACCGTCCGCTCGGGCAGCGGCGGCGCCAGCGGGACCGCAGGGCCGATGAACGCGGCGCCGGCGACGCGCTCCGGGTGCTCCGCGGCGAGCAGCACGCCCCAGAGCGACGCGCACGACACGCCGACGATGACGGCGCGCTCCGTCGCGGTCGCGTCGAGGACGGCTAGCGCATCGAGCGCGAACTCCCGAATCGAGTACGCCTCGGCGCCCTGCGGCCGATCGGAGCGGCCGTTGCCACGCCCGTCGAAGGTCACGACCCGGCAGTGCCGGGCGAGGTACGGAATCTGCATCTTCCAGTGGCGCGAGTGGAGGAGCGCCCACGTCGGCATGAGCAAGACGGTCGGTTCGCCCGTGCCATAGGTCTCGTAGTAGACGCGGACGCCGTCACGCTCGATGGAGCCCTCTTCGTCGGGGTACCGCGCGCGCGATTGCTCGCGCATCGTCTCGATCGTCGTCATCACTACCTCCCTCTCAGCGACTCGACGAAGTCGCGCAGCAGCAGGTTGACCTTGACCGGGTCGCGTACGTGCGGGCCGTGCCCAGAGCCCTCGAGCAGCACGAGCTCGCCGCCGGTCGCCTCCGCGAGCGCGATCCCGCGCCCCGGGCCGGTGATCGCGTCCCTCGTCCCCTGGATGACGAGAACGGGGCAGCGGACGCGGCCGGCGAGTTCGCGCGCTTGCGTCGCGTCGACGTCCTCGTCGAGCTGCGTGGCGATCAGCGTCTCGGGCGTCGTCTCCAGCGCCCAGCCGACGGAGTCCTCGATCGGCTTCGTCGAGTGCGGCTCGTTGAACATCTGCGAGAAGAAGAACTCGAGGAAGCCGCGGTAGTCGCGGAGCCAGTACCAGCGGTTGTACTTCGCCCACCCCTCGTCCGTGTCGAGCTCCTCGTTCCAGCGCGAGACGATCGCGCGCGCCTCGGGCCGCTCGGCCAGCGGCGCGGCCGGCCCGATGAAGACGGCACCGCCGACGCGCTCCGGGTGCTCGGCCGCGAGGATCAACGCCCAGACGCGAGCCCATCGACAGCGACACGAGCACGGCCTGCTCCGTCGCCGTGGCGTCCATGACGGCGAGCGAGTCCAGCGCGAACTCGCGCCTGCGCGTAGCCCCGCTCCGGCCGATCCGAGCGGCCGTTGCCCCGTCCGTCGAACGTGAGCACGCGGCAGTGCCGCGCGAGGTACGGGATCTGCATCTTCCAGTGCCGCGAGTGGATGATCGACCAGGTCGGGAGCAGGAAGACGGTCGGCTCGCCCTCGCCATAGACCTCGTAGAAGAGCCGGACGCCGTCGCGCTCGACGTATCCCTCCTCGTCGGGGTACCGCGCGCGGGTCTGCTCCCGCGTGGCCGAGGTCAGCTCGACAGCCATCCGTCGATCCAGTCGAGGAGCTCTGCGTGGCCGGTCTCGATGCCGCCGAGGCGCTCGACGATGATCCCGACGTTGAAGGTGATCACGAGCGAGACGAGGGCCTCGAGGGGCATCGTGATACCGAGCTCGCGGTGCGGCTGCTTCGAACGCCTCGGTGAGCACGGCGCGCCACTCCGCGTTCACGCGCGCGAGCCGTTCGCGGACGCCGGCGTCGTTCCAGGCGAGCGCCTGCAGCTCGAGCCAGATCTTCTCGTAGGTCGCGTCCTCGCTCATGAGGTAGCGCATGGCCGTGCGCCACTTCTCGACGAAGGGCTCGTCGGACGCATACAGCTCGCGCTGGCGCGCGATCAGCCGCTCGGTGAAGCGCTCGAGCGCGCGCACGAGCAGGTTCTCGTTCGACCCGAAGTAGTAGTGGACGAGGCCGTTGTTGACGCCCGCGGCCTCGGCGAGCCGGCGCGTGGTGATGCCGGCGTAGCCGACGTCGACGAGCAGCCGCTCCGCTGCGTCGAGCAGCAGTTCCTCGTTGGTGAACCGTGCGTGCGTCTTCGCAGAGCCGAGTGTCTTAGTCATATGACTAAAGCATTTGACCAGAAGGCGCCCGAGCCGTCAAGCCCCGATGCGCGGCGACCTATCCTCCGGCCCGATGATCCGGGTCTGCGTCGCAGGGATCACCGGCTGGACGGGCCGCGCTGTCGCCGACGCGGTCGAGGCCGCCGAGGACCTCGAGCTCGTTGCCGGGGTCTCGCGCTCCGACGCGGCGAGCTACTCCTCGGTCGCGGAGGCGCTCGACGCCGTTCCCGCGGACGTGCTCGTGGACTACACGCACGCCGCGGTCGTCCGGGAGAACGTCCTCGCCGCGGTCGAGCGGGGCGTGGGCGTCGTCGTCGGCTCGAGCGGCCTGTCGGCGGCCGAGTACGAGGAGATCGACGCCCGCGCGCGGGAGCGGGAGGTCGGCGTGGTCGCGGCCGGCAACTTCTCCCTCACCGCCGCGCTGCTGCTGCGCTTCGCCGCCGAGGCCGCGCGGCATCTCGCGTCGTGGGAGGTGATCGACTACGCGAGCGCGGGCAAGCCGGACGCGCCGAGCGGCACCTCGCTCGAGCTGGCCGAGCGGCTCGGGAGCGTGCGCGCGCCGGAGGCCGGTGTCCCGGTCGACGAGGTACACGGCGCGCGCGAGGCGCGTGGCGCGACGGTGGCCGGGACGCAGGTGCACTCGCTGCGCCTGCCGAGCTTCACGGTCTCGACCGAGGCCGTCTTCGCCGCGGACGGCGAGCGCCTCTCGCTTCGCCACGACGCCGGGGAGAGCGCCGCGCCGTACGTCGCCGGGACGCTGCTCGCGATCCGTGCGGTGCCGGGCCGGGTTGGCCTGACCCGCGGCCTCGACCGGTTGCTCGACTGAGGGACTCCCTACGGCTCCCTCGGTGGGCCGGTGCCCATCCGGCCCGGCAGCCAGGATGCCCGCATGTTCTTCCGCCTGAGCAGCTTCGAGCTCGCGCTGATCATCTTCGGGGTGATCGCGGCCGCGACGGTCTCCGGCGTGCTCCTCGGCCGGTACCTGCGGCATCGCTCGGAGACACTGCGGGAGCCGTTCGGGGTGCTGCAGGGCGCGCTGCTCGGCGTCGTCGGGCTCGTCCTCGCGTTCGGGCTCTCGCTCGCGGTCGGCCGCTACGAGGCTCGGCGGGCGGCGGTCGTCGCGGAGGCGAACGCGATCGGGACGACGTACCTCCGGGCGCAGCTCCTCGCCGAGCCCGTCCGCACCCGGTCGCTCGGGCTGCTGCGGGACTACACCGACCTCGCGCTGCAGGTCTCGGAGGAGGTGCCGGGCAGCGACGCGATGCGGCGCACGCTCGCAGCCCAGGGCGTGGTGCAGCGCGACCTGTGGGGTCTGGCAGGGGAGGCGGTCGACGGCGCGCCGGTCGCGACGGCGCCGCGGCTCTACGTCCAGACGCTCAACGAGATGATCGACCAGCAGACCGTCCGCGTCGCCGGACTCAACAACCGTGTGCCCGGCGCCGTCCTCGTGCTGGAGGTGGTCGGCGCCGCCGTCGCGCTCGGCGTTCTCGGGCTCTACCTCGTCCGTGCTCGGCCGCGGCCTGGTGCCGATGCTCGCGGCCGCCGCGCTGATGACGATGCTGCTCCTCGTCACGTTCGACCTCGACCGGCCGACCCGCGGTCTCATCACGGTGCCCGCGACGCCGCTCGAGCTGCTGCGGGCCTCGATGGCGCTGCCCCCGGCGGCTGGTTAGCCGCTCGCGGCGGCCAGGGGACGACGTACGTCACGGTCGTGCCGCGGCCCGGCGCCGAGTCGACGTCGACATGCCCGCCGAGGGTCTCGATCCGGTCGTGGATGCTGGTCAGGCCCGCGCCGCGCGGCGTCACCGCGGATCGAAGCCGCGCCCCGTGTCGCGAACGCTGAACCGGAGCTCGTCCCCGTCGCGCGCGAACCGCACCGCGATCGTGGCGCCCGGACCGGCGTGCTTGATCGCGTTCTGGATCGACTCGAGGCAGGAGAAGTACACCGCGAGCTCGGTGCCCGGCTCGCTCGAGCCGATGTCGCCGGCCGCGATGTCGACGGGGATCGCGCTGTGCCTCGCCTCCGCCTTCAGGGCGTCGACGAGCCCGTTTGTCGCGAGCAGCGGGGGCGAGAGGCCGTGCGCGATCCGCCGCAGCTCGTCGCCGACGGCCCGGGCGTCCTCGATGATCACCTCGAACGACTCGGTGAGCTCCGGCGCCGACTGCGCGGTGCGCTCCTGCGCCGCGCGCACGTCCATCTGCAGCGTGAACAGGCGGTTCTGCGCGCTGTCGTGCAGCTCGGCCTCGAGCCGGCGCCGCTCGAGCGCTCCGGCGGCGGCGATCCGCGCCCGCGACTCGGCGAGCTCGCTCGCGGCGCGCTGGCGCTCGCTCACGATCGCCGCGAGGCAGAGCGTGGTGAGCGCCGCGACGGTGATGTACAGCTGGAGGTTCAGCGCGCTGTTGCCGGCCGCCTGCTCGACGAACGCGCCCAGGTCGTTCGCCGTGACCCAGACGGCGATCACGCTCGCGGTCGCAACCGCGACGGTCGCGCCCTGCGGGCCGAAGTGCAGCGCCGCCCAGATGAACGCCGGGAACACGGCGTAGACAAGCGGCTGGTCGGCCGAGAGCGCGACCGCGCTGAGCCCGACGACCGCGGCGAGCATCAGCCCGCTTTCCACCAGGCCGCGTTCCCGCCAGACCGGTGCGCGTCCGCGCGCCCAGGCGAGCGCGAGCGGGACGACGACCAGCCCGCCGGCGAGGCCGCCCAGCCACCAGCTTCGCCAGAACACGCCCATCTCGGACGACTCGATCACGTCGCCTGCCCGCAGTGCGAGCATCGCGATCGTCGCGCTGAGGCCCTCGCCGACCGCGACTGCGAGGAGCACTGCGCCGACGTGCTCGAGCCGGTCCATCGCGGCGCGGTGGCCGGCCAGACGTCGGAGGATGAGCACGGCGACCACGGCCCGCGCCGTGTTGCCGGCAGTCTCGGCGAGCGCCGTTCCGAGCGGCAGCTCGGTGAACTCGCGCGACAGCAGGTCGCCGAGGAGCACGCCCGGCCACCAGCGCAGGCCACCGAGGTACAGCACCGCGATGCCGACGCCGGTGGCGGGCCAGAAGGCGCCGGCCGGGCCCGTCAGCAGCAGCGCCTCGCCGCCCTGCGCGGCCGCGTAGTAGCCGCCTGCGATGAGGACGACCCCGGTGGCGTACCGGGCGGAGCGCGCAGCGAGAAGCGACCGCCACCGGTCCGCAGGACCCCCGACACTCACACCGGTGCTCACGGCTCTCTCGACCGCGAGCCTAGCGCGCGTTCCCGCTAGGCGAGAGGGTGGTCCTCGACCCAGTCGCGGGTCAGGTACAGCCAGAACGCGAGCCCGGCGTAGCGGCCGTAGCGGCGGAAACGGCGCTCGATCGTGCGGTCGGACGCCTTCCGGCCGTTGATCCGAGCGTAGGTCGGGCGCGTCCACGAGTCGAGCACGAGCGGGGTGTAGCGGCCGATCAGCATCATCACGTGCGCCGCCGCGTACGGGCCGACGCCGGGGAGCGCGAGCAGCCGCTGCTCGACCTCGTCGTCGGGGAGCTCGCGGTCGTGGCCAGCTGCTCGAGGTCGAGCCCGCCGGAGGCGACCGAGCGCGGCGAGCGAGCGGAGGTACGCGCCGCGGTAGCCCGCGCGCACGACCTCGCGGTAGAACGACTCGGGCGCCTCGGCCATGACCGCCGGCGTCGGAAAGGCGCGACGGCCGCGGTCGGACTCCTCGCCGAGCTCCGCGACGAGTGCGGTGACCATCCGCACGGTCGCCGACCACGTGCAGTTGGTGGTGCAGATCGTCTTGACCACGTCCTCGAAGACCGTCTCGCTCCGCATCAGCCGCCCCGCGCCGCGGGCGGCCCAGGCGAGGTCGGGATCCGCGGCGAGCAGCGCGTAGAGCTCCGAGAGGTCCTCGTCGAGCCGCAGGACGTGGCGGACTCCTTCGCGCACCCGGCTCGGCGCCCGGCCGCTGACGAGCGCGATAGCCGGGGCGTGCCTCGCGAACGACGACGGTCTGCGGACCGGGGTGGAGGGTGAGCTCGACCGTCCGCGCGTCCTCGTCGATCCGGTTCGGCGGCAGGTCGGTGACGCCGTGCGCGTTGACCGTCCGCCAGAAGTCGACCGGCTCTCCGCCGGCGCCGACGAGCTCGAGCTCGACGTTCGCCATGGCCGTTAGCGTAGGCGCCGCGTGACCCGGGTCCTCGGCATCGACGTCGGCGGGACGTTCACGGACGCCGTCCTCCTCGCCGACGGCGAGATCCGCACGGCGAAGGTCCCGACCGCGCGGCGGCAGGAGGAGTCGGTCGCGGCGGCCGCGCGCGCCGTCGGCGCCGAGGGCGTCGACCGCTTCACGCACGGGACGACGGTCGCCACGAACGCGCTGCTCGAGCGGAAGGGGGCTCGCACCGCGCTCGTCGCGACGGCGGGGTTCGAGCACGTCCTGCACCTCCGGCGCCAGGCCCGCGCGCACCTGTACCGGCTCTGTGCGCGGCATCCCGAGCCGCTCGTCCCGCTCGAGCGCTCGTACGGCGTGCGCGAGCGGATGGGGCCGGACGGCGTCGTCGAGGAGCTCGACCTCGCCTCGCTCGAGGCGTTCGACGCCGAGGCGGTGGCCGTGTGCCTGCTGCACTCGTACCGGCACCCGGAGCACGAGCGCGCCGTCGCCGAGGAGGTGCGGCGGCGCCTGCCGCAGGCGCACGTCGTCGCCTCGCACGAGCTCGCGCCGGAGTTCCGCGAGTACGAGCGTGCGTCGACGACGGCCGCCGACGCGTACCTCGGGCCGGTGACCGCGCGGTACCTGCGCGGCCTCGCGGCGGTGGCGGCGGAGGCCGGGCTGCCCGAGCCGCTCGTGATGCGCTCGTCGGGCGGCGTCGCGAGCGCTGGAGGAGGCGGCGGCGCATCCGGCCGTCGCGCTCGTCTCCGGCCCGGCCGCGGGCGCGGTCGGCGCGGCGCGCGTGGCCGTCGAGGCCGGGTTCCCGAACGCGATCGCGTTCGACATGGGCGGGACGTCGACCGACGTCTGCCTGATCGCGGACGGCGCGGCGGAGCGGTCGAGCGAGCGCCTCGTCGCCGGGCTGCCGATCCGGCTGCCGACCGTGGACATCCACACCGTCGGCGCGGGCGGCGGGTCGATCGCGCGGGTCGACGCGGGCGGGGCGGTGCGCGTCGGGCCCGAGAGCGCCGGCGCCGAGCCGGGACCGGCGTGCTACGGGCGGGGCGGGACGCTGCCGACGGTGACCGACGCGAACCTCCTGCTCGGCCGCCTGCCGTCGCGCCTCGCCGGCGGGCTCGAGCTCGACCGCGACGCCGCCGAGCGCGCGCTCGGCGGCCTCGACCCCGAGGCGGTCGTCCGGGTCGTCGACGCCGAGATGCTGCGGGCGCTCCGGGTCGTCTCGGTCGAGCGCGGCCACGACCCGCGCGACTTCGCGCTCGTCGCGTTCGGCGGCGCCGGGCCGCTGCACGCGTGCGCGCTCGCCGACGAGCTCGGGATCGGGACGGTGCTCGTCCCCGAGGCCGCCGGCGTGCTCTCCGCGCTGGGGCTCGTCGCGAGCGACGAGCGGCGCGGACCGCGTGGAGAGCCGCCTCGTCCCGCTCGCCGACGCGGGCGAGCTCCCCGCCGGCGCCGAGGCCGACCTCCGCTACCGCGGCCAGTCGTTCGAGCTGACCGTTCCGGTCGAGGCCGATCTCGCCGGCGCGTTCCATCGCGCCCACGAGGAGCGCTACGGCTACGCCGATCCCGAGCGCGAGATCGAGCTCGTCGCCGTGCGCACCGCGGACGTCCGCCCGGGCCCGTCCGTGCACCTGCCTCCGGCGCGCGCCGCTCCGCGTCGCCGGGCCGGCCGTCGTCGAGCTCCCGGGCGCCACCGCGTACGTGCCCCCCGGGTGGGTGGGGGTTCGGGATGGGTCTACCACGCTGGTGGTGACGAAAGCGTGAAACCGACGCGCGAGACCGTGCCGATCGAGCTCCAGGTGCTCGGCGAGGCACTGCGGGCGGTCGCGGAGGAGATGGGCGCGGTGCTGATCCGCTCCGCGTTCTCCGCGAACATCAAGGAGCGCCGGGACTGCTCGACCGCGGTCTTCGACGAGCGCGGCCGGATGATCGCGCAGGCCGAGCACATCCCCGTGCACCTCGGCGCGATGCCCGACGCCGTCGCCGCCGTCGCGGCGCACGAGCCCGCACCGGGCGAGGTGTGGATCCTGAACGACCCGTTCGCGGGCGGGACGCACCTCCCGGACGTCACCATGGTCTCGCGCACGGCGCTCGGCTATGCCGTCTCGCGTGCGCACCACGCCGACGTCGGCGCCGTCGAGCCCGGCTCGATGCCGGCGGAGTCGCGGACGCTGGCGGAGGAGGGCGTCGTCATCCCGCCGACCCGCCTCGACGAGCGGACGCTCGACGGCCTCGTCGCGCGGATGCGCAACCCGGAGGAGCGGCGCGGCGACTTCCGCGCCCAGCTCGCGGCCAACCGGCTCGCGGCACAGCGCCTCGAGGAGCTGTGCGAGCGGCGCGGGCGGAGCGCCGTGGCGGCCGCGATGGACGAGCTCTACGCCTACTCGGAGCGGGTCGTGCGGCAGGCGATCGCGCGGCTCCCAGACGGCCGGTACGACGCGACGGACGTGCTCGAGGCCCGCGACGGCGAGCTCGCGATCGCCGCCACCGTCACGATCGACGGCGACGCCCTCACGGCCGACTTCACGGGCACGGCGCCGCAGCACGAGGGCAACCTCAACTGCCCGCTGTCGGTCACGCGCTCCGCGACCTACTTCGTCGTCCGCTGCGTGACGGATCCCGACCTGCCCGCGTCGGGCGGAGCATTCGCCCCCGTGGAGGTGGTCGCGCCGCCGGGCTGCCTCGTCAACGCGCGGCCGCCCGCCGCAGTGGCGGCCGGCAACGTCGAGACCTCGAGCCGCATCGTCGACGTCCTCTTCGCCGCGCTCGGCGGGGCGATCGCGCTCCCGGCCCAGGGTCAGGGGACGGTGAACAACGTCACGCTCGGGAACGACCGCTTCACGTACTACGAGACGATCGGCGGCGGCCAGGGCGCCTGTCCCGACGGGGACGGGCCGAGCGGCGTCCACGTGGCGATGTCGAACACGCTCTCGACGCCGACCGAGGCGCTCGAGCTCCAGTACCCGCTGCGCGTGGAGCGCTACGCGCTGCGTCTCGGCTCCGGCGGGCGCGGCGAGCACACCGGCGGCGACGGCGTCGTGCGCGAGCTGCGCGTCCTCGAGCCGTGCCGGCTGTCGCTGCTGACCGAGCGTCGCGCGAATTCGCCGCGCGGCGCCGGCGGCGGCTCCGACGGGGCGGTCGGCCGGAACCTCGTCAACGGGACGCCCGTGCCCGCGAAGGCGACGCTCGAGCTCGCCGCCGGCGACGTCGTCACGATCGAGACCCCGGGCGGCGGCGGGTTCGGCCCGGCCTAGCGCTCGCCAGAAAAAGGTTCAGCGAGCCGGGTGCGCTTTCGTCCTCCGCTCCGACGAACGTTCGGTCTCGGCCTTGCGGCTTCCCCCTAGCGTCTCCCGGCGCGGACTCGACCTACTCGCGTCCCGTGCTCGCTGCGGGGCCGAAGTTACGGGCTGCCCCTGCCGGGCGTCAAGGCGCTCGGTGACGCTCGGACGCAATTTGCGAACACTTTCGCACGAACGCGGGTCGGGGGCACCGGCGGCGTGCTCCTGGCGGCCGGCGCCCCCTGGTCCTGCGCCCGTGCCTGCGGAGGAGTCGGCAGGCCCGGGTTGCTCGTCATCGGCCGGGTAATCCCGATGGCGCTCGTCCCGAGTGTCGCTCCGTGCGGTCGTTCGGTGGGTTTCGTGGTGGTGGACCGGCGGTGCCGGGGTCGTGTTGCGCCGGGTACCCTCGCCGCGGATGCCGGACCTCGAGCTCACCCGAACGACCGGCGACCGTAGCCTCTACGCGCTCGAGGGCGTGGGCACGCTGCGCCTCGAGGGGCTCGCCTCGTGGCGTGCGACCGTCCAGACCGCGACGGGGAGCTGGAAGCTGTCGCGCCGTGGGCTCACGGGCAGCCGGGTCGAGGCGACCGACGTCGCAGGCACCCTCGTCGGCGAGTTCGAGCCGCGGAGCATCCGCCGGGGCGGCCACGTGCGCTGGGCCGGGCGCGCGCTCGAGCTCCGTCCCGTCAGCAGCTGGCGCGAGCGCTACGCGCTGGCCGACGGCGACCGCGAGCTGGTGCTGCTCGACGGCAAGGGTTGGGGCAAGCGGCCGGTGAAGGTCACGATCGACGATCCCGGGGCGATCGACCCGGGGCTCCTCCTCTTCGCGGTCTTCGTAACCCGTGCGCTTGCCGAGGACGCCGGTGGGACGACCGCGGCGTCCGGCGCGGTCATCTCCGGTTAGCCGTGCGTGCCCGCCGCCTCGTGCCGGCTCTGGCCCTTGTGCTTGTGGCGACGGCCGCCGCTCCGGCGGGGGCGATCCATCGCGGCACCAAGGCCCCAATCGCGTCGTACGGCTTCATGGTCTCGCTGCGCCTCGCCGAGACGCCGGACGACCACCGCTGCGGCGGGACGCTCGTCGAGCCGGACATCGTCCTCACCGCGGCGCACTGCGTGGCCCGCCTCCCGCCGGGGGGCCTCGTGGCCGTCGTCGGCGCCGACATGCCCGACTGGCCGAAGGCGCCGCGGGTCGAGACGCTCGGCCATCGCATCCCCGACACGTTCACCTTCCGCGTCGACAACCGCGACGACATCGCCGTCGTCCGGCTCGCGTCACCGCAGACCGCGAAGACGATTCCGCTCGCCGACGAGCGAGCCGCGCGTCGGCACGAAGGCCGTGACCGCCGGCTGGGGCTGCACCAATGCGCCGCCCGTCTGCAAGGTCGAGGCGACGTCACTGCAGGCCTCGGGCCAGACCGTCCTCCGCGACGCGGCCTGCGGACGGGACGTCTTCTGGACGCGGCCGACCTACGCGGCCCGCACGAACATCTGCACCCGCGGCACAAGGGCGCGGTCGACGATCAACCGCGGCGACTCGGGCGGCCCGCTGCTCGTCCGCGGCCCGAGCGGCGCGTTCCGCCAGGTCGGCGTCACCGCCCTGGGCTCGGACAGCACGAAGAAGCTCTACGCCGGCTTCACCTCGGTCCCCGTCGAGCGGCGCTGGATCACGGCCGCGATCCGGTCGCTGCGCGGCGGCTAGCCGAGCGGGATCTCGGCCCGGAGCGTGGTGCCCTCGCCGGCCGGGCTGACGACCTCGAGCGACCCGCCCAGCGCCTCGACCCGGTCGGCCAGGCCCCGGAGCCCGGAGCCGCCGGCCGGGTCGGCGCCGCCGACGCCGTCGTCCGCCACCTCGACGACGAGGCAGCCCTCGCCCGGCTCGACCCGGACGCGCACGCCGACGCCTCGGCGTACTTCGTCACGTTCGTCAGCGCCTCGGCGATCAGGTAGTACGCGCCCGCCTCGACCGGCTCCGGCAGCCGCCCGTCGGGGACGTCCTCGATCTCGACCGGGAAGCGGCGCCCGGCTCGCGAGCGCGTGGACGCCGTGCGCAGGCCGTGGTCGCTGAGCACCGCCGGATGGAGGCCGCGCGCGAGCTCCCGCAGCTCGTCGAGCGCGAGCGAGAGCTCGTCGGCGGCCGCGTCGAGCGCTGCGCGGGCCGCGTCCGGGTCGGAGTCGAGCTGCTTCCGCGCCAGACGCAGGGCGAGCGACAGCGCGACCAGGCGCTGCTGCGCGCCGTCGTGGAGGTTCCGCTCGAGGCGGCGCCGCTCCACGTCGCCGGCGGCCACGATCCGCGAGCGCGAGGCGGCGAGCTCGTCGAGCCGTGGCATGGAGCTCGGCGTTGAGACGGTGCACCTCCGCCTCCTGCGCCTTCCGCTCGCCGATGTCGGTGTAGGCGACCATGTTCCCGACGACCTGGCCCGACCCGTCGCGGATCGGCGCGGCCGCGATCGAGACGGCGACGAGGGTGCCGTCCTTGCGCTGCCGCACCGTCTCGAAGTCGTTGACCGACTCGCCGGCGAGGACGCGCGTGAACAGCGCCTCGCTCTCTGCCCGCCGCGACTCCGGCGCCATCGGGAGCCCGCCCCGGCCGACCATCTCCTCACGCGTCCAGCCGAAGATGCGCTCCGCCGCCGGGTTCCACAGCCGCACGCGGGTCTCGAGGTCGAACTCGACGATGCGCGAGCGGCGAGGAGTCGATCAGCGCCTGCAGCCGCGCCTCCTGCCGCTTCGCGACGGAGATGTCGTTGTAGACGACGAGGTGGCTGACGACGTGCCCGTCCTCGTCCTGCACCGGCGCGGCCGCCATCATCACCTCGAAGAGCGTCCCGTCCTTCCGCCGCCGCACCGTCTGGTGGCCCGCGAACGACTCGCCGGCCCGGACGCGCGCGACGAGCTCCTCGTGCTCGGCCCGGTGCGAGGGCGGCACCATCGGCGTCCCCGGCTTGCCGAGCATCTCCTCGCGCGTCCAGCCGAAGATCTGCTCGGCCGCCCGGTTCCAGCGGATCACGCGCGTCTCGAGGTCGACCTCCACGATCGCGAGCGGCGACGACTCGAACACCGCGCGGAGGCGGTCCTCCGACCGATGCAGCTTCGCGAGCCAGGGCTCCATCGGCGCGAGTCTACGAGCGTCGGTCGTACTGTTCCCGGCGGCAACGCGGACGCGAACAAGGAGGCGAATGGCAGAGGTGCTGCTCTTCCACCACGCGATGGGCCAGACGGAGGGCTTCCACGCCTTCGCGGACGAGCTGCGGGGCGCCGGCCACACCGTGCACACGCCCGACCTCTTCGACGGGCCGCACGTTCGGCTCGATCGAGGAGGGCGTGGCGCATGCCGGCGAGGTCGGGTGGGGCGAGATCATCGAGCGCGGCGTGCGCACGGCCGACGACCTCCCGAGCGAGCTCGTCTACGGCGGCTTCTCGCTCGGGGTGCTCCCGGCGCAGAAGCTCGCCCAGACCCGGCCCGGCGCGCGCGGGGCGCTGCTGTTCTACTCGGCCGTGCCCGTGTCGGAGTTCGGCTCGACGTGGCCGGCCGGCGTGCCGGTGCAGGTCCACGGGATGGACGCCGACCCGTTCTTCGTCGACGAGGGCGACATCGACGCGGCGCGCGCGATCGTCGAGGCGGCGGACGACGGGGAGCTGTTCCTCTACCCCGGCGACCAGCACTACTTCGCCGACAGCAGCCTGCCGAGCTACGACGAGGGTGCCACCAGGCTGCTCACGCAGCGGGTGCTCGCGTTCCTCGAGGCCCGTGGCTGACGCCGACGGTGCGGTGCTCGAGGTCGCGGGCCGGGAGCTCACGGTCACGAGCCCGGACAAGGTCTTCTTCTCCGAGCGCGGGGAGACGAAGCTCGACCTCGTGCGGTACTACCTCGCCGTCGCGGAGCCGCTCCTGCGCGCGGCCGGCGGCCGGCCGACGCTCATGCAGCGCTTCCCGCACGGCGCCGAGGGCAGCTCGTTCTTCCAGAAGCGCGTCCCCGAGTCGGCGCCCGAGTGGCTGCAGACGACGATCGTCAGCACGCCGAACGGCACGACCTCCCGCGCGCTCGTGCTCGCCGACATGGCGCACGTCCTCTGGGCCGTCAACCTCGCCTGCCTCGGCTTCCACGTCTGGCCGCACCGACACGACCAGCCGGAGGTCGCGGACGAGCTGCGCCTCGACCTCGACCCGCAGCCGGGCGTCGACTTCGACGACATCCGGGCCGCGGCGGCCGAGCTCCGCCTGCTGCTCGACGAGCTCGGGCTGGTCGGCTACCCGAAGACGACCGGGAACCGCGGCCTCCACGTCTACGTCCGGCTCGAGCCGCGCTGGGACTCGTACCAGGTGCGGTCCGCCGCGGTCGCCGCCGCGCGCGAGCTCGAACGCCGCCGGCCGGAGCTGATCACGGCCGCGTGGTGGAAGGAGGAGCGCGGCCGCCGCGTCTTCGTCGACTTCAACCAGAACGCGCCGCACAAGACCGTCTTCGGCGCGTGGTCGGTGCGCGCCCGCCCCGGCGCCCAGGTGTCGGCGCCGCTGACGTGGGACGAGCTGGACGCGATCCACCCCGACGAGCTGACGATCGCGAGCGTGCCCGAGCGCCTGGCCGACGCGGGGCGACCCGTGGGAGGGGATGGGCGAGTCGCCGCAGTCGCTGGAGCCGCTGCTCGAGCTGCACGAGCGGGATCGCGCCGCCGGCCTGCTCGACGCGCCCTGGCCGCCGGTCTACCCGAAGCAGCCGGACGAGCCGCCCCGCGTCGCGCCCAGCCGCGCCCGCAAGGACCGCTGAGCCGGGCTCAGGCCGCTTCGAAGCGGGTGAGCGGCGGGTTGTGCATCACGTAGTAGCGGTCGTCCACGCAGAAGCGGATCGCCAGCAGCTCCGCGTCGGCGATGTAGCGCTCGACCTCGCGCAGCACGATCGCGAGCTCGTGGCCGTCGCCCACCGCGGCGGTGACCAGCCAGACGTTCCCGTCGACGGCCGCCGCGACCGGGCAGTGGTTGCCGAGGCGCGCGAGCAGCTCGCCGACCTCGACGAACTTCGGCAGCTCGAAGTGGACGACGTCGCTCGGCTCGGTCCCTGGTTCCATGCGGACAGGATTCCCGAGCGTGCGCCGCACCGACTGACGCGGTTGCGCCAATTCTGCGGTGCGTCAGCGGGTGATCGACTCGCCGCGCGCGATCGCGACCGCCTCGAGCCGCGAGCGCGCGCCGACGGCATGGAGGAGGTGGCGGACGTGGTTCCGGACGGTCTGGCGGCTGAGGTGGAGCTCGTCGGCCATCTCCGGGGTCGAGCGACCGCGCTCGAGCAGGCGCAGGACCTCCGCCTGGCGGGGCGTGAGGTGCAGCTCGGGGTGCGGCTGCGGCTCCTCGACGACGTCCGAGACCTGGCCGAAGACGCCGACGATACGGTCGCCGTGCGTCAGCGGCACCGAGCTGACCTCGACCGAGACGCGAGCGCCGTCGCTGTCGACGAGCGCGACCGAGGCGTCCTTCCCCTGGTCGGTGCCGAGGAGCCTGCTGGCGAACACCTCGCGCGCACGACGGGTGTCCTCCGGGGCGACGACCGACGTGAACTGGCGGCCGCGGACGTCGCCGACGAGACGGCGTCCGGCCTCGTTGACCCAGCGGATCACGCCGCTCGTGTCGATCACGTAGCTCGGCACGTTGATGTGCTCGAGCGCCTCCGCGACGTCGCCGTCGATCGCGTTCAGACCGGGCATCGGCTCCGCAGTCTGCGGCCTCGGAGGCGTCGGCGTCAAAGGAGGGGCGGCCCGCGCCGGGGCACGGGGGCGGAGTGGATGATCGAGGTCGTGGTCTGTCCGTGCGGGGTGAAGCGGTCGAGGATCTCCTCGAGGTCGTCGAGCGAGCGGAGGTGGAGCCGCATCAGGTAGCAGTCCTCGCCGGTGATCCGGTAGCACTCGGCGACCTCCTCCGACTCGCGCGCGATCTCGGGGATCCGCTGGAGCTGCCCGGGGAAGGGGCGGATGCGGACGATGGCGGCGACGGGGAAGCCGACGGCGCCGGCGTCGATCTCGGCGCGGTAGCCGGTGATGACGCCGGCCCGCTCGAGCCGCTGCACGCGCTCGGCGACGGCCGGGGCCGAGAGGCCGACGCGGCGGCCGAGCTCCGCCATCCCCAGCCGGCCGTCGGCCGCGAGCTCCTCGAGGAGTCGCAGGTTCACGGCGTCGAGGAGCTTCGCTTCGTAGGCGACAGCGTCTCGTGTCCGTGGCTTTCCAGGCATCTGGCGATGAACTCCGTCGATCGACCATTCCATCATGCCAGCTCCGGCCGCGACCATGAAGGCGTGGCGATCTCTCCTGCGCTCCGGTCGCGATCCAGGCGCGGCGGGCGGCTCCTCGCGGCGCCGCCCGAGCTCTACTTCGTCGGCAGCGCCGTCTTCCACTACCTCGGCCCGGCGTTCGCCGTGCTGCTGTTCTCGCGCGTCGAGCCGCTCGGCGTGGCCTGGCTGCGGATCGCGAGCGCCGGCGCGCTGTTCGCGCTCTGGCGCCGGCCCTGGCGCGCCCTGCGCACGCCCGAGGCTCGCCGGGTCGTCGTGTCGCTCGGCGTCGTGCTCGCGCTGATGAACGTCTGCTTCTACCTCGCCATCGACCGGTTGCCGCTCGGCACGGTCGCGGCGATCGAGTTCCTGCCGGTGATCGCGCTCGCCGCGCTCGGCGTCCGCTCGCTGCGGAACCTCGCCGCGCTCGCGCTCGCGGTGATCGGCGTGTACCTGCTGATCGACGTGCGTACTGGCAGGGGAGCCGCTCGGCGTCGCGTTCGCGGTCGCCAACGCCCTGCTCTTCGCCGGCTACATCGTGCTCGCGCACCGCGTCGCCCGCCGCCGCGAGCTGGCTCCGATCGACGGGCTCGCGGCGGCGATGCTCGTCGCGGTGGTCGTCGTGACGCCGCTCGCCGGCTCGAGCGCGGCTCCGGCCCTGCTCGACCCGGTCGCGCTCGCCGCCGGCATCGGCGTCGGTCTCGCCTCGTCCGTGATCCCGTACGTGTTCGACCAGCTCGCGATGGCCGGCTCAGCCGTGCGACGTACTCGCTGATGGTGGCGCTGCTGCCCGCGACCGCGACCGTGATCGGGATCGTCGTCCTCGCCCAGATCCCGCAGGCGGTCGAAGTCGCCGGCGTGGCGCTCGTCGTCGGTGCGGTGGCGCTGCACCGCGAGGCCGGGACGAGGGCGTAGGGTCGCCGCGATGGAGCAGGTTCGACTCGGCGGTACCGGCCTCCACGTCTCCCGGATCTGCCTCGGGATGATGAGCTACGCCAGCGGCGCGGGCGGGCGCCCGTGGACGCTCGACGAGGCGGCGGCCGAGCCGATCGTGCGTCGGGCGGTCGAGGGCGGCGTCACGTTCTTCGACACCGCCGACATGTACTCGGACGGCGGGAGCGAGGTCGTCGACGGGGCGGCTGCTGCGCGAAGCTCTTCGGCATGCGCGAGGAGTACGTCCTCGCGACCAAGGTGTACTTCCCGATGACCGACGGGGCCGAACGGGGACGGCCTCTCCCGCAAGCACGTGCTCGCGTCGATCGACGCGTCGTTGCAGCGGCTGGGGCTGGACTACGTCGACCTGTACCAGATCCACCGCTGGGATCCGTTGACGCCGATCGAGGAGACGATGGACGCGCTCCACGATGTCGTGCGGGCGGGGAAGGCGCGCTATCTGGGGGCGAGCAGCATGTACGCGTGGCAGTTCGCGAAGGCGCAGCGGGTGGCGCGCGACGCCGTTCGTGTCGATGCAGAACCACTACAACCTGGTCTACCGGGAGGAGGAGCGGGAGATGATCCCGCAGTGCCTCGACCAGGGCGTCGCCGTGCATGCCGTGGAGCCCGCTCGCGCGCGGGCTGCTCGCCGGGACGCGCACGCGCTCCGGCGAGCGGCGGACGACGAGGTCCGAGACGGACGCGTACGCCGACGAGCTGTACGGGCGCCCGGAGGACTTCGACGTCGTCGAGCGGCTCGTCGAGGTCGCGGCCGAGCGCGACGCCCCGCCCGCGCAGGTCGCGCTGGCCTGGCTCCTGCACAAGCCCGGCGTCACGGCGCCCATCGTCGGCGCGACGCGGCTCGAGCACCTCGACGACGCGCTCGCCGCGGCCGAGCTCGCGCTCACGCCCGACGAGGTCGCGCGCCTCGAGGAGCCGTACCGGCCGCACCCGGTCCTCGGGCACTGGTAGATGAGTTCCGCAGCGCCGGCGCGGTCTGACGTGATGACAACGCCCACCGACCAGCCCTGGAGACGAACCAATGAGGAAGATCATCGCAGGCATGTTCATCTCGCTCGACGGCGTCGTGGAGGCGCCCGACCAGTGGCACTTCCCGTACTTCAACGAGGAGATGGGCGCGGCCGTCGACGCCACCCTCGGCGGCGCCGACACCATCCTCTTCGGCCGCACGACCTACGACAGCTTCGCCGGCGCGTGGCCCGAGCGCGAGGCGGCCGGCGAGGAGGACGCCCCCTTCGCGAAGAAGCTCGGCGACATGCGCAAGCTCGTCGTCTCGAGCCAGCCGCTCGAGCTCACCTGGCGGAACTCGGAGCAGCTCGAGGGCGACCTCGTCGAGGCCGTGACCGCGCTGAAGAACGAGCCGGGCGGCGACATCGGGATGAGCGGCTCGGTCTCGGTCGTCCGCCAGCTGCTCGCCGCCGGCCTCCTCGACGAGCTGCACCTGCTCCTCGCACCCGATCGCCGTCCGCAAGGGCCTGCGCCTGTTCGACGAGGGCGAGCCGGATCCCGCTCGCCGGACGTCCGACGGCGTGCTCAACCTCGTCTACGCACCGGCGCCGGGGACGTCGGCTCGAGGCGAAGGACCTGGCCCGTCCTCGCGACCTGGGTCTCGCGCGGCCGCGATGGGTGAAGGACGACCCGTTCGGCTCGAGTTCGCCGAGATCGCCATCACGCCGAGCGGCTGACGGCGACAGGCGTCGCCGTCGGCACCGCGCCGGTTCCCTACCGGCTCGACTACGAGCTCGAAACGCGCGGCGTTCGCAGGCGCGAGCTGCGCATGGCCCGCGATGAGCGCGGCCGACCTCGCGCTCGACATGCGGCGACGAGGCGCTGGAGCATCTCCGCGCGGACGGCACGTCGACCTGCCGCCGGCCGGCGGCCGACGGCGCCGCTCGCGACGGTCGACCGTCTGAGCGCCGGTGCCGCGATGCCGCGGCCTGCTGACGGCGGTCGAGCCGATCGAGTCACGGCGCTGCGGTCGCGTGGCTGCGCCTCGTCGGGCCGGCGGCCGCGGTACCGCCACGTCGGCTCGGTAGCGTGTCCGCGCCGGCGCTCCGGCGGCGACGGTAGCTACGCGGCCACGGTGACTCGTCCTCGACGCCGACGGCTCGTGACGTGCTCCGGGCATCCGCGACGGACCTGGGCGCTGAGACGCAGCGGCGCTTACGGCGCCGCCGTGCGGCATCGGCTCGGTGGATACCGACGGACGCTCGTCGACGCTTCGCCGGTGGACGAGGTAGACGCGGGGGGGAGCAGCTGCCGCTGGCTCACGAGCTTCCCCGGGTTGCGGACGAGGACCTCGACGAGCGCCCATTCCGTGGGGGTGAGCCGGACCTCGGCGCCGTCGCGGAGGACGCGCTTGGTCGCGAGGTCGACGGTGAAGTCGTCCGTCTCGACGACCGCCGGCTCGTCGGCCGGGGTCGCCCGCCGGAGCGCCGCGCGCAGGCGCGCGAGCAGCTCGTCCATCCCGAACGGCTTCGTGACGTAGTCGTCGGCGCCGGCGTCGAGTGCGGCCACCTTGTCCGCCTCGCGCTCGCGGACGG
Organism: uncultured Thermoleophilia bacterium; assembly: GCA_963733995.1. GTDB lineage: Bacteria > Actinomycetota > Thermoleophilia > Gaiellales > Gaiellaceae > DATHTC01. The sequence continues at coordinate 151,580 of CAVTFO010000010.1, forward strand.
AGAGGACGATGATCGGCACGCGCGTCCAGCCGCGAAGGCCGCGAATCACGTCGGTGCCGTCGATCCCCGGCAGGCCGAGGTCGAGGACGACGAGGTCCGGGTGCGTGCGCGCGGCGAGCGTCAGCGCCTCCTCGCCCGTGGCCGCGAGGTGGACGTCGTACTCGCGCGCGCGGAGGTTGATCCCGAGCGCCCGGCGGATCTGAGGTTCGTCGTCGACGACGAGGATCGTCGTCACGCCGCCGCCTGCAGCCGGACGACCACGGTGAGGCCGCCGCCCGGCGTGTCGTCGGTCTCGATCTCGCCGCCCATCGCCTCGACGAAGCCCTTCGCGACCGCCATGCCGAGGCCGACGCCCTCGCGGGGACGAGTCGTCGAGACGGCGGAACGGGACGAACAGCGACTCGTGCTCGTCCCGCGGCACGCCCCGTCCGCGGTCGACGATCCGGACGTCGACGATCCCGTCGACCGTGCCGGCGGTGACGCGCGGGGGCAGGCCGGGCGGCGAGAAGCGGACGGCGTTGTCGATCAGGTTCGCGAGCGCCCGCTCGAGCAGGCCGGGTCGGCGAGCACCGCGCGGCAGCGACTCGGCGACGTCGATGCGGACCGCGTCGGCGCCGAGCCCGAGGCTGTGGAGCGCGGCCGGGAGCACCTCCTCGAGGCCGACCGGGGCGGCGTCGATCTCCAGCGCGCCGGCGTTGAGGCGGCTCATGTCGAGCAGGTTGCCGACGACCGAGTTGAGGCGGTCGGTCTCCTCGTCGATCGTCTGGAGGAACTCCGCGCGGGCCTCGGGCGTCCAGTCCACGTCCTGCTGGAGCAGGCTCGTGACCGAGGCCTTGATCGCCGCGAGCGGGGTGCGGAGGTCGTGCGAGACGGCCGAGAGGAGCGCGGCGCGCAGCTCGTGCGCGGCGGTCTGCGCCCCGGCGGCGCGGGCCTCGGCCTCGAGCTCGCCGAGCTCGACGGAGGCGGCGAGCTCGCGGGCGAAGGCGTCGAGGACGCGCTGGTCCTGGCTCCGCAGCGGGCCGCCGGCGAGCGCGAGCACGTGGTTCTCGTCCAGCTCGACCGTCGTCGTCGCCGCGTCCGGGCTCTGCGGCGCCCGGTCGCCCGCGACCGCGTCGGCGCGCCAGCCGTGCTCGCCGCGATGGAGGACGGACGCCCCCTCGAGCGCCAGCACGCGGCGGAGCGAGTCGAGGACGACGGCCGCCGGGGCCGAGCCGCCGAGCCTGGCCAGCGCCTCGGCCTCGGCGCGTGCGCGGGCGCCCTCGGCGGCGCGGCGGGCGGCGAGGGAGACGAAGCCGCTGACGATGCCCGCGACGGTGACGAAGACGATCAGCGCGAGGATGTTCTCGCCCTCGCCGATCGTGAACGTGTGGACCGGCGGGACGAAGTACCAGTTCGCGAGCAGGAAGCCCGCGACCGCCGCGGCCAGCGCCGGCCACAGCCCGCCCACCGCGGCGACGGCGACGACGAGCAGGAGGTAGATGAGCAGGACGCTCGGGAGCCGCAGGTGCTCGTGCAGCGCGGAGAGCCCGAACGTGACGAGCGGGAGCCCGACGAGTGCGAGGAGCGCGCCGAGCTCCTGCCGGCGGCGCGGCAGCGCGAGCGGCCGGCGCGTGCGCGGGACGACGTAGGCGTCCTCGGAGCCCTGCGGGTGGCTGACGACGTGCACGTCGATCGCGGTCCCCGACTCGCGGATCACCTTCCCGATCACGGAGCCGCGCGTGAGCCGCTGCCAGCGGGAGCGGCGGCTCGCGCCCATCACGATCTGCGTCGCGTTCAGCGACCGCGCGGCCTCGAGGAGCGCGTCGGCGATGTCGGCCCCGGCGATCTCGTGGTAGGTGCCGCCGAGCTCGTCGACCAGCCGCTTCTGCCGCTCGAGCAGCGCCGCCGAGGGCGCGGCGAGGCCGTCCTGCGGGATCACGTGCATCGCGACGAGGTCTCCCTTCGTGCGTTGCGCGACGCGGCCGGCACGGCGGACGAGGCGCTCGCCGTCGGCCGACCCCGTGAGCGCGACGAGCACCCGCTCGCGGGTCTCCCACGGCTCGTCGATCCCGTGCCGCGCCGGTAGGCGGCGAGCGCCTCGTCGACGCGGTCGGCGAGCCACGCGAGCGCGAGCTCGCGCAGCGCGCGAGAGGTTGCCGGGGCGGAAGTAGTTCGCGAGCGCGGCGTCGATGCGCTCGGCCGGGTACACGTCGCCGCGCGCGAGCCGGTTGCGGAGCGCCAGCGGCGTGAGGTCGACGAGCTGGATCTCGTCCGCCTGGCGGACGACCGCGTCGGGGATCGTCTCCCGTTGCGTGACGCCGGTGATCCGCTCGACGACGTCGTTGAGCGACTCGAGGTGCTGGACGTTCAGCGTCGAGATCACGTGGATCCCGGCCTCGAGCAGCTCCTCCACGTCCTGCCAGCGCTTCTCGTTGCGGCTCCCGGGCACGTTCGTGTGCGCGAGCTCGTCCACGAGCGCGACCTGCGGCCGGCGGGCGAGGACGGCGTCGACGTCGAGCTCCTCGAAGGTCGAGCCGCGATGGTCGAGGCGCCGCCGCGGCACGACCTCGAGGTCGCCGACCTGCTCCGCCGTCTTCTCGCGCCCGTGCGTCTCGACGAGCCCGACGACGACGTCCTCGCCGTAGTCCCGGCGGCGCCGGCCCTCGTTGAGCATCGCGAAGGTCTTGCCGACGCCGGCGGCGGCGCCGAGGTAGATCCGCAGCGTCCCGCGGCCCATGGACGAAGGCTACGCCTGCGCGTCGAGCGCGCGATTGAGCTCGAGCACGTTCACGCCCGGCTCGCCGAGGAAGCCAAGCGACCGGCCGTCGGTGTGCTCGTCGACGAGGTCGAGCACGGTCGCGAGCGGGAGGTCGCGGGCGCGGGCGACGCGGCGCGCCTGGATCCTCGCGTTCGCCGGCGAGATCTGCGGGTCGAGGCCGGAGCCGGAGGCGTGACCGCATCGACGGGGATGCGGGCATTCGGCGGCGAGCCCGTTCTCGCGCCGGTACGCAACGGCGCGGTCGCGGACGGCGTCGAGCAGCTCGGGGTTCGTCGGCCCGAGGTTGGAGGCGGAGCTCGCCATCGCGTCGTAGCCGTCGCCGGCCGCGGACGGGCGCGGGTGGAAGTCGCCCGGCTCCTCGGTGAGGCGGCCGATCAGGCGCGACCCGACGACCTCGCCGTCGCTCTCGATGAGGGAGCCGTCGGCGCGGCCGGGGAACGCGACCTGGGAGATCCCTGTCACCACGAGCGGGTAGACGAGGCCGCAGAGCACGGTGAACGCGAGGAAGGCGACAACGGCAGGGACGAGCTGGCGGCGCATCAGACGATCCCCAGCCCGGTGATCACGACGTCGACGAGCTTGATCCCGACGAACGGCACGATGATGCCGCCGAGGCCGTAGATCAGGAGGTTGCGGCGCAGCATCGCGGCGGCGGAGACGGCGCGGAAGCGCACGCCCCGCAGGGCGAGCGGGATCAGCGCCACGATCACGAGCGCGTTGAAGACGACCGCGGAGAGGATCGCGCTCTCGGGGCTCCCGAGCGCCATCACGTTCAGCCGGTCGAGCGACGGGAACGCCCCGGCGAACATCGCGGGGATGATCGCGAAGTACTTGGCGACGTCGTTCGCGACGGAGAACGTCGTCAGCGAGCCGCGCGTGATCAGCAGCTGCTTGCCGATCTCGACGATGTCGATGAGCTTCGTCGGATTCGAGTCGAGGTCGACCATGTTCCCCGCCTCCTTCGCCGCCTGCGTGCCGGTGTTCATCGCGACGCCGACGTCGGCCTGCGCGAGCGCGGGCGCGTCGTTCGTGCCGTCGCCGGTCATCGCGACGAGCGCGCCGCCGGCCTGCTCGCGCTTGATGAGCGCCATCTTGTCCTCCGGCGTCGCCTCGGCGAGGAAGTCGTCGACGCCGGCCTCGCTCGCGATCGCGCGGGCGGTGAGCGGGTTGTCGCCGGTGATCATCACGGTGCGGATCCCCATCCGGCGGAGCTGCTCGAAGCGGTCGCGGATCCCCTCCTTCACGACGTCCTTCAGGTGGACGACGCCGAGCGCCTGCCCGTCCTCCGCGACGACGAGCGGCGTGCCGCCCGCGCTCGCGATGCCGCTGACGAGCTCGCCGAGGACGGGCGGCGACTCGCCGCCGTGCTCCTCGACCCAGCGGCGGACGGAGTCGGCGGCGCCCTTGCGGATCGACCGCCCGTCGACGTCGACGCCGCTCATGCGCGTCTGCGCCGTGAACGGGACGAGGACCGCGCCCGCGAGCGCGCGCTCGCGGAGCGCATACCGCTCCTTCGCGAGCACGACGATCGAGCGGCCTTCGGGCGTCTCGTCGGCGAGGCTCGCGAGCTGGGCCGCGTCCGCCAGGTGCCGCTCGTCGACGCCCGGAAGCGGCAGGAGCTCCGTCGCCTGGCGGTTCCCGAGCGTGATCGTGCCGGTCTTGTCGAGCAGGAGCGTGGAGCAGTCGCCGGCCGCCTCGACCGCGCGGCCCGAGAGCGCGAGCACGTTGCGCTGCACGAGGCGGTCCATCCCGGCGATGCCGATCGCGGAGAGGAGCGCGCCGATCGTGGTCGGAATCAGGCAGACGAGCAGCGCCACGAGGACGACCACCGACTGCTCCGCGCCCGAGTAGACGGCGATCGGCTGCAGCGTCACCACGGTGACGAGGAAGACGATCGTCAGCCCGGCGAGGAGGATGTCGAGCGCGACCTCGTTCGGGGTCTTCTTGCGGCTCGCGCCCTCGACGAGCGCGATCATCCGGTCGAGGAAGCTCTCCCCCGGCTGCGACGTGACGCGCACGACGATCCGGTCGGAGAGCACGCGCGTGCCGCCCGTGACGGCCGAGCGGTCGCCGCCCGACTCGCGGATCACCGGCGCCGACTCGCCCGTGATCGCCGACTCGTCGACGCTCGCGATCCCCTCGATCACGTCGCCGTCGGCCGGGATGATCTCGCCTGCGACGACGACGACCTCGTCCCCCGCCCGCAGCACCGTGCTCGGGACCTCCTCCACGACGCCGCCGGCCAGGAGGCGGTGGGCGACCGTCTCCGACCGCATGCGGCGGAGCGCCGCCGCCTGCGCCTTGCCGCGGCCCTCGGCCATCGCCTCGGCGAAGTTCGCGAACAGGACGGTGAACCACAGCCACGCCGCGATCAGCCCGGAGAAGACGTCCGGGTCGCGGAGGAACAGCAGCGTCACGAGCACGCTGCCGACCTCGACGACGAACATCACCGGGTTGCGCGCCATGCGGCGCGGGTCGAGCTTCGTGACGCTCTCCCACGCGGCCGCGCGGAGGATGGCCGGATCGAAGAGGGAGGCGGCGAGCTTCACGTTCCCAGGTGCTCCAGGACGGGGCCGAGCGAGACGACCGGGAAGTACGTGAGCCCGACGACGACGAGGACGACGCCGACGAGCAGCGTCGCGAACAGCGGCGTGCCCGTCGGGAACGTGCCGGCCGTCGCGGGGACGGTCTGCTTCCGCGCCAGGGAGCCCGCGATCGCCAGCACCGGGATGATCAGCAGGAAGCGGCCGCCGAGCATGCAGAGGCCGAGCGTCGTGTTGAACCAGTCGGTGTTGCCGGTCAGGCCGCCGAACGCCGAGCCGTTGTTGTTCGAGGCCGACGTGAACGCGTAGACGACCTCCGAGAGCCCGTGCGGGCCGGGGTTGAGGATCGACGACGTGGCCGAGTCCAGCACCACGGAGGCGCCGGTGAAGGCGAGCACGAGGGTCGGCACGGCGAGCAGGTAGAGCACGACGAGCTTCATCTCCGCCGCCTGGATCTTCTTGCCGAGGTACTCCGGCGTCCGGCCGACCATCAGGCCCGCGAGGAACACCGCCAGGAGCGCGAAGACGAGCATCCCGTAGAGGCCGGCGCCGACGCCGCCCGGGCTCACCTCGCCGAGCATCATGTTCACGAGCGGGACGGCGCCGCCGAGCGGTGTGAAGCTGTCGTGGGCGGCGATCACGGCGCCGGTCGAGGTGCCGGTCGTCGTCGCCGCGAAGAGCCCGGAGGCCGGCCCGCCGAAGCGCACCTCCTTCCCCTCCATGTTCGAGCCGTCGACGCCGAGCGCCTCGATGCGGGGGTTCCCGTCGACCTCGGCCCACGTCGCGAGCCCGACCGAGCCGAGCCACAGCGCGAACATCGCCGCGAACAGCACCAGGCCCTGGCGCCGGTCGCCGGCGAGGCGGCCGAACGTGAACGTGAGCGCGAACGGGATCGCGAGGATCGCCCAGAGCTCGACGAGGTTCGTGAAGGCCGTCGGGTTCTCGAACGGGTGCGCGGAGTTCGCGTTGACGATCCCGCCGCCGTTCGTGCCGAGCTCCTTGATCGCCTCCTGGCTCGCGATCGGGCCGCGGTAGATCGTCTGGCCCTCCGCCTCGACCGGCCCGCGGAGGCTCTGGACGACGCCCTGGCTCGCGAGCACGAGCGCGATCCCGAGCGAGAGCGGCAGGAGCACGCGCGTCACCGAGCGCGTGAGGTCGACCCAGAAGTTCCCGATCGTCTCGGAGCGGCGGCGCACGATCCCGCGCACGAGCGCGATGGCGACGGCGATCCCGACGGCGGCGGAGACGACGTTCTGGACGGTGAGCCCCGCCATCTGCGTCAGGTGGCTCATCGTCGACTCGCCGCCGTAGTTCTGCCAGTTGGTGTTCGTGACGAAGCTGACCGCGGTGTTGAACGCGAGTGCCGGCGGCACCGCCGTCACGTCGGTCGGGTTCAGGGGCAGGTCGCCCTGCACGCGCTGGAGCAGGTAGAGGCCGACGACGGAGACGGCGCTGAACGCCAGGAGCGACAGGGCGTACGTCCGCCACGGCTGCTCGCGCTCCGGGTCGACGCCCGCGATCGCGGTAGAGCAGGCGCTCGACGGGGAGGAAGACCCGGTCGCCGGGCGCGCCGCCGCCGCCGAAGACGCGTGCGAGGTAGGCGCCGAGGAGCGGCGCGGTCGCGAGCACGAGCCCGATCAGGACCGCGAGCTGGAGCCAGGCGTGCCAGGTCATCGCCGCTCCGGGACGAGCAGCGCGTACACGAGGTAGGCGAGCACCGCGACCGCGACGACGAGCCCGACGGCGTCCTCCAGGCTCATCGGCGGCCTGCCTCGCCGTCCGCGGCGACGATCCAGGCACAGCCGGCCACGAGCGCGACGGCGGCCGCGAAGAACGCGACGACCACGAGGACGAAGGCGATGTCTGCCATGCGACCGTCTTACCCCTCGGACCGCGGCTCGCGGGCCGTCCTGACGCAACCCGAGCGCCACGCGGCCGAGCTTTGACGCTCCCTTGACGCGGTGCTCCCGGCCTTGCGCGACCGGGAGCACCGAAGCCGGGGCTAGCGGAGCGGCCGGAAGAACTCCCGCACGTCGGGGACGAGGAGGTCGGGAACCTTGTGCGCGGCGAAGTGGCCGCCGTGCTCGAACGTCGACCAGTGCACGATGTTCGCGTGGTCGCGCTCGGCGAAGCGCCGGATGCCGCTGAAGTCGCCGCCGAACGCCGCCAGCCCGAGCGGGATCGTCGTCGGCCCGGCCGGCGGGGTGGCGTGGGCGTTCTCGTAGTAGAGCCGCGCCGCGGAGGCGGCGGTCCCCGTCAGCCAGTAGAGCATCACGTTCGTGAGCACGAAGTCGGCGTCGAGCTCCTCGCCGAGGAGCTGCGCGTTCCACGCGAGCAGCCCGACCGGTGAGTCGTTGACGGCGAAGGCCAGCGTCTGCGGCTGCTGCGCCATGAGCTGGTTGAACGAGAACTTGTTCTCGTAGAACCACTGGAGCGTCTCGAGCTCGCGCTGCTCGTGCGGGCTGAGGTCCGCGAGCTCGGCCGGGTCCCCGGACGGGAACGAGAAGAGCTGCGTCACGTGGACGCCGACGACGTGGTCCGGGTCGATGCGCCCGACCTCGGGGCTGATCATCGAGCCGGCGTCGTTGCCCACCGCGCCGTAGCGCTCGTAGCCGAGCCGCCCCATCAGCTCCGCCCAGGCCGCGGCGATGCGGTAGTTGGTCCAGCCCGGCTCGCTCGTCGGCCCGGAGAAGCCGTAGCCGGGCAGCGACGGGACGACGAGGTCGAAGGCGTCCGCCGGGTCGCCGCCGTGCGCCCGGGGGTCGGTCAGCGGCCCGATGACGTCGAGGAACTCGACGATCGAGCCGGGCCACCCGTGGGTGAGGACGAGCGGCAGCGCGTCCGGCTCGGGCGAGCGCACGTGGAGGAAGTGGACGTTCTGCCCGTCGATCGTGGTCGTGAACTGCGGGTGCTCGTTGAGCCGCGCCTCCCAGGCGCGCCAGTCGTAGCCGCTGCGCCAGCGGTCGGCGAGCTCCTCGACGTAGGAGCGCGGCACGCCGTAGCTCCACCCGGCGTCGGGCAGCTCGTCGGGCCAGCGCGTGCGCGCGAGGCGCTCGTGCGAGGTCGTCCAGCACGGCCTGCGGGATCTCGATCCGGAACGGAGTGATCTGGGTGTCGGTCATGCCGGCGACGGTACGTGCGAATGCGGTCAGTTCTTGTCCGCATCGTGTGGAAGGCTGGTGCCATGCTCGCCGCGTCCGCGCGCCTGCTCCACGTGCTGTCGCTGCTGCAGTCGCGCCGGTCCTGGAGCGGCCCCGAGCTCGCCGAGCGGGCAGGGGTCGGCGTGCGGACGATCCGCCGCGACATCGACCGGCTGCGTCGCCTCGGCTACCCGATCCACGCGGAGCCCGGCGTCGCGGGCGGCTACCGGCTCGGGGCGGGTGCCGCCCTGCCTCCGCTCCTGCTCGACGACGAGGAGGCGGTGGCCGTCGCCGTCGGGCTGCGGACGGCGGCGAGCGGCACCGTGACCGGCATCGAGGAGACGTCGATGCGCGCGCTCGCGAAGCTCGAGCAGGTGCTGCCGGCGCGCCTGCGCCGACGCGTGCGCGCCGTCGGGTCGTTCACGGTGCCGGCGCTGACGGGCGCGCCGACGGTCGACGCGGACGTGCTCGCGACGATCGCGGCCGCCTGCCGCGACCAGGAGCGGCTCCGGTTCGGCTACCGCAGCTACGAGGGGGAGCCGACCCGGCGGACGGTGGAGCCGCACCGCCTCGTCCAGCTCGCGCGCCGGTGGTACCTCGTCGCCTGGGACGTCGGCCGCGACGACTGGAGGAGCTTCCGCGTCGACCGCATCACGACCCGGCTGTCGGTCGGGACGCGCTTTCCCGCCCGCACGCCGCCTCCGGGCGGCGCCGTCGCGTTCGTCGCGAGAGGCGCCTCGGCCGCGCGAGACCGCTGGCAGGCGAAGGTGATCCTGCACGGCTCCGCGGAGACCCTCGCCGCCCGGGTGCCGCAGACGGTCGGGACCCTCGAGCCGATCGACGACGACACGTGCCTGCTGCACACCGGAGCCGACTGGCTCGGCGGCCTGGCGGTCTACATCGCGGTGATCGGGGTCGACTTCGAGGTGGTCGAGCCGCCCGAGCTCGTCGAGGAGATCCGCCGCCTCGCCGACCGCTTCGGGCGCGCGGTTCGTCCCTAGACGGCCTTCGGCGTACACGGTGCGCTACGCCGCGGGCGCCGGCTCCTCCCTTCCGCCGCGCACGAACACGGCGTAGGCGAGCACGATCAGCCCGATCCCGGTGATGAGCAGCGCGATCCCGACGACGATGCCGAAGAGCGCGGTCTGCTCGGCCATGTAGGAGACGTTGAGCGCGGTCGAGAGCGCGGTCTCGTTGACCCAGAGATTCCGCTGGCCGTTGGAGATCGGGTTGCCTTCCTCGTCCTTGGCGGCCTCGGCCTCGTCGTTGGTTCCGGCCGGGTCGGCGGGATCGTCGGCCGACTGGAAGCGGCCCATCTCGGCGTAGGTCAGCCCGCCGGTCGCCTCGAGCGCGTGGATGCGCATGTAGGAGGCGAAGCAGCGCGCCTCCTCGCCGGTGTCGATCTCCTCGTCGACGACGTCGCAGTCGGGCGCCTCGACATCCTCGAGCCCGGCCTCCTCGATCCCCGGCGGCGATCCCCTCGGGCGACATGTCCTGGCCGCCGACGATCTTCTCCTTGGCCAGTTCGTCGTGGACGAGCTGGTACGAGGTCACGCCCAGGTACAGCGCGGCCACGCCGAACAGAATCAGCACCGCCCCGGCGACGAAGCCACCGATCGCCCAGATCCGTCCGCCCCTCATCACGCCACCTCCCCGTCGACATGCAGGGTTCGCTGCCGCCCAGGTCGACGAGCACCGCAGGGGTCGGGCGGACGCGGGGCAGCCTACCGCGGCCCGACGACTCCGTCGCGTTCATCCCGTGTGGGTGAGGCGGCGGGTCGACGGCGCCGAGATCCTCCGCGCCGATGTGGCGTGCCCTTTGCACCCTCGTCGTCGCGGCCGCGGCTGCCTCGATCTCGACCGCATGCGCGGGTGACGGCGAGGGGACGCCGGCCCTGACGGGCACGACCACGCGGCCCACGCTCCCGACCGTGACGGTGCCGGAGGAGGCGCGCACCGAGCAGGCCGAGACGGAGGCCGAGACGGAGGCCGAGCCCGAGACGGAGACCGAGACCGAGACCGCGGAGGCCGCGCCGCCGATCGCAACGGAGGCGCCTCCGACAGAGACGGAGCCGCCGACGACGGTCACCGTCACCGAGCCGGCCGAGACCGTGACACTGCCGCAGGAGACCGTCACGGTCGCGCCGGAGACCGAGACGCAGACCGTGACCGAGACCGTCACCGAAACCGTCACGCAGACCGTCACGGAGACGGACGAGGAGGCCCTTGCCGCCGCCACGGCTGCAGCCGCTGCCGCAGCTGCGGCCAAAGACGACGCGGAGCAGCAGGCGAAATGGGGCTGGATCGCGTTCGGGCTCCTCGCGCTCGGCGTCGCGGCGTTCGCGCTCGTGTTGTGGCTCCGTTCGCGCCGCCGGGCCGCCGACGGCCCCGGCGAGTCGGGGCCGTAGCGGGGCCACGAAGTGAGGATCCGCCGCGCGCGGACGGAGGACGACGCCGCTCTACAGGCGGTCGATGTCGCGGCCTGGACGTGGCTGGCGGCGCCGGCAGGCCGGCCCGACCCGTCCGGGACGTTCTTCGGCCCGGATGCGGACCCAGGCGACGTGCTCGTCGCGGAATACGACCGGGTCGTCGGCTACGTGAGACTTCGGCATCCGGGTCCGCTGCGCGCGAATCGGCATGTGCTCCAGATCAACGGCGTGGCCGTCGATCCCGCGTACCGGCGCCGGGGAATCGCCCGCGCGCTCCTCGACGCCGCGATCGACGAGGCGCGGTCCCGCGGAGCACGGCGGCTCACGCTCCGCGTCTTCGCGCCGAACGCCGCCGCCCGCGCCCTGTACGACGCCGCGGGCTTCGAGGTCGAGGGCGTGCTCCACGGGGAGTTCTTCCTCGAAGGCGGTTACGTCGACGACGTCCTGATGGCGCTCGATCTGACGAGCGCCTGAGACGAGTCACCCCATGCCGTTGGAACCGCCGTTTCGCCACGCGGTCGGGTCCGTCGGCGCGTCCTTCTGGCGCACCGTGTGATCGTCCACGCCGGTGAGGACACCGACGAGAGCGAGCACGAACAGCCCGAAGAACACCATGGCGAACAGCGCGCCGCCGATCACCGGGAGGAACGCGATCGTCAGGCCGAGCGCGACGAGCGCGACGAGAGAGCTCAGGGCGTTCATGTCGGGACCTCCGTTCCATCCGAGAAGACACGGAGCCGGTCGCGCTCCGTTGCCGGCGCGTACGCAGCGGCGAACCCGGTCCTCCAGCTCGGGTAGCGCAGCGTCCAGCCCAGCTCGCGCTTGGCGTTCGCGTTCGACGCGCCGCGCGTCGTCGTGCCCATCATCACCGCGGGAGCGCCGGCGAAGAGCCGGGCGAGCCAGACGGGGAAGCGGCGGGGCGGCTCGGCGCCGAGCGTCGCCGCGAGCCCGGGCAGCCACTCGCGCGTCGGGCTGGGCTCGTCGTCGACGACGTGGTAGATCGCCGGCCCGTCGTGCTCGAGCGCGAGCACCGTCGCGGCGGCCGCGTCGTCCAGGTGGATGAACGACAGGACCCCGGCGCCGTCGCCGACGATCGGGAACTGCCGCTTGCGGATGGGCGCGACCAGGCCGTCGTTGTCGGCGCCGTAGAAGATGCCGTAGCGGAGGACGACTCCTCCTGCGGCCGTCACGGCGTCGTCGAGGTAGTTCATCGCCGCAGCGGTGTCGCGCATCCCCGCCACGGGGGTGGGGTCGAGCGGGTCGTCCTCGCGCTTCACCGGGCCGCCCACGCGCGCGTAGCGGAAGTTGGCGAAGCTCTGCGCGACGACGCGGGGCACGCCCGCCTCGCGCGCCGCGGCGAGGAGCGTGTCCGTGCCCTCCCGGCGGAGCCGGTTCGTCACGACGAAGCTGCGGTCGAGGCTCCTCGAGAAGTTCACGTCGGCGAGTGCGGTCGCCTCGTGGACGACCGCGTCGGGCCGGCTCTCGAGCACGGCCCTGCGCACCGCCGGCGCGTCGAGCAGGTCGAGCACGAGCGGCTCGGCGCCGAGCGCACGGAGTCGCTCGAGGCCCTTCGCCGAGGTCGTCGTGCCGACGACCTCGTGGCCTTGCTGGATCAGTTGCGAGACGAGCCGGGTGCCGATCGCACCGCTCGCCCCTACGACGAGAACACGCATCGCGTTGCTCCTTTCGTCACATCCGTTGAGTCGTGCGGGTCTATGGGTATGACCCGACTCGAGGGAGGGATGTGACAGATGGACGAGCGCGAGTGGCTGGCGGCGCGATTCGAGGAGCACCGGCCGCGCCTGCGGGCGGTGGCCTACCGGATGCTCGGCTCGCTGAGCGAGGCCGACGACGCCGTCCAGGAGACGTGGCTCCGACTCAACCGCACGGACGCGGCCGCGATCGAGAACCTTGGCGGCTGGCTGACGACGGTGGTCGGCCGCGTCTCGCTGAACGTGCTGCGGTCGCGCACGTCGCGTCGCGAGGAGCCGTTCCCCGACCATCTCCCCGATCCGATCATCGACCGCGCGGACGGCGTCGACCCGGAGCACGAGGCGCTCGTCGCCGACTCGGTCGGGCTCGCGCTGTTCGTCGTGCTCGAGACGCTGTCGCCGCCGGAGCGGCTGGCCTTCGTCCTCCACGACGTCTTCGGGGTGCCGTTCGACGAGATCGCCCCGGTCATCGACCGCTCGCCGGAGGCGGCGCGGCAGCTCGCGAGCAGGGCGCGGCGGCGCGTCCGGAGCGAGGGCGCGGTCCCCGACGCGGACCTGGCCGCGCAGCGCGAGGTCGTGGAGGCGTTCCTCGCCGCCGCGCGCGAGGGCGACTTCCACCGGCTCGTGGCCGTGCTCGACCCGGACGTGGTGCTGCGGGTCGACTTCGGGCCGCCGCGCGGACTCACGGAGCTGCGCGGGGCGGAGGCGGTCGCCGGCCAGGCTTCGGGCGTACGCCGCGCTCGGCCTCGACATCCGGCGCGCGCTCGTCAACGGCGTCGCGGGAGCCGTCACGTTCCTGGACGGCGAGCTGTTCTCGATCGGGGCGATCACCGTCAGGGGCGGCCGGATCGTCGAGCTGGACATCCTCGCCGACCCGCAGCGGCTCGCGGAGGTCGACCTGCAGCTGCTCGACGCCTGAGCGGCGACCCGCCACGATGTGCGGCGTGACGACTGACGGGACGATCGCGCCCGACGATCCGCGGGCTCCGGACGTCCGGCAGCTGCTCGAGCGCCACCTGACCTTCGCCCGGTCGCAGACGCCGCCGGAGGACGCGCACGCGCTCGACCTCGACGGCCTGCTCGACCCCGCGATCCTGTTCTTCAGCTGCCGCGCCGACGGAGAGCTGCTCGCGATCGGCGCCCTGCGGCATCTCGACGACGACCACGCCGAGGTGAAGTCGATGCACACCGTCGAGGCCGCTCGCGGCCGCGGGATCGGTCGCGCGATGCTCGACCACCTCATCGGCGTCGCCCGCGAGCGCGGCTATCGACGCGTGAGCCTGGAGACGGGAGCGATGGCGGCGTTCGCCCCGGCCCGTTCCCTGTACCTCAACGCCGGCTTCGAGCCGACCGGGCCGTTCGGCGACTACCGCGCGAGCCGGAACAGCGTCTACCTGACGCTCGCGCTGGACTCGCGGCGGCTCGGCGAGGTCGAGGGAGAGTCCCCGACCTCGCCGTAGCCGCAAGGCACCTCGTCATCAGGCGGCGTGGCTCTCGGCGGGATGCCAGACGCCGGTGGCCGCGGTCGGCCCGCACGTAGTCCCGGAAGTCGCGCGGCTCGCGGCCGAGAGCCCGACGGACGCCGTCCGTGACGTGCGCGTTCCGGCCGTCGAGGACCTCGCCGAAGACGTACGCGATCAGGTCGACGGTGTCGCGGGGAACGCCCCAGCCGGTCAGCTCCGCGGCGAAGTCGGAGAGCGACACCGACACGAACCGGAGCTCGCGGCCGGTTGCGCGGGCGATCTCGTCCACCGCGTCGGCGAAGCCGAGCAGCCGAGGGCCGGTCAGCTCGTACACCTCGCCGATGTGCCGCTCGTCGGTCAGTGCTGCGACCGCGACGTCGGCGATGTCGTCGACGTCGACGAACGGCTCCGTCGTCTCGCCGACCGGAAGCGCGACCGTTCCGGCGAGCACGAGGTCGAGGAAGAAGCTCTCGCTGAAGTTCTGGCTGAACCAGGTCGAGCGCAGAACCGTGAGCTGCGCGCCCGATGCGCGCACCGCCTCTTCGGCCCGCTCGGCCTCCGGCTCGCCGCGCCCTGACAGCAGCACGAGCCGCGGCACGCCGCGCTCGACCGCCAGCTCGGCGAACGAGGAGACGACCTCGACCGCTCCCGGCAGCGGCGAGGTCCGGGGAGTAGGAGACGTAGACCGCGCGTGCGCCGTCCAGCGCGGGTGCCCACGTGTCCGGGTTCTCCCAGTCGAACGGTGGCTCGCCGGTGCGAGAGCCGACGCGGGTCGGCACCTGCCGGGCCTGCAGCCGCTCCACGATGCGGCGGCCCGCTCTCCCGGTTCCGCCGAGCACGAGGGTCACGCGTTCATCCGTGGTGGTCATGGGATCCTCCTGACTGGACTCGTCGATTAGATCTATAGTCTAAACAATGAGTCTGGCCCACGTCAAGTTCGCCGACTAGGATCCGCCCGATGGCGAGGCGGCCCTACACGACCGGCTCACGGAGCGCGAGCGCCGCCCGGCGCAGCGTCGACCGCGTCCTCGAGGCGGCCGAGCGCCTGATCCGGAACGGCGCCTTCCACACCGCGTCGATGGAGGAGCTGGCGGCCGAGGCCGGCGTGTCGCGTGCGACCGTCTTCAACCGGTTCGGCTCGAAGCTCGGCGTGCTCCAGGCGCTCTTCGTCCGCGCGATGGAGGGTCCCGAGATGCAGGCGATCGAGCGCGCGCTGGAGGCCGAGGACCCGATCGCCTCGCTCGAAGGCGCGATCGCGGCCAGCTGCGAGATCTGGGACGCGCAGGGGTACATCCACGAGCAGCTGCAGGCGGTCGCCGTGCTCGAGCCCGAGGCGAGCGCCCTCATCGACGCGCAGCGCGAGCAGCAACGCGAGGAGATCCGGGCACTCGTTCGGCGTCTCGCCCGCGCGGGGCTCCTCCGTCCCGGCGTGAGCGAGCCGCGTGCCGTCGCGACCCTGCACATGCTCACGAGCCTCGAGTCGTTCCTCTGGCTCCGGCGGGAGGGCGGCCTGTCCCTGCGCCAGACCAGGGAGACGCTGGTCGAGCAGGCGCGGGCGCTCCTGCGAACCTAGACGTCAGTCGACGATGCTGCCGGCGCTGAGGTTGGCGACGGTGGCTGTCATGGCGCCGGCGCGGTCGGACGCGAGGAAGGTCGCGGCGTCGGCGACCTCCGCAAGGGTCGGGAGTCGCTTCAGCACCGTGCCCTGTTCGAGGAGTGCCTGGAACTCGGCGGGCGTGACGCCCGCGGCTGCGCTCGCCGTCGCGAAGTTCGCCGCGACGAGCGGGGTCTCCGGGATGGCGTGCGCGCGCAGGCAGACCACGCGGACGCCGGCCGGCCCGACCTCCAGGGCCAGGGAGCGCGAGAACGCCTCGACGGCCGCCCAGGCCGGTGCCGCGCCGCCGATCAGCCGGGCCGGCAGCCGGCCGGGAACGGCCGTCAGCGTCACGATCACGCCGGAGCTCCGGCCGCTCATGTGCCGGGCCGCGGCGGTCGCCGTGACGAAGTTGGAACGGGTGTAGAAGGCGATCGGGCGGGCGAACGCGTCGACGCCGAGCTCCGTCAGCGGGAGGCGCTCGGGCGCAGGGCCTGGGCCGATGGCGTTGAACGAGACGTCGACAGCCTCCCGCTCGCTCGACCACGCCGGCGAGGTGCTCCTCCACCGCGGCCGCGTCCAGCGCGTCGACGCGTGCCGTCTCGGCGACGCCGCCGGCAGCGACGACGTCCTCGGCGACCGCGTCCAGCTTCGCCAGGTCGCGTCCTGTCAGGAAGAGCCGTGCCCCCTCGCGCGCGAACGCCCGGGCGACGGCGCCGCCGATCGCGCCTCCGGCCGCGTAGATCACGGCGGTCTTGTCCTCGAGCAGCAGCGACACGGCTAGTACTCGTCGTGCCGGCGGAGCCACACCTGGAAGGCGTCGCCCTCGTCCCGGCCCTTCGGCGCCCGGTCGAGGATCCCGTAGTAGCCCATCAGGAACTCGAGCCCTCGGGCGGTCGTCGCATAGGTCTGGTAGACGGCGCCGTCGTCGCGGGCGAAGGCACTGAAGCCCGGGGTCTGGGTGAGGTAGCCGGTGACGTCGGTGCCGCTCGCGCGGGCGTTGTGCTCGACGATCGGCGGCAGGCCCGCCTCGATCCACGGCGCGATCGCCTCGCGGGTCTGCTCCTCGGTGCGCGAGTAGCCGAGGTCGGCGTTGAAGTCGCTGCCCGCCGACGAGGCCCAGGGCGTGTTCCAGCCCATGCGCCGGCGGTACGCCTGCAGCCGCTCGAGCGGCGCCTCCGAGACGAGCAGCATCGTCACGTCGCGCGCGTGCAGGTGCGGGAGGAGGCCGTCGACGGCGTCGGCGATCGACGAGTTGGTCGGGCAGCCGGCCTCGTAGCTCGGGCCGAACATGAAGTGGTAGACGAGCAGCTGGCTGCGGCCGTCGAACAGCTCTGCCAGCGTGCGCGGGCCGTCGTCGGTGTCGAGGCGGTACTCCTGCTCGACCCGGACCCAGGGCAGCTCGCGCCGCCGCCGCGCCAGCTCGTCACCCAGGCGGGTGTGCTCCTTCTCGTGGGCGAGCAGCTCCTGGCGGGCGGCGGCCCACTCCTCGCGGCTCACGACCTCGTGCTCGATCATCGGGCGCTCCTTTACTCGGGAAGGGTTCGCGGCAGTCCGAAGTGGGGGAGCAGGCTGCGCTCGCGGAACCAGGTGATCGCGGAGATGCGGTCGCCCTCGAGCGTGAGCACCATCAGCCCGTAGGCGTGGGCGATCGCCGCCTGGGCGTCGGGGAGGTAGCAGCCGAACGCGGGTTGGCCGTTCGCGCGGGTCGCGACGAGCCGGAGGTGCCCGCCCCGCCGCGCCGCGCGGTCGTACAGGAACCGCGCGATCGCCTCCCCGCCCTGGTACTCGTACGGCTCGGGTGGCATCGTCACCCAGGCGTCGTCGGTGAGCAGCGAGACCATGGCGTCGTAGTCGCCGCGCTCGACCGCCTCCGCGAACCGGCCGACGAGCTCGCGCTCGCGCGCGGAGCTCGGCAGCGGCGCCTGCTCGCGGCCGCCGGACGGGCATGCGCTCGTCGAGGGTCGCCCGCGCTCGCTGCAGCGCGCCCTTGACGGAGGCCTCGGTGCTCTCGAGCATCCCGGCGACCTCGGCGGTGTGGAAGCCGAGCACGTCCCGCAGCACGAGCGCGGCCCGCTGTCGCGGTGGCAGCTGCTGCAGCGCGGCGACGAACGCGAGCCCGACCGCCTCTCTCGTCTCGTAGCGGGCGTCCGGCCCCGGCGCGGCGTCGGCGACCCGCTCCAGCAGCACGTCCGGGTAGGGCTCGAGCCAGAGCGGCTCGGCCATGCGCGGTGGGCTCGGGCGGCCGGCCATCGGAGGACCCTCCTGTGGACGGCGCCTGCGGTCGCGAAGCGCGTTCAGGCAGCGGTTGGTCGCGATCCGGTACAGCCAGGAGCGCAGCGAGGCGCGTTCCTCGAAGCCGTCGAGCCCGCGCCAGGCGGCCAGCAGCGTCTCCTGCAACTGATCCTCGGCGTCCTGCACCGACCCGAGGATCCGGTAGCAGTGCAGCTGCAGCTCGGCCCGGTACGGCTCGACCAGGTCGCGGAAGGCGTTCTCGTCGCCGGCGCGGGCGCGGCCGAGCGCTTCGGCGCTCGGGCCCGCCTGCCGGTCGGAAGCGTCATCGCTCGTTCGCATCACCCATAAGGACACCAGTTGCCGGCGAAACGGATCGGTCAAGCGCCGACGTAGGCCGCGAGGTGCTCGCCCGTCAGCGTGGCGCGGGCGGCGACGAGGTCGGCGGGTGTGCCCTCGAAGACGATCCGGCCGCCGTCGTGGCCGGCACCCGGGCCGAGGTCGATGATCCAGTCGGCCTGCGCCATCACCGCCTGGTGGTGCGCGATGACCACGACCGACTTGCCGGAGTCGACGAGCCGGTCGAGCAGGCCGAGCAGCTGCTGGACGTCGGCGAGGTGGAGGCCCGTGGTCGGCTCGTCGAGGACGTAGACGTCGCCCTTCTCGCCCATCTGGGCGGCCAGCTTGAGCCGCTGCCGCTCGCCGCCGGACAGCGTCGTCAGCGGCTGGCCGAGGCTGAGGTAGCCGAGCCCGACGTCGGCGAGCCGGCCGAGGATCCTGTGCGCGGCCGGCGTGCGTGCCTCGCCGTCGTCGAAGAACTCCTCGGCCTCGGTCACCGGCATCGCGAGCACCTCGGCGATGTTCCGCCCGCCCAGCGTGTACTCCAGCACCGACGCCTGGAACCGCTTTCCCTCGCACTCCTCGCAGGTGGATTCGACGGTGGCCATGACGCCGAGCTCGGTGTAGATGACGCCCGCGCCGTTGCAGGCGGGGCAGGCGCCCTCGGAGTTGGAGCTGAACAGCGCCGGCTTGACGCCGTTGGCCTTCGCGAACGCCTTGCGGATCGGGTCGAGCGCCCCGGTGTACGTCGCCGGGTTGCTCCGCCGCGAGCCGCGGATCGCCGCCTGGTCGATCACGACCACGCCTTCGCGGCCGGCGACCGAGCCGTGGATCAGCGAGCTCTTGCCGGAGCCGGCGACGCCCGTGATCACGCAGAGCAGACCGAGCGGGATGTCGACGTCCACGTCCCGAAGGTTGTGCGTCGACGCGCCGCGGACCTCCAGCGCGCCGGACGACGAACGCACCGATTCCTTGAGGGCCGCCCGGTCGTCGAGATGGCGGCCCGTGGTGGTGTCGCTCCCCCGCAGCAGCTCCACGGTGCCCTCGAAGCAGACGGTGCCGCCACCGGCGCCGGCGCCGGGCCCGAGATCGACGACGGGCGGCGATCGGCGATCGTCTCGGGCTTGTGCTCCACGACGAGCACGGTGTTGCCCTTGTCCCGCAGCTGCATTAGCAGGTCGTTCATCCGCTCGATGTCGTGGGGGTGCAGGCCGATCGTGGGCTCGTCGAAGACATACGTGACGTCGGTGAACGACGAGCCGAGGTGGCGGATCATCTTCGTGCGCTGTGCCTCGCCGCCCGAGAGCGTGCCCGCCGGCCGGTCGAGCGAGAGGTACCCCAAGCCGATCTCCGCGAAGGAGTCGAGGAGGTGCTGCAGCCCGGCGAGCAGCGGGGCCACCGACGGCTCGTCGAGGCCCCGGACCCAGTCGGCCAGGTCGCTGATCTGCAGCGAGCAGACGTCGGCGATGTTCTTCCCGTCGATCTTCGACGAGCGGGCCTCCTCGCTGAGTCGGGTGCCGTCGCACTCGGGACAGGTCGTGAACGTCACCGCCCGCTCCACGAAGGCGCGGATGTACGGCTGCAGCGCGTCGACGTCCTTCGACAGCATCGACTTCTGGATCCTCGGGATCAGCCCCTCGTATGTCAGGTTGATCCCCTCGACCTTGATCTTGGTCGGCTCCTTGTAGAGCAGGTCGTGCCGCTCCTTCTTCGTGTACTTGCCGATCGGCTTGTCCGGGTCGAAGAAGCCGCAGCCGCGGAAGATGCGGCCGTACCAGCCGTCCATGCTGTAGCCGGGGATCGTGAGCGCGCCCTCGTTCAGCGACAGGTCTCGTCGTACAGCGCGGACAGGTCGAAGTCGTTGACCGAGCCCATGCCCTCGCAGCGCGGGCACATGCCGCCCTGGTAGACGGCGTTGCGGACGACGATCCGCTGGCCCTGGCCCTTGTCGACGGTCATCGCCCCGCTCGCCGTCCGCGTCGGGACGTTGAACGAGAAGGCGGTGGGCGGGCCGATGTGCGGCTTCCCCACCCGGCTGAAGAGGATGCGCAGCATCGCGTTGGCGTCGGTGGCGGTGCCGACGGTGGAGCGGGGGTTGGAGCCCATCCGCTCCTGGTCGACGATGATCGCCGTCGTCAGGCCCTCGAGGACGTCGACCTCGGGCCGTGACAGCGTCGGCATGAAGCCCTGCACGAAGGCGCTGTAGGTCTCGTTGATCAGCCGCTGCGACTCCGCGGCGATCGTGTCGAACACCAGTGAGCTCTTGCCCGAGCCGGAGACACCGGTGAACACCGTCAGCCGGCGCTTCGGGAGCTCGATGCTGACGTCCCTCAGGTTGTTCACCCGCGCGCCGTGCACGCGGATCAGGTCGTGGCTGTCGGCGACCTGCCGGCTGGGCGGCCGCGCGGCCTTCTGCGTCGCCATGCTCCTCAGCGCGCCGCCTTCTTCACGAGCGTGACGATCTTCTTCTCGTCGGCGGCGGTCAGCTCCTTGAGCGCCCAGGAGGTCGGCCACATGGCGCCATCGTCGAGGTTCGCCGCTTCCTCGAAGCCGAACGTCGCGTACCTCGCTTGAACTTCTCCGCGCTCTTGAAGAAGCAGACGATCTTGTCGTCCCTGGCGTATGCGGGCATGCCGTACCAGGTCTTCGGCGAGAGGGTCGGCGCGGCGGCCGTGATGAGCTCGTGGAGCCGCTTGGCCATGGCCTGTCGGTCCCCTTCATTTCGGCGACCTTCTCGAGCAGGGCCTTCTCCCCGTCCGCCTTGGCCGCCTCGGCCTTCAGCTCCTTGGCGCGCTCCTTCATCGCCGCCCGTTCCTCGGCCGTGAATCCCTTGGTCGAGCCGGTGCGCTTCGTCGTGGTCTTCGTTCTGAGCCATCTCGAGTCCCTCCTCAGTCCAGTTCCTGGATGCGGATCAGGTTGCCCGCCGGATCGCGGAAGGCGCAGTCGCGAATGCCGTACGGCTGGTCGGTCGGCTCCTGGACGACTTCCGCGTCGCCGGCCTGCAGGCGCTCGAAGGTGCCGTCGAGGTCGGTCGGTGGCGAGGTTGATGCTGGCGTAGGTGCCCTTGGCCATCATCTCGGCGATGGTGCGGCGCTCGTCGTCGGTGATGCCGGGGGTGGCGGCCGGCGGGTAGAGGACGATCGACGTGCCGGGCTGGTCCGGCGGCCCGATGGTGATCCAGTGCATCCCGGAGTATTCGACGTCGTTGCGCACCTCGAAGCCGAGCGTGTCGCGATAGAAGGCGAGGGACGCATCCGGATCGTCATGCGGGAGCATGGCTTGATGAATGGTGATGTTCATGGCAGGTCAGGCTAGCGCCGGCTCGCGAGCGACGCTTCTCGATTCCTGATCGGTCTCGTCACCTGCTTCGCGACACACGGCGGCATGCCCGCCATTCGCGTGGCGCCTGGCGCCGATAGTGCTCGGCGGCATGCCGACCAGTTCGGTGAAGCGACTGCTGAAGGTGCCCAGCGACGAGCAGCCCACAGCGAAGCAGACCTCGGTGACGCTGAGGTCGCCACGACGCAGCAGCGCCATCGCGCGCTCGATGCGCCGCGTCATCAGGTAGCTGTACGGCGACTCGCCGTAGGCGAGCCGGAACTGGCGGCTGAAGTGCCCGGCCGACATGTGCGCGTCGCGGGCGAGCGCCTCGACGTCCAGGGCGGCGCGTACTCCCGGTCGATCCGGTCGCGGACGCGACGCAGCCGCGCGAGGTCGGCCAGTTGCTGCTCCGCGGCGAGTTTTCTGCTCACGTGCGAGATCGTGCCACGTCGCTGCGCGAGGTCTTGACGTGTGACCGTTTGGTCACTTATCCTCTGCCCGTGACCGACGACGATCGCGTCTTCCGAGCGCTCGCCGACCCGACACGGCGCCACCTCCTCGACCGGCTTTTCGCGCGGGACGGACGCACGCTGACAGAGCTCGAGTCGGAGCTGGAGATGACCCGCTTCGGCGTAATGAAGCACCTGCGCCTGCTCGAAGACGCCGGCCTCGTCGTCAGGTCGCAGGCAAGGCCGGGAGAAACTCCATTACCTGAACCCGGTCCCGATCCGGCTCATCCACGACCGCTGGATCGACAAGTACACCGAGCACCGCGTGTCTGCGCTCGCGGAGCTCAAGACGGAACTGGAGGACACGGCATGAGCACCACGACCGCCCAGGCGACCCAGGTCTACCAGGTCTACATCCGAGCGACGCCCGATGCGATCTGGGACGCGATCACCAAGCCGGAGTTCACGCAGAAGTACTTCCACGGCGCCACCATCGAAGTGACCCCCAAGGAACGACGCTCCTACTCCGGATCGGAGCTCAAGACCGTCCAGGAGGTGCTCGACTACGACCCGCCCCGGCGGCTCGTGCACAGCTGGCGCTCCTACTACGACCCCGAGCTCGCGGCAGAGGAGCCGAGCCGCGTCACCTGGGAGATCGAACGACAGGAGGGCGACGGCTCGCTGCTGACCGTGACGCACGACCAGCTCGACGGCGCGCCCAAGACCGCCGAGAACGTCTCGGGTACCGGCTGGACGTGGCTCAGCCGCCGAAAACGCGGCTCAGACAGGCGAGCCACTCGACCGCTGAGGAGGACGTCAGGCGGGCTGGATGTTCTGGTTGAGGCGGAAGAAGTTGGTCTGGTCGTAGACCCGCTTGAGTAGCGCGAGCCGCTCGTAGTTGCGCTCGCCGTAGGCCGCGCGCACGCGGTCCTGGCCTTCGTCGCCGAGGAAGTTGAGGTAGACGCGCCCGGTCGCGTGGGGCCAGCGCGTCGAAGAAGTCGCGGGCCCAGGCGATGTGCCGTCCGGGCTCGGGATCGTCCTCGGTCCAGACCGCGTTGATGTTGACGTTGTGGGCGGCGTCCCGCTGGCTGTAGGCGGTCTCCTCGGCGCCGACTCGGTTGAGGGCGCCCCCGAGCTGAAAGACGATGCAGTACGACTTCGGCGAGGTGACGGCGGACGCGTGCTCGACGAGCGTGTCGATCGCCTCGTCGGTGAGCGGCGGCAGCTCGACGGACTTCCAGTAGTAGTGCCAGCCGTGTGGCGCGGCCGGGTCGGACATCGACTGCAGTGCCACGTAGGGCTTCGGTTCGAGTAGGTCGACGATCGGGCTGCCGAATTCCTTCAGCGGCCGAATGATGTCGATGCCGTCCTGCGGCGATCCGGCGTAGCAGGCGCCGACCATCACGATCGCTTGCCATGAACGTCCTGGGGCAGGGACGGGAGTGGCGGTGCGGCGCGCAGGTTGAAGATCGTCGTCAGCTCGTCGGGCGCGGCTGCGGCGAACTCGCGATAGAAGCGCAGAACTTCCGGCGCTCTTCGAGCGGGTGGAAGATCGGCCCGGCGAGGACCGTCGGCCCTACCGGGTGCAGGCGGTACTCGAACGAGGTGACGATCCCGAAGTTCCCGCCGCCGCCGCGCACACCCCAGAACAGGTCGGGGTTGACGCGTGGCTCGCCGTCACGAGCTCGCCGTCGGCCGTGACGAGATCGACGGAAAGCAGGTTGTCGACGGTTGCGCCGTACTTGCGCGTCAGCCACCCGATGCCGCCGCCGAGCGTCAGGCCGGCGATGCCGGTATGAGTGACGATCCCGCCGACGGTCGCCAGTCCGAAGAGCTGCGTCTCTCGGTCGAGCTCTCCCAGAGGACACCGGCCTGCGCGCGCGCAGTCCTCGCTTGCGGGTCGACCGTGATGCCCTTCATCGGCGACAGGTCGATCACCAGCCCCCCATCGCAGACCGCCTGCCCGGCGACACCGTGACCCCCGGAGGGGACCGCGACCAGCAGATCGCGCTCGCGTGCGAAGCGCACCGCCGCGACGACATCGGCCACGCCGGTGCAGCGGGCGATGCACGCCGGATGGCGGTCGATCGCGCCGTTCCAGATCCTGCGGGCAGGTGTCGTAGCCGGGGCTTGTCGGCAGCAGCAGCTCTCCGCAGAACGATTCGCCCAACTCGTCGAACGTGATCGTCTCCAGGGGCGGTGCCTGTGGTGGTGGATGGCGGTCATCTCGTCCTCCGCTGTGCTCGAAGACGTCCGGGTAGCGATGCGAGCAACGTAGGCGTGCCGCCGCGGGCCGACTAGCTCGATTTTCGAACCAACCGGTTCGAATTCCAGACCAGTGGCCGATCCGCAGCCGATCCGCGGCTAGCATCGTTTGCGGGATGCGCAGCCATGCGCAGTACTGCCCGGTCGCCAAGGCCACCGAGATACTCGGCGACCGTTGGACGGTTCTGATCGTGCGCGAGATGCTCGGCGGCGCGAGCGGCTTCAACGAGCTCCAACGCGGCCTCCCGGGGATCTCGCGCTCGGTCCTCACCGACCGCATGCGCGCGCTCGAGCGGGCCGAGGTCATCGAGCGCAGAACCGGCCCCACAGGCCGCACCCTCGAATATCGCCTCACGTCCGCCGGCCGTGACCTCCAGCCGGTCGTGCAGGCGATCGGCGAGTGGGGGGCGACCTGGTCGGTTACCGAGCCGCGCCCCGAGGAAGCCGACCCCTACCTGTTGATCGTCTGGATGGCCCGCCACGTCGATCGCCAGCGGCTGCCACCCAACCGAACCGTGGTCCGGTTCGACTTTCGCGA
>CAVTFO010000011.1:0-107542 GCA_963733995.1 uncultured Thermoleophilia bacterium
CGACGACGAAGACCGCGAAGGAGACGAGCACGAGGCGTGGCGTCGGCCGAGGGTCGCGCCAGGGCTCGCGCCGGGTCGTCCGCAGCAGCGCGATCCCGCCCGCGACGCCCGCGACGCAGGCGACGCCGAAGGCGACGAGACGGCCGCGCGGCTCCGTCCCGTCGGCGGCGAGCGCGAAGGAGTAGATCCCCAGTGGGGCGAGGATCACGATGTAGTCGAGCGCGATTCCCGTGAGCGCCCGCGTCGACGAGTTGAGGACGCACCAGGCGGTCGAGGCGGCGGCCGCCGCGAAGATCGACCCGACGAAGATGTGCGTCAGCTGGCCGCCGCCGAAGGGCCAGAGCTCGAGCGCAGAGTCGAGCTCGAATGCGAATCCCACTGCGAGCAGCGCCTGGACCACCACGACCGCCCACAGCACCAGCCGCAGAGTCGGTGCCATCGCGTGAACGTATGCGATGTCGCGTGCTTCGTCCAGACTGGACCTGCCGCGCGAGCCGGCCCCGTCCTCTAGCATTTCGGTTGTGACCGTGCGGATCGGTTCGACGGACACGTACCCGTACGTCGTCGGCGTCTACGTGTGCACGTGCGGGGCGACGGTCGAGCAGCGCGGGACGCACGCGTGCGACGCGCCGGACGGATGGGTGCCCGTGGCGCGCGAGGCCGAGCCGGATTACGTGTGCCCGGGCTGCGTTCCGGAGCCCGAGCCGGCGCTGCGCGTCTAGCTCCACGCTGCGCAATCCCCGGGAGCGTCCGGGCCGGTATACCGAGGTGTGGGCAGCTCCGACGAAGCGCTCCTCGCGGGACTTGTGGCGGGCGACCGCGACGCCTCGGCGGAGTTCGTGCGCCGCTTCCAGCGGCGGGTGTACGGCCTCGCGTGGACGATCGTCCGCGATCGAGGCGCTGCGGAGGACGTCGCCCAGGAGGCCTTCGTGCGAGCGTGGCGGTACGGCGCGAGCTACGACGCTCGGCGCGGGAGCGTGCTGACGTGGCTCCTCACGATCGCCCGGAACGTGGCCGTCGACCGGCTACGCCTCGAGCAACCCGAGCCGGTCGATGCCGGGCTCCTCGAGGCGAAGCTGCAGCTCGGCACGTCGCGTGACGAGCACGCGGGCGTGGACGAGCGCGACGAGCTGCGCCGGGTGCTCGCGACGCTCCCGGACGAGCAACGCCGCGCGCTCCTCCTCGCGTCGTACTTCGGCCGCACCGCTGCGGAGATCGCCGACGTCGAGGCGGATCCCGCTCGGCACCGCCAAGACGCGCATCCGCACGGCGATGCAGCGGCTCCGCGCCGGGCTGGAGGTGAGCGATGGCTGACGAGCAGCGCCACGAGCCGCGCGACCTGCTCGCCGAGGTCGCGCTCGGGATCGCCGACGGCGCCGAGCGCGCCCGCGTGCTCGAGCACGTGAGCGGGTGCGCCGAGTGCCGGCTCGAGCTCGAGCGGCAGTCCGCGATCGCCGACGACCTCCTCCTGCTGGCGCCGGAGCAGGAGCCGCCGCCCGGCTTCGAGCTCGGCGTGCTGCGCGCGATCGAGCCGCCGGCCCCGAGCCCTCGCTCGCTCCGGAGCCTGTTCCGCCGCTCCCTGCCCGCGCTCGCCGCGGCCACCGCCGCGGCCGCGATCGCCGTCGGAGGGGTGCTGTTCGCCTTCGGGGACGACCGGCGCCTGGCCGACGAGTACCGCGCCGCGCTCGACGAGGCGAACGGCAGCTACTTCGGCGCCGTCCGGCTCGCCGACGCGGCGGGGCGCCCAGGGGGCGTGCTGTTCCGCTACCGCGGCGACCCGTCGTGGATCCTCGTCACGGTCGACCCCCGCTACCGCGGCGCGATCGAGCAGGCAGAGCTCATCGCCCGCGACGGCCGCAGGATCCCGCTGCGCTCCTTCCGGCTCGCCGACGGCGCCTGGGGCGGCGCCCTGCCCGTCCCGCTCGAGGACGTGGCGGCCGTGCACCTCCTCGGCGCGGACGGCCGCCCCGTCCTCGTCGCCCGGTCCTCCTGACCGCCGGCGCAATCCCGCGGCGGCGTACCGGCGGTAGACCAGGTATGAAGACCAAGAAGACATACGCATCGCTCGTCGTGCTCGCGGCTGCGGTCATCCTCCTCGTGAGCGCCTGCGGCGGCGGCGGCGACTCCAACGCGGGCGGTTCGACGTCGAGCACCGGCGCGACGGTCTCCTCCGAGAGGGTCGACGGCGTCGGTCGGGTCCTCGTCGACGCGAAGGGCGCGGCCCTGTACGCGGCCGACCAGGAGGCAGGCGGCAAGGTGCTCTGCACCGACTCCTGCACGAGCATCTGGGAGCCCGTCACGGTGAGCGGCGGCATGCCCACCGCAGGCGACGGCCTCGACGGGAAGCTCGGCGTCGTGACGCGCCCGGACGGCAGCCGCCAGGTCACGTTCGACGGCCGGCTGCTCTACCGCTTCCTCGAGGATCCGGACACGGGCACGGTGACCGGGAACGGCTTCGCCGACAGGTTCGACGGCCGGGCCTTCACCTGGCACGTCGCCACGCCGACCGGGATCTCCACGTCGAATGCGAACTCGAGCTCGTCGAGCGACGACGGGTACGGCTACTGAGCCAGGTCGGCTGACCGGGCGCGCCGCGCGTAGTGACGCGCCACGCGCGCCCGGTTCCCGCACGAGGGCGTGCACCACTGCTGCCGCTCGCGAGCGGGGAGGAAGTACAGGCCGCAGCTCGGCGCCTCGCAGACACGCACGAGCTCGCGGTCGGTGCCGCCGAGGAGCTCGACCGCCGAGGCGGCGATCGCCCCGAGGATCGCGTCCTCGGCGCGTGTCCGCCCGCGACTCGACGACCGCGACCCCGCGAAGCTGGACGACGCGCGGTGCGGCGGCGCTCGCCTCGTTCACGACGGCGACGTCGCCCGCAGACAGGTCGCGGCCGTCGGCGGCGGCGCTGAGGAGCCGGCGGAGCGCGTCCCTGAGCCGACGGAAGTCCCCGAGCCTCGCGCCGGCGCCGGGAGCCGGCCCGAGCCGGTCACGCTCCAGCTCGAGCCAGCGGGCGAGCTGCGCCTCGGTCGCGAGTCCGTCGAGCTCCTCGCCCGGGCGGACGACGATGACGGTGTTGGCGAAGTCGAGCGCGAGCTCCTTGCCCAGCCAGCTGTACGAGAGCGCCACTGCTTGCTAATGGTATCTTCAGCTCCTACCGTTAGGAGGTACCCGATGCCGTTGCGGATCCCACGCGTCGTCCTGCGCCTCGGGCCCGGCCCGACCTGGACGAGCGGGCTGCCGGAGGACCAGCCCGGCTGGGACGAGCACGCCGAGTTCATCGACGACCTGATCGAGCGCGGCGTGTTCGTGATGGGCGGGCCGTGGACGAACCGGCTCGGCTCGATGTCGCTCTGGGAGGGGATGGACGCGGACGCGGTCCGGGACGTGATGCAGCGGGACCCGTTCGTCCTGAACGGCGTGTTCGAGATCGAGGACGTCGCCGACTGGACGGTCTACGTCGACACGCGGATCGAGTGAGCGCGGCCCGGCGCCGTCAGCTGAAGAGGATGCGGCGGGCGCCGTAGTAGCCGGGGTTCGAGGCCAGCGAGGCCCAGCGCACGGTCGACCCGCGGCGGGGCGCATGGATGTACTTCCCGTGGCCCGCATAGATGCCGACGTGGCCGAGGCCGTAGAAGAAGACGAGATCGCCGGGCCGCAGGCTCGAGCGGGACACCGAGCGCCCGTGCCGGTACTGCGACACCGTGTAGTGAGGGAGCGAGATGCCGAGCTTCCCGTACACGTACTGCACGAGCCCCGAGCAGTCGAAGCCGCTGCGCGGCGAGGCGCCGCCCCAGACGTACGGGATCCCGGTCAGGTGGTTTGCGATCCGGACGGCGCGAAGCCCGCGGCTGACGAGCGGCCGCTTCTTGGCGCGCTTCCCGGCGTGCCTCTTCCGCGCCGGCACGCGGACGCGGCTGGCGAGGCGCGCATGCGCCGTCGTCCTGCCGCGCGTCGCCGAGTCGGTGCCCATGCCCATGTCGACTCCGCGCGCGCGGTCGGCGGCCGCAGCCTCCGGCCGCATCAGCGTTCCCGCGGCCAGCACGAGAACCAGCATGGCGAGAGCGAGCATGGCGTTCGGCACGGCTCGGATGGCGCGTTGAGGCAAACGGGACTCCGTCGGTGGTCGGGATTCGGAGATCCCACGCGGCGCGTGGGTCCGGTTGTGCGACGGCGCTCACCGAGCTGCACGTCGCGCTGGGGCGGAGCGGCCACCGTATCGGGCCTCGCCACGCCGCCGTGTAGTCCATTTGGGGGATCTTTCGGCGGCTGATCGCGACCCGCCGCGAGTACCCTGCGGCCCGTGCTCGCCGCCGCCCTGCTCGCCACGCTCGCCGCCTGGTGTCCCGTGAACCTCGCCACCGAGGTGCGCGCGCAACCGCCCGCCGCGGCGCAGCAACTGGTCACCGTCCACGCGCCGACGACGCGCTCGACGCGCGGCTCGCTCCGCATCTGGCGCCGCGCCGACGGCTGCTGGCGCCTCGCCGGCGGCCCCTACCCGGCGCGCCTCGGCGTCAACGGCGTGCGCGCCGACCGGCACGAGGGCGACGGCACGACCCCGGTCGGGACGTTCCCGATCGGCCGGACGATGTACGGCGTCTCGGCGAACCCGGGCGTTCGTTACCGCTACGTCCGTCTCCGCTGCGGCGACTGGTGGGTCGAGGACCCGCGCTCGCCGTCCTACAACACGTTCCGCCGCACGCCCTGTGGCTCGAAGCCGCCGTTCCGCACGACCACGCCGGACATGTACAGCGATCCGCGCGCGTACGCGCACCTGGCCGTGATCGAGTTCAACATGCGTCCCGTGGTGCCCGGCCGCGGCTCGGGGATCTTCCTCCACGCGATGAAGGACGGCCCCACCGCCGGCTGCGTCAGCCTTGCGCTGCCGCACCTGCGCACCGTGCTGCGCTGGCTCCGCCCGGGCGCCTCGCCGCACATCGCGATCGGCACCCGCGCGCAGCTGCGCGGCTGAGCGCTCAGCGGAGCTCGGCGTACGGGCTGACGCTGAGGTACTTGAAGCCCGTGTCGACGGCGAGCGTCACGATCACCGCATCCGGCCCCAGGCGCTCGGCCAGCCGGTGCGCGCCGACGACGTTCGCCCCGGTCGAGATCCCGGCGAAGACGCCCTCCTCCTGCGCCAGCCGCCGCGTCATCTCGACGGCCTCGTCGTCGCCGATCGGCTCGACGTGGTCGACCTTCGCGGCATCCCACTGCGGCATCACGAATCCCGCCCAGCCCTGCATGACGAACGGCCCCGGGCTCCCGCCGTTGATCGCAGCCGAAGCCGGCCGGCTCGTGCGCCTGGATGAAGACGCCGCGTGGTCTCAGTGCGTCCGACACGCCCAGCAGCGAGGTCGCCGTGCCGAGCCCGTGGCAGAACGCCGTCACGCGGCCGTCGCTCTGTTCCCAGATCTCGCGGCCGAGGTGGTCGCGATGGTGCGGCACGGCATACGGGCTCCGGAACTGATCGGTGGCGTAGTGGCCGGGTCGTGCGGCGAGCTCGGCCGCGCGCGCGACCATGTTCTGGATGTCCTGCGGCGTCACGGTGGGCCGCCCAGCGACCGACGGCACGACGTCCACCTCGGCGCCGAGCGCCCGCAGCAGCGCGAAGCGCTCCTCGGTGAAGCAGTCGGCCATGACGATCAGCGCGCGGTAGCCCTTCGCCCGGCAGACGAGCGCGAGCGCAGGCCCGGTGCTGCCGCCCGTGTACTCGACGACGGTGTCGCCGGGCGCGATCAGCCCGTCCCGCTCGGCGCCCTCGATCATCGCCAGGGCCATGCGGTCCTTCATCGAGCCCGACGGGTTCCGGAGCTCGAGCTTCAGCCAGAGCTCCGCGCCGTTCGCAGGGGCGCAGCGGTCGAGACGGACGAGCGGCGTGTTGCCGATCGCGTCGAGGATCGAGCTCACCCGGCGATCATCGACGATCGCTGACCCATGGGCGCCTCCTGCAGGAGGGGTTGGCTCGTCGCCGACGGCGGCAAGCTGCGGCGCACGCCACCGAGGCGCGACGGCGCGGTTCGACCCGTGGAGCTTCCGCGTTCGCTGACGTTCCTGCGCCGTCGGGGCGTTCGGCCGGCCCCCGACGGCGCTCTCGGGGGATGATCCGCACGTGGAGGCGCGCGCCGCGACCCTCGAACGGCTCGGCCGCGAGCGCTTCGACCTGCTCGTCGTCGGCGGCGGGATCCTCGGCGCCGGCGTCGCCGAGCTCGCGTCGCGGCACGGGCTCGCGGTCGCGCTCGTCGAGCGCGGCGACTTCGCCTCCGGGACGACGAGCGCATCCTCGAAACTCGTCCACGGCGGGCTCCGCTACCTCCGCCTCGGCCACTTCTCGCTCGTCCGCGAGGCGCTCGGCGAGGTCGAGGCGCTCTCGCGCCGGGTCGCCCCGCACCTCGTGCGCCGGATCCCGTTCGTCCTGCCGATCTACGCCGGCGGGCCGTACGGGCGGATGCCGATCCGCGGCGCGCTCTGGTCGTACGCGCGGCTGACCGGGATCCCGAAGGAGCGCAGCCGCCTCGTCGCGCCGGCGGCCGCAGCCGAGCTCGTCCCCTCGCTACGGACGGACGGGCTGCGCGCGGCCGGCGTCTACCCCGACGCGCACACGGACGACGCCCGCCTGTGCCTGCTCAACCTCCGCGCCGCTGCCGCCAACGGCGCCGTCGTCATGAGCCGGGTCGAGCTCGTCGGCCTCGAGCGCGGGGCGGGCCACGTGCGCGACGTCCTCTCCGGCGCGACGGCGGTCGTACGGACCGGCGCGGTCGTCAACGCCACGGGAGCCGGCGTCGACGCGGTGCGTGCGCTCGAGGACCCGGCGGCTGGTCGCTCCGTGACGCTCAGCAAGGGCGCGCACCTCGTGCTCGACCTGCCGCCGGGGTGGAGCGCCGCCGTGACGATCCCGATCGACCGCACGCGTGTCTCGTTCGCCGTCCCGTGGCAGGGACTGCTGTTGCTCGGCACGACCGACACGCCGTGGGACGGGGATCCGGCCGACGTCCGCGCGACCGACGAGGACGAGCGGCAGATCCTCGCCGAGGCCGGGTCGGCGCTCGACGGCCTCGGCCCGGTGCGCGCCCGCTTCGCCGGGCTCCGCGTGCTCCCCGCGGGCGCCGGCGGCGAGACTGCGCGCGTCCGCCGCGAGACGATGCTCACGCGCGGCCCACTCGGCGTCGTCTCGGTCACGGGCGGGAAGCTCACGACCTACCGCCGGATCGCGCTCGCGGTGCTGCACGCGCTGCGCGCCGACCTCGGGCTCCACCGGATCGACCGCGAGCCGCGGCAGCTGCCGGGCGCCGCCGACCCGGAGGTTGCGGCAGACGCGCTCCGGCGCCGGCACGGCCTCGACGCGGAGACGGCGGCGCACCTGGCGGGCACATACGGCACGCTCGCGGCCGACGTCCTGGCCCTCGGGCCGCTCGAGCCGGTCGTGGACGGCGCCCCGGAGCTCGCCGCCCAGGTGCGCTACGCGCGCGAGCACGAGTGGGCGCTCACCGTCGAGGACGTGCTCCGCCGCCGCACGACGCTCGCGCTCCGCGGGCTCGACACGCCGGCCGTGCGTGCGCGGGTCGAGGAGCTCCTGGCGTGATCCTCGCGATCGACCAGGGGACGACGGGCACGACCTGCCTCGTCGTCGACGAGCGGCTCCGCGTCCGCGGGCGGGGCTACCGGGAGCTCCCGCAGCACTTCCCGCGCCCGGGGTGGGTCGAGCACGACCCGGAGGAGATCCACGCGGGCGTGCTCGCGGCGGCCGAGGCGGCGCTCGCGGACGCGGACGTCGGCGCCGACGCCCTCGCCGCGGTCGGGATCGCGAACCAGCGCGAGACGACGATCCTGTGGGAGCGGGCGAGCGGACGGCCCGTCGCGCCCGCGATCGTCTGGCAGGACCGGCGCACGGCCGCGCGCTGCCGGGAGCTCCCGGGCGAGCTGCTGCGCGAGCGCACGGGGCTCGTCCCGGATCCGTACTTCTCGGCGACGAAGCTCGAGTGGCTGCTCGCCCACACGGACCTGCCGCCCGGAGGAGCTGGCCTTCGGGACGGTCGACGCCTGGCTCGCGTGGCGACTCGCAGGCGAGCATGCGACCGACCGGACGAACGCGTCACGGACGCTGCTCTACGGGCTCGCGGCCGACGCGTGGGACGACGAGCTGCTCGCGCTCTTCGGCGTCCCGCGCGCCGTGCTCCCGCGCGTGGTGGGCTCGGCCGAGGTCGTCGGCGAGGCCGCACTCCTCGGCGCGACCGTGCCGCTCGCCGCGCTCGCGGGCGACCAGCAGGCGGCGCTCGCCGGGCACGGCTGCTTCGCTGCCGGCGAGGCGAAGGCGACCTACGGCACCGGGAGCTTCGTCCTCGCGCACGCCGGCGCCGAGCCCCCGGCACCTCCGTCCGGCCTCCTCGCCACGGCAGCTGCGCCCACGGGCTACGCGCTGGAGGGCGCGGTCCTCACGAGCGGCGCGGCCGTGCAGTGGCTCCGCGACGGGCTCGGCCTCGTCGGCTCCGCGGCGGAGACGGAGGCGCTGGCGCGGAGCGTCGACTCGTCGGAGGGCGTCGTCTTCGTCCCGGCGCTGACGGGACTCGGCTCGCCGCACTGGGAGCCCGACGCGCGCGGCCTGCTGAGCGGGATCACGCGCGGCACGACCCGCGCCCACGTCGTGCGCGCCACGCTCGAGGCGATCGCGTTCCAGATCGCGGACGTGCTCGACGCCCTGCCGCTCGAGCTACGGGCGTTGCGAGCCGACGGCGGCGCGAGCGCGAACGGCTTCCTCATGCAGTTCCAGGCCGATCTGCTCGGAATGCCCGTCGAGGTCGCGGCCGAGCGCGAGACGACGGCGCTCGGCGCAGCGGTGCTGGCCGGGCTCGCCCTCGGGACGTGGTCGCCCTCGGAGGTGCGCGGCCTGCTCGGCGCCGGCACGGTCTACGAGCCGGGGATGAGCCGCGACGAGGCCGAGACGCTCCGCGAGGGATGGCGGCTCGCGGTCCGGCGGGCACTCCTCCGGTGAGAGAATCGCCGGGCGTGCGCACGCACACCGTCACGACCCACGACGGCCGCTCGCTCGAGGTCTTCGAGGCGGGCCGACAGGACGGGCCCGCCCTCGTCGCGATCGGCGGCACGCCCTCGTGCGGGATCCTCTACGGCCCGCACATGGCCGATGCCGAGGCAGCGTGGGATCCGGCTCGTTTCGTGGTCGCGGCCCGGCTACGGCACGTCGACCCCGCAGCCCGGGCGCTCGGTCGCGGCCTTCGCCGAGGACGCGGCCGCAGTCGCCGACGCCCTCGGGATCGACCGCTTCGCCGTCTGGGGCGTCTCCGGCGGCGGGCCGCACGCGCTCGCCTGCGCCGCGCTGCTCGGCCGACCGCGTCACGGCGGCGGCGAGCCTGGCGGGGGTCGCGCCGTACGACGCCGAGGGCCTCGACTGGCTTGCCGGGATGGGCGAGGACAACCTCGAGGAGTTCGCCGCCGTGCTCGCGGGACGTGCCGCGCTGGAGCCGCTGCTCGAGGCGCATCGGGCGGCGTTCGCAACGGCGACCGGGCAGGACGTGCGGAAGCAGTGGGCGACACTCCTGTCGCCCGTCGACGCCGAGGTCGCGACCGCCGAGCTCGCCGACTACCTCGTCGAGAACGTCCGGGCCGGGCTCGCAACCGGTGTCGAGGGCTGGGTCGAGGACGACCTCGCGTTCGTGGAGCCGTGGGGCTTCGCCCTCGACGCGATCGCGGTGCCGGTACTCGTCTGGCAGGGAGAGGAGGACCGGTTCGTCCCGCCCTCGCACGGCCGCTGGCTCGCGGAGCACGTCCCCGGCGCGGATGTCCGCCTGACCGCGGAGGACGGCCACCTGACGCTGACGGCGTACCGCGTCCCCGAGGTGCACGCCTGGCTCCTCGAGCGGGCGCGATAGGATCCCTCCGAGGCTCCGTTCGAGATCGGAGGTCTGTGCCGCCACAGCCTCAACGGAAGAAGCCTGCGGCGAAACGGGCAACGCGTGCAACCGAGCAGCCTGAGCCGCCCAAGGGCGATGCGGTTCGCGACGTCCTCGTCGAGGCCGCGCGGACGCAGCTCGCCGCAGTGAGCGCCGTGACGACGTTCTGGGCGGGGTGGGCCGAGCGGGCCAACGTCTACGCCAAGGCCGTGGGCGACGAGCTCGCGACCCTCGAGGCGTCCGACGGCGATCAGGGCGAGCTCGTGGGCCGCATCAGCGACCTCACCCGCCAGTACCTCCGCGACCTGACCGAGCTGCCGACGCTGTCGGTGCAGCACTTCAACAGCCAGCTCGAGACGATCGGCAAGCGCACGGCGCGCCGCACGCGGGCGGCACGGGTCAAGAGCTAGCGACGCCCGAGTAGCGCGGATCCTCGCCGCGCGCGCCGGGCGCGAGCACGCGCAGCCACTTGCGCTGGACGTCTGCGGCCCACCGCGTGTGCCAGAGCGGCTCCGCGAGCAGCGACTGCAGCAGCGCCGCCTGCCAGCCGACGAGATCGGTCAGCGTCGTCCCGCGCGCGGCGCCGGTGAGCGACCGGGGCCACGCCAGCGCGAGGTCCTGGACGACGCGGAGCCACATCTGCCCGAGGATCCCGAACGGGCGCACGTCGAGGCCGCCGAAGTAGGCGCCGCCGCTCCCGGCGAACTCCGGATCGGCCGACGCCAGCTCGCAGCCGCGGGCCAGTGCCTTCAGCCACGGTCCGGACAGATGCCGGTTGCGCAGCGTCGCCGCGCAGAGGTCGAGGAAGACCATCGCCGGGTCGAAGTGCGCCCGGAACGCGGTCTCGTAGGACCGGAGCTGGGCCGCGTCGAAGCGGCCGACGTCGAGCGCGCGGCACAGGACGGGCGAGGCGAGCAGCGCCGACTCCATCGCCGGCGTGATCCCCTCTCCGGTCATCGGGTCGACGAAGCTGCCGGCGTCGCCGACGAGGACGCCGCCGTCGAAGTGGTTGGGCCCCGCGGCGCCATAGGTCCGGACGATCCCGCCGATCGGCGGAGCGCAGAGCTGCAGCGTCCGCCAGCGCTCGCTCGCCTCGCCCAGACCGGCGACGAACGATGCGAAGAGCTCCGGGACCTGCAGCCCGAGCTTCTGCCTCGTCTCGGAGAGGATCCCCACGCCGAGGTTCACCCGGCCCCCGGCAAGCGGGAACACCCAGCCGTACCCGGGGAAGAGGTCGTGGTCGAAGAAGAACGCGGCCTCGCCGACGTCGTCCGCGACGGTCGCGTACGCGCGCTGGGCGACCGCGACGTAGCGCGGGTCATCGGCCGCCAGCCCGGCGCTCCGGGCGACGACCGAGTTGACCCCGTCGGCGCCGACGACGAGCCGGCTCCGGTAGCGGACGGACTTGCCGGCCCGCTTCGCCTCGACGGCCACACCGTCCGGGCCCGCGTCGACGGCCGTCGCCTGCGTCTCCTCGTGAACAGTCGCCCCGGCCTCGGCGGCAGTCCGGAGCATCGCGTCGTCGAGCTCGTCCCTCGCGATGATGTAGCCGTGCGGCGGGAGGTCCCCGCCGGGGCCGTAGAACGGGATCTCGCCGCGGTAGCGGCACTCCCCGTCGACGTAGGTGGCCGAGTGCGTGATCCGCAGCGGGCCGGCCGTCTCGAGCCTCTCGAGGGCGCCCATCCGCTCGAGGATCCGGAGGCCGCGCGGCTCGACGTAGTCGCCGCACACCTTCTCGCGCGGGAACTGCGTGCGCTCGAGCACCGTCACGTCGACGCCCTGCCGTGCGAGGTCCCAGGCAAGCGTGCTGCCGGCGGGCCCGCCGCCGACCACGATCACGTCCGATTCAGACGGCCGAGAGGGCACGGGTGTGGCGGAGGAGGTCGACGAGGCGGTCCGGGTGCGCCGCGTTCTGCGCGGCCTCGTCCTCGGCCTCCCCTGCGAGCCGATCGAGATACGCCTCGGCCTCGGGAAGCGCCGCGCGGAGCTCCTCGGCGATCCGCGCGAACGTCCCCGGGCCGGCGTTGCGGAAGAGGAGCGCGGTGCTCGGCCGCCGGATCGCGACCGCCGCGGGGAGCGTGAGGATCCCGTCGACGATGTCCTTCTCGCTGCCCCCGCCGAGAGCCGTGGTGCCGCGGACGTCGGCGACGTCGTCGCAGCCGTGGTAGAGCGTGCCGAGCAGCAGCCCGTACTTGCGCAGGGCGTCGTCACGGGTCCCGAGCCGGGCGCAGATCTCGAACATGCTCCCGGTGTCGGCGCCGGCGATCGCACGCCAGTCCTCGACGCCGAGCGGCTGGCGGCGCAGGCGCCACTGGAGGCACTCGGCGGCGCCGAGCCGCTGCATGAGCTCGGCCAGGAGCCGCACGCTGTAGGCGTCCGAGGCGACGAGCTTCGAGCCCGCGAAGCCGACGTAGCCCGCGGTCATGAGCGCCGGCAGGAACCCGTAGCGGCAGTGCAGCGACAGCTCGCCGCGGCGGTAGCGCGAGCGGTCGAGGATGTCGTCGACGATCAGCGAGACGTTGTGGAGCAGCTCGACCGCGGCGGCCGACCGGAGCACGCGCGCCGGGACCGGCTTGGTCGTCGTCGCGTAGTGGCACGCGAAGACGGTCACCGGGCGGAAGTACTTCGCCCGCGCCGACAGCTGACGCCGCACCATGTCCTGGACCTCGGCGTCGCAGTCGTCGATCCAGGCTGCGATGACGGTGCGCAGGCGGTCGAGGTCGGCGGTGACGCCGAGGAGCTCCGGCAGCTCCCAGGCGGAGCGTTCCGGATCCGGCGCGGGTGCCGGAGAGGTCATGCCTTCCGCGGACGGGCAGCCCGCCGGCGGACGACGAGCGGGATCCCCGCCGCGGCGAGTTCCGGGATGCTGATCTCGGCCCCGTAGCGAACGCCCGGCTCGAACGTGCTGTCGACCCCGGCCACGACCTGGACGAGCACCTGGTCACCGGGCTCGAGCGAGACGACGTCCGGCGAGAACCGCACCGTCGGACTGACCTCGCGGCCCGACTCGTCCGCGAAGGCCGACACGCCGAGCGGCCCGGAGACCTTCTTGCCGGTGGTGTTCTCGACCATGAAGACGCCCAGGCCGTTGCGACCCGCGGCAGCCTCGATCACGATCGTCTGTCCCCGCGGCGACTCCGCGGCCGTGGCCGTGGCCGCCGGCGCGGGCGGCGGGGACGAGCGGACGACCGCGGGCCGCAGGCCGGAGAGCGAGGGGACGAGGGCCTCGGCCAGCTCCAGGGCGAGCCCGCCCATGCGGCCGTAGTAGCGCAGGCTCGCCTCCGCGGCGTCGCGGACGGTGTCGCTCAGTCTCGGTTCGGGCACGGCCGCTCGCAGTAGAAGTGGTCGTACCAGTGGTGGATCAGGTCGGGGCAGTCCTCGAGCTCGACCTCGCCGGCGGCGCAGCTGACCCCGGCCTCCGCGGCCACGACCGTCCAGCGGAAGTAGTAGTCGCGGCACCCGTGGATCCGGACAAGGCTCTTCTGCGTCTGGCCCTTCGTCGCCCCCGCCGGAACGGGGAGCGTGAGCGTGACGAGGCCCTCCTCCAGCGGCCCGAGGGAGAGCGACGCGGGCGCGACCTTCACCGCCGCGTTCGTCGCCGTGACCGTGATCTTGCGGCCCGTCGTCCCGCAGTTGGTGATCGTGATGCGGACGACGGCGTTGTTGCCGGGGCAGGCCTCGGTCTCGACGTCGCCGAGCGGCTGCGGCACCCAGCAGGGCGGCGGGATCTCGCAGCTGCAGCCCGTGCGGGTCGGCAGCCTGATCGACTCCAGCAAACCGAGGCCGAGCTTGGCCCCGGGCGCCATGGCGTCGCCGATCGCCTTGAGCGCGTCGGCGAGCGTCGCGGATCCATCCTTCGAGCTCATCTCGCCACCTTCGCCTTTCCTTTCGGTGTCGTCTCCGGCGTCGTGATCCGGATCGGGACGCGCAGCCCTTCGACCCGCCACGCGCCCGCATAGCGCTTGCCCGGACGAAGCCGGTCGGAGAAGCGGAGTGTCAGCTGCACCGTCCGCGTCTCGCCGGGCGGGATCGTCGCGCCGCGCTCGACCTTCGTCGTCACCAGTCCGCCGTGCGACTCGGCGAGGTCATCGAGCAGGACGTCGATCCGCTGCTTGCCCTGCGGGGGATCGGAGGCGAGGGCGGCCCAGACGGCGTGCTCGACGCCGCCGCCGTCGAACAGGCAGAAGGTCGTCGTCCCGGAGACGTCGCATGGGACGTTGCCGGCGTTGACGAGCGCAACGTCCACGGTGACGGTCGTACCCGGCTCGGCCTCGACGACGAGACGGCGCGGCTCGGAGCGCAGGCTCGGCCGGGGCTCGACCTCGGCCACGACCGGGACGGTCTCGCCCTCGAGCTCGGCCGTGCCCGTGTACGTCCCGGGCGGCGTCGACGCCGACAGGCGCAGCGTCGCGCGTCCCGCGGCCGGGCCGTCGCGGGCGATCCGGCGCACGCGCAGCGCTCGGACCTCCGTGCCCTCGAGGCTCACGCTCGGCGCTCCACCGGTCTCCGCCGCGACCGGGAGGAGGGACGCGAGGCGGTCGGGTGGGCCTCTGAAAACGACCGGCTCCGCGGCGCTGGCCGCCGCCCGACCGGACTTGGCGGCACGCCGTCGGGCGGGCGTCACTTCGGAACCTCGGGCGCCGGCTCGGCCGGGACCGGGACGCTGGTCCCCGGCACAGGCGTGCGATGCGGCTTCCCGCAGTGCTCGCACGGGTTGGGCTCGTACGGCTCCGTGATCACCTGGGCCTCCCCGCACAGGCGCGCGCACACGAGCTCGTAGCCGAGGACGGAGAGCCCGAGCGTGAAGAGCGCCGGCACGTGCGTGCGAATCGACGGGATCTCCTTCAGGCGCACGGAGACGTCGAGCGGGTTGACCGTGATCGGCTCGAGCTCGATGGGGTCGAGCGCGATCTCGATCTTCGGCAGATGCGTGACGTCGAGCGAGTAGCTCGACGGGATGCCGGACAGGTCGACCCCGAGGTCGTTCTCGAAGAACAGGTCGGCTTCCACGCTGGTGCTAACGGCGACCCACCTCCCTTCCCTGGTCGAGGTGCGAGTTCATGACGGGCCGGTAGCGGGCGTCGAGCTCGAAGATCCGCTCCGCGACGGCGCGCGCCTCGGCGTCGCTCATCCGGGCGAGCGTCGCCCGGATGCGGCCCTCGTTCGCGAGCGCCTCGTGGCGGGTGAGCATCTCCCGGATCGCACCGAAGTCGGCCCGGCTCTCCGGGTCTGCGAAGTCCCGCGGGCTGCAGCGTCGAGATCGCGAGCGAGGCCGAGAAGAGGCGCTCGGGGAGGGGCCCGTCGGTGGTCGCGAGCGCGTGCACCGCCTGCGCGAGCCGCACGCGGACGTACGCGTCGGTGACGATCACGACGTCGTTCACGGCGCTCCGACCACCTCGACGCGCCACTCGCCGTCGCACGCATCGTGCAGCTCGACGAAGAGCACCCGCTGCAACCGGCCGAGGAGGAGCTGTCCGCCAGAGACGGGGATCGCCTCGCCGGCCGGGCCGAGCAGCATCGACACCGGCGACCCCGTCGTCCGGGAGCAGCCGCCGCAGGAGGGCCGCGAAATCCTGCAGCACGCCCCGGCGCGAGCTCGTTCACGCGGACGCAGCAGGCCGGGTCCGAGGACGACACGTACGCGATCCCGGCCTGGATCCCCGTGTCGCGGACCGCGGCGTTCACGTCAGCGGTGATGTCACGCGCTGCGAAATCGACAGTGCTGCGCGGGCGGCGTTCGTGCTGGACCTGCAAGGCGGCGATCCCCTCACTGAGCGGGCTGGTGCCATTCTTGCGAACCGGGCGCTCGAAAGTGAAGGACCCGGGGCAACACCGCGTGTGGAGGCCTCCGCCTTCCCGTAGGCTCCGCGCGGAGGCAGCGCATGGCGTTCACGATCCGACCGGTCGAGTACTTCTACGCCACCGTCCGCGACGAGCTCGGCGCCGCCTATCGCGTCCTGTCCGCGCTGGCGGAGCGCGGCGTCGACCTGCTCGCGTTCACGGCCGTGCCGAGCGGACCGACGCTCGCGCAGTTCGCCCTCTTCCCGCAGGACTCCCGGAAGCTCGCCGCCGAGGCGCGCGCCGCCGGGCTGGCGCTCGACGGGCCGCACCACGCGCTCCTCGTCCAGGGCAGCGACGAGCCCGGGGCGCTCGCGAGCGTGCACGAGCGCCTGGTCGATGCGGGCGTGGACGTCTACGCCTCGACCGGCGTGAGCGACGGCCACGGCGCCTTCGGGTACGTCGTCTACGTGCGCGAGGATCAGTTCGCGAAGGCGCAGAGCGCGTTCGACGCCTGACCGCCCGGAGCCGCCGCAGGCCGCTCTACAGTGTTCGGCCATGGACTCCGCGACCGTGTCCGAGGCCGCGGCCCGGAGGCCGACCGCGGCGGCAGGTCCTGCGGGTCCTCGCGCCCGCGGCCTTCTTCGTCGCTCTCGTCGCCGCCTGCGTGGTGCGCGGCATCCCGACATCCCGTGACGCCCTCGTTCCTGTGGCTCACGCTCGGGCTCGTCGCCTTCACCGCGACCGGGCCGCGCGGCCGGCTGCGCGACGCTGCTCGTCGACTGGCTGCCGCTCGCGGCCGTCCTGTTCGTCTACGACCTCCTCCGCGGCTACGCGGACGAGTTCCAGAGCGCCCACGTCCTGGCCGCAGCTGCGCTTCGACGAGTGGGTGTTCTTCGGCACCGTCCCGACGGTCTGGCTGCAGCAGCACTTCTGGAACGGGACGGTCGACTGGTTCGACTACGTCAACTGGGTCGTCTACCTCACGCACTTCGTCGCGACGCTGACCGTCGCGGCCTGCCTGTGGCTGTTCCGGCGGGAGCTGTTCCGGCCGTATGCGGCGATGGTCGCGCTCCTGGCCGCGATGGGCTTCGCGACCTACGCCGCGTTCCCGGCCGTCCCGCCGTGGATGGCCAGCGACGAGGGCCACCTGGGCCAGGTCGACCGCGTGGTGCGGTTCGTCTCGGTGGACGCGCCCGTCGACTTCTTCGGCTCGGTCTGGGAGTCGGGCTCGCGCTACGCGAACGACGTCGCCGCGATGCCGTCGCTCCACGCCGCCTACGCACTCCTGATCGCGCCTGTTCTTCTGGCCGCTCGTGACGCGGCCGTGGTGGCGCGCAGCGCTGCTGGCCTACCCGGTCGCCATGGGGTTCGCGCTCGTCTACACCGGCGAGCACTACGTCAGCGACGTGCTCGCGGGCTGGCTCTACGCCGGCATCGCCTTCGCCGCCGTCACCTGGTTCGTCCGGCGGCGCGAGCGCGCGCGTGCGTGAGCTCGCGACGGCCGCGCTCCCGCTGCTCGGGCTCGTCGGTCGCCGGCCTGGCGGGGATCGGCGTCACGGCCGCGCTCGCGCCCGCGCTCCCCGGGGACGCGCAGGCGGCGCTCGCGCCGCTCGCCGGGTTCGCGCTCCTCGCCGCGGCGAGCACGCTCCTCCCCTACGGCGCCACGACGGGCGTCCTCGCGCCGATCGTCCTGGCGGCCGGGCTCGCGGTCAGCGTCGCCGTTCGGCGCCGCCTCCCGTCGGTGCGCGCGGCGGCGGCTCCGGCCGCGCTCGCGGTCGGCGCGCTCGTCCTCGCGGCGATCCCTGCCGCAGTGCGCGGGAGCTGGGAGGCGACGAGCCTCTACGGCAGCACGGACGCCTACCACTGGGTCTCGCAGGGCCGCGCGTACCTCGACGGCCCGGCGCCGGAGCCGGTCACGGAGCACCCCGACCGCCTGACGTACGAGCGCTCGCGCGACCAGCAGTGGGCGGTCGCGCTCCCGTTCGCGCTCGGGCAGCTCGCGTGGGTCGCGCGACGCCGACCCGGCCGAGACGTACGGCGCGCTCGCGGCCCTCGTCTACGCGTTCCTCCCGCTCGCGACGTACGCGGCCGCCCGGGCGCTCCTCGGGTGGTCGCCCCGGCTCGCGCTCGTCGCCGGCGCCGTGATCGCGCTGAACGCGTCACTGCTCTTCGCGAGCCACTTCTCGTGGCAGCAGCAGCTCGCCGGGAGCGCGCTCGCGTTCGCCGCCGCGGCGCTTCTTCGGCTCGGGCTCGAGCCGGGGCTCGAGGCGCCTCCTCGTCCTCGCGGCGCTCCTCGTCGCGGGCGCGCTCGCGACGTACCGGCTCGGCTTCGCGCCCTACCTCGCCGCGCTGCTCGCGCTCGTCGTGGCGACGGACGCTCGTAACCGGCCGCGACCGCGCGGACGTCGCCCGGCGCGCGGGCCTCTTCGCCGGAGTGACGGCGTTGCTGGCGCTCCCCTCGCTCGTCGCCCTCGGCAGCGGCCTGCCGGAGTTCGTCGACGCGGGCGGCTTCTCCACCGCGTTCAAGGAGCACTTCCCGGCCGGGCAGCCGGGCGAGGCGCTCGGCCTCGTCCCGCGCGTGTGGGCGATCGAGGAGGACTGGCCGGCCGCAATCCGCGTCGCGTGGCTCGTCGCCGCGTCACTGCTCGCGGTCGTCCTGCTCGTCGGCGGCATCCGGGCCGCACGGGGGCTCGGCCGCGCGGACTTTCTCCTCGCCGGCTCGGCGCTCGTCCTCGGCGGCTGGGTCGTCCTGCTCCTCCCCGCGTTCGCCCCGTACCTGTCGTACAAGCTGCTCGCCTACGGCGCACCGTTCCTCGTGCTGCTCGTGCTCGCGCCGTTCGCCGGGCGGCGCACCCGCGCGACCGTGGCGGCCGCGGCCGTCGGCGGCGTCCTGCTCGCCGCGTCGGCCCTCGTCGCGACGATCGCGCCGGTGGACGCGCGGCGGACGCTCGAGCTCGTCGGCGACGTCCCGGCCGGAGCAACGGTCTCGTTCACGACCGACGACGCCTGGGAGGAGGCGTGGACGATCTATCGCCTGCGTGACGTACGCCTCTCGGTCGAGACGCCGACGTACCTCCTCACCGAGCAGGGCCGGAAGCGCGAGGCGGCTGCGTACCGCCACCGCCCGGTCACGCACGAAGCCGTTCTGCGCGGCGACCGGATCGTCGTCACGCCGGTGTCGGGCTAGCTGTGGCGAGGGGCCCCGCAGGGCCCCTCGCCGGCGTGCTGGCTAGGCCGAATTGGCGAGGTCAGCGAGGTCGCTGGCCTGGAGCTTCATCAGCGCGTCGCGCTCGATCTGGCGGACACGCTCGCGCGTGATGCCGAGGCGACGGCCGATCTCCTCGAGGGAGGTCGGCGTGCCGTCGTTGTTGAGCCCGTAGCGGAGCTCGATGACGGCCCGCTCGCGGTCCGGGAGCTGCGAGAGCACCCGGCGCACCGCCTGCGCCCGCATCGAGGCGTCGGCGTCCTCGTCCGGGCCCGGCGCCTGCATCGCGAAGAGCTCGCCGAGCTCGGCACCGTCGCCATCGTCACCGATCTTCTTGTCGAGGCTCGTGACAATCCGCGGCGCCTCCCGGATCTCCTTCACCTGGTTGAGCGGCAGCTTTGCCTTCTCCGCGACCTCTTCGTCGGTCGGGTAGCGGCCGAGCTCGCCCGTCAGGTCGCGCTCCGCGCGGGAGATCTTCGTCTCACGCTCGAGGATGTGCACCGGGATGCGGATCTCGCGGGCCTTGTTCCCGATCCCGCGCTGCACGGCCTGGCGAATCCACCAGGTCGCGTAGGTCGAGAACTTGAAGCCCTTGCGCCAGTCGAACTTCTCCACGGCGCGGATGAGGCCGATGATCCCTTCCTGGATCAGGTCGCCGAGCGGCAGCCCGTTGCCCTGGTAGCGCTTCGCGATCGAGACCACGAGGCGCAGGTTCGAGTTGATCATCCGGTTCTTGGCCTCCATGTCGCCGCGCTCGACGCGCTTCGCGAGCTCGACCTCCTCGGCGGCCGTGAGGAGCGGGTAGCGGCCGGCGTCATTGAGGAAGAGCTGGAGCGAATCGGTCGTGAACGAAGCGTGGGCCGTCGCTGCCGCAGGCGTCTCCGCCGGCGTCTCGTCGGCCTCCTCGTCCACGACGATCTCGATGCC
This sequence comes from uncultured Thermoleophilia bacterium, assembly GCA_963733995.1. Lineage (GTDB taxonomy): Bacteria > Actinomycetota > Thermoleophilia > Gaiellales > Gaiellaceae > DATHTC01. Next base: position 19,813 of record CAVTFO010000011.1, read on the forward strand.
CTTCTCCTCGAGGTCGTGGACGATGACCTCGACCTCGGTCTCGGTGAACCCCTCGTTGAGGCAGACCTCGTCGAGCTCGGCGCGCAGGACCGTGCCCTGCTCCTCCGCGCGCTCGAGCAGGCGGTCGATCGTGATCGTGGTTGCAGCTGTAGTCAGTTTGTGTCCCTCACTTCTTCTTTACGTTTTCGGCACGCGCCCTGTGCTGGTTCGGCCGGGTCTGGGGATGCGTCACGGCCGCTGTGCGCTGTGCTTCTCGTACGGTAGAACGGTTATCGCCTTGGTGCTATTCCCGTTTCAGGTGATTCGAGCGCGCCGAGCTCCTGGCTCACCCACCAGAAGACGTCGTGCTCGTGGACAGAGCTTGCCATATCCGCCATTCGCCCGCGACGGTCATCCTCCTGCAGGTCGAGCGCGGACCCGATCGCGGCCGCCAGACCGTCCACGTCCCAGGGGTTGCAGGTGATCGCCTCACCCAGCTCCTCGGCCGCACCGGTGAACTCGGAGAGGACGAGTGCCCCGGCGCCCCCGACGGCACCCTGGACCGTGACGTACTCCTTTGCGACGAGGTTCATCCCGTCGCGCAGCGGCGTCACGAGGCAGACATCCGCGAGGCGGTAGTACGCGAGCAACCGGTCGGGCGGGACGCTGCGGTAGAGGTAGTGGACGGGGACGTCGTAGCCGGGCTCGCTGAAGCGTCCGTTGATGCGCCCCACGGCCTGCTCCACCTGGCGTCGCAGTGACGCGTATTCCCGCACCTCGCCCCGGCTGGGCACGGCGATCTGGACGAACGTGAGCGTGCGGCGGAGATCCTTCCGCTGCTCCAGCAGGAGCTCGACCGCCTGGAGCCGCTCGAGGATCCCTTTCGTGTAGTCGAGGCGGTCTACGCCGAGCAGCACCCGTCGTCCCGCGAACTGCTCGCGCAGCTGGCGCAGGTAGCGCTCGACGCCGTCGCGCGACGTTCGCTCCGCGTAGTCCCGGGCGTCGATCGAGATCGGGTGCACCTCGGCCCGCACGCGGCGCCCGTCGGGCGCGGTGATCGTCGTCCCCTCCACGACGACGTCGTCGCGCGACCGCCAGCACGAGCGGAGGAAGTGGTCGCGGTACTCGGTCGTGTGAAAGGACACGACGTCGGCGCCGAGCAGCCCCTCGATGAGCTGCGCACGCCACGGGAGCCTGCGCCAGAGCTCCGACGAGGCGAACGGCGTGTGGAGGAAGAAGCCGATTGGCGCGTTGCGGTGGCGCCTGCGCAGGAGGGCCGGGAGCAGCATCAGGTGGTAGTCGTGCACCCAGTGGATCGCGCCGCGCGGCGTCTCCACCGAGGCGAAGCGCTCGTTGACCTCGCTGTAGGCGCGCCACCAGGAACGGTCGAACACGGGCGGCTCGACCCACCCGTGGAGCAGCGGCCACAGGGTGCGATTCGAGAATCCGTGGTAGTAGTCCGCGATTTCGCTCCGCGACAACTGGACCGGCAGCAGGTCGACGTCGAGTCCCTCGATACGGCGCGGGAGGCGCGCGATGCCCCCGTCCCAGCCGACCCAGCAACCGCGACGCCGCTCGAGCGCAGGCCGGAGCGCGGTCACGAGCCCGCCGCCGGCCGGCTTGAGGTCGGCCCGGCGTCCGGTGACGGGGAGGCGGTTCGCGTACGCGACGACGCGGCGAGGCACTGAGGCGAGCCTAACCCGGCGTCAGCTGCGCCGGACCACGCTGCGCGCAGCGTTCGCCCAGGCGCGCGGGAGACGGCGGCGCGCGTGGCGGAGCTCGTCGCGGACGGCCTCCGCCAGGTCGGGCCCGTGCGCTCCGCGGCCGTGGCCGACGAGGACGTGCCGTGGCTCGAGCGCCGCGAGCGCCCGCGGCGGCCGCAGGCGCAGCACCGGGTGGACGCCGACCGGCTCGTCGCCGGCCTTGAAGTACGGCAGCGAGCCGAGCGCGTCGGCGGTGACGAGGACACGTTCCTCCGGCCACCAGAGCGCCGACTCGCGCCAGTAGCGCCAGCGCGAGACCGGGACGAGCTCGAACGGGCCCGACGGGCTCGAACGGGACGACGTGGTGCGGGACGCCGAGCCCGTCCGACCAGGCCGCACAGTCGCGGGCGTGGCGGTCGAGGAGCTGGATCACGCCGCGCGGCTCGCCGAGGGCGACCACGCGTTCGACGACACCCGGCGCCTCGAGCGGGTCGACGAGCCAGACGCCGCCGCCGGCCAGGATCGCGTGCGACGTCCGTCCGAGCCGGTCGCCCGGCAGCCACCAGCCGAACCCCCACGCTTCCTCGTCCACCTATCGCGTCTCGCCGGCCACGCCGCGAGGGTAGAGCCTCGACCGCGAGAATCCGTCGCATGACCGACCCGCGCGACCGGCCGCTCGACCGGGACGACCTCCTCGACGACCCGCTCGCGCTGTTCGCGGCGTGGTTCGCAGCCGCGCGCGACGCGGGCGTCCCGGCGCCGGAGGCGATGGCTCTCGCGACGGCCGACGGCTCGCCGTCGGTGCGGATGGTGCTGCTGAAGGCGTTCGACGAACGCGGCTTCGTGCTCACGACCAACCTCGAGAGCCGCAAGGGCCGCGAGCTCTCGGCGAACCCACGCGCCGCCCTTCTCTTCCACTGGCACGAGCTCGGCCGGCAGGTGCGGATCGAGGGCCGCGCCGAGCGGACGAGTGCGGACGGAGTCGGACGCGCACCACCGCGGCCGGCCGCGCGAGAGCCGGCTCGCCGCCTGGGCCTCGCCGCAGAGCGAGCCGGTCGCGGACCGCGCCGCGCTCGACGACGCCTACGCCGAGCGGGAGCGCGAGTTCGAGGGCGGGGACGTGCCGCTGCCGCCGTTCTGGGGCGGCATCCGCGTCGTGCCGGACGCGTACGAGTTCTGGCAGCACCGCGCCAACCGCCTCCACGACCGCTTCCGCTACGTGCCGGAGGGCGACGGCTGGCGGATCGAGCGCCTCGGGCCCTAGATGGCTGGCCGGAGAATCGCGTGCCGTCGGAGGCGTCTCTGACCAAGTAGGGCGTCGCGGTCGGCCGCGGCGCGTAGCAGCGCTACGTGTCGCGGACGAGCGTGGCGATCCTGCGCAGCGTCAGAGACGCCGCCCGGCGCCGCGCGATTCTCCGGCAAGGCATTTAGACTCGGAGGCGTGGGTCGAACAGCAGTCGTGCTCGTGGCCGTCGTCGCGCTCCTCGGCGTCGCGGGCTGTGCCGGCGACGACGGCACGGACGGGGTCGCAGCGGGCTCGGGCGAGCTCCAGGACGTCTCGAGCGTCGCTGTCGTCAAGGACGCGTTCGACGCCGACGCGGGCACGCCCCGTCTCGTGCTGCTCCTCTCGCCGACCTGACACACCTGCCGCGCGGGGGCCAGTTGGGTCCAGGAGCAGATCCTCGAGCGCGATCCGGAGGCGAAGCTCCGCGTGTACGTGGCCTGGATCCCGATGCTCTCCGGGGACGAGCGTCCCGAGGTCGCCGACCTCCTCGTCGACCGGCGCGCGACGCACTACTGGGACGGCGAGAAGAAGCTCGGGCGGGACGTCGGGCGCATCGTTGGCCAGGATGGCACGGCCGCGTGGGACATCTTCCTCGTCTACGGCCCCGACGCGAAGTGGGGCGACCCGCCCGACGCGTTGGGCTCGCCGGTCGTGTCCGAGGGCGGCGAGCTGCGGCGCGCGCTCGACCCGTACCTCACCTAGCTAGCGCTGCTCGAGCAGCCGCTCGTCGCTCCGGCGCCGCCGGCGCCGCTCGAGCAGCCAGATCACGACGGCGAGGAGCACGAGCGGGCCGCCCAGGATGAGCCCGTAGAGCGCGACCGCCACGACGTCGTCGAGCAAGCCGAGCGCCCCGCGAGCCGCATGCTCGATGTCGCCGTCCGGCTCCTCGGCCACGGCCGCGTCCGCCGTGGTCATCGTGACCACGAACGTCGCGAGGCGGCCGCGGCGCGTCGCCGCCTCGACGGCCTCCTGCTCGCGCCGGAGCTCGGCCCGGAGCACGGCGAGCGCCTGGTCGACGTCCTCGCCCTGCGCGGCGCGCCGCTCGAGCTGCGCGATCTGCGCCTGCAGGTCGTCGATCCGCTCGTTGCGCCGGTTCACACCAGCCTGCAGGTCGTCGAGCCGCACGCGCTGCGCGACGAGCGTGCCGATCCCGGCGAGGCGCTCGAACGCGGTCTGCGCCTTCGTCGTCGGCACGCGGAGGACGAGCCGACTGGTTCCCTCGCCCTGCTCCGGCGTGCGGAGGTCGGCGGAGACGACGAAGCCGCCGAGGCTGCGCGCGATCCGGATCGCGCGGCGGGTCGCGGCGTTCAGCTCGGCCGTCGAGTCGACGCGGATGGTCATCTGCGCCCGGTAGAGCTGGAGCCGCGTCGGCGAGGGCGGGAACCCGCCCGGTGCCTGCGCCCTCTGCGGGGCGGCGGAGTCGGCCGCACGACCGGCGCCCTCGGCGGCCTGGCGGAGCTCCGTCGGCGCCGTCTCGCCCGCCGCCGACTCCTCCTCGGCACCGGAGCCGCTTCGGAGGCCGCCCGCAGCGAACGCGACGACCGCGCCGATCAGGAGCACGGCGGCGAAGGCCAGGATCGGGACGAGCCGCGGCCGCCGCTTCGGCTCGGGCACGGGGACATCGCGCACAGCGGTCTCGGCGACCCGCTGCCGCAGCGCCTCCGAGGCCCGCGGGCGGGCGCCGCGGATCTGGGCCGCAAGCTCGTCGAAGCGCTCGTCGAGCGCCGGGTCATGCAGGGACGGCATCGCGCATCCTCTCCTCGAGTCGGGTCAGGGCCCGGGACAGCCGCGTCGAGCAGGCGGTCGCGCTGATCCCGAGCAGGCGGGCCGCGCTGGGCCCGTCCAGTTCCAGCAGCACGCGCAGGGCGACGACCTCGCGCTCGGCCGCGGACAGCGACAGGAGCGCGCGCTCGAGGTCGGGCGACAGCCCGGGCACGAGCGGCCCCTCGGCCGCGAATGGTTCCTCGCGCGCGAAGGCGTCCTCGCGTCCGCGGCGCCGTCGTTCGGAGCGCCAGTGGTCGAGCGCCGTCGTCCGCGCGAGCTGGCAGAGCCAGGTCTTCGCCGAGCCGCGGGCGGGATCGAAGCGCCGCCACGACCGGAGCGCCTTCTCGAACGTCTCGGCCGCGAGGTCCTCGGCGAGGCCGCGGTCGCCCGTCAGGTAGACGAGGTAGCCGTAGACGTCGTCGAGATGCCGCTCGGCCGCGTCGGCGAAGGAGATCGGCTCCTGCACGTCGTGCATACGCCGCCGCACCCGCATCGCGTCACACGCAGCGGGCCGAGCCCGCGTCGGTGAAGCGCTCGCTCGGGACGGTGACGAAGCGCCACGCGTAGGAGCCCGCGAGTAGACGGAGCGAGAGGACGCCGTAGCCGCCGGCCCAGCGCGCCTGGCTGCCGGCGACGCGCCTGAAGACCGGGTACGTGCTGCGGCCGCCCGTGCCGACGACGAACTGCCGCAGTCCCCGCGAAGGCGCGAAGCGCTCGTAGTGGTGGTCGTGGCCGGCGAGGTACAGCTCCACGTGCGCGTCCTGGAGCGCGCGCCAGAGCGGCTGGACGGTGCGGTCGGGCCCGTGGAACCCGGAGCTGAAGCGGGGGTGGTGCCCGTAGGCGACCGTGCACGCGGCCGACGACGAGGCGAGCACGCCGCGGAGCCAGCGCTCCTGCGGCGAGCCGGCGCCGCATCCGCCTGCGGCGGCGCAGTTCGTGTTCAGCACGACGACCTGCCAGGAGCCGAGCCGGTAGGCGTAGTAGCCGCGTCGTGGATCGCCGGCGGCCGGCCGAAGTAGCGGAAGTAGCCGGCGGCGCCCGGCGTCCCGTACTCGTGGTTCCCGACGGCCGGCCTCGTGCGTCCCTTGAAGCGGCCCCACGACGGCGCGTAGCAGCGCCGGTACTCCTCATCGCTGCCGGTCTCGTAGACCGAGTCGCCGAGGACGGCGACGGTGCCCGGAAGACGGGCGACGAGGGCGGCCGTGGCCTCGTCGCCGCCGCGAGCGGCACGAGGCGATGTCGCCCGCGGCGACGAGGTTGACTCCGGGTGCGACGAGAGCGGCAGCCGCGAGCGCGGCAGCGAGGATCACGCAGGAACGGTAGCCGCGGCCGCGGCGAGGCCCGGCATGCGCGTGGGCGCCGGTTGCGCATCCAGCACCCGCTCGAGCGCGGTCACGCAGCGCGCGTCGAACGCCGTCCCGATCTGCGAGCGGATCAGGTCCATCGCCTCCTGCTCGGAGAACGCGGGCCGGTAGACGCGCGGCGAGATGAGCGCGTCGTACACGTCGCAGACGGTGAGGATCTTCGTGTCGAGCTCGATCGTCCGCACGCCGAGGCCGCGCGGATAGCCCTTGCCGTCGAGCCGCTCGTGGTGGTCGAGCACGAGGCGGCGGACGCGGGTGCCGAAGCCGAGCTCGCCGAGGAGCTTCTCGCCGCGCGCCGGGTGCCGCTGGATCTCGCGGAACTCGTCGTCGTCGAGCGGGCCGGGCTTCTTGAGAATGGCGTCCGGGACGCCGAGCTTGCCGATGTCGTGGAGGAGCCCGCCGATCGCGAGGTGGCGGAGCCGGTGCGCCGGCAGGCCCAGCTCCTCGCCGACCTTCACCGCGAGCAGCGCGACGCGGCGCGTGTGGGTCTCCGTGCCCGTGTCCTTCTCCGCGAGCCGTCTGCGTCAGGTCGCGGACGTCGGCGCCGAGGAACGCCTCCTCCTTCGCCACGAGCTCGGAGCCGCGTGAGGTCGCCGAGGAGGGGCCGGGAGGGAGCGTCGCGGAGGAGGTCGTAGGCGACGGGCGCGCCGACGAGCAGGATCCCGCCGATCTCGAGCCCGTGCCCGAGCCACCAGCCGAGCTGGTCGTACCGCAGCAGCAGGGCGCCGGCGAGCGAGGCGGCGAGCCAGCCGAGGCCGACGACGACGACGAGGTCGCGGTTCCGGCGCGCGAGGACGTAGGTGCGGCCCGGCGCGGAACGCGAGCAGCGCGAAGAGCGCGACGCCGACGGCGAGGAGCGCGACCGCGGGGCCGCTCCGCGTCTCGGGCACGCCCGGGACGACGGAGGGGAACGCCATCCCGACCACGCCGAGCGCGACGACGCCGAGGACGAGCACGACCTGCAGGACGAGCAGGCGCCGGACGCCGGTCGGGCCGCGCAACCCCGGGGCGGCGCCGAGCGCGAGCACCGCGGCGCCCGCGGGCAGCGTGGCGGCGCCGCTGAGGGCGACCACGCCGTTCATCCCGATGAGGACGTACGGGCTGGAGAGGCCGTGGATGAAGAGGAGCCCGGCCATGACCGAGAAGGCTGCGCCGACGAGGGCCGCGCGGGAGTCGTTGCGCCGCGCGCCGACGATCCCGAGTGCGATCCCGGCGACGAGCGCCGCGGCGGCGCTGATCCCGACGGAGACGAGGTGGGTCATGCCGGACAGGGCGACCGAGCGGCCGCCGAAGTGCTCGACCACGACGGCCGGCGCGAGCGCGAGCAGGGCCGTGACCACGAGGGCAGGGATCAGCGGGTCGCGACGCACCACCGCTCTATCGGCGCGGCAGCGCCGCGGGCTTAACGGAAGAGGTCGCGCTCCGGCGGCATCACGAGCTCGCGCGCGTCGCCGTCCCCGCGCAGCGGGTACCCGCGGACGACCGCGACGGGGACGCCGTCGAGCTTGCCCATCACGAGCTCCGCGGCCGATGCGAGCTCGTCCGCGACCGCGATCACGGTCGCGTGCAGCTCGTAGCCGACGGCGTCGACCTGCCCGGCAGGTCGACGAGCACGGGCACGCCGGAGGCGCCGATCGCGACGTTCGTCGTCCCTTGCCGCCAGGCGCGGCCGAACGAGTCGGCGACGATCACGCCCACGTCGACGCCGGACAGCTCTCGCAGGCGCGCGCGGAACCTCCGGGCGGAGTCGTCCGGGTCGAGCGGGAGCAGGACGACCGCGCCCGCCTCGCCCGCATTCGACGCGTCGACCCCGGCCGATGCGCAGACGAAGCCGTGGCGCGTCTCGGCGATCACGAGGCTCCCGCGCACGCGGACGAGACGCACGGACTCCCGCAGGATCGCCTCGAGCCGGCGCGGGTCCTCCTCGACGCCGGCGAGCTCGACCGCCTCGGCGGAGGGCTCGAGCTCGTCGAGCCGCACCACGCGGCCCTCGGACTTCGAGACCACCTTGTGCGCCACGACGACGACGTCGCCGTCCTCGAGCCGCGTCCGCTCTGCGACGAGCGCGGCCACGTCGTCGCCCTCGCGCACCTCCGGGATCCCCTCGACGGGGAGGATCTCGATGCGCGTCACGGCATGCCGGTGACGCGGATGCCCGCGTGTGCCTTGTAGCGGCGGTTCACGTTCACGATCACCGCCGTCAGGCCCTCGAGCGCCCGCGCGCTCTCGAGCGGCCCGGCGTCGACCGCGCGCCCCGAGACGACGCCGCCGGCGAGCTCGAGCGCAAGCGCCTTGGCGCCCTCGTCGCCGCAGACGAGCGCGTCCTCGTCCGGCGGCTCGGCCGCGAGGTTCGCCGCGGCGAGCGAGTGCAGCCCGGCCGCGACCGGCGCGCGGAGGAGCGCCGCGACCCGTTGCGCGAGCGCGGTCGCCTCGGACGTCGGCCGCACCCCGTCCGGCGTGAACGCGAGCTCCGCGCCGACGGAGAGGACCGGCGTCTCGCCGATCGCGTCCGCGAGCTCCTCGGCCGTGTCGAGCATCCCGTCGGCCTTCACCGCGAGGACGACGAGGTCGACGCCCCGGACGGCGTCGGCGTTGGCGCGCGCCCTCGACGCCGAGCTCCTCGGCCGCCTCGCGGGCGCGCTCGGGATCGCGCGAGCCGACGACCACGTCGTGCCCGGCGGCCTTGGCGCGGGCGGCGAGCGCCTTGCCGAAGCTCCCCGTGCCGCCGACGACCGCGACCCTCATACGGGCGCGACCTCGAGCGTCGCCTCCGCGAGACGGCGCCGGGCGCCGGCGTCGACCATCAGCGTCTTCGTCACGATCGGCCGGACGTCGAGGCCGGCGAGGTCGTCCGCGTCCGCCTCGTCGACGACGAGTGCGTCGACGAGGCCCGCGGTAGCACGAGGCGACGTGCGCGGGCGACGTGCCGCCGGCGAGTCGCGCGAGCATCCGGTCTGCGGGGCCCTTCACCGCGCGGCCGCCGACGAGCGGGCTCACGGCCACGCACGGCACGCGCCGCTGCGCGAGCGCCGTCCGGATCGGCTCGACGGCGAGGATCGGCCCGATCGAGACGTACGGGTTGCTCGGGGCGATCACGATCAGCTCCGCGGCCTCGAGCGCATCGAGGACGCCGGGGGCGGGCGCCGCGGCCCGGGCGCCTTCGTAGCGGACGTCGTCGACCTCGTCCCGGTGGCCGCGCGCGACGAACCACTCCTGGAACGGGAACGCCCCGCCGGCGTCTCCAGCCACGTGCGGAGCGGGTCGTCCGTCGCCGGGAGCAGTCGCGGGACGAGGCCCAGGGCGGCGGCGATCCGGGCCGTCACCGCCGAGAGCGGCGCGCCCGCGCGGAGCGCCTGGGTGCGGACGAGGTGCAGGCCGAGGTCGCGGTCGCCGAGCCGGAACCACGCCTCGCCGCCGAGGTCCGCGACGGTCTCGAGTGCGTGCCAGCTCTCGTCCGCCCGCCCCCAGCCGCGCTCGTCGTCGTGGAGCCCGGTGAGCGCGTAGAGGACCGAGTCGAGGTCGGGCGAGACGTGCACGCCGAGCACGTCCACGTCGTCCCCGACGTTGCCGACGATCGTCAGCGCATGCGGGTCGGCGACCTCGACGAGGCCGCGGAGGAACCGGGCGCCGCCGACGCCCCCGAAAGCGCGACGATTCTCACTCGGGGCCCCCGGGAGATGCGAAGCATCTTCTGGGGTGAGTCATGCCGCGAGGCCGAGCGAGGCGATCGCGGCCTGCGTCCTCGGCCCTGCGCGCAGGCCCACGCGGCGCAGGTCGTCCTCGGTGTCGACGTCGTCGGCGAGGTTCGGCAGCGCGACTGCGAGCGCGATGGCGCCCAGACCCTCCGCGTGCGCGCGGAACCGCTCGGCGCTGCCGGGGCCGTAGACGGGCGCGAAGAAGCGCGGCTCGGGCAGGCCGAGGGCGTTCGTCGTGCCGTCCGCGGCGGGGACGTAGGCAAGGCCGGGGGCCGGCGTCGCCCGCTGCAGCGTCCGCAGGTCGTGCGGGACGACGCACGGGACGTCGGCGTTCACGACGAGCACCGGCCCGGGGCCGAGCGACGCGACGACCGCGGCGACGGCGGCGCCCTGACCGCCGCCGGGATCCGGTGCGACGGCGGCGCCGAGCTCCGCGACGAGGGCCCCGGCGCGCTCGTCCTCCGTCACGACCGTCGTCTCGCCGGCGACGACGCACGCGGCAGCGACGTCGCAGAGCATCGCCAGCGCCAGCTCCCCGCGCTCCCGCTCCCCGAGCGGCGTGAGCCGGATCTTCGCGCCGGCGCCGCGGAAGGGGACGACGATCCTCGTCATGGGCACGGAGACTACCGGGGTGGAGAACGCCGAAATCGCGGAGCGGCTGGAGGCGTTCGCGGCGCTGCTCGACCTCTCCGAGGCCTCCTCGTTCTCGGTTCGCGCGTACCGCCGCGCGGCCGAGCTGGTGCGCGCCACGCCCGCTCCGGTGGCCGAGCTGGTGCGCTCCGGACGCGTGCGCGAGCTCACCGGCATCGGCCCCGGCATCGAACGCCGGCTGCGCGAGCTGGTCGAGACCGGCGAGATCGCCGAGCTGCGCGAGCTCGAGGCGGAGCTCTCCCCGGAGCTCGTCGGGCTCGGCCGGCTGATCGGGATCGGCCCGGCGCGGATGGCGGAGATCGGCCGCGGGCTCGACGTCCGCACGGTCGAGGAGCTCCGCGCCGCCGCCGAGGCCGGCCGACTCGGGTCGCTGCGCGGGATCGGCCCCAAGACGGAGGAGAGGATCCTGGCCGCGCTCCGCGACGCCGGGCCGCGGCGGCCGCGCCGCGGGCTGACGCTGAACCGGGCCTGGGCCGTCGCGGGCGGGATCGCGGAGGCGCTCGGCGGCGAGGTGGCCGGCGACCCGCGCCGCTGGCGCGACTCCTCGGAGCGGCTCGCCGTCGTCGTGCCGGCGACGGATCCGGACGCCGTCCTCGACCGGCTCGCGACGCTCCCGCAGCTCGTCGCCGTCGTCGAGCGGGAGCGCGACCGGGCCGTCGGCGTCACCGTCGACGGCGTGCCGGTCGAGATCGTCGCGGCGCCGCCCGCCCGCTTCGGCACGGAGCTCTTCCGCGCGACGGGACCGCGCGGAGCTCGTGGAGCGGCTCGAGCCGCTGCCGGACGCGGCGACCGAGGAGGCGCTGCTCGAGGCGCTCGGCCTCCCGACGCTCCCGCCGGAGCTCCGCGACAGCCTCGTCGTGCCGCCCGCCCCGCTCGTCGAGGTCGTGGACGTGCTCGGCGACCTCCACGTGCACACGACCTGGTCCGACGGCAAGGCGTCGGTGCTCGAGATGGCGCAGGCCGCGCGCGACCGCGGCTACGAGTACCTCGCGATCTGCGACCACACACGGAGCGTCCGTGTCGTCCCCGGGCTCGACGGCGACGACGTGCGGCGCCAGGCCGAGGAGATCGCCGCCGCGAACGACGCGCTCGCGCCGTTCCGCGTCCTGCGCGGGATCGAGTGCGACATCCTCCCCGACGGGTCGCTCGACCTGCCCGACGACGTCCTCGCGGAGCTCGACTGGGTGCAGGTCTCGCTCCACGCCGGCCAGCGGGCGCAGCGCCGGGAGCTGACGGCGCGCGTGGTCGAGGCGATGCGGCACCCTGCCGCGCGCTGCCTGAGCCACCCGACCGGGCGCCTGATCAACCACCGACCGCCGAACGCGCTCGACCTCGAGGAGGTGTTCGGCGTCGCGCTCGAGACGGGCGTCGCACTCGAGGTGAACGGCCTCCCCGACCGGCTCGACCTGCGCGACGACCACGTCCGCCTCGCGATCGAGGCCGGCGTCCCGATCGTCTGCTCGACGGACGCCCACTCCGTCCGCGGGCTCGAGAACATGCAGCTGTCGGTCGCGACCGCCCGGCGCGGCGGCGCGACCGCGGCGGATGTGCTGAACACCCGACCGCTGCAAGATTTCGTTACGTAAGGTAACTTGTTGGGCGCATGTCGCCCCACGACGACCCCACGCGCCGGCACTACAACGTCACCCTCGCCGTCCTCACGTTCGCGGGGATCGCGTTCGCGCTGCAGCAGACGATGATCCTCCCGGCGCTGCCGACGCTCCAGCAGGAGTTCGGCACGACGACGACCTGGGCCACGTGGCTGCTCACGGGCTTCCTGCTCTCGGCCTCGGTCGCGACACCGGTGCTCGGCAAGCTCGGCGACCAGTACGGCAAGGAGCGCCTGCTCGTCATCTCGCTCGGCATCTTCTTCCTCGGCAGCGTCGGCGCGGCCTTCGCATGGGACATCTCCTCGCTGATCGCCTGCCGCATCCTCCAGGGCGCGGGCGGGGCCGTCTTCCCGCTCAGCTTCTCGATCATCAAGGACGAGTTCCCGCGCGAGAAGGTCAGCGTCGCCGTCGGCGTCGTCTCCGCCGTGTTCGGCGTGGGCGGCGGGCTCGGGCTCGTCCTCTCCGGACTGATCGTCGACCACCTCTCGTGGCGCTGGATCTTCGGCCTCGGCGCGATCGGCGTCGGCATCGCCGTCGTGCTCGTGCACCTCTTCGTCCCCGAGTCGCCGATCAAGACGCGTTCGCGCGTCGACGTGCCCGGCGCGGCGCTCCTCTCCTTCGGGCTCGTGGCGCTGCTCGTCGCGCTGAGCGAGGGCGAACGCTGGGGCTGGCTCTCGGGGCCGGTGCTCGGGCTGTTCGCCCTCGCGGCGGGCTCGCTCGTCGCCTGGGTGCGCGTCGAGCTGCGCGTGCCGGAGCCGATGGTGGACATGCGGATGATGGCCAACCGGCCCGTGCTGTACGCGAACCTCACCGGGCTCATCACCGGGCTCGCCATGTTCGGGACGTTCGCCGTCGTGCCGCTGCTCGTGCAGCTGCCGAACGGGCTTCCGCCCGAGCTCGCGCGGCTCGCCGACTACGGCTTCGGCGCCTCGGCGACGGTCACCGGCCTCTACCTCGTCCCGGGCGCGGTCGCCGGCTTCTTCACCGGCCCGCTCTCCGGCGTGCTCGCGCGGCGCTTCGGGCCGCACGTGCCGATGGCGATCGGCGTCGGGCTCGCCGCCCTCGGCTTCGGCCTGCTCGTGCCCTTCCACGACACCTCCCTCCAGCTCCTGCTCGGACTGGGAATCGCCGGCGCCGGGATCCCGATGAGTTTCGCGGCGATGGCGAACGTGATCGTGCAGTCGGTGCGGCCGAGCGAGACCGGCGTCGCAACGGGTATGAACACGGTGATGCGAACCGTCGGCGGGGTGATCGGAGGGCAGGTCGTCGCGGCGATCCTGGCCGCGGACACGATCGCCGGCACCTCGATCCCCGCCGAGTCGGCGTTCACGACCGCGTTCGCGATCGCGGCGGTCGGGTCCGCGATCGGCGTCGTCGTCGCGCTGCTCGGCGCACCGCGCCGCTCGCGCGCGCCTTTCGAGGCTGCGGCCCAGGTCGAGTGACGAGCCCGGCCGCACGGGTCTCCGAGGCGTCGGCGCTCGTCGACGCGTTCGAGCGCCTGACCGCCGGCGTGCTCCGGCGCCGCGGCATCGGTCCCGACCCGCTCCCGCCGATGCAGGGCGTCGCGCTCGTGACCCTCGCCGCGGAGCCACTCCGGCTACGGGCGCTCGCCGAGCGGATCGGCACGACCGACGCGACCGCGAGCCGGACCGTCGACGCGCTCGAATCGGCGGGTCTCGTCCGGCGGGCGAGCGTTCCCGGCGACGGCCGCGGCGTCGTCGTGCACGTCACGCCGGCCGGGCGCCGGCGGCTCGAGGAACGGCGCGGCCGCTTCGCAGCGGTGCTCGAGGAGGGCCTTGCCGACCTGGCGCCGGAGGACCGCGAGCGGCTCGTCCGGCCTCCTCGGCGACGTCGCCGACGCGCTCGCCCGCTCCTAGCTAGGACGTTGCCGTGTCCTGGCCGGACGCGGCCCACTCGGCGAGCTCGTACCAGTGCGTCGCCCGGAGCGCCTCGCCCACGGCCGGGTCGGTGTGCTTCGCGTAGAAGACGTGGTGGTCGAGGTCGCAGCAGATCGCCACGTCCGAGAGCGACGTGATGTGCGGGATCGCGCCGAGCGCCTCCGCCGGCAGCCGCGCCTCGGCGACCGTGTAGTGCTTGAACTGGAGGTTCGGCGCGAGCTCGAGCAGGTCGGGCCAGTCGGGGCAGCGTGCGGGAGCTCACGGGTGCCTCAGTTCGGCGGCCGCGCCGGATTCCTCCCGCGCCCAGCTGCCCTCGACCCGGACGAGCCCGCGCTCGTCGCCGCCCGGGTAGACGAGGAGCGCCGCCGCGTCGTCGAGGTGGTGCAGCAGGCGCCCGCTCTCCGGGTCGGTCAGCGCCAGCCGGAAGGTGAAGCGCCCGTCGGCCAGCGGCAGCTGCTCGATCCCGAAGCGGAGCGGCAGCGGCGCGCCGCCGTCCCAGCCGAGGTCGCCGAGCTCCGCGAGCCCGGCGGCGAGCAGGATCCCGCCCTCGCCGCGCAGCTCCCACGAGAGCCGCGGCGCCGGCAGCGGCCGCTCCGCCGAGACCTGCAGCCGCAGCGTCGCGCCCTCGCCGGCGAGGAACTGCGTGCCGCGGCTCGCCGTCGGCGCCGAGGAGCTCGACCGCCTCGATCCGCGCCTCGCCGCTCCCCCACTCGCGCAGCCCGGCGCCGCGCTCGGCCGGGTCCTCCTCCTCGGCGAGGAGGCGGTGGTAGCGCACGATCGCGTCGTGCGTCGGGCCCGTCGAACTCGACGCCGGCCGTGCCGCAGCAGGATCGCCCGGTCGCACAGCCGCTCGACCGCCGACGCGTCGTGCGAGACGAACACGATCGTCCCGCCGCGCTGCTTGAACTCGAAGATCTTCCCGAAGCACTTGCGCTGGAAGGCCTCGTCGCCGACCGCGAAGACCTCGTCGAGCAGGAGCAGGTCGGCCTCGACGTGGGCGGCGACCGCGAAGCCGAGCCGCATCGTCATGCCCGAGGAGTAGGTGCGCACGGGGAGGTCGATCGCCTCCTCGAGCCCGGCGAACGAGACGATCTCGTCCATCCGCTCCCGCACCTGCGCGCGCGAGAGCCCGTGGATGGCGCCGTTCAGGAAGACGTTCTCGCGTCCGCTGAAGTCGGGGTGGAAGCCGGCGCCGAGCTCGAGCAGCGAGCCGACGCGGCCGCCGACGGCGAGCGTGCCGCCCGTCGGCTTGAGGATCCCGGAGACGAGCTTGAGCAGGGTCGTCTTGCCCGACCCGTTGCGGCCGACGAGCCCCACCGCCTCGCCCGGCTCGATCGCGAACGACACGTCCCGCAGCGCCCACACGTCCGTCGCCCGGCCGCGGCCCCGCGCGAGCACGAGCTCCTTCAGCGTCCGCGCCTCGGTCGCCTCGACGCGGAACCGGCGCGAGACCGACTCCGCCTGGACCGCGCCCGGCGTCATGCCGCGGAACGAACCCCGAGCGCGCGCCGCACGAGCCCGGCCAGCACGCGGACGAAGGCGGGGTCGGCGTTCGGCATCTCGATGCGCGTGAGGTCGAGCCCGAGCTCGCGGGCCCGCTGCGCCGCCTCGGTGTCGAGGTCCCAGCGGATCTCGAGGTGATCGGCGACGAACCCGACGGGACACACGAGCACGCGCTCGACGCCGAGCCCGGACAGCGTCGCGAGGTGGTCGAGGATGTCCGGCCCGAGCCACGGCTCGCCGGTCTGGCGACTCGCTCTGGTACGAGAACGACCAGTCGTCCGACGCCGGCCCGCTCGGCGACGAGCCGCGACGTCTCCAGCAGCTCGTCCTGGTACGGGTCGCCCTCGTCGAGGATCCGCGCCGGGAGGGAGTGCGCGGTGAAGACGACGTGGCGGCCGCAGTCGCGGACGCGGTCGGCGAGGAGCTCGACGAACCCCGGCTCGGCGCCCCAGCGCTCGACGAACAGGAGCTCGGCCCGGCCGGCGAGCGCCTCCTCGAGCTGCGCGCGGTACTTCTCGATCGACAGCGCGGAGTAGTGCGGGGCGAGCACGAGGCCGACGATCCGGTCGGCGCCGCCGGCGAGCGCGGCCTCGGCCGCGTCGCGGATCCGCGGCGTCCAGTGGCGCATGCCGGTGAAGACGGGGACGCCGAGCTCCGCCTCCAGCGCCGCGCGGGTCGCCTCGGTGATCGCGTTCAGCGGCGAGCCGTCCTCGATCCCGAGCGCGCGGTACCGCGCGACGAGGTCCTCGAGCAGCTCCGGCCGGATCGGGCGGCCGCCGCGGATGTCCGCGTAGTAGGCGGGGACGTCCTCGAGGCGCTCGGGGCTGCCGTAGGCCATCACGACGACGGCGGCGCTCATACGCGGGCCTCCACGCCGGCCTCGCGGACGAGCTCCGCGAGCCGCCCGAGCACGTCCGGATCGGTCGTCGGGCAGGACGCCGTGGCCGAGGTTGAAGATGTGCCCCGGACGGCCGCCGGCCCGTTCGAGCACGTCCCGCGCGGCGAGCTCGACCCGTTCCCACGGCCCGAGCAGCACGGCCGGGTCGAGGTTCCCCTGCACGCCGCGGTCGTGCGCCGACCTCCTCCCAGCCGCGGTCGAGCGGGATCCGCCAGTCGAGGCCGATCACGTCGCCGCCGGCGTCGGCCATCGCGCGCAGGAGCGTGGCGGTGCCCGTGCCGAAGTGGATCGTCGGCACGTCGACGGAGGCGAGGATCCGCGCCGAGTAGGGCGCGACGAACTCCTCGTAGTCGGCCGGCGAGAGCGCCCCGACCCACGAGTCGAACAGCTGGATCACGTCCGCCCCGGCCTCGGCCTGCGCGGCCACGTAGGCCGCGAACCCGTCGGCGAGCCGGTCGGCGAGCGCGTGCCAGACGTGCGGCTCGCGGTACATCAGCGCCTTGACCCGGGCGAAGTCGCGGCTCGGCTTCCCCTCGACGAGGTAGCCGGCGACGGTGAACGGCCCGCCGCAGAAGCCGACCACGGCCTGGTCGTCGCGCAGCTCGCGGCGCACGATCCGCACCGCCTCGAGGATCCGCTCGTCCGGCGCGCCGGGCCGGAGCCGCTCCACGTCCGCGGCGGTGCGGATCGGCTGCGACACCACCGGGCCGACCCCGTCCACGAGCTCGACGTCGATCCCCATCGCGAGGACCGGGGTCATGATGTCCGCGAACATCACGGCCGCGTCGACGCCGTGGCGGCGTACCGGCTGGAGCGTCACCTCGGCGCAGAGCTCCGGCCGCTCGCAGACCTCGAAGAGCGTGTGGCGCTCGCGGATCGCGCGGTACTCCGGCAGCGACCGCCCCGCCTGCCGCATGAACCAGACCGGCGTCCGCTCGACCGGTTCACGGCGCGCGGCGCGGACGAGAAGCGGTTCCACGCGTCCTAGACTAGCCAGCTGTGCCCGGCCCCCTCGCCGCCCGCTGGACGCTCCGCGAGCTCCCTCCGGTGCGGGCCGGGACACTCGTCCACGCGCAGGTCGAGGTCGAGAACGCGGGCACCGCGACGTGGCGTCCCGGCGACGTGAAGGCGGCCTCGCACTGGCTCGACGAGCGCGGCAACCCGATCGTGTGGGACGGGCCGCGGGCCGAGCTGCCGCACGCGGTCGGGCCGGGCGAGCGCGTGACGCTGGCGCTCGCGGTGCGCGGGCCGATCCCGCCGGGCCGGTACCGGCTCGAGCTCGACCTCGTCGACGAGCACCGGCTCTGGTTCGGCGAGGCGGGGAGCGAGACGCTCGGCGCGCGACGTCGACGTGGTTGCGCGCATCGAGCGGCGGCTCGCGGCCCGCGGCGGCGACGCGGCCGCGCTCGCGGCGCAGGAGGAGGCGCTCGTGCCGGAGGACGAGGCGGAGGCCGTCGCGGTGCTGGGCGAGGGCGTCGCGCCGCGGCCGGACTGGTCCCGGCGCGTCCTCGACGCGCACCAGGAGGGCTGGGCCCTCGTCGGCGGCGCGGTGGACTGGCACGGCGGCCTGCTCCGGCGCCGCCCGCGCGAGCTCGCGCCGTACGAGCCGGGGCAGGGCCGCGTCCCGGGCTTCCGCCACCCGCTCGTCGCGTACAGCCATGTCCAGGGTCTGACCCTGGGCATGTCCGAACCGGTCGCGGGCCTGCCGGCTGCGCGCCCGCCGGACGACGAGCCGGCGCTCTTCGACGGCCGCATCGTCGTCGAGTTGCGCCGCTAGAGCTCGGCCGCGATCCGGTCGTCCACGCGCCCGAAGACCCACGCGCCGACCGCGAGCGAGGCGAGGCCGACGACGACGAGGTAGAGCGTGTCGGCCAGCGACGGGAGCGCGCCCTCCCACAGCGGCGCGCGCAGCGCCTCGATCGGCGGCGTCACCGGGTTCCCCCAGCGGAGGACGTCCACGAGCGTCTCGTGCTCGGCGGCGCCGGGGATCTGGTCGAACGAGTACAGCACCGGCGTGACGAAGAACCAGGGCAGCAGGATCGCGCCGACGAGGTGCTCGACGTCCCGGTAGACGACGTTGAGCGACGCCAGCGCGAGCGCGAGCCCGGCGGCGAGCGCGACGAACGGGACGGCGAGCGGCACCGCGAGCCAGAACGTGTCGCGCGCCTCCGGCACGAGCACCACCGAGAGGACGAGCAGCACGGCGAGCATCACCACGAACGTGACGAGCTGCGTCGCCACCGCCGACAGCGCGACGAGCTGGCGCGGGAACCGCGTCTTCCGGATCAGCGGCGCGTAGTCGAGCATCGAGCGCGACGCGAGCGTCAGCGAGGTCGAGAAGAACACCCAGGCGGCGACGCCCGACGAGCACGTAGAGCGCGTAGTCGTGGAGCGACGACCCGACGCGCAGCAGCACCGAGAAGACGACGACGTAGACCGCCATCAGCAGCAGCGGGTTCGCGAGCGACCAGAGCACGCCGAAGCGCCGAGCCCTTGTAGCGGGCCTGGAAGTCGCGCCGGAAGAGGCTCCCGAAGAGGTCGCGGTAGCGCAGCAGATCGGCGTAGACGGCCACAGCGGATACCAGCGTAGAGCGGCGAACCCCCAAACATGGGCCTTACCGCGCTGGGCTACCCTCTCAGGCCGTGAACGCGCTCGCGGCGATCGCCGCTCTGCCCCTGTCCGCGGCGATCATCTGGGCGACCCTCCGACTCCGTCCGCGCCGCCTCGTCGCCGCCCCGAGCGGGGACCGCTGGCACGACCGCGAGACGCCCGTCGGCGGCGGGATCGGGATCGTCCTCGGCCTCGTCGGCGCGGTCGCGCTGGCGCTCGCGACCGGCGCGCTGCCGTGGAGCTCCGAGCTCGGCGGCGTCCTCGCGGGCTGCGCGCTCCTGTTCGTCGCCGGCCTCGTCGACGACGTCCGCTCGCTGCCGCCGCTCGCGAAGCTCGGCGCCCAGCTCGCCGCCGCCGCGATCGTCCTCGCGAGCGGCCTCTCCGTCGAGATCGTCGGCAACGACGTCCTCGCGCTCGCGATCGGGCTGCTCTGGCTCGTCGGGATGACGAACGCGTTCAACCTGCTCGACAACATGGACGGCCTCGCCGCGACGCTCGCCGCGATCGCCGCCGGCTACTTCGCGATCGACGCCGCCACCGTGCACGAGAACGACCTCGTGCTCGTGCTCGCGCTGTCGCTCGCGTTCGCCTGCCTCGGCTTCCTCCCCTTCAACGTCCGCCCCGGCCGGCCCGCGGCGATCTTCATGGGCGACGCGGGCAGCCAGGTGCTCGGCTTCGTCCTCGCCTGCCTCGGCCTGCTCGCGAGCTGGAACGTCGCCGGGACGACGGTCGCGACGCTGCTCCTGCCGATCCTCGTGCTCGCGGTGCCGATCCTCGACACGGCGCTCGTCACGATCGTGCGGCTGCTCGAGGGGCGCCCGATCAGCCAGGGCGGCCGCGACCACACCTCGCACCGGATCGTCTACCGCGGCCTCTCGGAGCGCCGCGCGCTCGTCCTGCTCGCGCTCGTGTCCGCGGCGCTCGGCGCGACGAGCCTCACGTACACCGTCCTCGACGACGCCTGGATCGCGACCGTCGGCGTCCTCCTCAGCTTCGCGCTGCTCGTCCAGTTCGCGAGCTTCATCGGCGAGGTCGAGCGGCGCCCGGACAGCGCCACGCGCGTCGGGCCGGACGCTCGTCGTCCACCGGCAGCGGTTCGTCGAGGTGCTCGTCGACTTCGCGCTCATCACCGCCTCGCTCGCGACCGCCTTCCTCCTCCGCGTCGACGGCACCGGCACCGACTACCAGCGGCACATCGTCGCGGTCTCGCTGCCCGTCGATCCTCGCCGCCCGCTACGCGTTCTTCATCCCGTTCGGGCTCTACCGCGGCGTCTGGCGCTACGCCTCCGCGACCGACGCCGTGCGCGTGATCGTCGCGGTCGTCGCCTCGGAGCTCGTGGCGGTCGGCTTCATCGCGCTCACGAACCCGTTCGGGGACTTCCCGCTCGACGTCTTCGTGATCGACGCGATCCTCTGCACCGTGCTCATCGGCGCCTCGCGCTTCGGCGAGCGGGCGTTCGCGCGCGCGTTCCACGTCGTCGCGGGCCGTTCGGCGCAGCGGCGCACGCTGCTCGTCGGCGCCGGCCGGGCCGGGCCGCAGCCTCCTCCGCGAGCTGCGCGAGCAGCCGGACGTCCGCGTCGTGGGCTTCGTGGACGACGACCCGCGGCTGCGCGGCCGCAGCGTCCTCGGCGTCCGCGTGCTCGGCGGCACCGAGTCCGT
The DNA here is from genome assembly GCA_963733995.1 of uncultured Thermoleophilia bacterium. Taxonomy (GTDB): domain Bacteria; phylum Actinomycetota; class Thermoleophilia; order Gaiellales; family Gaiellaceae; genus DATHTC01. Next base: position 40,434 of record CAVTFO010000011.1, read on the forward strand.
GCCGGCGCTCCTCGAGTCGCTCCCGCGCGAACGCCGTGCTCGTGACGATCCCCGACGCGCCGCGCGAGCGGCTCGACGATGGTCGTGGAGGCGTGCGAGGCGGCCGGGATCGAGTGCCGCTTCGTCCGGCGCGAGACCGACCTCACGCCCGAGACCGTCCTCGGGATCGGCGCCCGGTGAACACGGCCGTCGGCACCGAGCGCGCGCCGGCCGAGCGCGCGACGACCCGGCTGGACCGGCTCTCGGCCGCGCTCCCGCTGCTCACCGTCTTCGTCTGCTTCGCCTTCGTCTACGCGTGGCAGGCGTGGCTCGTCGCGACGCCGTACCTCTTCTCGGACGAGCTCAAGTACACGCAGATCGCCCGCTCGCTCGCCGAGGGGCTCGGCCTCACGCGGCGCGGGGAGCCGGCCTCGCTCGACAACCTGACGGAGCTCGCGACCGCGCCGGCCTGGCTCGTCGGCGACGCGAGCACCGCGTACGGGATCGCGAAGGCGATCGGCGTCGTCGCGATGACGTCCGTCGTCTTCCCCGTCTACCTGCTCGCGCGGATGCTCGTCTCGCGCGGCTGGGCGCTGTTCGCCGCCGCGGCCTCGGCCGCGATCCCCGCGCTCACGTACTCGACGCTGATCATCGAGGAGCCGTACGCGTACCCGGTCGCGGCGACGTTCTTCCTCCTCCTCGTCCGCGCGCTCGTCGTCCGCACGACCGCCGCCTACGCCGTGGCGCTCGTCGTCGCGCTCGCGGCGCCGTTCGTCCGCGGCCAGCTCGCGACGCTCGTGGTCGTCTACGCGCTCGCGCTCGCCGTCACCGCGTGGAAGGGCGACCGCCTGACGCGCTGGCGCGCCGGCTGGAGCCGCTGGGACTGGGCCGGCGCGATCGTCCTCCTCGTCATCGCCGTCGCCGCGCTGAACTCGCTCTTCGCGGCCGCGTCCTTCTCCTGGGAGCGGGCGACCGGCGACTACAAGGACCGGATGCTCGAGTACGGGCTGTGGGCGGGCGGCGCGCTCACGATCGGGCTCGGGATCCTGCCGGTCGTGCTCGCGCTCGCCTCGCTCGTCGAGCGCCGCAGCGACCGGACCCCGGCCGAGCGGGCGTTCCGGCTCGTGCTCGCGCTGGCGGTGGCCGTCTTCGGCCTCTACACCGCCGCGAAGGCCGCGCACCTCTCGACCGTCTTCGGCACGCGCGTCGCGGAGCGGAACCTGATCTACCTCGCGCCGCTCGTGTTCGTCGCGACCGCGGCCTGGCTCGCGCGGCCGCGCCTGAAGCCGCTCGCGTTCGCGGCCGCGGCGGTGTTCGTGCTCGTGATGCTGCTCGTCACGCCGATCTTCCTCGAGTACCCGTACTTCGAGGCGCCCGGCTTCTCGATCCTCGTCGCCGGCAACCGGGAGCTCGAGCTGCCGAAGGGGACGCTGGAGACGCTCGTGCTCGTGGCGTTCGCGGTCGGCCTCGTGCTCGCGGTCGTGACCGCGCTCGCGCGCAAGCGGGCGCCCGCCGTCTCGGCCGTGCTCGCGGTCGTCGTCGCGTGTCGGGCTGCTCGCGTGGAACGCGACCGGCGAGCTGTACGCGGCGGCGGGCTCGAACACGGCGGCGGACAACCTGATCCAGGGCTTCCCCGACCCGCCGACCTGGGTCGACGACGCCACCGAAGGGCGCGCCGACGCTCTACCTCGGCAAGCAGGTGACGAACGCGAACGGCGATCTACCTGCTCGAGTTCTGGAACCGCGCGATCGAGAAGGTCTGGAGCGTCGACGGCACCGCGCCCGCGGACGCCGGGCCGATCGTCACGCCCGACCTCGCGAACGTCGACGGCACGCTCTTCCCCGACCCGAAGGTGCCGCTACGTCGTCGCCGACCCCGGGATCGACGTCTACGGGACGCGAGGTCGCGCGCGGCGGCGGCTGGCGGCTCTTCCGCGTCTCCCCGCCGCTGCGGCTGCGCACGTCGACCACGGGCGTCTACGCGGACGGCTGGACGGGCGACGACCGAGCGGCCACTCCGTCTTCATCACCCCGGGCAACCGCGCCGGGACGATGCACGTGACCGTGTCGCGCAAGGGCTGGACGCGGCGAAGGACGTGCCCGGCGAGGTCGACGATCGAGCTCGGGCCGCTCGTGATCGGCGAGGACAAGCAGCCGGCGCTCGGGAGCGTGACCGAGACGCGCGAATGGACGGTCGGCGCAGGGAAGGAGCGGACGTTCGCGATCCCGACGCCGAAGCCGCCGTTCAGGGTCGAGGTGACGGTCGACCCGACGTTCGTCCCGGCCGCAGCTCGATCCGTCGAGCGGCGAGACGCGGCACCTCGGCGCGGTCGTCGACTACCGGTTCGAGCCCCGGAAGGCCGCGACGAGGTAGGTGAAGCGCAGCCGCAGCGCGAGCCGCGCGAGCGGCGGTGCGCTCGGCGGCGACGACCAGCGGGCGCAGCGGGCGCGGCGGCGAGTGGCGCTGCGGGAACAGGAACGGCCGCAGCGCGATCCCGTCCCAGCCCGCGCGCGCGCAGCTCGCGCGCGCACGGTCTCGAGCGGGAACTGGCGCGGGTTGAGGTCGAAGACGAGCTTCGTCGTCGTGAACCCGGCCACGCGGCGGAAGAACGCCTCGCGGTCGTCGGCGTAGTAGATCGCGCGGAAGACCGTCGTCGCGGCGACCGGCCCGGCCGGCTCGTACGTGTTGAGGTCGCCGGCGCGCGACCCGGTCGCCGAGCCGGCGCCGCGCCGCCTCGACCATCGGCTCGCTCGCGTCGACGCCCCGGTAGTCGACGCCGAGCCCCAGCAGGTGCTCGCCGAGGCCGCCGTCGCCGCACGCGAGGTCGAGGACGACGTCGCCCGGCCGCGAGCCGCGGCCCGAGCGAGACGACGAGCTCCGCGCGGTGGGCGAGGTAGGCGTCCGCGTCCGCGTAGGCCGTCTCCGTCCAGCGCTCGGCCTGCGGGTCGTACTTCTCGGTCGCTCACAGCGCGCGGAGCCGCTCGGGGTGCTTGCGCACGAAGCGCAGGATCCCGCTCCAGTGCCAGAGCGTGCGGCGGTCGAGGAAGCGGCGGTCGCTCGCCCGGTCGTAGCGCGTGCGTCACGACCGCGGCCGGCACGTACCAGCGCTCCCAGCCCGCCTTCGCGGCGCGGTAGCAGAGGTCGATGTCCTCGCCGTACATGCGGAAGCGCGGGTCGAAGCCGCCGAGCTCGTCGAGCATCGTCGCGGCGCAGGAGCGAGGAAGCCGCCGAGCATCCAGTCGGCCTCGACGGGCTCCGTCGGCCGCTCGTCGAGGTGGTAGTGCGCGCGTCTGCCGCTCCATCGGACGGAAGAGCAGCCGCAGCGGCGTGCGGCGCACGATCGTCCCGGCGACGGTCGGGAAGCGGCGGCGCGACGGCTGCCAGCGAGCCGTCGGGGTAGCGCATCTGCGGCCCGGCGACGCCCGCGCGGGGGTGCGCGGCGAGGAACTCGGCGAGGACGGCGACCGCGCCGGGCTCGGGCACCGCGTCCGGGTTCACGATCGCGACGAGCTCGGCGCCCGTGGCGGCGATGCCGAGGTTCGCGTTCGCGGCGAAGCCGAGCGGGCGCGGGTTCTCGAGCACGCGCACGCCGTCGGGAACGGCGCCGACGCTGCCCGGGCACGTTCGCGACGACGACGGTCTCGTCCACCTGCGGCACGAGCGCCGGCAGGAGCCGCTCGAGCTCGGCGCGCGTGGCCGTGCGAGACGACGACCGCCGCGATCGTCACCGCCCGAGCACCTCGCGGTAGACGGCGGCGGTCCGCCGCGCCGTCTCGTCCCAGGAGAAGCGCCTTCGCGCGCTCGAGCCCGGCGGCGCGCAGCCGCTCGCGCTCGGCGAGCGCCCGCGCGCACGGCGTCGGCCAGCTCGCCCCGCTCCGCGTAGACGCCGCGTCGCCGGCGACCTCCTGCAGCGCCGGCTCGGGCGCGGCCACGACCGGCGTGCCGCTCGCCATCGCCTCCAGCACCGGCAGGCCGAAGCCCTCGTAGCGCGACGGGAGGACGAGCGCCGCCGCGCCGCGGTAGAGCGTCGCCAGCTGCGGCTTGGTCACGTACCCGCGCAGGCGCGCGCCGCGGCGCTCGAGCTCGCGGGCGAGCGCCGGCTCCTTCTCGGGCCCGACGACGACGAGCGGCAGCCCCACGGCCGCGGCGGCCTCGGCGGCGGCGAGCGGGTCCTTGCGCTCCTGGATCGCGCCGACGAAGAGGAGGTAGGGCTCGCCGTCCGCCTCGCCCGGGCCGAAGGCGGGGTCGACGGCGTTCGGCGTCACGACGATCTTCGCGTCGGGCGTGCCGTACAGCTCGCGCAGGTCGCGGCGCGTCCGCTCCGAGACGGCGAGCACGCGCGCGGCGCGCCGCACCGAGCGCGGCACCATCGTGCGGAACGTGAGCCGGTCGACGCGGCCCATCAGCGACGGGTCGCGCTCGAACGAGAGGTCGTGGACGGTGAGGACGGCCGGGCAGCGGAGGCGCAGCGGGAACGCGTGCTGGAAGTGCGCGAGCGCCGGCCGCAGGCGCCGGAGCAGGCGCGGCACCGTCAGCGCCATGCGCAGCTCCTGCGAGCCGGTGCGGAGCTCGACGGGCTCGATCCCGGGCGGGACGAGGTCGGGCCGGCGCGTGACGGCCGCGAGGCGCAGGCCCTCGGCGTGCGGCGGGCAGCGCGCGCAGCAGGTTCTCGGTGTAGGTCTCGTCGCCGGTGCGCTTGCGCCCGAGCACGTCCGCGTCGATCACGACCAGCGGGTCAGGCACCCGCGGCCTCCTCGTAGACGCGCACGGTCGCCTCGGCCGCGGCCTGCCACGTGTAGCCGGCGGCGCGCGCCGGCCCGCGGCGGCCGAGCTCGTCCCGCTCGGCGATCGCGCGCTCGATCCCGGCCGCGGATCGAGTCGACGTCGGTCGGGTCGACGAGCACGGCCGCGCCGTCGGCCACCTCGGCCATCGCCGTGCCGGCGCTCGTGACGACGGCCGCGCCGGAGGCCATCGCCTCCAGCACCGGGATCCCGAACCCCTCGTACAGCGACGGGTAGGCGACCGCGAGCGCGCCGCGGTAGAGCCGCGCCAGCTCGCTCGTCGTCGACGGCCGCCGAGCCAGGTGACGCCGCGCGACGTCGACGTCGCCCCAGCCGCGCGCGCCGACGACGCGCAGCTCGACGCCGAGCCGCCTCGACCGCCGCGGCGAGGCGCGGCAGGTTCTTCCGCGGCTCGAGCGTCCCGACCGCGAGCACGTAGTCGCCCTCGGCGCGCGGCCCCTCGGGAACGAACGGCGCGCCGACGGCGTTCGGGACGACGCGCACGCGCTCCTCCGGCACGCCGACGAGCTCGACGAGCTCTCGCTTCGTGAACTCGGAGACGGCGATCACGCGCGTCGCCGCGCGGACGACGTGCGGGACGACAGGCGCGCCGTAGCCGCGCGACCAGCGCCGGAACGCGTCGGGGTGCCGCAGGACGGCGAGGTCGTGGACGGTGACGACGAGCGGCACGGGCGAGCGCAGCGGCGCGCGGAACGTCGGGCAGTGGAGGACGTCCAGGCCGCGCGCGCGCAGCGGCAGTACGACCGGGTACCACCAGGCGTCGCGCACTGCCGCCGTGACGCGGCCGCCGCCGCCCCAGTGCAGCGCGGTCAGCGAAACGCGCTCGCGCAGGTGCGGCAGGAGCCCCTCGACGTAGCGCGCGGTGCCGGCGCGGGTGAGCGCGAGCGGCGACAGGTCGATCCCGACGTTCACAGCCGCTCACGGTACGCCGCGAGCATGATCTCGCCGACGCGCTCCCACGTGAACGCCTCCGCGTGGCGCAGGCCGAGCGGGACGAGCCGGTCGCGCTCCTCGACCGCCCGCTCGACGGCCGCGCGCGAGCGCGTCCGGGTCGTCGGGATCGGCACGCACGGCCGCGTCGCCGCTTGCCTCGTCCATCGACGGCGTGCGCCGAGGCGACGACCGGCGTCCCCGCCGCCATCGCCTCGACGATCGGCATGCCGAAGCCCTCGAACCGCGACGGGTACACGGCCACGGCCGCGCCGCGGTAGAGCGCGGCGAGCCGCTCGCCGCCGACGTAGCCGAGCCGCACGATCCCCGGCCGCGTCGAGCTCGGGCTGCTCGCCCCAGCCGGCGGCGCCGACGACCGCGAGCGCGAGCCCGTCCCCGAGCCGCTGCCACGCCTCGACGAGCGTGGCGAGGTTCTTGCGCGGCTCGAGCGTCGCGACCGTCACCGCGTACGGCCGCCCGAGGTCGGCCGACGGCCCCTCGGCGCGGTAGACCGGGTCGACTCCCGGCGGCGCGACCACGCAGCCGCTCGTCCGCCACGCCGAGCCGGTCGCGCACGTCGTCGGCCGTGAAGCGCGAGTTGGTGAAGACGACGTCTGCCGTGCGCGCCGTGTCGCGGTACTTCGCCCCGTGCATCCGGCGCGTCCAGCGCGGTCGTCCACTCCGGGAAGCGCAGCGGGATCAGGTCGTGCACCATCGTCGAGCGCAGGCCGCCGCGCTGCGCCGGGAACATCCAGTCCGAGTAGTGGAAGACGTCGAGCCGCCCCGCGAGCCGCTGCACCGGCGGCCGGCCGAACGTGCTCCAGCGCTCGCGCACCCAGCGTGCGCCCGGGACGAAGAGCAGGCGGCGCCGCACCGGGACGCCGTCGAGCGCATGCGGGATCGCGCGCCGCCCGCGCGGGCCGGTGAGCGCGAACGCGACCACCTCGCCGTCGGGCCCGACCGCGCCGGCGAGCCCGCGCAGCGAGCCGAGGACGTAGTTGCCGACGCCCGTCCGCGGGAGGGCGAGCGGCGAGACGTCGAACACGATCCTCACGGCGTGTACCGGAAGCCGTTCACCCGCACGCCGAGCCGCCGCGTGTCGCCCCGCCCCGGGACGCCGCTCGGATCGACGGCGAACGAGACGTCGCAGACGCCGTCCTCGGCGACGAGCGGCACGCGCAGGACCGTCTCGGTCCGTGTCCGGATCGAACTCGACCTCGGTGGCCACGCGCAGCGAGCCCGAGGTGGCCGTGACCCGCTGCGGGACGGGGACGAGGTTCGGGTCCTGCGCGAGCCGCGCGGCCAGCGTGCCGCCGTCGCAGTCGTAGCGCCGGTACGTGAACCGGTCGGCGCCCCAGCCGTCGTCGTAGAGCCCGGTCGTCGCGTAGGCGAGGCGCGCGGGCGGATCGACGCGGACGACGCGCATCCCCTTCGTCTCGTCGCGCGCCACCTCGGTGCCGACGACCGGCACGGACTCGTCGACGAGCAGGTACGGCGCGTCGATGCCGAGCCTGCCGGTGGCGCGGTCGTGCGTCACCGAGCGCTGCCGCGAGCCCGGCCGGGATCGGGTCGCGGAGGTAGTACACCTCGCCGACCGAGCGGTTGAAGAACTCGTTCTCGCCGATCGTGAGCCAGTCGAGCCGCCCCGACCACAGGGCGGCGACGTTCGTGCCGGCGCCGACGGTCCGGTCGATCCAGTCGCGGTCGGTCGTGATCCCCTGGAAGAGCGCGCCGACCGACGCGGTGCGGATCCGTTCCTCCACCGGCTGCGAGACGACGAGCAGGAACGCGAGCGTGACGGCCGGGAGCACCCAGCCGAGCCGGACCGGGACGAAGAGGAGCAGCGCGCCCGCGGCGAGGCCGAACGCGAGCGCCGCCAGCCAGAGCCGGTCGAGCGGGATCCCCCACTCGTGCACGTCCCACCAGGCGAGGATCCCGAACGTGTCCGACACGGCCGACACGTCGATCAGGCGCGCGAACGGGACGAACGCCGGCAGCAGCGCGGCCACGCCGACGGCCACGGCCGTGAGCGCCGCGCGGCCGCGGAAGCCCGCGCTCGACCCAGAGCACGAGCGCGGCGAAGAAGAAGCGGCGCGACGTAGAAGAGGTTGCGCTCCTCGACGCGCAGCGAGTGGCGCGAGGCGAACGCGGCGACCTGGACGAGCATCAGCGCCGTCAGCACGCCGGTGCCGACGAGGAACGCGCGCTCGCGCGGGCCGAGGCGCGGCGCGAGCGCGAGCAGCAGCAGGAACGCCGCGAACGGGAGGATCCCGAGCGAGAGGTCGAGCTCCGCCACGTGCCAGAAGAGCCAGCGCAGCACCTCGACGACGTCGTACGACTGCTCCTCGGCCGAGCGGTACGCGCCGAGGAGGTCGAGCGGCGAGCGCCCGCGCGCCAGCCTGCGCGGCGAGCGCGAGCACCGCCGCGCCGCCGGTCACGGCGTAGAGCCGCCACCAGGCGCCGCGCAGGCCAGCCGCCGCTCGACGGCCGCGAGCACGAGCGGCGCGAGCAGCACGGCCGGGACGAAGACGACGGCCTGGGCGCGCGTGGCGAACGCGAGCCCGATCGCGCCGAGGAGGAGCAGCGAGCGCGTCCACGTCGGCTGCTCGAGCGCGCAGACGAGCGCGAGCGCGGCGAGCAGGAACAGCGGGAAGAACGCGTTCTCCGTCATCAGCATCCCCGCGTAGAGGAGCGACGGCAGCACGGCCGTGAGGACGGCGACGGCGAAGGCGCCGGTCTGCGAGACGAAGCGGCGCGCGAGCAGGTAGGCGGGCACGACCGCGAGCGAGATCGCGAGGGCGTTGATCGCCTTCGCGGCCGTGTACGCGGCCGGGATCGAGTCGAAGAGCGCCCACGCCGGCGCGAGCAGGAGCGGGTAGACGAAGCCGTACGCCCCGGCGACCGCGTCGCCGCGGATCCGGAAGCCCTCGCCCGCGGCCACGCTCTTCGCGAGCTCGGAGTAGATGAGCTCGTCGACCATGATCCACGGCGCGACGATCCGGCGCGCGAGCGCGTAGCGGACGAGCGCCGAGAGGACGACGAGGCCCGTGAGCCACGCCCACGCCGGCACGGCGAGCGGCAGGGCGCGCTCGCGCGGGGCCGTCGCCTCAGTCGCCGACACGGGCCTCGCGGAGGCGCGGCCGCGATCACGGCTGCCTCCTCGGAGCCGGCCTCGATGCCGACCTCCGCCGCGGCCGCCGCGACCTCGCCGAGCACCGCCTCGCGGACGGCGGCGCCGCCCGGCCGCCTCCTCGAGCGCGGCGGCGTAGCGGTCGGCGACGTGGTCGAGGCCGTGCTCGCGCGCGACGTGCTCGCGCGCCGCCGCGCTCATCGCCGCGCGCAGGTCGTCCCGCGTCGCGAGCAGCTCGAGCGTTGCCGCGAGCACGTCCGTCTCGCGCTCGTCGACCGGCACCTTCAGCGCGGCGGCGTCCGGGAGCTCGGCGAACCAGCCGACGTCCGAGACGACGAGCGGCCGCCCGAGCGAGAGCGCGCGGATCGCGCTCCCGGACGTCTCGCCCATCGTCGGCGCCCGCAGCGAGACGACCACGTCCGCGGCGGCCATCAGCGACCAGAGCCGGCGCTCGTCGACGTACTCCTCGCGCACGATCGCCTCGGCCGGGAGCCCGAGCGCGTGCGATCCGGCCCGGCGAGGTCGAGCTGGGGCGCCGCGGCGCCGACGAGGAGCAGCCGCGTCTCGGGCGCGGCCATGTGCACGCGCCGGAACGCCTCGAGCAGCTGCGGGATCCGCTTGCTCGCGTTCAGGTGCCCGAGGCAGCCGATCACGGGGCCTCGCCCAGGTCGACCGGGTCGACCTCCGGCTCGGGCCAGGCCGGGTGCGGGATGCGCCACACCGGCCCGCCGTAGCCCCACGCGCGCACGCGCTCCTCGACGTAGCGCGAGTGGACGATCACGCCGCGGCCGCGCGTCGCGTCGAGCACGACGCCCGCGAGCGGGAAGTCCTCGGGCCGCGTCTCCCAGAGCGGCGGCACGCAGCCGTCGACGACGCCGAGCCCGAGCAGCCGGCCGGCGATCCCGTGGTCGCGCTCGAGCGCGGCGAGGTACTGCGCCACGTCCTTCCGCCCGAGCGTGAGGCCGGCGATGAGGTGGTGGAGCACCCACTCGTGCAGCACGGCCACGCCCGGGTGCGCGCGCAGCGCCTCGAGGATCCAGCCGTGCGCCTCCGGGTCGTTGCCGACGTGGTAGAGCGCGAGGTCGGTGCCGCGAGGCTGCTTGCGCGAGCCCTGCTTCACGACCTCGACGCCGGTGCGCTCGCGCAGCGCGGGGACGAGCAGCGCCGAGTAGTCCGCGATCCCGGAGCGCGACGGCGGCATCGGGCTGAAGTAGGCGGTCCTCACGACCCGGCCGCCACCAGCGTCTCGGCCGTCTCGCGCCAGGACAGGCGCTCGGCGACGGCGCGGCCTGCCTTCCCCCACGCGCGCGCCTCGTCCTCGTGCCCGAGCAGGTACGTACAGGCGTCCGCGACGGCGTCGGCCCGCGGCTCGACGACGAGGCCCGTGCGCCGGTCGGCGACGACGTCGAGCGGGCCGCCCGCGTCGGTCGTCGTGATCACCGGCTTCTCGGCCATGAACGCCTCGTAGGGGACGATCCCGTAGTCCTCGTCGTACGGCGCGTAGAAGACGGCGAGGCAGCGGCCGTAGAGCTCGGCCAGCCGGGCCTCGTCGACGCGGCCCGCGAACTCGACGCGGCCGTTCGGCGCCAGCCGCTCGAGCCGCTCACGGTCCGGCCCGTCGCCGGCGACGACGACGCGGAAGCCGGGCTCGCGCGCCGCGGCCTCGAGCAGCAGGTCGATCCGCTTCGCGCGGTCGAGCCGGTTCACCGAGAGGACGAACGGCTCGTAGGCCTCGGAGCGGTAGGGCAGCTGCTGCGGCGGCGGGAGCAGCACCTGGGCGGTGAGCCCGGTCGAGCGCTCGAGCCGGCCGGCGACGTTCGAGGAGATCGCGAAGAGCGCCCGCGCCTCGCCGAGCGTCTCGCGGTCGAGCCGGTGCACGGCCTGCCGCGCCGCGCGGTCCTCCGGCGCGTCCGAGAACTGCCCGAGCTCCGTCCCGTCGAGCTCGTACGCCTGCCGGAACTGGTGCACGAGCCAGACGACCTTGTTCGGGTGGCGCACGACGTACGAGGGGAACTTCGTCGCGATCACGAGGTCGACCGGCCGCCCGTCCACCTCCTCGAGGTCGAGCAGCCGCCAGAGGAACGCCTGCGAGAGCACGCGGGCGCCCGGGTACCACTTGAACGGGACGGTGACGAGGTCGGCCTCGTGCCCGAGCGCGCGCAGCTCGTCGGTGAGGCGCTCCGCGACGAACTCGGCGCCCCCGGTCGCGAAGGGCACCTGCGGGCTGCACACCGCGATCCTCATGGCCGGGCTTCGAGCTCGTCGACGCGCGCGCGGAGCCGGTCGACCTCGGCGGCGAGCTCGTCCACGAGCTTCAGCAGCGCGTCGTTGTAGCCGCGCTGGTCGGCGAAGACGGGCTCGACGTACCAGCGCGTCAGCTTGCGGACGAGGAGCTTGACCGGGCGCTGGACGGTGCCGAGCGCGCCGCCGCGGCCGCCGATGTGGCGGTCGGTCGAGACGGGCCAGAGCCGCTCGGCCGTGCCGCGGGCCGCGACCCTGGCGGCGCTGCCGCCGTCGGCGCCGCGGGGAGCCGACCGGCGGACCTCGTCCTGGAGCTGCGCAAGAGCGCCGCGACGTCGACGGATGCCGTGTCTGCAGGGGGTTCCGGCACCCGCGGATCGTACCCGCGTGCTGTGACGATCCTGTTTGGGACGAGGCCCTGGCCGGAGCCGAGGGGAGTTAGTGGCTCTGAGCCACAAAGTCCCTTCCCGTACGCTCCGCGCCGTGGTCGGACTGAGCCTCCTGACGCTCGTGCCGGGGCAGCTCGGCGGCACCGAGACGTACGTCCGCGAGCTCACGCGGGCGCTCGCGGCGCACGGGGAGCTCGAGTACCGCGTCTACGTCCCGCCGGTCGCCGCGGGCGCCGGCAACGGGCTCCCGGAGGAGATCGTGACCGAGTACCGCGCGGCGCGGACGCTGCCGCAGCGGTTCACGGCGATGGCGTGGGCGGGGCTGCGGCAGGGGCCGCTGCGGCGGCGGCTCGCGGCCGCCGAGCTCGTCCACTTCCCGCTCACGATCCCGCTCCCGGACCCGCAGCGCCCGTTCCTGCTCACCCTGCAGGACGTCCTCCACCTCGACCGGCCGGAGCTCTTCCCGCGCTGGGAGAAGGCGCTGCGTCGGATCGCCTACGACCGGCCGACGCGGCGCGCGGCGCTCGTGCTCGTGCCGACGCGCTTCACCGCCGAGCGGATCGAGCGGCTCCTGGGCGTCCCCGCCGAGCGGCTCCGCGTCGTCCCGCACGGGATCGACCACGAGCGCATGACCCCGGGCGACGAGGCACGCGAGCCGTTCCTCCTCTACCCGGCGCGCCCGTGGCCGCACAAGAACCACGACCGGCTGCTGGAGGCGTTCGCGCTCCTGCGGCGCGAGCGCCCGGAGCTGCGGCTCGTGCTCACCGGCGGCGGCCACGAGGGCCGCACCTACCCGGACGGCGTCGAGGCACGCGGGCTCGTCCCGGGCGACGAGCTCGTCTCCCTGTACCGGCGCGCGGCCGCGCTCGTCTTCCCGAGCCTCTACGAGGGCTTCGCGTTCCCGCCGCTCGAGGCGATGGCGTGCGGCTGCCCGGTCGCCGCCGCCGACTCCGGCTCCGTCGGCGAGGTCTGCGGCGACGGCGCACGGCTGTTCGACCCGACCAGTGCCGAGGCGATCGCGGCCGCGGTCGACGACGTGCTCCGCGACCCGGCGCCGTGGGTCGAGCGCGGCCTCGCGCGGGCGCGCACGTTCACCTGGGAGGCAGCAGCCCGCGGCCACGATGCGGCGTACCGCGAGCTGCTGCCCTGATCGTCAGCCGCAGGGGCGGCCGTCGGCGCGAGGCGGCAGCGGCGAAGGCCGGGGAGCGAGCCGAAGCGGCGCCTCGGCGCGCCAGAGCGACAGCGAGGCGCCGTCGCTGTAGGGGGTCACCGCCGGATCGAGGTCGAAGCGCCGCAGGCGGGTCCCGGCGATCGGCTGCCGCGAGTCGAGGACGACGTAGCGCGGAGCGAGGCTGCGCCCGTCGTCGGTCAGGAGCACGCCTCCGCCCGGTGCGACGACGAGTTCCGGCGACGGGATGCCGGCCGCCTCGTTCTGACCGTAGACGTGCGCGACACGGTCGATGCGCGTGTTGAAGAACTCGGTCCACACGCCCAGCGCCTGCTGCTCGAACCAGGGCCGACGGCCGCACGACGACGTCGTCCACCGGAGGCAGGTCGACGTGCACGAGCAGCGCCCGCGCGGATCCCGGCAGCGCCTCGTCGACCCACGCGAGGCGGCGCGCCTCGGCCGTCGAGACGGCATCGGGCCAGGAGACCGTTCCGGCGAGCGCGACGAACGCGACGACCACGCACGCGATCGGCGCGACCGCGCTCCGCGCGGCGAGGAAGATCGCGGCGGCGAGCAGCGCGGCGCCGACGAGCCACACGTGGGGCGGAATCGAGGGATGGTGGTCGAGCAGGACGGCGACCGGCCGGAGCGCCGGGTAGTCGAAGACGTTGCTCCGCTCGACGAAGCGCTCGGGCAGCGCGGCGATCGCCGCGACGACGGCCACGGCGGAGAGGACCGCCACGGCCCTCCGACGAGGCAGGCCGTGCCCCAGCCAGTGCGCGAGGCAGGCGAGGACGAGCGGCGCGAGGAAGAAGAGGCTGCGCTCGTGCAGGAACCCGAGCCCGTACGGGCTGGCCGAGAGCGCGACCACCGAGACGAGCACCCAGGCTGAGAGGGCGGCGGCGGTCGCGCCGAGGCTCCGCTCCGCATCGGTCGCGCCGCGCCCGAGCAGCCGCGCGACGGCCACCGGGAACGCCATCAGCGCGACGATCCCGAGCGCGAGCGCAAAGACGGCGACATGCCAGACCGTCCACTCGAGCACGTCGCGAAGCGCGGGAGCCTGGTCGAGCAGCGGGCCGTACGCGCCGCCGGGGGCGTTCCTCGAGCCGAGCAGGATCACGGCGGCCGCCGCGATCATCGTGCCGAGGCCGCCGAGCGCGAGCCCGTAGCGGCGCAGCGGCGGTCGCGGGCTCGAGGTCGCGACGAACACCACGATCGCGGTCGCGATCGCCGGCAGCAGCACGAACGCCTGGGGCTTGATCAGGGCGGCAACGGCCGCGAGCGCCAGCGTGGCCGCCTGCCGCCGCCACGTCGGCCGCTCCAGCATCCCGGCCGTGGCCCAGGCGAGGGTGACGAACGCCGGGTAGAAGAGAGCCTCCGTCGTCATCAGCGTCGCGTACCCCGTCCACGGTGCGAGGGCCGTGAGCGCCGCGACTGCGAGACTCCAGCCGTGCGTCGAGACGCGCCGGGCAAGGAGGTAGGCGGGGATCGCCGCGAGCGCCATCAGAAGGGCCTGCGCGACCTTGATCGCGAGCAGCGCCCCGACCGCGTCGAAGGCTGCGAAGAACGGGCCGAGCACGAGCGGGTGGAGGACGCTGTGCCCGAGGTGGAACGCGCCGCGGAACCGGAGCTGGCCGTCGAGCCCGACGCTCTTCGCCACGCCCGAGTAGATGAGCTCGTCCCCGAGGACGACCGGCAGCGTCGACGAGGCGCCGCGGACGACCTGGACCACCGTCCCCACGGCGACGACGACTGCCAGCGCCGCCACAGGCGGCACGGCCGCGATCGCACGGCCGAGCGCCGCGGCGTACCGGCGCGTCGGCCCGACCGACACGAGCACGGCCGCCGCGCCGACGAGGAGCACCGCCCACGGCAGCGTGATCCGCTCTGTCACGGCGCGAAACCCCGGGCTCAGCCCCTCGGCCCCCGCGATCGCGACCGTCAGCGCCGCGACGATCGCGCCGGCCGCCAGGAGGAATCGCGGTGCGAGGAGCCGGCGCAGGGTCAGCCGGGCGGCAGCGCTTCGCGGTCGCGGCTGCCGCGGACCTCGGCCCGGACGCGCTCGACATCCGCGTCCACGAGCAGCGCGACGAGCCCCTCGAAGTCGACGCGTCGGCTCCCAGCCGAGCTGCTCGCGCGCCTTCGTCGGGATCGCCGACGAGGTCGTGCAGCTGCGCCTTCCCGCGCCGCAGGGTCTCGTCGACGTGGACGTACTCCGTCGGGTCGAGCCCGACGCGGTCGAACGCGCACGCGACGAGCTCCTCGACGGAATGCGTCTCGCCCGTCGCGATCACGTAGTCGTCGGCCTCGTCCTGCTGGAGCATCAGCCACATCGCGCGGACGGAGTCCCCGGCCCAGCCCCAGTCGCGCCGCGCGTCGAGGTCGCCGACCCAGAGCTCGCCCTGCAGGCCCTCCGCGATCCGCGCGACCGCGTGCGAGACCTTGCGCGGGAGGAAGTCGAGCGGGCGCCGCGGCGACTCGTGGTTGTAGAGGATCCCGGAGGAGGCGTGCAGGTCGTAGCGGCGGCGGTAGCTGCCGACGATGAAGTGCGCGTACGCCTTCGCGACGCCG
The DNA here is from genome assembly GCA_963733995.1 of uncultured Thermoleophilia bacterium. Classification (GTDB taxonomy): domain Bacteria; phylum Actinomycetota; class Thermoleophilia; order Gaiellales; family Gaiellaceae; genus DATHTC01. The sequence continues at coordinate 55,646 of CAVTFO010000011.1, forward strand.
TAGGGCGTCAGCGGCCGCAGCGGCGTCCGCTCGGTCTGCGGCACCTCCTGCGGCTCGCCGAAGATCTCGCTCGACGACGCCTGGTAGAAGCGGATCTCGGGGTCGACGCGGCGGATCGCCTCGAGGACCGTCGTCACGCCGACGGCCGCGAACTCGGCGGTCAGCACCGGCTCGTCCCACGAGGCCGGCACGAACGAGACCGAGGCGAGGTTGTAGAGCTCGTGCGGCTGCACCTCGCGGAGCGTGTCCTCGAGCGAGCGGCGGTCGAGCAGGTCGGCGCCGATCAGCTGCAGCCGGTCGCGGATCCCGGCGAGGTTCGGGTAGTCGGTCGAGCCGCGGCGGACGACGCCGAAGACCTCGTAGCCCCGCTCGAGCAGCAGCTCGGCCAGGAGGCTCCCGTCCTGGCCGCCGATGCCGGTGACGAGAGCGCGGCGAGTACCCTCGCGGCTCATCCGGCGGAGGATAGAGGGCCACCGATGCGCGTCGCGTACACCCTGGAGCAGCTCTGGCACCGCGTCCCCGGCGGGACGGCGGTCGCGGCGGTCGAGACGGCGCGAGCGGCTGCGCGGGCGGGACGGGCTCGAGCTCGTCGGCGTGTCGGCCTGGCACCGGCGCCTGCCCGAGCCGCCGTGGCGGCCGCCGCTCCCCGTGCGGCGGCTGCCCGTGCCGCCGCACGTCCTCTACGAGACGTGGCACCGGCTGCGGCGCCCGCACGTCGAGCGGGCGACGGGCCCGGTGGACGTGATCCACGCCACCGGCGTCGCCGTCCCGCCGCGCACCGCGCCGCTCGTCGTCACCGTCCACGACCTCTCCTACCTCGTCTACCCCGAGCACTTCTCGCGCGCAGGGCCGGCGCTTCTTCCGGCAGGCGCTCGAGCTGACGCGGCGGGACGCCGACCTCGTGCTGTGCTCCTCGGAGGCGACGCGCCGGCACTGCGAGGAGGCCGGGCTCGACCCGGGGCGGCTCCGCGTCGTCCCGCTCGGCGCCGACGTCGCCGCTGCGTCCGAGGAGGACGTCGCGCGCGTCCGGGCGGCGCACGGGCTCGAGCGGCCGTACGTCCTCTGGGTCGGGACGCTCGAGCCGCGGAAGAACCTGCCGCGGCTGCTCGAGGCCTACGCCCGGCTCGACACCGAGGCGGAGCTCGTCCTCGTCGGCCCCCGCGGCTGGAACCAGGAGCTCGACCCGCCGCCCGGCGCGCGGCTGCTCGGCTTCGTCCCCGGCGACGACCTGCCGCCGCTCTACGCCGGGGCCGCAGCGTTCTGCTTCCCGAGCCTGCTCGAGGGCTTCGGCATGCCGGTCGTGGACGCGATGGCGCAGGGGACGCCCGTCGTCACGTCGTCGGGGACGTCGACCGAGGAGATCGCCGGCGACGCGGGCCTCGTCGTCGACCCGCTCGACGTCGACGCGATCGCGGGCGCGCTCGACCGCGTCCTGCGCGACCCGGAGCTGGCGCGGCGCCTCGGCGAGGCGGGCCGCGCCCGCGCCGCGACCTACACGTGGGAGCGCACGGCCGCGCTCACCGCCGAGGCCTACGCGGAGGTCGCCGGCCGGTAGGCGAAGTGGGCGATGCCGCCGGCGTTCGCCTGCCGCTCGAGGTCGCCGTCCCGCTCCAGCTCCGCCACGAAGCGCCCCACGTCGGGGACGTACGTCCCGAGCCCGCCGTGGTCGTGCGCGTCGTGGAAGAGGACGTCGGCGCCGGGCGCGAGGTGCGGGCGCCAGTGCTCCCAGTCGGCGCGCACGGCGTCGTAGCTGTGGTCGCCGTCGATGAGGATCAGGTCGACGGCCCGCGGCGGCGGCTCGACCGTGCGCGAGTCGGCGACGACGAGGTCGACCCGGTCCTGCAGCCCGTAGCGCTCGAGCGTCTCGCGCAGCTCGCGGTCGAGGTCGGCGCCGGTGTACGGCGCGTCGTGCGGGACGTGGACGTCGTACGACCAGACGTGCGAGCCCTCGCCGACCGCGGCGGCGAGCAGGAACGTCGTCCCGCCCTTGAAGCGGCCGATCTCGACCACCGTCGCGTCGCGGCGCCCGCGCGCGAGCCGGTAGAGGAGCCCCGCCTCGTCGAGCTCCTGCGAGATCACGCCGTGGTTGAGCTGGTTGCTCGAGAAGAGGAACAGCAGGTCCTCGAAGCCCTCGATCCGCTCCGGCAGCCAGCGGACGGTCGTGAAGCGGTTGTCGCGCGGGTCGCCGACGACCGCGGCGTGGACGAGCGTGCGGCCCGGGCCGGTGCGGCCGGCCGCGCGGACGGCGCCCTTCACGTGCTCCCTCATCGGCGGGCCACGCTAGCGCAGGGCGCGCAGGTACGCCCACGCCTGTCGCAGCCCCGTCGGCCGTACGAGCACGAGCAGGGCCGCGTACGCGACGAGCGAGGCGGCGGCGATCTCCGGCGCGAGCAGCGCCGCCGGGGCGAAAGCGAGGAGCGCCAGCGCCCCGACCGTCGCGGCCGCGAGCACGAGCCCGCGCACCGCGGCCGCGAGGATCCCGAGGTTCCAGAGCAGCCCCGCGAGGAGGAGCGCCGTCGAGGCCGCGAGCGCGAGCGCCACGCCGTCCAGCCCGAGCGCCTCGCGGCCGAGCCAGACGACGAACGGGTGCAGGAGCAGGACGCCGAGCGCGAGGCGGACGACGCGCCGCGGCCGGCCGCGGACGAAGACGAGCGGATACGTCAGCGTCACGCCGATCGAGGCCACCGCCCACGGCGAGAGGGCGACGACGAGCGCGCCGATCCCGCCGCCCTCGTACGCGTCCCCGAGCACGAGCCGGACGAGCGCGTCCCCCGCGACGGCGAAGACCCCGGCGGCGCCGGCCACGAGCGCGAGCGCGAGCCACGACGAGCCGACGACGTGCCGTGCGGCCGCGTCGTCGTCGAGCCCGGCCCGCGCGAGCGGCACCGAGGTGACGAGGCCGAGCGACGTCGCCGTCACCGCCACGAGCGCCGAGGCGATGAGGTAGGCGTACGAGAAGGTCGTCAGCTCGCCGACGCCGATCTCCGTCGACATCCGCAGGCAGACGAGGTAGAGCGCCTGCAGCACGAGCGGCAGCACCGAGCCGCGCACGAGCAGGGCGAGCCGGGACCCGACGCCCGCCGCCGGCCGGCGCGGACGCCGCCGCCACGCGAGCCGCGCGGCCGGGATCGCGACCGCGACCGCCCCGTTCAGCGCCGCGCCCCAGGCCACGGCGACGATCCCGTCCTCGCCGACGCGCGCCAGGATCAGCGCCAGCCCGGCGAGGCTCCCGACGACGTAGCCGGTCGCGGCCGTCCCGTAGTCGTCGAGCGCCGCGAGCACGCCCGCGCAGAGCGCCGCGAAGAGCTGGAGCACCGCCGCGGGCACGAGCCAGACGCAGCGTCTCCGAGGCGACGTCGGCCGCCTCGGGCGGCAGCGACCCGGTGAGCGCGTCGCCGATCGGCCCGGCGAACAGCAGTCGAGGCGAGGACGAGCGGCAGCGTCGCGACCGCCAGCGCGGCGGCCCACGCCGACGCCTCGTGCCCGAGCGCGCCGTCCAGCCGCGCCCGCGCGAGCGGCGGCTGCGCGATCACCCGCACCGACCCCGCGACGATCGAGAGGACGACGAAGACGCCGTACGCGGCGAAGAATCCGTCCGTCTCCGCGGAACGCCCGAACTCCCGCGCGACGACCACGCCGACGGCCGCCGCGAGCCCCGTGACCGCAGCGAGTGAGAGTCCTGTAAGGAGTCCGCTGCGGGCGACCGATTGCGGGCTCGGCGCGATAGCCTTGCTCAACCTGAGAGGAGCTTACGAGGCATGCCGAACGACACGACCACGCTCTGGACCGAAACCGCGCTGGAGGAGCTGAAGCGCGACTACGGCGCGATCTACGAGGGCCGCACGGTGCTCGTGACCGGCGCCGACGGCTTCATGGGCTCGCACCTGACCGAGGCGCTCGTCCACCTCGGCGCGCGGGTGCACGCGTTCGTCCGGGCCACGTCGAGCGGCGCGCTGAACAACATCGCGCACCTGCGCGGGCAGCTGAAGGTCCACTTCGCCGACCTCACCGACAAGCACTCGATCGACCTGCTCGTGCGGCAGGACCTGCTCGAGGCGCCGGACAAGCCGTACGTCTTCCACCTCGGCGCCCAGGCGCACGTCGGCGAGTCGTGGCACCGGCCGTACGAGACGGTGATGGCGAACACGGTCGGGACGCTGAACCTGCTGCAGTCGATCGTCGACCACGGCCTCGAGCTCGAGAAGTTCGACACCGCCGGCACCTCGGAGGAGTACGGCAACGTCCGCGAGTCGGTCGCGCACCACCACGACTTCGACGACGAGGGCGCGCTGATCCTCCACGAGAAGTCGCCGATCAACCCGAAGTCGATCTACGCCACCGCGAAGGTCGCCGCCGACTTCCTCACCCTGAACTACCACGACGCGTACGGCCTGCCCGGGGTCGTGACGCGCATGTTCAACAACTACGGGCCGCGCCAGAACCCGCGCTACGTCACCGGGACGATCATCACGCAGGCGCTCGAGCGCCCGGAGGTCGAGCTCGGCGCGCTCGACCCGCTGCGCGACTTCTGCTTCTGCACCGACGGCGTCCGCGGCCACCTCACCGTCGCCGCCCACGGCGTCCCCGGCGAGCACTACGTCTACGGGCAGGGCGAGAACATCTCGATGGCCGACTGGGCCGACCTGATCTTCCGCGTCGGCGCCGAGCTCGGCTACTGGCCCGTCGACTCGCGCGAGATCGTGCAGACGCAGGCCCGCTTCCGCCCCGGCTCGAGCGACGTGATGGCGCTCCGGGTCGGCTACGAGAAGCTCGAGCGCGAGACAGGCTGGACGCCGAAGGTCTCGTGGGAGGAGGGCATCGCCCACACCATCCGCTGGTACGCGGAGCACCGGGACAAGTGGGTCGGCCGCGTCGACTGGCTGGGCGGGACGCAGCCGACGGTCAAGACGCACGGCGAGACCCAGCCCGCGTGACCACGTCCTCGTCACCGGCGGGGGCGGGTTCCTGGGCTCGCACCTCGTCGAGCGGATGCGCGCCGACGGCGTCGAGCCGGTCGTGGCCCGGAAGCGCGACTACGACCTGACCCGCTGGGACGACGCCGAGCGGCTCTTCGCCGACGTGCGGCCGGAGCTCGTGATCCATCTCGCCGCCGAGGTCGGCGGGATCGGCGCCAACCGCGACAACCCCGGCCGCTACTGGTACGCGAACCTGATGATGGGCGCGCACGTGCTCGAGCTCGCGCGCCTCCACGGCACGGCGAAGGTGGTCACGCTCGGGACGATCTGCGAGTACCCGAAGTTCACGCCCGTCCCGTTCCGCGAGGAGGACCTCTGGAACGGGTACCCCGAGGAGACGAACGCGCCGTACGGCGTCGCGAAGAAGTCGATCCTCGTCGGCGCGCAGACCTACCGCCAGCAGTACGGGATGCACGCGATCCACCTGCTCCCGGTGAACCTCTACGGGCCCGGCGACAACTTCGACCTCGAGACCTCGCACGTGATCCCCGCGCTGATCCGCAAGATGCTCGAGGCGCAGGAGCGCGGCGAGGGCGAGATCGTGCTCTGGGGCGACGGCTCGCCGACCCGCGAGTTCCTCTACGTCGAGGACGCGGCCGAGGGGATCTGGCTCGCCGCGCAGCGCTACGACGAGCCGGAGCCCGTCAACCTCGGCTCCGGGGTCGAGATCTCGATCCGCGACCTCGCCGCAGACCGTCGCGGAGCTCACCGGCTTCTCCGGCGAGATCGTCTGGGACGCGACGAAGCCGAACGGGCAGCCGCGCCGGCAGCTGGACGTGTCCCGCGCCGAGGAGCTGTTCGGCTTCCGGGCGCGGACGGGCTTCCGCGACGGGCTCGAGCGGACGATCGCGTGGTACCGGGCGCACGCCCCGGTGCATGCAGGCGCCTAGGGCCGTCGCCGGAGAGCTCGCGGGCGCCGCCCGGCGGATCTCCCTCCCGCGCGTGCTCCGCGAGCACGGCGTCGCGATCGCGCTCGGGACGCTCGTGCTCGTCCAGTGGCTCGCGATCCTCGCGTTCGCCCTGACCGTCCGCCACAACGGCTGGCTCTACTACCAGGGCGGCGACCAGCTCTGGTCGTACACGACCGCGTGGCTGCTCGGCGACGGCCGACCTCCCGTTCACCGCGGTCGGCTTCGGCTGGCCGTTCGTGCTGCTGCCGATCGCGGCGGTCGCCGGCCCGAGCTTCCTCGACGGGCTGCCCGGCGATCGTCCTGCTCAACGTGCTCGTGCTGATGCCGGCGGCGGTGCTGGCGCTGTACGGGCTCGGCACCCGGCTCGCCGGCCGCGCCGTCGGGCTCACGGCCGCGGCGCTGTGGGTCGTCGCTGCCGTGGCTCGCCGTCCCGCTGTTCGACGCAGGACTACCACGAGAAGTACGTCGAGCAGTTCCTGCCGCAGGCGCTGGGGCTCTCGGCCATGTCCGACCTCGCCTCGACGGTCGCGCTGCTCGTCGGCGCCCTGCTGACGGCACGGGCGCTCGAGCGCGACGACGCCTGGGCGGGCGCCGCGGCCGGCATCGGCGCGGGGCTCGCCGTGGCGGTGAAGCCCTCGGTGGCGCTGGCCCTGCCCGCGTTCGCGCTGGCGCTCGCCGTCGCGCGCCGCTGGCGGGCGCTCGGGGCCGCCGTGGCCGCGCTCGGGAATCCCGCTGCTCGTGCTCGCGATCTGGAAGGCCCGCGGGCGTCGGGAGCCTGCCGCTGTTCGAGCGGGGCGAGTTCCAGGTGGCCGCCGGGGTCGACGGCGTCTTCGCGCCGGTGGAGCGGTACGTCGACTGGAGCTTCGGCCAGCTGCACCGGATCGAGCGGGACTTCCGCGGCGAGTTCTTCAGCGTCCGCCTGCTCGAGCTGACCGCGCTCGGCGGCGCGATCGCCCTCGGCCGCCGGACGCTCGCCGGCGCGTTCCTCGTCGGCGGGTGGTTCGCCGCGATCGTCCTCGTGAAGGGCGGCTCGCAGCCTCGCCTCGATCGACTCCGGCTCGTTCTTCCGCTACGTGATGCCGGCGTTCCCGGCGTTCTGCGTCCTCGCCGCGTCGCTGCTCCTGCTCGTGCCGACGCTCGGCGCGCCGGCTCGCCGCGCAGGCGGCCACGCGCCTGCCGTCGCGGCGCGCGTCGATCGCGATCGTGAGCGCCGGCAGCGCCGCGTTCGCGCTCGCCGCGGTCGTGACGCTCCTCGCGACGCAGCTCCGCGGCGACATCCACGTGGTCAAGGTCGACGCGTCGCAGCCGCTCATCCCCGTCGTCGACGACCTCGACCCGACGATCAGCGCCGACGGCCGCCGGATCACGCTCCGCTGGAACCCGACCGCCCCCACGAACGCGGACACCTTCTACCGCGTCTTCCGCTCGCCGAAGGACGAGGTCAACGCGCCGCAGGACGCCGCGTGCACGGACGAGGGCGGCTCCGTCTACTGCACGCTCTTCGGGGCGCAGGCCGTCGGCGAGACGCGCGAGCCGGTCTTCTCGGAGGAGACGCCGGAGCCCGGCCGCTGGGTCTACCGCGTCGCCGTCGCCGGGAACTGGCTCGACGACCAGACGCAGGGCGACCCGGTCGTGATCAGCCCGCCGGTCGAGGTGACGACGACCTAGCGCTCGTCGCCGTCGCGGCGGCGGAGCTTCTCCTCGAGCAGCGCGAGCCGCTGCGCGAGCACCGTGTTCTGGTCGGCGAGGCGCGAGACGACGGTCGAGTAGTGCAGCAGCACGACGAGCACGAAGAGCAGCGCGACGGCGAAGAGCACCGCGGGCGGGTAGCCGGTGACGCCGACCCAGCCGGCGATCGTGTTCAGCCCGCCGCGCCAGGCGGAGAGCGCCAGCAGCACGAGCCCGGTGAGCAGCCACAGGAGCGCGTACCGCTCGCGCAGGCGGCGGCTGCGGATGAGGTGGAACACGACGCCGAGCAGGACGAGCGAGGCGAGCGATCCCTGCGAGCGAGACGACCGAGCGGCGTCACGTCCTCGTCCTCCTCCAGCGGCGTCGCGTACCGGCGCGAGAGCGCGACGAACACGGCGAGCATCACCTTGACCACGTAGTAGACGGACGCGAGCGCGCCGATCGACGACGTCCCGGCCGTGCGCTCCTGCATCGCCACGTGCACCTCGGCGAGCCGCAGCCGGTGCTTGAAGACCATCACCGTCGCCTCGACCTCGGGGTAGTCGTGCGGGTAGTCGGCCGCGAACAGGCGGATCGCGCGGCGGTTGCAGGCCTGGAAGCCGGAGGTCGTGTCGGTGACCCGCTGCCGCGTCAGGAGCGAGACGACGCGAGGCGAAGAGCCGGATCCCGAGCCGGCGCGCGAGCGGCGGCCGGTAGTCGCCCTCGCCCGCGAAGCGCGAGCCGACGACGATGTCGGCGCGCGTCGTCGAGCGATCGGCCCGAGCAGCTTCGGCAGCTCCGAGGCGAGGTGCTGCCCGTCGCCGTCGAGGCGGACGACGAGGTCGAAGCCCTCCTCCTCGGCGCGAGCGGAACCCGGTCTGGACGGCGCCGCCGATCCCGAGGTTGAACGGGAGCCGACACGACCCGGGCGCCGGCGTCGCGCGCGACGCGAGCGGTGCGGTCCCACGAGCCGTCGTCGACACGACGATCTCGAGCCCGTCGTCGAACGCGCGGATCTCGCGGACGACGCCGCCGATCGAGCCCTCCTCGTTGTGCGCCGGGACGATCGCGACGCGGCGCAGCGACGCGAGCCGCGCCCGCGGGATCGAGACCTCGGGCGCGGTCAGCTCAGACACCGACGGCATCCCTCACGCCGACGAGGTCGAGCAGGCGCCGCGCCCGCTGCGCGTACGTGTGCTCCTCGAGCACCCGCTCGCGCGCGTTGCGGCCGAGCTCCTCCGCGGCCGCGGGATCGGCGAGAAGCTCGCGGTAGGTCTCGACGGCCTCGTCCTCGGAGTGCACGACGACGAGCTCGCGCCCCGGCTCGAACCAGCGCTCGATCCCCTCGTACGGGTTGGACACGATCGCCGCGCCGGACGAGGCGAGCTCGAAGATCCGGCTCGTCGAGGAGGCGGACACCGCCGCGTGCGGCCTGCGGCCGATGTTGAGGTTGACGCGCACCGACGGAGATGAGGTGGACGAGCGCGTTCACCGGGAGCCAGCCCGAGCTCGCGCGCGCGGCCGAGCCGGCCCTTGAAGTCGCCGCCCGCGAGCGCGAACTCGACCTCCGGCAGCCGCTCGCGACGGGCGCGCGACCATCGTCTCCATCCAGTCGCGCCGGAACTTGTCGCCGTAGCCGTAGAAGACGACGTCGTGCTGCTTCTCCACCGGCAGCGGGCCGGAACAGCTCCGGGTCGGCGCCCCAGAAGAGGTGGTCGGCCCGCCGCGCGCCGAGCTCGAGCAGGCGCGGGATCCCGCCCTCGGAGTTCGAGAGGACGAGGTCGTACTCCGAGATGTCGGCGCCGTGGTAGATGTTGAAGCCCGGTGTCCATGCCGCCGAACTCGGGCAGGCTCATCGGCACGTCGGCGTCGTAGAAGACGACCGGGACGCCGAAGCGCTCGCGCAGCGCGGTCGGGATGCCGCGTCAGGTGGCTCGGCGGGACGGTGAAGACGACGACCGCGTCGACGTCGCGCTCGCGCTCGAGGATCCGCTCCAGGTGGCGCTGCCAGCGCGGCGTCACCCAGCGCCGGATCGTCTCGCGGACGGCGCGGTCGGCGAGCGGAGTCCTCGGGCGAGGCCTCCTCGCGCCGCAGGTGCGTGTCGCCGCGGAGCCGCGCGACGCGCGCGGCGCGCGAGGTCGAACGACTCGCCCTCCCAGTAGCACGGGTTCTCCTCCACCCGCCACCACGGCGACTCGACGGCGCGGCCGCGGTACGGCGTCACGATCAGGTCGACGTCCGCCTCGTAGAGCCCCTTCCAGAGCTGCCACCAGGCCGGGGTGCAGCCGTAGCGGTGGTCGAGGTCGACCGCGGAGACGACGGCGAGGATCCGGGGCTGGCGCACGACGCCGTCTAGTATGGCCGGGCCTGCGGCCGCCCCGCTGCGGGCCGAACACTCCCTTCACATGTCGCAAGACCGCACTCGTCACCGGGCTCGAGCGGGCTGATCGGCTCCGAGGCCGTGCGCTTCCTCGACGAGCGCGGCTGGGCCGTGCACGGCGTCGACAACAACATGCGCCGCGAGTTCTTCGGCGAGCACGGCGACACGACCTGGAACCTCGAGCGCCTGCGCGGCGAGACGACGCCGGTTCGAGCACCACGACCTCGACATCCGCGACCGCGACGGGGTCGACGCGCCTCGTTCGCGGAGCGGCGCGTCCGACCTCGTCGTCCACTGCGCCGCGCAGCCGTCGCACGACCTCGCCGCCTCGCGCCCGTTCGACGACTTCGAGGTGAACGCGCGTCGGCACGCTGAACCTGCTCGAGGCGGCGCGGCGCCACTGCCCGGAGACGCCGTTCGTGTTCCTGTCGACGAACAAGGTCTACGGCGACGCGCCGAACGAGCTGCCGCTCGTCGAGCTCGAGACGCGCTGGGACTACGCCGACCGGCGCACGCGACGGGATCGACGAGACGATGCGGATCGACGCGTCGATGCACTCGCCTCTTCGGCGCCTCGAAGGTCGCCGCCGACGTGCTGGTGCAGGAGTACGGGCGCTACTTCGGGATGCCGACGGTGTGCTTCCGCGGCGGCTGCCTCACCGGGCCCGCATCACTCCGGCGCCGAGCTGCACGGCTTCCTCGCCTACATCGCGCGCGCGGTCCGCGAGGGCCGGACGTACCGGATCTTCGGCTACAAGCGGCAAGCAGGTGCGCGACAACATCCACGCCCACGACGTCTGCGCGGCGATGATGGCCTTCGCCGAGGCGCCGCGGCGCCGGGGCCGTCTACAACCTCGGCGGCGGCCGCGCGAACGCGATCTCGGTGCTCGAGGCGATCGCGCGCTTCGAGGAGCTGACTCGGCCGAGCGCTCGCCGACCGAGTACGTCGACGAGCCGAGGCGCGGCGACCACATCTGCTACATCAGCGACCTCTCGCGCCTCCGCGCCGACTACCCGGAGTGGGAGGTCACGGTCTCGCTCGACGACGATCCTGGAAGAGCTCGCCCGCGCGGGCGCCCCGGCGCTGTCGTAGCGCCGGCCAGAACGGCCACCGCGTGGCTCGACCGGCCGTGTCTTGGTCTCGAGACCGGTCATGGCTCGGACGACATGCGGATCGTCCGTTCCGGCCAGTACGCGCCGCGCCGCTCGAGCACGGCCGGCAGCGTCTTCAGCAGGATCGAGACGTCGAGCCAGATCGACCAGTTGTCGAGGTAGTAGAAGTCGAGCCGGACGAGGTCGTCGAAGGTCAGCTCCGAGCGGCCGGAGATCTGCCAGAGCCCGGTCATCCCCGGCATCACGAGGTAGCGCTTGCGGTGCCAGTCCTGGAGCTGCTCGTAGTCGCGGACCGGGAGCGGCCGCGGGCCGACGAGGCTCATCTCGGCCGCGGATCACGTTCAGCACCTGCGGCACCTCGTCGATCGAGAAGCGGCGGAGGAAGGCGCCGACGCGGGTCACGCGCGGGTCGTCCTTGATCTTGAACAGCGGCCCGGTCGCCTCGTTCTGCTGCTCGAGCTCGTCCTGCCGCTCGTCGGCGCCGGCCTCCATCGTGCGGAACTTGAGCATCCCGAACGAGCGCTCGTTCAGCCCGACGCGGTGGCTGCGGTAGAGCACCGGGCCGCGTGAGTCGAGCTTGATCGCGAGCGCGATGAGGAGCCACAGCGGCAGCCCGACGATCACCACGAGCGGCGCGACGACGAGGTCGAAGCCGCGCTTGACGACCCAGTCCGTGCCGGCGAACACCGGCGGCCGCAGGTCGAACAGCGGCACGCCCTGGCCCGGCACGTACTCGGCGCGGTCCATCAGCAGCTCCGTCGTCTTCGGCGCGACCCGCACCTTCACGCCGCGCCGGTGCGCCTGCTCGACGATCTCGAGCAGCGTCCATCTCGTCGAGGTCGGCCTCCGTCACGATCAGCTCGTCCATTGGCGTCGAGTCGAGCACGTCCGGGAGCGCGTCGAGGCCGCCGAGCACCGGGAGGCCCGGGTCGGCGTCGTCGGAGACGACCGCGCCCTCGAACGCGTAGCCGATCCCGCCGCGGCCCGACGCCGAGCGCGCGCCGCAGGTCGAGCAGGTGCTCGCCCCTGCCGACGAGCACGGCGCGGCGGCGGACGCCGGCGACGCGGAGGACGTCCCGCGTCACGGCCTCGTAGCTCGCGCGCAGGACCCCGATCGTGATCGTCGTCGTCACCACGGCCGTCGGGACGAGGCCGAACGTGTCGAACTCGTGCCCCGAGCCGATCGCGAACGCCGCCGTCAGCAGCGCCACGAGCACGATGCACGGGAGGATCCGGCCGACGCCCGCGCGCACCTCGCGGTTCGCGTACAGCCCGCCCTGCCAGAAGACGAGCAGCGTGATGAGCGCGAGGAACGGCAGCCACTCCTCCACCGCCTGCCACATCACGCCCCAGAGCGGCGGGAACGTCCCGTAGACGAGCTCGCGGATCGCGAGCGCCGAGTAGAGGCCGAGCGCGACGCCGGAGACGTCGAGAAAGGCGAGCGCGGCGACGCTCCCGAGCCGCCGCAGCGCCCCGCGCAGCGGTCCCTTCTGGAAGATGTAGGGCCGGGCGGAGCGGACGTCGGTCGGCTTCGCGTCGCGCTGCGAGGCGTCGCGCGCGTGCGCGTCCGTGGCTGCGGGCTCCCGCGCCATCGCGCGATCCTAGCGAGCGGCCTCGGCCAGCCCGACGTCCCGGAGCGCCGCCGCGGGCGCTCGCGCAGGGCGTCGAGGGGCGTCGGGCGCCGACGGGCGCCGAGAAGCCGGAGCGCCCACGTCAGCGCGGCGCGGCGGCGGGCGTCGAGGAGGTCGGTGTCGTGGAAGTAGACGTGGAGCCAGCGCGGCAGCCGCCGCGGGCACGGCCCGCACCGCCATCCCGACCGAGTGCGTCGACGGGAGCACGAGCAGCCGCGCGCCGGACGGGAGCACGAGCCGCGCGGGCTCGGCGAGCGCGAGCCGCGGCGCGTCCGGCCTCGAGGTACGGCGGGCGGAACGCGGTCGCGGTGCAGTCCGCGTACCCGAGCTCGGCGACCGCCTCGCCGACGCCCGCGTCCCAGTACCAGCCGCCGCCGGCGAAGAGCGTCGGCGTCGAGACCCTCGCGCCGCGAGCCGCCGGCCCTGCTCGCGCACGCGCGCCGCGGGATCGCCGCCGGTCGGGCGGGCGTGCGCGATCCCGGTCCAGTGCGTGTGCAGCCCGAACGGCCCGTCCGCGGCGGCCTCGCGCGCCCGCACGAGCCAGGGCTCCCAGCGCTCGCCCTCGCGCTCCTCCGGCGGGCGCAGCAGCGACGCGACGGCCGCACCGCCCGGACGCCGCCGCCGGAACGCGGCGTACGCCTCCCAGACCCGGTCGTCGAGCGGGCGCTCGACGTGGCAGGAGACCGTCAGCACCCCGTCGTCGTAGGCTTGCGCCTCGTGCGCCATGGCCGCCAACCGTACGCGATCGTCGCCGCGGCCACGGCCCTGCCGAGGCTCGCCGCGCTGGCCGTCGAGCGGGACGACGATCCTGCGCGACTTCACCGAGAAGAGCGACGACTTCGCGCGGACGCTCGCGACGCAGCGGGACGTTCGGCTTCCTCCCGGGCGAGCCGTCCGCGTACACGCAGCCGCTCTACGGCTGGTTCCTCGGCGCGCTCTACTGGGCGTTCGGCCGCGACTGGTTCGTCGTCGGCGTCGCGCAGACGGCGGTCGCGGTCGGGACGGCGCTGCTCACGGTCGCGATCGGCAGCCGCCTCGCGACCCCGCGCGCCGGGCTCGTCGCCGGCCTCGTCGTCGCGCTCCACCCGTACCTGCTCTGGCACGACGTGCACGTCAACCGCGAGGTGCTCGACACGTTCCTCGTCGCGGCGATCACGCTCGCGGCGCTGCGGGCGGCCGACCGGCGGACGCCGGGCTCGGTCGCCGTGGTGGGGGCGCTCGCCGGCGTCGCGATCCTCGGGAACACGCGCCTCCTCCTGCTCCCGCTCGTGCTCGCGGGCTGGCTGCTGTGGCAGGGCGCCCCGGTCGTCCGCGCCGGCGTCGTGCTCCTCGCCGCCGCGCTCGTCGTCGTGCCGTGGGTCGTCGCGCAACGAGGTGCAGGTCGGCTGCGCCACGATCACGACCGACGCGAAGGCGCTCTGGAAGGCGAACAACCTCGCCACCTACGACACGCTCGCGCGCGGCGGCTGGATCGACGACGTGCCCGACCCGCCGGGCGCGCCGCCGACGCCCGAGGACGCGGCGCGCGAGGGGCGGACGGTCGACGAGTGCGCGCAGATGCGGCTCTACCGCGACCTCACGACCGACTTCTGGCGGGAGCACCCCGGCGAGAAGGCGCGGCTCGCGGGGCAGGCCGTCGGGATGCTCTGGAGCCCGCGCGGGACACGGACGGACGAGGGCCCCGGCGCGACCGGCTTCCGCGGCACGGCGCGGGCGTGGCTCCTGCCCGTGTTCCTCGTCCCGCTCTTCGCGCTCGCGCTCTGGGGCTTCGTGCTCGTGCCGCGGCCGGCCGCCGTCCTCATCGCGCTCCAGCTCGCCTACGCGACGCTGACGGCGATGGTGTTCGCCGGCGCGACGCGCTACCGCGTGCCCTGGGACCCGCTGCTCGGCGTGCTCGCGGGCGCTGCGGTCGACAGGCTCCTGCGCTCGAGAGCGCTGCGGTAGATCGCGTCGAGCCGCTCGGCGGGCCGTTCCTCCGGGAAGGCCTCGAGCGCGCGGCGGCGGCCGGCCGCGCCCAGCTCGGCGGCGTGCCCCGGGTCGGAGGCGATCATGACCAGCGCCGCCCGCAGCGCCTCGAGGTCGTCCGGCGGCACGAGCAGGCCCGTCTCGCCCGGGACGACGAGCTCCGGGAGCCCGCCGACGCGCGAGGCGACGACCGCGCGGCCGCGCTCCATCGCCTCGAGCGCCACCATCCCGAAGCCCTCGCCGCGCGAGGGGACGACGACCGCGAGCGCCCGCTCGTAGGCCGGCGCGATCGGCGACACCGGGCCGAGGAAGCGCACGGTCTCGTCGAGGCCGAGCGCGCCGGCGAGGCGCCGCAACTCGTCCTCCTCCGGCCCTGCGCCCGCGAGCTCCAGCGTGAGGCCCGGCACCTCCGTGCGGCGCCGCGGCGACGGCGCGGAGGAGCGTGTCGAGCCCCTTGATCGGGATCAGGCGCCCGACCGCGAGCAGCCGCGGCTCCGCCGGGGGCGGGGGCGGTTCCGGCCCGGCGGCGATCCCGTAGTGGACGATCTCGAACGCGTCCTCGTCGTAGCCCTCGACCTCGGCGAGATGCGTGGCAAGCCCGCGCGAGATCGCGACGTCGACGTCCGCGAACCGGCCGGCCGCGCGGTCGACCGCGCCGAACCCGCGGCGCAACCGGAACGCGTTGAAGCCGTGCTTCGTGCTGATTCGGACCGGCACCCGGGCGAGCGCCGCGGCCGGGAGGCCGAGCAGGTCGGCGTGGACGAGGTGCGTGTGGACGATGGCCGGCCGTTCGCGCCGGAACCGCCGGACGAGGCGCGCGAACGCCACCGGGTCCGCGTCGAGCCGGAGCCGCAGCCGCTCGACCGGGACGTCCCGCGCCGCCAGCTCCTCGACGAACCGCGCGGCGCCCTCCTCGCCCTCGTCGAGCACGAGCATCCGGGCGTCCCAGCCGCGGGCGCGGAGCAGCGGCAGCACCGAGAGCAGGTGCGCCTCGGAGCCGGAGATGCCCGAGACCTTCTGGACGTGGAGGACGGGCGTCACAGGCCGGCCGCGGCGAGCACCCCGTCCGCCCACGTGTCGACCGAATGCCGCGCCACGACGCGCTCCCGCAGCGCGGCCCCGACCCGCGCCAGCGCCTCCGGCGACGCGGCACCGAGCGCCTCGGATCCGCGCCGCCAGCTCCTCGGGCCGCTCCCGCGCGAACGCGAGCTCCGGCTCGAGCCCGGCGAACAACTCGTCGAACACCGGATTCGACGCGAGCACCGGCACGCACGACGCGGCCGCCTCGTAGACCACCTTGTCCGGGGCGCCGGCGCTTCATGTTGTTCACGAGCGCCGTCGCCGCCGCCAGGAGCGCGGGCACCTCCGTCCGCGGCACGGGCCCCTCGAGCCGCGCCGCCCGTCGAGCCCCAGCTCGGCGACGAGCGCCTCGAGCTCCCCGCGGTGCCGGCGCTCCTCCTCCGTCACGCACGGGCCGTGGACGAGGAGCTCGGCCTCCGGCGACGCCGCGACGGCGCGGAGCACGTGGTCGAGCCCCTTCGCCGGCGAGTAGCGGCCGAGCGCGAGCAGGCGGACGGGCGGCGCGGCGGCCGCTCGGTGCACGGGAACTGGGCGACGTCGATCCCGTGGCCGATCGCCCGCAGCTTCGCGCGACGGGAGCGGGAACGAGCGCTCGTCGACCGACACGACCGCGGTCGAGAGCCGCTCCGCGAGCGCGAGGAGCCGCGAGCGGCGCCAGTGCGTGAACCAGAGCACGACCTTCGTCCCGAGCGGCCGGGCGAGCGGCGCGGCCAGCACCGCGTAGACCGGCGACATGTGCGCGACGAGCGCCCGCGGCCGGCGGCGGAGCTCGGCGACGAGCGCGGCCGCGAAGCGGAGCCCGCGCCCGAGGCGGGTGCCGGCGCCGAAGGTCCGGACCCGGACGTTGTCGGGCAGCCCGGCGGGCCGCGCGTCGAGGGCGAGCACGGTCACCTCGTCGACGCGCCGCGCGAGCGCCGCCACCATCGGGATCGCCGCGGCGAGGTTCGGGTCGTCGGGGTCGATCCGCTGCGTCACGAAGACGAGCCTCGTCATCCGGCGACCCGGTCGGCGAGGTCGCGCATGCGGCGACCGTACTCGGCCGCGTCGTACGTCCACTCTCCGGCGCGCTCGGCCGCGGCCGCCCCCAGCCGCCGCGCCAGCTCCGCGGTCGCCGAGCGACGCGGACGATCGCGTCGGCGAGCCCGTCGACGTCGTCGGGCTCGACGAGAAACCCCTCGACGTCGTCCTCGACGAGGTCCGGCATCCCGCCGCGCGCGCGCGCGATCACGGCGCGGCCGCGGCGAACGCCTCGATGATCACGCGCGGCCGTCCCCTCCGAGCGCGAGGGGAGCAGGAGCAGCGTCGCCTCGTCCAGCGCGTCCGCGACCTCGGCGCGGCTCAGCAGCGGCGTCCAGCTCGTCTGCCCGGGCAGGTCGGCGACGAGCGCCTCGACGAGCGTCGCGTGCAGCGTCCCGCGGCCGACGAGGCGAAGCTGCGCGTCCGGCACGCCGCGGCGCCGCGAGCCGCCAGGCCGCGGCGAGCCCGTCGACGTTCTTGTAGCGCTCGAGCACGCCGACGAAGAGCGCCGTCGGCTGCTCCGGCAGCGGCGCCGGCGGCGTCGCGGTGAAGGCGGCGAGGTCGGAGTAGGTGGTGAAGACGGCGGCGGGCTCGACGCCGAGCTCGCGCGACGAGGCGCGACGGTGAAGTCCGACAGCGCGCGCACGGCGTCGGCGCGGCGGACGGCCCGCGCGGCGAGCCGGTCGCCGAGCGGCGCCGAGCAGGCCGCGCGCCGTCGAGCCGTAGAGCCGCGTCGACGCGCGCCAGTCGCCGTGGACGCTCGACCACGACCTTCGTCGCGACGCGCGCCAGCGCGCCGCGCCGAGCAGCGCCGCAGCGCCCTCGAACGGGCTCTGGGCGAACGACGATCTGCGGCCGGAAGCGCGCGGAGCTCGCGCGCGATGCGGAACGGGAGCGAGGGCGTAGAAGAGCGGCCCGTCGAGGACGCGCGGCCGCACGCGGCGGCACGAGCGTCGAAGGTGCGTCGTGGGTCGGCGAGCCGGGCGCGGCGCTGCCGAGCACGCGGAGGTCGAGTCGCTCCCGCGAGCGCGTCGAACTTCCGCGCGAGCGCCGCTCGGAGCGGCAGCCGAGTAGCGCGTCCGGCCGACGAAGAGGACGCGCGGCTTCACCGGCGCGCCGCGTCGCGCAGGATCGCCTCGAGCTCGCCCGTACACCCGCTCGGGGGCGTAGTCGGCCACCGAGGGCGCGGCGGCTGCGCGCAGCCGCGCCGCGCAGCTCGTCGTCCTCGAAGAAGCGCCGGATCGCCGCGGCGAGCGCGTCGGCGTCGCCGGGCTCGACGAGCAGCCCGTTCGCGCCGTCCTCGACGACCTCGGCGACGCCGCCGGCGCGCGTCGCGAGCACCGGCGTCCCGACGGCGAGCGCCTCGACGACGCGCGTGCGGGAAGTTCTCCCAGCGCCGAGGAGAGGAGCGCCGCGTCGGCGGCGCGGAAGAGCTCGAGCACGTCGCTCGCGCGGCGCGGCGCCGAGGAAGCGCACGCGGTCGCCGAGCCCGCGCTCGCGGCGTGGCGCTCGAGCGGCTCGCGCTCCGGGCCCGTCGCCGGCGACGACGAGCGCGACGCCCGTCGACCGCGCGCGACGGCCTCGAGCGCGACCTCGAGCGACTTCTGCGCCGTCAGCCGGCCCGGCGAACGCGAGCGTCGGCGGCCGTTGACGCCGAGCTCGGCGCTGCAGCTCGTCGCGGCGTCCGGCAGCTCGCGCGGTCGAGCGGCGCCGGGTTCGGCAGCACGGTGACGCGCTCGGCCGGCGACGCCCCAGCCGATCGCCAGCTCGCGCAGCCACGCGCTCGGGCAGACGACGTGCGCGGCGCCGCGGACGCGCCGACGTCGCGGGCGCGGCGCAGCAGCCGGCCGGGACGAGCCCGCCGCGCCGAGGCGGAACGCGTCGACGTCGCCCGCCGACAGCCCGCGCCGCCGCGCGCGCTCGAAGGCCGGGTCGGCGGTCAGCTTGACGCACGTACGGCCGCCGCGCGAGCGCGCGCGCCGAGCGAGCTGCGGCCGAACATCCCGGTCGTGTAGACGACGTCGGCGCGCGCGCGCGCGCCGCGCCGACCCGAGCGCGCGCCGTGCGACGTGCCGCACGCCCGGCGGAAGCGAGCCGGGACGACCCAGCGCACCGGATACGCCTCCGCGCGCCGGCGCCGCGGCGGCCGTCGTCACGACCTCGACCTCGTGCCCGCGCGCGCGCAGGAAGCCGCGACCTCGGGCGCGTGGCGAGGCCGGGCCCGCCGACGTCGGGCGGCCAGATCCCGCGAGACGACGAGCACCCTCACGGCGCCACCGCCTCGCGTGCGACGCCGGTCGCCGCCGGACGCGCGACGAGCAGCGAGCGCCCAGGCGACGCACGAAGACGACCGTCGACGACGAGCAGCGCAGCGGCGGCGCCGGTCGCGCCCCAGCGCGGCGCCGAACGCGAGCATCAGCGGGACGAGCACGAGCGTCTCGACCCGTGCGTGACGACGCGCAGGTTCGGCCGGCCGATCGAGACCGGGAACGACTTCGTCCAGCCGAACACGAACTGGAGCACGGCCGCGACGCAGCACGAGCCGGGCCGCGTCGCGCGGCCGCGACGAAGTCGGAGCCGAGCACGAGCCGGATCAGGTCCGGCATGAACACGAACAGCGGCACGACGAGCGACCGCCGTCAGCGCGGCCGCGCCGGCGCTGTAGCGGCGGACGCCGGCGAAGCACGCGGTCGGTGCTCGCCGCGCTCCCACTGCGCGTCTGCTCGGTCAGGAGGATCATCCGCACGGGCGCCGAGAGCGTGCCGAAGCCCTGCTGCGGGATCCAGCGCGGCGCGGAAGCAGGCCGACCTGGACGGGCAGCGCGACGACGCCGAGCAGCAGCGGCGCGAGCGACGTGCGGAGCGAGACGACGCCGGTCGCGAGGCTCGAGCTGAGGACGAAGCGCGCGGAGCTCGCGCGCCGTCCTCGACGAGCGGCGTCTCGAGGCGCCGCCGGGAAGCGCCGGAACGCGAGCCAGCCCGGCCGCGCCGACGCACGCGGTGGCGACGACCTGCGCGACGACGATCCCGACCACCGCCTCCGTCACGCCGTACGACGCGCCGACCGCGATCCCGCCGAGGCGCAGCGCCATCGAGAGCGCGAGGAAGGCGCCGCGGACGTCGTAGCGGCCGCGCAGGATCAGCGCCGTCGCCGGCCGGTCCCTCCGGCGCCTGGGCGAGCGGCAGCAGCGCCGCGACGGCAGCGGCACGGCGAGCCCCTCGGCGCGAGAAGATCGCGTCGGCGAACGGCGCGAGCGCGAGCAGCGC
The DNA here is from genome assembly GCA_963733995.1 of uncultured Thermoleophilia bacterium. GTDB lineage: Bacteria > Actinomycetota > Thermoleophilia > Gaiellales > Gaiellaceae > DATHTC01. Next base: position 75,654 of record CAVTFO010000011.1, read on the forward strand.
GAGCCCGGCGAGCACGGCGCCGGCGAGCTTCACCGCGAGCGCGCGCCGGAACAGCCGCCGCAGCTTCCCCCACGCGCTCGGCCGTGACGTAGCGGAAGCCGTACTTCGTCAGCGCCTCCTCGACGGTGAGGTCGAGCAGCGTCTGGAAGAAGCCCGACGCGGCGAGCACGATCGCGAAGAGCGCGAAGTCGTCGACGCCGAGCGAGTCGCGCGGCGACGACCGTCGCGAGGAAGCCGAGGAGCGCGGAGACGTAGATCCCGCGGCCGTCGTCGAGCGGCGCCAGATGAGCCGCGAGCGCATGACGGAGGCCGAGTATAGTGGCCGACCGGTGGCCACCCGCCCGCTCACAGCGGCTCTCGCGGACGCCGCTCGGGGCCCGGCGTGCGGCGGTCGCGGCGGCGGCCCTCCCGTTCCTCTTCCTCCACGTGGAGTACCAGCCGTCGGTGTCGATCGCCGTTCGGCGCGACGACCGTCGACGTCGCGCCTCTCCGACCTCGCCGTCGCCGTGGTCGTCGGCGCCGCGATCGCCGACGGGCGCGCCCGGCGGCTTCGAGGTGCTGCGCGCCGGGCGCTGGGTCTGGGCGGCCGCGGCGGGCCTCGCGCTCTGGGTCGTCGCCGGCGCGCTCTACGGCCCGCTCGTCCTCGACGACTACCCGTTCGCCGAGAACCTCGTCACGGCCGCGAAGTTCGTCGAGTACGCCCTGCTCGCGCCGGCGGCGGCGCTGCTCGTCCGGCACGCGCGAGGACCTGCGCGTGTTCGGGGTGATGCTCGTCGCCTGGAGCGCGCTCGCGACCGCGGTCGGGCTGCTGCAGCTCGCAGGCCTCGACCTCTTCGGCACGAGCGATCCCGGCGCGCCAGCGCTCGTTCCTCGGCCACCACGACTTCGCCGCGCTTGTCGGGCGCGACGCTCCTGCTCGGGCTCGCGGCGCTCGTGCTCGAGGACCGGCGCGCTCGCGGCTCGCGCTCGTCGGCCGGGGCGGTCGGGCTGATCCTCGCGGCGCCGCTCGCCGGCGTGCTCGGGCTCGTGCTCGGCGTCGCGCGGCCTGCTCGTGCTCGCCCGGCGCCTCGCACCCGTACCCGACGCGGCGCGCGCTCGCGGCCGTCGCGCTCGTCGTCGTCGTCGCCGTCGGCACGCTCGCGATGCGCTCCGAGACGCTCACGGACTTCCTCCGCTTCCTCGGCGACCGACGAGGACACGACGCAGATCGAGAGCTACTCGCAGCGCACGCTGCTCCTCTACATCGGCGGCCGCATCTTCCTCGACCACCCGCTGATCGGCGTCGGCCTGCGCGGCTCGGAGGAGCCGGCGGCGTTCGAGCCGTACCTCGAGGACGCGCGCAACCGCTTCCCGACCGCGGCGGAGGCGGCCTTCCCGTCGACGCAGAACAAGTGGGGCGTGCAGAGCCTCTACGTGCAGACGCTCGCCGACCTCGGCGTCGTCGGCGGCGCGCTGCTGCTCGCGCTCCTCGCCGCGGCGCTCGCGCTCGCGCGCCGCGCGACGACGACGGCGCAGGGCGTGATCGGCCTGGTGTGGCTGCTCCTCGTGCGTCGGGCTCTGGGGCGCGCAGGGGCTCGTCGCGGGCGTGCCGCTCGCCGCGCTCACGTGGTTCGCGGTCGGCTTCCTCGTCTCCGGCTCGGCCGACCGCGGAGGCGCGGGCGTGAGCGGCGAGGACAAGCGCACGCCGAGCCGCACGCTCGCCGACGTACGCCGTGCGCGCGCCGCTCGTCGCGCTGGCTGCGGGACGAGGCCGAGCGGACGGCCGGGAGCGCGGCCGCGTCCGCATCCTCGACGTCGGCTGCGGCCCGAAGCCGTACGAGCCCCTCTTCGCGGCCTGCGCGGCCGAGTACGTCGGCGTCGACCTCGGCCGGCTCGGACCTCGTCGGCACCGTCGAGGACCTGCCGGTCGAGGACGGCTCGTACGACCTCGTCCTCTGCAACCAGGTGCTGGAGCACTGCGCCGATCCCGCCGCAGGCCGTCCGCGAGCTGCGCCGCGTCACCGCGCCCGGCGGCCGCGTGCTCGCCTCGACGCACGGCGTCCAGGTCTACCACCCGGCGCCCGACGACCTGTGGCGCTGGACGCACACCGGCCTCGAGCGCCTGTTCCGCGACAACGCCGACTGGAGCGCCGTGACGCGTCGAGCCCGGCGCCGGGACCGCCGCCTGCGTCGGCATGCTCCTCGGCACGTACATGCACCTGCTCGCGAAACGACTCGGCGCGCCGGCCGCTCGCGAAGCCGGCGATCGCCGTCCTGAACGCCGGCGCGGAGGCGCTCGACCGGCGCGTGCCGCTCGCTGCGCGAGCCGCAGCCGGGCGCGATCTTCGCCAACTACCACGTCGTCGCGGAGGTCGCGTGATGGCCCGGAAGGTGCTCGTCACCGGCGGCGGCGGGCTTCATCGGCTCGAACCTCGTCCGCGGCGCTGCTCGAGCGCGGCGACGAGGTCCGCGTGCTCGACAACTTCTCCACCGGCAGCCGGACGAACCTCGACGACGTCGCGGACGACGTCGAGGTCGTCGAGGGCGAGCTGCGCAGCTACGAGCGCGTCCACAACGCCGTCCGCGGGGTCGAGGTCGTCTTCCACCTCGGCGCGCTCGGCTCGGTGCCGCGCTCGGTGCAGGACCCGCTGACCTCGAGCGCGGTCAACGTCGAGGGGACGCTGAACGTCCTGCTCGCCGCGCGCGACGAGGGCGTCCGGCGCGTCGTGTTCGCCTCGTCGAGCTCGTCCGTCTACGGCTCGGCGATCGAGCTGCCCGTGCACCGAGGACGGCGCCGCCCGACCCGATCTCGCCGTACGGCGTCGCGAAGCTCGCGGCCGAGCGCTACTGCGTCTCGCTTCAGCCGCGTCTACGACTCGTTCGAGACCGTCGTGCTGCGCTACTTCAACGTCTTCGGGCCGCGCCAGAGCCCGCACTCGCAGTACGCCGCCGTCGTGCCGCTCTTCCTCACCGCGATCGCGCGCGGCGAGCCGGTGACGATCTTCGGCGACGGCGAGCCAGTCGCGCGACTTCACCTACGTCGACAACGTCGTCGAGGCGAACCTCCGCGCCGCCGACGCCGACGGGCGCGAACGGCCGCATCTTCAACGTCGCCGCCGGCTCGCCCGCGAGCGTCGAACGAGCTCGCCGAGACGATCGCGGCGCATGCTCGGCAAGCCCGTCGAGAAGCGCTACGCGCCGCCGCGCGCCGGCGACATCCGCGACTCGTGGGCGGACGATCGACGGCCGCGCGCGAGGTGCTCGGCTGGCGAGCCGACGGTCGGCCTCGAGGACGGCCTGCGGCGCACCGCGGAGACGCTCGCTTGGCTGAGCGAGCCGATCCGCGTCCTGCGCGTGATCGCCCGCCTGAACATGGGCGGGCCGGCGCTGCACGTCGCCTACCTCACCGCCGGGCTCGCAGGAGCGCGGCTACGAGACGACGCTCGTCGCGGGCGAGCTCGCGCGCGGCGAGGAGTCGATGGCCGTTCGTCGCCGAGGGCCTCGGCGTGGCGGTCGCTCGCCGTCTCGCAGCTGCACCGCGAGATCTCGCCGCGTCCGCGACCTCGTCGCCGCGTTCCGCCTCGCCGGCCTGATCCGGCAGCTGCGGCCGCACATCCTGCACACGCACACCGCGAAGGCGGGCGCGGTCGGCCGCGTCGCCGCGCTCCTCGCGGGCGTGCGACCGCGGCCGATCGTCGTCCACACGTTCCACGGCCACGTCCTGCGCGGCTACTTCGGCCCGCTGCAGCGAGAGCGGCTTCCGGCTGCTCGAGCGCCTGCTCGCGCGCGGCGACCGACGCGCTCGTCGCCGTCAGCCCGCAGGTGCGCGACGACCTCGTCGCGCTCGGCGTCGCGCCGCGCGGAGCGGTTCGTCGTCGTCCGGCTCGGGATCGAGCTCGAGGAGCGCGTCGGCGGCGACGGCGACGCCCGCGCGCGGACACGGCGGCTGCTCGGCGTCCCGGACGACCGCTTCCTCGTCGGCTGGATCGGCCGGATGACCGCCGTGAAGCGCACGGACGACGTGCTGCTCGCGTTCAAGGAGCTGCGCGACGCGCGGCGTCGACGCGGCGCTGTGCCTCGTCGGCGACGGCCCCGACCGCGACCGGCCTGGAGGAGCGCGCCTACGAGCTCGGCATCGCGCGCCACTGCTTCTCGCTCGGCTACCAGGACGCGGTCGCGGACTGGTACGCCGCCTTCGACGCCTCGATCCTCCCGTCGGCGAACGAGGGCACGCCGGTGAGCGCGATCGAGGCGCTCGCGGCGCGGCCGGCCGGTCGTCGCGACCGACGTCGGCGGCGTCTCGGACGTCGTCCGCGACGGCGTCGACGGCTTCCTCGTCGAGGCGGGCGACGTCGACCGCGCTGGCGGAGCGGCTCGCGCGCCTCGCGGCCGACCCGGCGCTGCGGGCGCGGATGGGCGAGGCCGGCCGCGCGCGCGTGCTGCGAGCGCTACGCGGTCGCCCGCCTCGTGGACGACGTCGACCGGCTCTACCGCTCGCTGCTCGCGACGCGGCAGAGCCGGCCGGCGCGCCGGTGCTAGCGCAGCGCCGGAACGTCGTTGTAGCGCGGGCTTCTTCGCCCAGCGCGACGTGTAGCAGCCCCGACTGCCAGCCGACGGGGATGTTCGTGTCGTCCTTGAGCATGAACCAGGTGAACATGTCGATCCGCGGGTGCGCGCTTCGCCTTCTCCACGCCTGGCGCATGTACGTGGCCTGCTTCGCGTAGGCTGACGCCGAAGGCCCGGTCGGGCGGTCGTCTGGTAGCCGTACTCGGTGATCCAGATCCGCATCCGGTTGCCGTAGAGCTTCGCGCAGCTCCCGGTCGAGCGACGTCGATGTTCCCCAGCGTCACGGACGTCGTCCCCTTCGGCTTCGGGCGCGTGTTCGGCGTCTCCGACGGGCTGCCGTAGTACGGGTGGTGCGCGTAGGCGTCGAAGCCCTTCGCGCCGTAGCGCTTCATCCCGCGCAGGAACGCGATCGGCGTCATCGACGGGCGCGCCGAGCGCGGGTTGTTGTTCCCGCGCGGCGCCGTCACGCCGCAGCCGACCTTCTCGCCGCGGGTCAGCGTCGTCCTGCACGCCCGTGACGACCGCGTTGCAGATCCGCGCGTAGGTCTGCGGGCTGACGAAGCGCGCCGCGCGTGGCCTGCGGCGAGAGCCAGATCGGGTTGTTCGGCTCGTTCCAGGCGAGCCAGTAGCTGACCTTCGGGAGGAAGCGGCCGTCCTGCGGACGCTGGAAGGAGCCGCTGTAGCGCTTCGCGGCCGCGTAGGCGAAGTCGCGGAGGTTGTTCATGTTCGTCGGCGCGACGCGTGAGGCCCCGGCCGTTGTTCGCCCACGTGGGCGTGTTCACGATCGAGAACACGACCTGGATCCCGTACTGCGTCGCGTAGGTGACCGCGCGGTCGTAGAGGCTCCAGTCGTACTGCCCGTCGTTCGGGTCGGTCGGCCGCACGGTCGGGTCGACGCCGGCGACGCCGAGCGGCCCGCCCCAGTGCAGGTTCATGCGGACGACCTTCGTGCGCAGGTCGCCGAGGATGGCGTAGTTCTGGTCCGGGTCCCCCGTCAGCAGGTTGGCGTCGTCGTAGATCCCCTTCATCAGCGAGGGCGACGCGGTGGCGGTCGAGGCCGTGACCGCACAGGCGATCGCGGCGAGGACCCCCAGGAGGGCGATGCGCTTAGACGGCAAGCGTTGACTCCTTCCCGCTCGAGGAGAGCATCCGCTTCAGGCCGTCCTCGAGGTCGATTTCCGGCTTCCAGCCGAGGATCTGCGTCGCCCGCGTGATGTCGGGCTGGCGCACCTGCGGGTCGTCGACGGGGAGCGCCTCGAAGACGATCTCGCTGCTCGAGCCGGTGACCTTGAGCACCGTCTCTGGCGAGCTCGAGCAGCGTGAACTCGTTCGGGTTGCCGATGTTCACCGGCAGGTGCTCCCCCGACCCGGCCAGCAGGTGCAGGCCGCGGATCAGGTCGTCCACGTAGCAGAAGCTGCGCGTCTGCGAGCCGTCGCCGAAGACGGTCAGCGGCTCGTTCGCGAGCGCCTGCCGCACGAACGTCGGGATCGCGCGGCCGTCGTGCGGCCGCATCCTCGGCCCGTAGGTGTTGAAGATGCGCACGATCGCCGTGTCCACGCCCTGCTGGCGGTGGTAGGCCATCGTCAGCGCCTCCGCATAGCGCTTCGCCTCGTCGTAGACCCCGCGCGGGCCGATCGGGTTGACGTTCCCCCAGTAGGTCTCCTGCTGCGGGTGCACCTGCGGGTCGCCGTAGACCTCGCGAGGTCGAGGCGATCAGGAACCGCGCGCGCTTCCACTTCGCCAGCCCGAGCGCGTTGTGCGTCCCGTACGAGCCGACCTTCAGCGTCTGCAGCGGCAGCCGCAGGTAGTCGATCGGGGACGCGGGCGAGGCGAGGTGGTAGACGAAGTCGACCGGCTCGTCGACCTCGAGGTGGTTCGTCAGGTCGTGGTTGACGAAGTCGAACCGGTCGCCGCGGAGGTGCTCGACGTTCTGCAGCGACCCCGTCTCCAGGTTGTCCACGCAGATGACCCGCTCGCCCTGGGCGAGGAGGTAATCGCAGAGGTGGGAGCCGAGGAAGCCTGCGCCGCCGGTGACGACCGAGGTGGGCACGCGGGCGATCGTAGCCGTGGAACCGGCTGCTTCCGGCGATGCTTTACCGTTCGCTTACGGAGCCGGCGTACTCAACCCGGCCCGGCCGTACACTCGGTGTCCGGTGAGCGCCGAGCCGATGACACGGGAGGTCGCCCCGCGGCCCGCGGACGCCGCCGGAGGCCGAAGCCGGCATCGACACCCACTCGAGTGGCTCTTCGTGCTCGGCACCGCCGTCGCGTCGCTCGTCGCGCTCGTGCCCGTGCTCCGGCTCTGGCGGATGCGACCTCGACGTCCCGTTCGCAGCTACGGCGCCGACGCGACGTTCAACCTCATGGTCGTCCGGAACCTGCTCGACGGCGGCTGGGTCAACACGAACTCGAGCCTCGGCGCGCCGTTCGGGCAGGAGCTCTACGACTTCCCGCTCGGGACGGACAACCTCAACCTGCTCGTCCTCAAGGTGCTCGCCGTCGTCACGCGCGACCCCGCGGTCGCGATGAACCTCTTCTTCCTCCTCACCTTCCCGGCGGTCGCGGTCGCCGCCGTTCTCGTGCTCCGGCGGCTCGGCCTGTCGCGGCCGGCGTCGTTCGCCGCCGCCGTGCTGTTCGCGTTCGTCCCGTACCACTTCTGGCGCGGCGAGACGCACCTGTTCCTGTCGTCGTACGTGGCGGTGCCGCTCGGGGCGTTCCTCGCGCTGCGAACGATCGAGGGCGAGCTCCTGTTCGCGCAGCGCGACGCGAGGGCCGCATGCGCTGGGTCTCGCGGCGGTCGCTCGGGACGCTCGCGCTCTGCGCCGTGATCGCCTCGACCGGCCTCTACTACGCGTTCTTCACCGGCCTTCTGCTCGCGGTCGCGGCCGTCGTGACCGCCGCCGCCCGTGGACGCGTCGCCGATCCTCGCTCTCGGGTCTCGCGGCGGTCGCGGCGATCGGCGCGTATGCTCGTCAACGTCGCGCCGTCCCTCGCGTACACGGCCGAGCAACGGCGCCAACGAGGCGCCGGTCAGCCGGTCGGCCGACGAGTCGGAGCTCTTCGGGCTGAAGCTGACGCAACTGCTGCTCCCGGTCGACGGCCACCGGCTCGAGCCGCTCGCGCGCCGCGCGCAGCACTACGAGCAGACGACGATCACGCCGCGCGAACCCGCTCGAGTCCGGGCAGACGCTCGGCCTCGTCGGTGACATCGGCTTCTTCGCGCTGCTCTTCGCCGCGCTCGCCGGCGCGTCGCCGGCGCGCGGCTGGCGCCCGCCGGCGCTGCTCCGGACGCGTCGCTGCCGACGCTCGTCGCGCTTCTGTTCGGGATCACGACCGGCTTCGCGACGCTGTTCGCGTACGCCGTGACGCCGAAGTTCCACGCGCCCGGGGCGGATCTCGATCTTCATCGCCTTCTTCTCGCTCCTCGCGGTCGGCGTGCTCCTCGACGCCGGTGTCCGGCGGTGGGCGCGGCCGGCCGGAGCGATGCGGCTCGTGGCCGCGGCGCGCTGCGGCGATCGTCGTCGTCGGCATCGCCGACCAGACGACGCCGGCAGTTCGTCCCGCGCTGGGACGAGGTCGCGCGCCGAATGGCGCGAGGACGAGGCGTACGCGCGACGCGGCGCGGGGCGCGCTCCCGGAGGGCAGCTCGGTCTTCCAGCTCCCGTACGCGGCGTTCCCGGACAACGACGCCCCCGGCAGATCGCTCGACTACGACGGCGCGCGGCCGCTACGTCCACGGCGCCGGGCTGCGCTGGAGCTACGGCGCGATGAAGGGCCGTCCCGAGGACTGGGCGGCGGCGCTCGCCACCGCGCCGGCGGACGTGGCCGCGACCGCCGCAGCGGCGGCCGGCTTCGACGCACTCGAGCTCGACCGTCGACGCGTACGTCGACAAGCCGCCTGAGCCGTCCTGCGCGAGCGCTCGGCGGGACGCGCGCTCGCGAGCGACGACGGGCGATACGTGCTCTTCGACCTCCGGCCGTACCGCGCGGAGCTCGTCGCAGAGACACGGACGCGAGTCGGTCGAGGCCGCCGGGACGGCCGCGCTCCACCCGGTGCGGCTCGCGCTACGGCGAGGGCTTCGAGGAGCTGCGCCGCGGCGACGACCCGCGCAGCCGCGCGTCTCGCGGCGCCCGACCGCCCGGCTCGTGCTCGTCAACCCGTCGTCACGAGCCGCGGCGCGTCGTTCGAGACGGAGCTGGCGTCCGGCGACGGGGCCGTGCGCGAGGTCGCGTTCGCGTACCCCGACGGGTCGACCGCGAGCGTCGACGACCGGTCGCGAGCCCGCGGTCGTCCGGCACGGCCTGGTGCTTCCGCCCGGTCGAGTCCGAGATCGTCGCAACCGTGCGGACGGCGGCGCGGTCGAATGGACCGGCACCGTCGTCGTCGACCCGGTCCTCCTCGAGCTCGCGGGCGGCTAGCCGCCCGACCAGCGCCGCGAGGCCGTCCCGGAGCGGACGCGGATGGAAGCCGAGCTCGGGCGGGCCTCCGGCGACGGCGGCGGCTTCGCGGCGCGCGGAGCCGTGCGAGCTGGTCCGGATAGAGCGGCAGCGGGAGGACGCGCGACGCGGCCGCGAGCGCGGCGACGGCGGGCACGGGCAGCTCCACGAACCTCGGCTCCCGGCCCGCGAGCGCCGCGACCGTCTCGGCGAACTCGCGGACGGTCAGGCACTCGCCGGCGAGCGTGTAGGTGCGTCCGGCCGCGGCGGGCGAGTCGAGCGCCGCGGCGCAGCGCAGCGGCCACGTCGTCCACGTGCGCCGGGCAGAGCACGTCGTCGCCGCGCGCCGACGATCGGGACGCGGCCGCCACGCGCCGGCGCGGCGCGATCACGTCGTCGACCCCCTCGCCGCCGCCCGCGCCGTACACCTCCGGCAGCCGCACGATCGTCCACACGAGCCCGCTCGCTCCGACGAGCGCCTCCGCCGCGCGCCTTGGAGCGCTGTACGCGCCGCCGCGCGCGTCGATCGCGCGGGTGCTGACGAGCACGAAGCGCGCGACGCCCGCGTCGCGGCCGCCGCGAGCAGCCGCCGCGTCCCGTCGACGTTGACGCTCGCAGTAGCGGCGCGCGCGCCGCGGCTGTGGGTACGCGCGGCCAGGTGCAGCACCGCGTCGGCGCCCGCCGCGGCCGCCCGCAGCGACGCCGGCGTCGTCGAGCGCGCCGCGGACCTGCTCGTCCGCCGTCGGGGACCGGCCGCCGGTGGACGAGCGCCCGCGTCGTCCAGCCGCGCGCGCGGAGCGCCCGGAGGACAGCGCGGGCCGAGCCCGCCGGCGGCGCCGGTGACGAGGACGGTGCCGGGCATCACGCGCGACCGCGCAGCCGGTACCGCGCCATGTGCCGAGGAACTCCCAGATCGACGAGACGCGCACGAAGGACGCGCGCTGCGTGTTCTCGAGGAAGACGACCGGCAGCTCCACGATCCGCAGCCCGAGCGCCGCGCCGTCGAGGACGATCTCGGCGTCGATGAACCAGTCGTCGGACGTCAGCGTCATCTGCTCGTAGGCGCGCGCGCGTCAGGCCCTTCGGCTTGCCGTTGATGTCCCACAGGCCCCACGTGCGGAACAGGAGCATGAACAGGAGGTTGTAGACGCCGGAGATCACGGCGCCGGTAGAGCCCGTCGGCGCGGTTCGTGCGCACGCCCTTGCCGACGTCGGCGCCCGGCTCGCGCATCAGCCGGTACATGCGCAGCACGTCCTCGAGCGGGTTCTGGGCGTCGCCGTCGATCACGACGATGGTCGCCCCGGTCGCCGCGTCGAGGCCGGTGCGCAGGTCCCAGCCCATGCCGCCCTGCTTTCGCGCGATCGAGGATCGTGACGTCCTCGCCCGCGTACCGCGAGCACGTGCTCCGGGCGTGTCGTCGTGCGCGGCCGGGCCACTCGTTGGCGACGAGCACGAGCTCGTAGCGGACGCCCGACTCGTCGAGCAGCTCGCGCAGCGGCACGACACGTCGCTGGATGCTCTCGCCGGCGCGGTAGCAGAGGACGACGACCGAGAGCTCGTACGGCTCGGCGCTCACCGGCGCCGCCGCGACGCGTACTGCGCGCCGAGCGGCAGCCGGCGGAGCGCCGCCTCGACGCGGCGCAGGAACCGGCGCGCGCCACGGGAAGAACGCGATGTACCGGCTCTCGACCGGCTCCGCGCCGGCGCCGCCAGCAGCGCTCTCGCCGCGCCCGGCCCGAACAGCTCGACGCCCTCGTCGAGGGCGCAGCGGGAGACCACGAAGCGCGTCAGCGGGTTCAGCGGGTTGTGCTCGAGCACGACGACGAGCCCGCCGGGCGCGACGACGCGCGCCATCTCGGCGACGAACGGCGGCACGGTCGCCGGGCTCGACGTGGTGCAGGACGCACGACGCGAACGCCGACGTCGAACGAGCGCGTCCGGATACGGGAGGCGCAGCGGCTCGGTGACTGCGTACTCGGCGCCGGGGTTCGCTGCGGCCGCGAGCTCGACCATCCGCTCGGAGGTGTCCACGCCGGCGAGCGACGCCGACGCGCTCGACGAGGTACGCGTCCATCCCGCCGGGGCCGCAACCGACGTCGAGCACGCGCGCCGTCGCCGGGTCGCCCCACAGACGCCAGACAGGTCGAGGAGGAGGTCGGCCTTGAGCTCGAGGAAGAACGCCGGGTCGGTTCCCGAGAAGGAGATGGCGTCCGCGATCTCCCGCTCGTACGAGCTCGCGTGATCGTCGAAGTCGCTCACCGCGCCGCCAACGGTACCCTCGCGCGGCCGTGCTCTCGCCTCACCGCCGAAGCGGGCCGTGACGTCGCTCGTGGAGCGCGTCCTCGGCGACCCGCGGCTCTACGACCGCGTCCAGAAGACGTTCGGCCTCGACCGACTGCGCGCCCGCGTGGCGCCCGTCCTCGCCGAGCTCGAGCCGGGCACGCTCCTCGACGTCGGCGCCGGCACCGCGAACTTCTACCCCGTCGTCCCGCCGGCGCTCGAGTACACGGCGCTCGACGTGGACGAGCGGAAGCTCGAAGGGCTCCGCGCCAAGTACCCGCACGTCCGGACGATCCTCGCGAGCGGCACGGGCGATGCCGCTCGAGGACGACGCCGTCGACCATGCGCTCTGCGTGGACGTCTCGCACCATCTGCGGGACGAGGAACTCGACCCGTTCTTCGCCGAGATCGCCCGCGTCACCCGGCGCACGCTCATGTTCGTCGACGCGCTGCGGATGCCGCGCCTCGCGAGCCGGCTCCTGTTGGCTGCTCGACCGCGGCAGCCACCCGCGCCCGCTCCTGCCGCTACGTGGCGCGCTCGAGCGCTCGTTCGAGGTCGAGCGCCTCGAGGAGTTCACGATCCAGCACGCCTACGTCCTCGTGGTCGCGCGCCCACAGCCGCGCTCGGCCGCCTAGCGCAGGTCCTTGTTCGACTCCATGTCGAACCACATCGCGAACAGCGAGAACTGCGAGCCCGAGATCAGCAGCAGCGCGATCAGCGCCGCCGTGCCCGCCGTGATGTCGCCGCCGACGAAGATCCGCGAGATCGCGACGTAGAGCCCGAGCGCCAGGCCGAGGCCCGTGAGCAGGAACCCGAACGTGTAGAAGAAGACGAGCGGGTGGAAGTCGCGGATCACGTACTTCTCGCGCAGCCGCCAGAAGAAGCCCTTCACGAGCAGCCAGGAGATCCGCGGGACGACCTTGCGGATCTTGATCCCCGAGCGCTCGCCGACGCCGTAGATCGGCAGCGACTGGAAGTCCCGCACCCGCGCGTTCCAGACGTTCAGGTGGACGAGGATGTCGTTGGGGAAGCCGTAGCGCTTGTAGATCCGGTCGAGGTCGAGCAGCCGCAGCATCGGCAGCGAGATCGCGGCGTAGCCGGCCTGCGAGTCGGCGACGTGCCAGTAGCCCGAGGCGACTTTCGTCAGCAGCGAGAGGACGGCGTTGCCGAGGTAGCGGTTGCGCGGGATCAGGTCCCACGCCTGGCCGGTGAAGAGCCGGTTCGCCTTGTGGTAGTCGACCTCGCCGCGCACGACCGGCAGGCACGCGGTCTCGAGCTCGGCCGGGTCCATCTGGTTGTCGCCTGCCATCACGACCGTGCAGGCGATCTCGTCGGCGAGCGCGCGCTTGTACCCGGTGACGATCGCCGCGCCGACGCCCTGGTTCACCTCGTGGACGATCACCTCGACGCGCGGGTCGCCGACCTCGCGCGCACGCTCGGCGGTCGCGTCCGTCGACCGGTCGTCGACGACGTAGACGCGGTCGACCCACTCCGGGATCCCGCGCAGCGTCTCGGCGATCAGGTGCTCCTCGCGGAACGCGGGGACGACGACGGCGACGGTCTTGCCCTCGAGCATGCGACCTTCTCTTTTTCGGCCGCGCGTGCCGATTTCCTCTAGGTCTCGACGGCCTGGATCGTCCGGCGCACGTGGAACCGGATCACCGGCAGACCGGCGGCGACGAGGCTGACGAAGCTCACCGCGTGCAGGACGAGCGCGGCCGAGAGCGCCTCCGACTCGTCCACGCCGTACGCCCCGAGCGCGACGACGACCGACGCCTCGAAGACGCCGATCCCGGACGGGCCGGCCGGCAGGACGGCGGTCAGCCCCGCAGCGATCGTGGCGAAGATGCCCGGCCACGACGCGCCACGCCGAGGTCGAAGCTCTCGAACACGCACCAGAACGAGAGCCCGAGCAGCACCCACGAGGCGACGGAGAGGAAGAGCGCCCACAGAGCGAGGCCCGGCCGCCGCAGGCCGACGAGACCCTGCGCGAGGTTGTGGCCGATCTCCTCGAGCCGGTCGGCGGGCACGACCGGCAGGCGCGCGAACGGCCGCATCACCGCGTGCACGGCGCGGTCGCCCCAGACGGCGAGCACGACCACGGCGATGACGATCAGCACGAAGACGGCCGCCCCGAGCGAGGCCGCCGCGCGGAGCCAGGTGATCTCGGGCAGCCACGGCAGGAGCACGAAGAGGAGGCCGAGCACCGCCACGAGGTCGTAGACGCGCTCGAGCAGCGCCGTCCCGGCGATCTCTGCCTTCGACGTTCCCGAGCGCTGGCTCAGCGCGAAGATCCGGGCGGCCTCGCCGGCGCGGAGCGGGAGGATCTGCAGGAACAGGTAGCCGACGAGCGTCGCCGCCGTCACCGGCCAGATGCCCGGGCGGCGGCTCGGGTCGAACAGCGCCCGCCAGCGGAGGGCGCGGACGAAGACGCTCACGCCGAGCAGGAGCACCGACGGGCACGAGCCACAGCGGGTCGCAGCTCTTGATCGCCTCCCACACCGCCTCGCGGTCGGCACCCCGCACCGCAACCGCCGCGAAGACGACGGTGACGAGGACCGCGACGAGGACGAGCAGCGCCCGTCTGCGACATCGGCTACCGGCGCACGCGCGCCGCGACCGGGTCCCACACGAGCGCGGCGAGCAGGCCGACGAGGAGGCCGAGGACGCCCGCGACGACGATGGCGTTCCGGCGGCTCTGCGCCGTCACCTTCCGCGCCACGGCCGGCTGCACGACCTGCGGCGCCTCGACGTTCTCCGCGAGCGCGAGCAGCTGCTGCCGGTCGGAGCGCGCCTGGATCACGGTCGAGCGGCGCTGCTCGAGCACGCCGGCGTTCGTGAGCGCGACGAGCTTCGCCTCCTCCGAGAGGCCCGGGGACTGCGCCGCGGTGAGGGAGGCCTGGATCCGGCGCTCGAGCGAGTCGAGCTCCTCGTCGGCGGCCGCGATCTGGCCGCTGAGCCCCTCGATCTTGGCCGCGACGTAGTCGTCGGTGCCGGCGACGGCGATCTTGGCCAGCTCGTTCGCCGCCTGCGCCGCCCGCCGCGGCGCGTCGCCGCGGACGCCGATGTTGACGAGCGCGGGCTGGCCGACCCGCGGGCCGCCGCCGCCCGAGGGCTGGGAGACGAAGATCCCGCGCCGCACCTCCGCCGGCGTCAGCCCCGAGACCGCCGCGGCCCGCCGCACCGCCGCCTCGGAGGTGACGATCTCGCGGACGCTCGAGACGCTCGTCCCGATCGTGGTCACGCGCGCGCCGCTCGGAGCGAGCGGATCGCCCATCGAGACGAGCGCCTGCGCCCGGTACACGTCCTCGCCGCCGACGGAGAGCGCCCAGCCGAGCGCGACCCCGACGACGAACCCGACCACGGGCAGCCACCAGCGCGCCGCGACCGCGGACACCCAGCGGCCGAAATCGACCTCGCGCTCTTCGAGTTCCACCCTGCTCATCGGGCGGCGACTCTACTCCGCGCCCACTCCCACTGCGCCCTCAGGCCGTCCTCCAGCGCCGTCGTCGGCGCCCAGCCGAGGTCGTCCCGCGCCCGCGTGACGTCGGCCCTCGTCCGGCGCACGTCGCCGGCCGCGGCGGGAAGCCGTTCGAGCCGGAGCGAGCGGCCCGCGATCCGCTCCGCGAGCGCGATCGCCTCGGCCATCGTGGCCTCGTCGCCGCCGCCGACGTTGTAGGTCGCGCCGGCCGCGCCGCGCTCCATCGCCGCGATCGTCGCCGCGACCGCGTCGGCGACGTAGGTGAAGCTCCGCGCCGCGCCGCCGTCGCCGAAGAGCCGGAACGGCCGGTCCTCGGCGAGCGCGGTCACGAGCGCCGTGAACGCCATGTCCGGACGCTGGCGCGGCCCGTACACGGTGAAGTAGCGCAGCGTCACCGCTTCGAGCCCGGCCCGGCCGTACGCGTGCGCCAGGTGCTCGCAGGCCAGCTTCGTGATCCCGTACGGCGAGATCGGTCGCGGCGGCGTGTCCTCCGGCGTGGGATACGCCTCGGCGTCGCCGTAGACGGAGGACGACGAGGCGAAGACGACGCGAACGCCCGCCGCGGCCGCCTGCTCGAAGAGCCGCTGCGTCGCGAGCACGTTGCGCCGGACGTAGAGCTCGAAGTCGGCGCCCCAGCTCGCGCGCACGCCCGGCTGGCCGGCGAGGTGGAAGACGCCGTCGACGCCGCCGAGGTCGAGGTCGTCCGCGGCGAGGTCGAGCCGCTTCACGTCGAGGCCGCGGGCGTTCTCCTCCTTCAGCGCCGGGTCGTAGTAGTCGGTGAACGCGTCGACGCCGCGGGCCTCGTGCCCGGCCGCGACGAGCGCCTCGACGAGGTGCGAGCCGATGAACCCGGCCGCGCCGGTGACGAGGTACCTCACTGCTCCACCATCCCATAGAGCTTCGCGTGGCCGACGAGATAGAGCCGATCGACGTCGGCGACGACCGGCGTGTACTGCCCGTCGGGGTAGCTCCACAGCCGCTTCCCGGTGCGCGCGTCGAGGGCGTACGTCCGCTCCTTCAGCGTGGCGAAGTAGACGATCCCGTTCACGACCGTCGGTGAGCCGGAGATGTCGCCGTTCGCGCGGAAGCGCCACTTCACGTCGCCCGTGGCCGCGTCGAAGGCGTAGAGGTGGTCGTCGTAGGAGCCCGCGTACACGGTCTTGTTCCAGACGGCCGGCGAGGAGTAGACGAACCCGCCGGTGTCGTGCGACCAGATCAGCTTCCCGGAGGTCGCGCCGAAGGAGTAGACCTTGCCGTCGGTCGCGCCGATGTAGACGCGACCGTACGCGGCCGCGGGCGTCGAGTAGAACGTGCCGCGCGTGCCGAAGCGGCGCTGCGCCTGCGCCCGCCAGAGCAGCTTGCCGGTGCTGGCGTTCAGCGCGTAGAGGCGGTGGTCGTACGAGCCGACGTAGAGGCGGTTCCCGGAGAGGGCGACCGCGCCCTTCACCTGCCCGCCCGTCCGGAACGTCCAGCGCACCTTCCCCGTCTTCTCGTCGAGCGCGTAGACCTTGCCGCGCCAGTCGGCCACGTAGACGCGGCCGTTCGCGACGAGCGGCGACGACTCGCTCGGGCCGATCTTCGTGCGCCAGCGGATCCGGCCGAAGCCCGACGCGAACGCGATCACCTCGCCGGTGAGGCGGGCCGAGTCCCGCCGGTCGGCGCCGCGGCCGCGCGAGCACGGAAGCGCCGAGAGGAAGGCGAAGAAGATCACGTGGTTCGAGACCGCGGGCGAGGCGGCGGCGCAGCGGCCGACGGCGTGCTTCCACGCGCGCTTCCCCGTCTCCGTGTTCACCGCGTAGACCGTGCCGTTGTTGTTGGCGAAGTAGAGGCGCCCGTAGGCGATCGCCGGCGGGAACTCGACGAGCGTGCGCGCGCCGAACGTCCACAGCCGGCGGTACGGCGGCCGGTGGTCGTAGCCGACCGCGCGGGTGCGCGTGTTGGCGAAGCCGTACGTCGGCCAGAGGACGCCCGGGAGCGGCGGCGCCTCGGGGACGACCACCGCCTCCTCCTCGCCCGTCGTCACGAACTCCTCCGTGGACGAGCCGCGGACGTCGCCCTCCTCGAGGTTCCGCAGCGCCATCGCCGCCGCGGCGCCGGCCGCGACGATCAGCACGATCGCGGCCGCGAGCGCGAGCCGGCGCATCACCGGCGCGACTCGACGGCCCAGATCCGCGAGTACCCGTGCAGGAGCAGCCGGCGGCCGTTGCCGGAGACCGGGACGTACTCCCCGTGCGGGAAGCGGAGCAGGACGCGGCCCGTGCGGGCGTCCGCGCCGACGATCGAGCCGTGGGTCGAGCCCGCGTACGCGACGCCCGCGACGACGACGGCGGCGCCCGAGATCGGGCCGCCCGCGCCGACCGTCCACTGGACGCGGCCGCTCTTCGCCGAGACGGCGTAGAGGCGCCCGTTGTACGAGCCGAAGTAGACGCGGCCGGCCCACGCCGCCGGCGAGGAGTAGACGTACGAGCCGGTGCCGACGCGCCAGAGCCGGGCGCCGGAGGTCGAGAACGCGGTCAGCGAGCCGCCCGTGGACGACGGGACGAAGACGCGGCCGTTGGCGACCGCGGGCGTGCCGTAGATGCGGCCGCCGACCGATGCCCGTCCAGCGCAGCCTGCCGCTCCCGACGCGGAGCGCGCGCAGGCGGCCGCCGTAGTCGCCGATGAAGAGCGTCTTCCCCCAGATCGCGGCGCTCGAGGTGATCTTCGCGCCGCTCGCGAACGTCCAGCGGAGCCGCCGCGTGCGGAGGTCGAGCGCGTAGACCCGCCCGTTCCAGGCGCCGAAGAAGTCGACGCCGTCCTTCACGATCGGCGACGACTCGATCGGCGAGCCGATCCGCCTGTGCCAGCGGAGCCGCCCCGTGCGGCGATCGAGCACGCGCACGATCCCGTCCATGCCGTGGACGACCACGTCCTCGCCGACGACCGCGGGCGAGGAGGCCATCTTCCCGCCGGGCGGGTCGTGGGTCCAGACGCGCTTGCCGGTGCGCATGTCGAGCGCGACGATCGTGCCGCGGTAGTTCCCGACGAAGGCGACGCCCTCGGAGACGACGGCCGGGAACTCGACGAGCGAGCCGATGCCGGCGCTCCAGACGACGCGGAACGGCGGGCGCACCTGGATCTCGGTCTGCGCCTGCGAGCGCGACGGATCGGCGCCGTACATCGTCCACTGGAGCGCGGGCCGGAAGACGCGGACCGTCACCTTGCGGCGGCGCTGGAACGGCATGCGGACGTCCTTCTCGGCGTAGCCGGCCTTGCGCACCGAGACGACCAGCGGGGCGCGGCGGCGGAGCAGGATCTCGGCGACGCCCTTCGCGTTCGTGCGGGCGCTGCGGTCGCCGATCCGCACGACGGCGCCGCGCACGCGCCGGTGCGTGTCGCCGTTCACGACGGTGACGACCACGCGGGCGCGCTTCGGCTTCGGCGTCCGGGCGAGCGTCCCGCGCTGCGGCGGGCACGACGCGGACGCCGTCGTCGCCCGAGGTCGGGTCGACGGCGCCGAGCGCGGCCGCGATCGAGCCGATCCCCAGGCCGGCCGCGACGACGAGGATGGCGAGGCGGCGGATCACGCGGGCAGGACGAGGAAGGTCAGGTCGGAGTACAGGAACGCGGCGAGCAGCAGCAGGACGCCGGCGAACGCGAGCGTCCCGGCCCGTCGCACCTGCGCGAGCGCCCAGCCGCCGCAGACGGCGAGCGGCGCGACGGTGCTCAGCAGGTAGAGCGCCTTGATGTTGTCCCCGTCGGCCTTCGGGTAGCGGGCGAGGAAGAAGACGTACGACGCGACGAGCAGCGCGAGCGGCGCGAGCACGGCCAGGAGCGCGAGCGAGCGTCGCCGCGCAGCCGCGACGGCGAGCCCGACGACCCCGGCGAGGACGAGCACGGTCGGCACGAGCCCGGCGAGCGACTGGAGCACGAGCGGGCGCCGGTATTCGTCCGGGCAGCCGCTCGGGCAGGTTGCGCAGCTCCTCGGGGACGCGGAACGAGCGGTGCCAGTCGCCCCACCAGTCGGCGTAGGTGACCGGGAGCAGGCGGTTGCGGAAGTGCGGCGCGTACGGGTCGCGCACGAGCTCGCCCGCCGCGACGGTCGTGTAGAACGAGGCGTCGCGCCCGCCGCCCGGCCACTGCTCGGCCCCGCCCGGCGTGCTGAACGCGAGCGGGCTCCCGTGCTCGGCCCACTTGTACGCGAGCCACGGCCCGGCGAGCGCGAGCGCCGCGGCGCAGAACGCGACCGCCGGCCAGCCCGCCGCGAGCGGACGCCGTCGAGCGCGAGCACGAGGCCGAGGGCGGCGATCACGGCGAGGCCCCAGGTCCGCGTCAGGCTCGCGAGCCCCGCGACGGCGCCGGCGAGCGCGGCCGCGCCGACCGTCGCCGGCCCGCGCGCGAGCGAGCGGACGACGAGGTAGATCGCGAGCGCGGCGAGGACCGCCATCAGCGGCTCGGGGTGGTACATCACCGACCCGCGGACGAGCACCGGCGTCGCCGCGGCGAGGCCGAGGGCGCCGAGCTGCGCCGTCAGGCTCTCGGGGAAGAGGCTGCGCGCGGTGAGGAAGGCGAGCAGGACGACGCCGAGGCCGGAGGCGAGCGAGAGGAGCTGCGCGCCGCGGTAGGAGCCGTCGACGCCGAAGAAGCGCTTCGTCACCCGCTCGGCGGTGCCGGCGACGGCGAAGTAGAGCGGCGGGTTGTGCCAGACGTCGACCTCGTCGGGCCGCGGCAGCCGGTGGTCGAACGCGACGATCTCGGCGTAGCGCACGACGTGGTAGGCGTCGTAGCCGCGGAGCCAGCTCGTGTGGGCGAGGTTCCAGCCCGTGAGCGCGACGAAGGCGACGAGGATCGACGCGACGCCGACCCGGAAGGCCGTCGGGTCCACCCCGCCGCGACCGACACGGGCGCCGCCGCCCGCGTCGGTGATGGCCGCCGACCGGGCACGCGGATCCGTCACTCGCCGGGCTCGCTCGCGACCGGCTCGGGCAGCTCCTCGGCGAACGGCTCGAGCGTCCCGTCGGGACCCGCCGCGAGCACGAGGTCGGAGAAGAACCGCGTCATGACGATGCCCGCGCGGAACTCGCCGACCGTCGGCGCGGGCCGCTCGCCCGAGCGCGAGGCGGATCGCGAGCTCCGGGTAGCGGCTCCCGGCCGCGAGCGGCAGCGGGAAGGCGCCGCCGAAGCGCGGGTTGACGTCGGTGATGAGCAGGCGCCCGTCGGCCTCGCGGAAGCACTGCACGTTCGCGGGGCCGTACACGGGCAGCGTCTCGGCCACGCGCCGGCCGAACTCGATCAGCTCCGCGTCGGCGATCGTCATGCCCTTGATCGATTCGCCGCCCTTCGACTCGATCATCGTGCGCGGGATCGCGTTGAGGCAGCGGCCGTCGAAGTCGCAGAAGACGTCGATCGAGAACTCCTCGCCCGCGAGGCAGCGCTGCACCATCGAGTCGAACGGCGTGTGGCGGAGGTGGTAGTCGAGCTGCTCGGGCGTCTCGGCGCGGTAGATCCCGCGCGAGCCGAAGCCGACGCGCGCCTTCACGAGCAGCGGGAACCCGGCGTCGGCCGGCACCTCGCCCGGCAGCCACGTGTCGGGCGACGGGAGGCCGCGCTCGAGGAAGAACCGGTGCGAGAGCCACTTGTCGGCCATCGCCTCGACCACCTCGAGCTCCGAGAGCAGGACCTGCGCGCCGAGCGTGTCGCGCTCCGCGGCGAGCAGGTGCTGGTCGAGGTCGGTGAGCGGGACGATCAGGTCGACGTCGTGCTCGGCGACGAGGCCGCGGACGGCGTCGAGGTAGCCGGGGTCGTCGATCCGCGGCACGAGCACGCGGTGGTCGGCGTGGTAGAGCGCCGGGGCGAGGGCGTTCACGTCGACGGCGATCGTCGTCGCGCCGGCGCGGGCGAAGGCGCTCACGATGTCCACGCGCTGTCCGGCGCAGGTGAAGAGGACCGCGGCGCTCATGCGGCGGCAAGGGTAGCCGGGGCGGTTGCAGGAACTGTTAGGGCGCGTCGACCAGGAAGCGGATCTCGGCCAGCTCGCGGAAGCCGAGCCCGAGCAGGATCGGCCGCGACATCGCACTCGCCCGCGTGACCACGGTCGGGGTGCCGCGGGCGGCCGCCTCCGCCTGGCGGAACGCGACGAGCGCGCGGTAGGCGCCGCGGCCGCGCGCCCACGGCAGCACGGAGCCGCTGTGGAGGATCGCGCCACCCGGCGCGAAGGTCGCCGTGGCGGCGCCGGCGGGCTTGCCCTCGACCCAGGCGATGTAGCGCACGAAGCGCCGGTCGGCGAGCTTGGCCGCGCCCTCGCGCTCGATGTGCTCGAGCTCCTCCGGCAGGCGGTCGAGCATCCCGAAGACCTCGTGCGTGACGCCGACGTGCGCCTTGAAGGCCTCGACGTCCTCGACGCGCGTGACCTCGATCCCGGGCGGCGGCGGCCCGAGCTCGCCCTCGAGCACCATGGCCGCCGAGCGGCGCGCCTCGTCCTCGCGCAGCCCGAGTGCGAGGAGGCGCTCGGCGAGGTCCGGCGGGGTCGAGACCGTCGCGACCTCCCACGTCGTCGTGCGTCCCGGCGCCCGCCCGCGCACCTCCGCGAGCGCCGCCTCGACGTCGTCGGCGCCGAGCCGGATCCGCTGCACGGTCGCGGCCCGCGGCCCGACGAAGAGGACGAACCGCGCGTCCTCGACGAGCTCCTCGTCCGCGGCCAGCGGCTCGTGGACGAGCGTCGCCTCCGCGAGCGCGAGCGGGTCGGTCAGCGCCAGCCGCCGGTAGCCCCCTTGTACGTCCCCGAGAACAGCGCGAGGGGCGTCCGGAGCAGGATCCTCAGGTCGACGGCCGGCGAGCGGTGCTCGACGTACCAGACGTCGAGCTCGATCCGCTCGTCCCACGGCAGGGCCGCCCGCCCGTGGATCTGCGCCCAGCCGGTGAGGCCCGGCTTGACCTCGAGCCGGCGGCGCTGGCGGTCGGTGTAGCGCTCGACCTGGTACGCGAGCGTCGGCCGCGGGCCGATCAGGGACATCTCGCCGCGGACGACGTTCCAGAGCTGCGGCAGCTCGTCGAGCGAGAGCTTGCGGAGCACGCGGCCGACGCGGGTGATCCGCGCGTCGCCGCGGTCGACGGCGTAGCCGGCGCCCTGCCTCTCGGCGCCGACGACCATCGTCCGCAGCTTGAGGAGCTCGAAGGGGACGCCGTCCTTGCCGACGCGCTCCTGGCCGGAAGAGGACGGGGCCGCCGTCGCCGAGCTTGACCGCGGCGGCCGCGGCCGCGAGGAACGGGCGAGGCGACGACGAGGCCGACTCCGGCGAGGGCTGCGTCCACGGCGCGGTGCACGGCGCCGATCGTACGCGCGGGCGGCGCTATCGTCGGCCGCACGTGGCCGAACGCGGATCCCACCCCGGAGGAGGTCGGGCGCGTCTGGGCCCGCAAGTGGCGGCGGTCGCCGTTCGCGGGCGGAACCTCGCTCGAAGCGCGACTCGCATCGCTGTACGCGCACACGTTCCGCGGCGGCGTGGGCGCCCGGCGCGTCACGCAGGAGGTCGAGCGCGCCGCAGGGCGCCTGCGGGATTGCGTGTCCTGGAGCCGGGCACCGGGACTGGTTTGCTGTCAGCGGCCCTCGCGACGCAAGGGCGCCCGGACGACGATCCTCGACGTATCCGAGGAAGCGCTCGCGATCGCGACCGACACGTTCGACCGCGCCGGGCTCGAGTCGGAGGCAGTGCTCGGCGTCCGTGTTCGACCTCCCATTCCCGGAGGATTCGTTCGACGTCGTCTTCAACACCGGCCTGCCTCGAGCATTTCGAGACGGAGCGACGACGGGCGGCGCTTGCAGAGATGCTCCGCGTGCTCGACTCCCGACGGCGTCTGCGTGACCTTCAACCCGAACGCCCGCGCCGGGCTACTACCGCCGCCTGAAGGAAGCGCGCGGAACGGCGCGGGACGTGGGACGTCGGCGTCGAGCTGCCGATCGCGACGCTGGCCGACGTCCTCGACCTCGACCGGTACGACCTCGAGGAGCACTCGTTCGGGGTCTTCGTGCAGCTCCACTTCTTCAAGTACGTGCTGCCGCGGCCGCTCGGCCTCGCCGTCGGCGCCCTCGGCGAGCTCCTCGAGATCGCCTTCGGCCGACTCGTCCGCTCGCAGGGTTATCTGCTCGTGTCGGTGATCCGGCGCGACCGGTTCAGCGCGTCCCCTCCGCCGCCTGCCACGTCGCCGGCACCCCGCGGCGCAGGTAGTTCCGAGCGCCGTCAGCGTCGCGAGCGTGACGAGCGCGTAGTAGCGCGGCAGCCCGGGCCGCGCGACGGCGAGCAGGACGAACGCCGCCTGGCCGGCCAGCGCGACGACGTAGACCGGGCCCGACGCCGACGAGCGCGACGTTCGCGCCGAGCAGCACGGCGTGGAGGATCCCGCTCCCGTAGCGCAGCGCGCGGTGCGAGACCATCGACGCGAGGTAGAGCGGCGGCAGGCCGCGCAGCATCCGCCCGCGCAGCGCGATCAGCCAGCAGTGCTCGAACATCCGCACCTTGCGCCGGTACTCGGTCTCGAGGTCGGGCGTCGGCTTCTCGTACGCGAGCGCCTCCGGCTCGAACACGGCCCGGCGGCCGCGCTGCACCATCAGGTACGGGAACGAGAGGTCGTGCCCGAAGCGCGGGTCGACCTCGACGTAGTCCTCGCGCCGCACGGCGTAGATCGAGCCGTTGCCGCCGGTGACCGAGCCGAGCCGCGACTCGCTCTCGCGCAGCCACAGCTCGTAGCGCCAGTACGCGCCCTCGCGGTTCGTCCCGTCGGCCCGCTGGAGCACGAGCTTCCCGCAGACGTAGGCGACCTCCGGGTCGGCGAAGCGCGCGGACGAGCCGCCGCAGCGCGTCGGGCGCCCAGGTCGCGTTCGCGTCGGAGAAGGCGACGATCTCCGCCGAGGTCTCGCGGACGGCGCGGTCCTGCGCGGCGACCTTGCCGCCGCGCGGGTTGCGGATCACGCGCGCGCCGGCGGCCTCGGCGAGCTCGTCGGTGCGGTCGGTCGACGCGTCGGAGGTGACGACGAGCTCGAGCCTGTCGGCCGGGTAGTCGAGCGCCTGCAGGTTCTCGATCCGGCGCTCGATCACCGCCTCCTCGTCGTGCGCGGCGACGATGACGGCGACGGTCGGCTCGACGTCCGCCTTCGCGACGCGCCGCTCCCGCACGCGCGCGAGCGCGGCCGCCGCGGCCGGGTAGCCGACGTGCGTCCACGCGAGCGCGGCGGCCGAGCCCCAGAAGAGCGTCTTCAGGACGAGCACGGGCCGGATGCTACGGGGGTCGTTACCCTCATCGCGTGCAGCTGCGTGCGCGACGGCCGTGGGCCATCCTCGCCGCTGTCGCGCTCGCGGCGGTGCTCGCCGTCGGCGCGGCGAAGGCGGCGGCGCGGGTCACCGACGACCCCGTGGTCTGGGGCCTCGCCGGCTGGGTCGTCCCCGGCGACTTCGGCGTCTTCCTCGTCGCGGGCGACGCGGTCGCTGGACGGGCGAACGCCCGTACCCGACCGGCGAGCTCCTCGGCCGGCCGAACGCGTACTACGTCTACCCGCCGCCGCTCGCGCTCGCCGTCGCGCCGCTGACGGTCCCGCCCGCCGGCCAGGCGTCGGCCGTCTGGACGCTGCTCGGGATCGCCGCCGTGCTCGGCGGCCTGCTCGTCCTCGGCGTGCGCGACTGGCGCTGCCTCGCGCTCGCGCTCCTGCTCCCCGGGCACGCGGGAGGCGCTCGAGTACGGCGCGATCGGGACGTTCCTCGTCCTGCTCGTCGCGCTCGCGTGGCGCTACCGCGACCGGCTCGCCGCGACCGCGGCCGCGACCGCCGGCGCGGTCGTCCTGAAGCTCTTCCTCTGGCCGCTCCTCGCCTGGCACGTGCTGACCGGCCGGATCCGCACGGCGCTCGCGGCCGCGGCCGGGGCGGTCGGCGCTGGCGCTCGCTGACGTGGGCCGCGATCGGCTTCGACGGCCTGACGGACTACCCGCGCGTCCTGCGCGACCTGACCGAGCTCGAGGCGGAGGAGACGTACTCGGTGTTCGCGCTCGGCCGGGCCCTCGGGCTGCCGGAGGCGCGCGCGCGCAGGCGCTCGCGCTCGTCCTCGGCGCCGCGCTGCTCGCGGCCGCCTGGCATGCGGCCCGCACGGCCCGCGACGCGGACGCGCGCGACGCCCGCTCGCTCGTGCTCGTGCTCGCGGCGGCGTTCGCGCTCACGCCGATCCTCTGGCACCACTACCTGGTGCTGCTGCTCGTCCCGATCGCGCTCGCGCGGCCGCGGTTCTCGCCGCTCGTGGCTCGTGCCGGCGGTCGGCATCGTGTTCGAGGCGCTCGGCTGGTACGGCGGCTGGGCCGAGGGGATCGCGCCGCGCGTGAGCGTGCTCGCGCTCGTCGCGGCGGTCACCGCGGGCGCGCTGTGGGCGCTGCGCGACGAGGAGGCCGCGGAAGCGCTTCCGTGGCAGGACCGGCTCCGTGCCGCGGCGTCCGGCGCGGGCGTCTCGATGAGCTCACGCAGCAGCGCGCGGTAGCGGCCGATCGCGACCGAGCGGTCGGCCTCGGCGACGACGTACTCGCGCCCGCGGGCGCCCATGCGCCGCGAGCTCGTCCGGCTCTCGCGGAGCTCGCGGATCGTGCCGGCCAGGAGATCCGGCCGGCCGGGCGGGATCACGACGCCGCACCCGACCTCGCGCACGACGCTGCGCCGTCTCGCTCTCCTCGTCCGCGGCCACGATCACCGGCCGCCCGGCGGCGAGGATCCCGTACAGGCGGCTCGGGACGACGTAGCCGGACGAGCCCGCGGCCGAGCCCGACGAAATGCACGTCGCGCGGTCGAGAGCGACTGCGCCAGCACCTCGCGCGGCTGGTACGGCTTGAACCAGACGCTCGCCTCGAGCCGCCGCGCGAGGGCGACGATCTCGCTCGTGGCGGGCGCCGAAGCCGATGACGAGGACGCTGGAGGTCGTCGAGGTCGCGCAGGAACGTCGTCGCCCGCACGAGGTGTCGAGGTCCTGCGCATGGCCGACGTTGCCCGAGTGCATGACGACGAACGCGCTCGTCGAGCTGGTTCGTCGCGCGCCCACTCGTTGTCGCGCGGCTGCGGCGTGATCGCGCTCGTGTCGACCCAGTTCGGGATCACCGCGAGCCGCTCCGGCGGCGTCCCCTTCTCCTCGAGCCGGCGCCGCATCGTCTCGCCGATCGCGACGACGCGGTCGGCGCGCTTGAGGTAGAGGCCGACGAGCGAGCCGCAGCAGCGCCGACGGCGGCCGGGTTCTCGAGCCGCTTCAGCTCGACCGCGATCTCGGGGAAGACGTCCATCGAGATCACGAGCAGCGGCACGTCGAAGCGCCGCGCAGCCGCGAGCCCGATGTCGCCGACCATCGGCGGGTCGGTCATGCAGAGGACGACGTCCGGCCGCGGGCCGCGCAGCGCGGTCGCGAGCGAGCCCGCGAGGTACGTGACGTAGTTCGCGGCGCGGCGACGGAAGCTGCGAGCGCTCGTACGCGGTCGAGGCGACGCGCTCGATGCGGACGCCGTTCCGCTCGAGCTCGCGCGGCTCGTCCTCGTGCCCGTGGAGGACGCCGGTGACGACGCGCGACGTCGAACTCGTCGGCGAGCGCCTCGCAGAGGTCGGTGAGGAGGTTCGCCGTCGCCTCGACGCCGGGCCAGTAGTACTGGTTGAGGACGAGGAGGCGGGGCTTCACGGGCGCCAACGCTAGCCTCTCGGCCGTGCCCGACGGGCCGCTCACGATCCTCGCGGCGGCGCCCGCGTACTGGCCCGCGACGGCGTTCGGCGGCCCGATCCCGGTGATGCGCGAGCTCGCCCGGCGGCTGACCGAGCGGGGCCATCGCCTCGACGTCGTCACGACGAGCATCCTCGACCTGCACCGGCGGCCGGCGTTCCGCTCGCGCGTCGACGAGGTCGACGGCGCGCGCGTCCACTACCTCGGCACGCCGCTCGCGTACCGCTGGATGGGCGTCGCGCCGTCGCTGCCGCTCGAGCTGCGGCGGCTGCCGCGGCCGGACGTCGTGCACCTGTACGGCTTCCGCGACCCGCTCACGACCGGCGACCGCGCTGTGGTGCCGCGCCCGCGGGATCCCGTACGTGCTCGAGCCGCTGGGGATGTTCCGGCCGCGGCTGCGCAAGGTGCGGCTGAAGGAGGGCTTCGACCGCGGGCTGGGGCGGCCGCTCGCGGCGCGCGCCGAGGCGGTGGTACGGCCTCCGAGCGGGAGCGGGACGACGTCGTCGCCTTCGGGCTCGACCCGGAGCGCGTGGTCGTCCGCGGGAACGGCTTCCCGGAGGCGCCGCCGGGGCTCGACGGAGCGGCCGCGCGGGCGCGGCTCGGCGTGCCCGACGACGCGCCGCTCGCGCTGTACGTCGGCCGGATCGCCGACGGCAAGGGGATCGAGCACCTGGTCGAGGCGGCGCGGCGCGCGCCCGACGCGCACGTCGTGATCGCCGGGCCCGACGACCGCCACCGCGCGACGGCGCAGCTGCGCGAAGCGGAACGGGAGCCCGGGCTCGCGGGACGCCTGCACGTGCTGCCGCCGAGCGACGGCCCGCCGTGGGAGCTCTACGCCGCCGCCGACGCGTTCGTGCTCGCCTCCGCGGGCGAGAGCTTCGGCATGGCGGCCGCCGAGGCCGCGGCGGCGGGCGCCGCGGTCGTCGTCTCCGACCGCTGCGGCGTCGCCGGCTCGTTCGAGGAGGGCGAGGCGCTCGTCGTGCCCTACGAGCCGGAGGCGATCGTGGCGGGCGTCCGCGACGTGCTCACCGACGCCGCGCTGCGCGAGCGCCTCGGCCGGGGCGCGCTCGAGGCGGCGCGCCGCAACGCCTGGGAGCGCGTCGCCGACCGGCAGGAGGCGATCTACCGCGCCGCCGCGGCGCGCACGGCCGCGACGAAGTTCTCGATGCTCGGCTCGTAGCCCCAGCCGCGCATCAGCTCGAGCGAGCGCTCGCCGTAGCGCCGGCGGAGCTCCGGGTCGGCGGCGAGCCGGCGGAGCGCGTCGCCGGCGGCCTGCACGTCGCCGGCCGCGACGAGCATCCCGTTCTCGCCCGGGACGAGCAGGTCGGCGTGCGCGCCGACGCGGTCGGTGAGGACGAGCGGGAGCCCGCACGCGGCCGCCTCGTTGACGACCACGCCCCACGGCTCGTGCGTCGAGAGCAGCGCGAACACGTCGGCGGCGACGTAGCGCTCGACGACGCGCTCGAAGGGGACGTTCTCGACGATCCGCAGCCGCACGCCGACCGAGCGCGCGAGCTCCTCGAGCCGCTCGCGCTCCGGCCCGTCGCCGGCGAGGACGAGCAGGAGCCGCGGGTCGGCCGCGGTCGCCGCCGCGAGCACGAGCGTGTCGAGCCCCTTCTCCGGCGCGAGCCGCGCGATCGAGAGCACGACCACGTCCTCGTCGCGTCGCGCCCATCGCCGCGCGCAGCTCGGCCCGCCGCTCCTGCAGCCGCTCCGTCTCCTCGCGGAACCAGGGCGCGTCGACCGTGTTCGCGAACCACGACACCCGCTCCGGATCGGCGCCGCGGGCGAGCACCGACTCGCGCGCGAGCGTCCCGATCGCGAGCACGCGCTCGGCGCCGCGGACGAACGGCGGCACGACGGCGCCCTTGACCGCGCGGCGCCAGCCCGGCCGCGGGTCGGCGTCGTTGCTCTCGACCACGAGCACGTACGGGACGCCGCGCGGCGCGGCACCACGCGAACGACGCCTGCGCCGCGAACGTGCTCCAGCCGGCGATGACGACGACGTCCGGCCGCGAGTCCTCGAGCTCGCGCACGATCCGCGTCGTGATCGGGTAGTCGTGGCGGAAGACGTCCCGCACGCCCGGGATCCGCCGGCCGTCCATGAACGCGGCGCGGTGCTCCGGGACGATCGTCCACCAGCGGCAGAAGATCGTGTGGCCGGAGTAGACGACGCGGAAGTCGAGCTCCGGCCGCTGCGCGATGCGGTCGAACATGATCGAGCGGAACGGCGTCGGCTCGGGCGCGACGTAGGTGACGCGGACGCGCTCCGGGGTCGACGGGTCGAGCTCCCGCAGCGCCTCGCGCGCGTCGCGGCGCGCCTCCCGCGCGAGCGCGGCCCGGCGCGCGCGGGCAGCGCGACGTCCGTCGGCAGCGTCGGCACGAGCGCCAGCGCGCGCTTCCGCTCGCCGGCCCGCGCGAGCGTGCGCGCCGCCGCCTCGCGCACCTCGTCGCCGCGGCCGTGGCGCGCGACTCGAAGGCCTCGCAGCAGCGCTCGAACGCCTCGGCGCTCCCCGGCGCCCTCGCCGCTCCCGAGCAGCCAGGCGCCCTCGGCCTCCTCGGGCGAGAGCTCCGGCGCGACCGCCGCGATCTCGCGCAGCGCCACCTCCCGCTGGAAGTCGCGCTGCACGTCGCGCCGCCGCTTCGTCGCCTGCCGCTCGTGGACGCGGTAGAGGACGAGCGGCTCCGCCGATGTTCGCGCCCTCGGCGTGCCGGAGCAGCCGCATCCACAGGTCGTAGTCCTCGCTCTCGGCGTACTGCGACGTCGTAGCGGAGCTCGTGCCGCTCGAGCAGCCGCCGGTCGACGAGCACGCTCGGGTGGAAGAACGGCGAGCTGAAGAGCCCGTGCCAGCGCACCTCGTGCGGCGTCCGCGGCATCGGGTGGAAGCGGCCGGGGCTGCCGACGGCGTCGAGCTCGAGGATCGCGCTGCCGACGATCGCCGAGCCCGTCCGCGCGCGCCTGCGTCGAGCTGCCGCTCGAGCCGGAGCGGCAGGGCGACGTCGTCCGCGTCGAGCCGCGCCACCCAGTCGCCCTGCGCGCGGTCGAGCGCGAGGTTGAGCGAGCGCGCGAGGCCGTGCCCCTCCTCGTTGCGGAGCACGACGAGCCGCGGGTCGTCGAACGACGCGAGCACGTCGGCGGTGGCGTCGGTCGAGGCGTCGTCGACGACCACCAGCTCGAGGTCCTGCAGCGACTGGAAGCAGCACGCTCGCCACCGCCTCGCGGAGGAACGCGGCGCCGTCGCGCACGGCCAGCAACACCGAGACGAGGGGCACGAGGGGCGACGATAGCCTCCCGCCGATGGCCGGCCCGCCGACCTTCGACCTCGTCGTCGCGACCGTCGACCGCGTCGAGCCGCTGCGCCGCCTGCTCGCCTCGCTCGAGCGCCAGACGCACCGCGCGCTTCCGCGTCCTGCTCGTCGACCAGAACGAGGACGACCGGCTCGACGCGGTGCTCGCGCGACCACGGAGCGCTCGATCTGGTGCGGCTGCGCTCGCCGCGCGGCCTCTCCCGCGCGCGGAACGAGGCGCTGCCGCGGCTCGAGGCGGACGTGGTCGCGTTCCCCGACGACGACTGCGAGTACCCGGACGACCTGCTGGAGCGCGTCGCCGCGCGCGGCTCGCGGGCCTCGACGGGCTGAGCGTCCGCTCCGAGAGCCGCGGCGGCCGCGCCTCGCCGTCGTGGGCCGCGGACGCCGGGCCGGTCACGCGCGACAACGTCTGGAACCGCGGGATCTCGTACGGGATCTTCCTGCGGCGCGAGCTGGTGGAGCGCGTCGGCCGCTTCGACGAGTCGCTCGGGCTCGGCGCCGGGCACGCCGTGGTCGTCGGGCGAGGAGATCGACTTCCTGATCCGGGCCGTCGACGCCGGCGGGCGGATCGAGTACGACCCGGCGGTCGTCGTCTGGCACGAGGAGAAGGACTTCGACGCGGCGTCGCTCGAGGCCGTCGGCCGGCGCGACGGGGCGAGCGTCGGCTACCTGCTGCGGCGGCACGGCTACGGGCTCGGCACGAAGGCGCGGATGCTCGTCCGGCCCGCGGGCGGCGCGCTGCTCGCGCTCGCTCGGCGCGACCGGGCGCGCGCGGGCTTCCACGCCGCCACGCTGCGCGGCCGCCTGCTCGGGCTCAGCTCGAAGTGAGCGTCGCGAACAGCTCGGCGTGCCGCTCGAGCCACGGCTCGAGCGCGAACCGCTCGACCGCGCGGCGGCGCGCCGCCTCGGCGTAGCGCTCGCGCTCCGCCAGGACGGCGAGCACGGCCTCGGCGAGCGCCTCGGCGCTCGGCGGCGAGTCGCGCTCGAACGAGTCGTCGTGCGGGACGCCGATGCCGCCCTCGCCGACGAGCTCGACGGTGCCGCCGCTGGCCGGGTGGACGACCGGCAGCCCGCACGCCATCGCCTCGAGCACGACCGTCGGGCACGGGTCGTTCACCTTCGTGTGCAGGAGCAGGTGCGCGCGGCGGAAGACGTCCGGCGCCTCGCGCTGCGAGTAGCGCCCGACGAGCTCGACGCCCTCCTCCAGCGCGACCCCGCTCACGAGCCGGCCCGGTGACCAGCAGGCGCGCGTCCGGGTGCGACGCCCTCACGGCGCGCAGCGTCGCGACCGCGAGCTCGAGCCGATAGGCCTGCGTCTGGTCGCCGCCGAGCAGGAGCACCGGCGGCCCGTCGGGCGGCGCCCCGGGCGCGAAGCGCTCGACGTCGACGGCGTTGTGGAGGATCTCCCACTCGCCGCGCGGCTCGCCGAGGAACTCGTCCGCGGAGCGCTTGCAGAAGGCGCTCTGGTAGAGGACGTGGTCGGCGGCGGCGAGCGCGCGGCGCAGCGGCCGGTTCAGCTCCTCGACGCGGTCGCCCGCCCAGCCCGGGTAGGCGACGCCGTCCTGGTTGACGACGACGGCGGCCTTGCGCCGCCGCGCGATCCGCAGCAGCGGCCCGAGGTCGCGCGGGAAGTGCGGCGAGGCGAGGTAGAGCAGCGTGAAGTCGGCCGGCCGGTTCGGCCAGCGCTCGGCGAGCTTCTGCAGCTTCGCCGTGCCGCCGGTCGCGGGCTCGCCCGGCGCCGGGACGCGGTCCCAGCCGTACGAGACGCGCAGGCCCGGGTCGGGCCGGACGTCCGCGAGCAGGCGCGCCCAGCGCACGCCGGCACGGCCCCAGCGTCCCGCCTTCGCGATCACGCCGGCTCCGCCGCCGCCCAGATCTCGCCCCAGACGAGCCGCAGCTCGGTCACGCGCAGCCCGGCGGCCTCGACCTCGTCGCGCAGCCCGGCCTCGTCGTACTCGACGAAGTGGCCCGGGTCGCTGAAGTAGTCCATCCCCAGCTCCCGGCGCAGCGGCACCGTCCAGTCCCGGGCGAGCACGGGCACGCGGATGAGCACGACCCGCGGCTGCGCCGAGGCGACGAGCTCGCGCAGGAGCCCGGGCCGGTCCTCGACGTGCTCGAGCACGTTCGAGAG
>CAVTFO010000012.1:0-253733 GCA_963733995.1 uncultured Thermoleophilia bacterium
GCTCGACCTGCGTGACCGTGCCGCCGTTCGGGTTCCCGGCCAGGAGGTAGAAGGTGCCGTCCACGGCCGGGACGACCTTGAACGTCGGACGGCGGAAGAGCGTGTCGATGCGGCCGCCGGGATCGATCACCCGCACGCCGGAGAAATCGGTCACGAGCAGGTTGCCCCGCGCGTCGTAGCTGACGTCGTGCGGGCCGTTGACCTTCGCGGCCACGGCTGGGCCGCCGTCGCCCGTCGAGGCGTCGGTGCCGTCGCCGGCCAGTCGCTCCAGGCGCCCCGAGGGGAGCGGCAGCCGGTAGACCCAGCCCTCGATCGACGCGATCGCGAGGTACCGGCCGGCCGGGTCGACGGAGAGGCCTGCCGCAGCGGGGACGCGTGCGACGGTGGTGATCACGCCCCGGCGATCGATCCGGCGGACGCGACCCTGGTTGACGTCGCTGAAGTAGAGGTTGCCGGCGCGGTCGAAGACCAGCTCTGTCGGTTCCGTGAGCCGCGCGCGGCGGGCAGGGCCGCCGTCGCCCGACGTTCCCGTGCGGCCGGTTCCCGCGACGACGGCTCATCCGCCGCGTCGCGAGGTCGTAGCGCAGGATCTGGTGGCGCAGGCCGTCGGCGACATAGACCGATCCGCCGCGCACGGCGAGGTCGTAGGGCAGGACGAGGCGCGGCTGGGGCCGGGCGGCGGCCGTCGCGACGACTGCGAGCGCCACCGGGACGAGCGCGAGACGAACCGACCACTGCATCGGTGCCTCCTCGAACTAGCGACGAACTCGCGGTAGTTTACCGACGAACTCGCACCGGTTCGAATCGTATGATCGCGCGGTGGAGGATCTCGACCGGAACGCCGCGCTCCTGCAGGAGGCCTACACCGTCGGCACCCTGGTCGAGCTGCTCGTCACGGCGGAGCTGCGCGCCGTCGGCGTGCCCGCGACGCTGTTCTCCTTCCTCGGCTGGGTGCGACAGCTCGAGCCGGTGACCCCCGGCCGGCTCGCCGCGGAGACGGGGATGCCGCCGACGACGGTCCGGGACTACGTCCGCCGGCTCGTCGAGCGCGGCGACGTGCGCAAGGCGCCGAACCCGGCCGACGGGCGTTCGTACCACCTCGTGCTCACGGCGAAGGGCCGACGGCTCGCGGATCGCGGCTGGCCCGCAGTGAAGGCGGCGTACGTCGCGTCGTGTCGCCGCACCTCGACCGGGACCCCGAGGAGTACCTCGCGCTCACGCGCGAGCTCCGCCTGGCGCTCCGCGATGCGCTCAGGCGCCCAGCGTCTCCTTGATCCTCTCGATCGCGGCCGACTCCTCGGCCGAGACGCCGCCCTTCGCCTCGGCGACCGCGTCGACGACGCCGAGGACGTGCTGCGCGTAGGAGTCCGCCTCGTCGGGCGACTTCTCCGCGAGGATCGTCTTCGCCGAGCGCAACGCCGCGAGCGTCTCCGTCTCGACCTCCTGCGGCGACGCGGTGAAGCCGAACCCGGGCGGACGGCCCTCCGAGAGCTCCCGCACGAGCTCCGTCGCGCCCTGCTGGCGCTGCGCCGTGAGGTACTTCGCGAGCGCCCCCGCCTCGCCGAAGGTGTCGGTGAAGTCGCGGTCGCTCAGCGAGACGAGCACGCCCGCGCCGGACACGCCCTTGCGCAGGGTCTCCCACTCCTCCTCGGTGAAGTCCGCCTTCGTCGCCATCGCCGCTCCTTTCGCGTCAGGGAACTCGTCGCGCCTCGTCGTAGACGACCACCGTACCCGCGAGGAAGTCCGCCAATCCGCGTCGCCGCTCGGTGAAGAGCACCGGGATGAACCCCGCGCCCAGCGGCACGATCGAGAGGAGTAGCCCGACCAGTCGGACGAGCGATCGACCGATCGAGAGCGCGCCTGCCGTCGAGCCCGCGGACCCGCACCCGCAGCAGGCGCATGCCCGGGGTCTGTCCGGCGCTGCTCCAGAAGAGAACGAAGTACGTGCCCGTGACGAGCATCCAGGCGGACGTGAGGAGGAGTCGCCGCCAGCCACTCCGGCCGGAGGCTCCCGACCAGCGACGCCACGAGCGACGCCATCCCGACGACCGCCATGTAGATCACGAGCGTGAGGGCGGCGTCGGTCGCGAGGGCGATCCCGCGCGTCGCGATCCCGGCCTCGCGGACGTCCGGGTCGCGCCGGACGGTGCAAGCGCTCCTCGACCCGGTCGTCGAATCGCACGGCGGACGCGCGAACGCCGCCGACGACATCCTCCGCCAACCCGGTCGTCTGGCGCTGGATCGCGTCGCGGAGCTCGGGGCTCGAGGCGACATGGTTGAGCGCGCGCTGCATCTCGTCGCTCGCGAGCACCCTGTCGGTGAGCTCGCCCGTCTGCGGGCTCGCCAGGGCGGCGACGACGAGGCGCTCGATCTCGCCGCTCTGCGCGAGCTCCGCCCCGATCCGCTCGAGCACGCGGTGGCGCACGAGCGAGCGCGCCACCTCCTCGGGCAGCGAGCCGGCGAGGGCTCGGTCGAGGACGCGCGCGAGCTCCGGCGCCGACAGGACCTCGTCGACCGCCTCCTCGATCGGCCCGCGCCAGGCGCGCGCCGCCGCCCGCGCCGGGAAGAAGGCGGCGCGCCCGGCGGCGTTGGCGAGCCCGGAGCGCTGGTCGTCGTCGCTCGTGGCCATCGCGACAAGTATCCACTCAGCGCGCGAGCCGGCGCGCCGTCGTCGCGACCGAGCCGACGCGGAAGCGGTCCGCCACGGTCGCGATCGTCTCGAGCGAGACGCGCGGCGCCGGCTCGCGGAGCCCCGCCACCGCACCGAGCAGGAGCTGGAGGTCGGGGACGCGGACGCCGCTCGTCTCGACGGCGAAGCGGCCGACCCAGCGGACCGCGGCGCGCTCGAACTTCTCGGGCGCCTTCTCGGCGATGAGGAGCGAGCAGGCAGAGCGCGTCCCCGAGGGCGAGCCGCCCGAGCTCGTGCGCCGCAGCCTCGGCCAGCGGGAGGTTCCTCCGCTCGACGGCGCGCTGGAACCGCGCGCGAGGGGTGCCGGCAGCTCCCACGAACACATGTTCGCAGGCGCGGCGCAAGTTTTCCCGCGCGGCCGGGTCTTCCCCTGCGGAGGTGAGATCCCTGAACCATCACGGCTGGCCGGAACCGTCGCGCGGCACCGAGCCCGACGACGATCCGAAGGCCGAGCTGGCGCGGCTCCACGCGAAGCTCGCCCAGCTCGCCGACACGCAGGCGAGCGCCCCCGAGCTGTGGGCGGTCATCGAGGAGATCCGCGACCTGCGCGCGCGGATGTAGCGACGCCCTCGTACGATCGCCGCGTGGGCCTCGACGCGTTCCTCGGCGAGCTGGACGCATGGGCGGAGGCACGCGATCCCGGCTGCGAGACGGTCGCGTACGGCGGGCATCCCGACCAGGTCGCGGACGTGCGGCGCGGCGGCGAGCGCAACGCGATCCTGCTCCACGGCGGCTTCTGGCGGCCCGAATGGACGCGCTCGACGACGCGCGCGCTGGCCGTCGACCTGGCCCTGCGCGGCTGGACGAGCTGGAACGTCGAGTACCGGCGCTCGGGCCTCGAGGACATGCTCGCGGACGTCGCGGCCGCGCTCGAGCGGTGCGGCGCCGGCACCGTGATCGGCCACTCGGCGGGCGGGCACCTCGCGCTCTGGGCGGCCGCGACAGGGAAGGCGGCCCGCGTCGTGTCGCTCGCCGGCGTGACCGACCTCGCCCGCGCGGCGCGGGAGGGCATCGGCGCGAACGCCGCCGTCGACCTCGCCGGCGCCGACCCGCCCGCGCAGGCCGATCCGATGCGTCTCCTCCCGCTCCCCGTCCCGGCCCTGCTCGTGCACGGGTCGGAGGACGACCGCGTGCCGGTCGACTACAGCCGTGCGTTCGCGGCGGCGTCGGGCGCCGAGCTGCTCGAGCTCCCCGGCGTCGGGCACTTCGACGTGATCGACCCGCGGAGCCGGGCCTGGGCGGACGTCGTCTCGCGTCTCTAGAGTCGTGCCCATGGCGGCCACGGCCTTCGACGTCGATCGCGTGCGCGCGCGGTTCTCCGCGCTCGCGGCAGCCGTTCGCGTTCCTCGACGCGCCCGGCGGGACGCAGGTGCCGGACGAGGTCGGGCAGGCCATGGCCGACGCGGTGCGCGACGCGAGCGGGAACACCGGGGCGCCGTACGCGACGAGCCGCGCCGTCGAGGCGATCCTGGCGCGGGCGCGCGAGGACGGCGCGCGCTTCCTCGGCTCGTCGGTCGACGAGATCGTCTTCGGGCAGAACATGACGACGCTGAACTTCGCGCTCAGCCGCGTCGCCGGCCGCGACCTCCGCGGAGGGCGACGAGATCCTCGTGAGCGCGCTCGACCACGACGGCGGCGTCGCGCCGTGGGTCGAGCTCGCCGCCGACCGCGGGCTCGTCGTGCGCACGGTCGCGGCGCGTGACGACTTCACCTACGACGTCGACGACCTCGAGCGGCAGCTCTCGGAGCGGACGCGGATCGTCGCGTTCGCCTGGGCCTCGAACGCCGTCGGCACCGTCGCCGACGCGGCGCGGATCTGCGCGCTCGCGCGGGAGGCCGGGGCGCTGTCGTGGATCGACGCCGTCCACTACGCCGCGCACGAGCCGATCGACGCCCGCGAGCTCGGCTGCGACGTCCTGCTCTGCTCGCCGTACAAGTTCTGCGGGCCGCACCTCGGCGTCGCGCACGTGCGCCGCGAGCTGGCCGAGAGCTGGCGCCCGTACAAGGCGCGTCCGTCCGCGACGAGCCCCGTCGGACGGCGGTTCGAGACCGGGACGCCGCCCTACGAGCTGCTCGCGGCGTTCTCGGCGACGCTCGCGTACCTCGACTCGATCGGCGGGATGGAGCCGATCCGGACGTACGAGCGCGAGCTCGGGGAGCGGTTCCTCGCCGGCCTCGGCGAGCGCGTCCGGCTCGTCGGCCCGGCGACGATGGACGACCGCGTGCCGACGTTCCTGCTCACCGTCGACGGCGTCGACGCGAAGGACGCGGCCGAGCGGCTCGCCGAGCGCGGCCTCGGCGTCTGGCACGCCGACAACTGGTACTGCCTCGGCCTCGTCGACCGCCTCCCGCCCCGGTCGCTCCGGGTCGGGTTCATCCACTACAACACGCCGGACGAGGTCGACCGGCTGCTCGCCGAGCTCGCGGCGCTCGCCGCCTGAGCCAGCGCGTCCGCGGCCGCGGCGAGGCTCGCGCGGCCGCCGCCGTGCGTGACGACGACGGCGGTCGCGCCGGGCGGCGCCCAGCCGGGCACGCCGGTCTCGACGACGATCGCGTCCGGGTGCCGCTCGAGGACCGCCGTCGCCGCCTGACGCAGCCGCGGGTGGCGCTCGAGGTCGCGCACGACGAGGAGGACGCGGCCGCTTCCGTCCGCCGACGCGTCCGGGAGCCGGGCCTGCAGCTCGCGGAGGAAGCTCGCGCCGGTCTCGCCGGCGGCCATCGACGGCTCGGGGAGGAGCTCGACCACCCGCGGAGCCTCGCCCGGGTCACGTCGCCGCGGACGAGCAGGGCCCGTCGCGCCGCCTCGAGGCCGATGGCGGGATTGCGATCCGGAACCGGACTTTGTGGCTCTGAGCCACTAAGCCTCGACTCGCGCTGCGGCCTCGGCGAGACGCTGCTCGGTCAGGCGCCCGGACTCGACGGCCGCGACGATCGCGTCGCGGACGGCCTCCACGCCCTCCGGGCCGACCGCGGGGCCGAGGCAGAGCGCGTCGACGCCCGCGGCGAGCGCCCGCACGGCGCTCTCCTCGACGCCGATCGTGCCCGCGACCGCGCGCATGTCGAGCGCGTCGCTGACGACGAGCCCGTCGAAGCCGAGCTCGTCGCGCAGCAGCCGCATCGCCGCCGGGCTCACCGTCGCCGGCTCCGGCCCGAGCGAGCGCACGACGACGTGCGCCGTCATCACGGCGCGCACGCCCGCCTCGACCGCGGCGCGGAACGGCTCCAGCTCCGGCGCGTCGACGACCGGCAGCTCGTGGTGCGAGTCCTGCCGCGTGTCGCCGTGGCCGGGGAAGTGCTTGGCGCAGGCCGCGACGCCGGCCCGCTGCGTGCCGCGCACGAACGCCGCGACGTGGCGCGCGACGAGCTCGGGCACCGAGCCGAACGGCGCGGATCCCGATCACCGGGTTGTCCGGGTTCGTGTTCACGTCGGCGACCGGCGCCAGGTTCAGGTTCACGCCGACGGCAGCGAGCTCGGCCGCGATCGCGGCGGCGACCGCCTCCGTCAGCTCCACGTCGTCGACGACGCCGAGGCCGAGCGCGCTCGGGAACGAGCTGCCGTGCGCGACCTCGAGCCGCGTCACGTCGCCGCCCTCCTCGTCGAGCGCGACGAGCAGCCGCGGCGCGTCCTCCCGCAGCGACGCCGTCAGCGCCGCGAGCTGCTCCGGGTCGCGGACGTTCGTGGCGAAGAGGCAGACGCCGCCGAGGCCCGTCCTCGAGCCACGGCCGCAGCCACTCCGGGCGCTCCGGCCCGGCGAAGCTCGGGACGAGGCAGGCGGCCGCGAGCCGGGAGAGCGAGGTGCTCACCCGCGGACGGCGCCGGCGGTGAGGCCGAACGCGATCCGGCGATGCACGAGGATGAAGAAGAAGACGACCGGCAGCGCCGTGAGGGTCGCCGAGGCCATCAGCGTGCCCCAGTCCACCCCGCGGAGCGTGCCCGTCGTGAAGTTCGCGAGCCAGATCGTGACGGTCTGCTTCTCCTGGGAGGAGAGCATCACGTAGGCGATGATGTACTCGTTCCAGGCCTGGATGAAGGCGAAGATCGAGGTCGCGACGAGGCCGGGGCCGACCAGCGGGAGCAGGATCCGGAGGAAGGCGCCGAAGCGCGTCGAGCCGTCGACCATCGCCGCCTCCTCGAGCTCGCGCGGGATCCCGCCGATGAAGCCGCGCAGCGTCCACACGCAGAACGGGAGCACGAGCGCGACGTAGGAGATGATCACGCCCGTCAGCTTGTCCACCTGGCCGACGCTCGAGAGCGCGATGTAGAGCGGGATGATCAGGGCCGTCAGCGGCACCATCTGCACCGCGAAGATCACGACGATGAACGGGCGCCGCCCGTAGAAGCGGAACTTCGCCAGCGCGAGCGCGGCGAGGAACGCGAGCACGACCGACACGGCCACGACCGACACGACGACGATGAGGCTGTTGCGGACGCCGGACCAGAAGTAGGGCCGCGAGATCGCGTCGCGGAAGCTCGCGAGCGTCGGGTCGCGCGGCAGCCAGACGGGCTCGTACGAGAGCACGTCCTGGCCCTGCTTGAACGGCGGTGGCGACCATCCAGTAGACCGGGAACGCGACGACCACGAACACGAACAGACCCGTCGCGTTGAGGGCGACCCGGCGGAGCACGCGGCGCGGCCTCACTCGAGCTCCCCGATCCGCACCATCTGCCGGATGTAGAAGAACGTGACCGCGATCAGCGTCAGCACGGTGACGACCGCGATCGCGGAGCCGTAGGCCGTACTCGCTCTTCCCGAACGACTCGACGAACGAGTAGATGCTCATGAGGAAGTAGTCCTCCTCGGGCCGCGCGTTGCGGATGATCCAGATCTGGGTGAAGACCTGGAAGTTCCAGATCACCGAGAGGCTCGCGAGGATGACGAAGATCGGCTTCAGGATCGGAAGCGTGATGTCGCGGAAGCGGCGGACGGGGCCGGCGCCGTCGATCGCGGCCGCCTCGACGAGCTCGCGCGAGACCTGCGTCAGGCCGGCGTAGATCGTGATCGTGACGAACGGGATCGCGCCCCAGACGACGATCGCGGTGATCACGGCGAAGCCCTCCCACGGGTTCGCGAACCAGTCGTGGTGGTCGTAGCGCTCGAGGCCGATGCGGGCGAGCGTCCAGTTGAGGACGCCGAACTCGTAGTCGACCATCCAGCTCCAGATGTTGACCGCGACGACCGGCGGCATCGCCCACGCGAGCACGAGCGCCGTCGTGATCAGCAGCCGCATGAACGCGCCGAGCCGCGCGAGCAGGAGCGCGATCAGCGTCCCGAGGACCATCGTCAGGGAGACGGTCACGGCGGTGAACAGCGATCGTCCGGAGCAGCACCGTCCAGAACTGGCGGTCGCGGAGGATCGCCTGGAAGTTGTCGAGGCCGATCCACGTCGCCCTGGTGCTGGATCAGCTCGACGAGCCCGTACTGCTGGAACGAGAGCGTGAAGAGGCGGTACAGCGGGTAGCCGAGCACGGCCACGATCACGACGAGCGCCGGCAGCACGAGCAGGTACGGCGCCGACGCGCGGCCGGCACGACGACGCCGTCGAGCCGGCCTCGCGACCGGCTCGACGGTGGGAAGAACGGGCTCGGCGGGGAAGTTGCTCACGCCGAGCGCCAGCTTACGAGTTGAGGATCTGCGTGATCTGGTCGCTTGCGCGCTTCGCGTACGTCGACGTCTGGCGCGGGTTGCGAAGGATGGCGCTGAGCATGTTCTGGAGCACCTGGGCGCTCTCGACGTTCGCCCAGTTCGGCGTCGACGGGACGAACCAGCTGTACTTCGCGGCCTCCGCGAACGGCGCCAGGGTCGGCTTCGACGCGTTGATCCGCGCCAGCGAGGTCGTGTTCGGGATGACGCCGCCGGCCGTGGCCATCCGGGTCATGTTGGCCGTGCTGGTGAACGCCGCGATCCAGTCGGCGGCGAGCGCCTTCTGCTTGCTCGTCACCGGGACGGCGAGGTTCGAGCCGCCGAGGAAGGTCGGCATGTACCGGCCCTTGATGTGGCTCGGCATCGGGTAGGCGCCGATCTTGCCGTCGAGGCTCGGGTTCCCGACCTTCGGGTCGAGCGCGTACGGCCACTCCCACCCGTTGCCGATGAACGAGCCGACGCTGCCCTTGGCGAAGACGAGCGCCTGCTGCGGGTTCGCCTCGTTGCCGGTCTTGTTCGCCTTGGAGAGGATGCGGGCGGTGTTCCGCCACGCGGTCAGGCCGGCGAGCGCCCTGCCCGAGTTGAGCGTGCCCTGCCAGCGGCCGTTGCGGAACGTCGCGATCTGGCCGCCCTAGTCGTAGACGAACGACATCGCCGCGTACCAGTAGCGGCCGGGGAAGTAGACGGCCGAGTACGTCGGGTTCTTCGAGCCGCCGTAGCGCTTCATCAGCTTCAGGCCGGCCGCGTTGAACTGGGCGAGCGTCTTCGGGGTGCTCCGGATCCCGGCCGCGCGGTACTGGTCGGTGCGGTAGATGACCGCGCGCGCGCCCGCGTAGTACGGGACGGCGTAGAGGCGTGCCGTTGAAGCTGCCCGCCGCGGCGAGGCCGGAGAGCCACGTCCGCGAGTTGGGGAACTGCGTGCGCGTGAGCGGCGCGAGGGCGCCGGCGGCGCTGTACTTCGGGACGTCGGTGTTGCCGAACTCGATCACGTCCGGGCCGCTCCCGCCTGCGAGCGTGGCCTCGAACTTCGTCTTGTAGTCGCCCCAGCTCTGG
Organism: uncultured Thermoleophilia bacterium; assembly: GCA_963733995.1. GTDB lineage: Bacteria > Actinomycetota > Thermoleophilia > Gaiellales > Gaiellaceae > DATHTC01. Next base: position 9,385 of record CAVTFO010000012.1, read on the forward strand.
TACTGGACGTTGACGTCCGTGCCGGGGTGCTGCTGCTTGAACGCGGCGTTCGCCGCAGCGACGGCCTCCGGCCAGTTCGCCTGGGCGTCGCCCATCAGCCAGACCGTGAGCGGGTCGGCCTGCGCTCTTCGCCGGCGCCGCCGGACGGGCGGCGGCGGACGCCGCGCCGATCGCGAGCGCGTCGCGACGACGACCGCTGTGAGAAGACGGACTCTCACTGTGACCTCCTAAGGGCGCCGGCAGAGCCGACGATTGGTATTGACCAATTCACTTCGCCGGGAGCCTCGCACACTGCTGCGGTCCTGTCAAGGACTGGTGCCGGTGCCGGAATTCGGGACTGCGCAAGGGTTTCCCGCGCAAACCGCTTGCGCTCACGAGATGAACGTGGATCAGACCAGAGGTCAGCGCGCGAGCGTGACCTTCGCCAGGCCCGGCCGGGCGATCGGGGTCGAGCCCCTTCGCCTGCGCGAGCGCCCAGGCGAGCAGCTGCCCCGGCGCGACCGAGAGGAGCGGGGTCAGCAGCGGCAGCGGCGGCGCCGGCACGGGGAGCACGACCGCGGCGCCCTCGATCGCCGCGGCGGCGGTGCCGCTCGCGATCACGGTCGCGCCCGCGGCGCGTGCCTGCGCCGTCGCCTCGCGGACGGCCGGCAGGCTCTCGTCGTCGGCCGCGATCGTCCAGACGGGGAAGAGCCCGTCGATCGCCGCGACCGGGCCGTGGACGAGATCGGTCGCCGTCAGCGGCTCGGCGGCGATCCGGCAAGTCTCCAGGAGCTTCAGCGAGATCTCGCGCGCGGTCGCGTACTCGGGGCCGCGGCCGATGACGAACATGCGCCCCACGAACGCGAGCGAGACCGCGATCTCGGAGAGCCGCGCCTCCAGCACCGGCAGCAGCGCCGCGAGCAGGTCGGCCGTCGCGCGGATGCCCGTCGGCGACCTCCTCGAGCCGCCCGGCCGACGCGGCCGCGAGCAGGGCCAGGGCTGCGAGTTGCGCCGAGTAGGTCTTCGTCGCCGCGACGGCGCGCTCGACCCCCACGCCGAGCGGGAGGACGGCGTCCGCCGCGGCCGCGAGGTCGGATTCCGCCTCGTTCGTGATCGCGATGGTGACCGCGCCGCGACGGCGGGCGCGCTCGACGTACTCGATCACGTCCGGCGTCCGGCCCGACTGCGACAGCGCAACGACGGCCGAGCGGCGGAAGTCGATGTCCGCGCCGTAGTAGATCGACAGCGAGATGGAGTCGCGCATCGCCGTTCGGCCCGGCGAGGATCCCGAGCGCGTACACGCCGTACGAGGCGGCGTTGTCGGACGAGCCGTGCGCCACGAGCCGGACGAGGTCGCGGCCCTCGAGCAGGCGCGCGACCGAGGCAAACGCGTCGACGCCGTCGCAGACACGATGCAGCGCCTCGGGCTGCTCGCGGATCTCCTCGAGGAGAACGGCGCCGCGCCCGGACCCCACCGCGGGCGCCGGCGCCGCGGCCATCAGTGCTGCCGCTCGCGCGGGACGAACGTGGGGGGCGGCGCGGCGCGGTCGCGGCGGAGCTCGCTGACGAGCCGGTACCGGTCGCCGCGGTAGATCGAGCGAACGAACTCGACGATGCGGCCGTCGGTCGCACGCGTCGTGCGCTCGAACTGGAACGCCGGCGAGTGGAGCGGGACGTCGAGCGCCTCCGACTCCTCCTCGTTCGTGACGGTGGGCTCGATCGTCTGCACGCCGCCGGCGATCTCGACGCCGTACCGGTTCGTCAGCAGGTCGTAGAAGGAGGCGTCGTCGAAGTCGCGCCGCGTCAGCCCCGGGACGATCGCCTCGGGCACGTGCAGCGTCTCGATCGCCATCGACTCGTCGTCGGCCAGGCGCAGCCGCTTGGCGACCACGACCCGCTCCGACGGCGACACGTGGAGGCAGCGACCGAGGTACGCGCCGGCGAGTGCGGTCTCGAGCGAGAGGGTCCTCGAGCCGGGCCGCATGCCGCGCTGGCGCATGTCCTCGCTGAAGGAGGTCATGGTCAGCTCCTGCGCGATCTTCGGCTCGCGGACGAAGGTGCCCGCTCCCCGCCGGCGCACGAGGTAGCCCTCGCGCACGAGCTGGTCGAGCGCGGCGCGGACGGTCAGACGCGAGACGCCGAGGTCGGAGCTGAGCTGCCGCTCGGACGGGATCGCGCTGCCGATGCCGAGGCGCTCGATCAGGTCGAAGACCTGATCGCGGGTCTGGCTCTGCTTGGTGATCCGCTGGGCGGGAGCGACCATCGGTGCCGCCATTCTGACGACGCCACCCGGATTGGTCAATACCACTTCGTTGCGCTGAGACGGAACCGGTACTAGACTCGCGGCCCATGAGGAGCGCCGAGCCCATCACCGAGCGCCGCGCGTCGGCGCTCGCCGACCTCGACCTGCTCTCGACGCTCGACCTCGTCGAGCGGATCAACGACGAGGACGCGCGCGTGGCGCCCGCGGTCCGCGCCGCCGCCCCGGCGCTCGCCGCCGCGGTCGACGCCGTCGCGGCGCGACTCGAGGCCGGCGGCCGGCTCGTCTACGTCGGCGCGGGCTCGTCCGGTCGCCTCGCGCTCGTCGACGCCGTGGAGTGCGGGCCGACCTTCGGGCTCGAGCCCGGCCGCGTCGTCGCGGTCGTCGCGGGCGGGGCAGGGGCGCAGGCCGAGGCGCAGGAGGCCGCGGAGGACGACGCCGCGGCCGGGGCCGCCGACCTGGCCGCCGCGGAAGTCTCCGACGCCGACGTCGTGGTCGCGCTCTCGGCGAGCGGCCGGACGCCGTACACGCTCGCCGCCGCCGAAGCCGCACACGCGGCCGGCGCCTTCGTCGTCGCCGTCACGTGCGCGGAGGCGACGCCGCTCGAGGCGGCCGCCGACCTCGCCGTCGTCGTGCCCGTCGGCCCGGAGGTGATCGCCGGCTCGACCCGGATGAAGGCCGGCACGGCGCAGAAGCTCGTCCTCAACACGCTCTCGACCGGCGCAATGGTCCGCCTCGGCCGCACCTACGGGAACCTCATGGTCGACGTCGTCGCGAGCAACGAGAAGCTCCGCCTCCGGGCGCAGCGCGCGGTCGCGCTGGCCGCCGGCGTCGACGACGCCGAGGCCGAGTCCGCGCTCGACGCCGCGGACGGAGAGCCCAAGACCGCGATCGTGGCGCTGCGTCTCGGCCTCGACCCCACCGAGGCGCGCGCCCGACTCGCGGCGGCCGACGGCGTCGTGCGAAGGGCGCTCGAGGCATGAGACTCGGCGTCGAGGCCGCGGTCGTCGACGGGACGCTCGTCTCGGGCGACGTCGAGATCGCGGACGGCGTCGTCGCGGCCGTCGGGCTGCCCGGCCGGCGGCCGCGGGATCGCCGCGCCCGGGTTCGTCGACCTGCAGGTGAACGGCTTCGCCGGCGTGGACTTCATGCGCGCCGACGCGGCGGAGTTCCGGCGCGCCGCCGAGGCGGTGCTCGAGACCGGCGTGACCGCGTTCCAGCCGACGCTGATCACCGCCTCCGAGGAGGACCTCGTCCGCGCGATCGGCGAGGTGCCGCCGAACGGCAACGGCGCGGCGCGGATCCTCGGCGTCCACCTCGAGGGCCCGTTCCTGTCGCCGGCGCGCCTCGGCGCCCACGACGGCACGAACCGCCGCGACCCGGACCTCGACCTGGCCGCGCGGCTCCTCGACGCCGGCCCCGTGCCGCTACATGACCCTCGCGCCGGAGCTCCCGGGCGCGCTCGACCTCGTCCGCTTCCTCCGCTCGCGCGACGTCACCGTCTCGCTCGGCCACACGGACGCGACCGCGGAGGAGGCGGCGGCCGCCTTCCGCGCGGGCGCGACCACGGTGACGCACCTCTTCAACGCGATGCGGCCGTTCCGCCACCGCGATCCCGGCGTCGTCGGCGCCGCGCTCGCGCGGCCGGAGGTGGTCGTGCAGCTGATCCTCGACGGGAACCACGTCGCGCCCGAGACCGCGCGGGTCGCCTGGGCGGCCGCCGCCGGCCGGATCGCGCTCGTCACGGACGCGATCGCCGCGGCCGGCGCCGGCGACGGGAGCTACTTCCTCGGCGACGGCGAGGTCAGCGTCGACGGCGGCGTCGCGCGGCGCGCCGACGGCGTCCTCGCCGGCAGCTCGGCGACGATGCTCGACGCCGTGCGGAACCTGTGCGCGCTCGGCGTCTCCCCGGCGGAGGCGCTGTCGGCCGCGTCGGCCGTGCCGGCGCGGGTGCTCGGCCGTGAGGACCTCGGCGACGATCGCCCCCGGCTCGCGCGCCGACGTCCTCGTGCTCGACGACTCGCTCGAGCTCCGCCGGGTCGTGGTCGCCGGCAAGGAGCGCGTGCGCTGCGTAATGGGCGAGATCGTCGTCGACCGCGTCGTGAAGGAGTTCCGCGGCGGCGTCCGCGCCGTCGACGAGGTCAGCCTGCACGTCGCGGACGGGGAGTTCCTCGTCCTCGTCGGCCCGTCCGGCTGCGGCAAGTCGACGCTGCTGCGCCTCATCGCCGGGCTCGAGGAGACGACGGCGGGGACGATCGCGATCGGCGGCAAGGACGTCACCGACGCGGCGCCGCGCGACCGGGACCTCGCGATGGTGTTCCAGAGCTACGCGCTCTACCCGCACATGACCGTCCGCCAGAACCTCGGCTACGGGCTCAAGGTGCGGAAGACGCCGAAGGCCGAGGCCGCGCGCCGGGTGGACGAGGTCGCGAAGGTGCTGCGCCTCGAGGAGCTGCTCGACCGGCGGCCCGGCCAGCTCTCGGGCGGGCAGCGGCAGCGCGTCGCGATGGGCCGCGCGGTCGTGCGCGAGCCGGCCGCGTTCCTCATGGACGAGCCGCTCTCGAACCTCGACGCGAAGCTGCGCGTGTCGATGCGGGCCGAGCTCGCGAGCCTCCACGCCCGCCTCGGCGCGACGACCGTGTACGTGACGCACGACCAGGTCGAGGCGATGACGCTCGGCCAGCGCGTGGCCGTCATGCGCGACGGCCGCATCCAGCAGGTGGACGCGCCCCAGGCCCTCTACCACCGGCCGAAGAACCTCTTCGTCGCCGCCTTCATCGGCTCCCCCGCGATGAACCTCGTCGAGGCGCGGGTCGAGGACGGCCGGGTCGCGTTCGGCGGCCACCGGATCCCGATCGACGTGCCGGTGCCCGAGGGCGAGGTCATCCTCGGGATCCGGCCGGAGAGCTTCGAGGACGCCGCCTTCGCCGATCCGTCGCTGCCGCAGCTCGACGCGGAGGTCGCCGTGCTCGAGGACCTCGGCGCCGACGCGCACGTGCTCTTCACGGTCGACGCGCCGCGCGTGGACGCCGAGGAGCTCCGCGAGGCGCGCGAGGACGAGGACGCGGTGCTCCTCGCCGCGGCCGGGACCGTCTTCACGGCCCGCGTCGACCCGCGCAGCGAGGCGGCGCCGGGCCGCGACGATCCGGCTCGCGGTCGACCCGACCGGGTTCCACTACTTCGACCCGGCCACGGGTACGCGCCTCGCCGTCGATCAGCCGAAGGCCACGAAGTCCCCGACGCCGGCGACGTAGCCGGCGACGACACGCCGCCGCGCCCCGAAACGAAGGCTTAACTCCCGTCTCAGGCGGCTCTCAGCTTGACCGGCTCAACTTGCGGGCACCGAGCGACCCGAAGGAGCCGATGTGACCGACCGCCGTCTTCGCCCCGTGGAGGGCCCCCGCCTCGCCCAGGAGCGCCTCGAAGCCGCCCTGTTCGAGATCAAGCGCGTCATCGCCGGCCAGGACCGGATGCTCGAGCGCGTGCTCGTGTCCCTGCTCGCCGGCGGCCACCTGCTGATCGAGGGCGTGCCGGGCCTCGCCAAGACCCTCACGATCAAGACGACGGCGCAGGTGCTCGGCGGCTCGTTCCGCCGGATCCAGTTCACGCCCGACCTCGTCCCCTCCGACCTCGTCGGGACGCGGGTCCTCCGCCCCAAGGACGGCGACCTTCGGCGTCGAGCTCGGGCCGGTCTTCTGCAACTTCCTGCTCGCGGACGAGATCAACCGCGCGCCGGCGAAGGTGCAGTCGGCGCTGCTCGAGGTGATGCAGGAGCACCAGGTCACGATCGGCGGCGAGACGCATCCCGTCCCCGACCCGTTCCTCGTCCTCGCGACGGAGAACCCGATCGAGTCCGAGGGCACGTACCCGCTGCCCGAGGCCCAGCTCGACCGCTTCCTGCTCAAGGTCGTCGTCGACTACCCGGCCTTCGGCGAGGAGGTGACCGTCGTCGAGCGCTCGCTCGCCGCGGCGCCCGCCCTCGAGCCCGTGCTCGGGATCGACGAGCTGCGGCGGCTCCAGGCCGAGACGCGCGAGGTCTACGTCGACCCGGTCGTGCAGCGATATGCGGTGTCGCTGGCGACCGCGACGCGGAGCCTCGGCGACTACGAGCACGGCGACCTCGCCCCGTACGTCGCCTTCGGCGCCTCCCCCCGCGGCCCGATCGCACTCGTCCATTCGGCGCGCGCGCTCGCGCTCATCCGCGGCCGGGCGTACGTCCTTCCGCAGGACGTGCAGGAGATGGCGAAGGACGCGCTGCGGCACCGGCTCGTCCTCACCTACGCGGCGCTCGCCGAGGGCGTCACCGCCGACCACGTGATCGACGCGGTGCTCTCCTCGGTGCCCGTGCCGCAGATCGATCTGGCCCGGATCGAGGTTGCGTGAGTAGCGGCCTCGCGCAGCTCGCGCCGCCGCGGTCCGCCGCGCGGCCCGGGCCAGGCCCAGTCCCGGAGCGCCTCCTGCGGGCCCTCGACGTGATCGTGCGGCGGCGCGTCGAGGGTCTGCTCCCGGGTGAGGCGCGCTCGTCCGCGCTCGGCGACGGGACGGAGCTGTTCCAGGTGCGGCCGTACCAGCCCGGCGACGACGTCCGCGCGATCGACTGGAACGTCACCGCCCGCACCGGCGAGCCGCACGTCCGCGTCCACGTGGCGGAGCGGTCGCTCGTCGCCTGGCTCGTCCTCGACGTGTCTCCCTCGATGTCGTTCGGCACCGCAGACCGGCGGAAGGCAGACGTCGCGGAGGGGGTCGCCCTCGCGCTCGGCTACCTGGCCACGCGCAGGGGCAACCGCCTCGGCGTCGTCACCTTCGGCGGCTCCTCGCCCGCGCTCCTCCCCCCTCGGCGCGGGCGTGAGGCGCTGCTGACGACGCTGCTTCAGCTGCGGACGGCCCCCGACGAGGAGGGGACGGGCGTCACCCCGCTCGGCCCCGCCCTCGCTCGGGCCGCCGCAGCGGCCCAGCGCCGCGGGCTCGTCGCCATCGTCGGCGACTTCCGCGGCCCCGACGACTGGGCCGCGCCCCTGCGTGACCTCGCGGCGCGCCACGAGGTGCTCGCGGTCGAGATCCGCGACCCGCGCGAGCAGGAGCTCCCGAACGTCGGCCACCTCTCCCTCGTCGACCCGGAGACCGGGCAGCGGCTGCGTGTCGACACGCGCAGCCGCCGGCTGCGCGAGCGCTTCGCCGCCGCGGCCGCCGACGAGCGGGCCGGGCTCGAGCGCCGCCTCCGCTCGGCCGGCGTCGACCACATCGTCCTCTCCACGGAGGGCGACTGGCTGCGCTCCCTCGTCGGCGCGCTCCGCACCCGCGGAGGCCGACGGTGAGCGACCTGACCTTCCTCTGGCCGGCCGCCCTGCTGGGGCTCGTGCTCGTGCCGCTCGCGCTCCTCGCGTACCTCCTGCTGCAGCGCCGGCGCGACAAGTACACCGTCCGCTTCACCAACCTCGACCTGCTCGCGAACGTCGCCCCGAAGCGCCCGGGCTGGCGCCGGCACCTGCCCGCGCTGCTCGCCCTGCTGGCGCTGACGGCGCTCGTGCTCGGCGTGGCGCGGCCGCAGGCGGCGATCAAGGTGCCGAAGCGCCAGGCGACGCTCGTCCTCGCGATGGACACCTCCGCGTCGATGACCGCCGACGACATCGAGCCGACGCGGCTCGAGGCCGCCCGCGCGGCGGCGCGGACGCTGCTCGAGTCGCTCCCCGACCAGTCGCGCGTCGGCGTCGTCGGGTTCGCGCAGTACGCCGCGACGATCTCCCCCGTCCTCGCCGACAAGGACGCCGTGCTCGACGCGATCGACAACATCCGCCCCGAGGGCGGGACCGCGCTCGGCGAGGCGATCGACCAGGCGCTGACGATGGGCCACGCGGCCACGGGGAACGCGAAGACGTCGAAGGAGAACGGGCCGCCGTTCGCCGTCATCGTCCTCTCCGACGGCGCGAGCACGACCGGTCGCGACCCGATCAACGCCGCGGAGCGCGCGAAGGAGGCGGGCATCCCCGTCTACACCGTGGCGCTCGGGACGGACTCCGGAACGGTCGAGATCACCGACGAGTTCGGCCAGACGCACATCGTCCCCGTGCCGCCCGACAAGGCGACGCTGCGGACGATCGCGGAGACCACGGGCGGGAAGACCTACGAGGCCCCGACCGAGGAGCAGCTCCGCAGCGTCTACGAGGAGGTCGCCACGCGCGTCGGCTACGACGAGCGGCAGCGCGAGCTGACCGTCGCGTTCACGGCCGCCGGCGGGGTTCTCCTGCTGCTCGGCGCCGCGCTCTCGGCCCTCTGGTTCAACCGCATCCCGTAGCTCAGGCGTACTTTCGCGCGCGTCGGGAGACAAGGCCCGCGTGACCGAGGTCGCCGAGAGCAGATGGGTCGAGCGCGCCGGCCGCGCGGGCTACGTCGCCAAGGGCGTGATCTACGGCCTCATCGGCCTGATCGCGATCCAGGTGCCGCTCGGACTCGAGGAGGAGCCCGAGGACCGGCAGGGCGCGCTGCGCATGGTCGCCCAGCAGCCGTTCGGCGAACTGCTCCTGCTCGCGCTCGGCGACCGGCCTCGCCGGGTACGCGCTCTGGCGGCTGACGCAGGCGCTCTTCGACACCGAGGACGACGGCACCGACGCGAAGGGCCTGGCCAAGCGCCTGAGCTACCTCGCCCGCGCGGGGCTCTACGGCTTCTTCGCCTTCTCGGCGTTCGCGCTCGTCGCCGGCCTCGGCAGCTCCGGCGGGGACGAGCAGCAGGAGGCGGCGTCGGTGTTCGACCTCCCGCTCGGCCGCTGGCTCGTCGGCGCGATCGGACTCGGGATCCTGGGCGCCGGCGTCTACAACGGCTACCGGTCGCTGACGAAGGATTTCCGCAAGCACCTGCGCGAGCACGAGGTCTCGCCGAAGGTGCGCGGCTGGGTGATCGTGCTCGGCGTCGCCGGCCACGCCGCCCGCGCCGTCGTCTTCGGTCTCGTCGGGATCTTCCTCGTCCGCGCGGCGTGGCAGTACGACCCGAGCGAGGCAAAGGGCGTCGACGGAGCGCTGCTGACACTGGCCGAGGCGCCGTACGGACCGGCACTGCTGTTCGCCGTCGGGGCGGGCCTTCTCGCCTACGGCGCCTTCTGCCTCGTGCAGGCGCGGTACCGCGAGGTGTAGACGCCCCGGGCTCGCGGCTTTAGGATCGCGCGAGTGCGGGCCCGCCAGGATTCGAAGGTCGACGCGATCGCCCACGTGCCCCTGTTCTGGGCCGCGTCGAAGTCCGACCTCCGCAAGATCGCCTCGATCACCGACGAGATCGACATCCGCAAGGGGAAGAACCTGACGCGCGAGGGCGCCCCCGGGCCACGAGTTCTTCGTGCTCGTCGAGGGCACCGCCGAGGTGCGCCGCAAGGGCAAGAAGGTGCGGACGCTCGGGCCCGGCGACTTCTTCGGCGAGATCGCGCTCGTCTCCCGCAAGCCGCGGACCGCGACCGTGACCGCGACCACGGCAGATCAACGCGCTCGTCATCACCGAGCAGTCCTTCCGCGCGCTGCTCGAGGAGCAGCCGGCAATCGGCGTCAAGATCCTGCGCTCGCTCGCCGAGCGTGTGATCGGCGACAGCCTCTAGTTCGTCCGAGATGCGGCGCTAGGGTCCCGCGCCGTGCTCCGGATGCCTCCCCACCGCGGCGGCTGGCTCGAAGTCGTCTGCGGCCCGATGTACAGCGGCAAGAGCGAGGAGCTCATCCGCCGCCTCCGTCGTGCGGAGATCGCCGGCCAGCGCGTGCTCGTCGTCAAGGCCGGTTTCGACGACCGCTACGACGTCGCGCACGTCGTCAGCCATGCCGGCGATCGGATCCGCGCCGTGTGCGCCGAGGCGGACGAGGTGCTGCGGCTCGCCGACGGCTACGACGTGATCGGGCTCGACGAGCTGCACTTCTTCGACGCGGAGGCAATCATCGACGTCGTGCTCGAGCTCCGCGACCGCGGCCGGCGGGTCGTCGTCTCCGGGCTCGACTGCGACTTCCGGGGCGAGCCCTTCCCCGCAATGGCGCGGCTGCTCTGCCACGCCGAGCTCGTGGACAAGCTCCAGGCCGTCTGTCATCGCTGCGGCGGGCCCGCGACGCGGACGCAGCGGCTCGTCGACGGGCGGCCGGCGCCGTTCACGGGGCCGACGATCCAGGTCGGCGCGCTCGACTCGTACGAGGCGCGCTGCTCGGGCTGCTACGAGCCGGGCGCCGACGGCGCCCTCGCCGAGCTCGGCGCCTAGTCTATTAGCGGCGGCGAGCTCGAGCCGGTCGCCGGGCTCGAGGCCGCGCCGGGCGGCCTCGCCGGCGGGGAGCTCGAGCACGGCCTTCGCGCCGCGCTTCCCGGCCGCCCGCCACGGGGCGAGGTCCGGGACGACGTCGAGCACGGTCAGCTCCCGGTCGAGGAAGACGACGTCGATCGGGAACCGCATCAGCCAGGTGTGCACCGAGCCGGCCGGCCGGAGCAGGATCCCCTCCCCACTCGGAAGGGAGTCCCGCCCCAGCAGGCCCTTGAGGCGCGACGGGGCGTGATCCGCGAGCGTGCACCGCTCGCAGATCACGCGCCCGTCCGTGCGCCTCAGCTCGTGCTGCTTCGCCACCCGATCAGAACCCCACGTGGATGTGGTCGCCATGGTCGGCGAGCGGGAACGACGGCCCGCCCAGGCCGAGGAGCGAGATCACCTGGCGCGGCCGCATCTCGGCCGGCAGCAGGAGCACGTCGCGCACGGCGCGCTCGGTGAGCCCGCCCGGCTGCTGGTTGCCCGCGATCGGCAGGTTCGCGAGCGCGGCGATGTCGACCGCCTGGCCGTACGTGTGCGCCGAGACGACACCGGGCCGCGAGTACACGCGGTGGCCGGAGAAGAGGCTCGACACGGTCACCTGGCCGTACGACTCGGCGAGGTACTCGACGAGCGCGAGCACGCGGACGTTGATCCGCCCGGCCTCGACGTCCTCGCGGCCGCCGGCGTAGAGCTGGACGCGGTCGTCTGAGAGCACCTTCTCCTCGAGCGCGTCCTGGCGGGCGAGGAGCCCGTCGACGAGCGTCTGCAGGCCGACGGCCCGGTAGTAGCGGGCGAGCGCGACGGCCCGGTCGGCCGCGGCCGTCCGGCCCGTGAACGCGAGCGCCGCGTCCCAGCGGGTGGCGCCGTCACGCAGGCCGGCGAGCCGGCGTGCGGTCTCCGCGAACGTCGTCCCGCGCGTGGGGGCCGCCGACTGCGCGCCGTCGGCGCGGACGACCGCGAGGAGGTAGGCCCAGTCGAGGCCCGTGCTCTTGGCGGCCGCGTGCAGGCGGGAGGCCGTGGTCGGGGCGAGGCGGAGCGACGGCGGCGTCGGGTCCGGGAGCTCGCGGTGGAGCCACACGGTCGCGGCGACGTTCTCCGCGTGCACCTCGGGATCGACGTGCTGCGGCTGCGGGCGCGGCATCGGCCGGGCGGCCTTGGCCTCGCGGCCCTTCGTGCTCGCGCGCGGGCGCGTCACGTGGGCGGACCGCTGGTCGCTCGTCGGCGCGGGGACCGCGTCCTCGGACGCCGGCGCGGCCACGTCCTCCGCAGCCGAGGGACTTTGTGGCTCAGAGCCACTAACGTCCTCCGGCGCAGCCTCGGGCGCGGGTGCCTCGGTCGGGGCGGCTGCGGCCTCGGGGGCCGGCGCCGCCTCGGACGCGGGGGCCGCCTCGGCGGCAGGCTCCGGGGAGAGCGCGGGCGCCGCCTCGGGCGCCTCCGTCTCGTCCTCCTCCACGGCGTGCCCGCCCGGGACCTCCGTGGCCTCGACGACGTTCAGCGTCTCGGACGCGTCGTCCTGGAGCAGGTTCGCGACGTTGTCGCCGGCGAAGGCCGAGAACGACGCGCCCGTGAAGAAGAGCGCCACGAACGCGAGGTTCGCAGCGAGGCGCCGGCGCGTGCGCATCGGCCGAGCCGCGCGGGCAGGAGCCGGGCTGGACGCCCAGCCCGGCACGTCGGGGCGGAGCTCCGCGTCGGAGACGGGAGCCGCGTGGTCGTGGGGCCGCCCGCGGCTGAGGGCGGTGAAGGCCCACGCGGCGAGCGAGAAGAGAACGATCCGGAGGACTCTCCGGTGGTGCTTCCGATGTGGCATCTCGCGTAGCTCCCGTTGCGTTCGAGCGCCGAGGCCGCGAGGTCGGCGCGGATGACGTCCGTCGATATCCGCTGCCGCGTACGGAGTGATCACGTTATCGCCCCGCGAGGGCGACCGCTCCTCCCCCGATCGAGGGAGGAGCCCGCGAATCCCTAAACCGGGGGATTTGCCCTCCGGGATTTCCTTTCGATGATCCGGCCGGAACGACCAATCTGGCGGCGCGGCCACGCCGACGACTTGGGAGGGTTTTCCTCGCGTGGTCAGTGCAACGCCAGGCTCAATTCAGAGGCTTCTCCTTCCCGGCTTTTCGCCCTTGGCACACCGCCGCCCGGTGGGCCCCGATCAGAGCGAAGGGAGGTGTAACGCAATGCTGAAGCTGTTCGCCTGGGCACAGTCCTTCGCTCCGACCTCGCTGAAGCGCGAGGAGGGGCAGACGATGGCCGAGTACGGCGTCATCCTCGCCGTCATCACGGCGGCGATCATCGCGGCGCTCGTCCTTCTGTCGACGAACATCGGCAACGTGCTCAACCGCGTCGCCAACGCGATCGTCTAAGGCAATTCCTCGAGGCCGGCGGGTCCTTTGTTCCGCAGGGAGTATCCGCCGGCCTTTCTTCCCAGAAAGGCATTCCCGGACCCACATGAGCAGGCGCACTCAGATCGAGGCAGGAGCGGGGTCAGTCGGTGGCCGAGTTCGCGCTCGTCCTCCCGCTGATGATGCTCATCCTGCTCGGGATCGTGCAGTTCGGGATGGTCTTCAAGCAGTACATCACCCTCACGGACGCCGTCCGCGAGGGGGCGCGCAAGGCCGCGGTGGCCCGCCACCGCGCCGACCGCGTCTCGCACGTGCAGGGCGCCGTCGTCACGTCCGGCTCGGATCTCGGGCCGACCTTCACGACCGGGAACGTGAGCGTCACCTCGACCTGGACGCACGGCGAGGACGTCGTCGTCCGGGCCACCTTCCCGTTCGACATCAACATCATCGGCATCGTCGTGCACTCCGGGACGATGACCAGCACGGCAACGGAGCGTGTGGAATGAACAGGTTCAAGGATCAGCGCGGCCAGGCATTGGTGATGTCCGTCGCCTTTCTCACCGTCCTCGTGGGTTGTGCGGCGCTCGTCCTCGACGTCGGCTCGTGGTATCGCGCCGACCGCCACGCGCAGACGACCGCCGACGCGGCCGCGCTCGCGGGCGCGCAGGGGCTCAACGAGAGCTCCGGCCTCGCGCGGACGCTCGCCGAGCAGTACGCCGACAAGAACGGCGGCGGCGTCACCCCGGCGGACATCACGCATCACCGGCGGCGACACCGTCCGCGTGAAGGTCAACCGACCCGCCCCCGGCTTCTTCGCGAAGCTCTTCGGGCTCGACTCGGTCCGCGCCCACGCGGTCGCGGCTGCCCGGGTCGCGATGCCGGCCGAGGCGCTCCACGTCGCGCCGATCGTCGTCAACGAGAAGCACCCCGACCTGCTGAACTTCGGCACGCCGACCGAGCTCGAGTACTACCACCTCACCACCGGCGGTGGCGGCGGCGGCGGCGGTGGCGGCGGAGGCGGAGGCGGAGGCGGCGGCAGGCAGCGGCACGCCCGACGGCCCCGGCTCCTTCGGCTTCATCAACCTCGACCCGTCCGATCTCCAACCCGTCCACGAGCACGATGGGCGACTGGATCCGGGACGGCTTCGACCACTACATGCCGCTGGGCAACTACGACGCCCGCACCGGCAACCCGTTCAGCTCCTCGCACATCTCCGACAGCCTCGCCGACCGGATCGGGGAGGAGCTCCTCTTCCCGATCTACCGGAAGCTCACCGGCGGCGGCTCGGGCGCGAAGTACGAGATCATCGGCTGGATCGGCTTCCACCTCACGGGGACGGATCTCCACGGCTCGAACGAGAAGCTGTACGGCTGGTTCACGCGAGTGATCTGGGAAGGGATCCAGGGCCACGTCCGGGTCCGGGAGCTTCAGCCCGGGCGTCGGCGTCATCGAGCTCGTCGAATAGCAACCGACAAAGGAACGAACACAAGCCATGACGTATCGCCTCAGAAATATCGTCCTCGCCGTCGGCTTGGCGGCGCTCGCAGCCCTGCTCACGAGCTTCTACGTCGCCAATTACAAGCGGACCGTGCAGCAGGACGAGGCGAGCGTCACCGTCTACGTCGCCGCGAACCAGATCGACGCCGGCACGACCGGCGCCGACGTCCTCTCGCAGAAGCTCCTCCGTCCGGAGAAGGTCGCCCGCCGCACCGTCGTGCCGGGCGCGATCTCGCAGCCGTCGCAGGTCGAGGACCTCGTCGTCACGGAGACCGTCTACCCGGGCGAGCAGGTCAGCGTCAACCGCTTCAAGGCGGTCGAGGCGGCCGGGATCCAGGGAGAGCTCAAGGGCAACCTCCGCGCGGTCCAGGTCAACGGCGACAGCCACCAGCTGCTCGAGCGGCACCCTCAAGCGCAACGACCACGTCGACGTCGTCGCCACGTTCAAGATCGAGGGCGCCGGCCTCAACGGCGGCGACGCGCCCGCGACGCGCGTCGTCCTCCGCGACATCCTCGTGCTGAAGGGGCCCGACGGGCCAGACCGAGACCAGCAAGCTCGCGCCCGCGGGCGGCGCCGTCTCCGTCCAGCTCGCGCTGACGGACGGCCAGTCGCAGAAGCTCGAGTTCGCCCGCAAGAACGCCGTGGGCTGGACGCTGGCGCTCCGCCCGGTCACCGACGCGACCGACAGCGCGGAGAGCCTCGAGACGCTGAACACCATGCTCTGCGACGGGATGCGTCCCGGCGCCTACTCGATCTGCACGGGGAGGTAGAGCCCGATGAGCGACACGTACTTCGAAGACAACGGCGAGGAGGAGCGCGATCGCGTGCGCGTCTTCGTCACGGGCTCGTGCGAGGGGCTCGAAGGCCTCCGCGCCGCCCTGGAGGGGCACGACGAGGTGGAGCTCGTCGGCTGGTCGGAGCAGGTCCGCGACGGTGCGGGCGCGCTCGCCGGCGGCCACCTCAACGTCGTCCTGCACGGCACGCGCGGCGAGTCGCTGCCGACGCTCGAGCTCGCGGCCATCCGCGAGTACACGCGGGCGCCGGTCGTCCTCGTCGCCTCGCTCGAGTCGGCCGCCCTGCTCGAGGAGGCCCTCGAGGCGGACGTCTCGGACGTCCTGCTGCTGCCGCAGCTGCCCGAGAACGTCGTCTTCGCGCTGAAGAAGGTCAGCCATTCCGGCCGGCGCGCGGCGGCGACGGGCAAGCGAGGCCGGGTCATCACCGTGTTCTCGCCGAAGGGCGGCACGGGCAAGACGGTCACGGCGACGAACCTCGCCGCCTCGCTCGCCAAGCACCACAGCAAGCGGGCGCTCCTGCTCGACCTCGACCTGCAGTTCGGCGACGCCGCGATCATGCTCGGGCTCGAGCCGGAGAAGACGATCCACGACCTCGTCACCGCACCGGGCGAGCTCGACCAGGACAAGCTCGGCGGGCTACGTCACGCGCCACGCGTGCGGGCTCGACATCCTCCCGGCGCCGCTGCGCCCGGAGGACGCGGAGCTCGTGACCGAGGCGAAGCTGGCGAAGCTGCTCGAGGTCGCGCGCGAGGCCTACGACCTGATCGTCGTCGACACCTCGCCGTTCTTCCACGGGCCGATGCTGGCGACGCTCGACCGCACGGACGAGCTCCTGCTCCTCTGCGCCCTGGACGTGCCGACGCTGAAGAACGTCCGCCTCGCGCTCCAGACGCTCGAGCTGCTCTCGTTCCCGCACGAGCGCGTGCAGATCGTGCTCCGCCGGACGCAGACGAAGGTCGGGATGAACCCCAAGGAGGTCGAGGGCGCGCTCGAGCGGCGCGTCCGCTTCGAGATCCCGTCCGACGGCGGCGTGCCGCTGGCGGTCAACCGGGGCAACCCGCTCGTCCTCAGCGAGCCGCGGAGCGGCTTCTCCAAGGCCGTCCGCGAGATGGCGAAGGCCTTCGCCGCCGCGACCCGCGCCCAAGAGCCGCGAGCGCCGGCGGATGTTCGCCGGGAGGTCGTAGGGCCATGGGCCTCCACGATCGCCTCAAGACGAATCCCAACGGGAACGGGTCGGCGACCGCCACGGCGGAGCCGACCCGGACCGGCGGGTCGCCGATGGTCCGGGTGGTCGAGGCCGGGCCGTCGGACCCGTACGCCGAGCTGAAGGCGCGGATCCACCACGCCTGCATCTCCAAGCTCGGGCCGGAGGTCTTCAACAAGGCGTCCTCGGCCGAGGAGCTGGACGACCTCGTCGTGCACGCGGTCACGGAGCAGCTGATCCTCGACCGGACGCCGCTGACGCGCGAGGAGCGCCAGCAGATCGTCAAGGAGATCGCCGACGACATCCTCGGCTACGGCCCGCTCGAGCCGTTCCTCGCCGACGACTCGCGTGACGGAGGTCATGGTCAACGGCTCGGAGCAGGTCTACGTCGAGCGTTCGGGCAAGCTCGAGCTCACCACGGCGACCTTCCTCGACGACGCGCACCTGCTGCGCATCATCGACAAGATCGTCTCGCAGGTCGGGCGCCGCATCGACGAGGCGTCGCCGATGGTCGACGCGCGCCTCCCGGACGGGAGCCGCGTCAACGCGATCATCCCGCCACTCGCGCTGAAGGGCCCGACGCTCACGATCCGGAAGTTCGCGCGCGACCCGTACACGATGGACGACCTCGTCGCGTTCGGGTCGATCACGCCGACGGCGGGCCAGTTCCTCGCCGCGTGCGTGCGCGGGAAGCTCAACGTCCTCGTCTCCGGCGGAACCGGCACCGGGAAGACGACGACGCTCAACGCGATGTCGGCGTTCATCCCCGGCGACGAGCGCATCGTCACGATCGAGGACGCCGCCGAGCTCCAGCTCCAGCAGGAGCACGTGATCACGCTCGAGTCGCGCCCGCCGAACATCGAGGGCCAGGGCGAGATCCGCATCCGCGAGCTCGTCAAGAACTCGCTGCGCATGCGCCCCGACCGGATCATCGTCGGCGAGGTCCGCGGCCCGGAGACCCTGGACATGCTCCAGGCGATGAACACGGGCCACGAGGGCTCGCTGACCACGATCCACGCGAACACGCCGCGCGACGCGCTGTCCCGGCTCGAGACGCTCGTGATGACCGCCGGCGTCGAGCTGCCGCACCGCGCGATCCGCGAGCAGATCGCCTCGGCGTTCGACCTCCTCGTCCAGATCCAGCGCCTCGTCGACGGCTCGCGCCGCATCACCCACATCACCGAGGTGCTGCGGATGGAGTCCGACGTGATCACGCTGCAGGACGTCTTCCTGGCGAAGCCGCCGGAGGAGGGCGAGGCCGTGAACGGCACGACGAAGCTGCTCTCGCCGCTCACGTGCACGGGGCTCAAGCCGCACTTCCTCGAGAAGCTGCGCGGCCAACGGCGTCGTGCTCCCGCCGACGTTCTTCACCTCCGACCGCGAGCGCCCGACCTTCGGCTCGAACTACGGAGGGATGGTGCAGTGAGACGGGCCGGCCTCCTGGTCGCCCTCGTCGCGCTCGCGCTCGTCCCCGCCGCCTCCGGGGCCGGCGCCGGTCGAGCGTCCGGCACGTCGACTCGCAGGCGTACCCGGAGATCTCGGTGACGGTCGACGGCGCCGCCGAAGACGGCGCCGCACGCTGCGCGAGAACGGCCAGCAGGGTCGTCGGACTCCAGGCCGAGAACCTCGGCCGCCGGAAGAGCGTCGTGATCGCGATCGACCGCTCCCGCTCGATGCGCGGCGCGTCGATCGAGCACGCCCTCGCCGCCGCGCGCGCGTTCGTCGCCGGGAAGGCACGGGCGGACCGCGTCGCCGTGGTGGCGTTCGGCGAGCAAGGCGACGGCGCTGACCCGCTTCAGCGGCGCCACCATCGACGCCGACATCGCGCTCCGCAACCTCGGCATCGACAAGCGAGCAGGGCACGGCGCTGAACGACGCCGTCGTCGTCTCCTCCCGGATGCTCGCCGAGGAGGCGTCGCTCGGGCGCGTGCTCGTCCTCGTCACGGACGGGAAGGACGTGTCCAGCGCGGCCCCCGAGGCGCAGGCGCTCGCCGAGGCGCGGAAGGCCGGCGTCACGGTCTTCACCGTCGGGATCGCCAGCGACCAGTTCTCGCCCGCGTCGCTGCAGCGGTTCGCGACCGAGACCGGCGGCACCTACCGCGACGCGGCCACGAGCGCCGACCTCGGCGTGGTGCTCCGCTCGATCGCGAGCGAGCTCGAGCGCACCTGGCGCCTGAGCTACCTCACCGCGGCGCGGCCGGGCGACAAGGTCCGGCTCGAGACGTGGTCGGGGAGCGCCGGCCGCGCGAGCACGAGCCTGGTCGTGCCCGGGCCGCCGGCGAACGCCGACGGCCCGAAGCCCTCGCGCCTGCTGCCCGCCGCCGCGTACGACTCCAAGTGGAGCGACGCTCGGGCTCGGGCTCGTCGTCGGCGTGCTCGTGCTCCTGGCGCTGCGTGTTCGTCGCGGCCGCGCGCCGCAGCGCCTGGCTCAAGTCGCGCCTCACGCCGCACGTCGCGCCGGCCGTGCGCGCGCGCAAGGTCGCCGAGGAGCGCGAGCGGTTCTCCATGGGCTCGAGCCTGATGAGCATGACCGAGCGGACGTTCGGCCACCTCCAGTGGTGGACGAACGTGCACCGGATGCTGGAGCGCGCCGACGTGCCGCTGCGCACGGTCGAGTTCCTCTACATCGTCGTCGGCTCGTCGTTCCTCGTCGCGATCGTGGCGACGATCGCCGGCCTCAACCCGCTGTTCGTGCTCGGCGGCTTCGCGCTCGGCGCGGCACTGCCGTTCGGATACCTGCGCGTCAAGACCTCGCGGCGCCTGAAGGCGTTCGAGAACCAGCTGCCGGACATCCTGCTCACGCTCGCGGCCTCGCTGAAGGCGGGCCACAGCTTCAAGCAGGGCCTCCAGACCGTCGTCGACGAGGGGCAGCCGCCGGCCAGCAAGGAGTTCTCGCGCGTGCTCGCCGAGACGCAGCTCGGCCGGCCGATGGACGACGCCCTCGCCGACATGGCGCTGCGCGTCAACTCGAAGAACCTGCGCTTCGTCCTCAACGCGGTGACGATCCAGAGCCAGGTCGGCGGCTCGCTCGCCGGGCTGTTCGACATGGTCGCCGAGACGGTCCGCCAGCGGCAGCAGTTCGCCCGGAAGATCAAGGGGCTCACCGCGATGGGCCGCGCCTCCGCCTACGTGCTCGTCGCGCTCCCGTTCGTGCTCGCCCTGGTGATCACGCTGATCAACCCGGAGTTCATGTCGCCGCTGTACCACACCTCGACCGGCCAGACGCTGATCATGCTCGCGCTCGGGCTGATGACGGTCGGGTCCCTCGTCCTCAAGAAGATCGTCTCGTTCAAGGGGTAGTCGATGCTCTTCGCCTTCGCCTTCATGCTCCTGGCCGTCGCGGCGTTCCTCGCCGCCGAGGCCGCCACGCTCCCGTCGCGCGAGCGGCGCACGTCGGTCCGGCGGGCCTCGACGTACGGCCGCGTGCGGCTCAACCGCCAGGGGCAGGACCTCCCGTTCAAGGAGCGCGTCGTCGAGCCGACGAAGCAGCGGCTGGCCCGCATGGCGCTGCGGCTGACGCCGAAGTCGAGCGTCGACGGGGTCGCGCGGAAACTCCGGGCGGCCGGCCTGACGCGGACCTTGTCCCCGACGACCTACCTCGCCGGGAAGATGCTCGCCTCCGGCGCCGGCCTGCTCGTGGGCGCCTTCTTCGGCTCGTCCGGCGGGGCCCTCCGCACGCTCCTGTTCGGGTTGATGTTCGCCGGCATGCTCTTCGTGCTCCCGGACACGGTGCTCACCTTCCGCGCCCGCTCGCGCAAGGAGACGATCCGCGCCGAGCTCCCGGACTGCCTCGACCTCCTCGCCGTCTCGGTCGAGGCCGGCATGGGCTTCGACGGCGCGATCCAGAAGCTGACGGAGCACATGGAAGGGCCGCTCGTCGACGAGTTCCACATGGCGCTCGGCGAGATGCGGGTCGGCGAGACGCGGGCCGACGCGCTACGGCACCTGGTCGACCGCGTCGACGTGAACGAGATGGCCGCGTTCGTCCGCGCGATCATCCAGGCCGACCAGCTCGGCATCTCGCTCGGCCGGATCCTGCGCGTGCAGGCGGCCGACGCCCGCCACCGCCGCCAGGCCGCGGCGGAGGAGAAGGCGATGAAGGCCCCGATCAAGATGCTGTTCCCGACCGCGCTGTTCATCTTCCCGGCCATGTTCGTGGTCGTCCTCGGGCCGGCGATGCTGTCCCTCCTCGAGCTCTTCAGCTGACGGAAAGGCGAGCCATGCCCCCGAAGAACGCCGCAGCCGCCGAGGCGCCGGAGCCGAACGAGACCGAGAAGGGTTTCGGCAGCGGCCTCCGCGCCAAGGTCGCGCAGAAGCAGGACCCCGCTGCGGCGCAGGCGGCCGAGGAGCCGGTCGCGCCGCCCGTCGCGGAGGCGCCGCCCCAGCCACCGGTCTCGTTCGACGAGCCGCCGGCGCCGCCTGACGCCGCTCGAGCGTCGCGCCGGGCGCCGGTCGACCAGGGCCCCGCCCTCGAGTCGCTCCGCTCGGAGCTCACTGCCGCGCTCGCGCGCGAGCGCGACCTGCAGCTGACGCTCCAGGAGCAGCTCGAGCGGGCGTCGCGCGACCTCGACATCGAGGGCGACGTCTCCATGCGGCTCGCCGAGGTCGACCAGCGCGCGGCCAAGCTCGCCGCGCGCGAGGCGGAGCTCGACGAGCGCGAGCGTCGCGTCGCCGAGCACGCGTCGGAGGCCGACGAGGAGCGCCGCCGGCTGTCGCCCCTCCAGCACGAGGTCGCGAGGGAGCAGGCCTACGTCGCGGAGCGGCAGGCCGCGCTCGAGGCGAAGCTCGACGAGGTCAAGCAGGGCGAGCGCGAGCGCACGCGCGCCGCGTCGGAGCTCTCGAAGCGCGCCGATGCGCTCGGCGACCGCGAGCGGAAGCTCGCGCGCGCCGAGGCGCAGCTCGAGGCGCGCGACAAGGAAGGCCGCGCCCGGCTCGAGGTGCGCGAACACGCCCTCGCCGAGCGCGAGAACGTGGTGAAAGCGGGCGAGAAGGAGCTGAAGGAAGCGCAGCAGCGCGCCGAGGCGCGCGAGCGCGAGGTCGGGCGCAACGAGGCACGGCTCAGGGCGAAGGACGAGGCGCTCGGCGAGCGCGAGTCGGAGCTCCTCGCGAAGCAGGGCCGGCTCCGCGACCAGGCCGAGCGGTTCGAGCGCGACTGGGAGGGCAAGGACCGCCATGCCGCCGACGTCCTCCGCCGGGTCGAGGATCTCGACGCGCGCGAGGCCGAGCTGGTCGCGCGCGAGGCCGAGCTCCACCGCGTGCAGGCGCACAGCGCGCGGGTCGACCGCGAGGAGCAGCAGGGCCGCGACCTCGACGCCCTCGCCGAGCGGCTCGAGGAGCGCGAGCGCGAGTTCGCGGCGCGCGACGCGGAGCTGAAGGGCAAGGAGGAGCTCCTCGCCGCGCAGGCCAGCGGGCCGAGCGCCGCGACGAGCGCCTCGCGGGGATGGAGCAGACGCTCCACGAGCGGATCCAGGTGCTCGACGAGCGCGAGTCGGAGGTCGAGCAGAAGCTTGCGAGTCTCGAGGCCGACTGGGAGCTGCGGGCGACGAAGCTCGACAAGCGCGAGTCGTCGCTCGAGGAGCTCGAGCGCCGGCTCGAGCAGAAGGAGTCACAGGTCGCCGCCTACGTCGGGCAGGTCCAGTCGAAGCTCGAGCGCAGCGACGGCGAGTGGTGGGACAAGCAGCTCGGCGCCGCGGGCCGGAACGGCAAATAGGCGCGGGTCGGCGGGCGCGCGCCCGCAGGTAGCGTTGGCGGCATGGACGCCGCGATCCGCGCTCGAGGCCCTCACGAAGCAGTTCAAGAAGGGGCCGAAGGCGGTCGACGAGATCGACCTGGAGGTGGCGCCCGGCGAGATCTACGGGTTCCTCGGACCGAACGGCGCGGGCAAGTCGACGACGGTCCACATGCTGACGACGCTGCTGCCGCCGACCTCGGGCACGGCGACGGTCGGCGGGCTTCGACGTCGCGCGCCAGGGCCCGCAGGTGCGGCGCACGATCGGCGCCGCGCTCCAGGAGGCGGCGCTCGACCCGTTCCTCACCGCGCGCGACCATCTGCGCCTCCAGGCCTCGCTCCACGGCCTGAGTGCGGACGAGCGGCGCCGGCGCGGGGACGAGCTGCTCGAGCGCGTCGGCCTCACGCTCGCCGCCGACCGCCGCGTCCGCACGCTACTCCGGCGGGATGAAGCGCCGCCTCGACCTGGCGCTCGCGCTCGTCCACGGGCCCTCGATCCTCTTCCTCGACGAGCCGACGACCGGCCTCGACCCGCAGAGCCGCAGCGCCCTCTGGACGGAGGTCGCGCGCCTCGCCCGCGAGGAGGGCGTCACGGTCTTCCTCACCACGCAGTACCTCGAGGAGGCCGACGTCCTCGCCGACCGCGTCGGGATCATCCACCGCGGCCGGATCGTCGCCGAGGGGACGCCGGCCGCGCTGAAGGCGGAGATCGGGCGGCCGACCGTCGAGGTCGACGCCGGCCGACCCGGAGCAGCTCGGCGACACCGCCGAGACGCTCCTCCGCTTCGGCGACGCGACTGCGGCGCAGCCCGGCACCGCGGCCGTGCTCCTTGCCGGCGAGTACGACCTTGCCGACGTCGTGCGCGCGCTCGACGCCGGCGGGATCGAGGTGGCGCAGCTGCGGCTGCACGCGCCCACGCTGGACGACGTCTTCCTCGCGAAGACCGGTCGCACGCTCGAGGGCGAGGACGAGGGCGAGAACGCGGCGGCCGAGGCCGTGCCCGCGTGAGCCTCTGGCTCGCGAACGTCGCCCAGCTCACGCGGCGCTCCATGGTCCGCATCCTCCACCAGCCGGGGAGCCTCTTCTTCGCGCTCTTCTTTCCGCTCGTCTTCCTGGCAGTGATCGCGAACGGCCTCTCCCCCGCCGACCGGCTGCCGGGCTTCCCCGGCGAGACGTACCTCGACTTCGCGATCGCGATCCCGTTCGTCCACGGCGCCCTCTTCTCGTCCTCCAGCGCCGCGACGGAGCTCGCGCGCGACATCGAGACCGGCTTCCTCAACCGGCTCGCGCTCACGCCGGCGAGCGGCGCGCCGCTGGTGCTCGGGCATCTCATCGCGGCGGTCGTGCTCGGCATCGCCCAGGCCTGCCTCTACTTCGTCATCGCCCTCGTGGTGGGCGTTCACTTCCACGCGGGCCCGGCGGGCGTGCTCGTGCTGATCGCCCTCGCGTCGCTCGTCTGCCTCTCGTTCGGCGCCCTCGGCACCGCGGTGGCGCTCCGCACCGGCTCGTCCGAGGCCGTCCTCGGGCTCTTCCCGCTCTTCTTCGTCGCGCTGTTCCTCTCGTCGCTGAACCTCCCCCGGAACCTGATCGAGGCCGACTGGTTCCGCTGGATCGCGACCCTGAACCCGGTCTCGTACGAGATCGAGGGCATCCGCAGCCTCGTCATCGTCGGCTGGGACGCCCAGGCACTCGCGCTCGGCTTCGCCTGCGGCCTCGCGCTCGTCGCCGTGGCGCTCGCCCTGTCCCGCGCCGCCTTCCGCGAACGGCTGGCCCGGACATGAAGTCGACCGCGACCGTGGCGTACGCCGTCGCCTGGCGGATCCTCCACAACGTCTTCACGAACCCGTCGCTGCTGATGCCGGCGCTGCTGTTCCCGCTGATCTTCTTCCTCGGCTTCGCGGGCGGGCTCTCGCGCGTGGACGACGTGCCCGGCTTCGACTACGCGCCCGGGTACGAGACCTTCCAGTTCGGCTTCGTCCTGCTGCAGACGGCGGCGCTCGGCGGCGTGTTCACCGGCTTCGGGATCGCACGCGACTTCGAGCGCGGCTTCGTCCGGCGGCTGCTGCTGGCCGCGCCGCGGCGGAGCGGCATCGTCTGGGGGTACGTGCTCGCGACGATGGTGCGCTGGCTGTTCACGATCTCGGTCGTCTTCGTCGTCGGGCTCCTGCTCGGGATGGACATCGACGGCGGGGTGCTCGACCTCGGCACGCTGCTCCTGCTCGCGCTGCTCCTGAACGCCGGGGGGACGCTGTGGGCGGCCGGGGTGGCGATGCGGCTCCGCTCCGCGCAGGCGGGGCCGGTGATGCAGATGCCGGTGTTCCTGCTGATCTTCCTCGCGCCGGTGTTCGTGCCGCTCGCCCTGCTCGACGGGTGGCTCCACGCGGTGGCGACCGTGAACCCGCTGACGACGCTCCTCGCGGCCTCGCGGTCGCTCCTCGCCGGCGGCACGGCCCACGTCACGCTGGCCTTCCTGCTCGCGGCCGGGCTCGCGTCGGCGCTGTCGCTGTGGGCCCTGCGCGGGCTGCGCAGCGCGGAGCGCGCGGGCGGTTAGTGGCTCTGAGCCACGAACTAGCGGGTCTCGTCGCGTGCTGCACGCTCGTTCGCTCTGCGAATCCGGTCTAGGACGACGCGGGATCGACGAAGCGTCCGCCGCCAGGCGAACGGCCGCGTCACCAAGCGCCGCGCGAATCTCGGCGCGCCGGCGCTCCTCGAGCTCGCGCCACGCGCGCTCGCGCCGGACGATTCGCCGCAGGTGCGAATACGACGGCCTCGCCAGGGCAAGAGCCTCGGCCCGGTCGCCGACGCGCCGACAGGTCTCCGCCATCGGCTCGCTCGGATCGTCGAGCTCGCGCACCCACTCGACGATGAGCGGCGAGTACCGAGGCGCGGCCCGAACCATCGCCCGAGTGTCGTGCCGTTCGCGTCACGCCTTCAGAGGAGGAACCGTGTCGAGAGCCGAGCTAGTGGCTCAGAGCCACAAAGTCCGTCGGCCACGTCTCGAGGTCAGGTCTCGGGCCAGGCGGCTGCGGGCCGTCGTCGCTGCGCGCCTCCGGATCCGCGCCGCGCTCGACCAGGAGGTCGTAGAGCTCGCGGTTCCGGTTCTGCGCTGCCGCATGCAGCGGCGTGAAGCCGCCCGCCTGCGCCGAGCGGGGATCCGCCCCCGCGTCGAGGAGGAGGCGCGCGATCGCGGTCTCGCCCGCCGCGGCCGCGGCCTCGAGCGCCGTCGTCCGGATCGCGCCCGTGCCCCGCGCACCGACGTCCGCTCCGCGCTCGAGCAGCAGCCGCACACCCTCCTCGTGCCCGAAGAAGGACGCGAGCGCAAGCGGACGGAACCCGTCCGCCGCGGCCGCGTCCACGAGCGCGGGATCCTCGTCGAGGAGCGTCCGCAGTCGGGCCGTCCGGCGGAGCGCCGCCGCCTCCCACACGTCGAGCGCCTCGTCCGTCGGGCAGCAGCGCCTCGACCATGCTCGTCGCCGCCGGTAGTAGCGGGCCGTCAGCACGGCGGAGACGCCGTCCTTCCGCGTCGAGCCCGACGTGCGGATCCTCGGCGGCGAGCGCCCGAACGCGGTCGACGTCTCCCGCGGCGATCGCGTCGAAGACCTCGCTCACGGCGCTCACGCTACCGCCTCGGGATTGAGCGCGTGCCGCGGGAGCCGCCCCTCGAGGAGCACGTCCCGCAGCGCCTCGACGCAGAGCATCCCCATCGCCTCGCGGGCCTCCTCCGTGGCGCTGCCGAGGTGCGGCGTGAGCACGACGTCCTCGCGCCCGAGCAGACCCGGATGGACGTCCGGCTCGTGCTCGAACACGTCGAGCGCGGCACCCGCGAGCCGGCCCTCCTCGAGCGCCGCCACGAGCGCGGCCTCGTCCACGACCGGGCCGCGCGAGGTGTTCACGAGCACCGCCCCGGGTCGGAGGCGCGCGAGCACGGCTGCGTCGACGAGGTGCCGCGTCTCCGGCCGCAGCGGCACATGGAGCGTGACGACGTCGACCTCCGCGAGCCGGTCGAGCTCGCCGCGGCCGACCGGCACGACCTCCATCCCGTGCGCCTCCGCCAGCCGCGCCACCTCGCGCCCGATGCGACCCATCCCGACGACCCCGAGCCGCAGTCCGCGGAGGCCGCGCCCGAGCATGAAGGTCGGGTCGAGCCGCCAGGGGTCGCGCCGCCGGACGAGCCGGTCGCCCTCGGCCACGCGGCGCAGGAGCGCGAGCAGCAGCGCGATCGTCAGCTCCGCGGTCGCCTCGGTGAGGACGTCCGGCGTGTTCGCGACGACGACGCGCGCGCTGCGTCGCGGCCGCGAGGTCGACGTTGTCGTAGCCGACGCCGAAGTTCGCGACGACCCGCAGCGACGGGCCGGCGCGGTCGAGGAGCGCCGCGTCCACCGGGTCGCCGGGGTTCACGAGCAGGCCGTCGACGCCGTCCGGTCCCGGCGCGAGCTCGAACGAGGAGGCGAGCTCGTCCTCGACGCGGGCCGGGAGCCGCCGCGTCACGTGGACGCGGGCCACTAGCGGGGGCGGAGCTCGACCACGAGGTCGCAGTCGAGCGCCTCGGCGATGCGCATGAGCGTGTCGATCCGAGGCGGCCGGCCGCCCTTCTCGAGGCGCGCGATCGCCGACTGCGTCGTCCCGGTGAGCATCGCGAGCTGCTGCTGCGAGAGGCCGACCTCCTTCCGCCGCTCGGCGACCCGGTCGGCGATCTGCGCGAAGAACCAGCCGTTTTCGGCGCCGGCGACCTTCGCGCGGAGCCGCTCGAGGGCGGAGGCGTCGTATCGCATGCGTGCGATCCTAGCGAGGCGGTGTCAGGCCGGCCGCGGGCCGCCTCCCCGCGGCCCGGCGAGCCGCTGGTAGAAGAAGCCGCCGAGCAGGAGCACGGCGCCGACCGCGAGGAACGACAGTGCCCGCGCGACGGAGCTGAGCGCGCTCAGGTCGTAGAGGAAGAGCTTCGCGAGGGCGGCGCCGAAGAGCGCGAAGCCGGCGAGGCGGAGTGCCGGCGACCCGCGCCGCAGCCCGGCGTACAGCGCGAGGAGCGCGACGACGCCCCAGAACGCGCTCACGGCGGTGTGCCCGCGCTGGAACTCGGTCGTCAGATCGGCGTCTCCGGCGCCGAGGGTCAGGCCGAGGATCGCGAGCGAGCCTGCGTAGACGCCGGTCGCGGCGGCGAGCCACGACACCACCGAGCGTGCCGGCGCGACCACGTCTCGTCGAGCACCCGGTCGAGCTCGTCCGCGGGCGGGCCGGGCGGGACCCGGACGAGGAGCGCGAGCGCAGCCAGCGCCGCGGCGACGAGCGCCGCCGCGAGCGCCCCGTTCCCGGGGCTCGCGTTCGCGACGAAGAAGTCCTTCGGCGGCGCGAGCTCGACGAAGGTGACGCCGGCGGCGAGCGCCAGCGGCACGAGCGCCGCGGGCGCGAACCGCCGCTCGCCGGTCACGCGATTCAGCGCGGCAAGCGCGACAGCGAGGGCCGCTGCGGCGGCGACGAGCGGCGTCCCCTCGACGAGCAGCAGCGCCGCGGCGACGGCCGCCACCTCCGCGATCGCCCAGAGGCTGGTTGCGGCGTCGCGGCTCCCGGCCCTCCGGAACAGCCCGGCCGCGAGCACGGCAAGGCCGCCGCGAGCGCGAGCGACGCGACGCCGCGGGAGTCGTCCGCCTCGATGAGCTTGCCGACGGCGAACGGCCGCGAAGCCGGACGACGCGAGGAAGGCGACGATCGCGTAGAGCGACTCGAGCGGCCGCCGCCGCACAGGCGCCAGCTCGGCGCCGTAGCCGCCGGCGAGCAGTCCGGCTGCCACCGCGGCCGCGGCCCACCCGGCCTGCGTCCGACCGAGCTCGACGAGATCGAATGCGACGGCGTCGAGCGCCGTCACGGCGAGCCAGACGGCGCCGGCGACCGCGAGCACGCGGCTTCCCGCCCACGATCCGCCGGCGTAGAGCGCCGCCCCGAGCGCCGACCAGAGGCAGAGGACCGCGACCCGGCCCCAGTCGAACGCGGGCTCGACGCCTGCGGCCTCGACGAGCGCGAGCGTCGCGGCCGAGGCCGCGCCGACGACGGCGAGCCCGGCGATCGCGGCCGCGCTGCCGGCCCACCACGCGCGCACGCCCACGAGGTCTGCGAACAGCCTCGCGACCTGGCCGCCGCCCTCGGGAGCGGTCCACCGGGGCGCGAAGCCGCGCGACGAGCGCCGCGGCGCCGGCGACGACGAGCAGCGCCGGGATCCCCGCAGCCGGGTCGCTGCCGGCCGTGTACAGGTCGGACGGCGGCGCCTCGACCGCGAGAGCGTGCCCGACCGCCAGCCCGAGATACGCGAGCGACGCCGCCGCGAAGCGCGGCTCGCGGACCCTCCCGGCGAGCCAGGCGAAGGCCGCCGCCTGGAGCGCCCACGCCACGCGAGAGGCCGAGGCCGCCGAGCAGGTCGGCG
Source organism: uncultured Thermoleophilia bacterium (assembly GCA_963733995.1). Taxonomy (GTDB): domain Bacteria; phylum Actinomycetota; class Thermoleophilia; order Gaiellales; family Gaiellaceae; genus DATHTC01. Next base: position 37,856 of record CAVTFO010000012.1, read on the forward strand.
AAGCCGAGCGCGCTGACGACCATCGCAGCCGCGGCGAGCAGCGCGGAGAGGTCGCGGGCACGACCGAAGAGGGCGGCGGCGAGCGCCGCGTACGGCAGCGCGAGGACGAGCAGCCAGGGGCCGGGGTCGTCGAGGAGCGCCGCTGCCGAGAGGACGCCGAGCGACGCCGACAGGGCGACGAGAACGCTCGAGAGCGCGTCGATCCGCTTCGCCGCGAGGGCTCGCACGACCGCGGTCGCGAGGTAGAGCGCCACGAGCAGCGCGGCGACGGCGACCGCGCCGCCGGGCGGCTCGTCCCGCTCGGCGACGAGCAGCGCCACCCACTGCGGCGCCGTGGCCGCGACGCCTGCGACGAGGAGCCACGTCCAGCCGCGCCGGAGGCCCACGACCGCGATCGCGGCGAACACGAGCGCGGCGAACGCCGTTCCGAGCACCTCGATGCCGCCCTCGATCCCGACCGCCGCCGGCGCGAGTGCCGCGCCGACGAGACCGATCCCCGCGAGGATCTCCGCCGACCACGCGAGCGCGATCGCGGTCCCGACGGCGGCGATCGCCGCGGCGAGGACGAGGGCGGCGGGGTGGTCGACGAGGTCGTAGCGGGCGGTGGCGGCGAGGAGCGTCGCGTAGCCGCCCGCGAGCCCCGCGCCGACCGCGGCGAGCGCCGCGTCGAGCTGCCCGTAGCGCCGCCGCGTGACGACACCGGCGGCCACGAGCAGCCCGGACACGAGCGCACCGGCGAGGACGCGCTCGGCGGGGCCGATCCAGCCGCGGTTGACCGCGAGCACGAACAGGAAGACGACGCCGAGCAGGGTCACGATCCCGCCGGCGACGGCGAGCGCGCGTGCGTCCAGCAGCTCGGCGAGGGTCGGACGCGGACGGCGCGGGGCGGGCTCGCGCACGGGCCTGGGCGGTCGGCGGCGGCGCGGGCCGAGCCGGCGGGACCGGCCGTGCGACCGCAGCGGCCACGGGTGCGGCGGCCGGGGCCGGCGCGAGCTCGGCGCGGCAGGGGCGGCCACGAGGCGCCGGAGCTCGGCGACCTCACGCTCGAGCGAGCCAAGACGGGCCTCCGCCTCGTCGAGGCGAGCGACGACGGTCGGTGCTGGAGCCATGTCGACCTCCTGAGACGGTGAGCGCCGCCAGCGGACGGCGACGAGGAGTAGCGAAAGCGGGGCGACGAGCGACGCCGCCCACCAGAGGAACGTGGCCCGCCACGGCCGATCGCCAGACAGCACGGACCGGCCGAGGATCAGCCAGAGGACGACCGCGGAGCCGACCCAGACGACCGCGGCCCGCGCGCCGCCGAGATCGGCGGCCGCGAAGGCGAGGGTCAGGAGCCAGAACAGACCGAGCAGGACGTGGACGGCGAGCGCGGCCACCCGCGACGCCGATAGCTCAGTCGCGTTCGTCTCATATCGCACGACTGCTATTTATCGCACTCGTGCTATGAAGTCAAGGAGCTATGCGAGCAGCGAGCGGTGCCGCGCGAGCGACTCGAGCACGAGGTCGACGTCCTCGACGGAGTTGTAGGCGTGCGCCGAGATGCGCAGGTTCTCCGCGCGCGACGAGGTGACGATCCCCTCGCGCCGCAGCGCCGCCACGAGCGCGTCGACGTCGCGCGAGCGGACGCACACGAGCGCGCCGCGGCGCCGGCGCTTGCGCGGCGTGACCACGGTCGCCCGCAGGTCCTCGAGCCCGTCGATCAGCCGCCGGTTGAGCTCCTCCACGTGGGCGCGCGTGTCCTCGACGCCGATCTCCTCCATGAGCTCGATCCCGGCGATGCCCGCGTAGATCGACGGGACCGGCGGCGTGCCGTACTGGAAGCGCCGTGCGTCGCGGGCCGGCGAGTAGTCCGAGACGTCCATGGCGAAGATGTCCTCGTCCGCGAACCAGCCCGTCGCCGTCGGGCGGATGCGCTCGATCGCGTCGCGGCGGGCGTACAGCCAGGCGAGCCCGGCCGACCCGAGCAGGTACTTCAGCGACCCGGCGGCGAGGAACTCGACCCCGAGCGCGCGCACGTCGAGCGGGACGGAGCCCGCGCTCTGGTACGCGTCGAGGAGCACCATCGCGCCGCGCTCGTGCGCGAGCCGGACGATCGGCTCGACGTCGAGCATCGCGCCGTTCCGGTAGCAGACGTGCGTGATCGAGACGAGCAGCGTGTCCTCGTCGATCGCCCGGTCGAAGGCCTCGTACGGCAGCGTCCCGTCCGCGTCCTCGCGCACGTGGACGACGCGGGCCCCGCGAGCCTCCTGGGCGTGCCAGATCTGGCCGATCGTCGGGAACTCCCAGTCGGTGAGCACGACCTTCGACCGCTGCGCGAAGCGAAGCCCGCTCGCGAGCGAGGACACGGCGGCGGAGAGCGAGGTCGTGACGGCGACCTCGTCCGGGTCCGCGCACACGAGCCGCGCGAACGCGGCGCGCGCCGTCTCCCCGCGCTCGACCCAGTACTCCCACGGCGCGCCCTTCTCGTCCCAGTCGCGCAAGTACGCGTCGTACGAGGCGCGGACCGAGTCGGACAGCGCCCCCTGCGAGCACGAGTTGATGTAGACGAGCCGCTCGAAGATCGGGAAGCGGTGGCGGATCCGGTGCGGGAGCGGGCCGGCGTCGCGCGGGCGCGTCGGGGCGGGCACCTCCGGAGTATCGGCGGGCGCGAGCCCGTTCCGCAGCCGGCGCTCAACGTCCAAGGTAGGCCTTCCGCAGGTTCTCGTCGCGCAGGAGCTCGGACGCGGTGCCGGTGAGGACGACGCGGCCGGTGGACAGCACGTAGCCGCGGTCGGCGATGGAGAGCGACACGTTCGCGTTCTGCTCGACGACCAGGATCGCCACGCCGGCCTCGTGGACGTCGCGGATGATCTCGAAGCTCCGCTCGACGAGCACGGGTGCGAGGCCCATCGACGGCTCGTCCATGAGCATCAGCTTCGGCCGGGACATGAGCGCGCGGCCCATCGCCACCATCTGCTGCTCGCCGCCGGAAAGCGTGCCCGCCAGCTGATTCCGGCGCTCGTGCAGCAGCGGGAAGATCGAGTGCACGCGCTCGAGGTCCTCCTTCAGGTCCTTGCCACGGCGGAGGTACGCCCCCATCTCGAGGTTCTCCGCGATCGTCATCGGTGCGAACAGGCGACGGTTCTCGGGGACGATCGCCATCCCGCGGTTGATCCGGTACGAGGTCGAGCGCTGGGTCACGTCCTCGCCGTCGAACTCGACCGTCCCGTTCCGCGGCCGCACGATGCCGAGGATCGTCTTGAGCGTGGTCGACTTGCCCGACGCGTTGCCGCCGAGGAGGCAGACGAGCTCGCCTGCGCCGACCTCGAGGTTCGCGCCCTGGAGGATGTGGATCTGGCCGTAGTACGTGTCGACGTCGACCAGTCGGAGAAGCGGATGCCCGTTCGCATCGCCGCTCACTTCCGCGCCACCTCCCCGGTGCCGAGGTACGCCTCGACCACCCGCGGGTCGGTGGCCACGGACTCGAACGAGCCCTCGGCGATCTTCACCCCGTGGTCGAGCGCGACGACACGGTCGGAGATGCCCTCGACGACGTGCATGTCGTGCTCGATCACGAGGATCGTGTGCCCGCGCTCCTCGCGGAGCTTCCCGATCAGCTCCGTGATCTCGTGCGTCTCCACGGGGTTCATCCCGGCCGCCGGCTCGTCGAGCAGCAGCACGCGTGGCTTCGTCGCCATCGCGCGGGCGATCTCGAGCCGGCGCCGGTTCGCGTACGAGAGCGAGTACGCGGGCTGGTCCCAGCGGTAGCCCACGAGCCGCTGGCCGAAGAACGACAGCTTCTCCTCGGCGAACTCGGCGATCTCGCGCTCCTCCCGGCGCATCCCCGGCGTCCGCAGCAGCGAGCGGAGGAAACCCGACCGCGTGTGGCCGTAGGTGGCGGCCATGACGTTCTCCTTCACCGTCATGTTCAGGAACAGGCGCAGCGTCTGGAAGGTGCGGCCGATCCCGCGCGCGACGATCTCGTGCGACGTGAGTCCGACGAGGCTCTCGCCGTCGAGCAGGATGTCGCCGGCGTCGGGCCGGTAGATCCCGCTGATGAGGTTGAAGAGGGTCGTCTTGCCGGCGCCGTTGGGGCCGATCACGCTGACGATCTCGCCCTCGTCCACGTGCAGGTCGAGCTCGTCGAGCGCCGCGAGACCGCCGAAGCGGAGGCTGATGCCGCGCAGCTCGAGGATCGGCGCCTTCGCCATCAGACGATCTCCACCCGCGCCGTGCCGAGCAGGCCCTGCGGCCGCACGTTCATCAGCGCGACGAGGAGCGCGCCGAAGAGGATCAGGCGGGTGACTGCGGGCTCGATCACGAGCAGGTTCTCCCAGACGAAGACCGCCAGGTAGAGCGTCGGCACCAGCGTCGCGATCCGCCACCAGCCCTGGAGGCGAACGACGACGAGGATCAGCGCCACGAGCGCGACGTAGGCGTACTTCGGCCAGTTGCCCGGATCGCCCGGGATGACGACCCACGACTCGATCAGGCCCGCGGCGCGCCCGCCGGCTTCCACGACGCCGGCCGTCGCGTCGTCGCTGACCGCCCCCGCGAGGGCGTGGACCACGATGCCGAACACGACCACGCCGCCGAGCAGTGCGAGGAGCCGGTACCACGGCCGGAACTTCCACACCAGGGCCGCGAGGATCACGACGAAGAAGAGGATGCGCGCCGTGCCGGGCGTGGCGGGCGTGAGGATCTCGAACGTGACGTTGATCAGGATCGCGCCGATGAGGACGCCGGTGAGGGAGCCGGCGCCGCCGAGGATCACGATCGCGTAGACGAGGATCAGGAGCGAGACGTCGAAGGCGCCTGCCGCGACGCCGGTGGCGACGGCGGCGAAGATGCACCCCGTCAGCCCGGCGATCGCGGCGCCGAGCGAGAAGGCGATCAGCTTGAGCCGGTTGACCGGCATCCCCATCAGCTCCGCCGCCATCGGGTCCTCGCGGAGAGCCCGCCACGACCGCCCGATCCGCGAACGCGAGAGCGACCAGAGCGCGGCGGCCACGACCGCGAGCGCGCCGAGCGAGAACCAGAAGTACTCGCGCGTGGAGTGCCCGAGCTCCCAGCCGAAGAACTCGAACGGGTCGATGTCGGCGAGCCCGTTCGCGCCGCCGGTGATCCCGCCGGGGTTCGCGCTGTTCACGAACGTCACGAACGCCTGGCCGAAGAAGAGCGTGACGATCGCGAGGTAGTCGCCCAGCAGGCGCCGCGACGGCAGCCCGAGCAGAAGGCCGAGCAGCGCCGACAGGATGACGACGATGGGGATCGCGATCGCCGTGTCGAGGTGCCAGTCGTACTTCGGCGACGCGAGGATCGCGTACGTGTACGCGCCGAACCCGTAGAACGCGATGTAGCCGAGGTCGAGGAGCCCCGCGAAGCCGACGGCCACGTTGAGGCCGAGCGCGAGCATCGCGTAGAGGACCGTGAAGAGGCCGAAGCGGAAGAGGTCGCCCGAGCCGAGGACGAACGGGAGGAGCGCGGCGAGCCCGACGACCACTGCGAGCCGCGCCGGGTCGGGTACGCGGTCGACCGCACGGTGCGCCGCCCCGACCACGCCCCGCTCGCGCTCGGTCCGCCCCTCCGCGCTCGCGACCCACTCGTCCACGCCGATGCGCGGGCGCGTCGGGACGCTCGGGGACCGGAGGGATGTCGCGCTCGTCCGCCATGTCAGACCTTCTGGATCGCCCGCGTGCCGAGGAGGCCGCTCGGCCGCACGAGGAGGACGACGACCAACAGCGAGAACACGACCAGGTCGGCCCAGTTGCCGCTCACGTACCCGGTCGCATAGGCCTCGGTGAGACCGACGAGCAGCCCGCCGAGCATGGCGCCGGGGATCGAGCCGATGCCGCCGACGACGGCGGCCGTGAACCCCTTGAGCCCGGCGAGGAAGCCCATGAAGTGGAAGATCTGGCTGAAGACGAGCCCGAACATCACGCCGGCCGCGCCGGCGAGCGCGCCGCTGATGAAGAACGTCGACGCGATCACGCGGTCGGTGTCGATCCCCATCATCGACGCCGCTTCGCGATCGTATGCCGTCGCGCGCATCGCCTTGCCGAGTCGCCGATCCGAGCGACGAAGAGCGTGAGGACGACCATCAGCGCGACGGCGGTCGCGATCGCGATGATCCGCATGATCGAGATCGTGACGGATCCGATCGTCCACGTCGGCACGAGCCCGGTGAGCGGGTCGGCGAACAGCGTGAACGGGTCATAGGTGCGGAACTGGCCGCCGAAGAGCAGGAGCATGCTGTTCTGGAGGAAGAACGAGACGCCGAGCGCGCTGATGAGCGGGGCGATCCGCGGAGCGTCGCGCAGCGGCCGGTAGGCGACCCGCTCGATCAGGACGCCCAGGAACCCCGAGCCGAGCATCGCCACGAGGAACATCGCGAGCAGCAGCGGCAGGAGCGGCAGCGACGGGTTCGCCGGGCCGCCGAGCGCCGTCAGCACGCCGAGCCCGATGAAGGCGCCGATCATGTAGACGTCGCCGTGGGCGAAGTTCAGCAGCTTGAGGATCCCGTAGACCATCGAGTAGCCGAGCGCGATGAGCGCGTACACGCTCCCGAGCGTCAGCCCGTTGACGGTGAGCTGGAAGAAGAGCGCCCAGTCGGAGTCGGTGCGGACGACGACGTAGACGAGCAGGGCGGCGAACGCCCCCCCGACGATCGCGAGCGAGACGAGCCCCGGCGGAATGCTCCGTCTGCGCGTCATCGGAGGCGAGAAGCCGTCGTGCGGCCCATCGCTCGATGGGCCGCACGACGAGTTGAGGTCGGGCTAGCCGACCGGGACGTAGGCGCCGTTCGCCGTAACGCGGAAGATCCCGAAGCGTCCCCCGCGGATGTCGCCGTTGGCGTCGAAGCGGATCGGCAGGCCGATGACGGAGTTCCGCGCAGCGATGTTGGTCCGCCGGATCTGGGCGCGGACCTCCGCACGCGTGGCCGTCCCGTTGCGGCACGCACGCTCCACGGCGTTCACGACCACCTGCGTCGCGGCGTACGTCGGCGCGCCGAAGTACTGCGCGTCACCGCCGTGCGTGTTGCGGTACTGCGTGATGAGGCTCGACGTCCGGGCGACCGGGAAGAACGAGACGTACGCGCCCGGTGATCTTGAACGTCGACGGATCGAACAGGCCGTCCGACCCGAACAGCGCCGCCTGCTTGCCCTGCTCGCGGAGCTGCTGGCCGAAGACCTGCGCCTTCGCCGCGATCTGCCACGGGATGTAGACGACGTTGACGCCGCTGCCGATCTTCGCGACGAGCGACGAGAAGTCGGTCGCCGTCCCGACGTTGACCGAGTCCCGCGTGACGGTGGCGCCGCGGGCGCGCAGCAGGCTCTGAACCGCGTCCGAGAGGCCGACGCCGTACGCCTCCTGGTCGTCGATGATGAAGACGTTCCGCGCGCGCAGCGTGCCGCAGATGTAGTTGGAGACCGAGCGCGCCTGGATCGCGTCCGGCGGGACGACGCGGAAGAAGAACCCGCGGCGGACCGCTTCCTGCGTCAGGCTCGTCCGCGTCGCGGAGCCCGAGACGAACGCTGCGCCGCTCGACCGGAGCGGCGGGCTCGAGACGACGACCTCCTGGCTCCCGGCGGGCCCGACCATGGCGAGGACGTTGCGTTGCCGGCGAGCTGCTGCGCGGCGCGCAGTGCGGCGGCCGTGTCGGGCAGCTGCGTGTCGCCCTGCACGAGCGTGATCTTGAGCTTGTGGAAGCGGTTCCACCGGGTGACGAAGTACCGCGCCCAACCCAGCTGCTGGCCGCCGAGTGAGGCGACCTGTCCGGTGATCGGCGCGAGAATCCCGACCCGCGCGCGATTCCCGCAACTCAACAGCGCGGCGTCAGCCGCCTGCGCCCGTTCCGCTCCTGTCGGCGCCGTCGTCGCGGCTGGCCGCCCGTAGGCTGCCGCTGCGACGACGAGCGACCCGACGAGGGCCGCGGCGAGCACGGCACCGACGGGCTTCGTCCCTGGCCTGCGCATTTGCTCCTCCTTGATGGTGTTTCGTCCCTCTCCAGCAGATAGGACGCGACTCTACGACGGAGGTTTGATCAAACGCAACCGGCCGAAGGTCAGTAATCGAGGACCTGGACGCGCTCGGCGGGGCTGTGTGCCGGGCTGATCACGCCCATGATCCGCAGGTCGCGTCGTGCCCGTGTTCTCGAGCGAGTGGAAGACGAGCCGGGGGAAGAAGATGCAGGAGCCGGCGCGCACCGGGACGTCGGTCCCGTCGTCCCAGTGGAGCACGCCCTCGCCCTCGACGACGTAGGCGACCTCGTCGTAGGGGTGGTTGTGCATCAGGGCGCGGCCCGGGGGGACGATCCCGACGAACTGCGTCGTCTCGGAGGAGCAGGCGAGCAGCCGGAACTCGCGGCCGATCCCGGCGTCGCGCGCCGCCTCGTCTGCGTAGGCGACGACCCGCGCGGTCGTCGGCTCGGCCGGCGGCGCGAGCGCGCGCACGAGCGACAGCTCCTCCGCGACCTCGATCTCGGCCACCTCGCCGACCGCGAGGAAGAATCCGGTCTCGGCCTCGAGGGCATGCTCCTCGGCGCCGACGCGCAGGCGTCCGCGCCCGGCGGCGACGAAGAGCGTCTCGGCCCGGTGGCCGCAGCGGTGCAGCGAGGTGCCCGGCGCGAGCACGAGCGCGTGCTGCTCGAGCCCGGCCCCGGCGACCGTCGGCGCGCTCCCGTTCCGCTGCTCCGCCAACGCGTCAGCGGCGGAAACGACCTGCCCGGCACTCATCACCGCAGCCTACTGTTGATCGGCGCATCCACCCAGGCGCCTCTGCCTATGCTGGCGCCGTGGCCGTGATCGAAGCGGAGGAACTGCGGCGGACCTACCGGACGACGACCGGGGTGATCCGGCGCAAGGCGCTCACCGTCGAGGCGGTGCGCGGCGTCTCGTTCGCGGTGGAGCGCGGCGAGCTGTTCGGGCTGCTCGGGCCGAACGGCGCCGGCAAGACGACGACGATCAAGATGCTGATCACGCTGCTGCTCCCCACCTCGGGCACGGCGCGCGTCCTCGGCCGCGACGTCGTCGCCGACGCGCGCGAGGTGCGGCGGCGCATCGGCTACGTCTTCGGCGGCGACCGCGGCCTCTACGAGCGCCTCTCCGCCCTCGACAACCTGCGCTACTTCGCCGAGCTCTACGGCCTGCCGGCGCGCGAGCAGCGCCCGCGGATCGACGAGCTGCTCGAGCTCGTCGGGACTGACGGGCCGCGAGAAGGAGCGCGTCGAGGGCTACTCGCGCGGGATGCGGCAGCGGCTGCACATCGCCCGCGGCCTGCTCCACGACCCCGAGGTGGTCTTCCTCGACGAGCCGACGATCGGCGTCGACCCGGTCGGCGCGCGCGACCTCCGCGCCATGATCGCGAGCCTCGTCGAGAGCGGCAAGACCGTGCTGCTGACGACGCACTACATGTTCGAGGCCGACGCGCTGTGCGACCGCATCGCCGTGATCGCGAAGGGCGAGATCGTCGCCTCCGGCACGCCGCGCGAGCTGAAGGACCGGGTGGCGGAGGGCAGCGTCGTCGAGGTCGAGGTCTTCGGCGGCGCCGACGAGCGGCTCGCCGCGGTGCGCGGCCTCGGCGGCGTCACGGGCGTCGCGGTCGAGGAGCGCGAGCAGGCGCAGGTGCTCGTCGTCCAGACCGAGCCGGGCGCCGAGCTCACGCACGCGATCCTGTCGAGCCTCGACGGCGTCTCGGTCGGACGCGTCTCCTCGCGCGAGCCGACGCTCGAGGACGCGTACGTGCAGCTCGTCGGCGACGCGTGAGGACCGTCCTCCGGCTCCTCGGGGTCGGCTGGCTGCTGCACGTGAAGATGTTCGCCACGCTCGGCGTTCAACGGGATCCTCAGCGTCCTCTACCCGCTGTTCTTCGCCACGGTCGCGTTCTTCATGTTCGACCCGGACGCGCTGCTGTACGCCTCGCTCGGCGCCGCGGTGATGGGCATCTGGGGCGCGACGAGCACCGCCGCCGGCTCGGCGATGCAGCAGGAGCGGCGGCACGGGACGCTCGAGCTGCTCGTCGCCGCGCCCGTGCACTTCGCGCTCGTGCTCCTGCCGATCACGATCGCGCTCGCGACGATGGGCGTCTACTCGATGGTCGCGACGCTCCTGTGGGGGCGGATCCTGTTCGGGATCGAGCTCACGATCGAGCAGCCGCTCGCGTTCGCCCTCTCGATCCCGGTCACCGTGATCACGATCGGCGCCCTCGGCTTCCTGTTCGCCGTCTCGTTCGTGCGGTACCGGCAGGCCTGGGCGCTCGGGAACCTGTTCGAGTACCCGGTCTGGCTCATCTGCGGCTTCCTCGTGCCGATCTCGCTGCTCCCGGACTGGGTGCGCCCGATCTCGTGGGTGCTCGCGCCGACGTGGGGGATGAACGCGGTGCGCGAGTCGGCGCTCGGCGGGAACCCCTGGCCCGACCTCGGGATGGCGCTCGCGCTCGGCTGCGCCTACCTGGCGATCGGGCTGCTCGTGCTCGAGCGGATGCTCGATGCCGCGCGGTCCCGAGCGGTGCTCTCGCTGGCGTGACGAGCCTCCGCCTGTTCTTCGTCGGCGGGCTGACGAGCTACCGGGCGCTCTTCCGCTTCCTCACGCCGGCGATCCTGATCCCCAGCTTGCTGGTCGCGCCCGTCTTCCAGGTGCTCCTGTTCGCGTACATCGGCCGCGCCGCCGGCGTGGCGTCCGACGAGTTCTTCCTCGTCGGCAACGCGCTCCAGTACGCCTCGATCCCGTGCATCTTCGCGATGACGCAGGTCGTCTCGGAGGAGCGGTTCTGGCAGACGCTCGGCCCGATCCTCGTCTCGCCCGCACCGCGCCTGCCGCTCTTCGTCGGCCGCGCCCTGCCCGTGGTCGTGAACGGGTTCGCGGTGTCGGCGTTCACCTTCGTCGTCGGCGCGCTGCTGCTCGACGTCGACATCCCGGCGAGCGCGATCCCCGGCATCGCGCTCGTCACGCTCGTCGCCGCCTTCTCGTGCACCGGGCTCGGCCTCTTCATCGCCGCGATCGGGCTGGTCGTCCGCGAGACGGCCGTGCTCTCGAACGTCGTCTTCGGGATCCTGCTCATCTTCACCGGCGCGAACATCCCGGCCGACCGGACGCCGCCGTGGATGGACGCGATCGGCGCCTGCCTCCCGTTCACGCACGCGATCAAGGCGGCGCGCGAGCTCGCCGACGGCGTGCCCTTCGCGGACGTGACCGGCCTCGTCCTGACCGAGCTCGGAATCGGCACGATCTACCTCGTGGCCGGGTACGCGTCGCTCCTCGTGCTCGAGCAGGCGAGCCGGCGCTTCGCGACGCTGGAGCGCGCGTGAAGACCGTCCGACTCGTCTTCCGGGGCTGGCTCTTCCAGCTCAAGACCCTGAGCCTGTCCGGGTTCTTCGTCCTGACCTCGGTGTTCATGCCCGTGGTCGTCGCGACCGTGGCCTTCTACATGTTCCAGGCCGGGCAGCGCGAGGGGACGCTCTTCTGGGCCGCGCTCGGCGCCGCCGTCTACGGGATCTGGTCGTCGACGCTGTTCGGCTCGGGCGGGGCGATCCAGTGGCAGCGCTGGCAGGGCACGCTCGAGCTCCTCGTCGCCGCGCCCGCGCCGTTCTTCCTCGTCGTGCTGCCGCTGACGCTCGCGACCGCGACGATCGGGATCTACTCCCTCTGCGCGACGCTGCTGTGGGGGCGCATCGCGTTCGGGATCCCGTTCACGCTCGCGCAGCCGTTCGCCTTCGCGCTCGCCGTCCCGGTGACGATCCTCGGCCTCGGCCTGCTCGGGATGGTGTTCGCCGCCACGTTCGTCCTCTACCGGCACGCGAACGCGCTCTCGAACATGCTCGAGTGGCCGGTGCTGCTCGTCACCGGCCTGCTCGTCCCGCTCGCGCTCCTGCCCAGCTGGGTGCTGCCGATCTCGTGGGCGTTCGCGCCGACCTGGGGCATGCGCGCGCTGCGCGACGCGGCCCTCGGCGGGAACCCGTGGCCCGACCTGGCGATGACGCTCGTGCTCGGCGCCGTCTACGTCGGCATCGCCGCGGCTGGCGCTCCGCTACTTCGAGCGCGCCGCCCGCAAGCACGCGACCCTGGCGCTGACGTGAGGACGAACCTCCGCCTCTTCTTCGTCGGCGGGATGATCGCGTTCCGCGCGCTCTTCAACTGGATCCGGCCGTCCGTCTACATCCCGACGATGCTGCTCGGGCCCGTGTTCCAGATCCTCCTGTTCGCGTACATGGGCCGCTACTCGATGTTCGAGGACGACACCTTCTTCGTCGTCGGGAACGCGGTGCAGATCTCGTGCATGTCGGCGATCTACGCGGGGACGATGGCGATCGCGAACGAGCGGACGTACCAGACGCTGGGGCCGCTCCTCGCCTCGCCCGCGAACCGCTTCGCCCTCTTCATGGGCCGCTCGCTGCCGGTGCTCGCGAACGGGCTCCTCGTCTCGGCCTGGGGCTTCTGCGTCGGCTGGGTGCTGCTCGACTTCGACCCTCCGCCGTCCTCGCTGCCGCCGCTCGCCGTGGTCGTGCTCGTCTCGGCCTCGGCCGCGACCGCGTTCGGCCTGACGCTCGGCTCGATCGGGATGCGCGCCCGCGACGTCTTCCTCATCTCGAACCTCGCCTACTACCTCTTCTGGGTCTTCTGCGGCGTGAACGTCCCGCTCGACGAGCTGCCCGGCTGGGCGCAGCAGATCGGGCGGATGCTGCCGCTCACGCACGGGATCGAGGCGGCGCGCGAGGTCGTCGCGGGCTCGACGCTCGACGACGTGGCCGGGCTCGTCGCGACCGAGGCGCTCATCGGCGTCGCCTACGCGACGCTCGCGTTCGGGCTCTTCCGCTGGTTCGAGGTGCAGGGCCGCCGGAACGCGGCGCTCGACGCGTTCTGAGTTCGAGCTAGACGGGCTCGACGGGGTCGCCGACGCGGACGGGCCCCGGCTCGACGACCTCGCCGTAGATCCCGAAGTCGATCGCGTCCGTCGTCGCGGACGCCGCGGTAGGCCTTGATCGCGCGGAGCGTGTCGAAGTCGCGCCGGCCGCTGTCCGGGCCGGCGGTCGTGATCGCGCAGCGGGCGACCTGCTCGAGCGGCCGCACGACGCGCGCCGCCGAGCCGCAGCTCCCGGCCGATCCAGGTGTCCTCCTCGTGCGGGCCGACGCCGCCGACGTGGACGAGCATGCGGAACCGGCGGCCGTCGACGGACTCGACCCCGGCCTGCCGGGCCAGCTCCTCGAGCGACGCCTCGGAGACCAGCGTCACCGGGCCGCGCGCGCGGTCGACGCGCGCGCGTACCGCCGCCCTCGGACTCGAGCAGCCGCACGCGGCGGCCGAGGTAGCTCGAGAGCGCACCGGCCCAGGGACCGACGACGAGGCTCCCGCGCAGCGTCCGGCTGAAGAGGTCGGTCTCGATCGCGCCGTCGGTCTCGACCACGCCCTCGACGCTCGAGCCGTCCGGGAAGCGCAGCGCGAGACGGCGTGACGCGGCGTCCCATTCCGTGCCGATGGCGACGAGGCGCGGGTCGCGGAGCGCGCCCAGGCGCCGGCCCTCCTCGTCGACGAGCGCGAACCGGCGGTTGTCGTCGACGCCGGTGCGCTGCAGGTCGATCTCGGCCGGGCTCGTCAGGCCGAGCCCTTTCACGGGCGCGACCCAGAGCGACGCGACATGCCCCACGCGGCCAGTCTACGTCTGCGGCGCGCGGGCCTCCGGGGCCTCGACCTCGATCGCGGGATGCCGGCGCGGGACGACGTCGAGGTCGAAGACGTAGAAGTCCCGGCCGGTCACGTGCACGGCGACGTTGTAGACGGGCGTCTCGCCGATCCGGCCCTCGAAGCTGCCCGCGTGGGCGTGGCCGTGGAGGACGAGGTCGGGCTGGTACTCGGCGATCGGGATGGCGAGGCGGGCCGAGCCGAGCATCGCGTGGATCCCGAGCGGCTCGCCCTCGAGCGTCTCGACCACCGGCGCGTAGTGGAGGAGGACGATCCGCAGGTCGGCGCGGGCGATCTCCTGGAGGCCGCGCTCGATCGCGCACATCTCCTCGCTCGTCTCGGCGTAGAGGTCGCGCAGGATCCGCTCGCCGAAGTCCGGGATCGAGGAGCCGGGGAAGCCGCCGACGAAGCCCTTCGTGCCGACGATCCCGAGCTCGAGCCCGCGCACCTCGAGCACCTCGACGGCGCGGTCGAGCACGATCACGCCGGCGTCGCGCAGGACGCGCGCGATCTCGCCCTGGCGGCCCTCGTGGTGGTCGTGGTTGCCGAGCACCGCGACGACGGGGCAGTCCACGAGGCGGGCCGCATCCGCGAGGACGAAGGCCTGCTCGGGCTCGCCGTGCGTGGTCAGGTCGCCGGCGAGGAGGACGAGGTCGACGTCGTCGAGGCGCGCGAACGCGCCCTCGACGCGCTCGCGCACCGCTTCCGACGCGTGCACGTCGCCCGCAGCGGCGATCCGGATCCGTTCGCTCACGATTCCGTCCATATCCAGGGATTACGACCGGCACACCCCGGGAACGGGCGCCGCATGTCCGGCGCCGAGACGATGGCGAGCTTCGTCGTGACCCTGAAGCGGGTCGCGGCCATCCTCCGCGACGAGGAGATCCCGTTCGCCCTCGGCGGCGGGCTGGCGGCGTGGGCGCGCGGCGGGCCCGAGACCGATCACGACGTCGACTTCTTCGTGAAGCCCGAGGACGCGCTCCGCGCGCAGGAGGCGCTCGTCGAGCACGGCGGGATGCAGCCGGAGCGGCCGCCCGAGGACTGGCTCCTGAAGGTCTGGGACGGCGACGTGCTCGTCGACCTCGTCTTCCGCCCGAGCGGCGGCCCGGTCACGGACGCCTGGCTCGAGCGGGCGGACGAGCACGAGCTGATGGCGATGACGCTGCCGATCCTCTCGCTCGAGGACGTGATGTCGACGAAGCTCCTCGCGCTGCGGGAGCAGGAGCCCGACTTCGGCCAGGTCGCTGCGGATCGCGCGCGCGCTGCGCGAGCAGATCCCCTGGGAGCGGGTGCGCCGACGGACGGAGCACTCGCCGTGGGCGCGCGCGTTCTTCACGCTCGTGGAGGGGCTCGAGGATCGTGGAATCCGTGGGGGAACCCATGGTTCCCCCACGAGCCCCCTCCTTCACCTGAGCGGCGTCGAGGCCTGAGCGTGGCCTCCCGGGCGGATGAACCGCCCTCCGGCCGAGGGCTGGGCCTCGTTGCAGTGGCCGGGCGTGGTCGTGTGGCCTGCGCGCGCGCACCTGCGGTGCGGGCGCTCCGGCCGGAGACTGCTCTCAGGGCACATGGCGTGTCGTGACGGGCGGGATGCGCTGTGCCCCTGGACGGGGCACGCGGCGATCCCGCCCGTCCGATCGCTCCGGGACCCCGCCGCCTGCCATGCGCTCGCGTAGTCGGCCATGAGGTCCGACTGGTTGGCCCGGGTGGCGTCGGTCTCCCACACAGCCAGGGTCTCGTACATGCGCCGCCCATAGAGGTACGTGCCTGCGGACCGCATGAGCTCGGTGATGAACACGAACACGTCGTCGTCGGGCGGAGCCCAGTCGAAGCCGCCGCGCTCATCCTCGGTGCAGCCGTCGAGGGACATGTTCGACGCGTAGATCAACTTCGCCATGACACGCTCCTCCCTTCCTTCGGAACACTTACCCTCGGGTTCTAGAAGAAGAACTGGTTCCAGGCCTCCCACCAGGTGTCGGCGCGGGAGACGATGAGTCGGGGATCGAGGACCTCGACGCCGCGGCGGTTCTTGTATTCCTCCACCCCGTCCGTGCTCTTGAACTCGACCTTGATCTCGCAGGGCGGCCCGGGTCGTAGGGGCGCACCGCGTCGAGGCGCGCCGAGCGCCTCCTTCGCGCCTTCCTCGATCAGCTTCCGCGCCCGCTGCGGCGCGAGGTTCCGCGCCGAGGTGACGGTGATGCCCCACTTCACGGTCACCGTGGTGAGCCCGTCGCCGAGGAGCGCGGTCGCCTCGCGGCCCGTCGCCTCGTCGCCGGTGACGAGCGCGACCGGGCAGTCCCAGGTGCCGCAGAACGCGGCGTTGATCCCGGTCTCGCCGACGAGCGTGTCGTTGAACCACAGGTTCTGCCAGGTGCGGCCCGAGACCGTGTGGTTCAGCACCCCGTCCGGCGTGCCGTTCATCGCGTGCATCCCGACGAGCAGGCAGGCGTCGACGCCCTGCTCGAGGAACGCGGTGTACTGCGTCCACTCCTGCTGGACGACGAACTCGACGTCGGGGTCGAGGAGGTCGGCGACGAGCGAGTTGAAGCTGAAGCCGCCGCCCGCGCCGTGGTGGTCCATCGCGACGATCTCGGTCGCGCCCGCGGCCTTGGCCCCGCGCACGGCGGCGTTGATCTCCTCGGTGTAGAGCTTGCGCCCCTCCTCGTAGAGCGGCTGGCCGGCGTTCGTCTGCGAGCCGTTGACGATCCCCGCCACGCCCTCCATGTCGCTGATGATCGCGACGCGCACGGGGCGATAGCGTAGGCGAGATGGAAACCGGGCTCGCCGGTAAGGGCGTCCTCGTCACCGGCGGGTCGGGCGGGATCGGCGCCGCCTGCGTGCGCGCCTTCGGGGCCGAGGGCGCGCGCGTGGTCGCGCACTACCACCGGGGCCGGGAGCGCGCCGAGGCCGTGGGCGCGGACGCGATCGTCGGCGGCGACCTCCGCGACGAGGCCGAGGTCGAGCGCGTGTTCGCCGAGGCGCGCGAGGCGCTCGGGCGGATCGACGTCTGCGCGGCGGTGGCCGGCGTGTGGCCGCAGGAGGACGTCCCGGTGTGGGAGCTCCCGCTCGAGCGCTGGGAGGAGACGCTCCGCGCGAACCTCACCGTCCGCGTTCCTCACGGCGCGCGCCTTCCTGCGGGAGGTCGGAGCGCACCGGCCACGGCAGCCTCGTCCTCGTCGGCTCGACCGCGGGCGTCGTCGGCGAGGCCGGGCACGCCGACTACGCCGCGGCGAAGGGCGCGCTCCTCACCGGGCTGCTCCTCTCGCTGAAGAACGAGATCGTCCGCGTCGCGCCGCTCGGCCGCGTGAACGCCGTCGCGCCCGGCTGGACCGAGTCGCCGATGACGCGCGGCCACGTCGACCCGGACGACGTCCGGCGCGTCTCGCGCACGATGGCGCTGCGGAAGGTCGCCCGTCCCGAGGACGTCGCGCGCCAGGTCGTCGTCCTCGCCTCGGACGAGCTCTCGGGGCACGTCACCGGCCAGGTCGTGACGATCGCCGGCGGGATGGAGGGCCGGACGATCCACGAGTCGTAGCGAGATGCCGGCGGCGGACCGGAGCCCGCCGCCGGGAACCCTGCCGCAGGAATGATTGCCGTCAGTCCCCGGCGGGAGTCGCTTCGACTATCGGCCGGCGACCGGGATCGGTCCTTGAGCCGCCGCGCGGAAAAGGTGAGGGGCGCGGCCGCCGCCCGGCCACGCCCCCCGAAGCGCCTCGATCTCGAGGCGGCTCCTGGTTCGAAACGGCCCCCGCCGCACCGGGGCCCCTTCGATCCTGGGAAAACATCCTTCGGCCCCGCCGCATCGGGCCGCTGGGACGTTTTCGTTGCCTGACTATCGCCGAGACGACCCCACTTGATCTATCACCCGATCGGCGGTTGACCGCGCCGCTTGACTACAGTCGATCCGTGGCCGGCCGCCTCCTCGAGCGCCTCGCCTCGGGCCCTCCGATCGTCGCCGACGGCGGCCTCGGGGCCCTCATCTCGGACGCCGTGCCGCGGCTCCGCTGTCCCGAGGAGGCCAACCTGCGCCAGCCCGAGAGCGTCGTCTCGGTGCACGTCGCGTACATCCGCGCCGGCGCCGAGCTGATCGAGACGAACACGCTTCGGCGCGAACCGGCCGAAGCTCGCGACGCACTTCCTCGAGGACGAGTTCGAGCGGATCAACTCGACCGCCGTGCGGCTCGCGCGCGAGGCCCGCGAGGTCACCGGCGCCGACGTGTTCATCGCCGGCTCGATCGGCCCGCTCGGCGACGTCGAGCTCCGCGGCGAGGCCCGCGCCGACCTCTTCGCCGAGCAGGCCGCGATCCTCGAGGGCCGCGGCGCCGACCTGTTCATGGTCGAGACGTTCTACGACCTCGACGAGCTCGCCACCGCGGTCGAGGCGATCGCCCGGGCCTCGTCGCTCCCGATCGTGGCGCTCATGACCTTCGACACCGACGGCCAGACGCTCGGCGGCGTCTCCGCCGCGCGAGGCGGGCGAGCGGCTCGCGTCGCTCGGAGTCGCCGCGATGGGCGCGAACCACGGCGCCGGCCCGCAGGCCGCCCTCACCGCCTTGACCGAGATGGCCGGCGACGGCCGCGTCCTCGCCGCGCTGCCGAACATCGGCCTCGCCTCGCTCGCCGGCAGCCGGGTCGTCTACCCGCACGCGACCCCGAGTACTTCGGCGAGTTCGCCGCCCAGGCGCGGAGCCTCGGCGCGGGCATCGTCGGCGGCTGCTGCGGGACGACGCCCGCCCAGGTCGCCGCCATCCGCGACGCGATCGACGCCGGACGCGAGCCGACGCTGCCGTTCGTCGCCCGCGAGCCGCTCGACTTCGCCGCGGCGCCGCCGACGGAGGAGCAGACGCGAGCTCGGCGCGGATGCTCGAGCCAGGGCGAGTTCGTCGTCTCGGTGCAGCTCGACCCGCCCCTCGGCGCCGACGCCGGCGCCCTGCTCGAGACCGCCCGCGCGCTGAAGGAGTCGGGCGCGGCGCACTTCGTCGACGTCAACGACAACCCGCGCGCCCGCGCGCGCATGAGCGGGATGATGGTCTCCGTCGCGATCGAGCGCGCCTGCGGGATCGAGACGATCCCGCACCTGACGACGCGCGACTCGACCATCGCCGGCCTCGAGTCGCTGCTCCTCGGCGCGCACGCGGAGGGCGTCCGCAACGTCCTCGCCGTCACCGGCGACCCGCCGGAGGAGGCCGACTACCCCGGGGCGCGCGGCGTCTACCAGGTCGACGCGATCGGCCTGACGGAGATCGTCTCCGCGCTGAACCGCGGCGAGGACTACCACGGGCGCTCGATCGACGCGCCCACGTCGTTCTACTGCGGCGTCGCCGTCAACCCGTCGGCCGACGACCTCGAGACCGAGCTGCGGCGCTTCGAGGCGAAGCTCGAGGCGGGCGCGCGCTTCGGGATGACGCAGATCCTGTTCGACCTCTCGTTCCTCGACCGCTTCCTCGAGCGGCTCGGCGGCTCCTCGCCCATCCCGCTGCTCGTCGGCCTCTGGCCGCTCTCGAGCCTGCAGCTGGCGCAGCGCCTCCACAACGAGGTGCCGGGCATCGTCGTGCCCGAGCCCGTGCAGGAGCGGCTGCGCGCGGCCGGCGCCGGCGCGCGCGAGGTGGGGCTCGAGCTCGCGCGCGAGCTCCGCGCCGAGGCGGAGGAGAAGGCGGCCGGGATCTACGTCGTGGCGCCGTTCCGGCGGCCGCTCGGCGTGCTCGAGCTCCTGGAGTAGCGTGCGCCCGTGACCGCGACGATCGCCCGCGCCGCCCCGCCCGGCTCGACGATCGGCGTCGTCACGCCCGGGAGCCCGGCCGAGACGCGCGCGGAGGTGGAGCGCGGCGTCGCCTGGTGGGAGTCGCAGGGCTACCGCGTCCGGCTCATGCCCGGCGCGCTCGAGCAGGACGGCTGGCACGCCGGCAGCCCCGAGGTGCGCGCGCGCGACCTGCAGGAGGCGTTCGCCGACCCGGAGATCGACGCGATCCAGACGATGCGCGGCGGCTACGGCTCGCCGCAGGTCGTCCCGCTGCTCGACTTCGACGCGATCGCGCGGACGCCGAAGGCGTTCTTCGGCCTCTCGGACATCACCGCGCTGCACGCCGCGCTCTACGCCCGGCCGGCCTGGCCACGTTCTACGGCCCGAGCCTGACGATGGTCGGCAGCCCGGCGCCGACCGCGTTCACGACGGAGCGGTTCCTGCGCGTCCTCGCCGGCGAGACGACCGGCCGGTGCCGGAGGACCGCGACCGCCTCACCGTGATCGCGCTCGCGGGCGGGAAGGCCAGCGGGCCGCTGGTCGGCGGCTGCCTCGTCGACCTCATCTACACGATCGGCACGCCGTGGGAGCCGGACCTCGACGGCGCGATCTTCTTCTTCGAGGACGTCGGCAAGGCGCCGATCCAGATCGACCGCGCCCTGCTCCACCTCGAGCAGACCGGCAAGCTCGACGGCGTCCGCGGCGTCGTCGTCGGCGAGCTCGCCGGCTGCGAGTGGTACGAGCACACGTCCGCGCCGCGGTCGAAGACGCTGGAGGAGGTGCTCGAGAGCCGGCTCGGCGGGCTCGGCGTCCCGGTGCTCTACGGCCTCCCGCTCGGGCACGGCGCGAGCATCGCGACGCTGCCGCTCGGCGTCCGGGCCACCGTCGACGCGGACGCCGCGACGCTCACGATCGACGAGCCGGCGCTGCTGGTCTAGCCGGCGCAGTCGCCGGTCGAGGTCGGCCCGCGCACGCCGGCCAGGGCGTCGCGGACGACCGCGTTCGGGACGCCGAAGCCGCCGTCGGAGCCGACGCGGGCGGCGAAGACCGTCGCCTCGACCTCCCCGTTCGCGTCGACGACCGGCCCGCCCGAGTTGCCGTGCCGGACCGTGCCCGAGAGCGCCGTCACCGCCCGCTGCACCGGCCCGCGGCCGTACGCGTCCTGCGAGAGCACCGTCGCCGTGCGTCCCAGCCGCCCCGGCACCGCCGTGAACGGCCCGTTGCCGGGGTAGCCGAGGATCGCGACCGCCTGGCCGTCGCCGCCGTCGCCGATCCGGAGCGGGCGCCCGCGCAGGCCCGCGACGCGGAGCACCGCGACGTCGTTGCGCGAGTCGTACGCCACCGCCTGGGCGCGGAGCCGGTCGCCGGAGCCGGGGTGCTCCACGACCGTGTCCTGCTGGCCGGCGACGACGTGCGCCGCGGTGACGACGAGCTCCGGCGCCGCGACCCAGCCCGTGCCGGAGACGCCGAGCCCGCACGCCGTGCCGAGGACGCGGACGACGCTCGGCGCGGCCCGGCGCACGCCCGGCTGCCGCAGGAGCGCGGGGTCGGGCGGCTCCGTCGGCCCCGCCGGGCCCACGATCGCGGGGAAGGGGTCGACGCGCTGGATCGCGTCCAGCAGCCGCCCGGGCGGGACGACCTCGTTCAGCCGGGCGAGCACCTCCGACCGCTGGACGGCGCGCCGCAGCTCGGACTGGCCGGGCACGTGCAGCAGCACGGCGCCGGCGATCCACACGGCGACGAGCCCCGCGGCGGCACCGAGCACGAGACCGCCGGCCATGTCGAGCGGCGCGAGCGGCGTGAGGCGCAGCGAGCGGCGGAGCGCCCCGCCCGCGAACGAGCCGACCGCCTCGAGGAGCAACGCGCCGAAGCACGCGCCGAGGAGCGCGACCACCGGCGTGTACGGCGACGGCTCTCCGTCGGAGAGCAGCGCCGGCGCGAGCCGGCTGCCGACGATCGCCCCGATCGCGACTCCCGTGAGGGCGAGCCCGCCGGCGACGAGACCCTTCCGCAGGCCGAGGAGCGCCGCGAGCGCGACGACCGCGAAGGCCAACCAATCGAGCGCGGTCATCGTCCGAGTAGGCTACGCACCCCGACGAGGAGGCCGATGAAGGTACGACCGCTGGCGCTCTGCGGCGCCGTCGCTGCCATCGCGGCGCTCGTCACGCTCGCGGTCGCGCTCGTGCCCGACCTGCGCTTCGGCTACCGCGACCCGGCCGTCCGCGTCGCGATCGAGACGGCCGCCACGCTCATCGCGCTCGTCGTCGCCTACATCTTCATCGGCCGCTACCTCCGCAGCCACCGACTCGACCACCTCGGCGTCGCGGTCGGGCTCTTCACGCTCGCGCTCTCGAACGCGTGCACGACCGTGAACGTCGCGCTCGGGCCGTGGGAGCAGCTGCGCGACTTCGCCTGGGGCTCGAGCCTGGCGGGAATCTTCGTGCTCGGCGCCGCCGCGTTCCTCCCGGCGACCACCGTCGTCCGCACGCGCCGCGAGGTGGTGGCCGCGGCGGTCGGCGCCGTCCTGCTCTCCGCGGCGCTCGCGCTCACGCTCGACGCGCTCTTCGAGGTGATGCCGGTGCGGACGGACTTCGGCGCGCTCGACCCGCGCGAGCCGTTCCTCTCGGGCAACCCTGTGTTCATCGGCGCGAGCCTCGGCGCGACCGCCGCCCTCGCGGCCGCGGCCGTCGGCTTCGCGCGGAGCGCCGCGCACGGCGACCGCGACCCGCTGCTCACGTGGCTCGCCGTCGCCGCGACCGTCGGCGCGTTCGGCCGCCTGCACTACTTCCTCTTCCCGCCGGTCCAGGCCGACTGGGTCTACACCGGAACCGTCTTCCGGCTCGCCTTCTACCTCGTCCTCCTCGTCGGCGCGGCGATCGAGATCGAGCGGTACTGGCGCGGCCTCGCGGCGGCGGCGGTGCTGGAGGAGCGGCGGCGGATCGCGCGCGACCTCCACGACGGCGTCGCGCAGGAGCTGGCGTTCATCGACCGCGTCTCGCGGCGACTGCGCGGCGACGGCGACGCGCCGCGGCAGATCGCGGCGGCGGCCGCCCGCGGCCTCGCCGACTCGCGCCGCGCCATCGCCGCGCTGACGCGGCCGCTCGACGAGCCGCTCGAGGACGTGCTGGCGCAGGCGACCGAGGACGTCGCCGCGCGCACCGGGCTCGACGTCGAGTTCGACCTCGTCCCCGGGATCGAGCTCGACCCGCAGCGGCGCGAGGCGCTCATCCGCATCGCCTGCGAGGCGGTGACGAACGCCGCCGTCCACGGCCACGCGCACGGCGTCCGGGTCGAGCTCACCAACGGGCGCGGCGTCCGCCTCCGCGTGGTCGACGACGGCGTCGGCTTCGACCCGGCGGACGGGGCCACGCGCCACGGCTTCGGGCTCGTGAGCATGCAGGAGCGGGCCGAGGCCATCGGCGCCGCGTTCCACCTCGACGCCGCGCCGGGCCGCGGCACCGCCGTGGAGGTCGACCTGCCGTGACCCCGCGCGTGCTCCTCGCCGACGATCACGCCCCGACGCGGGAGGACATCCGGCAGACGCTCGAGAGCGAGGGCCGGTTCGAGGTCTGCGCCGTCGCCGCAGACGCGGCCGAGGCCGTCGACGCGGCCGCGAAGGAGCGGCCCGACCTCTGTCTCCTCGACATCCACATGCCGGGCGGCGGCATCGCCGCGGCGTGGGAGATCACCGCGCGCCTGCCCGAGACGAAGGTGGTGATGCTGACCGTCTCGCGCGACGACGACGACCTCTTCGCCGCGCTCCGGGCCGGCGCGAGCGGGTACCTGCTGAAGGACACCGACCCGCAGCGGCTCGCACCCGCGCTCGCCGACGTGCTCGCCGGCGAGGCCGCGATCCCGCGGGCGCTCGTGGCCCGGCTCGTCGGCGAGTTCCGCGACCGCGGGCCGCGGCGCCGCGCGGTGCTCTCCTCCGAGCCGCTGACGAGCCGCGAGTGGGAGGTGCTCGAGCTGATCCGGCGCGGGCTGTCGACGGCGCAGATCGCCGAGAAGCTCGTGCTCTCGCAGGCCACGGTGCGGAGCCACGTCGCGGCGATCCTGCGGAAGCTGCGCGTCCAGGACCGCGCTTCCCTGGTGCGCCTCTTCGAGAAGACGGAGGTCGGCGCCCGTTGAGGGACCTCCACGCCGGTCCGGGTTGAACCCGGGCCGGACGCGGGACAGGATCGGCCCATGGGTTCCGGGGCCCGCGGCGACGGCCCGGCGAGGCGCCTCCGCGTCCTCGTCGCCGACCGTCATCCGAACGTGCGCGCGGCGTTGCGCGCCGATCTGGAGGACGGGGGCTTCGACGTCTGCGCGGAGGCCGGGACCGGAGACGAGGCCGTCGCCGCGACGTACCGCGAGCGGCCAGACGTCTGCCTCGTGGATGCCGGGCTCGACGGGCTGGCGCTGGTCGTCGGCCGGATGACCGCCGAGTCGCCGGCCCCGCGCGTGGTCGTCACCGCGGTGACCCGCGACGAGGACGATCTCGTCGCCGCCTTCCGCGCGGGCGCGGCGGGGTACCTGCCGAAGGACGTCCGCGCCCGGCGGCTGCGCGACGCGCTCGCGGCGGTCGCGGCCGGGGCGACGATGCTCCCGCCGACGCTCGCGCCGCGCGTCCTCGGCACCTCCGACGCGCGTTGAGTTCGCTCAACGGCCCTTGCCACGCTCCCGACCGGGCCTCCACCATGGCGCCGTACGGGCGGCGGTGAGGCCGCCCGATCACAATCCTTCCGTCGAGGGAAGAGGGGGAAGATGAAGTTCACACGCACCGCGCGCCGGGGGAGGCTCGGCGCGCTGGCCGCGCTTGCGCTGCTCGTCGCGGCCGTCACGCTCGCCGCGCCCGCGGCAGCGTCGGAGGACGACCTCGCCGCGGACGCGGTCGTCGAGGTCATCGTCGCCGACCGCGCCGAGCTCGACGCGCTCGTCGCGACCGGCGTCGACCTCACGCACCAGCTCGACCGCCGCGGCGGCTCGATCGTCGCCCAGGCCGTCGTCACGCAGGACGAGCTCGCGTCGCTCCGCGAGGCCGGCTTCCGCGTCGGCCAGACGCTCTGGACGCAGGCCGACACCGACGCGAGGAACGCGGAGCGGCTCGCCACGATCGCGGCCAAGCGCCAGGCGAACCGGAGCCTCCGCGCACGCTCGTTCCAGGCCGCGGCGGACGCGGACACACTCATCGTCCTGCGCTCCGACTGGTTCACGACCGTCGACGCGCCCGACAACGACCCCGAGCAGTTCCTGTACGTCGAGGTGAAGTCGAGCCTCGGCTCGACGACGAGCTCGTCACCGACGCTGACGCTCAGCTGGGACAGCGGCCCGGGCACCGAGATCGGATCCGGCGGCACGATCGCGATGTCGCGCTTCGTCGACGCCGGCGTCTACATGTTCAACTTCCGCGAGGTCGAGGTCACGACACGGCCGAGCCGCGTCCGGATCACGAGCTCGGCCGGAGGCGTGGCCGAGGCCGATGTCACCGAGTGGCTCCCGATCGACGAGAACGGCGACCGCGCAGGACCCGTACTTCAAGGACTTCGTCGACCGCTACCTGACGCCGCAGGAGCTCTACGCGCGGATCGAGCAGCTCCACGCGCAGTACCCGGAGCTCACGGAGATCGTCGAGCTTCCGTACAAGACGAACGGCTACCAGCGGAAGTCGATGGCGTCGATGTGCGGCACCGTCGGCATCGGCAGCTCGCCGAACACGGGCTGCGGCGGGAACGCGGCCGCCGTCTACCTCGAGGCGCGCGAGTGGGGCCACCTCGGCGGCAACAACGTGATGGCGGAGTTCGTGAACCCCAACGCGGCGAATCAGCCGCTCTCGGTGTTCGTGCTCGGCAACCGCGTGACCGTGAACCTCGCGACGAACGCGAGCGGCGCGCCCACGAGCACGGCGGCGCAGGTCGTCGCTGCGATCAACGCCAGCCCGGGCGCAAGCGCGCTTCTCTTCGCCGCCACGTACGGCGGGAACGCCGGAGCGGGCAGTCGTCCAGCCTCGGACGCTCGTCTCGCTCTCGGACTTCCTGCTCGCACCGCCGGAGGTGCAGCGGGGGCCGCACACGGTCAAGCTGCTCCGGATCGGCAAGTCGCGCGACGGCTCGAAGACCGGCGTCTTCATCTACGCGCAGGAGCACGCGCGTGAGTGGGTGCCGCCGCAGGTCAACATCGAGACCGCCGAGCGGCTGCTGCGCAACTACGCGCACGACGGCCGGACGAAGCAGCTCGTCAACAACCTCGACATCTTCCTCCTCCCGTCGGTGAACCCCGACGGCGGCACGGTCTCGTTCTACGACCGCGGCTCGCAGCGCCGGAACATCACGCGGCACTGCGCGCTCACGACGACGAACGGGATGCCGGCTGCCCGCGGGAGCTGGGGCGTCGACAACAACCGCAACTACGACATCGGCTCGCTGTTCGACGGCTACAGCGGCGGCTCGTCGAGCTGCACGAGCGACAACTTCTCGGGCCCGTCGGAGCTGTCCGAGCCCGAGAGCAAGAACGTCGACTGGGTCGCGGCGACGTACCGGAACATCAAGTTCTCGATGAACACGCACAGCTCCGGGAACCTGTTCATGTGGTCACCGGGGGCGTACATCGTCCCGGGGCGGATCCCGCTGCCGCGGCCGGACCTCGGCACCGAGACGTTCTTCTGGGCCGCCTCGACGCACATCCTCTCGGAGATCAAGCGGCACCGGAACATGGCCGTCGAGCCCGGGGCAACCGGCCCGGTCATCGACGTCCTCTACTCCGCCGCCGGCAACTCCGGCGACATGATGTATTACAAGCACGGGCTCTTCGCCTGGAACTTCGAGACCGGGACCCAGGGCTTCCAGCCCACGTGGGACCCCGAGGGCCACAACCAGACGATGGAGTTCGCGAACGGCATGACCGGGCTCCTCGACGTGGCCTACGCCTGGACGAAGGACAAGCAGCGGCCCGACTCGAAGGCCGTCGCCAGTCGGGCGGAGGACGGCTCGTGGAAGCTCCAGTTCCAGACGAGCGAGCCGGCGACCGTCTTCTACACGCTCGACGGCAGCCGGCCCACGCTGGCCTCGCCGAAGTACGCCGTGAACGCCTTCCGCGAGCCGCCGCAGGTGTTGACGGTCCCCGCGGGCACGACGGTGCACTTCTTCTCGGCCGACATGGCCGGGAACGTCGAGAACAACTACCGGCCCGACGGCAAGTCGGAGAACTACAACAAGGCACGGATCGGCTAGCTCCCGAAACGGAGGGGCGGCGCCCCCGCGCCGCCCCTCCACATCGTCCGGCTCCCCTGCGGCGGGCCCCACCGTCACCGGAGGTGCACGTGAGACGACTCATCCTCCTCGCCGTCGGCGCCGCGCTCGTGGTCGGGATCGGCCCGGCGGCGAGCGGCGCCGACGAGAACCCGTACTGCCAGCGCGACCTCGCGGCGAACTCGTCCGTCCTGAACGTCGAGTACCTGTGCCGCATCCCGACGACGCGGCACTCGTGGGACGCGAACGGGAACCTGATCACGGACCCGGCCTCGCCCACCGGCTACCGCGAGACGCAGACACAGGCGATCTCGCTCAACTTCATCGACTACGGCAACCCGCGCGCCGACCAGCCCGACGGCGCGGCGACGAAGGACGTTCTCTTCGTCTCCGGCCGCTTCGGTCTCAAGGCGTTCGACATCACGCGGCCGACCGCGCCGAAGCTCCTCGACTGGCTCGGCGACGGCGTCGACGACCCGATCCTCCCGAACGGGAGCCGCAGCCGAACCGGCTCGGCCTGCTCGACGACATGTGGGAGAACGAGGACATGGACGTCGATCCCGGCCGCAAGCTCGTGTTCCTCTCGCGCGACCCGCGCGCCTACGGCGGGAACACGAACACGGGCGAGTCGGGCATCTACGTGATCGACGTGCGGCATCCGGACCGGATGCAGGTGCTCGCCTACGTGCAGGTGCCGGCAGGCCACACGACGACGTGCGTCAACGACTGCAAGTGGCTCTGGACCGGCGGGCCCGCGCGGGCGTCGACGCAGCCGTCGACGTGGGGCGGCCGGCCGATCTGGGTCACCGACCTGCGCGACCCGCACCACCCGAAGGTCCATCCCGACCCGATCGACACGGGCCGCAACGACGGCGTGACGGACTACGCGCACGACGTCCAGGTCGACTCGGCCGGCGTCGCGTGGGTCTCGGGCCGCGGCGGGATCCGCGGCTACTGGACGAAGGGGCTGCACTTCGACCCGGTGCCTCGGCGAGAAGCGCGTGGCGACGGCCGTCGACCCGATTCCGTACGCGGGCGGCGGGATCGCGGAGTCGGCGGCGCCTTCGCGGTTCTTCCACAACTCGTGGCACCCGTCGGGTGACCTGATCTACGGGACGGAGGAGGACTTCCGCGGCGGGTGCGCGGCCGACGGCGCCTTCGTCATCGCCTCGCTCGCGGGGAGCTACGGCGGCGAAGGGTGGCGCTCGACGCCGGCGAGCCCGTTCCGCCTGCAGACGGTGGGCACCTGGAAGCCGGCGGGCCAGCCGGGGTCGTCGACCTCGGCCGACTGCTCGGCGCACTACTTCCAGATGCAGGACGAGATCGTGGCGTACTCCTTCTACAGCCAGGGCGTGCGCTTCCTCGACGTCAGCGACCCGACGAGCATCAAGCAGGTCGGCTACTTCCGGCCCGCCAACGGCACCTCGTGGGCGCCGTACTTCCACAAGGGGCTCGTCTACACGGCCGACCGCAACGGCGTGTACGTGCTGCGGCCGACGGTCGAGGCCGGACAGCTGCAGCAAGCGGTGGCGGAGCCGCGGGCGCTGTCCGCGCGGGCGGACGACGCCGTGCCCGAGGCGGATCCGGAGGTCGAGCGCCTCGCTGCGCTCGCACGCCCGGACGGCTTCCTCTGCAGCCTGCCGCTCGACGAGAGCGACGTCGGCTCCGGCTGATCGCGGACGGGCGGGAGGCGGCCGAGCGCGGCCTCCCGCCCGTCTCCGCGGCGGCTACACTGTCGCGGCTCGCGGGGGCGTAGTTCAGTTGGTTAGAACGCCGGCCTGTCACGCCGGAGGTCGCGGGTTCGAGTCCCGTCGCTCCCGTACTAAAACCGCCTGCCAAACGGGCGGTTTTCTTGTTTCTCTCGCTCAGCTTTCGCCTTCGGCGGACGCCAGATAAACGCCGGAACGCGCTTCGAGCCGCGCTCGGATCGCGTCCTTGGAATCGCGCAACAGGTGACCGTAGGTGCGATGAGTCGACGACGTGGTCGGGTGCCTATCCGCGCCCCGTGAAGTCGAAATCATCCTGCTCGTCGCCGTCGCGCGGACCGAACCGCTCGATGTCGAGGCGGTTCGCCTCCGCCGCAAACCGCTCGCGCTGACGCATCGCGAGGTCGGCCAACGCACGAAGCTTCGACGCTGGGAGCTGCGACCACTGCTCGGAGAACATCGGCCGCCCGGCCTCGCCGAATAGCCGTCGCAGGTCGTGCAGCGTCCAGTCGGGCGTGTGGTCGGCGTGCGCGTGGTAGCGGTTCCGCAGCCGGATGATCTCGTCGTGCAGCTCGCGGTCGGACTTGTCCGCCGGCGCATCGTCGCTACCGAGCCCGGCCCGGTTACTGCCTGCAAAAGCACGGGCGTAGGTGACGACCATCCCCGTCTCGATGACGCGCTCGAAGTACCGCGCCTTCCCGCGGTGCTCGCGCGCTTTGATCAGCCCATCGGCCGCGTGCTCGACGAGGTCCAGATCGACGGCCGCGCGCTTCAACCGGGCGATCCGATCGAAGCGTTCGAACGCGTCCGAGAGTTCATGGAGCGCCGCCGTGACCGGGGTGGCGCTCGCGCCCCAATCGACGTCGGTCGCCATCCAGACGCTGTGCCCATAGCCGACGACGGCGACGGGATGCCCGCGTGCCGCAACGCCCGCGGTTACGTCGAAGTGGTGTCCCGATGCGTCGTAGACGAGTCGCACCTCTTGAACGCCTGCCACCCGTAGCCGGTGGTGGTACGCGCTCAGGTTCGGGGGCGGCTGGTCGAGTTGGGCGAGGTCACGGAGCGTTGGCGGGAACGCAAGCCTCCGCGGCAATGGTCTGTGCGGCACGGGCGGGAGCGTAGGCCATGTCCCAGCGCCGAGACCACTCCCGAGCGCGGCCGCGGAGCCGCGCCTCCAGGCTGACCGTGGGAATGCTGGGTAAGTCCAGCTCGTTACTTGCGATGTCAAGTAAAAAGGGGGAACGCACCATGGCGACGGCAATCATCGGAACCGGCAATATCGGCGGAGCATTGGCGCGGCATCTCGTCCGAGGCGGCGAGACCGTCGTCCTCGCCACGAAGCACGAGGCAAATGCAGCAGCGCTTGCGCAGGAGCTGGGTGAGCTTGCGCGCGTCGCCTCGGTGGAAGAGGCGATCGCGGAGGCCGACGTCGTCGTCTTCGCCGTCTGGCTCGACACGATCAAGGAGCTGATCACGAAGGATTCTGACCAGATGGAGGGCAAGGTGGTCGTTGATCCCTCGAATCCGATCGGCGCCGACGAGAACGGCGAGACGAGGCGGACGCTCCCCGACGACCAGTCTGCGGGTTCCGTTGTCGCCGCGATGCTCCCCGCCGGCGCCCATTACGTGAAGGCGTTCGGCACACTCGGAGCCGACTCGCTCGCGAGCGCAGCGAACCGCCTCCCGCGGCGGGCGGTGTTGCTCTACGCCACCGATGACGACGCTGCGGCGACAGCAATCGAACGGCTGATCAACACGGCCGGCTTCGACCCCCTCAAGGTGGGCGGCGTGGCCGACGCGGGACGGATCGAGGTTCCGGGCGGGGACCTCCACCAGCACGGCGGCCTGAACGGTCAGCTCCTCGACCTCGACCAGGCACAGGCCACCGTCTCAGAAGGCTCCACTCGTACCGCCACGTGACGATGCCGACAAGCTGATCGTGGGAGTGCCCGCGGTCGGTGTTCGCGTCGCGGCCACGGCGACTTCGCCGACCAGGGAGAGCTACCCGGCCGCGTAGAGCGCTGCGGTCTCGGCCGCCGCGGCCGCGATCCGCTCGCGGAGCTCCTCCGGCGCGAGCACCTCGGCCTGCGCGCCCCACGCCATCAGGTTGCGGAAGGCGTGGTCGAGCCCCTCGAACCGGGCGACCACGGTCGGCCGCTCAGCCTCTTCGACGATGTGCGCCGAGCGGAGGTAGCGCACCTGCGAGCGCGGGACGCGGAGCGTGACCTCGACGGACGACCGGCTGCGCTCGAACGCCTCCGAGCGGCTCGCCCAGGCGGCCGCAAGGTCGAAGTCGGCCGCGCGCGTCGCCTCTTCCGGGCGCTCCCGCGCCGACACGATCCGCGACACGCGGTAGACGCGTTCTGCGCCGCGACGTTGCGCGAGCAGGTACCAGACGCCGGCCTTGAGCACGAGGCCGAGCGGGTCGAGCCGGCGCGAGACGACGTCGGCGCCCTCGCGGTAGCGCATGTCGACGCGGCGTCCCCGCCACAGCGCCCCGGCGAGCACCGGCAGATGCGGGACGCGGTCCTCTTCACGGAACCACCCGCGTGTATCGACGTGGAAGAGCTGCGAGGCCCGGCCGGCCCGGTCCTGCAGCTCCGCGGGCAGCGAGGCGAGGAGCTTCAGCCGGGCGGCCGCCAGCTCGCGGCCGAGCCCAAGCTCCGCCGCGGGGCCGACGAAGAGCGCCTCGGCCTCGACCGCGTCCAGGCCCGTCAACTTCGTCCGGTAGCCGCGCTCCAGGCGGTAGCCGCCGGCCGGCCCGCGCATCGAGACGATCGGGACGCCGGCCGCGGCCAGCGCCTGCGCGTCGCGCTGCACCGTCCGCTCCGACACCTCCAGGCGCTCGGCGAGCTCGACGGCGGTCAGTTGCCCCCGCGTCTGCAACACGAGCAGGAACGAGACCAGACGACTCGCACGCACGGCTTGGAGTCTAGGTGGTTAACACGACAGGAGATGGCGGGAATTGTCGTTAGTGTCGCCCTGTGCGTTTCGTGCTCGAGTCTGGTCGGAGGGTCGCCGTCCATCGCACGACGACGACCGTCGCCTGGTTCCCCTCCGAGGGACGCGCACGCGGCGTGCGCGAGCCCGCCGTCGTCCTCTGCCACAGCGCGCCCGGCGCCGGCTGCTTCGATCCCGATCCGGGGGTGACGCGGGCGCGAAACGTCCGCCTGCTCTCGATCGACCGGCCGGGGTACGGCGGCTCGTCTCCCGTCGCCGCCGGGGCGTGGTCGACGGTTGCGGCCGCCGCCGACGAGCTCGCCACCGTGCTCGACGGCATGAGCGTCGGGCCCGTCGGCGTCGCCGGCTGGTCGGCGGGTGGACGGGTGGCGCTGGCGCTGGCCGCACGGCACCCCGACCTCGTCGACCGCGTGGCCGTGATCGCGACCCCGGCGCCCGACGACGAGGTGCCGTGGATCGAGGGCGGGCAGCGCACCGAGCTCGAGCAGCTCCGCGGCTGCCTCCCGACGCGGTGCTCGCCGCGCTCGAGGAGCGCCTCGGCTCGCTCGTCCCGGAGGACCCGCTACTCCGCCGAGGCGCTGTGGCTCCTCGGGGCCGGACCGCCGACGAGGCCGCGCTCCGGACGCCCGGAGCACGGCGCCGCCTGGGCGAGATGCTGCGCGAGGCGTTCGTCCAGGGGGCACACGGTCTCGCCGCCGACATCGCCGGGTACTGCCTGCAGCCATGGGGCTTCGAACCCGAGGCCGTTCGCGCCGACACGCTCCTGCTGTACGGCTCGCAGGATCCGCTCGCCGATCCGCGGCACGGGCGCTGGTGGGATTCGCGGCTGCCCGACGCGCGGCTCGAGGTCGTCCCGGCGCCGGCCATCTGCTGGTGATCCCGATGTGGGCGCGCGTGCTGTCGCACCTGGCGCCCGACCGCGCGCCGCTTCGACTCGTCGACGGCTCGCGTCGCGACGCGGAGCACGAGGACATCGAGGAGTTCTCGGCCGCGTGACCGAGGCGGAGCAGGCGACGACGACGGACAGGCGTCGTTCGGTCCTGAGCTGTTCTCGTTCCTCGCGGACCTGCAGGCGAACAACGACCGCGAGTGGTTCGCGGCCAACAAGCACCGGTACGAGGAGCACGTGCTCGAGCCGGCGCTCGCCTTCATCGACGGCCTTCGCGCCGCAGCTGGAGAAGATCAGCCCTCATTTCCGCGCCGACGCGCGGCCGAGCGGCGGCTCGCTGTTCCGGATCTACCGCGACACGCGCTTCTCGAAGGACAAGACGCCGTACAAGACGAACGTCGGCATCCACTTCCGGCACGAGCGGGCCAAGGACGCGCACGCGCCCGGCTTCTACCTCCACATCGGCCCGGGCGAGGTCTTCGCCGGCGGCGGGATCTGGCACCCGGACACCGGGGCTGCGACGCGATCCGCGAGGCGATCGTCGCCGACCCGAGCGGTGGAGGCGCGCGACCCGCAGCGGCGCGTTCACGAAGCGGCTCGAGTTCGGCGGCGACTCGCTCAAGCGCGTCCCGTCGTGGGCCGACCCGGAGCACCCGTTCGCGGACGACCTGAAGCGGAAGGACTACTTCGGCTGGGCGCGCCTCAGCGAGGACGAGGTCGTCGCGCCGGGCTTCGTCGACGAGTACGCGGGGATCTGCCGCACAGCGGCGCCGCTCGTGCTGTTCCTCTGCGACGCGCTCGACGTGCCGTACTAGCGCCCGCTGCGGGGAGACCTGACGCGCCGGTGCGACGTCGGTGAGAATGCGCATCGTGGAAGAGGAGCGCCCCGCCGAGACCCAGCCAACCGAGACGACGGACGCGTGGCCTGTCGAGGAGGAACTCCAGGTCGCCGACGAGGTCGGAGTCAGCCTCGGGCCCCTGTTCACGCTCGGCGCCGTTCTCCTCATCTACGGCTTGCTTCGCCGCAGGCCGCTCGCCATGGCTGGAGGGATCGCGGCCGTCTGGCTCGACCAGCGCTCGGAGCTGGGGCGGTCACTGAAGGCGCGTGTCCGGGGCACCGTCGAGACGCAGATCAAGGCGCGCGCGCTGGGCTGAGTCACGGCGCGCTCAGCGCGCCCGAGCCGGTGGCCGTCGAGGGCCGAGGCGCGGGATTCGTCGTTCCGTCAGAATCCGACTCGTGGACGACGAGCGCCCCGCCGAGACCGAGGAGCCCGACACGGCGGAGGAGGCGCCTGCATCCGAGAAGGCGCCGGTGACCAAGGTTTCGCCGGTCGTCACGCAGGCCGAAGAGGAAGCAGCAGCCGCCGCCCCCGCAGACGACGAGCCGCCGGGTCTCGACGACGCCGGGGTCGGCCCCGGGCCGCTCTTCGCGCTCGGCACCCTCCTCCTGCTCGTTGGCCTGCTCCGTCGCCGGCCGCTCGTGCTCGCCGCGGGCGTCGGGGCGATCTGGCTCGATCAGCGCTCCGAGCTGGGGCAGAGCCTCAAGGCGCAGTTCGACGACAACCTGAAGGCGCAGATCAAGGCGCACGCGCGCGGCTGACGTCGCGCGCCGATTCGCATCGAACGAAGGAGGCGCCGTTCCATGAACCGGCTCAATCTCATCGAGCGGCGCGTTTCGCGGTTTCTCAGTGAGCCGCCGACTGTCCGCGCGGCTGCGAGCGTGATCGTCACGGCAACCGTCCTCGTCGTGGTGGGCGCCGGCGCGCTCATCTCCGTGCTCGACCGCGAGGAGTACCCGGACATCGGGATCGGGATGTGGTGGGCGTTGCAGACGGTCACGACCGTCGGCTACGGCGACGTCACCCCGACCCACGTCGCCGGCAAGCTCGTCGCGGCGGCGGTCATGCTCCAGGGCATCGCCTTCATCGCCATCATCACCGCCGTCATCACCTCGACGTTCGTCGCGCGCGCGACACGCCAGCAGGAGGCCGAGCGCCGGGAGGACGAGCTGAGCGACCGGGAGCTCATGGAGGCGCGCTTCGACGAGCTCTCGCGCAAGCTCGACCTGCTCGCGGCCGGGCGCCTCGGCCCGGACGCCTGATCGCGGCTCAGACGCCCGGTAAGGGTGCCGGCGCCACAGGAACCGTCTCCTCCGCCTCACTCGAGTCGCAAGCGTTCGACTCGGGCGTCGCGCTCAATCGTTACAAGCCGGCCCGAGCCGCCTCACCGCAACCCGGGGCGATCTCGTACGTCCCGATCACGACGCCGGTGGTCGTCGATACGGACTCCACGAGGCAAAGCGCTGCCGACGCCCCTCGCTCGGGGAACAGCCTTCTCCCAGTGCCGAGGAAGAGCGTGTGGATCATCAGGACGAACCGGTCCACGAGCTCGTGCTGGAGTAGCGACCGGACGAGCACACCGCTCCCGAGGACGCTGAGCTCCTTGCCGGGCTGCTGCTTGAGCTGCGCAACCGCCTGCATCGCGTCGCGCTCGAGCAGCGTCGAGTTCGTCCACGGCAGCGGCTCCTCCAGCGTCGTCGAGGCGACGTACTTCTGGACCGTGTTCAGCACCTCGGTGAACGGGTTGTCCTGCTGGCGCGGCCAGAAGCCGTAGAAGTCCTCGTAGGTGCGCCGACCGAAGAGCAAGGCACCGCCGCCGAACATTCCCTCCGCCATGACCCCTGCCATCACGTCGTCGGTGTTCGGAACGGCCCAGCCGCCGTGGTCGAACCTTCCGCGACGGTCCTCGTCGGGGCGGCCCGGCGCCTGCATGACGCCGTCCAGCGTCACGTGCTCGATGACGACCACGTCGCGCATCTCACGAACGAGTGGCCGGCGGCTCGTCCTCCTGGCGGCGGAGATACCTGTCGATCTCTCGACGCTCCCACTCGGAGCCGAAGAGGCCGCCGATCCCGAGGAGCACGATGCCGGTGATGGTCACGGCGATGCCTGTGCCGAGCATCGGCCAGTAGAACCAGTAGGAGCTGCTGTCGTCGAGCAGGTCGATTGCGAACCACATCAGGCTGAGCGAGACCCAGATCGCGAGCACCGCGAAGAAGATCCGCTTGCGCCGGACGTACCGCCGAGCCTCTTCCCGAGCCTCATCCATCGCGGTTCCTCCCTTCCGAGGGGCGCCACTGTCCGAGTGCGAAGCGCGTGCCCTCCGAGTCCTCGAATGCGCTCATCGCCGAACGTCTCGTCGCGCTGTAGCGCGAAGCCGACGACGTCGGTCCAGAAGCGCTTCGACGCCTCCTGATCGTCGACGGGGACGACCACCTTCCTCACACCGCTGATCACATCCGCGATGCTGGCCGGACACTGCTGTGAGGCGCAAGGATTCGTCCTCAGTCGAAATGTCGCGGGACGCCGCCCGCCGACGACTAACCACGGCGCCAGCCTGTCGTCGGGATACGCAACGGGATGATCACGTTCATCTTCTCCGTCGACGCCGTGCTCCACTGCCGTTTCGGCGTCTCACCGGTCGGCGAGGTCGTCCAGGCCGCACGTGCGCTCGGCGCTGCACGACGCGACACGGCGCACTACGCATGGCTGAACGCGCGGCGGCAGCTCGTAGTCGAGCTCCAGCGCGACCGCGATCTCGCACCGCTCCGCGCCGTGCTCCCCGAGCGCGGCTACGCACCCGATTTCCTGACCCCGCCGGCCGCGTCTCCTCTGACCGAGATCGCGGAGGAGCTCGACACGATCAGGCGCACGCCGCCGTCGCGGGCGCGAGCGGAGATCGACCTTTCGCTCGACGGCCGCGAGATCGATCCCGCGGTCGCGCGGGTGCTTCGCTCGCCGGCGGCCCCGCTCGTGCTCGGCGACCTACTTGAGCTGTTCTGGCAGCGCGTCCTCGAGCCGTCGTGGCCGTCGATCCGGGAGCTGCTCGAACGCGACATCGCCCACCGGACGCGGCGCCTCGGCGAAGGAGGGCTCGCGCGCCTGTTCGAGGACCTGTCGCCCTTGGTCAGCCTGCACGGACGGCGGCTCCGCGTGCATCAGCGGTCGGAGGCGGTCGTGGAGCTCGGGCCGACCGGGCTCCTACTCACGCCGTCGGCGTTCGTCGCCCCGCGCATCGGCTCGATGCCCCACCCGCCGCTTTTGCTCTACCCCGCTCGCGGGACCGCCGCCCTGCTCGACGTCGCGCGCGAGGAGGACGGTCGCCGGCCCGAGCTTGCCCGTCTGATCGGCCCGACTCGCGCCGAGATCCTGCTCAGCCTCGGTGATCCCACGAGTACCACGAGCCTCTCCCGCCGCTTGCGTCGCTCGCCCGGAAACGTCGCCGACCACCTCGCCGTGCTGCACCAGGCGGGGCTCGTCAGTCGCCGCCGCGCCGGGCGATCGGTGCTCTACACGCGCACCGCACTCGCGCAGGCGATGCTGCGCTCGCCGGCGCGCGAGCCACGCTGAACCTTCGGACGGCGACGAATCCCTGGCGCACACGCGTCGGCCGGGGCACGCTCCGCGCATGTCGCCCCAGGCCCGGTGCGTCGCCGTTCTCTCGGATGTCCACGGGAACGCGGTCGCGCTCGAGGCCGTCCTCGCCGAGCTCGAGCGGGAGGAGGTCGACCTCGTCGTCTTCGGCGGCGACCTGAGCTGGGGGCCGCTCCCGCGCGAGACGCTGGCGCTCGTGGACGACCTCGCGCTCCCTACGCTCCACGTCCGGGGCAACGCGGAGCGGGCCCTGCTCGAGCTGGCGGACGAGCCGACCGAGCGCGAGCGCTGGCTCGCCGCGGCGCACCCGGACGAGGCGCTCACGTGGCTCGCCACCTTCGCGGCGAGCGTCTCCGTCGACGTCGACGTTCTCGGGCCCGTCCGCTTCTGCCACGGGTCACCGCGGAGCGACGAGGAGCTTGTGACGCCGGAGACGCCGGCCGAGCGGATGCGCGAGCTGAGCGCCGGGATCGAGGAGCGCACGCTCGTGACGGCGCACACGCACCTCCAGTTCGATCGGCGCGTGGGCGACCTGCGCTCGATCAACCCGGGCAGCGTCGGGATGCCGTACGCCGAGCGGCCGGGGGCGTACTGGGCGTTGCTCGGCCCCGACGTGGAGCTCCGACGCACCGAGTACACGATCGAGTCGGCGGTGGCCCGCTACCGGGAGAGCGGCGACCCGATGGCCGAGCAGATGGTCGAGATCCTGGAGCAGCCGCCCACACCCGCGGAGGTCATCGCGCACGCCGAGAGCCTGCGCTTCTCGGGCTGACGATCAGACGTCGTCGCGCGGGGTCACCGGCAGGCGCCGGTCGCCCGGGCCGAGCACGGAGCTCGACGTCACGGACGCCCGGTAGAGACGTAGGCGCGCCGGCGGCGAGACGTCGGCGGGACCCATGCTTCGGCGCCGCCCGCCTCCGAATGCTGCGAGAACGCCGCGATCCCCTCGTCGAGCGCGGGTCCCGAGAGCTGCTCGGCGACGGCGTCGCAATACAGCGCCTCGGCGCCGCCGACCGGGACGGTCGAGTCGAAGATCACGATCGCGACCTCCGGGCGCGCGGCGATGTTGCGCGAGTGCCTGGCCTCCGGGTCCGAGACCCAGAGGAACCCGGCATCGCCCACGGGGGCGTACCAGACCGGGGACGCCCACGGACGGCCGTCCGAATCGGCCGTCGCGAGCGTCAGGTAGCGGTTCGCCGCGACGAGCCGGCGCGCCGTCTCGCGGGTATCCGGTCGCTCACTCAACGTCGAGCCGCCGATTCTACGACGCCGGCCACGGCACCGAGCAGGCGGGCCGTTCCCGTGCCAAGCGACGCCTTTTTCGTGTCACGGCACGAGTAGGCTCGCGCTGATGCGCCGCCGGCTCGACGCCCATGCTGTCGCCGCGCTCGTCGCGTGCGCGCTCGCCCTCGTCCTCGCCGACGGCGTCGACCCGGCCTCGGCAGCCGGTGCCGGCAAGACGATCTCGGTGCGAAGCGACGCCGGGTTCGCGAAGGCCGTGAAGCGGCTGAGCCGCTCGGGCGGGACGATCGTCCTCCGCCCGCACCGGTACCGCCGGCTCGTCGTCGGCCCGCGTTCCTGGCGGCCGCTTGAGGATCGTCGGCACGCGCGGCGTGCGCGTCGGGAACCGTCCGGCTCGACGGCACGCAGCGCGTCTCGTTCGGCCGCGTGACGGTCGCGCCGGTAGCCGGCGACGCCGGCATCGAGGTGTGGCGGTCCCGCCACGTGGCGCTCCATGACCTCGTCGTCACCGCCCACAGGACCGCGCACTCCGCGTCGATCCTCGTGCCCGACTCGCGCGACGTCACCATCAGCCGGAGCACGTTCACGCATTGCGGCGACCACGACCCGGAGTTCGTGAACTGCATCACGCTCTACCGCTGGTCGCACGACGTGGTGATCGAGCACAACCACTTCCACGACTGCTTCGGCTGCGACTTCGTCAACGGACGGTTCGGCTCCGACCTCGTGATCCGCGACAACCGCTTCGAGCGCGCGCTCCCGTGCCGCATGGGGCCGTACCGGTGCAAGCACAACGACCTCGTCCAGCTCTTCGGCGGCAAGCGGCTGCTCGTCGCGCGGAACCACTTCGGCGTGTACCGGGAAGGCGGCGCCCAGCTCTACCTGACGAACGCGGTCGACTACGCCACGATCGTCAACAACGTCTTCGTCGGCTCGGATCCGCGGGTGCCCGGCTACCGGGCGCGCATGGGGATCGTCGTCGGGAGCCAGCGCTCGCAGCGCATGCCGCTGTACACGAAGGTCGTCAACAACACGATCCTCACGGGCGAACGCCGGCGGGACGGGTACGCCGGCTCGATCCGGATGAGCACGAGGTACGGCGCGGTACGGCGCTGGCAGCGACCCATCGTCGCGAACAACGTGATCGGCCTCCTCGAGACGGCCGGCCGCGTCTGCGGGCTCTCGCAACGGTTTATCGGGAACCTCGTGATCCGCGGACGCCCGTGCTCGCCGCTCGACGTCGCAGGCCCCCTCGAGCTCGACCGCCGCGGCCGTCCGAGCCCGACCTCGCCGGTGATCGACGCAGCGAACAGGCATTACGCCCCGCCGAGGGACGCGACCGGTCGCCAGCGCGTGGGCTGGGGGCCGGACGTGGGCGCATACGAGTACCTGCCGGACGGCTGACACACGGAAGGCCGCGGCAGCCTCCGGTTCAGGAGCCGGGCGGGGGTCTCGTTCCGCCCGGCTCCCCATCGATCCTCGGTCTATTTCGCCGGTGCGAAGTGGTGGTCGAGGGCCCAGTTCGCCACCTGTGCCCCCATCGCGATCGCGACCTCGTCGGCGGTCCGGAAGTGAATGCCGGACCAGACGCGCGCATCGACTCCGTCGCGCTGGATGTCGGCGGCGAGGTCGTAGTGCCGCGTCACTCCGGCCGCGGCGGACGTGAGGTTCAGGTCGACGCGACCGTCCGCATTCAGCCGCGACAGCGCCGTGCTGGCCGCACCGACGATGCCGTTCAGACCGCTCGGCCAGTCCGGATACGGCGGCGTGACGAGGAACGGCGTCCAGCCGGGAACGCCGACCGTCTCGGGATTGCCGTCGGTATCCGCCTCGCGGATCGCGGTGATCGGGCGCCACCAGCCGTAGTGGAACTTGCCGTCCCAGACCGCGATCGCCGCGTCGGCCAGGCTCAGGTCGACGGCCGCGAACAGGCGTGCGCTGTCGCTGATGTCCAGCATGCGGCGCGCCGCGAGGTCGCGGAATCCGGCCTGCAGCGGGACGATGCCGACGTCGGAGAAGAACAGCGCGGTCTGCGTCTGCTGCGCAGTCCGTTGTGAACCCATGTTCACGCCGTAGTCACGGACCTCCTCGAACTCCTCGACGTAGAGGTCGGACGAGATCGCCGGCGGCGGCCCAGGGCGGAACTGGCTGGGAGCGTCGATGACGAACGGGTCGACCTGACCCAACCAGGGGTCGAAGAACGGGGCCATCGCCGGCGGCGTGGGCCGCCACACGCCGGCCGTCGGTGGCACGGTGAACGTGATCGGGGCGAAGCGACCGTCATCCTCACGGAGCTCGACGAGACGCTCGGCAGCCCGTTCGCCGTAGCGGACGCCCTGGTCCTTCGGCACGCCGTCGGGGATCTGCCCCAGCGACGTCGCCAACGCCGCGTTCAGGTTCGCGGCGATCGCCTCACTGTTGGCGAAATCGCCGCTGCCGAAGTACTCCATCAGGACGCCGTGCGCCGCCGCCGCAGCCGCGGCTTGCGGAGACGCCCCCTGCGGCGCCTTGGCATTCCATTCGTACAGCTCGTACTCGCCGGTGATCCCGTTCACGGCGTTGTAGACCGCCGCCTGGACGAACGCGAACCAGAGGAAGGCCTCGACGTTGGCCTTTCCGGCTCCGTTCGGTGCAGGCCCCGTGATCGTGCTCACC
Source organism: uncultured Thermoleophilia bacterium (assembly GCA_963733995.1). GTDB lineage: Bacteria > Actinomycetota > Thermoleophilia > Gaiellales > Gaiellaceae > DATHTC01. The sequence continues at coordinate 78,357 of CAVTFO010000012.1, forward strand.
GCGATCGCGTTCCAGGCCGCGATGACGGCGGGGTCATCGGCCGCCGGCGGCTGGGCACCTGCGGCCGGTCGCGCGGCGAGGGCCGCGACGATGATGAGGAGCGCGGCGCAGGCCACGAGGACTCCTGCGCCCACTCCTTTGTGGTGCACTCTCATTTGCCCTCCTTCGGGAGACTCGACCGGCCTCGATGCTCGACCCGAGCCGTTTCAGGGTCGTTTCAGCCCCGCAACAGGTGTAGCGTCGCTCTCCGGGAGGCAAGCGGATGGAGTTCCGGGTCCTGGGGCCGCTCGAGGTGCGCGTCGACGGCGACGCCGTGCCGCTGGGCGGTCGCAGGCCGCGGGCGCTGCTCGCCGTGCTCCTGCTCCACCCCAACGAGGTCGTTCCCGCCGACCGGCTGATCGAGGAGCTCTGGGGCGAAGACTCGCCCGAGCGCGCCACGGCCGCGCTGCGCGTCAACGTGTCTCGACTCCGCAAGGCGCTTCCGCCGGACGTGCTGGCGACCAGATCGCCCGGCTACGTCCTCCGCGTCGCGCCCGACGAGCTCGACCTCCACCGCTTCGAGCGGCTCGTGGACGAAGGACGGAGCCTCCTTGCACGCGGCCTTGCCGCCGATGCGGCGGAGCGGCTCCGCGATGCGCTCTCGCTGTGGCGGGGCCCGGCGCTCGCCGACGTCGCCTACGAGAGCTTCGCCCAGGCGGCAATCGCGCGGCTCGAGGAGATCAGGCTGACGGCGGTCGAGCTCCGGGTGGACGCGGACCTCGCGCTCGGGCGTCACGACGAGGTCATCGGCGAGCTCGAGACGCTTGTCGCCGAGCACCCGCTCCGCGAGCGTCCGCGGAGGTCCCTGATGACGGCGCTGTACCGGTCGGGCCGGCAGGCGGAGGCACTGGACGCGTACCGGGCCGCGCGTCGCGCGTTCGTCGACGAGCTCGGCATCGAGCCGAGCCCGGCGCTCCAGGAGCTGGAGCGGGCGATCCTCCGGCAGGACCGGTCTCTCGACGGTGCCGCGCCGGCGCGTGACGGTGCCGCGGAGGCCGCGGAGCGGTCGGTTCTCGTCGCCTTCACTGACGAGTCGTGCGTCGACGAGCTGCTCGCGGTGGCCGAACGGCTCGTGCGGCGCCCGCGTCGCGTCCTGATCCTCGCCGGGCTCGTGCCGGACGCAGCCGAACTGCCGCTCGCGTCGGCGCGGCTCGAAGGACACCGGTCTGCACTCGAGGCGCGCGGGGTCGTCGTCCGTGCGGCGGCCTTCACGTCCTCGGCGCCTGGCACGGACCTCGCACGGCTCGCGACCGAGCTCGACGTCGAGCTGCTGCTCGCCGGCGCTCCGGACGACCTCCTCGCCGCGGGAGCGCCCGACGAGCAGCTCGCCGTCCTGCTCGCGGAGACGCCCTGCGACGTGGCGCTGCTCGTTCCCCGGGCCGCGACACCTCCAGGCCCGGTGCTCGTCCCGTTCGGAGGCGCCGAACACGACTGGGCGGCCGTCGAGCTCGGCGCGTGGCTCGCGCGCGCGGACGGTGCGCCGCTTCGGCTCGCGGGCGCAGCAGCCGTGCCGGAACAGGGCCGGCGCGATGCGAGCCGTCTCCTGTCGCACGGCGCCCTCGCCGTCCAACGCGTCCTCGGCATCCCGGCCGAGCCGCTGCTGACGCCGCCGGGCGAGGACGGCATGTCGAGGCGAGCCGCGACGCCGGGCTGCTCGTCGTCGGGCTCTCGACGCGGTGGCACCGGGAGGGCCTCGGCCCGGCCCGCGTGCGTCTCGCGGGGGAAGCCGTCCCGCCGACGCTGCTCGTGCGGCGCGGCCTGCGCCCGGGCGGCCTCGCTCCGCCGGCGGCGCTGACGCGCTTCACGTGGTCGATCGGCCCTCAGGCTCGCGCAGGCCGGCTCGTAGGGCCGGCCGGGGAGGAATCGCTCCCACTCCTCCCGCGTCAATGTGCGGTTGGCGAGCGCGCACGCGCGGCGCGCCCACGCCTTCGGGTCGATGTCCCAGACGGCGCCTTCGCCGTTCGCGAGCGTCAGCAGCAGGCGGCGCCCGTCGGACGACAGGTCGATCATCGCCGTGCGGCTGCCCGGCGGTGAGGTTCGGGCCGATCTGGGTGCCGTCGCCACGTCCCAGAGGGACGCCGGACCGGCTCGAAGCCGGAGACGGCGAGGACGCGCCGTCGTGGCTGAACTCGAGCGTCTCGCGCCCGCACCCTTGTGCTCGAGCTCGTGGACGAGCTTCCCGGCGCCGACGTCCCAGACGCGAACGAGCCTCGCGTATCCGCCGACGGCGAGCAGACGTCCCTCGGGGCTGAGCGCGACGGCAGATCGACGGCGTCCTCCCTCCGGCGACGAGTCTCGACGGAGGCGACGATCGAGCGCGCCGCCACGTCCCAGACCTGCGCGCGCGCCCGCCACGGCCGATGGCGGACGCGACGAGGGCTCCGTCGGCGCTGAACGCAAGCCGGCCGCTCGCGCGGGCTGTAGACGGTTCACCTGCGCCATCCGCGCCGACGGCGAGCTCGGCGACGCGTCTAGCAGTACAGCGTCCGCGCCGGCCCGTCGTCGCGATGCGTCCTCCCGTCCGGGCTGAACGCCAGCCGCCACGAGAAAGCCGCCGACGAAGATCGTGCTCGCCGCGGCGCGATCGCGACGGCAGGTCCCAGACCGTCATCTGCCCGTTGCCGGTCACAGCCGCGAGCGTGCGCCCGTCGGGCGCGAAGGCGAGCGCCTTGACCTCGCCGCTCGGTCTCCCTCGAAGCGCCGCCCCGGCCGGGGTCAGGTCGCGCGCGTCCAGAAGCGCGACGCCGTCCTCCTTGAGCCCGACGGCGATCAGCCGCACCGTCGGGGCTGAACCTCCCCGGGTGGCCGTCGTACGCCTGCTCGAAGTCGCGGTCGTGCGTGAAGGTGAACACGCCGCTCGACGCCGCCGGTCGACGGTCGAGGTCCCAGGCGATCGCCGTCCCGTCCGTCGCTCACCGTGTAGAGCGTCTTCCCGTCCGCGCTGAAGACCGGCTGCTGCATCGCCGTTCGAGTGCCCGCGCAGCGTCTCATCGGCGACGCGCCGAGGCGCGTCCCAGAGCGTCAGGGTCCCGTCGTCGTTCGCCGACACGATCGTCTTGCCGTCGGGGCTGAACAGCAGCGAGTTCGGGCTGTCGCCGAAGCCCGCGCTCGCCGTCCGCTTGCACCGGCTGCGCATGTCGACGAGCGGCATGCCGCCCTCGACGCCCGACGGCCGCTGTGCGGCCGTCAGGGCTGATCGCGAGCGCGTGGTAGCCCGGTCCGGGATCTCGAGCGTGCCGCGTCTGCCGGCCGGTCTCGGAGGTCCCACCAGGCGAGCTCGCCCTCGTCCGACGCGGTGACGAGCGAGCGACCGTCCGGCGTCAGCGCGAAGTGCGGCGGCCGAAAGTACGAATGGATGAGGACAGCGTGAAGCCGTCCGGCCTGATCGGGCGGCCCGATCGGCTTCAGAGTGGCCGCGTCCCGGACGTGGATCGAGGCTGGATTCCGGAGAGGACGACGAGCTTCGACCCGTCGCTCGTGAACGCCAGGCGGCTCGCCCGCCCCGCGATCGAGGTCACCGCGAGCTCCTCGCGCGTGCGCGCATCGACGAGCCGAGGAAGCCGCCGCCGCCGATCGGCGAGGGCCTCCCGCTCCGGGCTGTACGCGACGCTGTCGACCCAACTCCCCGAGCGTGCAGCGGCTCCCCGATCTGCTCGTACGTGCGCGCGTCGAAGAAGAGGATCCCGTTGTAGAAGTCGGTCGACGGCGAGCGTCGGCCCGTCAGGGCTGAGGTGCGATCCCGCTGAGCTGGAGCGCGTCCGGAGCCGTGCATGATCCCGACCGCGGCGGCGCGCGCAGAAGGACGGCGAGCAGGGAGCCGCGCGTCTGCGGCGATGTCGTCGATCGCGACCGCCTGACGGGCGAGCAGGAGCGAGCGGTCGAGGTCGTCGTCGACGAGCGCCTGCGCGCCGAGGCGCTGGGCGAGCTGGGCCGTCTCCGCGCCGCGCGCCTCGCCCCGCTGGACGAGCGCGAGGATGCCGCCGGCAAGCGCCGCGACCAGGAGGAGCGCGACGCCGGCGAGCAGAACCCGGAGCCGCCGGTTCGTGCGCCGCGCCCGCTTCGCCTCCTGCTCCGACGCGTCGCGGCTCGCGGCGACGAACTCGCGCTCGAGCTCGTTCAGCTCGACCGCGTGCTCGGCGCTCCAGTCGAGCGCGGCGGCGAGGCGGGCGCCGCGGTAAAGCTCGCCCTGGTCGCGTCCAGCCGCGTCCCAGTCCGTCGCGGCGCGCGGTCAGGTGCCGTCGCAAGCCGTCGCCCCGCGGCGTCCTCGTCGATCCACTCGCGCAGGCGGGGCCACTCCCGCAGCAGCGCCTCGTGCGCGACCTCGACGGAGCCCTCGCCGACCGTGACCAGCCGGCTGTCCGGCCAGCGTCGCGAGCACGTCGGCGACGTCCTGGTTGCGCTCCAGGTCGAGCTCGGCGAGCGGGGCGCGGCGGCGCACCGGCGGCGTCGCCCTCGCCCTGCCCCGACCAGGCGCAGCATCATGCCGCGCACGAGCTGCTTGCGGCGCTCGCGGGATGCGGGCATACGTGCCCTCGGCGAGCCGCGCGACGGCGCCGTGGACGCCGCCGGAATCGCGGTAGGCGGCGAGGGTGAGCGCAGTGTCCCGCCGCTTCTGCCAGAGCTCGAGCAGCGCCGTCGACAGCAGCGGCAGGGCGCCCGGCTCGCCTTCGACGTCGTCGACCAGCGCATCGGACAGCGCCGGCTCCACCCGGAGCCCGACACGTCCGGCGGGCAGCTCGACGGCGCGGCGCAGCTCCGAGGCCTGCATCGGCCCGACCAGCACGTGGTTCGCGCCGAGGAGCTCGGCGAGCCCCGGGTAGGCGGCGAAGCGTCCGTAGAAGTCGGCGCGGAGCGCAACCACGACGACCGCGCGACCGTCCGGATCGGCAGCCGCGCGAGCGAGGATGCCGGCGAAGGCCGCCCGCTCGTCGGCGTCGCGGCAGGCGGTGAACAGCTCCTCCAGCTGGTCGACCGCGAGGAGGAGGCGCGTGTCCTCGGGCAGCGAGTCGAGCGCCTCTGCGAGCGGATCCTCGGCCTCCGACGCGAACGCCGAGCGAAGTGCCGCGAGCGGGCGCTCGCCGGGTCGAAGCAGCCAACCCCTCCAGCCCTCGCTGCCCGGCAGGACCCCGTCTGCGAGGGCCGGGAGGAGCCCGGCCCGGAGGACCGACGACTTGCCGCTGCCCGACGGGCCGACGATGCCGAGGAAGCCGGCGCCGACGAGACGGGTCACGAGCTCGGCGACGAGCCGCTCCCGGCCGAAGAAGTACTCGGCGTCCCCGGGTTCGAAGCTCGCCAGGCCCTTGAACGGGCAGATCCCCTCGGCGGCGACGCGGGCCGCCGCATCCGGGTCCGAGAGGGCCCGCTCCTGCTCGCGCACGAGCTGGAGCTCGCTCACCTTGCCGGCGAGCTCTGCCTCGGCCTCGGTCAGGCCCGTGCGGCCGGCGGCCGTACGCGAGGCGGCGTCCGCCAGGCAGACGGCTCGCCTCGTCGACGGAGACCGCAAGGGCTGCCCGCGCGAACTCCCCGCAGCTCGCGAAACGCCGCTCCGGCTCCTTCGCCAGCGCTTTCCCGATGACCGCGTCGAGCGCCGCCGGCACCTCCGGGACGCACCGCGCTCGCGGCCGGCGGCTCCGTCTCGAGGTGCGCGAACACGACCGCGAGCTCGGAGTCGCGCCGGAACGGCGGCTCGCCGACGAGACATTCGTAGAGCAGGCAGCCGAGCGAGTAGACGTCCGCCCGGCCGTCGACCCGGGCGCCGACGATCTGCTCCGGGGCGACGTAGTCGATCGTCCCCAGCAGGTGGCCGTCCTCTCCGAGCCCGGCCTCGTCGGCGAGCCGTCTCGTCAGCCCGAAGTCCGCCAGGTAGACGTGGTCGGACCCGTCGGGGCGCGCGCCCGTGTCGAGCAGCACGTTCGAGGGCTTCACGTCCCGGTGCACGAGCCCGCGGGCGTGGGCCGAGTCCAGCGCGCTCGCGAGCTGCGCGAGGATGCCCGTTGCGTCCGCGAGATCGAGTCGCCCGTGCCGCAGCCGCTCCTTCAGGTCGCGCCCCTCGACGTAGCGCATGGCGATGAAGAGGAGGTCGTCGGTCGCCCCGGCCTCGTAGATCGGGACGATGTTCGGATGGTCGATCGACGCGGCCAGCTCCGACTCGCGGAGGAAGCGGTCGCGGAACGCGTCGTCCTCGGCGAGATCGACGGCGAGGAGCTTCAGCGCGACGCGCCGCTTCAGCCGCAGGTCCTCCGCGAGGTAGACGACGCTCATGCCGCCCAGGCCGAGCAGCGACTCGATCCGGTAGCCGGCGAGCTCGGTGCCGACCCGGGGGTCGTCGCTCACTTGCACGCGCGTCCTCGCTTTCGGAGGCCTCGAGCAACGATACGACTCGGAGGAGGTGTATGGAACCGGCGTTACAGCCCGGTTTCAGGCGCGTATCCCGTCAGGCGGCCGCGACGGCGATCCACTCACCCTCACGCGCCAGCTCCGGCGGCTCTCCGTCGCCGTCCCAGAGCTCGCGGGCGCGGGCCTGCAACTTCACGAGGTCGCCGTCGGTGTGCAGCGGATCGTGGTGGAAGAGGAAGAGCTGCCGGACGCCGGCGGCACGCGCGAACGCGACCGTCTGGGCGACGCTCGAGTGGCCCCACCCGACACGGTCGACGTACTCGCTCTCGAAGTACTGCGAGTCGTGGAGGAGGACGTCCGCATCCTCGGCGACGCTGCCGCCGGAGATCCAGTCGAGCGTCACCTCCGCGAGGTCGGCCCCGAGCGCCGGCTCGTGGTCCGGGATGTACGCGAGCACCGCGCCGTCCGCCTCGATTCGATACCCGACGGTCGGCCCGGGGTGCACGACCTGGGCGGCCGTCAGGCGGGCGCCGCCGATCGTCCACGGCTCGTCGGGCACGTCGTGGAAGACGAGCTGCGCCGGGATGTCGGAGAGCTGGATCGGGAAGAGCGGCGGCGAGAGGTAGACGGCGATCCTCTGCGCCAGGTCCCGGACGGGGGACGACGGGCCCCAGATGTGCACCTCGTTCTGCGCCTGCCAGATCGGCGTGAAGAAGCCCAGCCCTTCGAGGTGGTCGAGGTGGAGATGCGTGAGCAGCAGATGAATGGGCGCGCCGTTGGGTTCCAGCTCGAGGCCGAGCGCGCGTGCGCCGGTGCCGGCATCGAGCACGAGGATCGTGCCGTCGTCGAGCACGACCTCGAGACACGACGTGTTGCCGCCGTAGCGCACGGTCTCGCGACCCGGTGTGGCCAGCGAGCCGCGGCACCCCCAGACCCGGACGCGCACGCCTCAGGCCTCCCAGAAGATGTTGACGACGCCGACGAGCTCGTCCTTGTGCGTGAGCAGCGGGAACGCCGTCACGGAGAGCTCGCGCGGGACGCCGTCGAGCCCGGTCATGCGCAACGAGGCATGCGCCGGTTTCTGCTGGAGCAGCGCGACCCCGCCCGGGATCTCCTCGAGCGGCATCGGCGAGCCGTCGAGCCGCTCGACCGAGAACAGCGAGGACCACTGGTCCGCGGGCATCTCGCCGGCCTCGGCGAAGCTGCGGCCGAGGACGCCCTCGGCGGGCTCGTTGTAGTAGACGAGCGTCCCCTCGGCGTCGTTCACGAACGTCGGTGTGGCGAGCTTCGACGCGAACTCGCGCGCGAGGATCAGGACGAGGTTCTTCGGTCGCCGCTGCACGCTCGGTCCGTCGGGCATCTCCCTTCGATCCTACGCCCCGGTCACGCGGTGTGGTCGAGCACGGCCGCGACGACCTGGTCCCACAGCGGCCGCGGCGGCACCTCGTGGCCCATGCCCTCGAGCAGCACGAGGCGCGCGCCCGGGATCTCGCTCGCCAGTGCCTCGCCGTGCGCCGGCGGGAACAGCGGATCCTCCGTCCCGTGGAGCACCAGCGTCGGCGCGCGGATCTCGCCGAGTCGCGACCGCAACGACCCACCGCCTTCGATCAGCGGGTGGTTCTTCGTGCTCGACTCGATGTCGACCGTCCGGTCGACGACCCTGCGGACGAGCGCCCGCGTCGCCTCCTCGTCGAAAGGGAGCGTCCCCGCGTAGGCGCGCACGTCGTCGACGAGGTAGTGCGACGACCGCGTCCCGGTCGGACCAGTCGGGCTCGGGAGGCGGATGCGCGAAGCGCGACCGGAGCCGTCGGACGGCGGCGGGAGGCCGGACCTGCCGCCCGTGGTCGCGATCAACGTCAGGGAGGCGACGCGATCGGGGTGCTCGAGCGCCAGGTACTGCGCGAGCCTGCCGCCCATGGAGACGCCGACGAGGTGCGCCTGCGCGACGCCAAGGGCGTCGAGCACGCCCAGGGCGTCCGCGAGCAGATCCGCTCACGCCGTACGTCGGTGCGCCCGGCGGTGAGGCGACCGACCGGCCGGTGTCGCGGAGGTCGTAGCGGATCACGAACCGCGGGCCCGACGCGAGGCGCTCGCAGAGCTCGTCCTCCCACCAGTCCATCGACATCGCCATGCCGCCGATCAGCAGGAGCGCAGGGCTCGCCGGCGACCCGAACGTCTGGAGGCAGAGCTCGACGCCGTTGGCGGTGACCGTCCTCGGCCCCGAGGTCACGAGGCGACGCGATAGTGGACGTGGACGGTGCCGTTGCCGAACCGGCGCTCGTCCAGCAGCTCGAGCGGAAGCTGGACGCCGTCCGGGAACACCCGCGTGCCGCCCCCCACCACGTGCGGCACCAGGAGCAGGTGCACCTCGTCGACCAGCCCGGCGGCGAGGGCGTTGGCCGCGAGTCCCGGGCCGCCGATCCCGAGGTCGCGGTCGGCGGACTCCTTCAGGCGCCTGACCGCGTCGGGGTCGAACTCCCGCTCGAGCCGCGTGCGCTCGCTCGAGACCGTCGGCAGCGTCCGCGAGTAGACGATTTTGTCCGCATCCCGCCACACCTCGGCGTAGTCGCGGATGTGCGGCGGCGGTCGTCGGCGAGGTCGAGCGTCTCCCACCAGACCATCACCTCGTACATGCGACGGCCGTAGAGATACGTGCCGAGCGACCGCTCGAGGTCGTTCACAAAGGCGTGCACCTCGGCGTCCGGCTCGGCCCAGTCGAAGCGGCCGTCCTCGTCGGCGACGAAGCCGTCGAGCGATGCGAGTGCGGCGTAGACCAGCCTGGCCATCCCGGTCAGGCCTCGCCGCGACGCCGGCGTCGACGATGCTCGCGAGCACCCACTGCTGCGAGACCCGTCGAAGTACTGCATGTGCCAGCCGCCGTGCGTGAAGCCTCCGCTCGCGTCCTCGTCGGCGGCGCCCGGCGCCTGCGCGACCCCGTCCAGGCTCAGGAACTCGTTCACGATCACCCTGCGCATCTCGGATCCTTCCGTTCGCTTTCCCGGTAGAGACCAGACGACACCCGCGAACTCATCGGTCGTCGTGCGCGCGCGGCACGACGAGGCCGGACTCGTACGCGACGACCACGGCCTGCGTGCGGTCGCGCAGGTGGAGCTTCGACAGGACGCGGCTGACGTGCGTCTTCACGGTCTCGTCGCTCACGACGAGCCGCTCCGCGATCTCGCCGTTCGACATGCCTTCGGCGACGAGCCGCAGCACCTCGAGCTCGCGCGGCGTCAGCTCGCTGAGCGCGTCGGGGCGCGGCGGCAGCGTCGGCCGCAGCCGGGCGAACTCGGCTCACGAGCCGACGGGTGACCGACGGGTCGAGCAGGGCCTCGCCGGCGGCGACGACTCGGACGGCGTCGAAGAGCGTCTCGGCGGTGACGTCCTTCAGCAGGAATCCGCTCGCGCCGACGCCGAGCGCGTCGTAGACGTACTCGTCCAGGTCGAAGGTGGTGAGGACGATCACCTTCGGCGCCTGCTCACCGTCCTCGCTCAGGCGCCGCGTCGCCTCGATCCCGTCCATCGCGGGCATCCGGATGTCCATGAGCACGACGTCGGGCCGCTGCTCGCGGCACACGCGCACCGCCTCCTCGCCGTCCGCGGCGGTGCCGACGACCTCGATGTCGTCCCGCGTGTCGAGGAGCGCGGCGAAGCCGGCCCGGACGATCTGCTGGTCGTCCGCGACGACGACCCGGATGGTCATGCGGCGCGGACCGGAAGCGGCAGCTCGGCCTCGACGACGAAGCCGCCGTCCGACGCGGGGCCGATGGACAGCGTCCCGCCGACCATGAGCACGCGCTCGCGCATGCCCAGGAGCCCGTGGCCGTCGAGCTCGGCCTCGCCGGGGCCCGGCCCGTGGTCGCGGACGCGCAGACGCAGCGCCTCGGCGCCGTAGCCGAGCTCGACCTCGACGTCCGCGCCGGGCGCGTGCCGCCGCGCGTTCGTCAGCGCCTCCTGGAGGATCCGGTACGCGCAGAGGTCGACGCCCGGCGGCAGCGTCGTGACGTCGCCCTCCACGGTCAGGCGCACCTCGCTCCCCGCGGAACGCGCGGTCTCGACGAGTTCGTCCAGGAGCGCGAGCCCCGGCTGCGGCGCACGCTCGGGCTCGCCGTTCGCGTCTGCCCGCAGCACGCCGAGCAGGCGGCGCATCTCGCCGAGCGCGTCGCGCGCCGTGTCGCCGATCGCCGCGAACTGGGCGCGGCCCTCGTCCGGCAGGCCGTCGATGGTCAGGCGCGCCGTCTCCGCCTGGACTGCGATCGCGGAGACATGGTGCGCGACGACGTCGTGCAGGTCGCGCGCGATGCGGGCCCGCTCGCCCATCGCGGCGCGGTCGTGGAGGGTGTCGGCCATCGCCCGCCGGGTCTCGTCCCGCTCGGCCATCACCTGCCCGCGCTGCCGGCGCGAGTCGCCGAGCGCCTCCGCAGCGACCACGATCATCAGCAGCAGCACGTTCGGCAGGCCGGGATCGTCGCCGTTGAACGGCGCCACCGCGTTCACGAGGAACGGAGCCGCCAGCAGCGCCGACCAGCGTCGCCGGTACGCGCCGGCGAAGAGGTAGAGCACGGTGACGAGGGCGAGGATCGCCGAGACGGTCAACACGGCGGGATCGGTGATCGCGAGCACGACGCCGAAGACGATCAGCCCCGCCGCGACGGCGAGGCGCGTGCGGGCGAGCGCCAGCGGCAGCGTGGCGAGCAGGTTCGCGATCGCCGCCTGGCCGATCTCGTCGGCGTAGATCGTCACCTCGGCGATCGAGACGAGCCCGAGCACGAGCGCGAGGATGAGCGGCCCATCCGGGCCGGCGAGCACACGCCGCGCCGCAACGCCCGCGCGGCCGACCGCGGCAGCGGCGTCGTCGAACGGGTCGGGAGGCGCCTCGTTCACGCCGTCATTGTCGCCTCCGGGCCGTCGGCCCGCGTCGTCCCGGAACGCGATCTCTGGCGTCACCCTCGCGGGGGACGGCGGGCCTCCCCGCCACCGGCGCGGGGGTGCCGAAAGACGGCTCTCGGGGCGCGACGACGCGGCGCGCGCAGGGCGTACGTGGCGCGCATGGATGCCGCGATCGAGGTGCGGGGCGTGACGAAGCGCTACGGGCACACGCTCGCGGTCGACGGGCTGTCGTTCACCGTGCGGCCCGGGCGCGTGACCGGCTTCGTCGGGCCGAACGGCGCCGGCAAGTCGACGACGATGCGGCTGATCCTCGGCCTCGACGCGCCCGACACGGGCGAGATCCGCGTGGGCGGGCGGCGCTACGCCGAGCTCGCGAGCCCGCTGCGCGAGGTCGGCGCGCTCCTCGACGCGGGCGCGACGCATCCCGGACGGCGAGCGCGCGACCACCTGCTCTGGCTCGCGGCCGGCAACCGCCTGCCGCGCGGCCGCGTCGACGAGGTGCTCGAGCTCGTCGGCCTCGACGAGCGTCGCGCGCAGGCGCACCGGGGGCTTCTCCCTCGGCATGGCGCAGCGCCTCGGGATCGCCGCAGCCCTGCTCGGCGACCCGCCGATCCTCCTCTTCGACGAGCCGGTCAACGGCCTCGACCCGCAGGGCATCGGGTGGATCCGGGAGCTGATGCGGTCGCTCGCGACCGAAGGGCGTGCGGTGCTCGTGTCGAGCCACCTGATGAGCGAGATCGAGGGCACTGCCGACGACCTCGTCGTCATCGGCCGGGGCCGGCTGATCGCGGAGACAACCGTGGCCGAGCTGCTCGCCGGCCTGTCCGACGGTCGTGTCCGGCTCCGGGCGGCGCAGCCCGCGCGGGTGATGACGTTGCTCGCGCGCGCGGGCGGCACCGTGACCTCGACCGGCGCCGACACGCTGATCGTCACCGGCCTCGACGCCGCGCGGATCGCGGACGTGACGGCCGAGCAGGGGCTGCGGCTGCTCGAGCTCTCGCCCGAGCGCAGGACGCTCGAAGACGCCTTCCTCGAGCTCACGCGCGAGGCCGTCGAGTACCGGGCGGGCTCATGAGCGGGCTGGGCACGGCACCCGCGCTCCGCGCCGAGTGGCTCAAGTTCCGCACGGTCCGCAGCACGGCGTGGTCGCTGCTGCTCCTCGTGGGCGTCTCGATCCTCTTCACCGCCTTCGTCTCCGCGGGGTCCTCGACGATGGGCGGGAGCCCGGGCCGGCCGGGGGACAACGACCTCGTGCTGGAGAGCCTCAGCGGCCTCTGGTTCGGGCAGATCGCGGCAGCCGTGCTCGCAGTGCTGATGATCACCTCCGAGTACGCCACCGGGATGATCCGGACGAGCCTCGCCGCCGACCCGCGCCGGCGCACGCTCCTGGGCGCCAAGGCCGCGGTGGTCGGCACGGTCGTGCTCGTCGTCGGCCTCGCGACCAGCACGGCGTGCTTCCTCATCGGCCAGCAGCTCTTCCGCGGCGGCGGGTTCGTGTACGAGAACGGCTATCCGGCCATCTCGCTCACAGACGGCGAGGCGTTCCGCGCGGTCGTCGGCAGCGGGGCCTACCTCGGTCTCCTCGCGATCTTCGCCCTCGGCGTCGGCGCGATCGTGCGCCACACGGCCGGCGCGATCACGGTCGTGCTCGCGGTCATCCTGGCCCCGGTCATCGCGATCGGCTTCCTCCCCGACCACATCGCCGAGTACCTGGAGAAGAGCTCGCTGATGGCAGGCGGGCTCGCGCTTCAGCAGACGGTCGACCGGCCCGACAACATCCCGCTCACCCCGGGCGCCGGACTGGCCGTCGTCGGCGCCTACGCGGCCGGCACGCTCGTCCTCGCGCTCTGGCTGATCGCGCGGCGCGACGCCTGAGCTAGGGCTGCGCCGGGCGGGCGTATGTGGCCACATACGTCCCGTCGGCGCTCAGCAGCGCGAGCGAGCCGCCGTCGAGGCGGTACTGCACCGCCGTCGGGAGCGCGGCGAGATACGCCGCCTCCTGCTCCATGACCCCCTCCGGCTCGGGGCAGAGCTTCTTCGTCCCGGCCGGCGGCGCGATCTCGATGTCGCCCTGGTCGGTCGTGTACGTCGTCGTGTACCGGTTGCAGCCGGACGAGCCCGAGAGCGTGCCGTCATCGCCGAACGTCGCGGTCAGCGTGGTGCCGGGCAGCGGGCTCGAGACCGCGTCCCCGTTCAGGAATGCCGTGACCTCCCAGTCCCCGACCGGCGACGCGGCGGCGTAGCGCAGCACCTCGGCGTCGTCCTCGTCGAGGAGGACGAGCTCCTCCCCGTCGAGCCGCCAGCCCGCCACGCGTCCGAGCGCGTCGACGTAGGCGCGCTCGACGGCGTCGGCAGGCGGGGGACACGCGATCTGCGTGGACGCGATCGTCCCGAGCTCGACCGCGTCGCCGTCGACGGTGTACGACGCGGTGAAGCGGTTGCAGCCGGTCGAGCCGCCGACGGTGCCGTCCTCGAACGTGACGCTCGGCGCGGCCTGCTCCCACCCCTCGACGTCGAGGCCCGAGCTCAATACCCACGGCACGCCCTCGAGCGCAGCCGCCTCGGCCTGCGGCTCGCTCTCGTCGTCGTCGCCGCCGCAGCCCCGACCACGAGCCCGAGGACGAGCCCCAGTGCGAGCGCGGCGGCGGCGGGATGCACGGGGCAACCCTACCCCGGTCGTCGCTTAGGGTTCGCGGCGTGGAGTTCCGCGACGCCCTCACCCGGCGCCGAAGCGTCCGCACCTACGCCGACCGGCCGGTGTCGCGCGACGTGCTCGAGCGGATCGCGAACGCGGCCGTGGTCTGGGCGCCGAGCGCCGGCTTCAGCCAGGGCCTTCGGATCGTGGTCGTGACCGACTCGGACACGCGCGCGCGGATCGCGACAGCCGCGAAGGAGGACGAGCTGGCGGCGCTCGGGCGGCCGCGCTGGAAGGCGGCGGCGCCGGTCCACATGGTCGTGCTGACGCGCGAGGACGACTACCACGACCGCTACCGCGAGCAGGACAAGCTGCGGATCACCGGCGGGCGCGAGCTCGACTGGCCGGCGCCGTACTGGTACGTCGACGCGGGCGCTGCCGCGATGACGCTCATGCTCGCGGCGATCGACGAGGGCCTCGACACCGCGATCTTCGGCGTCAGCGACCTCCCGGCGCTCCGGGAGACGCTCGGGCTGCCGGAGGAGCTCCGCTTCGTGGCGGTCGTGGCGATGGGTCATCCGACCGGGGCGGCCGACGCGCCGAGCAGCGGCGCCAGCGTCTTCACCCGCCGGCGGAAGGCGCGAGAGGAGGTCGTCCGCTGGGAGCGGTGGGGCTGATCCTGCGGCACACTGTCCGCGTGCGACCCGTGCTGCTGATCCTGGTCGCTGCGGCCGCCCTCGCCGCGCCCGCCTCCGCCGCGGCGCCGCCGACGACGAGGCTGTCGATCACGACCTGGCTCGAGAACAACCTCTCGCCGCAGACGTACGTGCTGACGTGCGGCCCTGCAGCTGTCCGCGGCCTCCCACGTGGGACGCTGGCGCCGGCCGACGCCTGCCGAGCGGTCGCGCTGGCCGGCCCGCGGCTCTACCTGCCGCGCCTCTCGCGAGACGTGAAGGGCTGCAACTACGTCGTGGCGCCGCGGCGCGCGGTGATCGCCGGCTACCGGATGGGCCGTCGCGTGCGCACGACGGTCGAGGTGGGCGCGTGCGAGCGCCTGCTCGTGCCGCGCGGCGTCCTCGAGCGCTTCGTCGCCTGGAACCAGGGCGGCGAGGAGAAATGAGAGACGGCCCCGCCGGAGCGGGGCCGTCTCGTCGTGCTCACCCTCCCGACGGCGTTATGCCGGCGGCCGGTACCGGATCGAGGTAACGGCCGGCGCGGGGTCGAGCACGGCCTGGTTGAACGAGTACCGCAGCGCGACCGTGCCGGCCGCGTTCTCGATCCCCAGCGTGGCCGAGTTGCCGCGCTCCCGCCCGTCGTCGGCGAGGTTGCGGTACTGGGTCAGGATCTGCCCGTTCTCGTGCAGCACGACGTTGACGTCGATCCGCCGTGTCGCGTCGCTGAAGAACTGGACGTTGCGCCACTCGATCACGAACCGCCGGTTCGGGGCCGTGCCGAGGGTCGCGGTCCGGACACTCGCCGTCGGGTCGACGAAGAGGTCGTCCCAGAACGAGTAGATCGCCGCGTTCGGCGCCGCCGTCACCGGGATGGCCGCGTTCGTGAACGCCGTGTTGAGCGCCAGGAAGTTCACGTGGCCGTTGGTGGCGACCCACGCCTGGTTGTACTCCGTCCCGTAGAACCGGAACGGGAACGGCAGCGCCACCGCCACCGCGGCGTCGTCACAGCCCGTGGCCGTGCACGGCGGCGTCGGGAAGGTCAGCGGCGTGCCGCCTTCGGTGAACGCCGTGTCCTCGAGCCGACACGTGTTCCCGAACGAGTCGGCGATCGCCGGCAACGCGAAGTCGAGCGTCGTCGGCCCCTTCACCTCGACCGTCGCCGTCTGCGTGCCGTCGCACCCGCTTCCTGACGCCGAGGCGCTGTACGTGGCCCTGATCACCTCGGCGAACGCGTAGAAGCCGTTCGCGTCGGTCGTGGCCGTGAGTGGGCTCTGCGGCGGCGCCGACGTGACCGTCAGCGAGACGGTCGCACCGGCGATCGGCGCACCCTCGACGTTGCGGACGTGCCCGGAGACCGGGAACGACGGCGCGGTCGAGAACCGGAAGTACGCCCGGTGCTGGACGCCGTCCTTGCGCGTGAGCACGAACTCCCGGCAGGTGCCGTCCCACTCCTTGAGCGTCTTCCACGGGTACGTGTAGCCGTCGCCGCCGTCCTGGCGGAGGCCCGAGTTCCCGGGCGTCTCCGCCGGGACCGGGATCGGCCTCGGGGTGATGAACGGGGAGGACGGGTCGACCGTCTTCAGCGTGTTGCAGTCGACGAGCCGCGAGTACGGCGAGCCGCTCGCGAGGATGTCGAGCCCGCCGCCGCGGAGCGGTGAACTGCATCGGTCTCGTCGACCCCGGGTTGGCCACGTTCAGGGCCGGCCCCGCGGACGTCCCCTTGAAGCCCTCGAGGCAGTCGGGATGCGTGTCGAAGGCCTCCTCGTTGTCGTCGCGGCCCGTCGTCCCCTGCACGGCGCTGAAGCCGAGCCCGCGGCGGGCGAACGTCGCCCAGGCGGTGCACGTGTCCTCACCGCCGAGCGCCTCCGTCGCGGCCACGATCGCACCGCGGGCGACCACGAGGCCCGGGCCGCAGCCCTGGAGCTTCAGCCCGTCGGTGACGTACTGGATCGCGCGGAGGTTCCCACCCGCGTTCCAGGCCCCGTACAGGTTCGGGTTGAACCCGTGCTTGTCGATGAGATCCCAGTCGAGATCCCACAGGGTCGCTGCCCAGCCGTGGCCGAGGCCGTGCGGCAGCGCAAGGCTGGTCCCGTTGAGCCAGCCGCCGGTCTTGATGCTGTCGTACGTGAACGGCTGGATCGACATGTCCCGCGAGTACGGCCGGGGCCGGATGCCGGCTCCGTGCCGATCGGGCTGGAAGAGGGCGTACGGCCCCATCCCGCGCGGCTGGTTCGGATCGTCGAGCGCCGGGTCGAGCAGCATCGAGATGGCGAAGTAGTCGCTCCAGCCCTCGCCCGCCTGCTCGTTGCCGGAGAGGCAGTTGATCGCCGGGCCGCCTGTGAGGCGGTTCGAGATCCCGTGCCCGTACTCGTGGATGATGATCCCGTTCTCGAAGTCGCCGTCGCGGATCCCGGGATGGTTCGGGTGCTTGCGCACGGTTCCGGTGGTGGTGCCGGCGGCGATCGCCGCCCGGATCGCGTTCCCGTCCGCCTGGGTGATGCTCGCGACCGGAATGTTCGGCACGGCGGTCGTCTGCGATCCCGTCAGGACCGGCGCGGCGGCCGAGGTGCTGTGTGCGACGATCAACGCCGTCGCACCGGCCGTGCCTGCCTGCCGCGCCTTCTCGACGTTCTGGCAGCGGTATTGCCGCCGGTGACGATGGCGATCCTGCCCGCCGCTCCTGCGTAGTCGGCGGCCACGCAACCGTTGTTCGCGTTGATGAACTGGCCGGACGTCCCGGCGACGGTCGGCGCAGCACCGAAGCGCGACCACACCGCGTCGAACGAGCCGAGCCCGTCGACGACCACCTGGTTCTGGGCACCGAACTGGTTCCCGGGCCAGAGGTACATCTGCATGCGGGGCGTGCCACCGGACGTGGCCGACTCCACGGGCGTGGAGAAGTTGGCGTTGTTCGTGCCGCTCCCGTCGGCCGCCTCGGCCCGGACGTAGTCGCCGCCCGTACCGCCGCGGCCGTAGTTGTTCGCCTGGAAGTTGCCGGCCGGCTCGTCGAAGCCGAAGCCGTGCATGACGTCGTGGAACGTGCTGTTGCTGTAGAAGAGGTTCGTGACCACGGCATCGCGGTAGCTCTGCGCGTGCTGGGTCAGGTCGGCCGGGAAGTCGAAGTCGAGGCCCGCACCGCCGTCCGGGCTCCCGCCGAAGTCCATCGCGTTGTTGTCGTCCTGGTCGAGGTACGCGTGCGCCGCGGCGCCGCGCGTGATCGTGAAGTCGGCTCCCGCGACGCCGTCCGCGTCGTGCCAGCCAAACGGCGAGGCGCCGGCGTCCGCGGGGTTGGCCACGAGCGTCCGCGGCCCGTCGTTCGGGCTCTCGCGCGGGAACTCGAACACCCGGTAGCTCGAGCCGTCGTTGACCGGATTGGGCGTGAGGATCGCCGAGAGCGAAGGGCTGAGGAAGTCCTCGTCACGGCCGGCCGCGGCCGCGCGAGCCTGGTCGCGAGCTCGGTGAGGTCGTCCTTCGAGGTCCAGTCCTCGGAGTCGAGCAGCCTGGCCGTCTCGGCGTCGACGACCGCGTTCCAGAGCTCGTCGCCCGACGAGGAGTCGATGACGAGCGCCCACGCTGCCCGGAGCCCGCTCCCGGTGGGCTGCCAGCCCAGCCGCAGCGGGATCGGCTTCTCCGAGATCCCGCCCGCGGAGACGACCGTCGCCCGCGACGGGCCGCTCGCCTGGCTGAGCACCTGCAGGTCGGTGGGCGTGCCGAGCTGCAGCGCGGCGGCCGCGGCGACAACGGCCTCGGTCGGCTCGACCGAGACCGTCCCGGACGGCGAGTCCGCCAGCCCGCGGACGAGGCTCCCGCCGGCGAAGACGACGCTCCCGTCGGTCGCGACGTTGACGGTCACGTGCCCGCCGAAGACCTCGCGATCCTGGAAGCGCTGGTTCAGGTTGACGTGGGTGACGCCGCTGGCGGCGCTCCGGTACCTGCTGGTGACGGCGAGGTCGGCGACGTCGGCGCGCGTGACGCCGAGCGTCCCGGCCTGCTTGTCGAGATAGCTCTCCGCGACCTCGCGCGGATCCGCGGTCGCGGCGGCCCCTCCACCGACCGCCGACAGGGAGCCGGGCACGAGCACGAGCCCGGCGAGCGTTGCTACGAGCGCGCAGAGCGCCCGTGGCGATGTTGACGGCATGTCCCCTCCCTCATCCGGCGCCTCTCCCCGGCGCCAAATGCCGACTCCACGCCGCAGACCGTTGTCAACACTTACAAATCGTGACGAACGTCGCAAATGGGAACCGTCGGGGCGGGAAGACGCACGTACCATCCGCCTCGCCGTGACCGACGTTCACCGCCGAGGACTTCGCCGCCCGGATGGCGCGCGCGGCCCGGTCGGCCGAGGAGGCCGGGCTTGCGGGCGTCCTCGTCACGCCCGGCCCGGACCTGACCTACCTCTCCGGCTACGTCCCATGGCGATCACCGAGCGGCTGACGATGCTCGTCGTCTCCACCGCACGCGACCCGGCGCTGATCGTCCCGACGCTCGAGCGCCCCGACGCCGAGCGCGCGCCGGGCGCACCGATGCTCACGCTCGCACGACTGGGGCGACGGGAGCGACCCGTACGACGCGGCGGCCGCGCTCCTGGACGCGAACGGGCGCTACGCCGTCTCCGACGCGGCGTGGGCCATGCACGTGCTCGGCCTGCAGCAGCGCCTCCCCGGATCGGGCTACGTGTCGATGACCGAGGCGCTGCCGCTGCTCCGCGCGGTCAAGGACGACGAGGAGCTCGCGCGCATGGCCGCGGCCGGAGCGGCCGTGGACGCCGCCTTCACCGACCTCCTCGAGCTCCGGTTCGCGGGCCGGAAGGAGACCGACGTCGCCGCCGACCTCGCGGAGCTCCTGCTGCGGCACGGCCATTCCCGGGTCGACTTCACCGTCGTCGCGTCGGGGCCGAACGGCGCGAACCCGCACCACGAGACCGGCGAGCGCGTGATCGAGGAGGGCGACATGGTCGTGCTCGACTTCGGCGGGCTCAGGGACGGGTACAGCTCGGACACGACCCGTACGGTCCACGTGGGCGAGCCGACCGACGAGGAGCGCGCCGTCCACGAGCTCGTCCGGCGCGCGCAGCAGGCCGGGTTCGAGGCCGTCCGTCCGGGCGTCGCGTGCGAGGAGATCGACCGAGCCGCGCGCGCCGTCATCGCCGAGGCCGGCTACGGCGACCGCTTCATCCACCGCACCGGGCACGGGATCGGGCTCTCGACGCACGAGCCGCCGTACCTGGTCGAGGGCGAGACGCGTCCGCTGGAGCCGGGGATGTGCTTCTCGGTCGAGCCGGGCATCTACCTCGCCGGCCGGTTCGGCGTGCGGATCGAGGACATCGTCACCGTGACCGAGGACGGCGGCCGCCGCCTCAACACCACGCCGCGCGAGCTGGCGATCGTCGCCTAGGCGGCCGCGGCCCGCGGCTGCAGGCGTCGGTCGAGCGCCTGGATCGCGACCCAGGCGGCCGCCGTCGCGAGCACCGCCGCCGGGATCGTGTCGAGCCCCTGCGTCCGACGAGCAGCGAGGCGAAGAGCAGCGGCGTGATCAGCAGCCGCGTCTGCGCCGCCATCCCCGCGGCCGCGCCGATCGCGATCGCGACCGTCGGCGAGGTGTCGAACCAGACGACCGGGAGCGACGCCAGCGCCACGCCGAGGAACACGGCGGGGAAGATCGGCCCGCCGCGGAAGCCGCAGCCGAGGCTGACGCCGTAGGCGAGGAACTTCGCGACGAGGAGGACGACGACGATCTTCGTCGAGTCGGCGTCGACGACGGCCGGGATCGAGGCCTGGCCCGAGAAGAGCACGTCCTGCGAGTCGGCCCCGAGCGCGTCCGCCGCGAGCGCGAGCGCGCCGACGGCGAACCCGCCGGCCACGAGCAGCGACGGCATGCCGAGCCGGCCGCCCAGGCCGTCGACGCGGCGCCCGAGCATGCCGACGGCGGTGACGACGACGCGCGGCGAGCAGCCCGATCACGACCCCGACGGTGAGGTCGTACAGGTGCGTGCCCTCGTACAGCGGCAGGTTCGGGACGACGAGGCCGGGCGCGTCCAGGCCGCCCCAGTCGCCGAAGCCGACGAAGATCAGGTAGCCGAGCGCGGCCGCGACGAGCCCCGGCACCAGCGCGGGGAGCAGCATCGTCCCGAGCGCGAGCCCGCCTTCGACGAGCAGTATCCCTGCCACCAGCGGGCCGCCGAACAGCGCCGAGATCGCGGCGAACGAGCCGGCGCTCGAGAGCACGGCCCTGGCCTGCGGCCCGACCCGGACGACGTGCGTCACCGCCACCCCGACCGCCGAGCCGAGCGCGATCACCGGCGCCTCCGGCCCGAGCACGGCCCCGAACGCGAGCGTGCCGAGCGCGGCGAGGGCCACACCGGGCGCATGGCCGACGGCGTCGGCGTCGTGCTCAGCCCTGCGAGCGGCGGGTGGCCGCCGTCGCCGGGAAGCGCCAGCCGCGTGACCGCGACGATCAGCGCGCCGACGACCGGCAGCCCGAGGACGAGGAACCACGGCGGCGACTCGTAGTCGAGCGCGTCGGGCAGGTCGTGCCAGAGCCAGTGCTGGGCGTCGTGGACGAGCGCGAGGAACAGCGCGGCGACGAGGGCGGCGGGGAGCCCGATCGCGCCGCCGAGGAGGATCAGCTTCAGGTAGGCGCGCCCGTCCAGCTCCCCGCCGGGCCCGGCGCTCGCGCCCGACACGTCTCGCCTAGTCCTCGCCGTCCCAGTAGTCGAGCATCGGCCCGGGCCGGCTCAGCAGGATCCGCTCGCCCGTCACGCTCCGGGCGCCGACCTTGCCGCTGTCCAGGTACTCGACGACGTCCGGCTGGATCAGCGTCGAGAGCATGAGGACGCGGACCGGCGCGTCGGTGCGGTTGCGACCTGGTGCGCGCCCTCGGCGCCCCGCCGGAAGCAGACGACGTCGCCCTCCGCCAGCTCGCGCTCGCCCTCGGGCGTGCGGAGCGTCGGCTCGCCGCGCAGGACGAGCAGCCACTCCTCGTTCGCGTGGTGGGTGTGGTAGGGCCACAGGCGGTCGCCCGGCTCGAGCTCGTACATGCTCCCGCCGATCAGCTCCGCCCCGATGCGCGCGCCGACCCACGCGTCCTTGCTCCGCCAGCCGGGCCGGTCCTCCGTCCGGTCCCACTCGTCACCGTGGAGGTTGAAGACGTCCACCGGCGCGGAGCCTAGTGACAACGGCCGGGCGACACGTCATACTGGCTCGACCACGGCCGCTACCCCAGGGCGGCCGGCGAGAGCGAACGTCAGGAGGTACCGCGTGATCGCAGCCGACTATCCGTTCCTGGACGTCTTCTGGACGATGATCATCTTCTTCCTCTGGGTTGCCTGGTTCATCATCTTGTTCCGGGTGATCATCGACATCTTCCGGCGGCACGACATCGGGGGCGGCGGCAAGGTGCTCTGGTTGATCTTCGTGATCATCCTCCCGTTCCTCGGCGTCTTCGTCTACATCGTGGCCGAGGGTCGGAAGATGGGTGAGCGAGACATGGCCCAGATGCAAGCCCAGCAAGAACAGTTCGATGCGCACGTCAAGCAGGTCGCCGGGAGCGGCGGCGGCTCGGCGGCGGAGATCGAGAAGGCCAAGGCGCTGCTCGACAGCGGCGCGATCTCGCAGGCCGAGTTCGACCAGCTGAAGCAAAAGGCGCTGGCGTCGGGCTGACGGCCCGTGTCGCGGCGAGGACCGGAGGACCGCAGGCGGTTACGGCTCCACGAGTCGGGACGCCTGCGGTCGGCCGCCTCGCCGCACTGCCCCTCGTGCTCTTCGCCGGCGGCCTCGCCGCGGGGTGCGGCGCGGGCTCCGGTGAGGCAGGCGCGACGCGCCCGGTCGTGACGGCGACAGGGCCGGGAACGGGCGCGCGCCCGACGGTGGCGCTGCCCACGGCGCCGCCGCGACCGAGCCGGCCGCGACGACGCCGGAGACCACGACCGCCCCGAGGAGCCGGTGCTCCCGCCGCCGACCCTGCCGACGGACACGGTCGTCCCCACCACGGTCACGACCGTCGTCACGCCGCCCGGAGACGACCGAGGCGGCCCCGGCCCGACGACCACCGATCGAGGACGGTCGACCCCGCCGTCGCTACCGCCGTGGCAGAGGCCGCCGAGCAGGAGGACAAGGAGGACTGGCTGCTGATCGTCCTCTCTGTTCGCCCTGATCGCCGTGGTCGGCGGCGGCGTCGGCTGGTGGTGGAGCCGGCGACAGCGCGGCGACACCGCCGGCTGAGGGTCCCGAGCTCAGGCGTCGACGGTGTCGCGAGGCGGCGGCGCGAGGGGGAGGACGAACCGGAACTTACTGCCGACTCCGAGTTCGCTCTCGACGCCGATCGAGCCCCCGTGCGCCTCGACGATCACCTTCGCGATCGCGAGTCCGAGCCCGGTGCCCGGGACGTTGACGGCCGTCGAGGCCCGGAAGAACCGGTCGAACAGCCGGGGGACTTCGTCCGCCGGGATCCCGGGGCCGGTGTCGACGACGTCGATGACGACCACCTTGGCGTCGCCCGACGCGCCGACCGCGACCGAGCCGCCCGCCGGCGTGAACTTGACCGCATTCGAGACGAGGTTGTCGAGCAGCTGGGCGAGCAGCCGGCGATCCCCAGCCAGCTCGGGCAGCTCCTCCTCCACACGGGCGACGAGCTCGACCCCCTTGTTCTTCGCGACCGGCCCGGCTGAATCGACCGCGCGCTCGACGAGCTGCCGGACGTCCACGGGCTCCACGGTCAGCGTGAGGCGGTCCGAGTCGGCGCGGCTGATCATGAGGATGTCGTCGACCAGCCGCTGCAGCCGTGTCGCGTTCCGGTCCATCACCTCGAGGAAATGCGCCTGGTCCTCCGTGAGCTCGCCTGCCTCGCCCTCCTGCATGAGCTCGAGGTACCCGACGATCGACGTCAACGGCGTGCGGAGCTCGTGCGACACCATCGAGACGAACGACTGCTTCATCTGATCCAGCTCGAGCAGGCGCTCGTTCTGGGCCTGGAGCGTCCGCAGCGCCTCCTGCTCGCGCTCGTTCGCCGCCTGCCGCGCGAAGGTGACCGACAGCCCGTCGGCCAGGACCCCGAGCATGGCGAGCACGCGGGCGCGCTCGGAGGCGACGCCCGCGGCAGCGAGCTCGAGCCGCTCGGCGCCGTCGGCCTCGACCGCGGCGGCGAGCGCCTCGGGCCGGGAACCGGAAGGCACGAGCTCGACGTCGACGTCGGCGATGCTCCGCGCCGCCGACCGTGCGGCGTCCACGGCCTCCTCGCGATCGCGGGCCGTCAAGAGACGCTCGCTATACCGCCGGAGCTGCTCGTCGCGATGCGCCTCGCGCGAGAGCCGGTCGATGATGGACGACACCCGGAAGAACGCCAGGACGAGGAGCACGAGACCCGAAGTCACGAGCACCACGATGGGGAGCGGCCGTCCTCTGGCGACGACGACGGCGGCGACGATCACCGGCGCGACGAGCGCGACGAGCACGGTGACGAGCCGGATGCTCCCGGCATCGGTTGGCCCCTTGGCCGGGTCGTACAGCGTTGCCATCCGCGGATGGAGCGCCGCCGCGGCGAGGAGGCCGTACGCCGGCAGGAAGCCGGCGTAGGCAAGCGTCAGGACAACGTCCGACACGTAATCGGCGTGCACGGTCGCAGTGACCACGCCGATGTCGCTGAGCGCGGTCAGCGCGACCGACGCGAAGATCAGGGCCCCGGGGACGGATGCGGCGCCACCCCAGCGGAACGCCGAGCGCAGGATGAGGCTCAACAGCAGGACGTCGAGGATCGGGAAGACGAGGACGTTGACGACGTCCGACCACGTCTCGTCCCCCGCGAACACCTTCGATGGGTCGACGACGATCATCCACAGGCAGGCGAACGTCGCGACCGCGACCATCAACGCGTCCAGCGCCGCGTTGCGGTTCACGCGGCGGTTGCGGTACTGAGCGCCGAGGACGAGCCCGACCATCAGGAAGCCGTAGGCCGCGAGGTAGACGAACTGCGAGGGACCTTCCCCGGCCGTGTAGAAGACCACGTCCCCCGACACGAGGAACGCGAGCCCGAGCGCGAGGAACCGCCACGGCCGCTGCGCCGTCGGACGGTGGAGCGCGATCCCCGCGAACATGGAGAGCGCGGCGACGACGCCGAAGCCGACGTAGACCGTCGGGCCGAGGCGGGTCTCCTCACCGTCGATCGCGTAGACGGTCGCGGCGACGACCGACAGTGCGAGCAAGGCGATCCACCCCCGCCGGCCGATCGCGTCCATCGCCCGGCGGAGCCTGGGCCGAGGCGATCGTCACGAGCAGATCTTGCCGGATGCCGGGGGCCGCGGCCTACGCGGCGTCGGGGCCGCCGCGGGATCGGCGGAGGGGTCGCCTGGATGTTGGCGACGAAGGCCGATGTCACCGCCGCGATCGCGTCCGCCCACGCACTCGGTCGGCGCTGCTAGCCCTTAGAGTCGCGTGATGCGCAAGTGGCTCCCGCTGGTCATCCTCGCGTCGGCCCAGTTCATCATGGTGCTGGACTCGAGCGTGATGAACGTCTCGATCTCGCAGATCGTGGCCGACCTGGACACGACGGTCACCGGCGTGCAGAGCGCGATCACGATGTACACGCTCGTGATGGCGGCGTTCATGCTCGTTGGCGCGAAGCTCGGCGACATCCTGGGGCGTGACCGCGCCTTCGGGCTCGGCCTGGCCGTCTACGGGCTCGGCTCGCTGATCACGTCGCTCAGCCCGAACCTCACGGTGTTGCTGATCGGCTGGTCGGGGATCGAGGGGCTCGGCGCAGTGCTGGTGATCCCGGCGATCGCCGCGCTGACCGCCGCGAACTACGAGGGCAAGGAGCGCGCGTTCGCCTACGGGATGATCGGCGGCGCCGCCGGTGCCGCGATCGCCGCCGGGCCGCTGATCGGCGGCTACGTGACGACGACCTGGAGCTGGCGGTACGTCTTCGTCGGCGAGGTCGTGGTGGTGATCGCGGTCCTCATCGTCCACCGGCGCATGAAGCGCGCGCCCAAACCCGCGGAGGCGCCGAAGCTGGACTACGGCGGCGCCGCGCTCTCGGCGGTCGCGCTCGGGCTGATCGTGTTCGGGATCCTGAAGAGCAGCACCTGGGGCT
Organism: uncultured Thermoleophilia bacterium; assembly: GCA_963733995.1. GTDB lineage: Bacteria > Actinomycetota > Thermoleophilia > Gaiellales > Gaiellaceae > DATHTC01. Next base: position 104,013 of record CAVTFO010000012.1, read on the forward strand.
GGATCAAGCCGATCGCCGCGCCGACGATCGACGGGCACGAGATCACGCCGCTCGGGTTCTCGCTGGTGCCGTTCCTGATCATCGGCGGCTTCGTCGTCCTCGGCTGCTTCCTCGCCTGGGAGGAACGCCGCGAACGGCTCGGCCGGAGCACGCTCCTCAACCGCGCGCTGCTGAAGATCGAGACGCTGCGCGGCGGGCTGTCCTCGCTTTCCGCGCAGCAGCTGATCGTGATGGGCACGTTCTTCGTCCTGCCTGTGTATCTCCAGGTCGTGCTCGGCTTCGACGCGTTCGAGACGGGCAAGCGGCTCTTCCCGATGTCGATCTCGATGCTGGCCGCTGCGCTCATCGGGCCGAGGGTGGCAGTGCGGTTCGGGCCGCGGGCCGTCGTCCAGCTCGGCCTCGGGGCAATGGCGATCGCTTCGCTCGTGCTCGTCGGGACGATCGACGTGACCCTGAACGGGACGGCCTTCGCCGTGTCGCTCGTCTTCTTCGGGATCGGCGCCGGGCTCCTCATGTCGCAGCTCGGGAACGTGATCATGTCCTCCGTCCCTCCGGAGGAGACGAATGAGGCCGGTGGACTGCAGGGGACTGCGCAGAACCTCGGCGCGTCCCTCGGCACCGCGCTGATCGGCTCGGTGCTCCTGCTCGGGCTGCTGAACGGGTTCAACTCGCGGATCCAGGAGAACCCGGCGTTGCCGTCCGACGTGAAGACGGAGATCGCGGCCGCCACGGAGGAAGGCATCGCCATCGTCACGACCGAGCAGGCGCACCAGGCGCTGCTCGACGCCGGGCTGGCGCCGGCCGAGGCAGACGCTGTCACAGCCGACTACGGCAACGCCCAGCTCGACGCGCTGAAGACGTCGATGCTCGCAGTCGCGTTCCTCGCGGTGCTCTCGTTCTGGTTCACGCGGCGGTTACCCGGAAGGACCCGAGGGACCGCCCTCTAGAGCCCGTACGCGATCGACATCGCCGTCCCCGTCGGGGGAGCCAGGGCAGGAGGTCTCGGCTCCTCGCCGAAGTCCCCGCCATCGTCCCGATCGGGTGATGCCGCAGGACGGCCCGCCCGGAGAATCGGGACCAGCCCCGGCGTGTGCCGTGGGACCAAAACGAGTGCGACGAGAGGAGTGCGCACATGGCGTCATCGGCACGTGACTACCAGGCGTCGATGGGTTACCGGGGCTCCGAGGGCGACTACGTCGCCGGTGCCGGCTGGGTCGGGTTCGCCGCGATCCTGCTCGGCTTCGCGGGGATCTGGAACACCATCAACGGGATGCTCGCGATCGGGTCGTCGCGGGTGTACGTGGGTGAGCAGCACTTCGTCTTCAGCGACCTGAACACCTGGGGCTGGATCATCCTGGTGCTCGGCGTCCTCCAGCTGATCGCGTCGTTCGCGATCGTGTCCGGCAGCGAGTGGGCCCGCTGGTTCGGGATCGTCGTGGCGGGCATCAACGCCATCGGGCAGCTCCACTTCGTGTCCGCCAATCCCTTCTGGGCGATCTCCCTCTTCGCCGTGGACATCCTGATCATCTACGGCCTGGCCGTGTACGGCGGCAAGCGCCTCAAGGAGGCGGCCTAGGCGAAGTCTCGTGCGGTGCCGGCGCACGCCGGCACCGCACCTACCTGTCAGAGGAACGGCGAGAGCGCCGCGAACGCGGTCGGCCTTCGCGCGCTCGACGAGCCCGCTCGCGGCCCGGCCCTGCCCGGAGACCGCGACGGCCGGCGCCGAGAACCGCTCCTCGAACTGGCGCGCGAGCTCGGCCGAGCGGACGCGGACGTCGATCTCGAAGAAGCGCTTGAGGCTCCAGGCCTCGAGGTTGCACGTCCCGGCGAGGACGTCCTCGCCGTCGCGGACGAACGCCTTCGCGTGGAGCATCTGCGGGTACTCGAGGATCTCGACGCCCGCCTCGAGGAGCCCGCCGTGGTGGAACCGCTCGGCGAGGCCGCAGGCCCAGTTGTTCGGATTGCCCGGGACGAACAGCCGCACGCGCGCGCCTCGCTCGCGCCGCGGCCTCGATCCGCTTGATCATCCCGCGGTCGGTCACGTACGGGTTGACGACGTCGAGCGTCTCGCGCGCCGACTCGAGCAGCTCCGCGATCGCGTCGGTGATCGGCCGGAAGCGCCCGGGCGCGTTGTGGAGCACGATCGCCGGCGCGCCCTCGCCCGCCTGCGTGCGCCGGGAAGAGGCTGCGGCAGCTCCTCGACCGGCGCCGTGCCGCCGAGGCTGCGGAGGCTCGCGAGCACGACGAGCTGGAGCTGCGAGACGACCGGCCCTTCGAGCCGGAGGAAGAGGTCGTGGAAGCGGCCGTCCTCGAAGTGGTCCTCCACCCCGGCGCCGCCGACCCAGCCGATCCGGCCGTCGATGACGAGCACCTTGCGGTGGTCGATGTGCCCGAGCGTGCGGAGCTTCCAGCGGACCGGGCGGCCGTCGTCGCCGAGCGGGCCGAACGGCCCGCGCGCCTGCGTGCCGCTCGCCATGCACGCCTGCACGCCGCCCGCCGCCAGCCGGTCGTAGAACTCCTTCGACCCGCGCTCCGGGTCGGTGCCGTTCCGGTCGACGACCATCCGCACCGGCACGCCGTCGCGCGCCTTCGCGAGCAGCGCCTCGGCGAAGCGGTCGCCGACCGCGCCGGGGCGGAAGCCGAACTGGACGATGTGCACCGACGACGTCGCGCCGCCCGATGTCCTCGAGCATCCGCGGGAAGAAGCTCGTCCCGCCGACGAGCACCTCCGCCGCCGTCGCCGTGCTCTCCTCGAACGCGAGCGCGAGGTCGCGGTACCCGACCTGGGACGCGGTGAGGAGCCGCTCGGCGTGCGACGCGAGCTCGGCGTCGGGGACGTGCACGGCTCCACTCACGGTGCGATCATGCTCGAAACGGCCGACACGAAGGAGGAGTGCGGATGGGTGGGAAGTTCTGGCTGGGAGTGGTGGGCGTGACGATCTTGTGTGGTCTGGCGGGGTTCATCGGCTTCCTCCTCATCGCCGAGGCCTGGTATCGCTGGGGCTTCCTCGCGATGTTCCTGGTGATCGCCGCGTTCGCGCTCTTCGCCGGCTGGCTCGTCGACCGCCGCAACGCCAAGCGCGCGTACTGACCCCGGCCGCCGGGCGAATCCGGCGCCGGCGGGCGCCCCCACGAGCGCCCGCCGGGCCGTGCTCGCCACGGCTGTCCTCGACCTCCGCTACGCCGGCGCGGACGAACCCGCCCCGAGCAGCCGGGCCTTCTCCGCGGCGAACTCGTCGTCGGTCAGCTTCCCGCGGTCGTGGAGATCCGAGAGCACCTGCAGCTCGCTCGCGGTCGACGACGGCGAGTACTTCGCGACGAAGTCGCGGCTCGCCTCGTCGATCATCACGCGCTCCTCCTTCGTCGCGCCCGCGGGCCGCGTGATCAGGTAGATCAGCGTCCCGAAGAAGGGCACCAGGATCACACAGGCCACCCAGACCGCCTTCCAGCCTCCGCCGATGTCGTCGCGCCGGAAGATGTCGACCAGTGCGAACGCCCAGATCATCACGAGGGGCAGGAAGATCAGGAGTAGGAAGAAGTTCTCCCAGAACGTGTTGGCGAGCACGGCGAAGGCCTCCTAGGTCGGTCGAGGACGTCGGCCATCGTCCCGACGAGCTCGGCGGCGCGACCTCACCCCGTCAGGATGAATCCGGCGACTCGGCGGGATGCGCGCGCTCCCAGAGGCACGCGTTGAGGAAGGCCGCTCCGACGAACAGGCGCGCCTCGAGGTAGAGCCAGAGCAGGATCACCGTGGCGGCTCCGAGGGCGCCGTAGAGCTCGGACGACCGGCCCAGCCTCGGCGCGAGGTACAGGGCGACGAACAGGTGGACCAGCTGCGTCCCGACCGCGACCAGGATCGCCCCCGGCAGGAACGCGCGCCACCCCGCGGCGCGGCTCGGAAGCACCGTCGAGACCCACAGGATCGCCGGCCAGGTACAGGCCCGCGATCGCAAGCGTGAGCACGATCCCTGGGCCGGGGGTCCGCTCGCGCAGCGCGGCGAGGCCGGCCGTGACGAGCGATGAGGCCGATCATGCACCCGCTGAAGATCGCGCCCGCGCGAAGCTGGTGCTCGACCCGCTCCGGGCGCAGGCGCCAGGCGACCGCGTACGCGACGTTCGCGGCGCGAACGACGCCGCCGCCGAACCAGACGAGCAGGACGAGGCCCGCGCCGAGCAGGTACCAGCGCGGATACGTCCCCAGCTCCACGGACTCGGCCGCGGAGCCCGCCACCGCGCCGCCGAGCCCGAAGTCGCGCGCAGCGTCCTCGAGGCCCGCGCGGTCGTAGTCGACCCAGAAGCCGAGGCTCGCGGCGAACACGAGCCCGAGCGGCACGATCCAGAAGAAGAGGCGGTAGGCGAGACCGCCGGCGAGGAGGCCCGCGGCCGCGATCCGCTCGCGCTCGAGCGCCTCGGCGACGACGTCGCCCCACGGCAGGTGCTCGCGGGCCCACTCCGCGCGCGCGAGGGCGCGCTCACGGGTCGCGTCGGCGCGCGCCTTCCACTTGCCGGGAGGCGCGTGCTCCGGCGGCGTCCTCGCTCATCGCCGCAGGGTGGTGTCGACGCCCGCGCCGACCGGCTGCGGCGGGGTCGCCTCGGGCGGCGGCCGGTGCCGACGCCAGGTGCCGGCCGCGATGAGCCCGTAGACGAGCGTGGGCGCCATCGTCAGGAACCGGTAGACGAGCACGGCCGCGACGACGCCGGCGTTGTTCCCGCCGAACGCGATCAGCGCGGTCGTGAGGGCGAGCTCGATGACGCCGACGCCGCCGGGCGTGATCGGGATCGTCCCGAGCAGGCGCACGAGCGACCAGGCGGCGAACGCCTCGACGGCGGAGACCTCCGAGGCCGGGACGTCGAGCGCCCGCAGGCAGACGAGCAGCACGAGGTAGACGCTCAGGCTGCCGACGAGCGAGGAGAGGGTGAGCACGTGCCAGCGGCGGCGCAGGAGCTCGCCGGCGGAGGCGCGGAAGCGCTCGAAGCTCGGCCCGCCCCAGCCGACGGGGCCGCGCCGCACCTTCCCGAGCGCCCAGTTCGCGAGCCGGGCGGCGATCTCCCCGACCTCGTTCGCCAGCCGCCTGCTCGCGAGCGCGAGCACGAACCCGGTGACGACGACGCCGAGGATCGCGACGCCGATGAACGCGGCCGTGGCGAGGAGCCTGGTCTCCTCGCCGCGCGCCGTGAGCAGGAACACCGCCACGATCGGGAAGAAGAGGTTGAGGAACTGGTTCCAGAGGCTCACGAGCGTCATCCCGCGCGTGATCTCGCGCCGGGGGAGGCCCCAGCTCTGGAGCATCCCGAACGAGACGCCGAGCCCGGCCGCCGTGCCGGCGGGCAGGACGAGCGAGAGCGCGGTCGAGGCCTGCGTCAGCTCCATCGCCTGGAAGAACCGCAGCCTCGGCAGCACGACCAGCCACGGCGGGGCGTAGGTCGCGAGGTTGAGGACGACGACGCCGGCGAAGACCAAGAGCCACTCCCAGGACAGGGTCTTGACGACGTCCCAGACGTCGCGGTAGTCGGCGATCTTCGGCAGCAGGAAGAAGAACGTCGCCGCGACGATCGCCACACCGGCGACGCCGAGCAGCGCTCGCTTCCAGGTCAGCGCGACCTCCGCGCCTGGATCAGCTTCGCGGCGACGAGCGTGCCGACGACGGTGAGCACGACCTTCAGGGCCTTCTTGCCGCGGAGCTTCGACTCGCCGCTCGCCCGCTCGGCCATGTTCACCGGCACCTCCTCCAGCCGCAGGCCCGCGTCGGTGATCCGGATCAGGGCCTCGACCTCCGGCGCCTCCGTGGAGAACGGCTCGGCGAGCAGCGGCAGTGCCTTCGCGTTCACGGCGTAGAGGCCGCTCGTCGCGTCGGCAAACGGCCGACCGATCACGCTCGCCATCGCGCGCCGGAGCGTGGCCGTGCCGAAGCGGCGGACGTGGTCGGGCTTGTAGCGGTAGGGCTCGTAGCCGTCGCCGGACACGAAGCGGGAGCCGACGGCCACGTCGCAGCGGTCGTCGCGGACCATCGCCAGCAGCCGCTTGAGCTCGGGTGCGGGGTGCTGCCCGTCGGCGTCGACGCGCCCGCAGAACGCGTAGCCGTGCTCGAGCGCGTACGCGTAGCCGGCGGCGATCCCCACCGGCAGGCCGCGGTTCGTCCCCAGCGAGAGCACCTCGGCGCCGTGCTCGCGCGCGACGTCGGCCGTGCGGTCGGTCGAGCCGTCGTCGACGACGACCACGTCCACGTCCGGCAGCTCGGCCCGCAGGTCGTCGAGCACCGCCGGCAGGTTCTCCTCCTCGTTCCAGGCGGGGATGAAGACGACGGTGTCGCTCACGTCACGTCCGCGACGGCGGGCACGCGCCCTCGGCAGCGGCCGCCGCCCTGGAGCGACTGCCGCCACCCGAGGAGCAGCGCGTGCACCGCGGCGGCGCCGACGATCGGCCCGTCCGGGACGCGGAGCGTCGCCGGGTGCAGGATGAACGCCTGGGTCTGCGGGCCGCCGAGGCCGCCGTGGAACGAGATCAGCTCCTCGAAGGCGCAGCCCTCGTCGAGCAGCGGGTCGTAGAAGCTGTTGACGAGGATGTCGGGCACGTGCGGGAACGCGTCGGTGCGGCGCAGGTGCTCGGCGGCGTTGGGCGAGAAGCTCGCGAGCGGGTCGTCGCCGTCGACGCGGCCGTCGGCGAGGTAGTGGACGCCGCGCGCGCCGAGCGCCAGCGGCCCGTGCACCTCGGAGCGGACGAGCAGCGACGCCGACGTGCGGGTGCTCGCGGAGCGCCGGGATCAGCAGCGGGTGCCGCTCGTCGATCTCCTCGAGCGTCAGCCGGCGCGGCTCCTCGAGGAGGTAGACGAGGCCGAGGTTGCCCGACCCGAGCACGGCCACGTCGTCGCGCGGGACCGTCTTGCCCGCCGCCGTCGCCGGGCGACGCGCCCGTCGCCTCCTTCACCGCGTGCCCGACCATGGCGTTGTGCTCGTCGCCCTCGACGCCGACCGCTGCGGCGCGTGCCGCTCGAGAGCGAGCGGCTCGACGAGGTCGGCGAGCGCCGTAGCCGTTCCGCTGCAGGAACGTCGCGCCCTGCGTCTGGCCGTGGTCGGAGAGGACGACGATCTCGTACGGCCGCGCCGCGTACGCGGCGCGCGCGCTCGATCCGGCCGAACTGCTGGTCGAGCTTCCGCAGCGCCTCGAGCGTGTCCGACCGCTCGAGCCCGGAGTGGTGCGCCACCTCGTCGTAGCTCGAGAACGTCGCGTAGACGGCGGGCCGGCCCGCGCATCAGGTCCGAGATCACCCCGAAGACGATCAGGTCGCGGACGATCACGCACATCGCCGCGCGCATGAACGGGTAGATGCCGCCGCGATGGCCGCGGGGCCGGACGTCGCGCCGCGAGCTCCGGATCGCCGCCGACCACTCGAGGATCACCTCGTAGAAGAAGAGGACGAGCACCCGGGTGACGTTGAACCCGTTCGCGAAGAACGCGCGGTAGCCGGGATTCGAGCGCTTCTCCTCGGAGAGCCGGCTGACGGTCAGGATCAGATGGTCGGCCTCGCCCGAGAGCAGGTTGCCGCGGCTGGCGCCGCCGTCTCGGAGCAGCCCGACGCCCGTGGAGCGGCGCGCCTCGATCTCGGCGCAGTCGTCCGGCTTCGAGCACGTCATCGTCCGCCCGCTCTCCTTCTCGATCCAGCGGAAGGCGGTGATGTCCTCGTTCGAGCCGAGGAGGATCCCGGCCTGGCTCGCGCCGGTCTGCGAGGAGAGGTCGGTCTCCCACTCGGTCAGCTCGTAGCCGCCGTCGGCGAGCCAGCGCGCCATCACGGGCGCGTTGCCGTCGCGCATCGCCCGCCGCAGCACGGGCAGCGCGAGGCCGTCGATCTCGAGGAACACGATCCCCGGCACGTCGGTGACGACCTGCTCGCCCGAGCGCCGCGCGATCCGCTGCGTCACCCGGAGCATGTACGCCTCGTCGTCGTTCGTCCGGAAGATCGGGTCGAGGATCACGGACGCGATCGAGGCCACGAACGCCGCGCCGAGCGCCGCCCACCACGAGTCGACGGTGAGCGCCTCGGGGACGAGCTCCGAGACGAGCACGAACATCGCCGCGTCGGCCACGAGCACGAGCAGGAGCCCGAGCACGAGCGTGAAGGGCAGCCGGAGCGCGGCCAGGAACGGCGGCAGGATCGCGTTCAGGAGCGCGATGAGCGCGGCCGCGACGAGAGCGCCGCCGAAGCCGTTGATGTGGACGCCCGGCATGACCCAGGCGGCGAAGAGCAGCGCCGCCGCGGACAGCACCCACGCGACGAGCAGGCGGAGGGGACGGATGCGCGGCCGCTCGATCTCGCGTGGCGGAGCGGTGCTCACGGCTCCTCCTCGTCCCGGCGCCGGATCCGCGACATGCAACCCGTTGCCGCCGCCCTCGGCCTCCTCCTGCGCGCGCTCCGCCTTCTTCTCCGCCTTCTTCTCGGCGCGCTGGGCCTTCTGCTCGCCGACCTTGTCCTTCGCGTCGGTGTAGGACTCCCCGACGAGCGTTTTCCCGCCCGTCCAGCCGAAGACCGAGACGGTGAGCACGATCGCGACCAGGACGTTCCAGGCGGTCGTGATCAGCTGCTGCGCCGTGGAGTAGTCGACCGCGACGTTCTTCGGGACGTCGCAGCAGGTGTCGAGCGCCAGCGCGTTCGTCGCCTGCGTGATGCCCACCGCGCCGGGCGTGACGGAGACGATGTTGGCGAGCGAGCCCGATCCCGGTCACCCACATGACCGACTCGAACGTGACCGGGATCGCGAACGCCGCCAGGAAGACCGCGATCACGCCGAGCTTGCACGCCCAGGACAGGAACGACGGGAGGAACGCGTGGAGGAAGTAGTCCTTCGGGCGGGAGAGGATCGCTCCGCCCTGCTTCGCCTTCTCCCAGAGCTTCTTCAACTGCCGCCAGAAGATGCGAGCGAGGATGACGATCAGGAAGCCGGCGCCTACGAGGATCAGCGATCGTCGCGACCGGGTTCTCGTCGATCTGGCCGAGGCTCACGTCGAACGAGCCCGGCACCGACAGGAACAGGTAGAGGTAGACGAACGTGCCGGCGATCGTGAAGAAGATCTTCTGGACGAGGTACGCCGCCAGCGCGCCGGGGAACGTCGCCGCCGGGATGATCGCCGTGAACATGACCAGGGTGACGAACGTGCCGATGTTCGCCGGCAGGAAGTTGTTCATCGCCACGCCGACCGCGTAGGCGGTCACGATCGGCCAGAACTCGACCTGGCCGGGATACGCGAAGCGCAGGATCCCGTAGTACGAGAGCCCGGCGAAGAGCGTCTGGCCCGTCTGCAGCGCGAGCCCCCCGACGATGTAGCCGGTCGGGACCGCCTGGATCTGATCCCAGAGGTCCTGCAGCCAGCCGACGACGTCGATCCCGAGCAGGTTCAGGACGACGAGCACCACCGCGATGCCGACGAGCCACGCGATGACCTTCGTCAGCCGGCGGCGGCGCGAGTGGTCGTGGAACGGCGTGACCGCGGTGGTGACGGTGCTCACGGCTGCGCTCCTGCCGCAATCGGGGTCTCGAGCTCGAGGGTGCCGCCCACGGGCACCAGTCTGACGTCCACGTCGGGCGCCAGCTCGGCCGCGTGCTGCGCGAACGCCTCTGCCGGTGCGCGGAGGGCCTCGTCCGAGCGCCCCAGCCCGATCTGCTTGTACGTGCCCCAGTGGATCGGGACCGCCACCCGCGGGCGGAGCAACTGCAGCGCCTCGGCCGCGGTGCGCGGGTCGAGATGGCCCGGCGGGAGGCGCGCGCCCCACCCCGCGATCGGGAGCAGCGCCACGTCGAGGCCCGGGGCGAGCTCGCTCATCCCGTCGAAGAGGTCCGTGTCGCCGGCGAACCAGATCCGGGCCGAGCCGGTGACGAGGTAGCCGACCGCGGGCCGGCCGGAGCCGAAGGGCGTCCGCCTCCCGTCATGTTCGGCCCTCGGTCGCCGCGACCGTGACCGCACCGATGTCGAGCTCCTCCCCGACGCCGAGCTGCGTGATCCGGGTGAACCCTCGGCGGCGCAGCAGGCGGGTCGAGCCGGCGGGGAGCACGACCTGGACGGAGCGGCCGAGGCGCAGGAGCGAGGGCACGTCGAGGTGGTCGTAGTGAAGGTGCGAGACCAGCGCGGCGTCGACGCCTCGGAGCGCGCCGGTGTCGGCCCGCGCTCCGACACGGCGGAGGTGCGCGAGCCGGTTGCGCAGAACCGGGTCGGTGACGAGCCGGACGCCGTCCAGCTCGATGAGCACCGTGCTGTGGCCGACCCAGGTGATCCGCAACACACCGCGTTCCGGCCTCCTCGTCTCGTCTCCGGGCACCGCATCCTCGACCTGTCGCGGCAAGGGAATCGAATCCGATGCGGGGCCGGGCGGCGTCACCCCGATGGAATGAACCACTCCGGGCCTGGAGGCGCAACTCTGCAGGGGCGATGGCGAGCGACGACGAGCACGCGCAGGAGCGCGAGACCGCGTACGGCTCGGCTCCGGTGTTCCAGCCGGCGCAGCGCGAGCCGCTGCTCGTCCGCACCGTCCCGGTCGCCGGGGAGGTTCCGCGGTACCGGCTCGGCAGCGCCCGCCGCGACCTGCTCGCCGGGGTGACGGTGACGGCGCTCGCGCTGCCGTCGGCGATGGCCTACGGCGAGCTGGCCGGGCTCTCGCCGGTCAACGGCCTGTACGCGCTGCTCCTGCCCGACGATCGCCTACGTGCTGCTCGGCTCGTCGCGGCGGCTCGTGATCGGCCCGGAGGGGTCGGTGTCGACGCTCGTCGCCGCCTCGGTGCTGCCGCTCGCCGTCGCGGGCAGCGAGGAGGCGGTCGAGCTGGCGTCGATGCTCGCCCTGCTCGTCGCCGTCTGCTTCCTGATCGCGCGGGCGCTCGGGCTCGGCTGGATCGCCGACTACCTCTCCCGGCCCGTGCTGATCGGCTACCTGCACGGCGTCGCGATCGTGCTCGTGATCTCGCAGCTCGGGAAGCTGCTCGGGGTCCCGGTCGACGCGACCGAGCCGCTGCAGAAACTGGGCGAGGTCGCGCGGGAGCTGGGCGACGTGAGCGGCACCACGATGGCGCTGAGCGCCGTCACGCTGACCGCGCTCCTCGTCCTGCGCCGCTTCATGCCCGCGCTCCCCGGCGCGCTGCTCGTGGTCGTGGGCGCGATCGGCGCCTCGTGGGCGCTCGACTTCGCCGACCACGGGATCGCGACCGTCGGCCCGGTCGCCGGCGGGCTGCCGCGGCCGAGCATCCCGACGCCGCCGCTCGCCGACGTGCTCCAGCTCGTGCCGGCGGCGCTCGGCGTCTTCCTCGTCTCGTTCGCCGACGAGATCCTCACCGCGCGGGCGTTCGCGGGGCAGGCGCGGCGAGCACGTGCGCGCCTCGCAGGAGCTGTTCGTGATGGGCGCGGCGAACGCGGTCGCCGGCTTGACGCAGACGTTCTCGGTCGGCGCGAGCGGCGCCCGCACCGCCGTGAACGAGGCGATGGGCGCTCGCACGCAGATCGCCGGGCTGTTCGCGGCGAGCACGGTCGTCGTCGTCCTGCTCTTCCTGACCGAGCCCGTGCAGTACCTGCCGAGCGCGGTGCTCGGCGCCGTGCTCGTCTCGGCCGCGATCAACATCGCCGACCCGGCCGCCTGGCGGACGCTGGCCGCGATCGACCGCGTCGAGGTCGCAATCGCGGGCGTCACCGTCTCGTGCGTCGTCGTCTTCGGCGTGCTCGAGGCGCTCGTCGTCGCGGTCGGCCTCTCGATCATCGACACCGTGCGCCGCAGCGCCCGCCCCTACGACGCGGTGCTCGGCTGGGTGCCGAAGCTCGAGGGCTACCGCGACGTCTCCCTCCACCCGTCGGCGGAGGTGACGCCGGGCGTCGTCGTCTACCGGCTCGACGACCGGCTCTTCTTCGCCAACGCCGGCTACGTGAAGGGCCGCGTCCGCGAGGCGATCCGCGCCGCGCCGACCGAGACGTCGTGGCTCGTGTTCGACGCCGAGGCGGTCAACCACGTCGACTCGACCGGGATCGAGGCGCTCGCCGACCTCGCCCGCGACCTGCGCGGCGAGGGCGTGACGCTCGTCGTCGCGCGCCTGCGCTCGCGGATGCTGTCCGACTTCGAGGCGGCCGGCGCGGTCGAGGAGATCGGCCGCGAGCACTTCTACCCCAGCGTCAGGCTCGCGGTCGCGGGCTTCGCCGCGGAGCGCTAGGCGGCGTTCTCGAGCACGACGATCCAGAGCGCGACCCCGAACCCCATCGTCGTCAGCAGGCCGACGGCCTTGCCGCCGTACGCGAAGGCCTCCGGCATCATCGTGTCCGCCAGCATCGTCAGCACCGCGCCCGCGGCGAAGGCGAGCATGCCGGCGACGACCGTGTCCGAGGCGGTGTCGAAGAGGCCGTAGCCGGCGAGCGACGCGAGCGCGCTCACGAGCGATGATCACGAGCCAGAGGCCGATCGTCCACCGGCGCGAGCGGCCGCTGCGCTCGAACCCGGTCGTCGCGGCCATCGACTCCGGCAGGTTCGAGAGGAAGACGGCGACGAGCATCGCCGCGCTCACGCCCTCGCCGCCGAGCAGCGAGAGCCCGATCGTGACCGACTCCGGGATCCCGTCGAGCACGATCCCGAGCGTGAGCGGGAGCGCCGACCCGCCCGCCTCCTGGTGCGAGCGCTTGCGGTCGGCGCCGCCCATCCGGTCGATCCACCAGTCGCCGGCGAAGAACGTCAGGGCGCCGAGCGCGAGCCCGCCTCCGACGGCCAGCCGCCCGCCCTCGTCGGAGCCGACGCGTTGCACGGCCTCGGCCGCCAGCTCGAACGCCACGGCGCTGATGAGGACGCCGGCGCCGAACGCCATCACGAGGCCGAGCGCGCGCTGCGAGATCGGCCGCCACATCACGAGCAGCCCGCCGATGAGGAGCGAGGAGGCGGCGATCCCGCCCCAGACGAACGCCTCGGTCACCCAGCAGCCGCGCCTCGCCGGGGCGTGAATGTCCGCAGTTCGTCCTCCCCGGGCTGCACGATCCCGATCGACGACTCGGGGACGGCGTTCCACACGCCCTCCAGGTCTCCGAGCGGCTCCGAGACGACCGCGCGGGCCTCGTCCGAGAGCTGCTGGATCCGGTCGTCGTCGGCGTACCGCTGCTTGAGCGCGCCGGCGTCCGTGCTGAAGTAGAGCGTCCGCGACTCGCCCTCGCTCGAGTAGCGGGCGGCGATGATGCGGACGCCGTCGGTCGCCGCCACGGTCATCTGGATCGGATGCTCGACCCCGTGCGCCTCGCCCACGTCCTCGACGAGCCCGACCATCCGCTCGAGCGCGGTGACGGCGTCGTCCTCGAGCCCGAACGTGAGCGCGATCAGGAAGAGCACCTCGGAGTCGGCGGAGCCCTCCATGGCGGGGATGAGCTCGGGATCGATCGCGAGCAGCAGGTCGCGCCGCACGCGCGGGAACTCCCGGACGGCCCCGTTGTGCATGAAGAGCCAGCGTCCGTAGCGGAAGGGGTGCGTGTTCGTCTCCTGCACCGCCGTCCCCGTCGAGGCGCGGATGTGCGAGAAGAACAGGGGTGACGACACGTGGGACGCCAGCTCGCGGAGGTTCCGGTCGTTCCACGCCGGATGCACGCTCCGGTACAGGGCCGGTTCCGGGCGCACGCCGTCGTACCAGCCGACGCCGAAGCCGTCGCCGTTCGTCGTCGTCGCCCCGAGGCGCGAGTGGAGGCTCTGGTCGATCAGCGAGTACTTCCGCTGGACGATGAGCGCCTCGAGCGGGATCGGGTCCCCGGAGTAGGCGAGCCATCTGCACATGGACGAACGCTCCCTTCGGTCGAGGCCTCTGCGATCGTCGGCAGCGAGACGGGCGCGCGCATCATCCGGTGTGGACGATGCTCGTGCCCGCGCGCACGGCGAGGCTGAGCGCGGTAGAACTCGCACCGATCCGCACGCACGCGCCCGAGGAGGCACGCACATGAGCGAAACCGACATCGAGCTGGGCCCCATCGACTGGGTCATCGTCGAATGGCCGCCCGGCAAGGAGCCGAACGGCAAGGGACTGGACATGATCGTCGACCTGACCGAGCGCGGGATCATCCGCGTGCTCGACATCGCCTTCGTCCGCAAGAACGAGGACGGGTCGGTGTCGGGCGGCGCGATCGGCGACTTCGACGCCGACGGGACCCTCGACCTCGCGCTGTTCGAGGGCGCGTCGTCGGGCGTGCTCGGCCAGGAGGACTACGACGAGGCCGGAACGGCCATCGAGCCGGGCGGCTCGGCGGCGATCCTCGTCTACGAGAACACGTGGGCGGCGCCGTTCGCCACGAATCTCCGCAAGACCGGCGCGCGCCTCGTCGACAGCGGGCGCATTCCGATCAACGAGTTCATCGCCGCGCTCGACGAGCTCGAAGCGGCAGAGGCCTAACACCAGCGACCGAAGGAGCGAAACATGCCACTCGTACGCATGGCGGCCCGCACGGCGGTCGTCGCCGGAACGGCGACCGCGGTCTCGGGACGCGTCGCGCGGCGCCAGGAGAACAAGTGGGCCGAGCAGGAGGCTGCCCAGCAGCCGCAGTACCAGGAGGCTCCGCCGCAGCAGGCACCGCCGCCGGCTGCGCGACCTCGACCGACGACAAGCTCGACCAGCTGAAGCAGCTCGGCGAGCTCAAGACCGCGGGCGTCCTCACCGACGCCGAGTTCGAGGCGCAGAAGGCGAAGATCCTCGCCGGCTGAGCCGTCGGCAGGGCGGCGAGGAGGGATCTCCTGAACGTCCTCTGGGGCTTCCTCCTCACGTTCGGCGTCTCGGCCGCCGCGATCGCGGCGATGCTGCTCGTGCGCCGCCGCGCGCCCGACGGCGGCTACTTCGCCGACGGCGACCGCGCCGCCGGCGTCTTCGGCGTGCTCGCGACCGGGTTCTCGGTCCTGCTCGGCTTCATCGTCTTCCTCGCGTTCACGAGCTACGACCAGTCGCGGAGCGGCGCCGAGACGGAAGCGCTGATGGTGACGCAGCAGGTCCAGACGGCGCAGTTCTTCCCCGCCTCGGCCTCCGCCGAGCTCACGGGCGAGCTCGTCTGCTACGGCAGATCGGTCGTCGGCGACGAGTGGGAGCGGATGCAGGCGGGCACGCTCGGCGACGCGATCAACCCGTGGGGGGTCGAGCTCTTCGAGACGGTGAGGAGGGTGCAGCCTCAGACCGCGTCGGAGCAGTCGGCCTACGACAAGTGGCTCGAGCAGACCTCGACGCGCGAGGCGGCCCGGCAGGACCGGGTCCACGGCGCCGTCGGCGTGATCCCGACCCAGCTCTGGATCGTCCTGTTCTTCATCGCCGCCGTCATCTTCGTCTACACCCTGTTCTTCGCCGACCGCGGCGAGCGCGCAGTCGTCCAGTCGCTGCTGATGGGCTCGGTGGTCGTCGGTGATCGTGACGCTGCTGCTCCTGCTGTACGCGCTCGACCATCCGTTCACAGGAGGGCGTCGGCGGCCTCGACCCGGTCGCGATGGAGCGCTCGCTGCGCATCGTGGACGAGGCGCTCCGTGACATCGGCGCCGAGGTTCCCGTGCCCTGCGGCCCCGACGGGGCGGCCCGGTACGTGACGATCGGCGCCGACGAGCGCATCGAGATCGTCGCGACCGTCCTGCTGTCGCTCGCGACGCTCGGGACGGCGTGGAGCGGCTACCAGGCGAGCCGCTGGAACGGCGAGCAGGCGAAGGCGTTCAGCCGCGCGGCAGCGCGTACGCGTCGAGTCGGCCAAGGCGGCCGACCTCGCGAACTCGCAGACGCAGGTCGACGTCGCCACCTTCATCCAGTGGGTGGACGCCTACGCGCTCGACGAGACGGAGCTCGCCGACTTCTACTTCGCCCGCTTCCGCGCCGGAGTTCAAGCCGGCGGTCGACGCCTGGGTCGCGACGAAGCCGCTGCAGAACGACGACGCGCCGCTGACGCCGTTCGCGATGCCGGAGTACAAGGTGGCGGCGCAGGGCGAGGCGCGAGCGGCTCGAGGCCGAGGCGGAGGTGCTGTCGGCGACCGCGCGGACGAACGTGCAGCGCGCGACGAACTACGTCCTCTGCGTCGTCCTGTTCGCCGCGGTGCTCTTCTTCGCCGGCATCAGCACGAGGCTGCGACACGCCGGCGCTGCGACGCGTCCTGCTCGGGTTCGGGATCGTCGTGTTCGTGGGGACGGTCGTGTGGCTCGCGACGTTCCCGGTCAGCATCTCCGTCTGAGAGGACGCGTAGGCTCCGCCGATGGCGTCGGTCCTCGCGCTCGTCGCAGCGTTCCTGTTCGCCGTCGCCGCCACGCTGCAGCAGAAGGGCGCGCTGAACCTCCCCGAGATCTCGCTGCGCGACCCGGCGACGCTCGCGCGCCTCGCGGGCCAGACGATGTGGCTGCTCGGCACCCTGGCGCTGCTCACGGGCTACGTGTTCCAGGCCGCCGCGCTCGACCGTGGGCGCCTCGCGATCATCCAGCCGCTGCTCGTCACGACCGTCGTCTTCGCGCTGCCGCTCGGCTACTTCCTGACGAGCCAGACCGTCGGACGATTCGAGGTGATCGGCTCCGCGGTCATCGTCCTCGGGCTCGCGCTCTTCGCGATCTACGGCGACCCGGCGGGAGGCAACGAGAACGCGCCGGGCGACGAGTGGGCGATCGCGATCGGCGTCCTCGTGGCCGTCTCGGCGGTGCTGCTCGTGTTCGGCGGCCGCGGCGGCCTGACGGTGCGAGCCGCCGTCTACGGGACCGTTGCCGGGATCCTGTTCGGGCTCTCCGCGTCGCTGACGAAGCCGACCCTCGACTACCTCCACGAGAGCATCGGCGAGCTCCTCACGCACTGGGAGCCGTACGCGCTGGCGATCGCCGGGATCCTCGGGTTCGTGCTGCAGCAGGTCTCGCTCGGCACGGGGAAGCTGGCGCCGTCGGTCGCGACGGTCTCGGTCGCGAACCCCGTCGTCGGCATCCTGCTCGGCGTCCTCCTGCTCGACGAGCGCCTCAGCCGGCCGGCGTGGCACGTCGTCGTCGCCTGCATCGGGCTCGGCGTCGCCCTCGTCGGTGCGGTCCTGATCGCCCTCGCCCGGCACGGAGGCGAGGAGCAGGAACGGCCGGTCGCGTCCGTCGCGACCGCGTAGCGGCCTACCCCGGTGCGGGCGCGGGCGGCGGCGGTGCCTCGACCGCCGGGCCGCCGTTCTCGAGCTCCGCGACGGTGAGACGACGGAACGCCTCGAAGCCGATCGCGACGAGCGCCGCCGAGGACGAGCACGCCGAGCCAGTTCCGGAGCGCCGGCACCGGGCCCCCAGAGCACGAGCAGGAGATACAGGCCGCCGAGTACCGCCCAGGCGACCGCCGGGGTAGTCGCGGAGCGGCGGCCCGATCACGCCGCGGATGCGCCGCGCCACACGCGACGGCCCCGCGAGCGCCGAGCCGAGCGAGGATCACGATCCCGTAGATGACGAGCGCCCAGGCGATCTGCAGCAGCAGGCTCGTCCCGATCAGCCAGGCCGAGCCGGCGGCGTCCCGGATCGACTCCCCCTGCGCGAGCGCGTCGACGAGGTAGTTCCCGGCCGCGCGGCGGATCACGCCGAGCAGGATCCCGACGAGGAGGAGGACGACGCCGACCCAGGTCAGCATCCTGCGCCGGTCGCGCGCGAGCCAGATCGCGCCGCGCGAAGGCGGCGATCGCCAGGAAGACGACGACCCAGCTCAGGGCCTTGATCATCTTCACCGTCGTCTGCGCGGCCTCGAGCTGGTCCGACTGGAGGATCGGTGATCTGCCCCGCGTCCTGCGGGAGCCGCTGCTCGAGCTGTTCGCCGAACCCGAGCTCGTCGCCGACGGTCACGAGGAAGGTGCGGAGGTCGAGCGTGACGTTGCCCTCCGCGGTGGAGACGCCGGCCCGCGTCTCGTCCTCGAGGACCCGCAGCAGCGTCTCGTGGGCGATCCGGTTGACGTTCTCCCAGAGCGCCTGGAAGCGCGGGCTCTCGAGGAGCCGGTTGACCGCCTCCTCCGCCGGGGTTCGCAGCGAGCCCGCGATCGGCGCCGCGAGCCCCGCGAGATTCGGCGGGAGGCGCTCCTCGAGCCGGCCCTCGATGTCCCCGTACTCGTAGAGCTGGTCGACGACGTAGATCGGACAGCGCGTTGCGGACGTCCGGGTCGTCGAGGAGCTGCGTGCTCGAGTCCACCCAGGCGTCGGTGTCGAGCGCCTGCCGCTTCACCCAGACCGTCAGCGAGCCGACGAGCAGGATCAGCGTCCCGAGCACCATGAGGCCCCAGACGAGGATCGTGCGTGTCCGCGGGCTGAGCCGGTCCGCGCTCTCTTCGGGAACGCTCATCGCGCCGATCCTCCGGCGCCTCGGCGCGGGCGTCATCACCCCTATTGGACGAAGCCGTCGGCGCCGTCGTTCTCAGTCGCGGGCGGCCGGTCGGGCACGATGCCGATGACGGCCGTGCCCTCGCCGGGCCGGGAGACGATGTCGAGCGTCCCCCCGGCGGCGCCGATCCGGTCGCGCATGCTCACGAGCCCGATCCCGTCGGCGCGCTGCGCGAGGTCGAAGCCGCCACCGTCGTCGGTCACGGAGAAGCGGAGGTCGCTTCCCTCCTGCTCGAGCCGCACCGTCGCCCTTGCGCCCGGGCCTGCGTGCTTCGCCGTGTTCTGGATCGCCTCGAGCACGCAGTAGTACACGGCCTCCTCGACCGGCGGCGCGCACCGCCCGACCGAGCCGTCGACGACGCGCACGGGAACCGCAGCGCCACGCGCCGCCGCGCGGAGGGCGTCGGCGAGCCCCCGCTCCCGGAGCACGGTCGGGTAGAGACCGTGGGCCAGCGACCGGAGCTCGTCGACGGTCGCCGCGGCGTCGGCCGTGAGCTCGTCCAGCTCGCGCGCCAGCTGCGGGTCGTCGGCCCGCGCGCGTGCCGCCGTGAGCTTGAGCTGGATCGTGAAGAGGCGCTGCTGCGCGCCGTCGTGGAGGTTCCGCTCGAGCCGGAGCCGCTCCTGCTGGCCGGAGGCGACGATCCGCGCGCGCGAGTCGCGGAGATCGGCGACCAGCTGCGCGTTCTCGAGCAGCATCAGCGCGGTCGCCGCGAGACCCTCCGTGATCCCGGAGCCCTCGTCGAGCGCGGCGTCGTGCACGAGCGCGGCGACCGGCTCGCCGTTCCGGAGCACCGGGGTCACGCCGACGTCGCGGTGGCCGAGCGGCAGCTCCACCGCGTGGCCCTCGACGTCGACGTACCCGCTCCCCGGCCGGCGGATCGCGAACCGCAGCAGCGGATCACCGAGGGCGTCGCGCAGCAGGCCCTCGACGCGCGCGGCGGTGACGGGCTCCCCGCCGACGCGGCCGACGAGCGAGACGAGGCTCGTGGCGGCGAACACGCGCCCGCGCACCTGGCCGACCAGCATCGCGAGCGGGATCGCCAGCGCGGCGGCGGCGCCGGCGACCTTCAGCCCGGTGAGCCCCTCGACCTCGAGCTGCCGGAGCACGGTGTACGCCGAATACGCCGCCGCGAGCGCGATCGCCGAGCCGAGGACGGGCAGGACGAGGCGGCGCCGCAGGATCGCCGGCGAGCGGGCCTTGTCGACGAGCAGCGCGATCATGCTGAGCCAGCGCGAGCGCGGTGACGCCGTTCACGGCGAAGCCCAGCGCCGACGAGACCGCGTCGGGCGTCTCGACGAGCTGGAACGCGTTGGCGGGGCAGGCGTCGCCGCAGTCCACGATCGGCCCCGACGCCGGCAGGGTCTCGACGAGCGGCAGCGTGACGAGCCAGAGCACGGCGCTCGCGGCCGCGAAGGCTCCGATGAGCCGGCGCTCCACCGGCGTCTCGAGCCGGTCCCGGGGGAAGCAGAGGAACGCGTAGGCGAGGTACACCACGACCGCCGCGAGCGCCACGCGGCCGATCGTGTGGGCGACCGAGTCGGTCGAGGCGTTGAGCGAGGCGACGGCGAAGCCGAGCCCCGTCTCCGCCACGATGATCCCGAAGCGGCTCGCCGGGGCGCCGCCACCACGTGTACGCGCCGACGGCGACGTACGAGCCGACCATCGCAGCCGCGCACGAGCGACCACGCGTCGACCCCCGCGGCGTCGCCCAGCGCCGACGCCCGCGCCGGTCAGGACGGCCGCGATCGCCCCGACCGTGGAGACGGTCGCGATCCAGAGAAGCCCTCGCGCAGGCCGGGCCGTCGCGATGGCGGGTGCAGCAATCGTCGCCATCGTTCCCTCCTCGACCCGTGGCGACCCCGGCCGGACACTACCAGCGCCCGTCCGTGAAAACCCGTACGCCCGGGGTCGCATTTGCGACATCGCCGCGTCGTGGGCGCACGCCCGGCGTGCACATGCCATCCGGCGCACGAGTTCCGCGAACGGGCGGATGACACGGAGACGGGCGCGGGGCACGATCGAGGCCCCCGACCGGAGGACCGTGACCCCGCCTCCTACATCCGCCGCCGCACTCGAACGAACCGGCTCCGCCGCGCGGAGAAGCCTTGCAGCCGTCGCGCCGCCGGCGCCGCAGCGCTTCGCCGTCTTCGAGTCGAAGCTCCGCGCTCCCGCGCTCCGCCCCGGCCTCGTCTCGCGCGCCGGGCTCGTGAACCGGCTGCGCGCGGCGCGCGACCGTCCGCCTCGCGACGCTCGTCGCCCCCGCCGGCTACGGCAAGACGACGCTCCTCGCCCAGTGGGCCGCGCGCGACGAGCGGCCGTTCGTCTGGCTCTCGGTCGACGCGCGCGACAACGACCCGCTCCTGCTCGTCCGCCACCTCGCGACCGCGCTCGACCGGGTCGAGCCGCTCGACCCGGACGTGCTCGACGCGCTCGAGGCGCCGGGGCCGTCGGTGTGGGAGGACGCGGCGCCGCGCCTGGCCGCCGCGGTCGCCTCGCGGCCGGGCGCCGTTCGTCGCGGTGCTCGACGACGCGGACGCGATCCGCCGCGGCGACTCCGCCGACCTCGTCGCCGCGCTCGCGGAGCACGTGCCCGCGGGCTCGATGCTCGTCGTCGTTGGCCGGTCGGCGCCGGCGCTGCCGATCGCGCGGCTCCGCGCCTCGGGCGGGCTGCTCGAGCTCGGGCCCGAGGACCTCGCGCTGAGTCGGCGCGACAGCCTCCTCCTCGTCCGCGCCGCCGGCCTCGAGCTCGACGACGAGGGCGCGTCGGACCTCGCGGCGCGGTCGGAGGGCTGGGCCGCGGGGCTCTACCTCGCGACGAGGGCGCTCGACGACGCCGGGCCTGCGAAGCGCACCGTGGCGGTCGGCGGCGACGACCGCTTCCTCGCCGACTACTTCTGGTCGGAGCACCTGTCCCGCCTGAGCGCGGAGCGGCTGGCGTTCCTGCGCCGCACGTCGGTGCTCGAGCGCGCTGTCGGGCGAGCTCTGCGACGCGGTGCTCGAGCGCGAGGGGTCGGCGGTCGAGCTCGCGTCGATCGCGCGCGCCGGCCTGTTCCTCGTCCCGCTCGACCGGCACGGCGGCTGGTACCGCTACCACCGGTTCTTCCGCGACGCCCTCCGGCGCGAGCTGGAGCAGCACGAGGCGTCGCTCGTCCACGGCCTCCACGTCCGGGCAGCCGACTGGCTCGAGGCGCACGGCGACGCGGAGGGCGCGCTCGTCCACGCCCGGGCCTGCGGCGATGCCGGTCGCGCAGGGCGGATCCTCACCACGATCGGGCTCCCGGGCGCGAGCGTCGGGCCGGCGGGCCGTGGAGCGCTGGCTCGACGCGTTCGGCGGCGAGGAGCGCCTCGAGGCGCAGCCGGCGGTCGCGGCACTCGGCGCCTGGGTTCACGCCCTGCGCGGCCGGCCCGAGGACGCCGAGCGCTGGCTCGCGAGCGCCGACCTCGCGCCGGCCGACGGGCCGTTGCCCGACGGCTCGGCGTCGCCGCGGCCCTGGATCGCGCTCGTGCGGGCGGCGCTGTGCGCCGGACGGGGCGGAGCAGATGGGACGGGACGCGGAGGACGCGCTCGCCGGCCTGCCGCCCGAGAGCGCCTGGCGGCCGACCGCGCTCGTGCTCGCGGGCGTCGCCCGGGCGCTGCGGGACGAGCGGGACGACGCCGACGCGACGTTCGCCGCCGCCGCCGAGGCGGCGCAGCGCCGCGGCGAGGCCGACGCCGACGCGCTCGCCACGGCCGAGCGGGCGCTCCTCGCGGCGACCGCCGGCGACCAGTCGGCCGCGGAGCAGCTCGCCCTGCGGGCACGCGAGGTCGCCGCGGGCGACCCGGTCGAGGAGCACGTCGGCCGCGCGCTCGCCCACGCCGTCGCGGCCCGCGCCCTCCTCCGCCACGGCCGCTGGGACGAGGCGCGCCACGCCCTCGAGGCCGCCGAGGGGCTCGCCGGCCCGCTGTCGCACGCGCTGCCGTGGCTCGCCGTCCAGGTGCGCGTCGAGCTCGGGGCGGCCCACGTCACCCTCCGCGACCGGAGCGCCGCGGCGGCGCAGCTCGCCGAGTGCGAGCGGATCCTCGCGCTCCGGCCCGACCTGGGCTCGCTCGCGGACGCGGTCGCCGACCTGCGGCGCCAGCTCGACGGCCTCCCCGCCGCCGGCGACGGCCACGGCACCGGGCTGACCGGCGCCGAGCTCCGGCTGCTGCCGCTGCTCGCGACGCATCTCTCGTTCCGCGAGATCGGCGAGCGGCTCTACGTCTCGCGCAACACGATCAAGACGCAGGCGATCTCGGCGTACCGCAAGCTCGGCGTCTCGAGCCGCAGCGCCGCGATCGAGCGGGCGGGCGAGCTCGGGCTGGTGGACGCGGGCGACACCGCCGCAGGGGAGTTCATCCGCAGGGGATGATGCTCCGGCGATCCCGCCCGCGCAGGATCGCCGGAACCAGTGAGCGACCACGAGGAGACGCTGCGCAAGCTCGCCGTCCGCGACGACGCGTACGTCGACCTGCTGCTCTCGAACGGACGCGCGAGCGAGGCGGCCGCGGCGCTCGACCGGCGTGCGAGCGCGCTCGTGCGGATCGGCGCCCTCATCGCCCTCGACGCGGCGCCGCCGTCGTACATGGAGGCGATCGAGGAGGCGCGCGCGCACGGCGCCTCGTGCGACGAGATCGCCGGCTGCCTCGTCGCCGTCCTGCCCACGGTCGGCGTGGCGCGCGTCGTCTCGGCCGCGCCGAAGGTCGCGCTCGCGCTCGGCTACGACGTCGACGCCGCGCTCGAGCTCATCGACGCCGCCGCGAAGCGCTGAACGGCCACCCGCCCACCGTGCCGTCGCGAAGGCACGGCCGCCTGTACCGGCTGATCCTCGGCACGAGCGAGAGCATCGCCGGGACGGTCTACGGGACGATCGTGGTGATGGGCGCGATCGTCGCCGGCGCCCACGGCGTCGAGAACCTCTGGCGGCTCGACCTCGATCGTGGGCGGGACGGTCGTCGTCCTCTGGCTCGCGCACGTCTACGCGCACGGGCTCGGGGAGTCGATCGCAGCTGCGCCGCCGGCTCGACCGCGCGGAGTTCTTCTCCGTCGCGCGGCGGGAGCTCGCGATTCCGCTGGCCGCCGTCGCCCCGTGGTCGCGCTCGTCGCTGGGGGCGGCTCGAGAGTGCTCCGGCCGAGCGACGGCGGTGTGGCTCGCCCTCGGGATCGGGCTCTTCACCCTCGCGGTGCAGGGGTACCGGTACGCCAGGCTCGAGGAGCTGGGCCGGTGGGACACGGTCGTCTCCGTCGCGCTCAACCTCGGCCTGGGGCTCGCGATCGTCGGCTTGAAGGTGGTCGTCGGGCACTGAGGGCCGGGGCCGGGGGTACGATCGCGGTGTCCTCGACCACCAAGGAGCCAGGCCTTGCCCGCAGTCCCACAACCCGACGGCCTGCGGACGATTCGGGTGATTCTCGGAGAGGACGACTTCATCGCCCGCGAGGGCATCTCGCGGCTGCTGGAGAGCCTCGACGGGTTCGAGCTCGCGGCGGCCTGCGGCGACCTCGCGAGCCTCGAGGAGGCGGTCGAGCGCGAGCGGCCCGACGCCGTGCTCACCGACATCCGCATGCCGCCGACCGGGACGGACGAGGGCATCCGCCTCGCCCGGGGCCTGCGCGCGTCGCACCCGGAGATCGGGGTCGTCGTCCTCAGCCAGCACGTCGAGCCGCTCTACGCCCTCGCCCTGTTCGAGGACGGCTCGCGGGGCCGCGCCTACCTGCTGAAGGAGCGCCTCGCGGACACCGGCGAGCTCGCGCGGGCGCTGCGCGAGGTCGTCGCGGGCGGCTCCGTCGTCGACTCGCGCGTGGTCGACGAGGTGCTGGGGCAGCGGCGGCGCGAGGCCGACTCCCGCGTCGCCCGGCTGACGCCGCGCGAGCGCGAGACGCTCGCGCTCGTCGCCGAGGGACGGAGCAACGGCGCGATCGCGGACACGCTGGGGATCACGCGGCGGGCCGTCGAGCGCCACATCAACGCGATCTTCTCCAAGCTCGAGCTCACCGACCCCGTGGGCATGGACCGGCGCGTGACGGCGGCGCTCCTCTACCTCGCCGAGGGCGACGGCGCGGCCTAGGCGCGTCGGCGTTCACCCCAACCGGACGATGCCGCTGCGCGGTGCGGCAGCAAATGTGAACGAGCAGCGCACGGACGGAAAGGAGCACGTGCATGCTCGTGCGACGGCGGCCCCTCATGCGGGCGGCCATGGTCGGCGGCACGGCGTACTACGCCGGCAGGCGGACGCGGAACGCCACGTACACGCGCGAGGCCGTCGACGAGCTCGACCGGCTCTGGGAGCTGCGGGCGCGCGGGGTGCTGTCGCAGGACGAGTTCCTCGTCCGGACGCGCAGGGTCCTGGGGGCGCCGTGAGCGCGGCAGAGCGGCGCGGAGCCGCAGGAGGCGAGCCCGATCGGCCCGGTCCAGATCCTCGTCCTGGGCTTCGTCGAGGACGACTTCGCGAGCCGGATCCTCCCCGAGCTGCGGCGCCTGCGCGACCTCGGGCACGTCCGCCTGCTCGACCTGCTCGTCGTCCGGAAGGACGAGCGGGGCGAGATCGAGCCGCAGCCGATCGGCGACCTCGACGAGGCCGAGGCACGCGAGTTCGGCGCGCTCGTCGGCGCCCTCGTCGGCCTCGGCCCCGACGGCGAGGAGGAGCGCGACGGAGGGCCAGCCGCTCGACGACGAGAGCGTCTGGTACCTCACGGACGCGATCCCGGCCGGGCACAGCGCGGCGATCGTCCTGATCGAGCACCGCTGGGCGATCCCGCTCCGCGAGGGGATCGTCGCGGCGGGCGGGTTCGCGCTCGCGGACGAGTGGATCCACCCGGCCGACCTCGTCGCGGCGGGCGTGGCGGCCGCACGCGAGTCGGGCGCCTTCGACGCCTGAGCGACGGCCCGTCAGTCGACGACGATCACGGGGCAGTCGGCCGAGCGCTCGACCTCCTGGGCGACGTCCGTGCCGAGCCAGCGGCCGAGGCGGCTGTGGTGGCCCTTGCCGAGGACGATCGCCGCCGCGCCGCGATCCTTCGCCTCGCGGACGAGCGCGGTCGCGACGTCGCCCGCCTCCCAGACGTAGTCGCCCCGAACGCCGGCCGCGTCGATCCGCTCCCGCGCGGCGCCGAGGATCTGCTCCAGCTCGGGCGGCTCGTGCAGCGGGACGCTCTTCGGCGTGTCCGTGTACGTGCCGTAGTTGATCGGCGCCTCTGGGATCGAAGGGCATCTCCGCGACGCTGACGACCACGACCGTCGCGCCGGCCGCGGACGCCTCCTCGATCGCGCGGGCGAGCGCCGGCTCGGAGGCGTCGGAGCCGTCGTAGCCGACGATGAAGGGGCCGCTCACGAGCCCTGCTCCTCCCGGAGCTCCTGGCACGAGTCCGACGTCCTCGAACGCGCTCCTGAGCGTCTCGCCCGTGTCCGCCTCCTGGAGGTCGTCCAGCGCCGACGACACGGCCTCGCTCATCGTCGAGATCGTGGCGCCGATCGTGGTCAGCGCGGCGAGCGCCTCCCCGCCGGACGCGTTCTCGACGGCGGTCTCGATCGTCCGGACGCCGCTCTGCGAGCTGGTCGAGGAGCTGCTCGATCGTGTCCTGGACCTGCTCGGCGGCCTCCGGCGGCTCGAGCGAGCGCAGGTCGTCGTCGAGGTCCTCGGTCGCGCTCTTGAGGTCGTCGACGGCGTCGTCGACGCTGCCCTCGCCCTGCTGCACCGACTCGCCCGCGGCGCGCACCGAGTCGATCCAGGTCGAGACCGAGCCGCAGACGTCGTCGGCCCAGGCGACGTTCGAGTCCTCGTCGTCCCCGCCGCAGCCCGCCGCGAGGGCGGCGACCACGAGCACGACGACGACGAACCCGCTGCCCCGGAGCATGGCGCGAGCCTACCCGCGGTCGCCCGCGGCCGCATCGTCCACCTGGGGTGAGGCGCCGCGACGCCCGCGGCTGCGCGCGTCGGGTGGCGAAAGCCGATCCGCGACACGAGCAGCGCGATCACGGTGACGAGGTAGAGCTGCCCCGACAGCCCCTCGACGATCGCCAGCGTCCGCCCGACGTCGTGGGCCGCGGTGTAGTCGCCGTAGCCGACCGTGGCCAGCGTCACGAAGCTGAAGTACACGCGCACCGCCCGGTCGCCGTCGGTCCCCTGGGCGAAGAAGTCGCCGTCGCCGAGCACCGCGACCGTGCCGTAGAGGAACGCGAACATCAGCCCGAGCAGCACGTAGACGCACAGCGCACCCTGGACCGACTGGGCGTTGACGATGCCCTGGTCGACGACCCCGAGCGCGATGACGACGATCGTGGCGCCGATCAGCACGCCCGTGAACAGCGCCACGAGCGCTGCGAGCGTGTCTCCGCCGAAGACGAGCTGGGCTGCGGCGGCGACCGGCCGCGAGCCACACCAGCCCGACCGTCGTGCGGGAGTTCGGCCGCGTGCGGCCCGACGTCCAGAGCGCGGTCACGAGCGTCGCGCAGTACAGGAGCAGGAGCACGCTCGCCGCCCACTCGTCGTCCGACGCCGTCATCGCGAACACGAACGACGCGATGATCAGCGCCGAGCACGTAGCCGTAGCTGTGGCTCGCGCGCAGTCGGCGCGCACGTGAGCCGAGCCGGTGATGCTCGGTCGGCGGAGCTGCGGACATCGCCGACGCAGACCCTCGCGCGCTCGAGGCGCCCGCTGGGTCATCCCGAGGGGATGATGCGTCCGACCACGGGCGCGGCGAGGCTGCGCGGCATGCGCTGGCGCCTGAGCCTGCGCCGGGAACGCCGCGCGGTCGTCACGCTCGTCACCGCGCTACGTCCGGCATCGGACGCTCCAGATCTCGCGGCCGTTCGCGGTCGGTGCTGGCGCTCGGAAGTGGCGGCGCCGCCACTGCGATCGTCATGCTCGTCATCGTGCTGCTCGCGATGCTCAGCGCATGCTCCAGCCGATCGCCCGGCCCCGTCCCCACCGGTGCCGGCATGAGCGTGTCGCGCGCGCTCCTGCCCGACGACGACCGCGAGACGACCGAGCTGTGGTGGGTCTTCCTCGTCACGGGCGCGCTCTGGCTCGTGTTCTCGCTGCTCGTGTTCCAGTTCGACGAGACGAGCGTCACCGCGATCTCGGTCCTCGTCGGCGTGGCGTGCCTCGGCGCGGCCGCGTTCGAGCTCGCCGCCGTGCCCGCGTCGGACGGGCTCTGGCGCATCGCCCGCGTCCTGCTCGCGATCGCGTTCGCGATCGTCGGCGTCGTCGCCTTCGTGAACCCGGCCGACAGCTTCGACGCGCTCGCCGCGATCTTCGCCTTCTTCCTGCTGCTGCGCGGCCTCTTCGAGGTCGGGAGCGCGATGATGCGCCGCACCGGCGGGCTCGGCTGGTGGCTGAGCCTGACGGTCGGGATCGTGCAGATCCTGCTCGCCTTCTGGGCCGCCGGGAACTTCGGCCACAAGGCGTTCCTGCTCGTGGTCTGGGTGGGCGCAACCGCGCTCGCGCACGGGATCGTCCTGATCATCCGCGGGTTCGAGCTTCGCCCCGGCTAGCGATGGCGGAGGCCGCGGCAACGCCCGAGCGCTCGTGGTTCGCCCTCCCGGCCGAGGAGGTCGCCGCGGCGCTCGAGGTCGATCCCGCACAGGGGCTGACGGCGGCCGAGGCCGCGGCCCGCCTCGAGCGCCACGGGCCGAACAGGTTCGCCGAGGCCACGCCGGAGCCGCGCTGGCGCGCGTTCGTGCGCCAGTACCGCGACCCGATGCAGATCGTCCTGCTCGTCGCCGGGATCGGCAGCATCGTCCCGCTCGAGCAGTACGCCACCGGCCTCGTCCTGATCCTGCTCACCGTCCTGAACGCCGTCCTCGGCCTGCGCCAGGAGGGCAAGGCCGCAGCGGCCGTCGCCGCGCTGCAGAAGATGATGATCATCAAGGCGAAGGTCCGCCGCGACGGCGCGCTGGTCGTGCTCCCGGCCGAGCAGCTCGTCCCCGGCGACGTCGTCTCGATCGAGGCCGGCGACATCGTCCCCGCGGACGGGCGCCTGCTCGCGGCGGCGACGCTCGAGGTGGCCGAGGCCGCGCTGACGGGCGAGAGCCTCCCGGTCGCGAAGGGCGTCGAGACCGTCGCGGGCGAGGAGGTCCCGCTCGGCGACCGCACGGACATGGTCTTCATGAACACGAACACGACCCGCGGCACCGGGCAGTTCGTGGTCACCGCGACCGGGATGGCGACCGAGGTCGGCCACGTCTCCGGGCTCCTGCAGGAGCAGGACGACACCGAGACGCCGCTGACCCGGCAGCTGGCGGCGCTGACGCGTCAGATCCTCCTGATCGCCGGCGTCGCCGTGGCGATCTCGATGATCCTCAACCTCTCGCGCGGCGACAGCTTCAAGCTCGTCTTCACCGCCGCGATCGCGTTCGCCATCTCCGCGATCCCGACCGGCCTGCCCGCGGTGGTGACGACCATCCTCTCGCTCGGGACGCAGATGCTGGCGCGCGCGAACGCGATCGTGAAGCGCCTGCGCTCGACCGAGACGCTCGGCTCGACCTCTGCGATCTGCTCCGACAAGACCGGCACGCTCACGCTCAACCAGATGACGGCCGTCGAGCTGACGATCCCCGGCCGCCGGTACTCGATCTCGGGCAGCGGCTACGCGACCGAGGGGACGATCAAGCACGTCGCGGGCCAGCCGGACGTCCCGCTCGAGCAGTTCCTCCTGCCGCTGGTGCTCGCCTCGGACGCCGTCGTCGACAACGGCGAGATGATCGGCGACCCGACCGAGGGCGCGCTCGTCGTGCTCGCGGAGAAGGGCGGGCTCGACGACGCCGCCACCCGCGCCGCCTTCCCGCGCGTCGCCGAGCTGCCGTTCGACTCCGACTACAAGTTCATGGCCACGTTCCACCGGATGGCGGACGAGTCGGGCCGCGAGGTCGTCCGCTGCTTCGCCAAGGGCGCGCCCGACCAGCTGCTCGCGCGCAGCACGACGCACCTCGACCCGGACCTCCGCGTCGCCGACGTCGACGAGGGCTTCCGCGGGCGCTACCTCGACGAGAACGGGCGCCTCGGCGAGCAGGGGCTGCGGGTGCTCGCGACCGCCCGCAAGGACTTCGACCCGGCCACGTTCGACCCGGGCGCCGACCTGCTCCCGCTCGTCGACGAGCTGACGCTGCTCGCGCTCGTCGGCATCGTCGACCCGCCGCGGCCGCAGGCGAAGGCGGCCATCGCCGAGGCCAAGGCCGCGGGGATCCAGGTGCGGATGATCACGGGCGACCACGCCGTCACGGCCGCTGCGATCGCCAGACGAGCTCGGGATCGAGGGCCGCGCGATCACCGGCGCGGAGTGGGCGGCGATGACCGACGACGAGGCCCTCGCGTCGATCGACGGCATCGGCGTGATCGCGCGCGTCACGCCGGAGGACAAGGTCCGGCTCGTCGACACGCTGAAGCGCCGCGGGCACATCGTCGCGATGACCGGCGACGGCGTGAACGACGCGCCGGCGCTGAAGCGAGCCGACATCGGGATCGCGATGGGGATCACCGGCACGGAGGTCTCGAAGGAGGCCGCCGCGATGATCCTCACCGACGACGACTTCTCCACGATCGTCAAGGCCGTCCGGATCGGCCGCGGCCTCTACGACAACCTCAAGAAGTACATCCAGTTCCAGATGGCGGCGCTGATCGGCTTCATCGCGCTGTTCCTCGGCGCCAGCATCTTCAACGTGGCGAGCGGCGTGCCGTTCCTGCCGCTGCAGACGCTGTGGGTCAACTTCACGACGCAGCTCTTCCAGGCGATCGGCCTCGGCTACGGCGCACCGGCGCCGGATCTGATGGAGCGCCGCCCGCGCC
Organism: uncultured Thermoleophilia bacterium; assembly: GCA_963733995.1. GTDB lineage: Bacteria > Actinomycetota > Thermoleophilia > Gaiellales > Gaiellaceae > DATHTC01. The sequence goes on from CAVTFO010000012.1 coordinate 134,118, forward strand.
CGGTCGACGAGCCGATCCTCCCGCGCCCGCTGCTTCTGTGGCTGACCGTGCTCGGCCTCGTGCTCGGCCTCACGGCGCTCGGGTCATCTGGTGGGCCGACGACGCGCACGACACCGCAGTCGCGCGGACGATGGGGTTCACCACCTTCGCGCTCGCGAACATCCTCCTCTCGTACGCGGTCAAGGATCCGCTGCGGTCGGTGTTCTCGCTCGACACGCTCTCCGACCGGAGGCTGCTGCAGATGTCGGCGCTCTCGCTCGTCGTTATCGTCCTGAGCACGGAGCTGCGGATCCTGCAGCGGATCCTCGACTCCGTGCCCCTGACGGGCCAGCAGTGGCTCGTGTGCATCCTCGGCTCGGCGACGGTCCTCGTCGCCTCGGAGATCCAGAAGTTCGTCCTGCGACGAGAGGGAGACGGCATGACGGCCGCGACCGGACCACTCGTGGACCTGCCCGCCGGACGAGCAGAAGCGAGCTGCTCGCCCTGCTCAAGCAGGCCGACTCGGTCGAGCTGAAGCTGACGGTGTCGGAGCCGCACCAGCGCTCGACCGTCGTCGCGCTCGCCCTCGACCCGCTCGAGGCCGAGTTGCGGCAGGTGTTCTTCCTCGACACGCCCGACCTCGCGCTCGAACCGCCAGGGCCTCGTCGTCCGGGCGCGGCGCTCACAGGGCAAGGGCGACGACTCGGTCGTGAAGCTCCGCCCGGTCGTGCCGGCCGAGCTGCCGAAGGCCGTACGCCGCTCGCCGACGTTCGGCGTCGAGGTCGACGCCTCGCCTGACGGCTACGTCTGCTCGGGCTCGCTGAAGGGGACGCCCGGGCGCGGCGACGTCTGGGACGTGGCGGCCGGGCAAGAAGCGGATCCGCAAGCTGTTCTCGAAGGAGCAGCGGGCGCTGTACGAGGCGCACGCGCCCGAGGGGCTCGCGCTCGACGACCTCGCCGTCCTCGGGCCGATCCTCGTGCTGAAGCTCAAGCGCACGCCGAAGGGCTTCGGCCGCCCGCTCGTGGCCGAGGTCTGGGCCTACCCGGACGGGTCGCGGATCCTCGAGCTCTCGACGAAGTGCGAGCCGCACCGAGGCGTTCGAGGTCGCGGCCGAGGCGCGGGCGTACCTCGGCGCGCGCGGCGTCGAGCTCCACGACGAGCAGGAGACGAAGACGCGCACGGCCCTCGAGTTCTTCGCCGGCCAGCACGCCGGCGACTCGGGCTCGCCCTAGTGCGCGACCGCGCGGCGGTAGCGCCACGCGGACAGCGGCCCGAACACGGCGATGATCGCCAGCGACCAGACGACGGCGAGCCAGACGTCGTTCCCGGCCGGGGTGTCGACGAAGAGCGCCCGCGCCGCGTTCACCATCGTCGTGAACGGGTTGTGCTCGGCGATCGGCTGCAGCCAGCTCGGCATCGACTCGACCGGGACGAAGGCCGACGAGACGAAGGTCAGCGGGAACAGCACCGTGAAGCCGAACGCGTTCGCCGCCTCCGGGGACGAGGCAGTCAGCCCGATGAACGCGAACACCCACGAGAACGCGTAGCCGATCAGGAGCAGCAGCACGATCCCGGCGAAGATCTCCGGCGCGCTCGTGGCGAAGCGGAAGCCGACGGCGAGGCCGACGCCGATCATCACCACGAGCTGCACGACGTTCGTGACGACGTCGGCGAGCGTGCGGCCGGTGACGACCGCGGAGCGGCTCATCGGCAGCGAGCGGAAGCGGTCGACGAGGCCCTTCTTCAGATCCTCGGAAAGGCCGAGCGCGGTCACGAAGCCGCCGAAGACCATCGACTGGACGATGATCCCGGGGATCAGGAAGTCGACGTAGTCGAGGCCCGGCGTCGCGATCGCGCCGCCGAAGACGTAGACGAACAGCAGCACGAACATGACCGGCTGGACGGTGAAGCCGACGAGCAGGTCGGGCTGGCGCCGGATCCGGAGCAGGCTCCGCTTCGCGAGCACGAGCGTGTCCGAGACGGCGTAGGCGAAGCGTGTCATGCCGCGGCCTCCTCCTTCTCGACTCGGCCTCCTCGGCCGTGTGGCCGGTCAGCTGGAGGAAGACGTCGTCGAGCGTCGGCCGGCGCAGGGCGATGTCGTCGATCGCGATCCCGGCGCGGTCGAGCGCGCGCACGGCCTCGGCGATCGCCCCGCGACGGTGGCGCACGTGCAGGAGCACCGCGCCGTCCTCGACCTGCGGCGCAGCCCTCGGTCATACGCCGCGAGCGCGGCGGCGGCCTCCGAGCAGCGCGACGGCTCGTCCAGCCGGATCTCGAGCCGCTCGCCGCCGATCTGCGCCTTCAGCTCGTCGGAGGTCCCCTCGGCGATCACGAGCCCGTGGTCGATCACCGCGATGCGGTCGGCGAGGCGGTCGGCCTCGTCGAGGTACTGCGTCGTGAGGAGCACGGTCGTCCCGGCGGAGACGAGCTCCTCGATCACGTCCCACATGCCGAGGCGGCTGCGCGGGTCGAGCCCGGTCGTCGGCTCGTCGAGGAAGAGCACGGGCGCGCCGCGCGACGAGCGCGGCGGCGAGGTCGAGGCGGCGGCGCATGCCGCCCGGAGTAGGTCTTGACGAGCCGGTCGGCGGCGTCCTCGAGCCCGAACGACCCGAGCAGCTCGGTCGCGCGCTCGCGGGCGACGCGGCGCGGCAGGTGGTACAGGCGCCCGACCATCTCGAGGTTCTCGAAGCCGGTGAGGTTCTCGTCCACGGCCGCGTACTGGCCCGCGAGCCCGATGTGCGCGCGGAGCGCGTTCGCGTCGCGCTTCACGTCGAGCCCAGCCACGCGCGCCTCGCCCGCATCGGGCTCGAGCAGCGTCGTCAGGATCCGGACGGCGGTCGTCTTCCCGGCCCCGTTCGGGCCGAGGAGGCCGAAGACGCTCCCGGCCGCGACGTGCAGGTCGACGCCCCGGAGCGCCTCGACGTCGCCGTACCGCTTGACCAGCCCCGTGGCCTCGATGGCGAACTCGGACACGGGGACTGAGCTTACGTGCGCGACTACGATCCCCGCCCGTGGAAGCGGCGACCCTCGCCCAGTACGGCCAGGAGCACCTGCTCGACGGGCTCGACGAGCTGCCCGCCGACGCGCGCGAGCGCTTCCTCGGCGCGGCTCGCGGCAGGTCGACTGGGACGAGCTCGCGCATCCGGCCGAGCCGCCGCCGCTCCGAGGACGTCGAGCCGCCGGAGGTCGTGACGCTCGCCGAGCAGGAGGTGCGCCGCGCCGAGCTGCGCGAGGCAGGCGAGGACGCCTACCGCGACGGGCGCGTTGCGGTCCTGATGGTCGCGGGCGGCCAGGGGACGCGCCTCGGCTGGCCGGGGCCGAAGGGGACGTTCCCGATCGGCCCTCATTCCGGCAAGACGATCTACGCGCTCCAGGCCGAGAAGGTGCTCGCGCTCTCGCGCCGGGTCGGGCGCGACGTGCCGCTGCTCGTGCTCACGAGCCCGGCGACCGACGACGAGACGCGCGAGCACTTCCGCACGCACGGCGACTTCGGGCTCGCGCCGGGGCAGGTGCGTCCCTTCGTGCAGGGGACGGTGCCGAGCGTCGACCGCGACGGCCGCGCGCTGCTCGCGGAGCCCGGCGTCCTCCTCGAGAACCCCGACGGTCACGGCGGCGTGTTCGAGGCGCTCGTCCGCAGCGGCGAGCTCGAGCGGCTGCGGCGCGAGCACGTCGAGCACCTCGTCTACATCCAGGTCGACAACGTGCTCGCGCCCGTGGACGACCCGCGGCTCGTCGGCCTCGCCGCGCTCGAGGGCACCGACGTCGTCACGAAGGTGCTCGAGAAGGCGCACCCGGACGAGAAGGTCGGCCACCTCGTCCGCGCCGGCGGCCGCGACCGGATCGTCGAGTACACGGAGCTGACGCCCGAGGACACGCGCGCGACGACGGCCGCCGGCGAGCTCGTCTACCGCTGGGGCTCGCCGGCGCTCCACGCCTGGAGCGTCGACTTCCTCGCCCGGCTCGCCGACCGCGGCTACAAGCCGCCGCTGCACCGGAGCGCGAAGCCGCTGCGCGCGTGGATCGACGGCGCGGTGCGCGACGTCGACGGCTGGAAGCACGAGCGCTTCGTCTTCGACCTGGTCCCCGAGGCGGAGGCGAGCCTCGGGATCGAGATCGACCGGGAGGCGGAGTTCGCGCCGGTGAAGAACGCGGAGGGGGCAGGACAGCCCGGCGACCGCGGTCGAGCTCGCGCACCGGCAGTTCGTCTCGTGGCTCGAGGAGGCGGGCGTCGAGGTCGCGCTCGGGCCGGACGAGCGGATCGAGATCAGCCCGCTCCTCGGCGCGACGCGGGAGCAGTTCCTCGCGGGCTGGGACGGCCGCGCCGAGCGGATCGACCGCGGGCTGTACCTCGCCTAGCGGCCGCTCGTCGAGAAGTGCTGGTAGTCCGGCGTGCCGGTCCAGCGGCCGCCCCACGACCAGCCGCGCGCGGCGAACGCCTGCACGAGCACGCCCCCGGCGACGGCCATGCCCGGCCGGGAGCGCGAGCGGTTCGCGAACGCCCGGCCCGCCGGCGGCGACACCCGTGCGCCCTCGACGTACGGGTTCTCGACCGGGTTGACGTCGATCGCCCGGCCGTAGGCGTGCTCCGACCACCGCTTCGGCCCCGCCGCCTGGGCGAAGCGGCAGTTGAAGCCGGAGGTGTTGTCGGCCGCCATCGAGGCGTCGTCGCTGCCGCGGTAGGCGTCGACCCGGACCATCCGCCGGATCGGGAAGCGCGCGCGGTAGAGGCGGCGGAACACGGCGACGACGTCCGCGGCCGCGTCGCGGTGGACGACGAGCTCGCCGATCCGCCGGCGACCGGCGAAGTCCCAGTGCGCGAGCCGGAGCAGCCGCAGCTCGGCCGGCGCGACCGGGCAGCCCGGCCGCCACGAGTGCGGCAGATCCGCGGCGGCGACCACGGCGACGCGAGACGTGAACGGTGGAGCGGGACTTTGTGGCTCTGAGCCACTTGCTCCTCCCGCCGGAACGAGCAGCGCCAGCGTGGCTGTTGCGACGAGCAGCCGGCGCATCGCGGCCAGGGTACTCCCGATCGTTCAGACGACGGCCAGCCCGCGCGCCTTGCGCGACGCCGCCGTCTGCCGCTTCTGCGCCGACAGCTCCACCTTCCGCAGCCGCACGTGCGCCGGCGTCACCTCGACCGCCTCGTCCTCGCGGATGAACTCGAGCGCCTGCTCGAGCGACATCGGCCGCGGCGGGATCAGGCGGACGAGCTCCTCGGCCGTCGACGAGCGGATGTTCGTGAGCTTCTTCTCCTTCGTGGCGTTCACGTCGAGATCCTCGGCGCGCGCGTTCTCGCCGACGACCATCCCTTCGTAGAGCTCGTCCCCGGGCGAGACGAACATCGAGCCACGCTCCTGCAGGTTGAGGATCGCGAACGAGGTCGCCGGGCCGCGGCGGTCGGCGACGAGCGAGCCGGTGGGCCGCGTCCGCAGCTCGCCGTGCCACGGCTCGTAGCGGTCGAAGACGTGGTGGAGGATCCCCGTGCCGCGCGTCTCGGTGAGGAACTCGGTGCGGAAGCCGATGAGACCGCGCGCCGGCACGAGGTACTCCATCCGCACCCAGCCGGTGCCGTGGTTGACCATCTGCTCCATCCGGCCCTTGCGCAGCGCGAGCAGCTGGGTGATCACGCCGACGTACTCCTCCGGCGCGTCGATCGCCAGCCGCTCCACCGGCTCGTGGACCTTCCCGTCCACCTCGCGCGTGACGACCTGCGGCTTCCCGACGGTGAGCTCGAAGCCCTCGCGGCGCATCAGCTCGACGAGCACGGCGAGCTGCAGCTCGCCCCGCCCCTGCACCTCCCACGCGTCCGGCCGCTCGGTCGGGAGCACGCGGAGCGAGACGTTGCCGACGAGCTCCTGGTCGAGCCTCGCCTTGACCATCGAGGCCGTGAGCTTGTCCCCGCTCTGGCCCGAGAGCGGCGACGTGTTGATCCCGATCGTCATCGCGAGGCTCGGCTCGTCGACGCCGATCACCGGCAGAGGGCGCGGGTCGTCCGGGTCGGCGAGCGTCTCGCCGATCGTGATCTCGGGGAAGCCGGCGACCGCCACGAGCTCGCCCGGGACCCGCCTCGTCGGCGTCGACCCGGTCGAGCGCCTCGGTGACGTAGAGCTCGGTCACGCGCCCGCGCGCGATCTCGCCGTTCGCGCGGCACCACGCGACCTGCGCGCCCTTGCGGATCGTCCCGGCGTGGATGCGGCAGAGGGCGAGACGGCCGACGTAGGGCGACGCGTCGAGGTTCGTCACGTGCGCCTGCAGCGGCGCGCCCTCCTCGTACTCGGGCGCGGGGATGTGCTCGAGCAGCGTCGCGAACAGCGGGCGCAGGTCGGCCGCGAGCTCCTCTCCCGTGCAGGCCGGCGCGGCCGGCCCTGGCGTTCGCGAGCACGATCGGGAACTCGATCTGCGACTCGTCGGCGTCGAGGTCGAGGAAGAGCTCGTAGACCTCGTTCACGACCTCGTCCACGCGCGCGTCCGGGCGGTCGACCTTGTTGACGACGAGGATCACCGGCAGCCGGCCCTCGAGCGCCTTGCGCAGCACGAAGCGCGTCTGCGGCAGCGGCCCCTCGGACGCGTCGACGAGCAGCAGCACGCCGTCGACCATGTGGAGCGCCCGCTCGACCTCGCCGCCGAAGTCGGCGTGGCCGGGCGTGTCGACGATGTTGATCTTCGTGCCCTCGAAGGTGACGGCCGTGTTCTTGGCCAGGATCGTGATCCCCTTCTCGCGCTCGAGGTCCATCGAGTCCATGACTCGCTCGGCCACGTCCTGATTGGCCCGGAAGGAGCCGGACTGCCAGAGCATCGCGTCGACGAGCGTCGTCTTCCCGTGGTCGACGTGCGCGACGATGGCGACGTTGCGGATGTCCTCGCGGCGCGGCACCGGTCGAGGGTAGCGGTAGGCTTCCGGACGTACCGCACCGGTGGCGGCCTCTCGATAGCGTCAGAGTCGAAGGAGGTCGAGCCGTGTCGTCGATCGAGATCCGCGCCTTCGAGCGCCGCGACCGCGAGCAGCTGACGGAGCTCGTGAACGCGCACGTGGACGCCGTCGTCCCGGGGCGCTCCGTCTCGGTCAACGCCGTCCTGAGCCAGCTCGAGCGCGAGCCCGGGCGAGGTCGTCGTCGACCCGTGGGTGACGGAGCGAACGACGCTTGTCGCCGTCCGGCGCGAGCAGGTGGTCGGGGCCGCGCTCCTCACGCGCTTCGCCGACGACGACCGAGTCTCGGACTCCTACCGCGGCGGCGGCCGAGGTGCGCTGGCTCGTCTGCTGGCCGCAGGACGCGGACGCGGGCGACGCGCTCGCGGCGGCGTGCGTCGCGACGATGGAGCGCTGGGGCGCCGGCACGCAGTGGGCGGACGGGTCGCTGCCCGCGCCGTCGGTCTACGGCATCCCGGACGCCTGGCCGCACGTCCGCGGCGTCCTCGAGCGGGCCGGCTTCGAGCACGGCGGCCGCGTCGAGGTCGTGGTCGCGGCCGCCGTCGCCGACCTGCCGCAGGCTGGGCCGCCGCCGGTCGACGGGCTCGCCGTGCGGCGCGTGGTCGGCCACAACGGCACGGCGTTCGTGGCGCTGCGCGGCGACGAGCGTGTCGGCCTCTTCGAGCTGCGCTCGGACGTGACGACCGGCGGCGCGCTCTCGCGGCTCGCGGGCTGGGGCGAGGTCTGGAACCTCCACGTCGACGAAGGGCTGCGGCGGCAGGGCGTCGGCACCTGGCTCGTCGGGCACGGCGCCGAGTGGCTCCGGCTCGGCGAGGTGCGAATGCTGCTCGCCGAGTACGAGGCCGAGAACGAGGCCGGCGGCGCCTTCCTCCGCGCCGTCGGCTTCCGCGAGCTGACCCGGACGGAGCGCGGGTGGTCGCGGACGAGCTGACGCGCTGCGGCTGGGTGCCGCTCGGCGACCCGCTGTACGTCGCCTACCACGACGACGAGTGGGGCGTGCCGACGCGCGACGACCGCGAGCTGTTCGAGCTGCTCACCCTCGAGGGCGCCCAGGCCGGCCTGTCGTGGTCGACGATCCTGCGCAAGCGCGAGGGCTATCGCGCGGCGTTCGCCGGCTTCGACGTGGAGCGGGTGGCGCGGTTCGGGGCGCGCGACGTCGAGCGGCTCATGGGCGATGCCGGCATCGTCCGGAACCGCCTCAAGATCGAGTCGACGGTCGCGAACGCCCGCGCGGTGCTCGAGCTCGACGTCCCGCTCGCCGAGCTGCTCTGGGGCTTCGTCGGCGGCGAGCAGCGCGTCAACGCGTGGCGCACGGTCGGGGAGATCCCGGCCGAGACGCCGGAGTCGAAGGCGATGTCGAAGGAGCTGAAGCGGCGCGGCTTCCGCTTCGTCGGCCCGACGGTGCTCTACGCGCTGATGCAGGCGGCCGGGCTCGTCGACGACCACACCGTCGACTGCTTCCGCTACGGCCGGTTCGGCTAGCGGCGCCGCGCCGGGCGCCGGGTCACGCGCTCGCAGCCCGAGAGCTTGTCGCGTGCGGTCGGCGGTGACGCGGTCGCGGCCGGGGCCGCAGCTGATCGTCTCGGCGATGCCGTCCGCGGCGAGGATCGTGTCGTTGCCCGTGCCGCCGATGAGGACGTCCTTGCCGCCCTTGCCGTCGATGCGGTCGTTCCCGCCCTTGCCGTCGATCCGCTCCGCGCGGGCCGTGCCCGTCAGCCGGTTCGCACGCGCGTTGCCGTTGACCTGCCGGATCGCCGCCGGCGCGGTCGCGGTGACGGCACTCGTGATCGACGACTGCGCCGCGGTCGGGCCGGCGCCGTTCGCGGCGGTGACCGACGAGGCGGATCCGCCGGCCCACGTCTGCGGCGGCGAGCGTGTAGGTGCTGCGGGTCGCGCCCGCGATCGCGGTGCACGTCGTGCTCGTCCGCGGGCAGCGCTGCCACTGGTACGCGAAGGTCATCGGCGTCGTCCCCGTCCACGTGCCGTCACCGCGGTGAGCACGCTTGCCCGCGCGCGAGCGTGCCCGTGATCGTCGGCCCGCGCGTGTTCGTCGGCCGGGTCGAGGTCGTCGTCGTCGGCGTCGACGCGGCCTTGATCGGGTCCGTCGCGAGCGACGCGATCGTCGCCGAGCCGGAGGCGTTGCGCGCGGTGACGGAGACGACGAGCGTCGCGCCCTGACGTCCGGCGGTCGTCGGGATGTACGACGCCGCGGTCGCGCCGGCGATGTTGGAGCAGGCCGCGCCCGAGGCGTTGCACCGCTGCCACTGGTACGTGTAGGTGATCGGCAGCGAGCCCGTCCACGTGCCGATCGAGGCGGAGAGGCACCGAGCCCGCGCTCCGTAGCCGGTGATGGACGGGCCGGATCGTGTTCGCCGGCGGCGTGCCGGCGAGCAGCGCCGTCGGCTCCGAGATCGCGTTCGCCGAGCCGAACATGTTCGTCTGCGTGACGACGACGCGCAGCCGCGCGCCGATGTCGGCGCCGTCGGCGTGTAGATGGTCAGCGACGCGCCGGCGATGTCCGTGCAGTTGCCGCCGGAGGAGTCGCACCGGCGCCACTGGAGCTTCGTGGTCAGCGGCTCGGCGCCCGTCCACTGCCCTCGTCGCGCGGTAGGACGTGATCGCGCCGGTCGTGCCGACGACCTCTCGCGATCGTCGGCAGCGTCGTGTTCGCCGGCACGTTGCTCGCGACGGCCGGCGAGGCGATTGAGGTGCCGGCGCCGACGTCCCGGCGAGTTGGGCCCGTGACCACGACCTTCAGCGTCTTCCCGACCTCAGCCGACGTCGGCGAGAAGATGTTCGAAGTCGCGCCGGGGATGTCGGCGCAGCGCGCCCCCGTCGGGCTCGCAGCGCTGCCACTGGTAGGTGAAGACGAGGTTCGTGCCCATCCAGGTGCCGTGGCTCCGCCGTGACCGTGTCGCCGATGACGAGGTCGCCCTCAGATCGTCGGCGGCGATGATGTTCCGCGGCGCCGCCGCGGCGACGACCGTGCGTCGTCGCGGACGTTCCCGGCGCCGAGCCGTCGGCCGTCGAAGCGGCGACGACGACGCGGACCGTGTTGCCGACGTCGTCGGCCGCGAGCGTGTAGGTGCCCGAGTGGCGCCGGCGATGTCGACGCATCCGCCGCTGCCGCAGCGCTGCCAGCGGAACGAGAACGGGTGCGGGTTGATGGCGATCCACGAGCCGACGTCCGCGGAGAGCTGAACGCCGTCGAAAGCGCATAGGTCGGCGCGCCCGCCTGGCGCGTGATGGTGGGCGCCACGGTGTTCGCGACGGCGAGCCCCCAGTCCGGCTGGGCACCGGTGCGCGAGGAGTCGGACGGACGATCCCGTCCGACACCTGATCGCGTAGAGCCGCGAGACGCCACCCGGTGCGTCCCGCCGGCGAAGAGGATCTCCGCGCCGTCGGCGACCAGGTCGGGTACGACTCGACCTCCGTGTTGCTCGTCAGCAGCGCGCTTGTTCGAGCCGTCGGCGTTCATCACGAAGCAGCTCGCCGTCCCGGACGACGTACGCGATCAGCGCGCCGTCGGCGACCATGCCGGGTCGCTCTCCGTCGCGCCGCTGCTCGTGAGGTTCGTCGCCGCGGTGCCGTCGGCGTTGGCGACGTGGACGTCGCCGCCCGCGACGAAGATGATCTGCTCGGCTGTCGGGCGACCACGCAGGATCCGACCCGCCGGAGACGACCGAGCCGCAGCCGGAGAATGCTCGGGCCGACGGCAATCGAGCCGCCGCTCTACGTACGCGAGCTGCGCGCCGCTGGGCGAGATCGCTGGATCGGCGCCGCTCGCGCACACTGTCGCCGGCGCGCCGCCGCCCGCCGGGATGCTCCGGATCGCGGCCGACTGTTCGAAGAAGATCGTCCCGCCGTCGGTCGAGGCGCTCGGATGCGAGCGGCCCGATCCGCCGAGGTTCGTCACGCGCCGATGCCGTTCGGGAGCGCCGATCGTGAAGAGCGCGCCGCCGTTGACGTAGGCGATGCGCTTCGACGAGCACGAGCGCTGCCGCCCGCGCTGCCGATGAGGAGCAACGAGAAGGCCGAGCGCAGCAGGGAAGGAGAACGAAAGACGACGCCGAATCCGCATTGGTTTATCCGTTTGTAGCAGCAAAGCCCGGGCGTTGCGACGTCGCGCCCCCGCGTTACTTAGACGCCGACGACGATCGTTACCTGCGTTCCGGGTGGCGCCTCGCGCCCGGCCGCGGGCACCTGACGCAGCACCCGGCCGACGGACGCGGGCTGCTCCGCGGGCTCCTCGACCACGCGGACGCGGAAGCCGAGCGACTCGAGCTCCGTCGTCGCCTCGTCCTCCGGGAGGCCCGACAGCTCCGGGACAGTCGCCGCGCGCGGCCCCGCCGAGACGTCGAGCCGGACCGACGCGCCGCGATCGACCTGGATGCCCGAAACCGGCTCCTGCGCGACGACCGTGCCGCGCGGCTCGTTCGAGTCGACGTCGCCGGTCTCCACCCGCAGCCCGGCGCCCTCGAGCTCGGCGACCGCGTCGCCGACGTCCGCGCCGGTCACGTCGGGCACGACGATGCGGCCCGGCCCGCCGGAGACGTTGAGGCGCACCGCCGAGCCGCGCTCGAGCTCGACCCCGGCGCGCGGCACCTGCGCCACCACCGTCCCCGGCTCCCGCTCCGACGGGACCCGCTCGGCCCGGGCGCGCAGGCCTGCCGCCTCGAGCGCCTGCACCGCTTCCGCCTGCGGGCGGCCGACGACGTCCGGGACCGTCGTCGACCCCTCGCCCGACAGAGACGACGATCCGCACCGTCGACCCTTCGACCGCGGTCGTGCCGGCCTCGGGCTGCTGGCCGAAGACGGTTCCCCTCCGCGCCTCGTCGTCGGCCCGCCGCAGCGCCTCGACGACGAACCCCGCGTCGGCGAGGATCTCCCGCGCATCCGCGACCTCGAGGCCGAGCACCAAGGGGACGGTCGCCGTCTCCGGGCCGGACGGCGCGTCGTCGTCCTGCGAGAACCACCAGAGCGCGGCCGCGAGCGCCGCGGCGAGCCCGAGCAGCAGGAGCAGCCAGGGCCACAGGCCGCGCCGCCGCGGTGGAGGCGGCGCCCGCCGTCCGCGGACCGGCGGAGGCGGGAGCACCCGCGTCGCGGCCGTGTCCTCGCGCGCGGGCAGGATCGTCGTCTCCTCGGTCGCGCCGTCGTCGGGATCCCACGGCGGCGGCATCGAGGTCACCGCGCCATCTTGCCCGTGGGAGACTGTCGCGGTGGAGACCGCCGCCGGCACGCGCACGCTCCCGTACGCCTGGTACCTGGACGAGGCGGTCGCCCGCCTCGAGCAGGAACGGATCTTCCGCCGCAGCTGGCAGTACGTCGGCCACGCGGGCCAGGCGTCCGAGCCCGGGACGTTCTTCGCCTCGCGCTGCGGCGGCGTCCCCGTCCTCGTCACTCGCGCGCGCGAGGACGGCGTCCTGCGCGCCTTCCTCAACGTCTGCCGCCACCGCGGCACGCTGCTCGTCGAGGGCGAGGGCCGACGCGCGACGATCCAGTGCCCCTACCACGCGTGGACGTACGAGCTCGACGGGCGCCTACGGGCCGCGCCGCGCGCGGACGTCGAGGGCGGCCTCGACCTCGACGCGCTCGGTCTCGTCCCGCTCGCGCTCGGGACCTGGGGCCCGTTCGTGTTCGTCAACCCCGACCCGGGAGCGGCGCCGCTCGAGGAGACGCTGGGCGAGTTGCCCGAGCTCGTCGCGGCTGCCGGCGTCGACGTGGACGCGCTCGCCTTCCACTCGCGCGCCGCCTCGAGCGTCGCGGCGAACTGGAAGGTCTGCTGCGAGAACTACCTCGAGTGCTACCACTGCCGGGTCGCGCACCCCGGGCTCGTCGAGGTGCTCGACGTCGCACCCGAGGCGTACGGCCTCGACGAGAGCCGCTGGTTCTCGACCCAGGTCGGGCCGGTCCGGCCGGACGCGAGCGGCGCGCTACGACCCGCACGGCGAGATCCCGCGCGGCCAGTTCCACTTCCTCTTCCCGAACCTGACGATCAACATCGCCCCGGGCCGGACGAACCTCTCGCTCGGGCCGGTCCTGCCCGACGGGACGGGCCGCGCGAGCCGGTACCTCGACTACTTCTTCGGCCCCGGCGCCGACGAGGCGTGGATCGCCGAGTACCTCGCGTGGGACGACCAGGTCGGTGTCGAGGACACGGCGCTCGTCGAACGCGTCCAGCGCGGCCTCGGCTCCGGCGTGCTCGAGGGCGGCGTGCTCCTGCCCGAGAGCGAGCGGCTGATCGCGCATTTCGACCGGCTGGTCGCCGAGGCGTTGCGGTAGGCGAGGAGGGCGCGACGGACACCCCCAGCCGTCGCGCCTCCTCTGCTCTCCCCTCGGGTCGGCGCGCGTGATGCAGCGCCGACCAGCGGGCCAATGTAGCCGCGCACCGTGTGACTTGCAACCCGTATTCGTCTCGCGGCGGTTTCATTCGCATTTTCCGTGGATATCAGCGGGTTTCAGGGTGCGGAGCGCAAACTTGATCGGTCGCGGTGACGCTCGTACGATCGTCCCGACCTCGTCCCGGGAGGTGTGATGGCCGGCGTCACGTTCGACCGAGTCAGCAAGATCTACCCCGACGGCACGCGGGCGGTGAACCAGATCGAGCTGGACATCGAGGACGGCGAGTTCATGGTGCTCGTCGGCCCGTCGGGCTGCGGCAAGACGACGGCGCTGCGCATGGTCGCGGGGCTCGAGGACATCTCCGAGGGCGTGCTCAAGATCGGCGACCGCGTCGTCAACCGCGTCCCCTCGCGCGACCGCGACATCGCCATGGTCTTCCAGAGCTACGCGCTCTACCCCCACCTGTCCGTCTACGACAACATCGCCTTCGGCCTGAAGCTCGCGAAGGTGCCGAAGCAGGAGATCGAGAAGCGCGTGCAGGATGCTGCGCGGATCCTCGGCCTCGACGGGCTGCTCAAGCGGAAGCCGCGCGCGCTCTCCGGCGGGCAGCGGCAGCGCGTCGCCATGGGCCGCGCGATCGTCCGCCAGCCCCAGGCCTTCCTCATGGACGAGCCGCTCTCGAACCTCGACGCCAAGCTCCGTGTGCAGATGCGGGCCGAGATCGCGGGCCTGCAGCAGGACCTCGGCGTCACCACCATCTACGTCACCCACGACCAGATCGAGGCCATGACCATGGGCGACCGCGTCGCGGTCATGCGCAAGGGCGAGCTGCAGCAGGTGGCGGCGCCGCAGGAGCTCTACGACCGGCCGGTCAACCTCTTCGTCGGCGGCTTCATCGGCAGCCCCGCGATGAACGTCCTCGAGGGCGAGCTGAGCCGGGCGAACGGCGGCCTCTCGATGAAGATCGGCGATCAGACCTTCGAGCTCGACCAGGGCGTGCTCGACGCCCGGCCCGGGCTGAAGGGCTTCGAGGGCAAGAACGTGATCATCGGGATCCGGCCCGAGGACCTCGAGGACGCGACCCTCGCCGCCGACACGGCGCAGGGCGCGCGGCTCAAGGGCGAGGTCGAGCTCACCGAGGCGCTCGGCTCCGAGGTCATGGTCCACTTCCACGTCGACGCCAGGCACGGCCGTGACCGAGGAGACGCGGGAGCTCGCGCAGGACCGCGGCGACGCGGCGGCGGCGCCCACGGACGACGGCGGCGGCGCGACCCTCGTCGGCCGCTTCGGCGCCCGGACGCGCCTGCGCAAGGGCGAGCCCGCCGAGGTCGCGGTCGACACGCGCAACCTCCACTTCTTCGACCCCGACTCGGGGCTTGGGATCTATGACGGAAAGGAGCCGGTTGGATGAAGGCGCATCGCTACACGTTCCTCCTCACGCTGGTGCTCGCCCTCGCCCTCGCGATGGTGGCGGCGGGCTGCGGCGGCGACGACGACGACGAAGGCGGGAGGGGGCTGCGACGACGGGTGGCGAAGCTGCCGCCGGGGTCTCCGGCGACATCAGCATCCTCGCGCTCTGGACCTCCGGCGAGCAGGCGTCGTTCGAGGCCGTGCTCGACGGCTTCAAGGAGGAGAACCCCGACGTCAACATCTCGTACAAGTCCGCCGAGGACGTGGCTCCCGTGCTCTCGACCGCGATCCAGGGCGGCAACCCGCCGGACATCGCGGCCGTCCCGAACCCCGGCCTGATGCGTCAGTTCGTCGAGAGCGGCGACCTCAAGGACATCGAGTTCGCGCGTGCCACGGTCGAGGAGAACTTCTCGGAGTCGTGGGTCGACCTCGCGAGCGTCGACAACAAGCTCTACGGCGTCTTCTTCAAGGGAGCCAACAAATCGACCGTCTGGTACAACGTCCACGCCTACGAGGACGCCGGCATCGAGCCCGCCGAAGGACTGGGACGCGTTCCTCCAGAACGCCGAGACGCTGAAGCAGTCCGGCGTGCCGGCATGGTCGATCGGCGGCGCGGACGGCTGGACGCTCACCGACTGGTTCGAGAACGTCTACCTCCGGCTCGCGGGCGCGGAGAA
Source organism: uncultured Thermoleophilia bacterium (assembly GCA_963733995.1). Taxonomy (GTDB): domain Bacteria; phylum Actinomycetota; class Thermoleophilia; order Gaiellales; family Gaiellaceae; genus DATHTC01. Next base: position 149,455 of record CAVTFO010000012.1, read on the forward strand.
GTACGACCAGCTCACGACGCACGAGATCCCGTGGACCGACCAGTCGGTCAAGGACACGCTGACCGAGCTGCAGAAGGTCTTCGGCGACACCGACAACATCGCCGGCGGGACGAACGGCGCGCTCCAGGCGGACTTCCCGACGTCGGTGACCAACGTGTTCGCGAACCTGACCCAGCCGAAGGCCGCGACGGTCTACGAGGGCGACTTCGTCGCCGGGCGTGATCCTCGACGAGACGAAGGCGAAGGCCGAGACGGACTTCAACGTCTACGACTTCCCGTCGGTCAACGGCTCCGAGCCGGCGGTCGTCGGCGGCGGCGACATGATCGTGATGTTCAAGGACAACCCGGCGGCGAAGGCCCTCGTCGAGTACCTCGCGACCCCGGAGGCGGCCGAGATCTGGGTGAAGCGCGGCGGGTTCTCGTCGCCGAACAAGAACGTCAACGCGGACGTCTATCCGGACGAGATCCTGCAAGACGACGGCGACCGCGCTCGCGAGCGCCGAGACGTTCCGCTTCGACCTGTCCGACCTGCACGCCGAGCCGTTCGGCGGCGACGAGATGTTCACGATCCTCCAGGACTTCCTGAAGAACCCGGACAGACGTCGATCGGACGGCGGACAAGCTCGAGGCGGCGGCGAAGCAGGCGTACGGCTCGTAGAGGTCGACGCGTGGCTGCGGTCACACCGAACCCGGAGCTCTCCCCCGACGCGGGGGGAGCTCCGGCCCTCGGTCGCGAGAAGGAGCCGTGGCGGACGCCGCTGGGGGGTGCCGGCGCTCTTCCTCCTGCCTGCGCTCTTCTTCATCGCCATCTGGCTCATCTGGCCGACGATCTTCACCGTCCGGCGCAGCCTCTACAGCAACCGCGGCGACGAGTTCGTCGGGCTCGACAACTACGAGACGATGTTCAACGACGAGATCATCTTCACCGCGATCAAGAACAACGCCCTCTGGGTCCTGATCGTCCCGGCGGCCGTGACCGCGGTGGGGCTCGTCTTCGCCGTGCTGACCGAGCGCGTCTGGTGGGCGACGGCCTTCAAGATCGCCGTCTTCATCCCGCTCGCCGTCTCGCTGTTCGCGGTCGGCGTGATCTGGCGGATCATGTACGAGCGCGATCCTGACGAGGGGGCGATCAACGCGATGATCGTCGGCGTCCAGGAGGCGTTCGAGGATTCCGGCGTCCTCTCCCGCGCGCGTCCCTCGACGGAGGGCGTCACCGGCTCGGTCGGGCAGGGCTTCACCGTCCAGAAGCAGGTCGCCTCGGGCGGCACGGTCACGATCGGGCTGACCGCGGTCCCCGCCACGAGGTGCCCGAGGACGCGCCCGACGCAGCGCCACCCGAGCCGGTCGAGGGCGGGATCTCCGGCGACGTGTGGCGGGACTTCAAGCCGGGCGGCGGCACGCCGGGCGAGGTCGAGTCGGGCGAGTCGGGCCTCGGCGGCGTCACGGTCGCGCTCGTCGACTCCGGCGGCGACACGGTCGCGAAGACCACGACCGACGCCGACGGCAGCTTCGTCTTCGACGACGTCGAGTCGGGCCAGCAGTACCGGGTCAAGGTCGACTCGGTCACGTTCGCGGCGCCGTTCACCGGCTTCAACTGGCTGGGCGAGAAGCTGATCACGCCCTCGATCATGTTCGCCTTCCTGTGGGTGCAGGCCGGCTTCGCGATGGTGATCATCGCGGCCGGGCTCGCCGCCATCCCTCGCGACGTGCTCGAGGCCGCGCGGACGGACGGCGGCACCGAGTGGCAGGTATTCCGGCGCGTGACGGTGCCGCTCCTCGCGCCCGTGCTCACCGTCGTGCTCGTCACGCAGATCATCGGCGTGCTGAAGCTCTTCGACCTCATCCTCGCGATCGCCCCGGCACCGAGCCGCCCCGACGCGACGACGCTCGCGTTCGAGATGTGGCGCCGTTCGTTCAGCGGCCAGAACCTCTTCGGCCTCGGCTCGGCGATCGCGACCTTCCTCTTCGTCCTCTTCATCCCGTTCCTCGTGATCAACATCCGGCGCTTCAGAGACGGAGGCCCGCTGATGACGACTGCCACGGTCGAACAGACCCGGGCCGAGCCCGCGGTCATCCAGGAGAGCACGCGGCTCGAAGGTGGCCCGCTTCTTCGGGCGCCTGCCCGTCCACCTCGTCCTCGCGGCGATCGGCCTCTTCTGGCTGCTGCCGACCCTCGGGCTCTTCATCACCTCGCTGCTGCTCCCCGAGGAGCAGGCCAACCAGGGCTGGTGGAACTTCCTCTTCAAGCCGAGCACGTGGACGCTCGAGAACTACCGGAACATGTTCGACAACGAGGGGATCACGCATGCGCTCGTGGTCACCACGCAGGTGACGATCGGGGCGACGATCCTCCCGATCCTCGTCGCCTCCCTCGCCGGGTACGCCCTCGCCTGGATCGAGTTCCCCGGCCGCGACTGGCTCTTCCTCACCGTCGTCGGGCTGCTGATCGTGCCGATCCAGATGGCGCTGATCCCGATCTACCGGATCTACAACACGTTCGGGCTCTACGACACGGTCCCGGGCCTGATCCTCTTCCACACGGCGTTCGCGCTCCCGTTCGCGATCTTCCTGCTCCGGAACTTCTTCGCCGGGATCCCGCGCGACCTGATGGAGGCGGCACGCATCGACGGGGCGTCCGAGTTCCGCCTGTTCTTCAAGGTCGTGCTGCCGCTGGGGCTGCCCGCCATCGCGTCGCTCGCGATCCTCCAGGTGCTCTTCGTCTGGAACGACCTCCTCATCGGCCTGACGCTGGCGCAGGAGAACCAGCCGATCGCGCCGACGATCGCGCAGCAGCTGCGGCGCTTCGGCTCGAACCTCGACGTGATCGCGCCGGCGTCGTTCTTCTCGGCGATCATCCCGCTGACGATCTTCGCCATGTTCCAGCGGTACTTCGTCCAGGGGCTGCTCGCCGGCTCCGTCAAGTGAGCGTGGCCGCCCTCGCGGTCGACGCGCTCGCGCAGCGGTCGATCGAGATCATCCGCGGCGGGCCAGCACGAGTCGGGCGCGTACGTCGCCTCGCCGTCGTTCGGCGTCTACGGGTACTCGTGGCTCCGCGACGGCTCGTTCATCGCCGACGCGATGTCCCGGGCGGGCGAGCGGGAGAGCGCCGAGGCGTTCTTCGACTGGGCGGCGCGGATCGTCCTCGACGGACGGGGCTTCAAGGCGCGCTACCGGCTCGACGGGAGCGACGACGACACCGGCACGTGGCCGCTGCGCCAGCTCGACGGCTGGGGACTCTGGCTCTGGGCCGTCGCGGAGCACTGCGGCCGCCACGACGTCGACCGCGCCCGCTGGAGCGAGGCGGCCGGGCGCACGGCCGACTACCTCGAGCGCGAGTGGCGGTTCCCGTCGGTGGACTGGTGGGAGGAGCGCGAAGGGATGCACGCGGCCACGCTCGCCTGCGTCGAGGCCGGGCTCGGGGCGTGGGGCATCGAGGCCGTCGACCTCGGGGTGGCCGAGGACCGGCTCGACGCATCGCTGCTCTGCCTCGCCTGGCCGTTCGGGCTCCCCGACGGGATCGTCGAGCGCGTGCGCGGCGGGCTGCTCTCGCCCGGCGGGGGCGTCCACCGCCATCCCGACGACGTCTTCTACGGCGGCGGCGAGTGGCTGTTGCTGACGGCGCTGCTCGGGCTCGCCGAGCTCGAGGAGGGCGACGAGGAGTCGGCGCGGACGCGGCTCGACTGGGTCGCGGCGCACGCCGCGCCCGACGGCGCGCTCCCCGAGCAGTCGCAGGACCACCTCCTCCACCCGGAGACGTGGCAGCCCTGGGTCGACAAATGGGGCCTGCCGCCCTCGCCCCTCCTCTGGTCGCACGCGATGTTCCTCGACCTCGCCCTCGCGCTCGGGGTGGCGACGTGAGCGCCGGCGCCGGTCCCGGCCCGGCTCGTCCACTCGGACTAGGTTGGGTCGATGCAGATCCTCGCCAGGACCGGGCATCCGGACTTCCTCGACCTGCCCTGGACCGAGCCGCTCGAGGAGTGGCGGCACGAGCGGCTCGTCCAGGTCGTGCGCGGCATCTCCCGCCACGTCGTGCGCTTCGTCGAGTACGAGGGCGCCGTCTACGCGCTGAAGGAGCTGCCGGCGCTGCTCGCGCGGCGCGAGTACGGGCTGCTGCGGCGCCTCGGGGCGGAGGGCATGCCGGTCGTCGACGGCGTCGGCGTCGTCACGCGAGCGCGGGCGCGACCTGGAGGCCGTGCTGATCACGCGCCACCTCGACTACTCGCTGCCGTACCGCGTCCTGTTCGGGACGCGCGGCATCACCGACCTGCGCGCGAAGCTGCTCGAGCTCGCTCGCAGAGCTCCTCGTGCGCATCCACCTCGCCGGGTTCTTCTGGGGCGACTGCTCGCTCTCGAACACGCTCTTCCGCCGCGACGCGGGCGCGCTCTCGGCCTACCTCGTCGACGCCGAGACGGGCGAGCTGCACCCCTCGCTCACGGACGGGCAGCGCGGGCACGACCTCATGCTCGCCGAGGAGAACATCGCCGGCGAGCTGATGGACGTCGAGGCCTGGCGCGGTCTGCCGGCGGGCATCGACCCGTTCGAGATCGCGGCGGGCGTCGTCGAGGCGTACGAGTCGCTCTGGTCGGAGCTCACGCGCGAGGAGCGCTTCGGCCCGGACGAGAAGCACCGCATCGAGGAGCGGCTGCGCCGCCTCAACGAGCTCGGCTTCGACGTGGAGGAGATCGAGCTGGAGCGCGACGGCGACGCCTTCCGGCTGCGGCTCGACCCGCACGTGGTCGAGCCCGGCCACCACCGTCGGCGGCTCCTCCAGCTGACCGGGCTGAGCGCGCAGGAGAACCAGGCGCGCCGCCTGCTCAACGACCTCACCCGCTTCCGGGCATCGGTCGAGGAGGCGGCCGGCCGGACGCTGCCGATCACGGTCGTCGCCTACCGGTGGCTCGCGGAGGTGTTCGAGCCGGCGGTGGCGGCGGTGCCCGAGGAGCTGTGGGGCAAGCGCGAGGCGGCGGAGGTCTTCCATGAGATCCTCGAGCACCGCTGGTACCTGTCGGAGCAGGAGGGGAAGGACGTGGGGATCCTGGAGGCGGCCGAGTCGTACGTCGAGAACGTCCTGCGGCACGCGCCGGACGAGCGGATCGTCAGCAGCGGGCCCGAGCCGGAGGTCGAGACCGAGGCGGCGTCGCCGTGAGCGTCGTCGTGCCGCGCGGCGAGGAGGTGCCGTTCGCGACCGAGGAGGAGGTGCGGCGGTACGCCGAGGCGACCGTCCGCTCCGGCCTCGGGATGGAGGCGGGCGACCTCGTCGTGGTGGCGGCGCACCCGGGGCACCGTGCCTTCGTGGTCGCGGTCGCCGACGCCGCCTACCGCGGCGGCGCGCGGCACGTCGAGGTCGCGTACGACGACCCGCTCGTGCGGGCGGCCCGGATCCGACACGTCGCCGACGAGCTGCTCGGGCCGGTGCTGCCGTGGGACCGGCGGCGGCGGCGGGCGCAGCTCCAGCCGGACACGGGGCTCGTGTTCGTCGACGGCGACGTGGAGCCGGACGCGTTCGAGGGCCTGCCGCCCGATCGCGTCTCGGAGGACTTCCAGCGGCAGGTGACCGCGACGCCCTGGTACCTGCGCGCGATCCAGCGCGAGGAGCGGCGGGCGACGATCGTGGCGTGGCCGACGGAGGCATGGGCGGCGCAGGTCTTTCCGGAGGTGGACGCGGTCGAGGCGCAGCGGCGGCTGTTCCAGGACCTGCTCTGGTTCTGCCGGATGGGGCCGGACGATCCGCCCGGGGTCGAGGGCTGGGAGCGGCACGTCGCGACCCTGCGGCGAGCGGGCGGAGCGTCTCACGGACCTGGGTCTCGCGCGCCTCGAGCTGCGGGCGCCGGGAACGGAGCTGTCGGTCGCGCTCTCGCCGCGGACGCGGTGGCTCGGCGGGCTCGACACGGCGGCGCACGACGGGCGGCGCTTCGCCGGGAACATGCCGACGGAGGAGAACTACACGACGCCGCACTTCCGCGGGGCGGAGGGGACGTTCCGGTGCACGAAGCCGCTGTCGTTGTACGGGAAGGTCGTGGACGGGATCGCGGGCGAGTTCCGGCGCGGGAGCCTCGTCCGGCTCGAGGCGGCGACGGAGGAGCAGCGGGACTTCCTGGCGGCGTTCCTCGACGCGGACGCGGGCGCGCGGCGGCTCGGCGAGGTGGCGCTCGTGGACGCGTCCTCGTCCCGCATCGGCAGCACCGGACGGGTGTACGAGAACACGCTGCTCGACGAGAACGCGGCGGCGCACTTCGCGTTCGGCTTCGGCTTCGGTCTCGCGCGGGAGCCGGACGACCGCGAGGGCGCGCGGACGGTGAACCGGTCGTCGATGCACCTCGACGTCATGATCGGGACGGACGACTTCGACGCCGTCGGCGTCACCGGTTCGGGCGACCGGATCGCGCTGATCGAGTCCGGCACCTGGCAGCTGTAACGACTCCGTGCCGATTCGGTTGGCCGGGGCGTGAGACGCGCTAGCGTCGGAACGCCAGCTCGATGAGAAACCGGTCTCAGAGACCGGACATGGCCGTTTCGGATGCCGCAGCCGCTTCGCATTCAGTCCGACGAGGTGCTCTACCACCTGACCACGCGCGGGGTGGACAGGCGGGCGATCTTCCTCGACGACGACGACCGGCGCTTCTTCCTCCGGCTGCTCGACCGGGTCGTCCGGCGCGACGGGTTCGTGCTCCACGCGTACTGCCTCATGACCAACCACGTCCACCTGCTCGTCGAGACGCCCCGGGCGAACGTCGCCCACGGCATGCAGCGCCTCCTCGCCCACTACGCGCGCGAGCACAACGGGCGCGCCGGCCGCCGCGGGCACCTGTTCGAGCGCCGCTACCTCGACCGGCTCGTCGAGACCGAGGAGCACCTGATCTCGACCGCGCGCTACCTCGCCAGGAACCCCGTCGAGGCCCGACCTCTGCGACCACCCGGGCGACTGGAAGTGGTCGAGCTACCGCGCCACCGCGGGGCTCGCACCGCGGCCGCGCTTCCTCACGACGGCACGCGTCCTCGCCGCGCTCGACCCGCGCCGGCCGGTCGCCCGCACCCTCTACCGCGCCATCTGCGACGAGCCGGAGGCACGAAGCGGCAAGATCGCCGCGTGACGGAGCCGACCCTGCCGCCGGACGAGCTCGCGCGCTATGCCGACGCGATCGTCGACTCGTGCCTCCACCTCGCGCCCGGCGACCTCTTCCTCGTCCGCTCTGCCCCCGAGCACCGCGAGCTCGTCGGTCGCCCTGGCCGACGCCGCCTACCGGCGCGGCGTGCGGCACGTCGAGTCCCTCGTCCTCGACCCCCGCCTGCAGGCCTCGCGGGTCCGCCACGGCACCGAGGAGGCGCTCGGACAGACCGCGCCGTGGTACCCGATGGGCCGCGCCCGAGCTCCGCGCGCCGACGACCGCCTCCATTCGCATCGACGGCGTGCAGGACCCGAGCGTGTTCGACGGCCTGCCGACCGACCGCGTCCACCGCGAGCTGCACGGCCTCCGCCTCGCCGATCGGCGCTGGCTCCGAGCGGGGATGGACGGGCACCGGCGCGGCACCGTGGTCGTCTGGCCGACCCGCGCCTGGGCCGGCCTCGTCTATCCCGACCTCGACGACGCGGCTGCCCGCACCGCCCTCGCCCGCGACCTCCTGACCTTCTGCCGCCTCGGCCCCGACGACCCGGCCGGGACGGAGGGCTGGGACGCGCACACGGAGCGCCTCACCCAACGCGGCCGCGCCCTCACCGCCGCGGGCCTCGTCGCCCTCGAGCTGCGCGGCCCCGGCACGAGCCTCGACCTCGGCCTCGCGCCCGGCCACCGCTGGCTCGGCGGCCCGCGCACGACGACGCACGGCGCCCAGGTGACGCCGAACTTCCCGACCGAGGAGAACTTCACGAGCCCGCTCGCCCCGACGGTCGAAGGCACGTTCCGCTGCTCGCGGCCGCTCGTCCACCGCGGGCGGCTGATCGAGGGGATCCGCGGCGAGTTCCGCAAGGGGCGGCTCGTCCGACTCGACGCCGACGACCCCGAAGCGCGCGACTTCCTCGCCGCCCAGCTCGACACGGACGCGGGCGCCCGCCGGATCGGCGAGATCGCGCTCGTCGACGCCTCGTCCCGCATCGGCCAGACGGGACGCGTCTACTACAACACCCTGCTCGACGAGAACGCCGCGGCCCACTTCGCCTTCGGCGCCGCCTACAGCCAGACGCGGCCTGCGGAGACCGGCCGCGCCGGCCTCAACCGCTCGACGATCCACCTCGACGTGATGATCGGGACCGACGAGCTCGACGCGACGGGCATCCGCGCCGACGGGAGCCGCGTGCCGCTGATCGCCGACGGCGCGTGGCAGCTGCCCTAGTCGCAGATCGGCGATTCGACAACCACCTTTCCGGGTGATGCTCCGTCCCCCTTCCCGCGCCGATCGGGGGAGTGCACCTGTGCAGCCGCCGCTTTCCCCACCACCCGTCACGCTCGCACCGGCGCCGGTGAACCTCGCGGACGAGCCTGCACCGCCGAGCCTCGCGCCCGTGCCCGAGCCGCTCGACCCGCCGCCCGTGACGCCCGAGCCGGAGCCCGAGCCGCTCGCGCACGCTCGCCCACGCCCGGAGCCTCCGCCCGCCGCGTTCGCCGCTCCGGTCGCCCTCCCGCTCCACCGCGTCGGCGTCCGCCTCACGACCGGCGAGCGAATCGAGGTCGCAACGCACGAGGACGAGGCCGCCGCCCGCACCGAGGCGACGGCCCTGATGCGCTATCTGCGGGACGGACGAGGCGACTGGCCCTTCCTCGCCGGCCGCTTCGTCCGTCCCGAGACGATCGTCTCGATCGACGTCGACGCGACGCCCTAGACCGGCGTCTTCCCCATCTGGTCGAGGACGGCGAGGCGGCGCCGATGCTCCCGTCCCTGCCGGAACTCCTCGACGTAGGCGTCGAAGTCCCACGACTCGAGGAAGTCGTGGACGGCCTTCTGGCCCGACTCGAACAGGGCGCGCCGGCGCTGCTCGGTGATGTCGAACTCGGTCGTGCCGACGCCGAGCGTCGGGATCGCGATCGTCCGCGCGAAGTCGGCCTGCTCGATGTAGAGCCGGTCGTGCGCGGCCATCATCGTCTGCGCCATCGACTTGAGGTAGTCGATCAACGCGCCGACGCCACGCTCCTTCTTCGGCGGCTCGATGCGCTTGCCGAGGTGGTCCCGCGGCTTGGGCTCGACGAGGAGCATCCCGAACGTCGGCCACTCCGGCGGCTCGCCCTGGGCCGCATCGAAGAGCCAGACGGGGAAGTTCGAGAGCATCCCGCCGTCGACGATCACGTGCTCCTCGTTCGTCTCCGGGTTCACGTGCCGCACCGGCTCGAAGAAGATCGGGATCGACATCGACATGCGCACCGCGTACGCGACCTCGAGCTCGTCCGGCTCGATCCCGAGCGTCGGCGCGTCCTCCGGCAGGATCAGCAGTTTCCGGTTCGTGACGTCGGACGCGATCACCGACAGCCGGTACTTGTAGCGCAGGTTCTCCTCGTTCGGGTCGCGCACGAGGTCCCCGAACGTCTTCACGCCCTGCGAGGCCAGCATCTCGCGCATCCACTCGAGGAAGCGCGTCCCCTCGTAGATCCCGAGGTCGAGGAGGAGGCTCGTCGTCTTCTCGACGAGCGGGAGCTTGTCCTCCCAGCCCTTGTCCTCGAACTGCCGGTAGTCGAGCTCCATGATCATCTGCTCGAGCTTCTCCGGCGGATAGTTCGCCGCGATCAGCGCCGCCGTGATGGCGCCCGCCGACGTCCCGGCGACGTTCGCGGCGGTGTAGCCCGCCTCGCGGAACGCGACGTACGCCCCGCCGAGCCCGACGCCCTTGACACCGCCGCCCTCGAGAACGAGATCGGCGACCTTCGGATCCGGCATGCGACACCCCCAGGTTCCGGGCGCCGCCGCATGGCGCCGGTTGACCCGTCCAGCGTGCGACGAAGCGCCGGCGAAGTCAACCCGGCGCACGCTCGAGCTCGACGCGCGGGAGCCAGTCGAGCCAGCGCGGCAGGTACCAGTTCCAGTCGCCGAGCAGGCGCATCGAGGCGGGCACGAGCACCGAGCGGACGACGGTCGCGTCGAGAAGCAGCGCGACGGCGACGCCGAAGCCGATCTGCTGGAACATCACGAGCTCGCCGAGCGCGAAGCCGACGAACACGACGACGATGATCAGCGCCGCGCCGGTGATGATCCGCCCCGTCGTCCCGAGCCCGAACGCGACCGAGCCGGCGTTGTCGCCCGTCTCGAGGTAGCGCTCGCGGATCCGGCTCAGGAGGAACACGTGGTAGTCCATCGAGAGGCCGAAAAGAATCGCGAACAGCAGCACCGGCACCCACACCTCGAGCGTCTCCACGCGGTCGAGCCCGAGCAGCCGGCCGCCGACGCCGTGCTGGAACACGAGCACCATCAGCCCGTACGCCGCGGCGACCGAGAGGAGGTTGAGCGCGATCGCCTTCAGCGGCACGACGAGCGACCGGAACGCGAGCAGCAGCACCACGAAGCTGAGCCCGAGCACGAAGGCGAAGACCCAGGGCCGCACCGCGTCGTTGAGCGCGACGTAGTCGAGGTGCGACGCCGTCTCGCCGCCGACGAGCACCTCGACACCGGCCGGGAAGCGCGCCGCCGGGATCGCGGTCTCGCGCAGGTCCGTCACCGCGACCGTCGCCGCGTCGCCCGTGGGATCGCCCGCGACCGGCACCTCGAGCAGCGTCAGGTCGCCGGCCCGCAGCACCCGCTCCGGCCGCACGGCGCGCGCGAGCCGGGCCGTCGCCTCCGGCGCGCGTCCGTCGACCGTTACGAGCGCCGGGCTCTCCCGCCCGATCGAGAACGCATCGTCGAGGAGCTCGAACCCCTGCTTCGCGGGCGTCCGCTCGGGCAGGGTCGAGACGCCGCTCGAGCCGGTCTCGAGCCCGAGCACGGGGAGTGCGCACGCGAGGAGGAGGCTGGAGGAGAGGACGAGCGCCACGAGCGGGCGCCGCATCACGAGGCCGGCCACGCGCGACCAGAACCGGCCCTCGCGCTCCCCGGTGCCGCCGCCGAACGGCAGCCGGCCGGCCTCGATCCGGTCGCCGAGCAGGCCGAGCAGCGCCGGGAGCAGCGTCAGCGCCCCGAGCACCGAGACGACGGCGACGATCGACGCGCCCGCGCCGAGGCTCCGCAGCACGGAGTCCGGCGGGAAGAGCATCGACGAGAGCGCGACAGCCACGGCGACGCCGCTGAACGCGACCGCCCGCGCCGCCGTCGCGCCGACGACCGCCATCGCATCGGACGGCCCCTGTCCCGACGCCCGCTCCTCGCGCAGGCGCGAGACGACGAAGAGCGCGTAGTCGATCCCGAGCGCGAGCCCCATCCCCGCGACGATGTTCACGACGAAGATCGAGAGGGTCGCCGCCTGCGCGAGCAGCGCGACGATCCCGAGAGAGACGACGATCGAGACGCCCGCGAGGACGAGCGGCAGCAGCGCCGAGACGAAGGCGCCGAAGACGAGCAGGAGGATCACGAGCGCGGCCAGGACGCCGAACACCTCGCCACGGCGGAGGTCGCTCTGCGACACCTCCTGGAAGTCGCGGTCGACGATCGCGCCGCCGTAGACCTCGGCGTCGAGGCGCTCGACGGCCGGCAGCACGTCCTCGATCGGCGCCCCTTCGAGGCGGAACGGGAGGAGCGCGGCGCTGCGGTCCGGCCGCACGGCCGCCTGCCCCGGCAACGGCTCGACGCCCGCCTCCCGCAAGGCGCGCGCCGCGCTCGCGACGTCATCGCCTCGGAGGACGAGCAGCTCCACGTCCTCGCGCAGTGCCTCGGGGAGCCGCCGCTCGAGGAGCTCCTCCACCTGCTGCGAGTCGGTCCGCGCCGACTGCGGCACCCGCGCCTCGGCGTCGAGCCCGTCGAAGAGGAGAAGGGCGATCGCAGCGGCGGCGAGCGCGAGCAGCACCGCCCAGACGCCGAGGACGCGCCACGGGCTCCTGCTAGAGTAGTTAACGATGTTGACGATCAATGAAGTTGAGGTTGCGGGTCGCCTCCGGCCGGTGCTGCTCAAGCTTGCCCGGGAGCTGCGGCGCGAGGTCGCAGACCTCGGCGTGAGCGGCGTCCAGGCCTCGCTCCTCGCCTCGATCAAGCGCCAGCCCGGCGTCTCGGCCGCCGAGCTCGCGGCGCAGGAGCGCATGTCCGCCGCGGGCATGTCCGGTCACGTCGACCGGCTCGCGGCCGCTGGGCTCGTCCGCCGCGACCCGGTCGCGGGCGACCGCCGCCGCCACGCGCTCGCGCTCACCGACGAGGGCGAAGCGCTCTTCCGCAGGATCCGCTCGCAGCGCACGGCCTGGCTCGCGGCGCGCCTGCAGGAGCTCGAGCCCGCGGAGCTGGCCGCGGTCGACGCGGCGCTCGAGCCGCTGGCCCGCTTGCTCGAGGTCGACGTGTGACCGCCGCGCTCCTGCGGCTCAACGCCCGCACCTTCGCCAGCCTCCGGATGCACCGCAACTACCGCCTCTTCTTCGGCGGCCAGGTCGTCTCGCTCGCCGGCACCTGGATGCAGAACGTGGCGCTCGCCTGGTACGTCGTCACGCTCACCGACTCGGCTGTCGCGGTCGGCTTCCTCGCCTTCTGCCGGTTCGCGCCGTTCACGATCTTCGGCCTCTACGCCGGCGTCCTCGCCGACCGGCTCGACAACCGGCGGCTCGTGATGACGACGCAGGCCGGGCAGATGGTCGTGTCGATCGCGCTCGCGGCGCTCGCCTTCTCCGGCTCGGGGAACGTGGCGCTCGTCTACGCACTCGCGCTCGCGGGCGGCGTCGGCCTCGTCTTCGACGCGCCCAGCCGCCAGGCGCTCACATACCAGATGGTCGGACGCGAGCAGCTCCCGAACGCGATCGCGCTGAACTCGTCGCTCTTCAACGGCGCGCGCGTGATCGGCCCCGCCATCGCCGGCCTCGTGATCGCGGCCGCGGGCGTCGGAGTCTGCTTCGCGATCAACGCCGTCAGCTTCCTCGCCGTGCTGACCGGGCTCCTGCTCATGCGCGAGAGCGAGCTCCATCCGCTCGAGCGCGGCGTCCCGCCCACGTTCCTCCGCGGTGTGCGCGAGCTGTTCGCGTACGTGCGACGAACGCCCGCGGTGCGGGCGGTGCTCGCGACCGTCGCCGTGATCTCGACCGTCGGCTTCAACTTCCACGTGATCCTGCCGCTGCTCGCCTCGCAGACGCTCGACGCCGGGCCGGAGGTGTTCGGGCTCCTGTCGGCCGCGTTCGGCGGCGGCGCCTTCGTGGGCGCGCTGCTCTCGGCGGGGCTCGGCCGCGCGAGCTGGAAGGCGCTCCTCGGCGGCACCGCCGGCTTCTCCGTGTCGATGCTCCTGCTCGCGACGGTGACCTCCGCGCCGCCCGCGGCCGCGCTCCTGTTCGTCACGGGCGCGGCGTTCACGCTCTGGACGGCGAACTCGAACTCGATCCTCCAGCTGGCTGCGCCCGACCACCTCCGCGGCCGGGTCATGTCGCTGTTCCTCTTCGCCTTCGCCGGCCTCGCGCCGATCGGCGGCCTGCTCTCGGGCTGGCTCGTCGAGGTCGGCGGCACCGAGCTCGCGTTCGCGGTCTCCGGCGTCGTCGGGCTCGCGATGACGGGATTTGCGCTCGCGCAGCGGCCGTTCGCGCCATACTCGGGGTGATGAACTCGTTCGAGCTGGATCTGCGCCCACGGCTGCGCGGCAAGCTGCACGCGTGGTCCTTCCCGGCCGCCGTCGCGCTCGCCGTCGTCCTCATCTGGTCGGCGCCGGGCGGAGTCCCCAGGCTCGCCGCAGCCGTCTTCGGCGCCTGCGTCGCGATCATGCTCGGCACGAGCGCGCTCTACCACCGCGTGCTCTGGGCGCCCAAGGCGCGCCGGATGATGCGCCGCGCCGACCACGCCGCGATCTACCTCCTCATCGCCGGGACCTATACGCCGTACGGCCTGCTCGTGCTCGAGGGCGGCTGGCGCTGGAGCCGTGCTCGCGATCGTGTGGGCGGGCGCGCTTGCAGCGATCGTCCAGAAGTTCGTGTGGGTCGACGCCCCCACGTGGGTGGCGGCGGCCATCGGGCTCGCGCTCGGCTGGGTCGGCGTCGTCGCGTTCCCGGAGATCTTCAGGGACACCGGCGTGACCGGGACGACGCTGCTCGCCCTCGGCGGCCTCCTCTACACCGTCGGCGCCGTGGTCTACGCGTGCAAGCGCCCCGATCCCGTGCCGCGCGTCTTCGGCTACCACGAGGTCTTCCACACGCTCGTCGTCGGCGCGGCGCTGTGCCAGTACGCGGCGATCGCGTTCTTCGTCCTCCCGCAGTGAGCGAGCTCCCGGGCTACCCCTGGGAGGCGCGACGGCACGAGGGCATGGCCTACGTCGACGAGGGCGCCGGCGACCCGGTGCTGCTCCTCCACGGCGAGCCGACCTGGTCGTACCTCTACCGCCGCGTCATCCCGCCGCTGGCCGAGACCGCGCGCGTCGTCGCGCCCGACTTCTACGGCTTCGGCCGCTCCGACAAGCCGACCGACCAGGCGTGGTACTCGTACGACCGCCACGTGGCGTCGATCCACGCGCTCGTCGAGGCGCTCGACCTGCGCCGGATCACCGTCGTCGTCCAGGACTGGGGCGGGCCGATCGGGATGCGCGTCGCGACCGAGGCGCCGGACCGGTTCGACCGCCTCGTCGTGCTCAACACCGCGATCGGCGCGGGCCGCATGCCCGAGGTCTGGCTCCGCTTCCGCGAGCTGATGCGGCACGTCGGCACCGACGTGCAGCCGTCGCGCCTCGTTCGGATCTCCTGTGTTCGGCCCGTCGACGAGGACGTGCTCGCGGCCTACGACTGGCCCTACCCGGACGCGGCCTCGAAGGCCGGCGTCGTCGCGTTCCCCGAGCATGTGCCGGCCGAGCCGGAGCACCCGAACGCGCCGGCGATGCGGCAGGTGCGCGACGCGATGAGCCGGTGGGAGAAGCCCACGCTCGTGCTCTTCGGCGACTCCGACCCGATCTTCCCGCCGACGGCCGCGGAGCGCATGGCCGAGCTGATCCCTGGCGCCGGGCCACCGGAGCTCGTCGCAGGAGCCGGCCACCTCGTGCAGGAGGACGCGGGCGAGGAGGTCGGGGAGCGGATCGCGCGCTTCCTGCGCGACACCGCCTAGCGCAGGACCTTCCCGGGATTCAGGATCCCGTTCGGGTCGAACGCCGCCTTCAGCCGCGCCAGGTGCGGGATCAGGTCGCCGTGCTCCTGCTCCAGGTGCTCGATCTTCCCGAGGCCGATCCCGTGCTCGCCCGTGCACGTCCCGCCGCGCTCGAGCGCCCATGCGACGAGGTCGGAGCTGAGCTCGTCCATGCGCGCGCGCTCGTCCGGGTCGTCCGGGTCGAACATGACGAGCACGTGGTAGTTCCCGTCGCCGGCGTGGGCCACGATCGCGGCGTCGAGCGCGAGCGCGTCGGCCCGGGCGCGCGCGTGGGCCACCGCGGCGGGCAGCTCGCTCACGGGCACGCAGACGTCGGTCGAGCGGTGCCGCTTCCCGGGCGACGCGTTGACCAGCGCGAACAGCACGTGGTGCCGCGCCTCCCAGAGGCGTGACCGCTCCTCGGCCTCCCTCGCCTCGTCGATCTCGAGGCACTCCTCCCACGCCGCGACCTCGTGCAGCGCGGCGGCGTCGCCCGCGACGCCGGCCTCGGACCCGGCGAGCTCGACGAACAGCGTCGGCGCGGCCGCGAAGGCCGTGCCCTTGTAGGCGTTGACCGCCTCGATCGTGGCCGCGTCGAGCAGCTCGAGGCGCTGGACGCCGACGCCCATCGCGACGAGCGTGGCCGCGCACCGGCACGCGTGCTCGAGCGACGGGAACGCGAGCCGGACCGCGACCTCGTGCTCCGGGACGCCCCAGAGTCGAACCGTCAGCTCGGTGATGACGCCGAGCGTCCCCTCGCTGCCGATGAAGAGCGAGCGCAGGTCGTAGCCCGCGGAGGTCTTGACCGTCCGCGACCCCGGCCGGATCACGCTGCCGTCGGCGAGCACGACCTCGAGCGCGAGCACGTTCGTGCGCATCGCCCCGTAGCGCACCGTGGTCGTCCCGGACGCGTTCGTCGCGGCCATGCCGCCGATGCTCGCGTCGGCGCCGGGGTCGACGGTGAACCAGAGGCCGTGCGCCGGCGGCCGCCGCGTTGAGCGCGCTGCGCAGGACGCCGGCCTGCACGTCCGCCTGGAGGTCGGCGGGACGGACGGCGAGCACGCGGTCGAGCCGCGAGAGGTCGAGCGAGATCCCGCCCGCCACGGGGATGACGTGGCCCTCGAGCGAGGTGCCCGCGCCGAACGGCGTCACCGGCACCGACTCGGCGTTCGCCCAGGCGAGCACGCGCGACACGTCCGCGGTCGACTCCGGGTAGACGACCGCATCCGGCAGCCGCGCGTCGTGGTAGCCGAGGTCGCGGCTGTGCCCGTCGAGGACCGAGTCGCCCACGCTCACCTGCGACGACGGGAGGATCTCGGCGAGCCGCTCGCGGAGCGTCATCGCGGACAGCGTACGGCGTCGGTCGTGGCTTGACAGCGAATGAAAGAAGACGTTACGTTCGCGCGCAGTTCTTGCAGAACCTTTCACCACAGGCGGCTGGGCGAGAGGTGCCCCTGCAACGGCGCCTGCTCTCGGGAACCCCCGCGACGCTGGCCGTCCGCGGTGCGGTCGCGGCCGCCGTCCTCTTCGGGCTCGTCTGGGTGGCCTACAAGGCGCAACAGGATCCCCGCACGTTCGTGATCGTCGGCCTCAACGGGCTCACGCTCGCCGGCCTCTACTTCGTGGTCGCGAGCGGCTTCACGCTCATCTTCGGCCTGATGCGGGTCGTGAACATGGCGCACGGGTCGCTCTTCATGCTCGCCGGCTTCTTCGCGTTCGAGCTGCAGGAGCGGATGACCGGCGGCGACGCCGTGTCGGCCTTCGGCAGCTCGCAGGCCGGCGTCGCGGACTGGGTCGTTCCACTCGTCGGGGCGTCGCTCGCGATCGGTGTCCTGGGTCTCCTGATGCAGCAGGTCTTCCTGCGCTGGAACCAGGGACAGGAGCTCCGTCAGGCGCTGATCACGATCGCGATCTCCGTGATCATCGCCGACCAGGCGCTCGCCCACTTCGGCGGCATCGCGCAGGAGCTCGCGCCGCCGAGCAGCTGGCCCGAGACCGTCCAGCTGCGGATCTACGACATCACGTATCCGTTCTTCCGCCTCTTCGTGCTGATGTCGGCGATCGTGATCGGGCTCGCGCTCTATGCCGTGATCAAGCGCACACGCTTCGGGATGATCGTCCGCGCCGGCGTGGACGACCGGCAGATGGTCTCCGCGCTCGGCATCAACGTCCAGGTCGTCTTCGCGATCTCGTTCTTCCTCGGCGCCTTCCTCGCCGGGATCGCGGGCGTGCTCGGCGGCACGATGATCTCGGTCGACAAGGCCAACGACACGCAGTACCTGCTGACCGCGCTGATCGTCGTGATCATCGGCGGCATGGGCAGCCTGGGCGGAGCGGCCATCGGCGCGCTCGCGCTCGGCCTCGTCGACGCCTACGGCGACGTCTACCTCCCGGCGGGCTACACGAACTACTCGGTGCTGCTGATCTTCGGGCTGCTCGTGCTCGTGCTCGCCGTCCGCCCGCTCGGGCTCTTCGGGAGGCCGGCGTGACCCGCACGCGTGCGCTCGAGTGGGCGCCGGGGCTGATCGTCCTCGCCGTCCTCCTGCTGGCGCCGCTCCTCTTCAGCGAGTACTACCTCAGCGCCGTGCTCACGAAGGGACTGTGGCTCGGCATCGCCGCGGTGAGCCTCATCTTCCTCGCCGGCTACGTCGGGATCGTCTCGCTCGGCCAGGTCGCCCTGTACGGCATCGCGGGGTTCACGATGGCGAACCTCGTCGCCGCGGACGGCGGCTCGGACCTCGCGTGGAACCCGTGGGTCGCGACCGTCGCCGGGATCGTCGTCGCGACCGCGGTCGGCCTCTTCCTCGGCGCGATCGCGAGCCGGAGCTACGGGATCTACTTCCTCATGATCACGCTCGCCTTCGCGGTGCTCGTCTACTACTTCTTCGCGCAGGTGACCGAGCTCTCCGGGTTCGGCGGCATCAACAACGTCCACCCGCCGGCCGTGATCGGCAACCCGCTGCAGGACCCGGGCCGCCTCTTCTACGTCGCGCTGCTGGCCTCCGTCGGCGTCTACGCCCTGCTCCGGTACGTCGCCCGGACGCCGCTCGGGCTCGCGTTCCAGGGCGTGCGCGACGACCCGTCCCGCATGCGCGCGCTCGGCTACAACGTGCTGCTCCTGCGCACGGTCGCCTTCGGCCTCGGCGCCTTCGTCGCCGCCCTCGCGGGAATCCTCTCGGTCTGGTGGAACACGCGCATCTCGCCCGGATCGATCTCGCTGGCGCAGACCATCGACGTGCTCGTGATCGCCGTCATCGGCGGGCTCTTCCGGCTCGAGGGAGCCTGGGTCGGCGCGTTCGCATTCGTCGCGCTCGACAACTGGATCCGCGGCGTGGAGGTGATCGGCGCACGCTTCAACACCGTCGTGGGGCTGATCTTCCTCGCCATCGTCCTCGTCTCTCCCGGCGGCCTGATGGGCATCTGGGAGTCCCTCTCGACCCGCCTGCGGCGCCGCCTCGCGTACGAGCCCCCTGCGACGGCCGAGCCGCCCCCCATCCCCTGACCCCGGACCGAAGGAGGAACACGCCACGCACCCCTACGACGACTCCGACTCCGACCTTCCCGGCCCCGCGCCGGGCAACCGGCAAGTTCCGAAAGGAGAAACGATGCGAGACCGGGAAGAGGGCCGGCCC
Source organism: uncultured Thermoleophilia bacterium (assembly GCA_963733995.1). Taxonomy (GTDB): domain Bacteria; phylum Actinomycetota; class Thermoleophilia; order Gaiellales; family Gaiellaceae; genus DATHTC01. The sequence goes on from CAVTFO010000012.1 coordinate 168,220, forward strand.
GTACGGCTCTTCATCCTGCTCGCCGTGCTCGTTCTCGCGCTCGCCGCGATCGCCGCAGGCTGCGGCGGGGACGACGACGACGAGGCAGCCGGCGACACGGCCGCCGCCACCGGCACCGGTGCGGCCGAGGGCGGGACGATCAAGATCGGGATCTTCTCCAACAACGAGGGCGGCTTCGCCCCGTTCGAGGGGCAGACCTGGGGCGGCGCGATGCTGCCGTTGATCGAGCGCGGTGCGACTCCGAAGAGCGGCGACCCGAAGGAAGGGGTCAACAACGCCACCATCGCCGGCAAGACGATCGAGATCGTCTACGGCGGCTCCGACTCCACACCCGACAAGGCGGTCGAGGAAGCCCGCCGGCTCGTGGAGCAGGAGAACGTGGACATCCTCGTCGGCCCGCTCTCGGGCAGCGAGGGCATCGCCGTGGCGAACTACTCCAAGGAGCAGCCCGGCGTCACGTTCGTGAACGGCATCTCCGGCGCGCAGGACACGACGCTGAAGGTGCAGTCGCCGAACTTCTTCCGCTTCCACAACGACGGGACGCAGTGGACCGCAGGTCTCGGCGACTACGCCTACAACGAGCTCGGCTGGCGCAACGTGGTCACGATCGGCGACGACTACGACTTCCCGTACTCGCAGATCGCCGGGTTCGTCGCCGAGTTCTGCTCGATCGGCGGCAACGTGTCGAAGCGCCTCTGGCCGCCGCTCGGCGAGGAGGACTACTCCTCCTACATCACGCAGATCCCGGAGAACGTCGACGGCTTCTTCATGGGCGTCGGCGGCACCGGGACGGTCGCGTTCGTGCGGCAGTACGAGCAGCTGCGCGGCAACCTGGCCGACCAGATCATGGGCGGCGTCTTCATGACCGACCCCGTGATCCTGAAGGAGCTGGGTGACCGGGTCGTGGGCGTCGTCACGGCCGGCATGACCGCGGGCGACTCCGACAAGCCCGAGTACAAGGAGTACGCGGACGGGCTCGCCGAGGCGTACCCGGATCTCGCCGGCACGGCCTCGAGCGTGTTCGCCTACGGCTACTACACCGCGATGCAGGCGATCGCCGAGGGGCTCGAGCAGGTCGACGGCGATCTCTCCGACGACCACGCGGCGTTCCGCGAGGCGCTGGCGAACCTCGAGCTCGACGCCCCGCTCGGGCCGATCAAGCTCGACGAGAACCGCCAGGCGATCATGGACAACTTCCTCCAGCAGATCAGCGCGGACTCCACCGGCGACGGGGTGCCCGACGCGAAGACGATCAAGACGATCCCGCAGGTCGACCAGACGTTCGGCGGCTTCTTCAGCGGCGACACGCCGTCGCCCGACCGGGAGAACCCGAAGTGCGAGAAGGCGGATCCGCCTTCGTGGACGCAGCAGGGTGGAGGAGGCTGATCGACCCGGACTGCGACCGCTGATGACCGTCCCAGCGACAGCGTCCGCCGCCGCCCAGGCCGACGGCGCCGAGCCGATCCTCCGCTTGCGGGGGATCGGCCGGCGCTTCGGCGGCGTCCGCGCGTGCGACGACGTCGACCTCGACGTGTTCCCGGGAGAGCGTCGCGCGATCCTCGGCCCCAACGGCGCGGGCAAGACGACGCTCTTCCACCTCGTCTCGGGTGAGCTCCAGCCCACCTCGGGGACGGTCGAGCTGTTCGGCCGGGACGTGACGGTGGTCCCGGCCCGGAAGCGCGCCAGGATGGGCCTGACGCGGACGTTCCAGACCTCGCGCCTGTTCCTCGGACTGAGCGTCGAGGACAACCTCTACCTCGCGGTGCTGGGCGTGCGAGACGGGCACCTCAGGCCCGTGCGCCTGGCCTCGAAGGACCTGCCGATGCGGGAGCGGGCGCGGGAGCTCGCCGAGCGCGTCGGCCTGCAGGACCAGCTCGGCACGCTCGTCGCCTCGCTCTCCCACGGCGAGCAGCGTCAGCTCGAGGTGGCGATGGCGCGGGCGGGCGACCCGAAGCTGATGATGCTCGACGAGCCGGCAGCCGGCCTGTCGCGCGGGGAGCGCGTGCTCCTCACCGAGCTGCTGCTCGCGCTCGACCGCGAGATCACGCTGATCCTGATCGAGCACGACATGGACGTCGCGCTCACCGTCGCCGAGCGGGTGACGATGATGCACGACGGCCGGGTGATCGTCGAGGGGACCCCGGCGGAGATTCGGGCGAACGAGCTCGTGCACGACCTCTATCTCGGGCGGGCGCACTACGCGCCCGAGGACGGGGACGGCGATGGCTGAGCCGCTCCTCGCCGTCCGCAACCTCGAGGCCTTCTACGGGCGGGCCCGGGTCCTGCAGGGCGTGTCGTTCGAGATGGGCGTCGAGCCGGTGGCGGTCATCGGCCGGAACGGCATGGGCAAGACGACGCTCTGCCTGGCGATCATGGGGCTGATGGCCCAGGCCCAGGGCTCCGTCCGCTTCGACGGCGAGGAGCTCATGGGCCGGCCGCCGTACCGGATCGCTGGAGCGGGCATCGGCTACGTGCCCCAGGGCCGGCGCCTCTTCCCCTCGCTCACCGTCGAGGAGCACCTGGACATGCTCGGCCGCCGCGACCGCGGCCGGTGGACGAAGCAGGCGATCTGGGAGCTGTTCCCGCGACTCGCCGAGCGGAAGTCCGTCGGCGGCGCGCAGCTCTCGGGCGGGGAGCAGCAGATGCTCGCCATCTCCCGCGCGCTGCTGGGCAGCCCGAAGCTGCTGCTCATGGACGAGCCGTCGGAAGGGCTCGCGCCGACGATCGTCGAGGGTCTCGTCGAGACCTGCAAGGAGCTCGTCGCGGCCGGGATGGGCCTCCTGCTGATCGAGCAGAACCTCGGCGTCGCGACTGCGCTGGCGGAGCGGCAGATCGTGATGGTCGCCGGCGAGATCGCGACCGAGACGACGGCCGCTGCGATCGCCGCCGACCCCGTGGCGCAGCAGCGGTACCTCGGGGTGACGCGGGTGGAGGCGGCGTAGTGGCGACGGTCGTGCTCCTCGGGACGCTCGACACGAAGGGCCACGAGTACGCGCTACCTGCGCGACCGGCTGCGCGGGCACGGCGTGGACGTCCTGCTCGTGGACGTCGGCGTGAACGAGCCGTCGATCGAGCCGGACATCCCGCGCGGCGAGGTCGCCCGGGCCGAGTACGGCGACCGCGGCGCCGCCGTCGAGGCGATGGCGCGCGGCGCGGAGGAAGTCGTCCGGCGCCTGCACGAGGAGGGCCGGCTGGACGGGATCCTCGCGCTCGGCGGCTCCGGCGGAACCGCGATCGCGACGCAGGCGATGCGTGCGCTGCCGGTGGGCGTCCCGAAGCTGATGGTCTCGACGATGGCCTCCGGCGACACGCGGCCCTACGTCGGCGCCGTCGACGTGACGATGACCTACTCCGTCGTCGACATCGCGGGGATCAACGCCGTCTCCGCGCGCATCCTCTCCAACGCCGCCGCGGCGATCGCCGGGATGGCGACGGCCGAGCCGCCCGACGTCGAGAGCGGGAAGCCGCTCGTCGGCGGCGTCGATGTTCGGCGTCACCACGCCCTGCGTCACGGCCGCGCGCGAGCGGCTGGAGGAGCTCGGCTACGAGGTGCTCGTGTTCCACGCCACGGGCACGGGCGGGCAGTCGATGGAGGCGCTCATGCGCGGCGGGTTCATCTCGGCCGTGCTCGACGTGACCACGACGGAGCTCGCCGACGACCTCGTCGGCGGAGTCCTCTCCGCCGGGCCCGACCGGCTCGAGGCCGCGGGCGAGCTCGGCCTTCCGCAGGTGGTCTCGCTCGGCGCCCTCGACATGGTCAACTTCGGCCCGCCGCGACTCCGTGCCGGAGCGGTTCCGCGACCGGCTCTTCTACGAGCACAACCCCACGGTGACGCTCATGCGGACGACGCCCGACGAGTGCGCCGAGCTCGGTCGGCGGATCGCGCGCAAGCTGAACGCCGCGACGGGGCCGCTGACGCTCTTCGTCCCGCTGCGCGGCGTCTCGATGATCGCCGTCGAGGGGCAGCCGTTCCACGACCCCGAGGCGGACGCGGCGCTCGTCGGCGCGCTCCGCGAGGAGCTCGACCCGGGCGTCGACGTGCGCGAGCTCGAGACGGACGTCAACGACCCGGCGTTCGCGGCGGCGATGGCGGAGCGGCTGCACGAGCTCGTGGGAGCGCGCGCATGACCCGCGACGAGGCCCTCGCCCGGCTGCGCGCGCAGGTCGAGGCCGGGAGCCCGATCATCGGCGCCGGCGCCGGCACCGGCCTCTCGGCGAAGTGCGCCGAGGCGGGCGGCGCCGACCTGATCATCATCTACAACTCCGGCCGCTACCGGATGGCGGGTCGCGGCTCGCTCGCCGGCCTCCTGCCGTACGGCGACGCCAACGCGATCGTGGTCGAGATGGCCGGCGAGGTGCTGCCGATCGTGCGCGAGACGCCCGTGCTCGCCGGCGTCTGCGGCACCGATCCGTTCCGCCTCATGCGCGGTCTTCCTGCGCGAGCTCCGCGAGCTCGGCTTCTCCGGCGTGCAGAACTTCCCGACGGTCGGCCTCATCGACGGCGTCTTCCGCCAGAACCTCGAGGAGACCGGCATGGGCTACGCGCTCGAGGTCGAGATGATCCGCGAGGCGGCGGAGCTCGGGCTCCTGACCGCGCCCTACGTCTTCACGCCGGAGGACGCGCGCGCGATGGCCGAGGCGGGCGCCGACGTGCTCGTCCCGCACATGGGCCTCACGACCGGCGGCGCGATCGGCGCGGAGACCGCCAAGACGCTGGACGAGTGCGTGGAGCTCGTGCAGGCGATGCGCGACGCGGCCGTCGAGGTCGAACCCCGACGTGCTCGTCCTCTGCCACGGCGGCCCGATCGCCGAGCCGGAGGACGCGGCCTACGTGCTCGAGCGCACCGAGGGGGTCGTCGGCTTCTTCGGCGCCTCGTCGATGGAGCGGCTTCCGACGGAGGTCGCGATGACCGAGACGATGCGCCGCTTCAAGTCCATCGAGGTGAAAGGGGAGGCCCGTGCCGGCGGTTGATCCGAACTCGCTGCCCACACAGACGTTCGAGTGGGGCTCGATCAAGTGGCTCGTCTCGCCCGACTCGGAGACCGGCGCCGGGCTCACGCTCGGCGAGGTCGTGCTCCTGCCCGGGAAGGGCCACGACCGGCACAACCACCCGGAGTCGGAGGAGGTGCTCTACGTCCTCTCCGGCGAGGGCGAGCAGATGGTCGCCGACGAGGCGCCGTTCCCGGTGCAGGCCGGCTCGACGATCTACGTCCCGACGGCCGTCTTCCACTCGACGCAAAACACCGGCTGGCAGCCGATGCGGCTGCTCGCGCTCTACAACCCGGCCGGCGCCGAGAAGGCGCTCGCGGGGCTGCCCGACTTCCGCGAGGAGCCGGCGGGGACGATCCCCGGCTGGAGCCGCGCGTGACGTCAACCGCACTCCCGGAGCTCGTGCGCGAGCTGGAGGCGGCGCTGACCGACGGCACGGTCGTCACCGACGGCCTCGAGGAGTACGCAGCGGACACCTACTGGAAGGCGGTCGCCGCACGCGCCGCGGGATCCCCCTGGGCGTGCCGGACGTCGTCGTACGCGCCTCGTCGGAGGACGACGTCGTCTCCGCGATCGAGGTCGCCAATCGGCTCGGCGTCCCCGTGGTCCCGCGGGGCGGCGGCTCGGGCAGCCAGGGCGGCGCCGTGCCCACGGAGGGCGGGATCGTGCTCGACCTGACGGGCCTCGACCGGATCGTCGACGTGGACGAGACGTCCCTCACCGTGACGGCCGAGGCGGGGGTGAACGGCCTGCGGCTGGAGCAGGAGCTCAACGCCCGCGGGCTGATGCTGCCGCACTACCCCGCCTCGGTCGACCTCGCCACGGTCGGCGGCTACGTCGCGGCCCGCGGCTCGGGCGTCCTCTCGACGCGGTACGGCAAGATCGAGGACCTCCTGCTCGGCGCTGCGCGTGGTGCTCCCGACCGGCGAGATCGTGGACACGGTCCCGGTCCCCCGCCACGCCGTCGGCCCCGAGCTGACGCAGCTCTTCGTCGGCTCTGAGGGCACGCTCGGCGTGATCACTCGCGCCACCCTGCAGCTCGTCGCCCCTGCCGGCGAAGCGGCGGTTCGAGGCGGTCTCGTTCGCCGACGTCGAGCACGGGCATCAGCACTGTCCGAGCCGCGATCGCGCGCGGCCTGCGCCCCTCCGTCGTGCGCCTCTACGACGAGGTCGCGACCCGGCAGACGCTCGGCCCGGTCGTCCGCGAGGAGCTCGACGGCGCCACGGCCGTCCTCGCGTTCGAGGGCGAGCCGGCCGTCGCCGACGCGGAGGCCGAGGTGATGCTGGCGCTCGCCCGCGACGCCGGCGCGCGCGTGCTCGACGGCAGCCTCGGTGAGACCTGGTGGAGCCGCCGCTACGAGTTCTACAAGCCGCCGCACCACCCCACGCTGCCGTCGATCTGGGGCACGATCGAGGCGGTCGCGACCTACGCGCGCATCGAGGAGGTCTACGCCGCCGTACGCGCGGCGATGCGGCCGTACGAGGCGGACGGGCTGACGATGAAGATCCACCTCAGCCACTGGTACCCGTGGGGGACGATGATCTACGGCCGCTTCGTCGTCCCCGACGGCGGCCCGGACGCGCTCGCGCTCCACGACCGGATCTGGGACGACGGCGTGCGCGCCATCCTCGGTGCGGGCGGCGTCATGAACGACCACCACGGGGTCGGGCTGAAGCTCGCTCCGTACATGCGCGCACAGCACGGGGCCGCGCTCGACCCGCTGCGACGGATCAAGGAGGTGCTCGACCCGAACCGGATCATGAACCCCGGCAAGCTCGATCTCTGACGAGGAGGACGAACCGATGGCACTGAAGGTGTCGATGCACAACTGGATGCGGCCCGAGCCGATCGAGACGACGATCTCGCGGCTGGCGAGCGCGGGCTACGACGGGATCGAGATCGCGGGCGAGCCGGCGGTCTACGACGTCGCGCAGGTGCGCTCGCTGCTCGAGGAGAACGGGCTCGAGTGCTGGGGCTCCGTCACGATCATGGTCGGCGGCCGCGACCTGTTGCACGAGGACCGCTACGTCCGGATCGGCTCGATCCAGTACTGCAAGGACACGATCGACCTCATCGCCGGGCTCGGCGGGAAGATGCTCACCGTCGTCCCGTCCACGGTCGGGAAGATCGTCCCGATGGGCTCGCCCGAGGACGAGTGGCAGTGGGCGATCGACAGCCTGAAGGAGGTCAACGCGTACGCCGAGGACAAGGGCGTCCGCCTCGCGCTCGAGCCGCTCAACCGCTTCGAGACGTACTTCCTGAACCGGCACGACCAGGCGCTCGCGCTCGCGGAGGACGTCGGCGGCACCTGCGGCATCTGCCTCGACATCTTCCACATGAACATCGAGGAGGCCGACTGGAAGCAGGCGCTCCGGACCGCCGCCGAGGCGGGGAAGCTCGTCGACGTCCACGTGGCGGACAACAACCGCATGCCGTGCGGCCAGGGCGCGATCGACTGGGCGGACTTCATCGGCACGCTCGAGGAGATCGGCTACGACGACTACCTCACCGTCGAGTTCGTGGTCCCGGTCGACCGCAGCCGCGTCTCGCAGCTGACCGAGATCGCCGACGCGTCCGAGGCGGACGCCAGCGTCGGTCTCGAGCAGTTCCTCCGCGACCACGGCACGGGAGCCGTCCCGGATGCGCTCTACGACCGCTTCGTCAAGGAGTCGATCGACGAGCTGCGGCGGCACATCGGCGCCCGCCAGACGACGCCGGCCTAGCGCCATGGAGCTCCGTTCCTACAACCTCGCCGACCTCGGCGCCGCCGGACATCCAGGCCTACCTCGCCGAGAAGGACATCGTGATGGTGCCGATCGCGAGCATGGAGCAGCACGGCCCGCACCTGCCGCTCGCGACCGACACGATCCAGGCCGACGAGATCACGCGCCGGGCCGCCGAGCGGGCGCAGGTGCTCTACACGCCCTGCGTCTGGATGGGCTACTCGCCGCAGCACATGTACGAGCCGGGCGCCGGCACCGGCACGATCACCGTCCGCTCGCAGGTGCTGCTCGAGCTCTGGTACGACGTCGGCCGGTCGCTGATCCACCACGGCTTCAACCGGATCGTGTTCGTCAACAACCACGGCTCGAACACGAAGATCTGCGACCCGCTCCTGCGCCGGCTCCGCTACGACACGGGGGCGTTCGTCGTGCTCTCGAAGCTCTACGCCGAGCGCTACATGGGGCTGATCGACGGCGTGATGGAGAACCCGCCCGAGGAAACGCCCGGCTGGCATTCGAGCGAGCTCGAGACCGCGCAGATCCTGGCGTACGACGAGGACCTCGTCCGCATGGACCGCGCGGTCAACCAGAAGGTGAAGAAGCCGGACTGGTTTCCCGAGGGCTTCGTCAAGCTCGACGGCGCGCCCGACGTCGAGTTCCAGGGGTACCAGTACTTCCTGTTCCCGACCGACCACGAGGACTTCACACCGAGCGGCGTGATCGGGAACCCGCATGCGGGCGACCGCGGAGAAGGGGCAGCGCACCTACGACCTCTACGCCGAGCACCTGGCCGCGGCGCTCGAGGAGTTCCAGAAGGCACCGGTGGAGGTGCACACGCGGGAGTGGCGCGAACGCGCATGACGGACGCGCCCCGGATCGCGCTGATCGGCACGCTCGACACGAAGGGCGACGAGATCGCCTACGTCCGCGAGCGGCTGGCGGCGCTCGGGGCCGGCGCTGTCGTGATCGACTCCGGGATCCTCGGCGAGCCCGGCACGGAGGCCGACGTCAGCCGGGAGCAGGTCGCGCGGGAGGCGGGCCACGACCTCGAGCGGATCCGGGCCGCCGGGAGCCGCGGCGCGGCGGTGGAGCTGATGCTCGAGGGCGTGCGCGCGGTCTGCCTGCGGCTCTGGCTCGAAGGTCGGATCGACGGCGTGCTCTGCCTCGGCGGCGCGGAGGGCGCGCTGCTCGGCGCGGCAGCGATGCACGCGCTCCCGGTCGGCGTGCCGAAGCTCATCGTCTCCCCCAGCGCATCGGGACGACGCGCCTTCGGCCCCTTCGTCGGCGAGGGCGACGTCGTCGTGATGCACTCGGTGGTCGACATCCTCGGGCTGAACCCGATCGCACGGGCGGTGTTCGACAACGCCGCCGCCGCCGTGGTCGGAATGGCGAGGAACGGCAGCGGCCCGGTGCGGGACCTCGGGGCCCGGACGGTCGGGATCACGATGCTCGGCCACACCACGCCGGCGGTGATGCGCATCCGCGAGGCGCTCGAGGCGGCGGGACACGAGCCGGTGATCTTCCACGCCAACGGGGTCGGCGGGCCGGCGATGGAGAACCTCGTCGCGGCCGGCGCGATCGCGGGCGTGATCGACTACACGCTCTCGGAGCTGGCGAACGCCGTGCTCGACGGGCTGCACACGCCGCCGCGCGAGCGCCTGCGGGCCGCGGGCGCGCACGGCGTCCCCCAGGTCGTCGTCCCGGGCTGCGCCGACTTCTTCAACCAGGGCGCGCGCGAGACGGTGCCCGAGCGCTTCCGCGGGCGGCGCAGCTACTTCCACAACCCGGTCGCGACGCTCGTGCGCCTCGAGCCGGACGAGATGGCGGAGCTCGGACGCACCGTCGCCGAGCGTCTGAACGAGGCGCGCGGCCCGGTGCGCGTCGTCGCGCCGACGCAGGGCTTCTCGCTCGCCGACGTCGAGGGCGGCGACCTCTGGTACCCCGAGGCGGACGCCGCGTTCCTGGACGAGCTCGGCGCGCGGCTGCGGCCCGAGATCCCGCTCGAGCTCGTCGACACCCACGTCAACGACCCCGCGTTCGCCGACCTCGTCGCCGAGCGCTACCTCGCGCTCGTGTCGGCGCCGGCGGCGGGCTGAGCCGTGCCTGCCGACGTCCGCCGGTCGCGGATCCTCGAGCGCATCCAGCGCGACGGGGGCGCGTCCGTGGCGGAGCTCGCCCGCGACTACGGCGTCTCGGCGATCACCGTCCACCGCGACCTCGAGCGGCTCGCCGCCGACGGCCTGATCGAGCGCGTGCGCGGCGGCGCTCGCCCGGCGGACAGCCGGTCGACGCGGATCCAGGTCGCCACCGACTGGGCCAAGCGGTTGTGGCAGGCGCTGCCGGAGAAGGAGGCGATCGCCGTCCATGCGGCGGAGTTCGTCGAGGACGGCTCGACCGTGTTCCTCGACGCGTCGACGACGAACCTCGTCCTCGCGCGGCACCTCGAGCGCCACCCGCCGCGGTCGCTCACGCTCGTGACGAACTCGCCGGCGATCGCGCTCGAGCTGCAGGCGCAGCAGATCCACATGGTCGTCGTCCCCGGCGAGGTCGACCAGACGCTGCGGATGATCGGCGGGCGCTGGTCGGCCGAGTTCATCGCCGGGCTCAACATCGAGACGGCGTTCGTCTCGGCCGCCGGCGTGACGCTCGAGCAGGGCCTCACCACGACCCGGCGGGCGCTCGCCGACACCGTCCACGCGGCGATGGCGTCGTCGCAGCGCACCGTGGCGTCGCTCGACTCGACGAAGTTCGGCCTGTCGGCGCTGCTCTCGATCGCCCGCCTCGACGAGCTCGAAGCGCTCATCGTCGACGACGGCCTGCCGGCCGAGACGGCCCGCGAGTACGAGGCTGCGGGCGTGAACCTGATCCTGGCCTCGCGCGGCATCACCGCACCTTCCGCCATCCACTGAGGAGGGACGAGACATGGCACGACCCGTGACGCTCTTCACCGGCCAGTGGGCCGACCTGCCGCTCGCGACGCTGGCCGAGAAGGCGGCCGCGTGGGGCTTCGACGGCCTCGAGCTCGCCTGCTGGGGCGACCACTTCGACGTGGACGCGGCCCTGGCGGACGACGCCTACGCCGACGGCCAGCGCGAGCTGCTCGCCCAGCACAACCTCCGCTGCCTCGCGATCTCGACGCACCTCGTCGGCGCAGGCCGTCTGCGACCCGATCGACGACCGGCACCGCGCGATCCTGCCGCCGGACGTCTGGGGCGACGGCGACCCCGAGGGCGTGCGGCAGCGCGCGGCCGAGAAGGTGAAGGACACGGCACGCGCCGCCGCCCGGTTCGGCGTCGACGTCGTCAACGGCTTCACCGGCTCGTCGATCTGGCACCTGCTCTACTCGTTCCCGCCCAACGACTTCGACTCGGTCGAGGCCGGCTACCGCGACTTCGCCGACCGCTGGAACCCGATCATCGACGTCTTCGACGAGGTCGGCGTCCGCTTCGCGCTCGAGGTGCACCCGACCGAGATCGCCTACGACTTCGTCACGACGCGGAAGGCGCTCGACGCGATCGACCGGCGCGAGGGCTTCGGCATCAACTTCGACCCGAGCCACTTCGCGCACCAGTCGCTCGACTCGGCCGCCTTCATCGAGGAGTTCGCCGACCGGATCTACCACGTCCACGTCAAGGACTCCCGCAAGTACCTCGACGGACGGAGCTCGATCCTCGGCGGGCACCTGAACTTCGGAGAGGCCGGGCGCGGCTGGGACTTCGTCTCGCCCGGGCACGGCGACGTCGACTTCGAGTCGGTCTTCCGGGCGCTCAACCGCATCGGCTACGAGGGGCCGCTCTCGATCGAGTGGGAGGACGCCGGGATGGACCGCGAATGGGGCGCGCAGGACGCGCTCGCGTTCGTGCGGCGCTCCGACTTCACGCCGTCCGCCGTGGCCTTCGACGCCGCGTACGAGAGGCAGTAGCGATGGCCGAGGAGACCAAGGTCGGCTTCGTCACCATGGGCGCCGCCGGCGGCGGCGGGGACGTGCCGGAGATCGGCGTCGGGATGCTGGGCTACGCCTTCATGGGGAAGGCGCATGCGAACGGGTACAGGACGCTCGCGTACATGACGTGGCCGCCGCCGCTGCGGCCGCGGCTCGTCTCGATCGCGGGCCGCTCGGAGGACGCCGTTGCCGAGGCCGCGCGACGCTTCGGCTTCGAGCGCTACGTCACGGACTGGGCGGAGCTCGTCTCCGACCCGGGCATCACGCTCTTCGACAACAGCGGGCCGAACAACCTCCACGCCGAGCCCTCGATCGCCGCGGCCGAGGCCGGCAAGCACGTGATCTGCGAGAAGCCGCTCGCCCGCACCGCCGACGAGAGCTACGACGTCTGGCAGCGGGTGCAGGCGACCGGCGTGAAGCACATGTGCGCCTTCAACTACCGCTTCGTCCCGGCGGTGCGGCTGGCGCGCGAGCTGCTCGAGGCCGGCGAGCTGGGCGAGATCTACCACTTCCGCGGCGCGTACCTCCAGGAATGGGGCGACATCGACGACGAGGTCTGGCGCTTCGACCGCTCGCTGGCCGGCTCGGGCGCGCTGGGCGACCTCGGCGCCCACGTGATCGACCTCGCCCGCTACCTCGTGGGCGAGGTCGCCTCGGTGGCGGGGACGACGAAGACGTTCAAGGAGGGCCGCGACGTCGACGACGCGTTCGAGGCGGCCGTCGAGTTCGAGAACGGCGCAGTCGGGACCCTCGAGGCGTCACGCTTCTGCCCGGGTCGCAAGAACGCGTTCACCTGGGAGATCAACGGCTCGAAGGGCTCGATCGCGTTCGACCTGGAGCGGCTGAACGAGCTGGACGTGCACTTCGTCGGCTCGACGCCCGGCGAGCGGGCCCAGGGCTTCCGGCGCGTGCTCGTCTCGGAGGCCGACCACCCGTTCTGGCAGCACTGGTGGCCGCACGGCCACATCATCGGCTGGGAGCACACGTTCGTGCACGAGCTCCACCACTTCCTGACCGCGATCCGCGAGGACGGCGACGTGGCGCCGCACGGGGCCACGTTCGAGGACGGGTACCGCGCCGCGGAGGTGTGCGACGCGATCGTGCGGTCGGCCGAGTCGGGGCGGCGCGAGCAGGTGCAGTACCGCTGACCTCAGGCGGCGCGCCGGAAGTGCGCGATGGTCGCGGCGACCCCGTCCTCGAGCGGGGTCAGCGCGACCGCGCCCACGACCTCGGCGAACCGGCTCGCATCGAGCTCGGGCGGGAACGGCAGCGGCGGCCCCGTCACCTCGATCCTGCCCGGTCACCTCGGGACCGCGCGCTCGATCGCCGCGACGACGTCCTCGGCCGAGGCGGTCACGCCGGGGACGTTGACGACGTCCGCCCCGGTCGCGTCCGCGCGCGCCGCGGCCACGAACGCGGCCGCGACGTCCGGCGCGTACTGCAGCTGGCTGCGCCCGCTGTAGGGCAGGACGTAGCCGTCGCCCCGGGCCGCCGCCTCCATCGCCAGCGTCGGCGCCGACGTGAGCCCCTGGTCGCGGCCCGGCCCGTACACGACGTACGGCCGGAGCCCGATGCTCGCGAGGCCCGTCTCCGCGGCGAACACCCGCGCCGACTCCTCGTTCGCGAGCTTGTACACGCCGTAGTGCGTGTCGGGGTGCCCCGACGGCTCGCTCGCCGCCGTCCGCCGCGGCGAAGGCGGCCGCCGAGCTCGCGTAGACGAACGGCGTGCGGAGCCCGGCCGCGGCGGCCGCCGCGAGCAGCGTCGTCGTGCCGACCACGTTCACCTGCGCGCCCCGGACCGGGTCCGCGCGACACGCCGGCACCTGCAGCGCGGCGAGGTGGATCACGTGCGTCGGCCCGTGCTCGAACAGGGCGCGCACGTCGTCGGGCTGCGACACGTCCGCCCGGACGAACGCGATCCGGCTGCGCTCCTCCGGCCCGAGCAGGGCGGCGACGCGGCGGTCGTCCGTGCCGGCGTCCGCGGCGACGACCTCCACGCCCTCGTCGACGAGCTGCCGCAGGATCCACGCCCCGATGCAGCCGTAGGCGCCGGTGACGAGGAACCGCTCGCTCACGCGGCGGCGACGGGGTTGGCGAGCGGCGGGACGCCGTCCACCCTGACCTCGACGACGTCGCCGGCCCGCAGCGTGACGCGCGGGTCGCGGTAGTAGCCGACGCCGTCGGGCGTCCCGGTGAGGATCACGTCGCCGCGCTCGAGCGTGACCACGTCGGTGACGTAGGCGACGAGCGCAGCGATCCCGAAGATGAGGTCGCGCGTGTTGCCGTCCTGCAGCACCGTCCCGTTGAGGACCTGGCGGACGTCGAGCGCGGGCTCGAGCGTCTCGAGCGGGGCGACCTCCGGCTGGATCGGGCAGAACGAGTCGTAGCCCTTGCCGCGGAACCACTGCCCGTCGCCGTACTGGAAGTCGCGCGCGCTCACGTCGTTGGCGGCCGTGTAGCCGGCGAGCACGTCGGCGGCGCGCTCGGGCGAGACACGGCGGGCCTGGCGCCCGATCACGAGCGCGAGCTCGGCCTCGGCGTCGACGTGGCTCGACCCGGCGGGGAGCACGATCGGCTCGCCCGGCCCGACCACCGTGTTGGCGAGCTTCGCGAACAGGAGCGGCGCGGGCGGGAGCTCGGCGCCCTCCTCGTCGGCGTGCGCGGCGTAGTTCCGGCCGACGCAGACGATCCGCTCGGGGCGGCGGACGCCGAAGCTGCGGTTCCACGCGGTCTCGAAGGCGGTCACGGCACGACGCTAGCGGTCGGAGACGACGAGCGTCGCCTTGCCGTGCCGCTCGGCGAAGGCGTCCCGGAAGCGGTCGAGCGGCACGCGGAGCCGGACGAAGGACTCGAGCGCGCCCGGCCAGCGCTGCCGTGCGCGGTCCAGCGCCTCGACGCCGGCGAGCCAGTCCTGCCGGTGGGCGTTGACGCTGCCGAAGAGGACGCGGTTCTCGAGGACGGTGTCGATGCCGAGCACGCGCCCGTCGACGCCCACGGTCTGCTCGCGCCCGTCGACGCCGAGCAGGCAGGCGACGCCGCTGCGACGGAGCAGACCGAGGCTGTCGGCCATCAGCTGGGCGTCGCCCGCCGCCTCGACCACGAGGTCGAACCGGCCGAGCTCCGAGAACGGCACGTCCGGCGCGGCGACGTGGCGCGCCCCGGCCGCCTCGACGAGCTCGTCCTTCGGCTCGAGCGACGCCGTCCACACCTCGACGCCGTCGAGGCGCAGCAGGTACGTGGTCAGGAGCCCGATCGCGCCCGCGCCGACGACGAGCGCGCGCCGGAGCTCCCACGGCTGGCGGCCGCCGATCGTCCGCGCGTGCCGGAGCGCGCGGGCGCAGATCGACGTCGGCTCGGCGAGGACGCCGAGGCGCCCGAGGCCCGGCGGGATCGGGATCAGCTGGTCGGCGTCCTCGGCCACCAGCTCGCGCGCGAACCCGTGCAGGCGCGTGATCCCGCGCTCGAGGTAGTCGCCGGTCAGGCACGAGTCGGGCGAGCCCTCGTCGCACGCGACGCAGTGCCGGCACGAGCGGCGGACGGTCGCGGCGACGAGGTCGCCCCGCGAGAACCCGTGCCCGTCGCGGTCGACGACGCCGAGCAGCTCGTGCCCGATCACGAGCGTCTCCTCCTGCTCGGGCGCGACGCCGAACAGGCCGTGGTCGATCTCGCGGTCGGTCCCGCAGACGCCGACCTCGAGCACCCGCACCGGCACCTGTCCCGCGGCCGGCGACCGGGGCGTCCACCTCGGCCACGCGCGTCGAGGACGGTGCTCCGGGTGTCACGACGAGTGCTTGCATACGCTCCGCAGCCGTGAGCGTAGACGTGGCGATCGCGAGCAGTGCGGAGCTCGGCGAGGGGCCGCGCTGGGACGCCGCCACGGGCCGCCTGCTGTGGGTCGACATCGAGGGCCGCGAGCTGCACGTGTTCGACCCCGCGACGGGCGACGACCGCGCGATCGCGCTCGACAACCGGGTCGGGGCGGCGGCACCGATGGCCGACGGCCGCGTCCTCGTCGCGCTCGCCGACCGGCTGGCGGCGCTCGACCTCGAGGACGAGTCGCTCGAGACGCTGGTGCCGTTCCCGCACGGGCCGCGACCTGCGCGTGAACGACGGCGCCTGCGACCCCGACGGCCGGTTCTGGATCGGCTCGCTCGAGCTCGAGTTCGCACCCGACGCCGGGCAGCCTGTACCGCTACGACGGCGAGCTCGTCGAGGTCCTCGCCGGCGTGTCGCTGTCGAACGGGCTCGGCTGGTCGCCCGACGGCGCGCGGATGTACTACGTCGACTCGCTCACCTACCGGATCGACGCCTTCGACTTCGACGGGCTGCCGCGGCAACCGCCGTCCCTTCATCCGCATCGATCGGAACGACGGGATCCCGGACGGGCTCGCGGTGGACGACGAGGGCGGGGTCTGGATCGCGCTCTGGGGCGGCGCCTGCGTGCGGCGCTACGACGCGGACGGGCGGCTCGACGAGGTGCTCGAGATCCCGGCCCGGCGGGTGACGGCGTGCTGCTTCGGCGGCGCGGACGGGCGGCAGCTGTTCGTCACGTCGGCCGCGCCGGACGGTCGCGTGTTCGTCGCGGACGTGGGCGTGAGCGGCCCGCCGGCTCAGCCGTTCCGCAGCACGGCGCCCTCGGACGCCGAGCCGACGAGCAGCCGGTAGCGGCCGAAGACGCCGCGCCCGTACGGCAGCTCGGGCGGGCGCCAGGCGGCGAGCCGCGCGGCGAGCTCGTCCTCGCGCACCTCGAGCGTCAGCGCCCGCGCGTCGAGGTCGATCGTGATCGTGTCCCCGTCCCGGACGACGGCGAGCGGGCCGCCGCGCGCCGCCTCCGGGGCGACGTGCCCGACCATGAGCCCACGCGTCGCGCCCGAGAAGCGGCCGTCGGTGACGAGCGCGACCGAGTCGCCGAGGCTCGCGCCGACGACGGAAGCGGTCACGCTCAGCATCTCCCGCATCCCCGGCCCGCCCGCCGGGCCCTCGTAGCGCACGACAAGGACGTCGCCGGCGGCGACATGGCCGGCGCGGACGGCGTCGGTGCAGGCCTCCTCGCTGTCGAACACGCGCGCAGGCCCGCGCTGGAAGCGGCGCGACACGGCGGACGCCTTCACCAGACAGCCGTCGGGCGCGAGGTTGCCGCGGAGGACGGCGAGCGCGCCGCCGGTCCGGTACGGCGCCTCGACGGGGAAGAGCACCTCGCCGTCGGGTGGCGGCGCCTCCCGCGCGGCCTCGGCAAGCGTCTCGCCCGTCACCGTCGGCGCGGCGCCGTCGAGGAGCCCGCCGCCGGCCAGCTCGCGGACGAGGGTCGCGGTGCCGCCCGCGCGGTGGAGCGTCTCGGCCGTGTGCCGGCCCGACGGCACGAGGCTCGCGAGCACCGGCGTCCGCTCGCCGACCGCCGCCAGGTCGTCGAGCGTGAGCGGCACCTCGGCCTCGCGCGCCACCGCGAGCAGGTGCAGGATCCCGTTCGTCGAGCCGCCGGTCGCGGCGATCCCGGCCGCGGCGTTGAGGAGCGCGCGCCGGTCGAGGAACGTGCGCGCGGTGACCTCCCGCGCGGCGAGGTCGACGGCGGTCGCCCCGGCCCGCTCCGCCGCCGCGCGCTTCGCCTCGACCTCCTCCGCCGGCACGAGCCCGTCGCCGAGCCGCGCGATCCCGAGGCAGTCGAGCGCCACCGCCATCGTGTTCGCGGTGAAGTGGCCCGCGCACGCGCCGGGCCCCGGACACGCGACGGCCTCGAGCTCGTCCAGCTCCCGGCGCGCGAGCAGCCCCCGCTCCTCTGCGCCGACGGCCTCCCAGACGTCCTGGATCGTCACCTCGCGGCCGTGCAGCCGCCCGGCGCGCATCGGCCCGCCGTAGAGGACGCAGGCCGGCTTGTCGACGCGCGCGAGCGCCATCAGCGCGGCCGGGACGGTCTTGTCGCACCCGACGACGCAGACGAGCGCGTCGAAGTCGTGCGCGTGCGTCATCAGCTCGATCGAGTCGGCGATCACCTCACGGGAGATCAGCGAGGCGCGCATCCCGGGCGTCCCCTGCGACTGGTTGTCGGAGACGGCGATCGTGTTGAACGGCAGCGGCACGCCCCCGGCTGCGGCGACGCCCGCGCACACCGCGTCGGCGAGGTCGCGGTGGTTGAGGTTGCACGGCATCGTCCCGGTCCAGGTCGAGACGACGCCGACGATCGCGCCGTCGAGCCGCTCCGGGTCGACGCCGATCGCGCGGAAGTGCGCCCGCGCGCCCGCCCGCTCGGCGCCGGCGCGGAGCGACGCCCGGGCCCGCCGGCGGAGGTCGGCGTGCTCCATCGCGGGCGAGTCTACGTCCGGCTCACGCCGACGGGTTTTACGTGGCGCTTACCCGGATTCCGCGCGGAGACGCCAGAATCCCCTGCATGGGACGCAGGACCAGGCTCGCCGTGGGCGCGATCGTCGCCCTGCTCGCGCTGAACGCCGTCCTCGTCGTGGTCCAGCCGGGGCTCGCGCTGCCGAACGCCCTGGCCGGGTACTTCTTCGGCCCGAAGATGGTCCGCGCCGAGGTGATCGTCCACGACGGCGGCGTGCTGCGGGACTACCGGCTCGACCGCGGGCGCATCCGGGCCGTGGGCGCCGACTCGCTGACGCTCCTCGAGCGCGACGGCACCGTCGTCGTCGTCCCGGTCGCCGCCAACGCCGAGGTGCGGCTCACGGGGCGCATCGTCCCCTTCTCCCGCCTGCGGCGCGGGATGTCGGCGCTGACCGTGCGCGAGGGCGACGGAGCGGCCTCCGTCGTGCGCGCGACGCGATGAGCACCGTCGCGTCCGAGCGGTCGGCTCCCGACGGGCCCATGGACGCGACGCCGCGCGCCACCGTGCTCCTCGTCGAGGACGACCCGAGCATCGGGCGCCTCGTCCACGGCTACCTCGGCCGGGACGGCTACCGCGTCCTCTGGGTCCGCTCCGGCGAGGAGGCGCTGCTGGAGCTGAGCCGCCACCCCGTGGGGATCGTCGTCCTCGACGTCGGCCTGCCCGGGATCGACGGCTTCGACGTCTGCCGGCGAATGCGCGCCGGCTCGCGCGTGCCGATCCTCATGCTGACCGCCCGCGACGAGGAGCCGGACCGGGTCGCCGGCCTCGAGCTCGGCGCCGACGACTACCTCACCAAGCCGTTCTCGCCGCGCGAGCTGGTCGCG
Organism: uncultured Thermoleophilia bacterium; assembly: GCA_963733995.1. Classification (GTDB taxonomy): domain Bacteria; phylum Actinomycetota; class Thermoleophilia; order Gaiellales; family Gaiellaceae; genus DATHTC01. Next base: position 187,036 of record CAVTFO010000012.1, read on the forward strand.
CGGATGAAGGCCGTCCTCCGCCGCACCGAGCCGGAGGCGGTCATGCCCGAGGAGCTCGTCCTCGGCGACGTCGTGCTCCGGCACGCCGAGCGCGAGGTATTCGTCGCCGGCCGGCCCGTCGAGCTGACGGTGAAGGAGTTCGACCTGCTCGCCTTCCTGCTCGCGCATCCCGGCGTCGTCTTCTCGCGCGAGCAGCTGCTCGACCGCGTCTGGGAGCTGACGTTCTCGGGCGGGACGCGGACGGTGGACGTCCACGTCGCGCAGGTCCGCCGCAAGCTCGGCCGCCCGGAGCTCGTCCGCACGGTCCGCGGCGCGGGCTACAAGGCCGTTCGCCGGTGAGCCTCCGGACGCGGCTGTTCATCGGGATCGCGGCGGTGGCCGCGCTCTCGGTGGCGGTTGCGTTCACGGTCGGGGCCTACCTCTCGCGCCGCACGGTCGAGGAGAACACGCTCCGCGACGTGGCCGCGCAGGCAGACCTCCTCGCCGAGCGCGAGCGCGCCTCGCTGCTCCCGTTCCGGGGCCTGCGCAGCCTGGAGCCGTTCCTCGAGCGCCAGGGGCAGCGGGTCGTCAAGGCGCCGCTGGACGGGTCGTCGCCGTACCTGCCCGCCGACCGCGCGGCCGAGCTGCGCCGCGGCCGGCCGCTCGACGGGACGATCACGGTGGACGGGACGCGCTCGTTCTACGCCGCCCGCCTCGTCGGCAACCGCGCGTTCATCCTCCTCCGGCCGACCGACCTCGTCGAGTCGTCCTGGCGCCCCCACCTGCGCGGGCTCCTGCTCGGCGCGTTCGCGGCGATCGGGCTGGCGGCGATCGCGGCGTTCCTCCTCGCCCGCGCGGTCGCGCGGCCCGTGGGCCGCGTCGCCGAGGCGAGCCGCCGGCTCGCGGACGGCGAGGCGCCGCACGTGCCCGTCGAGGGCCCGCGCGAGCTGCGGACGCTGGCCGAGTCGTTCAACGAGACCTCCGTCCAGCTCGCGAAGGCGCGCGACGCGGAGCGGACGTTCCTCCTCTCCGTCAGCCACGAGCTGAAGACGCCGCTCACCGCGATCCGCGGCTACGCGGAGGCGCTCGCCGAGGGCGTCCTCCCCGCCGACGAGGCCGGCGACACGATCGTGCGCGAGGCGGCGCGGCTCGAGCGGCTCGTCGGCGACCTCCTCGACCTCGCGCGGATGAACCGCAGCGAGTTCAGCATCCGCCGCGCGCCGGTCGACCTCGGCGCCGTCGTCCGCGAGGCGGTGCAGCGCTACGAGCAGCAGGCCCGGGCGTTCGGGGTCGAGCTCGAGGCCGTCGTGGACGAGAGCCCGGCCGTGCTCGGCGACGCCGACCGGCTGCTCCAGGTCGCGTCGAACCTCGTCGAGAACGCGCTGCGGCTGACCCCGCCCGGCGGCCGCGTCCGCGTCCTCGCGAAGCCGGGCCTGCTCGCCGTCGAGGACACCGGCCCGGGCCTGCAGCCCGAGGATCTCGCCCACGCGTTCGAGCGCTTCTACCTCCACGACCGCTACGGCCGCGAGCGCCCGGTCGGCACCGGCCTCGGGCTCGCAATCGTGCAGGAGCTCGCGAAGGGGATGGGCGGCACCGTCTCGGCCACGAGCGACCCGGGCCGCGCGACGCGCTTCGAGCTGCGGCTCCCGTCGGCGCCCGCGCCGGCGCTCGCAGCCCGCCTGAACGGCTTACGTCCGCTTTACCTCCGACGTACGGAGGGCTGACGCACGGCGGCGAGCATCCGGGCGCACACGAACCCTGGAGGCTCCATGAAGCGCATCGCTCTCTCCGCCGTCCTCGTCGCGACCGCCGGCCTCGCCGTCGTCGCGGTCGCCGCGGCGGCAGGCTACGTCCAGATCACCGGCACGCCCGGCAACGACACGATCGTCGGCACCTCCGGGCGCCGACCGGATCCGGCCCGCGCCGGCAACGACACCGTCAGCTCGGGCGCGGGCAACGACCGCGTCTGGGGCGGCGTCGGCAACGACTCGATCGACGCGCGGCGAGGGGAACGACATCGTCCGCGGCCGCCCCGGCGACGACACGATCCAGGGCGGCGCCGGCAACGACCGCATCTGGCCCGGCCGCGGCGCCGACGTCGAGAACGGCGGCCCCGGCGACGACGTCCTCCACGCGCTCGCGAACGACGACCTGGTCGACCGGATCGACTGCGGCGAGGGCAACGACATCGTCTGGCTCAACGTGAACGAGCAGGACGTCCACGTGAACTGCGAGACGGTGAGGATGAAGGCCGCCCGCGGCGACGGCGGCGACAACTAGTCCCTGAAACGACTCGTCCGGCGGCCGGGCTTCCATCGGCGGCCCGATCGCGAGACCGGGGCCGACGGCACCAACGGTCGCCGGACGGGGGAGAGGTAGTCGCACCGACAGCATCGCCCGGCCGCGCGGCGGGGTCAGGAGGGCGCGCACCCGACCGGTGGTGCGGCGAGCCGTACCATTCGGCGGGTGCGCCGCCTCTCCACCGCGGTCGCCGTGTCCCTCGCGCCTCGGGACCGCGGGCGCGGACGCCGCCGTGCTCCGCGGGACCGGCGCAGCCGACCGGCTCCTCGGCACGCGGGGCTCGGACGCGGCCTACGGCCTCGGCGGGCGCGACCTCCTCGACGGGCGCGCCGGAGCCGACTTCCTCCACGGCGGCCCCGACGCCGACCTCCTCCTGGGCGGCGGCGGCCCCGACCGGATCGCCGCCGCGCTCGACGCCGCGCCGGACGTGATCCGCTGCGGCTCCGGCGCCGACGTCGTCACGGCCGAGGGCATCGACTCCGTGGCCGCCGACTGCGAGCTCGTCGTCCGCCAGCTCTCGCGCGACACGACCACCGACTCGCGCGCGCAGCACGAGACGCAGGTCGAGCCCGACTCGGCCGCCAACGGGCGCACGGTCGTGACCGTGTTCCAGTCGGGACGCCAGGCAGCCGGCGGCGCCGCGGGAATCGGCTGGGCCACCTCGACGAACGCCGGCGGGACGTGGCGCTCGGGCTTCCTCCCCGGCGTGACGATGTTCTCGACGCCGCCGGGGGAGAGCACCGTCGCGACCGACCCGGTCGTCGCCTGGGACGCGGCGCACGGGACGTGGCTCGCGGTCACGCTCGGGATCTCCGAGGCGGGGATGTCGTTCATGGTCAACCGCTCGGCCGACGGCCTCCGCTGGGACCTGCCGATCACGGCGCTGCGTGCGCCGGAGGAGGCGATCGACAAGCAGTGGGTGACGTGCGACAACGGCCGCCGGAGCGCGTTCCGTGGCACGTGCTACATCGCCTACCTCGACGTCGAGGCCGGGCACATCGCCGTGATCCGCTCGAGCGACGGCGGCCGCACCTGGTCGGCGCCGGTCGGCTCGCGCGCGGGGATCCCGGTCCGCGGGATCGTCAACGGCGCCCAGCCCGAGGTGCTCCCGAACGGCACGCTCGTGGTCGTCTTCTCCCTCTTCGGCGTCTTCGCGGACATGGGCGCCGACCAGGTGCTGGCGATGCGCTCACGCGACGGCGGCCGGACGTTCGAGCCGGCGCGTCACGTCGCCCTGCTGCTCGCCGAGGACGTCGGCGGCGTGCGCGCGCCGCCCTTCGCCTCCGTCGCGGTCGACGGCGCCGGCCGGCTCTGGGCTGCGTGGCAGGACTGCCGCAACCGCATCGAGTGCGGCGCGAACGAGATCGTGCTCGCGTCGACCGTCGACGGCGTCGTCTGGTCGGCGCCGGCGCGCGTCCCGATCGGGACGGCCGACGGCGTCGACGCGTTCGTTCCCGGCCTCGCCGCCGACCCGGCCGGCCGGGGACGGCTCGGGCTCGTCTACCACACGGTCGACCAGCCGGGCGCGTGCCCGCCGGACGAGTGCCGCGCCGTGCACATCTGGGTCACGGGCACGCGCGACGGCGGCCGAACGTGGGCGCGTCCGCGGCGCCTGACGCCTCGCGGCATGCGCCTCCCGTGGATCGCCCAGACGGGGATCGGGCGCATGCTCGCGGACTACGTCTCGGCGTCGCTGGACGGGCGGGAGGACGGTCGCCGTCTTCTCGCTCGCGGACGAGCCGGTCGGCGGGGGCTTCCGCCAGGCGACGTTCGCCGCGGCGTTCGGCGTTTGACGTCCGCCCGGGACGCGAACAACGACGTCGACGGCATCGCGCGGTGACGCCCACGCGCTCGTCGCCCGGGCCGTCGGGTAGTGGGGGCCGGTGGGTGGGGGCAGCGACGCCTCCACCCACCGACGTTTCGTCTCACCGGCCGCGTGCGGCGCGGGGAGCCTTGCGCGCGCTCGCGCGGGACGCGAGCGCGATCTGCTTCGCGGGGCGAGGCGCCTCGGGCGGCACCACGCGGCGCGAATCGGCCAGATGTGCGGCTGAAGTCCAGCATCGCACCTCCTCTCGGTCTCGTCGGGTCATCAACCGGCCTCGCGCCGGCGACGAGCCCTACGCCGGGGAGACGAGGGGGCGCCGCTGACGCGAACCCGTGGTCGCCCACCGCATCGCCTCGACCGTCCACCCGAGCAGGGCGAGGATGAGGAGTGCGAAGGCGATGATGAAAATCCAGAAGCGTCTCTTCATGGGAATCTCCGGGTTCGGTCGTTCGGACAGTCCGAAACCTACGGCGCTCCGGCACGGCGGGAATCGGCCCGCGAGCCGATTCGGTGTCCTCCTCAGGGATGACTCGCCGACGAGCCGGCGGAGGAAGGAGACGAGCCGCCCCCACAGCGACTCCGGCCGCTCGAGCCGGTACCTCGGATCACCGGCGAGCCCCGCCATGGTCTCCTCCTCCTCCGTCTGCCGTCACGCACATGACGCCCCAGGACGGCAGAATCTTCCACGCGCCGACGCTCGACGACCGTCAGGCTAGAGCTCCCAGCCGTACGGGACGTCGTGCACGCCCGGGTGCATCTCGCCGTAGCGGCGAAGCTCCGAGACGCGGCCGTCGTCGGCGAAGCGGACGAAGAGCGAGCCGGCCATCGTCACGTCGTGCGTGCCGTCGGTCGCGTTCAGCCACCACTCGACCGTCGCGCGGTCGCCGTCGATCACGGCGCGGCCGAGGCGGATCTCCGCCTCGCCGAGGATCGCGCCCTGGCGCCGCAGGTGGAGGCGGATCTCGTCGTGGCCGCACATCGGCGCCCGCAGCGGGTGGTGCCGCAGGACGGCGTCCTCGGTGAATGCCCACTCGATCCAGTCGCCGGCGTCGCCGTGCTCCCACGCGAGGCGGAAGCGCTCGAGCCAGGCCTCGATCGCGGCGTGCCGGATCGGTTTCGCGGCGGCGACGGTGGTCATGTCGGAAGTTGTGCCAGCTGCGGGCGCGTTCGGTCGAGGTGGGTCACCGGCCAATGGCAGGTGCGGCCTGCCCCACCCGGTAGCGTGCGCGGCGACGCGACGAAAGGACGCCATGCTGACGATCACGAGCGAGGCCGCCGACGCGATCCGGGAGATCGTCAAGGCCAACGACCTGCCTCAGGGCTCGGGACTCCGCATCACCGCCGAGGAGGACGGCGACGAGGTCTCGATCGAGCTGGACTTCGCCGAGCAGCCGGAGACCGACGACGACGTGGTCGAGAGCGACGGCGCGCGCGTCTTCCTCGACGAGACCGCGTCGGAGGTGCTGACCGGCGTCGACCTCACCGTGACGCCGCACGGCGACCACGTCCACTTCGAGTTCAACGAGCGCGGCGACGGCGCGGGCTAGCCGCGCCACCGCCTCCTCGTGACGGGCGTCTCCCCGCAGCTTTCGGTCCGGCGCGGCCGGGACGCCGTGGCCTTCTACGAAGAGGCGTTCGGCGCGGTCGAGGTGTACCGCGTGGGCGGCACCGACGAGCACCCGCCCGTCGTCTCCCAGCTCGCCGTCGGCGAGACCTCGTTCTGGGTCTCCGACGAGTCGCCGGAGCACGGACACTTCAGCCCGGAGACGCTGGGCGGAACGACGCTGCGCGTCCTCCTGGTGGTCGACGACCCGGAGGCCGTCGTCGCCCGCGCGATCGCCCTCGGCGCCTCCGAGGTCCACCCGGTCGAATCGGCGCACGGCTGGCTGCTCGGGCGCGTCGCGGACCCCTTCGGCCACCACTGGGAGATCGGCAGGCCGCTCGGGCCGTGGCCCCCGTGACCGGCGAGCTCGAGACGGAGCGGCTCGTGCTCGAGCCGCTCGAGCCGGGGCACGCCGACGAGATGGTCGCCGTCCTCGCCGACCCCGAGCTGTACCGCCACACCGGCGGAGAGCCGCCCTCGCGCGACGAGCTCCGCCGCCGGTACGAGCTCCAGGCGCGCGGCCGCTCCGACGACGGAGCGGCGCTGTGGCTCAACTGGATCGTGCGCGAGCGGAGCACCGGCGCGGCCGTCGGGCTTCGTCCAGGCGACCGTCGGGGTCGCCACGCGCACCGCGGACGTGGCCTGGGTCGTGGGCGTCCCGTTCCAGGGCCGCGGCTACGCGCGCGAGGCGGCCGGGGCGATGGTCGGCCGGCTGCGCGAGGAGGGCGTCGCGCGCGTCACCGCCCACATCCACCCGGACAACGCCCCGTCGCAAGGCGTCGCGCGCGCCCTCGGTTTCGCCCCGACCACGACGGTCGTGGACGGCGAGGTGCGCTGGGAGGCGCCCTAGCGCGCCGCGACCACGCCGCGGGCGGCCCAGGCGACGACCGTGAGCGCGGAACGGCGCCGTCCGGCAGCAGCGCCCGGCACCGCTCGCGGAGCGCGCGAGGTCGGGCTCGGCGAGCGACCGCGCATAGCTCGCCGGCCGGGCCGACGCCGAGCGTGAACGGCTCCCACCACTCCTCGAAGCTCGCGTGCTCGACCGTCACCGACAGCTCGCCCTCCTCGACGTCGCGCGAGGCCCGCCTCCTCGAACAGCTCGCGAAGGTGACCGGCGCGCGCACCGGCGAGGCCGGACTCGTCCTCGACGCCTGGATCGAGCTCGCGGGCGGCGCGCCAGAACGGCGACAGCGGCGCCCGTCCGCCCGCGAGGTCCCAGACGCAGGCCGCGACGACGCCGTCGAGGCGGGTCACGCGCGCCATCTCGGTCAGGCCGGCGACGGGATCCGGCATGAAGTGCACGACGAGCTGCGCGAGCGCGGCGTCGAAGCCGCCGTCCGGGAACGGCAGCTCGTCCGCCGAGGCGAGGTGAACGTCGACGCCGGGATAGCGCGCGCGGGCCGCGGCGACGAACGGCTCGGACGGGTCGACGGCCGCGACCGCGTCGGTGCCGAGCCGCCGGACGAGCTCGCCCGTCAACGCGCCCGGCCCCGAGCCGACGTCGAGCACCGTCCCCTCGTCGCCGATCTCGGCGAAGTCGGCCAGCTCCGGGGCGAGCGGCGTCGAGTACCGCCCCATGAAGCGGTCGTAGGAGTCGGCGGCGACGTCGAAGCTCACTGCCTCACCGCCGTGACCCTACCCGCCGCCCGGCATACGATCGGACGGGAACGGTGAACCGCGCGGTCGTCGACGGCATCGGGCTGGCCTACGAGGAGGCAGGTTCCGGCGACCCCGTCGTCTGCATCCACGGCGCGTTCCTCGCCGATGCGTTCCGGCCGCTGCTCTCGGAGCGGCGCCTGACCGACCGCTACCGCGTCGTCTCGTACCACCGCCGCGGCTACGGCGAGAGCGACCCGGCGGACGAGCCGCTGACGCTCGCGGAGCAGGCAGCCGACTGCCGCAGGGTGCTCACGCATCTCGGCGTCGATCGCGCGCACGTCGTCGGGCACTCGTTCGGCGGTGTCGTCGCCCTCCGCCTCGCGCTCGACGTGCCGGAGCTCGTCGGCACCGTCACGCTGCTCGAGGCGGGACTCCTCGTCGGCGAGAGCGCCGACCTGTATCGGCAGGGGTTGCGCGACTCCATCGCCCGGTACCGCGCGGTCGGCCCGCGCAACGCCGTCGACGAGTTCTTCCGCCTGCGCTGGCCGGACTACGCCGAGCACCTCGACCGGACGCTCCCCGGCGCGTTCGAGCAGGCGGTAGCGGACGCGGCGACGTGCTTCGAGGTCGACCTCCCGGGAGGCCTCTCCTCCGAGCTCGGCGAGGCAGAGGCGAGACGGGTCGCGCAGCCGGCCCTCGTCGTGCTCGGCGGGGCGAGCGCCGCCCTCCACCCGCGCTTCGAGGAGACGTACCGGCTGCTGCTCGAGTGGCTGCCACGCGGCGAGGGAGCCGTCCTTCCGGGCATTTCGCACTTCCTCCAGCTGGAGGACCCGGCGGCCGTCGCGGACGCGCTGGCGGCGTTCCTCGACCGGAACCCGCTGGCAGCCGTCTGACTACGATCGCGACGTGGTCCCGGAAGCCCCGCTCGAGGAGACCGACGCCGGACTCGTTCCCGCGGGCGACGGCTGGTTCGTCCTCAACGCCCGCGACGCCCGCTGGCGCGACCGGCCGGGCCGCGGCGTTGCGACGGCGTTCGAGGGGACGCCGCAGTTCCCGCAGCTGGGCCTCCGGCTCTACGTGCTCGCGCCCGGCGAGGCGATGGGGATGTACCACTGGGAGGCGAACCAGGAGGACTTCCTCGTGCTCTCCGGCGAGGCGCTGCTGCTGATCGAGGGCGAAGAGCGCCCGCTGCGGCAATGGGATCTCGTCCACTGCCCGCCGGAGGCGAACCACATCATCATCGGCGCCGGCAGCGGCCCGTGCGTCGTCTTCGCCGTCGGCGCGCGCGAGCACGTGGACGACGAGACCTGGGGCGGCTATCCCGTCGACGAGACGGCCGCGAGGCACGGAGTCTCGGTCGAGCGCGAGACGAGCGACGTCGAGGAGGCGTACGCGCGCTTCCCTGACGTCGCGTGGACGCGCTACCGCGACGGCTGGCTCGACTAGCCGCGGGCTGACGAGCGTCCCGCCCCAGTCCTCGGGCGCGACGTCGGCAAGCGTCTCGGAGAACGTCCAGTGGTGGCCCATCGGGTCCTCGGCCTCGTACTGCCGCTCGCCGTACTCGAAGTCCGTCGGCTCCATCACGATCCGCGCGCCGTGCGCCCGCGCGCGCTCGCAGTGGGCACGGGCGTCGTCGACGCGCACCATCACGCGGTGCGTCACCTCGCCCGGGCGGGGCGGGATCTGCGCGCGACGGACGTCGGCGACGATGACGGCGCCGTCGCCGACGCGGAGCTGCGAGCGATGCGCCTCGCCGATCCGGACGCGCTCCTCGAACCCGAACGCGTCGCCGAGCCAGCGGACCGCCTCGCGGACGTCGGGGTAGACGAGCACGGGGATCACGGTCGCCGACGGGATCGAGCGATTGGGCCTCATGCAGCGACGGTACCGCTAGGCTCCGGCACATGGAGCTGCGGTCGGTACGCGTCGCCGCGATCCAGGCGACGCCGGTGATCCTCGACGCCGAGGCGACCGTCGAGAAGGCCGTCTCCCTGCTCCACGAGGCTGCCGACGGCGGCGCCGAGCTCGCGGTCCTGCCCGAGACGTTCGTCCCGCTCTACCCGTCGAACGCCTGGGCGCGCGGCGCGTCGTCGTTCGGCGGCTGGGACGAGTTCTGGGAGCGGCTCTGGGAGAACAGCGTCGACGTGCCGGGCCCGCTCGTCGACCGCCTCGCCGACGTCTGCCGCGAGCGCGAGCTGCACGTCGTGGTCGGCGTCAACGAGCGCGAGCGCGACCGGCCCGGGTCGCTCTACAACGCGATGCTCACGATCGGCCCGACGGGGCTTCTCGCGAAGCACCGGAAGCTGATGCCGACCCAGCACGAGCGCCTCTTCCACGGCGTCGGCGCGGGCGACGACCTCTCGGTCACGGAGACGCCCGTCGGCCGGATCGGCGGCCTGATCTGCTGGGAGAACCGCATGCCGCTCGCGCGCTGGCGCGTCTACCAGGGCGGGCCGCAGCTCTGGGTCGCGCCGACGGCCGACGACTCCGACGGCTGGCTCGCGAGCATGCGCCACATCGCGATCGAGTCGGGCGCCTACGTCATCTCGGTGCCGCAGTACATCCCGGCGTCGGCCTTCCCGGACGACTTCCCGGTGCCGCTCCCGGAGGACCGGGAGGTGTTCGGACGCGGCGGCGCGGCTCGTGCGAGCCGTCGGCGGGCGAGATCGTCGCGGGGCCGCTCTACGACGAGGAGGGGATCGTCTTCGCCGACTGCGACCTGCGACGCGGCTTCCACGCGAAGCGGTGGTTCGACGTCGTCGGGCACTACGGACGGACGGACGTCCTGGCCGCCGAGACGGAAGGGACGCCCTCCTGGGCCTGACCCAGTACTACACCGCGACGACCCTGGACGGGTTCATCGCGGACGAGCAGGACTCCCTCGACTGGCTCTTCACCCGCGCCCGCGACGAGGACGGGCCGCTCGCCTACGAGCGCTTCTACGAGGGCGTCGGCGCGGTCGCAATGGGCTCGACCACGTACGAGTGGATCCTCGACCACCGCGGGGTGGCCCTACGCGAACGTGCCGAGCTGGGTGTTCTCGTCACGCGAGCAACGGCCGGTGGAGGGCGCGGACATCCGCTTCGTGCGCGGCGACGTGGCGCCGGTGCACGCCGAGATGGCGGCGGCCGCGGGCGGGAGGAATGTCTGGATCGTGGGCGGCGGCCCGCTTGTCGCGCAGTTCGCCGAGCTGGGGCTGCTCGACGAGGTGCTCGTGACGATCGCGCCGGTGACGATCGGCGCAGGCCGGCCACTCCTTCCCGCGCGCGTGGAGCTGCGGCTCGAGGAGACGGGGCGGAACGGCGACTTCGTCGCGGCGCGGTACTCGGTCGTGCGCGAGCGCTAGATGCTCGCGCGCCGGCGCGGGTGCGCGTGCCACAGCCGCGTGAGCAGAAGCGTCGGCACGAGCCAGATCGCAAGGAACGCGACGAGGACGACGGCCGACGCCGCTCCGAAGAGCAGGGCGAGCCCGAGGACGAACAGCAGCATCAGACTGAACAACAGGTACGCGCCGGTGAGTACGACGAGCACCGCGCCGCGGATCGCCACGCGCGCCGCCGACCGGATCGGCGTCGCGATGTCGTCCACGTCCGGAAGCGCGGGCAGGCCGGAGAGCGCGCCGCGAAGCTCCGCCCGCGACCTGGCCGCGAGCACGCGCCCTGCGCGCTCGGTGAACTCCTCCAGCGTCAGCCGCCCGCCGACGTAGTGCTCGCGCAACGCGACCTCGACCCGTTCGCGATCCGTGTCGCCCGCCAGCATGAGGCCATCCTAGCTCCGCGCTCCTCGGGGGTATCGTCGGCGCGTGGTCGAGCGGAGCCGGACCTGGCATTACGGCCTGATCGCCGAGTGGTGGGCAACTTCAACACGGACGGGCCGGAGATCGAGGAGTACGGCCGCGTGGTCGCCGAGGGACAACCTGCGCTCGACGCCGGGTGCGGTGCGGGCAGGCTCCTCGTCCTGGCTTCGGGCCGGCTACGACGTCGACGGCTGCGACGTGTCGGAGGACATGCTCGACCGCTGCCGCGAGCGGGCCCGTCGCGAAGGCTTCGAGCCGACGCTCTGGGTCGCGCCGCTGCACGAGCTCCGCGCGCCGCGGCGCTACCGGACGATCGTCTGCTGCGGCACCTTCGGCCTCGGGAGCACGCGCGCGCAGGAGGAGGCCGCGCTGCGTCTGCTCCGCGAGGCGCTGGAGCCGGGCGGGACGCTGATCCTCGACCACGAGGTGGCGCGGCCGGGGCAATTCGACGTGACGCCGCTCCCGACGCCGTGGCCGGAGCGCGGCGACCGCCGGCGGGCCGACGACGGCAGCGAGTACGAGCTCCGGGTGCGCAGGGTGGCCATGGACGAGGCCGACCACAGCGAGACGCTGGAGATCTGGGCACGGAAGTGGGTTCCAGGGGGCCGACTCGTGGCAGAGGAGACGCGGAAGCTCACGATGCGGTCGTACGCGCGCGACGAGCTGCGCGAGCTGATCGAGCGCTCCGGCTTCCGAGTCCTGGACGAGCACGAGACCGCGGACCCGTCGATCGTCGCGTACGTCGGAACGGCCTAGAACCGGCCGCGGTTCGCGGCGAGCCAGGCCCGCTCGACCGGCAGCCGCGCCAGCTGCCGATCCCAGCCGTTCCGACGACAGCGCTCCTCAGCGCGGTCGTACTCGCGCGCGAGGATCGTCGGCACGTCGAACGTCAGCCCGTACGCGTTGAGCGCCGTACGTGTTCGACCGACGAGCTCGGGCGCCGGGTCGGCCGCGAAGCCGTAGCCGACGAACATGCGCAGGGCGTACGCGACGTCCTCAGAAGCGTCGCCTCGGTGGACGGCATCGAAGTCGATGAGGCCGACGGGCACGCCGTCGCGCCAAACGAGATTCCACGGCCCGAAGTCACCGTGGCAGACGACCTCGTCCCCGAAGGCGTCGTGGTAGCGGCGTAGCAAGCGCAGCGCAGCTGCGACCTGCTCGGTCGAGAACGTGACGCGAGTCGGAGGATCGCCGACGTACGGGTGCATCCGGCCGCGGTCGGTGTGGGTGTCGCCGTCGATCCAGCTGAGGACGTCGCGGCCCTGCTCGTCGACGCCGAGCCATCGCGGCGCGGCGTCAAACCCGGCGCGTTCCAGTTGCCGGAGCACGTCGCGCATGAGCGGGGACGAGGCGTTCGAGGGCCGCCGAACGGTGTCGCCGACGCGCACGACCTCGTTCGTCACGCCGCCGGCGAGCGACAGTTCCTCCGGGCGACGACCGATCACCGTGTGCGAGCGTACCCGCGACGACACCGACGACCCGACGGAGGTTCGATGAGCGGATACGCGATCGCCCACCTCGACGAGATCGACGAGATCACCGACGGCCGCGCCCCGTCCCGGCCCGTCCGGCACCACTTCGGCATCACGTCCTTCGGTGTCAACGCCTGGACGGGCCATGAAGCCGGCGACCGGATCATCAACGAGCACGACGAGGAGAACGAGCACGAGGAGCTCTACTTCGTCACCGCGGGCCGCGCCGTCTTCGAGCTGGCGGGCGAGCGCAAGGACGCGCCCGCCGGCACGTTCGTCTTCGTCGAGCGCGGCGTGACACGCACCGCATTCGCCGAGGAGCCCGGGACGACGATCCTCGTCATCGGCGGCGCGCCCGGCGAGGCGTACGTGCCGGACGGCTGGGAGCTCTGGTCGCAGCTGCGCCCGCTCTTCGACGCAGGCGACTACGACGCCGTCGCCGACCGCGGCCGGGAGCTGATCGCGCAGAACCCGCAGTACCCGACGCTGCTCTACAACCTCGCCTGCGCGGAGGCGCTCGCGGGGCGGAAGGAAGACGCGATCGAGCACCTGCGCCAGTCGATCGCGCTCGATGAACGCGGTCGCGAGTACGCGAAGGGCGACTCCGACTTCGACGCGCTCCGGGACGAGCCGGAGTTCCAGCAGCTGGTCGGCTAGGAGAGCGCGCGCTCGAGGGCAGCGCGGTCGGTCGGCGCGCCGTGCGTACGACGAGACTTCGGGGCCCCAGCCCCTCCAGTCCGGATGCGGGGCTTCCCAGTGCCAGATGCCTGACACGACCTCGCGTATGAACGGCTAGCGGCCGACCAGCTCGGCGAAGGCCGGCTCGTCGCGGATTGGATCGAAGTCGGAGTCCTCCGTCGCCATGTCGCGAAAGCCCACCCACCGCTCGACGGCCGTTCGAAGGTGCTCGATCGCGTCGGCGGTCCGTCCGGCCAGGCTCTCGCAGCACGCCACGTTGTAGAAGAGGAACGCCTGGTCCGGATGGGCCTCGAGGAGCTCGCGACCCCGGGCCGCGGCCTCGGCGTACCGGCCGCCGTCATAGAGCGGTCGCACCGGGTCCCAGAGCTCGGGGGCATACCGCTGGATCGAGTCGGGCAGCGTCACCCAGCGGATGCCGGCGAGAGTCGTAGCCCGACTCGGTCGGGGGCGGGAAGCCCGGGTCGGCGAACGAGCCGACCGAGACGACGACCAGATCCGGCTCCGAGGGCTCCGTGTAGAAGACCTGCGACCCGCAGTCCGGGCAGAAATGGAAGACGTGCTCCTTCCGGTCCGCCTCGTCGGAGATCCGCGAGTAGTCGTTGAAGCGCCCGACGACGTTCACCTGGTCCGGCCTGAAGGCAGCCTGCATGCCGAAGGCGCTGCCGGTGCGCCGCTGGCACGCGAGGCAGTGGCAGACGGAGACGACGAACGGGTCGCCGTCCACCTCCAGGCGGAGCTGTCCGCAGTGGCAGGCGGCCTCCCGCGTCGCCATCGCCGGAACCCTATGTGCCCGCGGCGCGGTAGATGCAGACGTTCGTGCCGGTCGCGGCCGTGACCGTCGAGGCGAGCTCGAGCGTCCGCAGCCCGCCGTCCGCAGGGAAGATCGACTTGCCGCCGCCGAGGAGCACCGGCTCGATCATCAGCCGCAGCTCGTCGACGAGGCCCTCACTGAGCAGCGTGCGTACGAGCGCCGCGCTTCCCATGATCAGCAGGTTCGAGCCGCTCGCGGAGCTCGCGAATGCGGTCGACCGCCTGCTCGCCCGGGATCCGGGTCGTGTTCCACTCCATGTCGTCGTCGCCGAGGCTGGCGGAGACGACGTACTTGGGAATCGCGTTCATCCTGTCGGCGAAGGGGTCGCCGGCCCGCCCGGGCCACGCCGCGGCCATGCCCTGCCAGGTGCGGCGCCCGTAGAGGAGGGCGTCGGCGCCGGAGAGCGCGTCGTCCCACGCCGGCCCCATCACCTCGGGGTCGAAGAACGGGTGCGACCAGCCGCCGTGGGCGAAGCCGCCGTCGCGGTCCTCGTCGGGCCCGCCGGGGGCCTGGACGACGCCGTCGAGGCTGATGAACTCGGTGACCGTGATGCTCATGACTCGCTCCTCTCGCGTGCCGGGGTGACGCGCTGTAGACGGCGGGGGCGCCCGGCATCATCGCGTGTCGATTCGGGCGTGACGCTTCTCACCGGTAGCAGGCGCAGCTCGTTGAGTACGCTGGCACCGTCTCGTGACCGCAACGGTGAATCGCGCATGAACAAGCCGCGCATCTTCCTCGGGTCGTCGGGCAAGCAGGCCAAGCTGCTCCAGGCGATCGCGCACGGGCTCGAGGAGATCGCCGACGTCGAGCCCTGGACGACCACGTTCAACCCGGGACGGGGCACCCTCGACCGGCTCGTCGAGCTCTCCCAGGAGGTCGATTTCGCCGCGTTCGTCTTCGCCCAGGACGACTGGACCGCGACGGATGCGTCCGAGTCGGGCCAGGCGTCCCCGCGCGACAACGTGGTGTTCGAGGCCGGACTGTTCGGCGGTGCGCTCGGGATCCGGCGCACGTTCATCCTCCACGCGAACGGCTCGAAGCTGCCGACCGACCTGCTGGGGTTGACCTCCGTCCGCTACGACCCGGCCACCAGCCCGGCGGAGGTTCGCGCCATCAACCAGAAGCTCCGCAAGGCGATCGAGACCGAGGGTCGCCGCGGCCCGGTCGAGGGGCTTTGGTGGCAGCTCTCGCTCACCATGCGGACCGAGGAAGAACCGTCCGCGGTGAGCCTCCTGCGCATCTCGCGGGACCGCGACGGCGGCCTGAACGTGACCGGCCGGTCCTGGCAGGAGGACGGCACCCTTTCGGCCCGCTACTGGAGCGAGGCTGCGAAGGAGCGCGGGATCCGGCAGGCATCTTCTACTTCTGGAAGGGCGAGCGCCCGCGGCACCCGAATGCGCCGCAGCTCGAGGGCACGGGCGAGATCAGGTTGGAGACCACCGACCGCGCCACCGGGTACTGGACGACACGCTCTGAACGCGACGCCGGGCTGAATGCCCGAACGGCCGGCATCTACCTTCGAGCCGACCCTTCGGACCTCGAGGTGCTGGACGGCGGGAGCGCGGAGGAGCGGGCGCAACTCATTGCGGAGCGCCTCGAAGAGTGGAAGTCGGCCGCGAACGCCTTCTGAGTGGCGACCGCCGGAGCACGAGCCGACTTGTCGCTTACGCGTAGGTGACGATCTTCGTGTCTCTATCGCGTGACGGTTCCAGTAAACGTGGAGCGAACCGGCGAACTGGGATTTGGGCCATACACGGCCTCGCTTTTCCCGTCTCCGCCTAGCCCCTCGTATTCTCCGGTGCCGCTGACGATCGTCCACACGCCCTTCTGCGGGGTCTGACCCTGCGGAGCAGGATCGGCGCTGACCTCCGGCGTGTAGCCGATCCTCACGGTGCCGTTCGGGCAGGTGATCTTCCGGTCGATCAGGTACGACTTCATCTTGGGATCGAGGCTCGCGTGGGAATCCAGGATCGTCCCGCCGGCGCAGAACGGCATGCCCCCGAGCGTGGAACCCTCAAGAATCGTGCCGGTGGCGATCGGCTCCGAACCCTCCTCCGCGGCGCCGATCAGCGTCGAGCGGATCACGATCGGCTCGCCACGTGGCGCGTTGGTCGAGGCCGCGCTCGTGTCCGCCGCGTCGTCCTCGTCGCCGCCGCACGCCCCCAGGGAGAGCACACCCACCAGGACTAGCACCACCGCTCTACGCATGACCGCTCCCTCGACGAGTACGACCCGCGCGAGTATCCCCTTGGAGCGAGAGATCGGCAAGGCAGGTCGCTCAGGGGACATTCCCGAACGCTGGCCCAGGCGAGTGTGGTTCTGGCCTATTTGATCCACGCTACTCAGCGCGGCAGGTCATCCGAGCGCGGCGGGCCCTCCGAGCGATGTCAGGCGAGATCACGCTGGCTCATCCGAGTGTGGTGGCGCTGGGCTTGGCCGGGCACCCCGGCAGCGCTTACAGTCCGAGCATCGGCAAACGGTCAACGAAGGGGCGGTGACAAGAATGGCTGCTGAAACTCCGACGATTGTCCTTGTTCACGGTGCGTGGGCTGACGCCACGGGCTTCGACGCCGAGATCCGCGCCTTGCAGGACCGCGGGTATTCCGCCATCGGGTTCGGTAACCCGCTTCGGGATCTCGCTGGCGACGCCGCCTACCTGACCGAGTTCCTCCGGACCCTTAGCGGGCCGATCGTGCTCGTCGGCCACTCGTACGGCGGCAATGTGATCTCCACCGCCGCGATTGGCAACGAGCAGGTCCAGGCGCTCGTCTACTTCAACGGCTGGATGTGCGACGTCGGGGAGAGCCAGCAGCAGCTCCTCGAGAGGTTTGAAGGCAGCCTTGTGGGGCCTTCAATCAGGCCCGTTTCGTTCACCAACCCCGATGGGAGCGAGGGCACCGACCTTTACCTCGCGCCAGAGGCATTCCGCGAAGCCTTCGCCGCTGATGTCGATCCTGAGACGGCCGCGGTGATGGCCGCGGCACAGCGGCCCTATGCCGCCGCGGCGTTAGCAGCCACGCCGTCGGCCCCTCCAGCCTGGAATACGCTGCCGTGCTGGTACTTGCTCGGTACCGAGGACAAGGCGATCCCGCCGGCCCTCCAGCGGTTCATGGCTGAGCGGGCGAACGCCACGATCGTGGAGATTCCGGCTTCGCACGTCTCGTTCGTTTCCCAACCCGAGGCGGCGACCGAACTCATCCTGCAAGCCGTCGAAGCGACCACCGCAGCCGTCTGACCAGAGCCTGAGCAGGCGCTCGCCAAGGGCGAGCCGACCGTGGGCACGTGCTCAGGGGACATTCCCCCAAAACTCGCGCAGCCGAGCGCGGCGGCATAAAGGCGGAGATGGCATGCTCGGCGCGAGTGGTCGTTCAGGCGCAGCTTGTCGAGACGCAAGGCGGCCTTGTCCCGAAGGGCGACGGTTGGTTCGTACTCAACGCACGCGAGGCGCAGTGGTGGAAGCGGAGTGGTCTTGGCACGGTGTGCGATTTCGAGGGCGAGCTCGGTTCCGGCAGCTCGGGATGAACCTCACTCTTCTCGAGCCTGGCGCGCCGATGACGATGTACCACTGGGAAGCCGATCAGGAAGGCTTCCTCATGCTCTCGGGTGAAGCGCTTCTCGTCATCGAGGGAGAAGAGCGGACGATCGGGCCGTGGGACTTCGCCCACTGCCCTCCAGGTACGAACCACGCGATCATCGGCGCAGGCACTGCTCCATGTCTTGTGCTTGCGGTCGGCGCACGCGACCACCGATCAGAAGACCAAGAGTGGGGCGCGTACACGGTGGACGAGACGGCGCTGCGCCACGGCGCAGGCGTCCAACGCGAGACGACCGAGGGAAGCGAGGCGTACGCGCAATTCTCGCCGTGGAAGCTGACCCGCTACCGCGACGGCTGGCTTCCCGACTAGCCGAGCCGCGCGCCCACGTCAGGGGTCAACTCCCGAACACTGGCCCAAGCGACAACGCCTGTCTCTAGAGCGGTTCCGGCAACCAGTGATCTTGAGTTGAACTTGCCGCAGGTGAGGTGCTGGCCGGATCGGCGTCGGCTGCCCGACCAGGGACAGCGATGCGCAAACGCAGCCGGAGGCCCGATCTTGTGTCACCGTTCGCAGTGGACTTCTTCGCGTACCCGCTCAGATCGGTCAACGGCGCACCCGATAGCGCAGGTGAAGCACCCGGTTGCCCTGAATCACCACGTCAGGATCCTCCAACAGGTGCTGCGCGTCGACCGACCCGAAGTAGCGCTTGCCGGACCCGAACACGACGGGTACGACGTCCATGCGCACCTCGTCGACCAGGCCCGCGGCAAGCACCTGGCCACCGACGTCGCCAGCGGCGACCTCGACCATGCGGTCACCCGCAAGCTCCTGCGCCTTGGCCACGGCTGCCTCGACGCCGTCGACGAAGTGAAACGGCGCCTCGGGGTCCCAGCCCTCGGGCTTCGGCCGGTGCGTCACGACGACACGTGGTCGATCCCGCCCGGAGGCTTCCCGTCCCAGCCGTCCGTCATGTCGAAGACGTGGCGGCCGACGATTGTCGCCCCGATCTGGTCCCAGTACGGCCGGGTGTAGTCGTAGGACGTCTGCGACACCTTCACCTCGCCGCTCTCGTCCAACGGGACGTCACCGCTGGACAACCAGTCGAACAGCGGTCCGGGCTGGTCGTTCTCGTCCGCGACGAAGCCGTCCACCGACACCGAGCTGTACATGACTACCTTGCCCACGGGGCTCTCCTCTGCTTTGGGGTGCGCCCAAATTAGCGTGTCGTGAGCTGTCGCTCTTGTAACACACGCAATAGCCTCTACCTCTGGCAGTCACTCTAGGACCTCAAGGGACATTCCCGAACACTGGCGCAGCCGAGGGTCGGTCGCAGCCCAGTTACCGTGATGTCATGACGGACGGCCAGGTCGGCATACGTCGGTTGGAGGCGGACGACCTTGAGGCGGTCGTTGAGTTCTCACTCCGGGCCTGGGAGCCCGTCTTCACCTCGCTGCGCAACGTTCTCGGCGAAGACGTCTTCCACCGGCTGCACCCGGACTGGCGCATCGACCAGGCGGAGTCGGTCAGATCCAGTTGCACCAACCCCGACCGGGACGCCTTCGTGGCTATCGCGAACCACCGGCCGGTTGGGTTCGTTGCCGTCGCGCTGAACGCGTTTCATGAACGGATGGGCTGGATCGAGATCATCGGCGTCGACCCGGACTACCAGCGGCGTGGCGTCGGTTCTCGGCTGACCGAGGCTGCGATCGAGCACATGCGGAGCAACGGGATGGACATCGCGGTCGTTGAGACGGGTGGCGATCCCGGTCACGCATCGGCCCGGGCAACCTACGAAGCCGCCGACTTCACTCTTCTCCCAATCAGACGGTACTTCCGGCTCCTCGACTGACGTCCTCGGGTGACATTCCCGAACGCTGGCGCAGTTTCAGTACTAGCGCGTGAGCAGTTTCCAGTGTCCCTCGGAGACGACGTCGACCGTGCCGTTGGCCACTTTGATGGCGGTCTCGTCGTCGATCGCGTATGCCGGACCCGACAAGCCGCCCGCCCAGCGTTCCGCGTTGGCCATCGTGTTCCACGGCAGATCCTCGTTATCCACGTGCGGGAAGATCGAGAAGTCGACGATTCCAAGCGTTTCGTCGCCGCCGGTGGGCGGCTTCCAGCCGACGAAGTCGTCCCCGATCCTGGGGGTCATCACCATGCTCCCGGCGCTCAGTCCCACCCAGACCGTCTCGTCCAGCGACGGCAGCAGGTCTGCCAGCGCGGACTGCCGCATCCAGTGGCACAGGTACAAGGCGTCGCCGCCTGAGGCCAGCAGGACGTCGGTCTCCTGAACCAGGGGAACCCAGCGTTCTTCGTCGATGCTGGGTAGCGCGGTCAGCTCCAGCACTCCCAAGGACTCCCAGCCCAGCTCGCACATCGGGCAGCTGGGTTCTTGTCCACTGATGAACTGCCATGCCTTCTCGCCGGGACCGACCCAGGGGTGCCCGTACATCGCGGTGGGGATGCAGAGTGCGCTGGCCTCGCTGATCGGTTTGCCCAAGAGGTCGACCAGTGCGCTCTGGATGCTCGGGTTCTTGATACCAGCGGACGTGAGAAGAAGCTTCATGCGGCTCCTGGGGGTCGTTGCTGCAGGGCGAGAACTTCTGGGCGCTTTACGGATCCGTATGGCGGTTGAGACTGGCAGGCCAGCGAAAACTCATCTGTTCCGGCCAGATCAGCGTCACTTCTTCAGGGGACATTCCCGAACGCTGGCGCACGCCAGGCCTCATGCGGGTCGCGGAGGACGTGGACTCTCGACGACCCGCCGCGTAAAGCCGACCCGCGCGTGAGCATCGTCTTCCCACGACCCGGTCGAAAGCCGACCGTTCGCTCGGGTGACATTCCCGAATACTGGCCCAGTCGCGCGGTTGCGGTGTAGACGGCCCGCAAGCAGCGGATGGCGAGAGAGCGTAAGACGCTCTGCAAACAAGCCCGCGAGCGGCGCGTACCTTCGTGCGCGCCGCTCGCGCGCGCCAATCAACGCAATGACCTGAAAGCCGCCCGCACCTCGGTTGCGAAGAGCTCCGGCTCTTCCCACGCGGCGAAGTGGCCGCCTCGGTCGACTTCGTTGAAGTAGATGACGTTGGGGTACGACTTCTCGACCCAGCTGCGCGGAGTTCGCCAGATCTCGCCGGGGAACGTCGTGAAGGCGACCGGGATCTTCGGCGGCGGTAGCGGCTGGCGGCCCGCGGCCGGCGCGTCCGGCCCGTAGGCCTCCCAGTACGACCGGGCCGCGGAGGCGCCGGTGCCGGTCAGCCAGTATGCCGTGATGTTGTCCAGGACGTTGTCCCGGGTGAGGTTGCCCGAGGGCTGCCCGTCGACGAAGGCGCGGGCGATCTTGTAGTAGGAGTCGGTGTCGTGGTCGATCATCCAGGCGGCCAGGGCGACGGGGGAGTCGAGCAGGGCGTAGCCGATCGTCTGCGGGCGGGTGGCCATCTCGATGTAGTAGCCGTTTCCGGACTGCCCGAACGTGGCGATCTGCGCGGCCGCGGCGCGTTCCTCGTCGGTGTCCGTCGGCATGGTGCCGCTCAGCGCCGGCACGAGCAGGTTCGTGTGGATGCCGATCAGCCCCTCGGGTGCCTGGCGGCCCATCGCGTCGGTGACGCCGGCGCCCACGTCGCCGCCCTGGGCCACGTAGCGGGTGTAGCCGAGGCGGCGCATGAGCTCGGCCCAGGCCCGTGCGGTCCGGCCCAGGTCCCAGCCGACCTCGACCGGCTCGCCCGAGAAGCCGTACCCGGGCAGGGAGGGCAGCACGAGGTGGAAGGCATCCTCGGCGCTGCCGCCGTGCGCGGTCGGGTCCGTCAGCGGGCCGACGGAGTCGATCATCTCCATGACGGAGCCGGGCCAGCCGTGGGTCATGATCAGCGGTAGCGCGTTCTCGTGCGACGACTTGACGTGGATGAAGTGGATGTCCACGCCGTCGATCTCGGTCGTGAACTGGGGCAAGGCGTTGAGCTTCACCTCGGCCTTGCGCCAGTCGTAGTCGGTCTCCCAGTAGCGCGCGAGCTCCTGAATCGTCGCCAACTGCACGCCCTGCGACCGATCTGCGACCAGCTCCCCGGAGGGCAGGCGCGTCGCGGCGATCCGGCGGCGCAGCTCGGCGAGCTGCTCTTCGGGAGTGTCGACGTGGAAGGGACGGATGTCGGTGGCGGTCTGGGCGGTGGTGCTCATCACGACCTCCGTGGTTGGTAGGTGCGGTTTCCGAGCCTTAGTGCCTATGCCGCGGGCGGCGAAGAAGTCGATAAGCAGTTGGTTGACGCGTTCAGCCTCGTCGTGATGCACCCAGTGCGACGCGTCGGGCAGGCGCTCCACGCGGTCGAGGTTGGGTACGTCGTCGCGGTCGGGCTCGGCGAGGTCGGAGCCGAGGTAGGAATCGCGCTCCCCCCAGATGACCAGTGTCGGCGCCGAGATCGGGCGAAGCTTTGCTGCGGCTTCCTTCTGGGACTGTCTTACCGAGGCGCGGTAGTAGTTGATCATCCCGGCCGCTGCCCCTGGCTGCGACCACGCCTCGACGTAGCGTTCGATTTCCTCCGGCGTGTAAGGCGGGTTCGCGTCCTGCAGGAAGTGTCGGAAGAAGTGCCAGTCTCTGGCGTGCACCACGTCCTCGGGCAGTCCCGGTACCGCAAAGAAGAAGAAGTACCAGGACTTCCGGAGCTGGCTCGGGTGGTGCAGTCCCTGCTGAGAG
This sequence comes from uncultured Thermoleophilia bacterium, assembly GCA_963733995.1. Taxonomy (GTDB): domain Bacteria; phylum Actinomycetota; class Thermoleophilia; order Gaiellales; family Gaiellaceae; genus DATHTC01. The sequence continues at coordinate 209,341 of CAVTFO010000012.1, forward strand.
CCGCCGCGGATGGGCCGCGTTGAGGATGGCGAGTCGGTCGACCACCTCGGGGTGGTTCATCGCGGTGGTCCAGGCGATGGTTCCGCCCCAGTCGTGACCGACCAACAGCGCGGACTCGGCACCGAGTTCTCCGATGAGGCCGCGGATGTCGGCGGCGAGCAGGTCGACGGCGTAGGCCTCGAAGCCCTCTGGCTTCGATGACAGGTTGTAGCCACGCGTGTCGGGCGCGACGACCCGAAAACCCGCCGCCGCGAGCGGCTCGATCTGTAGCCGCCAACCGAACCAGAACTCCGGGAAGCCGTGCAGCAGAACGATCAGCGGGCCGTCACCGGCCTCGACGTAATGCAAGTTCTGATCGCCGACCTCGGCGTAACCCTCCCGAAGCTCGATCCCGACGTCAGGGAGCAGGCTGGTGGTGGTCATGAGGACCTCCGTGGGTAGGGGACTCGGGCGCGAGACTACGCCTGCCGGTCTGGATAAGCAACAACTGTCACCAGACCGCCGCGACACAATCGCTCTCCCTCGGGGCATCGGCGACACCGGTCGGTTTGTGGCTCCGGCCGCGACGGGCGCGAAGGCAAGCTCCATGGCCGCGGTCGACCGTCACGAGGGCTCCCTCGGTGCGCCTTCACTGCTGGTAGCGCTCGACGACCTCCGGCAGCCTGACCTCAGCCTCGTCAGGATCGCCGCAAGAGCCCGAGCAGCCAAGGCAGCAGCCGCGCCCGTTACCACCACCCGGAACGCCTCGGCATCACGCCGAGCCGTACGCCGGCACCTCAGCTCAGACGTATCCCTTCCGACCCAGCCACCGAAGTGCGAAGTAGCCCCAAATCGGGGGCAGATAGAAGGTGCAGAGGCGCTGAGTGATCGCAACCGCGAACGCGGTGGATTCGTCCACACCCATAGCGATGAGACCTGCGGACAATGCTGCTTCGGCCGCCCCGATGCCTCCGGGCACCGGAACCAGTCCCGACAAGACCGCCGCTGACGTGTTGATGAAGATGAGCTCCGCGACGTTGAGGTGCGACACCGTAGGCGAGGCACGTGGCACCGAGCGCGAGCGCGTAGAGCAGCTCTGATGCAATACCGCCTCCGAACACCTCCAGTCTCTTCCCCCGAACGCGGGCGACCCTCCATAGCCCGCCGAGCGCGTCACGGACACCTGGGAGGACACGTGCCCGGACTCTCGGCGCTGCAAGGATCAGGACGACACTGAGGACGAGCACCAGAGCGATCGCGCTGAGGAGACGGCGGTCCGGCCCTGCTCCCTCGAACTGGCTCGTGTCGAGATCGACGCCCACGAATGGGAGAACCAGTAGGAAGAGGCATGCCTGGATGATCGTGTTCGAGAGGTCGTCGATCGCTCCACCTGCGATTGCCTCCGCACGGGGTGCGCCCATCCTCTGCAGGCAGCGGAGGTTTGTAGCGACGCGACCCGCCGAGCTCGGCACGGTCAGGCTGATGAACTTGAGTGCGGCTGAAGCACGATGCACGGCAGGAGGGGAAGCGGAGTTGCCACTCCACCTCGCACCGATATCCCTGACGGGATGAAGGTGGTCTGCGCGAGGACCAATGCGACCACGACCCATGCCAGCTCCGCGCCACGGAGCTCGTCCGCGATCGTCCCGAAGCCGATCTCGGCGAGTTGAGTGATCAGGAGATACGCAGCGAGGATCAGGGCGGCCGTCAGCAGGAGGTCCTGCGGCCGAATACGTCGGAGGGGAACGATTTCAGGCGCCTCCGTACCAGCCGCAGATGCGGCCGCCGTCCGCAAGTCCTTCAGGCCGATCTCATGCGCTCGCGCGAGATCTCGCAGGTGCGGCGTGAGCGCCGCGCGCTGCAAGTAGGGAAGGACGCGAACGATGGAGTGGTCCCAGCCCGCGTCGAGGGCTCTCTGGAGCGCGCGTTCTGGTCCGACGAGGATGGTGCACGCAACGATGAGCTCGGCGACGTCGATATCGAGCATCGACTGTGGCGCTCCGACGGTTGCTGCAGAGAAGTCGACCAGCATGGGCCCTTTCTCGGTGAGGAGTACGTTGCTTGCGTTCAGTCGCCCGTGGGAGATGCCTCCAGCGTGAAGCAGCGCGATCTGCTGCCACAGCTCGTCAAGCGTGGCGTCGTTCACGTTGTCGGCGTTCTCCGTTTCGAGCGGCCCGATATCGGGCTGGCGCGTAACCAGAATCGCGTCTTTGTCGGGCCCGAGTCCGACCGTCACGACCTCGGGCACGAGGACGCCGGCTTGCGACGCGAGCAGCGTTGCAACCGCCTCGTGCTCGACCTGCTCGAGGCGACCAACGGGTGCGCTGCGGGGCGGATCGCGGTAGGCGAGGAGTTGCCACCGGCGAGCCACCCGTTGGGTGTCCTGCGCGTCACGTCCGAGAACGCGCACCTTGACGGGTCGCCCGTCCAGGGTGCCGTGGTACTGGGCGGAGCCGATCCGTTGGCGCTCGGAGATCCGCAGGTCATCGACGGCGATTCCGAGAGACCCGAGTGCGATGTGCACGCGGTCCGTCGCCGGCACACCCGCGGCCGAACCGAGCCCGAACCGGACAAGAGCACTCGCACCGAGCCCGAGCGCGACGGCGCCAAGCACCTGAGACGGCAAGCCGGTGCCAAGCACGACGGCGCCGAGTCCTGCAGCTTCCGACCAACCAGATCGCGAGCAGACGGGCCGATCTCACGAGCTCGGGACCGGCGACCCCAAAGATCGCGACCGCGGTCGCCAGCCGAAGCTCGGGGAAGCCCCAGTTCGAGAACAGATGCGCCTCGGCTTGAGACCACCCCGAGTCGACGACACGGCCGAGGATTGTTCCCGCGACGGTAACCGTCAGAACGGCGATGGCAAGGTCGCGCGCGAGAATCCACCTCCGCCGAAACAAGACGTCGACGACGATCAGGAGCGCGAAGGCGAGCGCGAGCACGAATGCCGCGCGCCAGAAATTCGGCAGCCAGCCGAGAACCGCCTCGAGTCCTTGCGCGACTTCGGCGTCGACAACGCGCGCCAGCCGCGCGACGACTGCTGCGAGGCCAGTGACGAGGGACGCCAGCCCCAGGAAGCTCGCATCGATCGTCCGACGGTTTCGTCTTCCAGGCTCAGCGGCCGTTAGGAGAGCCAGATTCCAGGAGCGGCCGACCCTTGGAGGCGAAGTTCTCTCCGCATCCAACTGAGCCATCGAGACAGCTTCCCGGATCTCACGATGCGGTGTCCACCTCGGCAATACTCGGCCACTCGTGGAAGTCCCGGTTCAGTACTTCCAATCAGTCATCGCGATCGAACTCGCAGTCGCGGGTGCGTTGTTGTGGCAGGTCCGCTTCTTCGAATCGAATGCAACGACGCGCGAGCGAGAACATCTGCCCGATCCACGACTGCGCCTGGCACTCGCCCTTGTGCTGGGAGCGACCGTTTTCGGCTCGCTATGGGCGATGGCAAACGAGGAAAACACGTTCGCCGCGATCGGCGTCACCGTTGGGCTGGCCGTGTCGATACTCCCGATCTTGCTTCGTGTGTTGCCGCCACTCGTCAGAGACGCAGCCACGCAGAACCGCGATCCGAACTACGCCGTGACCGTGATCGGTCTCCTTCTGTACGTCCTGTTGGTCGTGGGCGTGATCACACTGCTCAGCGTCTAGATCTGTCTCGACCTCAACGGTGCGGCTGGTAATGAAGAGCCGGGACTGATCAAAACGATGTGAGGAGGACGCGATGGTCAAGATCACCGACAAGACGGACTACAGCCGCTTCGTTCGACCGGACGGCGAAGACGAGGGCATCTGGCTCGACCACGTCGAGGTTCACTTCGTGACCCACCCTGTCGGGCAGGTGAAGGAGATGCACGTGCACGACCCGCCGCAAGACCACGTGATCGTGATGCGCTCGGGCCGTATGCGCTGGACCGTCGAGGACCAGACACTCGACGCTGAGCCCGGCGACGTGATCGTCACACCGGCCGGGACGGCCCACGGCTACGAAGTCCTGGGCGACCAGCCAGCGCGCGTCGTCTGCATCGACTCCCCTACGCGTCCGAAACCCGAGTCGTAGCGGCGCCAACGATCGTCGACCTCGGCTTCGGGCTCGACGAGCAACTCGAGCGCGCCGCCGGCATCACCGACAGACACAAGGAGCAGCCCGGCAACGACCTGCTCGCATTCCTAAACTCAACGGCTGACGTTCCTGAACTCGTTGGCTTCTCGACCGGAAAGGACGACGCATGAGCACTGACGCGATCACCCCCGACACGATTGTGCTGATCCACGGCTTCTGGGTGACGCCGCGAAGCTGGGAGGACTGGAAGGCTCGCTACGAGAGCCGCGGCTACCGCGTCCTGACTCCTGCATACCCCGGCTTCGAGGTGGAGGTCGAGGCGCTGAATGCGGACCCGACGCCCATCGCGGACCTCACGGTGCCGGCGGTCGTCGAGCATCTGGAGTCTGTCGTCTCGCAGATCGAGCCGGCGCCGATCCTGATGGGTCATTCGGCCGGTGGCGTCTTCATGCAGCTGCTGATGGATCGGGGCTACGGCGCCGCCGGCGTCGCGATCAACTCGGCGCCGACCGAGGGCGTCAAGCGCTTGCCGCTGTCACAGATCAGGTCGAGCTTCCCCGTCCTCAAGAACCCCGCCAACCGGCACAAGGCCGTCGGGTTCACCTTCGAGCAATGGCGCTACGTGTTCACGAACACGTTCAGCGAGGAGGAGGCGCGAAGGCTCTACGACCGCTACCACATCCCCGCGTCGGGCCGCGTGTTCTGGAGCAGTGCGCTCGCGAACATCCATCCGGGGCCCGACGACACGCACGTGGACTACAAGAACCCCAACCGTGCGCCGCTGCTCTTCATCTCTGGCGGCGAGGATCACCTCATGCCCCCGTCGATCCAGCGCTCGAACGCGAAGCACTACAAGGCGGAGGGCACGATCACCGAGGTCAAGGAATACGAGGGCCGCGCGCACCTCATGCCCTCCCAGCAGGGATGGGAGGAGATCGCCGACTACGCCCTGTCGTGGGCGACGGAGCAGGCCGCCGTGTGGGCAGCGCGACGCCAACTGGCAGCGAGGGCGTGACCGAAGATGGCCATTACGCGCCCGAAATCGGCTTAGGACCGCCCAACTCTTGCCACGGTCGTTTGCGACCGCTCGGCTCCATGACGTGGCGCGGCGGGTAGTTGCACCGTGGCGCGGAGCCCCCCAGCGGCCCGGGGGGTGAGGGTCAGGGTTCCGTCGTGTGCTTGCGTGATGCTCTTGACGATTGCCAGGCCGAGGCCGACACCTGCGTGGTCGGTGCGTATGCGTTTGGTGCCGCGAAGAAACGGCTCGGCAAGCGTGGCAACTAACTGTGGGTCGAGCTTCTCGCCGGTGTTCTCGACGGTGAGCACCACACTCTTGGGCGTGAACGCTGGTCGTGACCCACACGGTGCCCTGTTCAGGCAGGTTGTGGACGATCGCGTTGTGCACGAGGTTCGTGCTCAACTGCAGCAGGAGCGCGTGTGAGCCGATGGCGGGGGTCAGGTCGCCGGAGGTCTCGATGGTGATACCGCGTTTTTCTGCGAGGGGGAGTAGCGTTTCAGTGGCTTCTTCCGCTACGAGGGACAGGTCGACGTGTTCTCGGGTGAAGGACCGTTGGTCGGCGCGGCTGAGCAGGAGCATTGCTTCAGTGAGGTCGATCGCTCGGGTGTTGACGGCGTGGAGGCGTTCGACGAGCTCGCCGGTGTCACCGTTCGGATCATTGCTGGCGACGTCGAGCAGAGTCTGAGTGATCGCCAGTGGGGTGCGTAGTTCGTGGGAAGCGTTGGCTGCGAATCTCTGCTGTTCGGTGACGTGTGCTTCGAGCCGTGTGAGCATGGTGTCGAAGGCATCGGCGAGTTCGCGGAACTCATCTCTGCGGCCCGGAAGGCGGATTCGATGGGAGAGCGATCCCGTCGCTGCCATGCGTGTGGCATCTGTGATGCGAGTCAAGGGGGCGAGCATCCGACCGGCGAGAAGCCATCCTCCCAGGAGTCCGAATACCAGCAGAAACGCCAGCACGATGGCCGCGGCCGGAGCGAAAGCGCGCAGGAGGAAGGAGTTATTCCCGGGCACCAATTCGCCGATGGTGCTGATCACACCGTCGGGTACGTATCGCAGGAGGGACTCAAACGATTGCCCGGGCTGGCCGGCGAGCCACGCGGCGGCGAGCATCAAGGCACCCGCAAGCATGAGGAACCCGGCGTAGCTGAGGGTGAGTTTGAGGCGAACGCTCAGACCAGGGGCTCTATCCACGCTCTTCTCCCTCACGCCTGGTGTTCTGGTTGCGTGTCGATGCGGTAGCCGACGCCGGGCACGGTGGCGATGATCCAGGGTTCGCCGAGGCGTTTGCGCAGTGCCGAGACGGTGATGCGCACGGCGTTGGTGAACGGGTCTGCGTTCTCATCCCATGCTCGCGCTAGGAGTTCTTCGGCGCTGACGACACCGCCTTCGGCGGCGACGAGGACTTCGAGCACTGCGAACTGCTTCCGGGTCAGCGCGACGTAGCGGCTGTCGCGGTAGACCTCGCGGCGGAACGGATCCAGCCGGAGACCTGCGATCTCTCGCACGGGTGGCCTGTTGTGGGCGCGCCTGCGGTCGAGTGCTCTGAGACGGAGCACGAGCTCTCGGAGTTCGAACGGTTTCGTGAGGTAGTCGTCGGCGCCGAGCTCGAACCCGGTGGCCTTGTCGTCGAGACGGTCGGCAGCGGTGAGCATGAGGATCGGCATGCCGCTGCCGGAGGCGACGATGCGTTTGGCGATCTCGTCGCCGGTTGGGCCGGGGATGTCTCGGTCGAGGACGGCGATGTCGTAGGCGTTGACGTTCAGCCTCTCCAGAGCGGTGTCGCCGTCGCCTGCGATGTCGGCCGCGATCGCTTCCAGGCGTAGGCCATCGCGGATGGCTTCTGCCAAATAGGGCTCGTCCTCAACGATCAACACACGCATGCTCCGATGCTACGAGCTGGCGCATGTCGTCGGCATATCGAAAATCACATACGTGCTGGCAACACCCCGCTGCCTTGAATGGAGGCATGACCTACCGCGAACCAGCACGAACAACGACCCGGCGGATTCGGATTCGCAGGATCCGTGTCGCCGGCCTGCTAGTCGTCGTCGCGGCGATCGCCGCAGCCCTCGGCTACCAGTTGCCGGCGTCCTCGTCCTCGTCGGCCGCATCACCCATCGACGTCCTTCGCAGTGAGCACCGTGGTCTTCGCAGTGAGCACCGTGGTGCGCTTGGCGAGGCTGACGGTGCCGTCCCCGACGGCACGACGGTCTTTGATGACGCGATTCCGGGTGTAGCCAACCTTGATCCAGCTCTCCTCGGTGCCCTGCGCCAGGCTGCAACTGATGCCGCGGACGACGGGGTCGAGTTCGTCGTCGATAGTGGCTGGCGTTCCCCGGAGTACCAGAATGAGCTTCTCCGTGAGGCGGTCTCGGAGTACGGATCCGAAGAGGAAGCCGCCCGGTGGGTAGCCACCGCGGAGACGTCTGCTCACGTGTCGGGGGACGCGGTCGACATTGGGCCGTTCGATGCCACGGCGTGGCTGTCCGAGCACGGCGCCGTGTACGGGCTGTGCCAGATCTACGGCAACGAACCCTGGCACTACGAACTGCGCCCCGAAGCCATCGATCACGGCTGCCCTCCCATGTACGCCGACCCTACGCACGATCCAAGGATGCGGCAGTGACCAGCAGACGCGGAAGGAAACATGAGTAGAAAACTAGGGCCCGAGCGACCAGCCGCTCGCCGCGCTGGCGCCTGATCGGGACAGCCGGCGACGGGCCGCCCGAGCGGTGGCGCGGGAAATGGCGACCGCGATCGGCATCAGCTCACTTCGTCTGCCCCGGCATCTGGGGCGGATCCCTGCGGGCGGGGGTCTCCTTCGAAGTCAAATGGTGGGAAGTTCGCCGAGTCTGCCGCGCCAATCGCGGGCGAACCGGAGGTGAGGCGCAGGTCGGTTGACCAGCCTGGGTTCGCAGCGGTGATGCCCTTATCGGCACCGCAGACAGCCGGGTTGCCGTCTGGATCGAACCAGACGTTGTGGCTATAGGTAACGCTGGCGTTGCAGAAGTGCGGCCGCAACTCGCCGATGTTGCCTATCACGCGCACGTTAGAGCCGTGGAACGTCGGCTCCAAGATCAGCACGCCCTCAATCGAGTTGTTGCGGATCAGCGCCCCCTCGAACGAGACCCGTTGGTCGAGGAACACCTCGTAGTAGCCGCCGACCTGTGCATGGAAGCGGTTATTTTCCAGCACGAGGTTGCGGAACGGCTGCGTCGAGTTCGCGTTGATCGTCAGGAAGAGGTCCATGATCGCGCAGCGCTGGAAGCGGGAGTTACGGATGGTCAGGTTCTGAACAGAGACGGCGTGTAGGCACTCTGTGTGCTCCCCCGCATCTCGGGTGTAGTCGTGGAAGTAAACGCCGTCGAGCAGGATGTTCGTTGGGACGCGGCAGCCCGGACAGGGCGAGGAGATGAATGAATACTCGTTGTGCGACGGGCCATAAGAGCCGCCGATCACACTCACGTCCTTGGAGCCGTAGATCGCCAGCTTGTCACCGGTCACGTTGCGGAACGTCACGTCGTCTACGCCGTCCCAGGTCCGCCACCCGTCCGAAGGGGCAGCCGGCGTGCCGAATAGCAGCCCCGGCCCCTGGAAGGTGATGTGCGATCCGTAGATCTCGGTGGACCCGAACGTGGCCGTTGCGTTGGGAGCGGCACGGAAGGTCACGTCGGTGGAAACGGTCTTGGCCGGGTCAGCGTCGATCGTCTGTGCTCCGTAGCTTCCCCCCGCAAGCTCCACAACCTGGCCCGGCCGGGCCAGCCGGTAGGCGCGATTCAGGTTGCGGCAGGGTGCCGCCGCCGAGCACGGGTTGCCATCCGAGCCGGCTGGAGAGATGAACAGGTCAGCCCCGCTAGGAGGCGGGGGAGGCGGGGGAGGCGGGGGAGGCGGGGGAGGCGGGGAGCGCAGGCTGCCGTCGAAACCGTCAGCTGAGCCTGCGCGGAGCGGTTGCCTGCGGCGTCGTACGAGACGACGGCGAAGGCGTATGAAGTCCCGCAGGTCAGCCCGGTCTGACTGGCAGAGGTTCCGGTGACCGAAGCTATCTTCGCCGCGTTCCGGTAGACGTCGTACCCCGCTACGCCGACGTTGTCCGTCGAGGCGTTCCAGCCCAGCGTCAGGCCCGTGCCGGTGACGTTCGAGGCCGAGAGGCCGGTTGGCACCGACGGTGGAGCCGTGTCTGGACAAGCGGTCGTCGAGGCCGTGATCGCCGCCTTGTCCGAGCGGTTTGCGGCAGCGTCATAGGAGTCGACGGCAAAGACGAAGGTGCTTCCGCAGGCGAGATTCGAGAAGATGCCCGTCGTCACGGCCGTGGTCCCGCTCAGAGTGGCGCCCCGATACAGGCCGTATCCGACCACTCCGACGTTGTCGGACGATGCAGACCAGGAGAGGGCGATGCTGGTCGCAGTGCGCGAGGTCACCGCCACGTTCGCGGGCGTCGACGGCGCCTGGGTGTCGGTGCAGGGCGCCGTGGTCGCAACCACGGAAGCCAGGGTCGAGCGGTTTCCGGCCAAGTCATAGGCGTCCACTGCAAGGGTGTAGGCGGCGCCGCACACCAGCCCGGACACCGTCGCGCCGGGCTGGGTCGTGCTCTGGACGCTGGCTCCGTTGACGTACACGCCGTAGCCTGCGACTCCGACGTTGTCGCTCGACGCCGTCCAGCCGAGTCTGACGCTCGTGGTCGTCGCCGCCGTTACCGCGAGACTCCCGGGCGGCGAAGGCGCCGTCGCATCGGGAGGAGGCGGGGCGGGACTACAGGCGTTCGTGCGAGCAGACGCCCAGGTCGCCCGCAGGGACTTGTTGCCGGCCGCGTCCTCCGCTTCGAGGCCGAGCGTGTACTCGGTGTCGCAGGCGAGCCCGATGTACGTCCAGGTGAGCGCATTCGTCTGCGCGACCTTTGCACCGTTCAGGAACACGTTGTAGTGATGGACGCCGACGTTGTCCGCGCCCGGTTGCCAGCCTCAGGACCAGGCTCGTCTCCGTCGCCGGCCCGAGCGAGAGGATCGGCTTCGCCGGAGGCTGGGTGTCCGTGCACGCAGCTGTCTGGGCCCACGTCGAGCGCTGTTCCGACCGGTTGCCGGCGGCGTCAACCGCGTCGACTGCGACCTCGTAGACTGAGCCGCAGACGAAGCCCGACAGCGTCACCGTCGGTGCCGTCGTCGACGTCTGAAGGAGCCCGTTGCGATAGACGCCGTAGCCGACGACGCCGACGTTGTCGGTCGAAGGATCCCAGGCCAGCACCACGGCGTTCTGCGTGGCGGCCTGCTGTCGCAAGCGCGTGGGTGCTGTCGGCGCCTCTCGATCCGGGCACGCGGCTGTCGCCACGGTGGTCCACGCTCGTCGCGAGTGGTTGCCCGCCGTGTCGTAGGCATCGACACCGAACGTGTACGCACGTCCGCAGGAGAGCCCCGAGATCGTCACCCGAGCCCAGCTCGACGTTGCTACGACACTGCCGTTGAGGTACACGCCGTAGCCCTCGACGCCGAATCTGTCACGTGAAGGATCCCAAGCGAGCGAGACCGCGGAAGGCGTCGCCGATGTCACGCGCAGATTCGTCGGCGTCGTGGGCGCTTTTCTGTCCACCCTGACGTTCAGGGCGCCTGCTCCGCTCGGCGCCCCTACGAGCACGAATGCAAAGGCGAGAAGAACGAAGGAAACCGTCGTGATAGCCGCGCGAATGTGGTCGGCGGACACAGCACTTGCTTTGTCAGCCGGCGGCCTGTTCCTCTTCTCGGCCGCAAGCGCGTGAACGCGCTGCCTGCCGGCAGCTCCGGTTACGAATCACGCTGAACCCCCCGTTACTGGACGACGTGGACGCGTGGTGCGCAAGTAGTTGTGGCGCGCGATCCTAGCGGGACAGGACGACGAACCTCGCCTTTACCGTTGCTCGTGGCGCCGGAACTCGAGGAATAAGCGGAGAATTCGCGACCACACAGTCATTCAACCTCTGACTCGCAGGTGTAGGGCCAGGACTTTACAAGAGTCGCGTTGCCCGCGAAGAGAACGATCCAGACCAAATCCATCACACCAAGATCACACAGGGGTTACGACGCTCTCTAGCGGTGCACTACGAGTATTGCCTGAACGAGCGCCTTCGCCGTTCGTTGCCCATCCACCACCGGCCATACGTACCAGCGGTACGCGCCTGGCTCGGAGCTTGCGCTGGCGGCCGTTGAAGCGCCAACGCCGCGGGATCACGATTCCCGGCTTCATCGTTTCGTCGCGGAAGATGAGCGTCGAGCCCTTGAACAGCTCGACGTGGTAGCCGGTCGCGCCCACGACCGGCGGCCACGCGAAGCGGCGTGCGCTGGCTGCTGCAACTGCCGGTCGATCGGCGTAGGGAAGGCGGTCGGGCCGCAGACGCGTTCATCGCGTTCTGAGACCCTGTTCCTCCCTCCAGGCGGCTGCGGCTCGGCGATCGCCGTGAGCGGAGCGGCCGTCGGTTGGTCGACTTCTGACCGGCTGCCGACGAGGAATGCGGTGCCGGCCAGGACGACCAGCACGCCCGGCCCAGGTCAGCACGCGGCTTCGCCATCGTCGCGGGTGGCGCCGCGCTTTTCGCGGGTGCGGCTGTTTGAGCGACTCCCAGTGCCTCGAGCGTGTCCGGAGGCGCGGGGAGGCGGTTGCGAGCCCACTCGGCCAGCCCCGGGTCGACGAGCACGAGCTCCGGGCTGACGGATGTGCTTCCGCGCGACACGGTCAGGCTTTCATGAGGTCGAGGGCGACGAAGAGATCGACGCTGTTAGACGCTTCCGAACTAGGGCGAACCGATGCTCACCGGCGTCGTACGTTAGCGCCACTCGCAGCGGGCCTAACTGAGCCACGCTGTCCGGGATGACGATCTGGACGCGTTGCCGAGGAAGGGGCCGCGGGTGCAGGGCTTTGTGTGATCGAGCGTACCGGGATCGAACCGGTGACTCCGGCTTGCAAAGCCGAGTCCCAGCACGTCGTGAGCGGGCTCTTGGGTCATACGGAGCGACGTCACGCTCTGGTTGGTAGCGGTTGCTTCCGGATGTTGCTCGTCGCCGTGTTCCCGCACGTGCTCCAGGTTCGCGCAGCGACCATCCGGACCGGGAGTCCCGCTTGTCTTCAAGTGCCCGCGGGGGTGCCCGGCGTTCGGCCCCGATTTGAGCTATACGCGAGCTTCAACCTGGTGGTGAGCCTGAGCGGACTCGGCCTCTCGGTCTTCCTTTCAGTAGCAGCGCCCGCCAGCCTTTGCCCGGCTAGTACTACCGCATTCCTCGCACCGCAGCATTCCGATGTGACCTTACGGCGTCGCGCGTAGCCCGCCAAGTGGCTCTTTCAGACATGGGCGTTTCTGGCGCGTGGGTGGCATCGCGTGAAGCTCGGCGGCCCCGAGAGGAGCCGTGATGATCGATGCCCCTCACCCGGTCCCGTCGGAGAACGGTCAGGCCTTCTTGGCCTTGATCGTCGAGGCGCCCCGGCAGTTGCCGACGAACGACAGTTTCCCGGCAAACGACTTCGTCGCGGGCGAGAAGGTGCCCTTCGCAGTGAAGTACTCGCCGGTGCCGCCGAGCGGCGGGATGTAGATGCCGCTCACCGCGTTGCCCTTGAGCGTCCCCTTGAACTCGTACTTGATCGGGGCAGTGGGCATCGTGTAGCCGCCGCTGGGATCGAGGCATTTGACCGCGAACTTCGGCGCCTTGATCGTGACCTTCTTGCCGACGACGGTGACCGTCGCCGAAGAACCGGGGATCTTCGCCCCGCTAGCCAGGTGCAGGCTCCCCTTGTACGTCCCCGGCGCGACTGCCGCCACGGCCGCCACTGTGAGCGCCGCCGCCCCAATGAGGACGACCACGGCCACAAGAACGTGACGTTTCATTGACCCCTCCCGAAGTTGTCGGTTACGTAACGTCGAAGCACCGTAGTACGCTCGACTGCCGTTCACAGCTAGCCGATCGGCCTGTTCTACGATTGCGGCGAATCTTCCGGCGGCGCTCTCGCCGGACACGCTACTCGCCGATGCAGCATCGCCGAGTCCGCAGCTCGTTGCTGAACTACGGACTTGCCCACAGTCGATCGCAAGGAGTAGTTCGTACGGCGTGCAGAGACGAGAGCGCGGACCTAGGTCGGAGCGCGCCCCTCGTGGAGCTCAGCCAGCTCGCATGAAGTAAGCGCGTAGGGCTTTGGGTCCCAGGGCCGGGCAGAGCGCAAGTTCCGGCGCCCCGCCGGCATCCACCAAGGGTGAAGCCCGAAGCTCACTGCGGCGGCTGATGGCCGCGCTCGACCCTGCCACCGAATCGACGCTGCTTGCCGCGGCGGCGCTGGCTCCGCTCGCCCACGGCGGCACGCTCGAGCGCGACGCCTACCTGGAGGCGGCGGCCGAGCAGGCGCGGCGACATCTGGACGACGACGCCCCCTGGCTGCCGCCGGTGCTGCAGGGCGTCATCAGCGGGCTGGTCGCAACGCACCTGCTCGCAGTCTCGAGCTCGAACGACACCAGCGTCTACTCGCTGACGAGCCAGGGCTTCGCCTACCTGCAGCTGGTCGAGAGCCGGCTGGCACTGAGAAGCAGGCGCGGGGAATAAAAGCCGCCCGCGCGCTACCATCGCGGCCCGTGAAGATCGCGATTTTGATCGCCGCCGCTACCGCAGCGCTCGCGCTGGCCGCGTCGTCACCGGCAGCATCCGAGCAGCGCTGCACCCGGCTCGTGATCGGCACGACCGATCTGTTCACAAGGATCGACGCACGTGGGCTGACCTGCGCCCGTGCCCGGCGATTGCTCGACCGAACCACGCTCTCGACCGTGCGGCGCGGGCGAATGCGTTGGAGTTACGGCGGTCTGAACTGGCGGCTGAAGCGGCTCGATGAGCAGAGCGGTCGGATCACCGGCACCGCAAAGGGCCGTTCGGTAACGGCCATTTGGTCGAAGGGCTAGCCGGACTCGTCGGTCACCTGCAGAGAATCAGGTGAGCCTCTTGCGGATAGGAGTGGCCGTCCTCGTCCTTGCGGCTCTTGCTGGAGTCCTCGGTTTGATGGTGGAGGATGCAGGTCGCGGAGACGATTGGCCTGGATGGGACGAAGGCTGGGCGCTCGTGGCGTTTCCCCTCGGGATCCCTCTCGCGGTTGCCGCCGCCGTCGGAGTCGGCGGAGCAGCACTGCGGGCTACCACTCTCCGCCTCGTCGCGCTCGTCACCGGTGCGGTGTGGCTTTGGGGCGCGCTGGTGTTCGTCGCTTGGTTTGTGGTCGGAGATTAGGTCCAGCCCGTCTCGCCCCAGTACGATCGGCGCGTGCTGCGCCGCGTGAACCTCAGCACGCTGGAGGCCGAGTACGACGAGTCTGACCCGGAGGGGTATCGCGCGGGGATGACGCGCTTCGGTGGCGACCTCGGGGCGGTCATGATCGGCGGAACGGTCTACGAGCTGCCTCCGGGCCAGAGCAACTGCCCGTACCACTACGAGTACGGCAACGAGGAATGGCTGATCGTGCTACACGGCCGCCTGACCCTGCGTCACCCCGGCGGCGAGGAGGAGCTCGAACCACTTGAGGCCGCCTGCTTCCCAGTCGGGCCCGACGGCGCGCACAAGCTGACGAACAAGGGCGACGAGACCGTGCGCGTACTGATGCTGTCAACGCGGTTCGAGCCGTCCGTCGCGGTCTACCCGGACAGCAACAAGATCGGCGTCTGGCCCGACCCCGACCGCCGCGACCACATCCTCGTGCGCCGCGAGAGCGGCGTCGACTACTGGGACGGAGAGACCTAGGAACTGGCTGGTAGCAATTGGCGGGTGGACGCGCGTTACGCGCATGCGTGTGCGGAAGGTGTGCGGCGTCAGCCGTGCCTCCTCGAGCGAGAGGAGGCGGCATGGCGAAGTCATCCGCACAGCAGGAGGCCACCCGGCCTGACCTCTGGCGCGAGCCGGAGGCGCTAGCAAACGACCGCGTCGATGACGGCCGCAGCCTTCGTCGAGACCGTCGCCGACGCGACCGAGATGCTCGGCTACCACGAGCGCACGGAGGTCGGCGACTTCCGCGCCTTCGCCGCGCTCGCGCGCAGCATCCGCCAGGACTACCTCGACGCGGCCGCGAAGGCGCGGGCGAAGACGGCCGACCGATGAAAACGCGGCCGGCGTACCTTGGCCTCGTCGTCGCGGCTCGTAGCATGCGAGACATGACGGACGTGTCCGCCGCCTGGGTCGCACGCGCGGTCGAGGACAACGAAGCGGAATTCCTGCTCGCGCTCGGACGCGCGGGAGGAGGTCGCGAGCGCGACGACGCGGAGATCACGTGGGTAATCGGCGGGTCGCCGATCGCCTACCACAACTGCGTCGTGCGAGCCGATCTCGAGCCCGAGCGCGCAGACGCCGCGATAACCGAGTCGCAGAATCTGATGC
This sequence comes from uncultured Thermoleophilia bacterium, assembly GCA_963733995.1. Taxonomy (GTDB): domain Bacteria; phylum Actinomycetota; class Thermoleophilia; order Gaiellales; family Gaiellaceae; genus DATHTC01. The sequence continues at coordinate 224,753 of CAVTFO010000012.1, forward strand.
GCACGAGCGGCGTCGCGGGCTCGTGGCACGTCGGGCCGTCGATGCGTCCAACCGACCTCGGAACCCGCCTCGAAGCGCACGGCTTCGAGGGCGGCCCGGAGCCCGGCATGGCCGCGGACCTCCGGACGCTCACGGACGTCGACGCGCCGACGGACGTCCGGATCTCGCGTGTCGTGACCGACACCGGTCTCGACGCGTACGAGCAGGTGCTCTCGCTCGGCTTCGGTGAGGGACCTCCGGAGGCGGCGTGGGTACGCGAGATGTATGCACGCATCGGCGTTGGTGACGACGTGCCGTGGCGGCACTACGTCGGCCTAGCCGGCGGCGACCCGGTGGCGTGCGCCTCAGTGTTCCTCGCGGCGGGCGTGGCGGGCCTCTATTTCGTCTGCACCGTACCGGACGCCCGCCGCCGCGGGATCGGCGCGGCGATCAGCCGCGAGGCGCTCGCAGGCACACTCGAGCTCGGCTTCGACGTCGGCGTGCTCGGATCGTCACCGATGGGGCAACCGATGTACGAGCGGCTGGGCTTCCGGAAGGTATGCGCGGTGAACGTCTACGAGTGGTCGCCGTTCACGCCGCCAACCACGGAGCCAACGTGAGATCGCCCGCGGCGAGGGTGGACGCCATTTACCAAGCCCTCTGACGGACTCGAACCGTCGACCCCCTCCTTACCATTCAGCGACGAGGAGGGAAGCGAGGGCAAGCGCGGGTCACCGCGACCACGAAAGCCCCGGAACCCAAGCATTCGCCACCGAACGAGTGACCGCGAGTTGACGCGCGTGCCCGCGCTGGTGTTCCCTCAGTGTTCCCACTGCAGTTGTTCCCCATTTATGAAAATATCGCGAAGACCGATCCAGGAGGGTGGCGGCGACGGCCGATCTGATGACCAGCGATAGTGGGGTTGGGCCTGCCATCGGTCTCACCTGGCTCCCTACGGTGGCCCACCAGGCGGTGTATGAGGTCCTGCGCGCGTTGACCGGCGCGGGACTGGTGCGCCGCATTCCAACCGTCCGGTTCCGTCGGTGGAGGCATGCTTGAGCGCTCTAACGGCGCCAATTTCAAAATTGCGAATGGGGGCTCAGAAATGGAAGCAAGGCATCAGCCAAGTCGGCCAAATGTCATTGTGACAAAGTGGCAACAGAGAACGGGCGTCGTTTTCCTTGCACTTAGTGTTTGCCTGTCCTCACTGGTCTTTGCCGGTTCTGCGGTCGGCGCGACTCAGTCGTCGTGCGCGCAGTGGTCGTATCCGGGAGACCCCGGCTTTGTCGCCACGAGTCCATCGGAACTGGATGCTGCAAAAGCCAGCTGGGAAACGCCGGAGTATGGCTTTTACACCGGCCACAATCCTTCCACTCCTGGCACCGCGGTCAATGCTCCATGGCAGCTCGACGCGGTAAATGCGTCCACCGCCTTCGCTCTGGGGTACTGCGGGCAGGGTGTCACGCTGGGCATGATGGATTCGGGCTACAGGGCTACACACGAAGCATTTCAGACCGAGCTGATCGATTCGGTGCAAGCGGAGGGTGTCTACGGCACGTCCGGCTTCGGGTATCGTGGCGCGACCCCGACGAACCCGTTCACTGCGGGCGAGCCGTTCACTGTGGCCGGTGATCAGGCGAGAACAAGTGATTACTCGCATGGGACCGGCATGCTTGGGGTTACCTCCGGCATACGCGATGGTAAGGACCAGCACGGCATCGCCTTTGGATCGAAGATGCAGGTCGCCAAGACCGGCGGTTCCGATACCCAGTCCCACGGTCCTTTCCACGATTACGTGTACTGGCATACAGCCAATAAGGCCCTAGTCGACGCAGGCGCCCAGGTCATCAACAGCAGTTGGGGCTCTTTCGTCCAGACCCTTAACAGAACCCGCTTCGACGGTCTGGGAAACGATCTTGGAGCCGACGGCAACCTCGCCAACGCCTATCAGCTGCCTGGCAAGGACAGCGCCAGCGCCACGGCAATGGCGACTATCATTCCCAACGAGTACCTGAAGGACCTGGAGTACCAGTATTTCTTCTTCAAGAAAAGCTATTCGGCAGGCGGAATTCAATACAATCCGAGCTATCCCGGGCGATCCTTTATGGAAGCCATCTGGGATGCGATCAAGGACAGCGGTACCGTCAACGTAAGGTCGTCCGGCAATAATGACTGGAGCAACCCGTATTATCGCCCGGCGTATCCCGTCTTCAATCCCTGGGCGGAAAAGCAGTGGGTAGCCGTCGGCGGGGTGCAACCGCCCACTGCGACCAACCCCGAATACTCAAAGCAGTTCGGGTTTAACGAGGCGGGGCTCGCCAAATGGTTTACCGTGTCGACCCCTTCAAACAATGTTCGGACCACGAGCAGCGCTGGTGATACGAACTATGCAAACTCAAGCGGCACGTCGCCGGCAACGCCCGTTGCTACAGCGGCGATGGGGGTTCTGCTCTCCCGCTATCCGGACATGAACGCCATGCAGGTGCGTGAGTTGATGTTGACCACGGCGAACAACAAGATGTCGGACGGCGTGAGGTTCCTCGGCACCGGGCAAACCTCCCCCACCGGGGCATCCACCGCCTGGACCGCGCCCGATGGTCTTCCGGACGAACGCTGGGGCTGGGGTATCCCCGATCTCGCCAAGGGCATGCACGGCCCCGGCCAGTTCCTGAGCCCCATGACCTACAACATGAACAAAACGCCCCTGGACGTCTGGTCGAACGACATCAGCCAGATCGCGATCAAGGAACGGGAAAGGCAAGATCTGGCGTGGCTGGCGGGCTACAAGCAGCAAGGCATTGCCTACGCTGGTGAATTCAGCCCCAACGTGCTGAAGCAGGACGGCACGCTTAGCGACCAGGCCTTCATGCTTCAGGGCATTCTGGGTGATCCTTACATCCAAGCTATTACTAACGGCCATCCCGAGTTGTACGACAAGATCACCTATGCGGACGCCGTCAACTGGCGCAAGGAATGGATGGATGCGCGCGCGGCCGACATTCAGCACAAGATCGACAACAACCTCTACACGGCTTCTCTGACCAAGCAAGGCCCCGGGACGCTGATCATGACGGGCGACGCCACCTACGAGGGCGGCACGGCGGTTGAAGGCGGCAAGCTTTCGATCACCGGCTCGCACGCAAGCTCGATCGACGTCGAAGGCGGCACACTCGGCGGCAGCGGTTTCGTGGGAGGCAGCATCGACGTCGACAGCGGCGTGCTGCAGCCCGGTCTCACGCCGGCCGAATCCGCGGCGCTCTTCACCAGCGTCCCCGGCAACGTGCTGAACGTCGGTGGGGATGTGCGCATCGGCCGCGAGGGTCGCCTCGCCGTGACCGTCTGGAGCGATAGCGAATACACGAGTGTCGACGCTGAGGGCGGCCTCGTGTTGGACGGAGAACTTGCCCTGGATGTGCGAGGAGCCCTGACCCAGGGCACCGTGCTGACGATCATGAAGGGCGGGTCCGTCAGGGGCAGATTCGACAAGCTGCCCGAAAATCGCTCGTGGCTGACGGGGGGCTACCTGTTCAGGGTGTCGTATCGGGACAATCGCGTGACGCTGACCGTCATGCACGCGGTGCCGCCCACGGCGCCGCCCGGGCGAAACCGATAAGGAGGCTTGGGGTATGCAGTTAGCCGGACGTGCCGACGCGTAGGTCGCTGGCCACGAGATCTTGTGGCTTAGCCAGCCGCCACTCGCCAGATCTTGGGCGCGGCGCGAGATACACCCGTCTCGTACCCGCGGGGCGTTGTCAGTTCTCAAAACAGACGGAACCTGCCTATAGATCTCCTACAACGCGAGCACGCGCGCCGGGGCAGTCAGAGCATGCAGCGTGCTTCGGTCGGCGTCGACGGATCGCGGTGATGGTACGCCGGAAGTTGCTTTAGTCCTCGCCTTCCCAGTATTCGAGCTCAGGCCCGGGGCGAGCGAAGATGATCCGCTCGCCGGCGACGCTCCGCGCGCCGATCTTGCCGGTGTCGAGGTACTCGACGATGTCCGGCGCGATCAGCGTGGAGAGCATGAGGACGCGGACGGGCGCGTCCGTGTCGTTGCGGATCTGGTGCGCGCCCTCCTTGCCGCGCGGGAACGCGACGACGTCGCCCTCGCGCAGCTGCTGCTCGCCCTCGTGCGTACGGAGCGTCGGCTCGCCGCGGAGGACGATCGCCCATTCCTCGTTCGCGTGGTGGGTGTGAAATGGCCCCTGCTTGTTACCCGGCTCGACCTCGTACATGCTCGCGCCGATCAGCTCGGCGTCGGTGTGCGCGCCGACCCAGGCGTCCTTGAAGCGCCAGCCCTCGCGCTCTTCTGTGCGATCCCACTCGTCTGCGTTGAGATTGAAGATCTTCATGCGGAAAGCCTAGTAGTAGGACTTTGTTAGCTCGGTAGAGGGCACCACGACACGGTTTCCAGGGCTCGCGGGAGGCGTTCCCAGCGGGCGGTGGACGCTCGGTGGACATCGCGGTCAGAAGCCGTCACGACCAGCGCTGTCAAAAGGGGCTGATTAGCAGGAACTTCCTGAAGCCCTCTGACGGACTCGAACCGTCGACCCCCTCCTTACCATTCAGGTTCTTAGGAGGGACGCGCGGGTACTGGCGTGCATTCACGGCCACGAAAGCGCCGCAAACCGAGAAGATCAGATGGCGAGACCTGACCCGCGCGTGGACGCGCGTGGTCGGGCTTGTGTTCCCTCCATGTTCCCTTGGGCGAACGTTGAGGGGTCACTTCCGTTCGATCAAGACCACTACCGGTACCGCACCAGCCGTCGCCTTCACCACCCTCCCACGATCCGGCCTGCGCCGAGAGCTCATCGGCTCTTACCGCGTCTGTCGTTAGGCGCTCTCGGTTGCCGCTTCGGGAAGCTCCTCGCGCGGACGGATGAGGAGCGGGCGGTGCGCCCAGGCGGGCAGCCACCAGTTCGCGTCGCCAGCAGCCGCATGAGGGCGGGCACGAGCAGGGCGCGGACAACCGTCGCGTCGAAGATGATGCCCGCGGCAAGCCCGATCGCGAACTCCTTGACTCAGGAAGCCCGGGCCGGTGGAGAGCACCAGGAAGGCGAACATGAGCACGAGTGCGCCGCTCGTCACGAGCTTGCCCGTGCGGGCGAGGCCGAGCGCGACAGCGTCGTTCGTGTTGCCGGTCTCGTCGTACGCCTCCCGGATCCGCGAGACCATGAAGACCTCGTAGTCCATCGAGAGGCCGTAGAGGAAGGCGAAGATCATCAGCGGGATCCACGGGTTGATCGAGTCGGTGGCGGAGACGTTCCAGATCTCCTCGGCGCCGTAGCCCATCTGGAAGATCAGGACGATGATGCCGAAAGCCGCGCCGAGCGAGACGAGGTTCAGGATCACGGCCTTGACGGCGAGGAGGAGCGACCGGAACGCCCGCGTCAGCAGGACGAACGTGAGCAGGATCACGAACGCGAGGAGATACGGGAACTTGCCGTAGACGGCGTCAACGAAGTCCCGTTCGGCCGGAGCCTCGCCGGCCAGCGTCACCTCCGTGCCGGACGGCAGCGCCGCCTCGACGCCCGGCAGGACGTCGTTCCTCAGCGTCGAGATCGTGCCGCGAATGGCGCGGGCGGAGCCGTCGACGGACGGGAACGCCTCGACGAGCGCGATCCCCTCCCGGCGCCACTCGGGCGGCGCCGCCGAGCCCGAAACCCCCGGTGTGCGGGCGACCGCGGCCGCGACCTCCTCCACGTCGTGCTGCGAGGTGTCGCCTTCGACGAGCACGACGAAGGGCTTGACCGCGCCGGGCGTGATGCCGGCGTCCTCCAGCGCGTCGAGGCCGATCACCGCATCCTCGGTCGCCGGGCCGGCGAGCGCGCGCGCCTGCGGACTGGCTGGGTTGAGCTGGACGCCGGCGAGCAGGAGCACGAGCGCGATCGCGGCGCCGAGCGTGCCGACAGCGGCCGGCCGCCGCAGCACGACTCGCGACCAGCGCCACCAGAAGCCGGCTTCCGCGTCCGACCCTTCGACGATCCGGCGCGGCATCAGACGGACTCGGTTGATCCGCGTGCCGAGCAGCGCCAGCATCGCGGGCAGGAGCGTGATCGAGGCGAGCACCGAGACGGCCGGGATCAACATCCCGCCGATCCCGATCGAGCGGATCAAGGGCACGGGGATGATCACCATCGAGAGCAGGCCGATCGCCACCGTCGAGCCGGAGACGATCACGGGCCGGCCGGCGCGGGTCATCGTCTCGACCAGCGCGGTCTCGGGATCGCGACCGTGCCGGAGCTCCTCCCGGTAGCGGAAGATCATCAGCAGCGCATAGTCGATCGCGACGCCGAGGCCGACGAGCGCGACGAGGAACTGGACGATCAAGGAAACCGACGTGAAGTAGGTGAGGATCCACACCAGGGTGAACGTGTTCAGGATCGAAGCGAGCGCGACGAGCAGGGGCATCACGACCGCCGGCAGAGTCCCGAAGACGAACAGCAGGATCAGGAGCGCGCCCGCGCCGCCGATCAGTGCCTCGATCAGAACGCCCGACCCCTCGGAGCCCGCGCCCTGAGAGTCGTGGAGCGCCTCGATGCCCGTCACGCTCGTCGTCACGCCCGGCGGCGCCGCCTCCCTGGCGGCTTTACGCAGCTCCTCGAGCCGATTCCCGGCCGTGACGCTCGACACACCCGACGCACCCGGCAGATAGAACGTCGCGAAGGTGGTCGTCCGGTCCTGCGAGAGGTAGGCATCGCTGCCGCTTGCGAACGTCGAGCCGACGCGGAACGTGTCGAACTGCCTCGCGAGCGAGTCGATCGCCTGCGGGAGCCCCTCGACCTTCGTGACGTCGCCGTCGGCCTGGAAGACCACGACGTGGGGTGGCCGGTCGCCGTTGCCGAACGCCTCGAGCGTCCGCTGGTTCGCCTCCCACGCGGGGTAGCCGGGGACCGAGATCTGCTCCAGCCACCGCCCGGACACCTGGCTCGCCGAGAACACGCCGAACACGGTCAGGCCGAGCCACACCAGGAGCACGGCAAGCTTGTGACGGAGAATCAGACGTGCGAGCCCTTCGAGCACTTCTACCCCACCTCTTTCGAGAGTCGTTCGTCGATGGCAATCACCGACGACACGATCGGTCAGGAAGCGCGTCTCCGCAATCGGCCGCAGGGCGACTCTTGGAGCGACGAAAGTCGGTGGTTAGGATCGACTTTCGGACGGTGTTCAAGGGCGGCCGCGCCACCTACTCTTGCCTCGTGACCGCTCGCCGTCTCCTGTCCGGCCTGCTCGTCGTCCCGGAGGAGGACGAGGAGCCGCCCGCGCGCCGCTCGCGGCGCGACTGGGTCGTCGACTGCTCGCTGTTCCTGCTGGCGGCCGCGGTAGGCGGCTTGGCGCTGGCTGACCAGGTCGGCCGCGGGCTGGACGGGCCCCTGCTTGTCTTCGATGTGATCGGTGGCGCGGCGCTCTGCCTCGCCCTGTGGTGGCGGCGGCGCTGGCCGTTCGGCCTCGGTCTGGCCTCGGTGCCGATCGTGGCCTTCTCGTCCTCCGCGGGCCTTGCCGGCCTGATCGTCTTGTTCACCGTCGCCGCCTACCGCCGCTGGCAGCTGGCGTTCCTGGTCGCCGGACTGCAGCTCGCGATGTTTCCGGTCTACCGCGCCGTGCAGCCCGACGACGACTCGCTCCCGCCGCTGGCGTTCTTCGTCATCCAGACGCTGGCCTACGCTGCCATCGTCGCGTGGGGCATGTTCATCCGCGGGCGCCGCCAGTCGGCGCGCGAGCGCGTGCGCCACGCCGAGGCCGAGCAGGAGCTGCGCCTCGAGCAGGTCCGCTACGCCGAGCGCACGCGCATCGCGCGCGAGATGCACGACGTGCTGGCCCACCGGATCTCGCTGCTGAGCCTGCACGCCGGCGCGCTGGAGTTCCGCCCGGACGCCCCGCCCGAGGAGGTCGCGCGCGCCGCCGCGGTGATCCGCGCCAGCGCACACCAGGCGCTCGAGGACCTGCGCGCGGTGATCGGCGTGCTGCGCGACGGGCCCGACGGCGAGGCGCCGCAGCCGCCCCAGCCGACGCTCGCGGCGCTGCCTGGCCTGCTCGAGGAGTCACGCGCCGCCGGGATGCTCCTGCACGCCGAAATCCGTCTCGGCGGACCTGGCCGCCGTCCCTGACGCGATCGGTCGCCACGCGCTGCGGATCGTCCAGGAGGCGCTGACCAACGCGCGCAAGCACGCGACGTCGGCCGCGGTGGACCTTCGTGTCGAGGGCGCTCCGGGGGAGGGGCTGACGATCGAGGTGCGTAACCGGGCGCCGGTCCTGGCCGCCGGCGAGTCGGAGATCCCGGGGGCGGGGACCGGCCTCGTCGGCCTGGCCGAGCGGGTGACGCTCTCCGGCGGCAGCCTCGTGCACGGGCTGGACGAGGCGGGCGACTTCCAGCTTCGCGCCTGGTTGCCGTGGCCGAAGTGAGCGAGCAGATCCGCGTCCTGGTGGTCGACGACGACGCGCTCGTCCGCGCCGGGCTGTCGATGCTGCTCGCGGGCGTCGAGGAGATCGTGATCGTCGGCGAGGCGGCGGACGGCAGCGAGGTCGCACACGCGGTGGCCGAGCACGAGCCCGACATCGTGCTGATGGACATCCGGATGCCCGGGATGGACGGCCTGGCCGCCACCGAGTTGCTGCGCGCTCACGACGACGCGCCCGAGGTCATCGTCCTCACGACGTTCGAGGTCGACGACGACGTCCTGCGCGCCCTGCGCGCCGGCGCCAGCGGGTTCCTCCTCAAGGACACGCCGCCGGCCGACATCGTCCGCGCCGTGCGGGCCGTCGCCGCCGGCGAGCCGATGCTCTCGCCGACGATCACCCGCCGGTTGATCGGTCACGTGACCGACGGCGAGACCCACGACCGCCAGCGGCACGCCCGCGAGCAGCTCGACCGACTCACCGAGCGCGAGCGCGAGGTCGCCGTCGCGATTGGGCTCGGCAAGTCCAACGCCGAAATCAGCCGCGAGCTCTACATGAGCGTGGCGACCGTCAAGTCGCACGTCTCGCGCGTGCTCGAGAAGCTCGAGTTCAACAACCGCGTCCAGATCGCCCTGCTCGCCCACGACGCCGAGGCGGCGTGACCTGACGTACGTCACGGACGGCTGCATCCAGCTTGTCCGGCCGTTGTTAAGGAGGGGGTCGAAGTGTTCCCTAATGTTCCCTTGGCGTCCTCGCGCGTGCCTGACCAGGCAACAGAAATCGCCAAATTTATCCGTTTGCAGGGTGTTTCCGAAGCCCTCTTCCGGACTCGAACCGGAGACCCCCTCCTTACCATGGAGGTGCTCTACCAACTGAGCTAAGAGGGCGGGGGATCGATTGTAGCCGCGTCCCTCCGCGGTCTCCTTGCGTCAGGTGGGGTCGGACGCATTGGCGATTGGGCCCCGCGGCCGGCCTCGTCCCGGCTGCGATCATCTCGCGGATGCGCGCGGAAGTCGCAGCCGCCGATCTCCCGATCCGCCGCAACACGATCCTGCTCGGCGCGACCATGGCGGTCAACTCGGCGGTGCTCCAACTCGTCGCCGCCGTCTCGTCACTGACGTTTGTCCTCGTGACCGGCTTCGAGGCGCTCCTCGGCCTCGGTCCGGCGATCTTCCTCACGGCCTCGGCCCTGACCGCCTTCCCGGCCGGCTGGTCGATGGACAAGTTCGGGCGCGTCCCGGTGATCGTGGTCGGGTTCATGCTCGGCGCAATCGGTTGCGGGCTGACCGCCCTCGGGACCGCGACGGAGCAGGCGGTGCCGGTGATCGTCGGGTTCGCCCTGATCGGGTCGTCGGGCGGCGTGTCGCTCCTCATCCGCACCGCCGCGGGTGACATGTACCCGACCGACCGTCGCGCGCGCGGGATCGCCTACGTGCTGAGCGGCGCCGTCGTCGGCGCGATCCTCGGCCCCGCCGTCTTCAGCCCGATCTTCTCCGGCAAGGACGAGCTCGATGCCAGCGTCCTGACGCTTCCGTGGCTGGGAGCAGGTGTGCTGTCCCTCGTCGCCCTCGTGCTCGCTCTGAACGTTCGGCCCGACCCGAAGCGCATCGCCGAGCTGATCGCGCCGCCCGAGGAAGGCCCCCCTCAGCCTGCCGCGCCGCTGAGCGAGATCATCCGCCGTCCGGGCGTGATCCCGGCGCTCCTCGCGGGGTTCGCGTCCATGGCCGTGATGGTCTCCGTCATGAACCTGACGGGCTACGTCGTCGTCCAGCATCGCGATCACGCCCAGCATCTGATCTTCCCGATCATCGGGGCGCACGTGCTCGGCATGTACGCGCTCGTGCTCGTGATCGGGCCCGTGATCGACCGCGTCGGCCACACGCGCGCGCTCGCGTCAGGGCTGATCGTCATGGCCGTCTCGTGCGCGGGGATCCAGGTCTTCGAGGGTGTCTGGATGACCGGCGTCCTGCTCTTCGGCCTCGGACTGGGCTGGAACGTCTCGTTCGTTGCGGCCACCGCGCAGCTCGCCGACCGGTCGTCCGCGGCCGAGCGCGGCAAGCTCCTCGGCTTCAACGACCTCTGCGCCTCGCTCCTCGGCGCCGGCCTGGCGCTGCTCGGCGGCGTCGTGCTCGACTTCCTGGGCGTGACGGCGCTCGCGTTCGGCGCCGCCGCGATCGTCCTCCTGCCGGTCTTCTGGATCTACCGGCTGAGGGAGGCGGGCCCGGACGCGCCCGAAGCGCCGCCGTTGCCGGTCACGAGCAGGGCCGCGGAGTGATCTCGACCGGCAGCGCTCACCCGGTGTGGTCGAGGATGGCCGCCACGACCTGATCCCACACCGGGCGCGGGGGCATCTCGTGGCCCACTCCTTCCAGCGGCACGAGTTTGGCTCCGGGGATCTCGGCGGCCAGCGCTTCCGCGTGGCCGTAAGGGAACAGTGGGTCCTCGGTGCCGTGGAGCACCAGAGTGGGCATCGTCAGCTCGCTGAGCCTGGGCCGCAAGGGTCTCCGCCCTCGAGGATCGAGTGGTTCGTCATGGCCGACTCGATGTTGGCCGTGCGGTCGACGATCCTGCCGGCGAGCGCCCGCATCTCCTCCTCGTCGAACGTGACCGATCCGGCGTACCCGCGCAGGTCCTCGATGACGTAGTCCACGACGGCTTGCCGGTCGGACCAATCCGGCTCGGCGGCCGGCTGCGCGAACCGAGCTCGGAGCTCATCGGACATCGGCGGGAGGCCGGGCCCGCCCGGACTCGTCGAGATCAGCGTGAGCGACGCGACCCGATCGGCGTGGTCGAGCGCGAGGTGCTGCGCGATCCCGCCGCCCATCGAGATTCCGACGACGTGCGCGCGGCCTACTCGAAGGACGTCGAGGATTCCGACAGCGTCCGCGACGAGGTCCTGCCCGCCGTACTGCGGCGCCCCCGGCTCGTAGCTGACCGACTGCCCGGTGTCGCGTAGGTCGTACCTGATCACGAACCGTGAGCCGAGGGCGAGGCGCTCGCAGAACTCGTCCTCCCACCAGTCCATCGAGCTGGCAGCACCGGCGACCAGCAGGATCGCCGGGTCCACGGCCTCACCGAACGTCTGGACGCACAGCTCGACCCCGTTGGCCGGCACTCGGGTCGGCTGAGACCTGGGCACGCGCGCTCGAGTCGTCACGGTCCTTCCTCCACCTGAGTAAAGACCCGGCTCGGTGAGCGAACTCATCGGTCGAGGTCTGCGCAAGGATAGAGCCCGTGAACGAGGGCTCTCGAAAGAGTGGGGGCGGGAGGATTCGAACCTCCGAAGGCGGAGCCAACGGGTTTACAGCCCGTCCCCTTTGGCCACTCGGGAACACCCCCAGGCGAACGAAGATAGTAGCGATGGATCGCTTCGACGCCCTCGTCGTCGGAGCCGGGCCGGCCGGATCGCTGGCCGCGTTCCACCTCGCGCGCGGCGGCGCCCGCGTGCTCCTCGCCGACAAGGCGCGCTTCCCGCGGGACAAGCCCTGCGGCGGCGGGATCACCGTCCGCGCCGAACGCCAGCTCCCGTTCTCGATCGACCCGGTCGTCGAGGATGCCGTCGACGTCTTCGAGCTGCGGCTCGGGTACGGGCGGCAGTTCCGGCGCAGGACGCGCGAGCCGCTGATCCGGATGACCCAGCGGCGTCGGCTGGACGCGTTCCTGGTCGAGCAGGCGCGGGAGGCGGGCGCGGAGTTCCGCGACGGCTTCAGGCCGGACGACACGATCGAAGCGGAGGTCGTGATCGGCGCCGACGGCGCGAACGGGACGACCGGGCGCAAGGCAGGCCTCGACGACCACCTTCGCACCGTCGCGCTCGAGGGCAACGCTGCAGTCGACCTCGAACGGTTCGCCGGCCGGGCGTGGATCGAGTTCGGCGTGGTTCCGGGCGGCTACGGCTGGGTCTTCCCCAAGGCCGACCACGTCAACGTCGGCGTGGGAGGGTGGCACTCGCAGGGACCGCAGCTTCGAGCCCACCTTGCGCGGCTGTGCCGCGAGCACGGGATCCCCGAACGGGAGCTCACCGACGTCCGCGGGCACCGGCTTCCGCTCCGGCGTCCCGGTTCGACGGCCGCCCGTGGACGCCTCGCGCTCGTCGGCGACGCCGCAGGCCTCGTCGACCCGGTCTCCGGCGACGGGATCTACGAGGCGGTGCTGAGCGCGCGGCTGGCGGCGGCGAACGCGCTCGACATCCTGGCCGGCCGCAAAGCCGATTTCACGCAATATGCAGTGGAATTGCGCCGCCGGCTCGCAGTGCAGTCCGCTGCCTCCTGGCGGGCGAAGACGGCACTCGACCGCTTCCCGAGGACGACGTTCACCCTCCTACGGGTGCCACTCGCCTGGCGGGCGATCGAGTCACTGCTCCGGGCCGACGCGGAAGAGCCGGCGGACGTCGGCGGGCCGGGCGGCGCGGCGCTCCGCGCCGCCGAGCTCCTCGCCCGCGTCACGGGCGATCCCGGCAAGGCGTTCGCGTAAGAACCCCCTTTTGAGGACCTCATGCCTGGGTCGAACTACGACTGCATCTACGACAACCCTTCGGGCCCCCTACGAATCACCCGAATCGGGGATTCTGCGCGGCAGGCGAAAAACCGAGGCTATCTGTGACTTGGCGCAGCTATCGGCGGCGTCTCGTTCACTGGACATGCGTCTCATCAACCTTCTGATCATTGTCGCCGTCGTCGCGGGCGTCGGCATCGGCGCGAAATTCGTCGGCCACGCCGTCGGCGAGCCTGCCAAGCAGCTCGACACCGTCGTGTCGCAGCCCGCCCACGCCGCAAGCGCGTCCGCCGAGGCGAACCTGGGGGCGGCCGTGTCGGCTGCGGCTTCCTACAAGGTCGATCACGGCACGTACGCGGGGATGAAGACGAGCGACCTGCGGAGCTACGACAACGCGATCGCTTCCGGCGTCTCGGTGAAGAAGGCCACCGACCGCGCCTACTGCGTCGAGAGTTCGGTCAGGGGTGCGACCGTCAGCATCACGGGTCCGAACGGAACGTTCACCCCGCAAGGCTGCTAGAGCCGTCGCATGGCCGATCCGGACGAACGCGAGATCGACGCGCTGCTCGAGCAGCTCGAGGCGGAGGAACGCGACATTTCCTCGGCCAGACGGAAGCTGCACGATCGCATCGCGGGCTTCGCCGAGGGTGCGGGCAAGGCGCATCTCGAGAGCCGGGAGCGCGAGATCTCGAAGGAGCGGCGCGAGCTCCACCGCCAGATCGACGAGCTTCGGGCCCGCCGCGACGAGCTTCGTTCGCACCGCGATCTCAGCTCATAGGGTCGTCCGTACTCCCCGAACGGGGGATTCGCGACGCCCGTGCGCGGCCGATCACTGCTGCACAGTGTCTGCGACTCTGCGGAAGCACGGCTTGGTCAGGCTCGCCGTTTCGGCGGTTGGCCCATGATCGTGATCGCAGCCTGCGTCGAGCTGGTCCTCATCGCCTTTCTGCTCGCGCTCATGTTTCGGCGCCACCGCCGGGTGCGCCAGGCGGAGATCGACGCCCTGCGCGTCGCGGCGCGAACGGACAGCCTCACGGGGCTCGGGAATCACCGCTACTTCCACGATGACCTGACCGTGGCGTTGCAGGCTCGGACCCAGCGCGGAGCGACGTTCGCCTTGATGGCGGTCGACCTCGACGGGCTCAAGCGGATCAACGACACCAAGGGGCACCAGGCGGGCGACGAGTACCTGTGCGAAGCGAGCCGGTTTCTGAAGCAGGCCGTCGGGGCCGAGGGGACGGTCTACCGCATAGGCGGTGACGAGTTCTTGGCGCTGCTTCCGGACCGGGGGAGCTGGCGCGCGTTCGCGGTCGCGCGCACGCTCGACCACCTCACGCGGAGCGCCTTCGGCCGGCGCGCCGTGAGCATCGGCATCACCGAGTCGACGGGCACCGAGTCGCGCCAACGGCTGATCCAGCAGGCCGACATGGCCCTCTACGACGCGAAGCGCGGGGACGTTACGACTGTCGTCTTCCACCCGTCGAGCCCGAGGAACGCCAGGATCGCTACCGCCACGCCGACGCACCAGGCAACGCTCGTCGCCGCCCTCGCTCGTGCCGTCGACGCCAAGGACGTGGGAACGAGCAGCCACTCCGGGACCGTCGCGAGTCTGGTCGTTGCGATCGGCGACCGGCTCGGCCTACGTGGGGAGCGGCTTGAACGTCTCCGCTGCGCCGGGCTCCTCCACGACGTCGGCAAGATCGGCATCGCGGACCGGATCCTGAAGAAGCCGACATCGCTGCACGCCGAGGAGCGGCAGGAGATGAGGGCGCACGTGACGATCGGCCACACGATCCTGAACGCGAACGACATGCCGCACGAAGCGAGGTGGGTTCTGCATCACCACGAACGCTGGGACGGCGCCGGCTACCCCGACGGCCTCCGCGGCAGCGAGATCCCGGTCGAGTCCCGCATCCTCGCCGTCGCCGACGCGTTCGAGGCGATGACCGGCATCCGTCCCTATCAGGACGACATGCCGGTCGCCGACGCGCTCGCCGAGCTCGAGCGCCACGCGGGCGCCCAGTTCGACCGTCGCTGCGTCGAGGCGCTCTGCGAGGTCATGCGCCGCGAGCAGGCCGACGGGTCCCCCGCGCTTGCAAAGTCCGTGAGCGCGCGCTGACGCGCATGTCGCCGCGATGGGTGGGCCCGAATGACCCTTTTAGGGGATCTGGCGGGCAGGTGCCGTAGGCGATGTTGAAAGCATGCCGCTAGGAAACCCGGACGGTCGCCGCGTCGTCGCGGCGTGGCGTCGCCTCGTTCGCGAAGAGGAGGGCGTCGCCCTCATCCTCGCGCTCGTCTCGATGTTCGTCCTGACGATCATGCTGACGACGGTGATCTTCATTACGGCCGCCGGCGCGCGCGATGCGCACCGCTCGAATGCGGGTCAGAAGGCGTCCGCGCTCGCCGAGTCGGGCATCAACAACGCCCTAGCCGTGCTGACCCAGAACTACCCGGGGATCGTCGTCTACCCAGGCGACCCGAACCTGCTGACGCCGGCGCGGACGACGACGTATGCGAGCGGGACGGTGACCTGGTCCGGAGTGATCGAGGCCGCGCCGACCACGGCGACCTGGAACGATCAGTGGCGCATCACGTCGACCGGAAGCGTGGCGAACCCGACCGGGCCCTCTTCCGATGTGATGCGAACGACGACCGCGATCGTGCCCATCGTCGTTCCGGAGACCGTGGCGGTCAATCCGTCTACGAGCTCGCTGAACTGGGTGTACGCGTTCAACGACATTCACTTCGACCAGTCGGTCACGGTCCGGTCACCCGTCTACGCCAACAGGGATCTCTGGATCGAGCAGACGGCGACAATCGGGGAGACGATTCCGGCCAACGCCTCGGGGCCCCTGCGCCTGAACAAGGTCGCGGTCGGCGGAAATCTGTACTTGGAGAACCCGCAGAACACGGTCGGGCACGCATTGTCCCCGGTCGGGCCGCTGGCGACCAATCTAGGCGAGATCTACGTCGAGGGCACGTGCTCGAAGCAAGGCAGGACACTCGCCTCCTCCGGCGTGTGCCTGGGGGGCCGGCGACGACGTCTGGGGAATCGTCACGCGACAATGTGATCCCGCCCGGCTTCATCACCGTGCCGAAGCTGACCTGCTGTTCGCCCTACGGTGGCTCGACCGGCCACCCCGAGCTCTCGACCGACCCGAGCGTGATGGGCTTCTGGTACCGCAACGCCTCGATCGGGCCGAACTCACTCTGCCAGACAGCGAGCGGCGCGTTCCCGAGGTTCGACCGACCGCACGCGGAGCCGACGGCCCCGACGGGTCGATCAACCAGAGCGCGACCGCCGGGCTCCCGCCGTTCGACATCACGGGCGCGACCTACACCTGCAAGTCGGGGCCGGACGAGCTCTCGTACAACGCGACGACGAAGAAGCTGACGATCAACGGCTCGATCTTCATCGACGGGAGCGCGACCAGCACGGCCAACGACGCGACGTACGTCGGCCAGGGCGCACTCATTCTCTCGGGCACGTTCAGCATGGACAACCACGACAAGCTTTGCGTAAAGCTGACGGGCGGCGGGGACTGCGACACGGCTGCGCCGTGGGACCCGAACGTGAGCGGCATGTTCATCTTCGCGGCCGGCGACTTCGACACGGAGCTCTCGACCGACAGCGGAACTGCCGGCAACGGCATCGAGATCAAGAAAGGCCAATACCAGGGCGGGCTCTTCGCCGCCAACAAGATCGACGCGAGCGTCACGCGGCACCGTCGTCCAGGGGCCGATGGTGAGCGCCTACAGTGACGTCGCGACCGGGCAGGGTGGCGAGCTCAGCTTCCCGGCGATCTCGTTCCCCACGTCGGGCTCGGCCGGATTCACCGGGCCGCTCCCCCTGCCGAGACTGCTCGCCCCCCGCAACTTCGGTGGGGGCTGAGATGCATACAAACGAACCGAGCCCGGGCGAACCGCCGGCTGAAAGGAATTTCATGGAGCTGATCCAACTACTGCGCGCGACCGTCCAGCGGGGCGCGAGCGACCTCCATCTCAAGGCCGACCGGCCGCCGATCGTCCGCTTCGACGGCGAGCTCGAGGTGCTACCGGGCTTCTCGCCCCTCAGCACGCTCGAGCTCGAGGAACTCGTGAACGAGGTCGGTGCCTCCTCGCGCTCGCGGCTCGCGATGTTCGAGCGCAGCGGCGAGCTCGATACCGCCTACCAGCAGCCCGGCCTCCCGCGCTTCCGTGTCAACGCGTTCCGCCAGCGGGGCGACGTGTCGCTTGCCTTCCGCGTCATCCCCAGCGAGGTGCCGGACTTCAAGAGCCTGCACCTGCCGCCGGGCGTCGAGAAGCTCTCCGAGGAGCACCGCGGGCTGGTCCTCGTCACCGGCGCCACCGGCGCGGGGAAGACGACGACGCTCGCCGCGATGGTCGGCCACATCAACCGAACGCGCCGGCAGCACATCGTCACGATCGAGGACCCGATCGAGATCCTGCACGACGACGCGACCTGCATCGTCAACCAGCGCGAGGTCGGCATCGACACCGAGTCGTTCAACGAGGCGCTCAGGCGCGCGTTGCGTCAGGACCCCGACGTGATCCTGATCGGCGAGCTCCGCGACGCCGAGACCGCGGAGACGGCACTGCAGGCCGCTGAGTCCGGCCACCTCGTCCTCTCGACGATGCACACCGTCGACGCGTCCGAGACGCTCGGCCGCCTGGTCGAGTTCTTCCCGGCGATCAAGCAGCCGCAGGTGCGCTCGATCCTTGCCGGAGTGCTCCGCGGCGTCATCTCGCAGCGGCTCCTGCCGCGCGCCGGCGGCGGCCGCACTGCAGCCGTCGAGGTGATGGTCAACAACAGCCGCATCCAGGAGTTGATCCGCGAGAACAAGCCGGAGTTCATCCCCGAGGCGATTGCAGAGGGCGCGTTCTTCCAGATGCAGACGCTGACGAAGGCGTTGATCGACCTCGTCCTGAGCGGCGACGTCGACGAGGAGACCGCGGCCGCGGCCGCTCCGAACCGGCACGATTTCACGATCGCGCTCTCCCGCGCGCTCAAGGAACAAACGGTCTCCGAAAGCGAGGAGGCGGCGAAGGCCGCCGAGCCCGAGGAGCCGGCCGCTCACGACGGACTCGCGTTGCGCGCGGACAATCTCCGCATCGCCTGATGCGCGAGCGCGCCACGGCTGGAGCACGTCTTGCGCAGAGGCGCGCGCGCCTGCACGTCCGGCGAGCCGCGGAAGCGCAGGACGGCGTCACGCTTGTAGAGATGCTCGTGGTGCTCGCGATCGTCGGAATCGTCCTTGTCGGGATCACGCAGCTCTTCACGTCCGGGATGAAGTCCCAGACCGACCAGACGAACCGCACGCAGGCACAGCAGGAGGCGAGGCTGGGGCTCGACAAGCTTCGCCGGGAGATCCGCTGCGCGAGCGCCCTCACGACGCCGAGCGGCTACCCCGCTTCGTCGATCAAGATCACGCTCGGAAGCTATTGCCCGACGGCCGGCGGAGCTCACGGACGGTGACGTGGTGCACGAAGCCGGCCCCTTCCGGTGGGCAGCCCTACACGCTCTGGCGCTACACGGGTCCAGCCTGCTCGGGCACTGGGACGAAATGGGTGTCGAACCTCGTGGACAAGGCCGACGCCCCGAGCATCTCCGCCGGCAAGATCTTCGGCGCCGCCTCCAGTCCCGCCGCGTCGCTCACTTCGGCGTCGACGGGCGGGACCCTGGCCTCGGGGACCTACTCCTACGTAGTAACGCCGGTGCTTGCCACGCGGCGTAGAGGTTCCGGGGACGGTCGCGTCGACTACGACCTCGTCCGGGCCGTCCAACAAGATCACCCTCGACTGGTCGGCTGGGCGTCGGCGTACCCGGGAGCGACGTCGTACAACGTGTACGGCTGGGACGACGGCGGCCTGCGCCTGCTGAAGAACGTCACGTCTGGCACCTCGTACGTCGATACCGGGCCGACCAAGCTCACGGCCAACCCGCTGACCCTTCCGAGCGCGACGATCAACGTCACGAGCACCTCGAACTTCAACGCGGGCGCGAACACGATCGCCTTCGGGCCGTCCGGCCCCGTCACCTGTACGGGCACGACGTCGACGAGCTTCACCGGCTGCACGGGCGGCCAGGCGGGGGATTATCCCCAGAACACGCCGGTCACCAGTGCGTCGAGCGCGCGCCCGCCCCGTGCCGCGCTTTCCGTGTCGCTCGCGCTCGACATGACACCTGCGAACCCAAGTCAGCGCTTCGTGTTGCTCGACACGATCGTCCTACGCAACAGCCAGCCCTTCTGAGATGGGCGTCACTCTCGCAGCGATCGCGCTCCTGCCGGGCCTGGCGTTCGGAAGCTTCCTGAACGTCGTCGCCGCCCGAATCCCGCTGCGGCGCTCGCTGGTCAGCCCCGGGTCGGCCTGCATGTCCTGCGGGACTGCGCTCGCGTGGTACGACAATGTTCCGCTGCTCTCGTTCGCGCTGCTGCGCGGGCGCTGCCGCCACTGCAAGGCCGCGATTCCGTGGAGGTACCCGCTGGTCGAGGCGACGACCGGGCTCCTCGTCGCCGCGTGCGTGCTCCGCTTCGGGCTCACTTGGGACGCTGCCGTCGGCGCGTTCTTCTGCGCCGCGCTCGTCGCGATCTCGGCCACCGATATAGAGCGGCACATAATCCCGAACCGGGTCGTCCTACCGGCAGCGGCCGTCGTGCTCGCGGCCAACACGATCCTCCACCCGTCGGCAGAGTGGGCGGCGGCGGGTTTCGGCGCCGCGCTCTTCCTCTTCGTCGCCGCGCTCGCCTACCCGGCGGGCATGGGCATGGGCGACGTCAAGCTCGCCCTGCTGCTCGGCGTCGCGGTCGGGTGGGCTGTTCCGGTCGCGATGATGGTCGGCATGGTCGCGGCGCTCGTGCCGTCGATCGTCCTGTTCGCACGTCACGGAAGCGCCGCGCGCAAGATGAAGATTCCGTTCGGGCCTTTCCTCGCCCTGGGAGGTGTCGTCGCGCTCTTCGCCGGGCAGCCGCTGCTCGACGCGTACCTTCGCCTGCTGTAATGGAAGCGGCGATGGATCACGAGGACTCGCCGGAGCTGCGGCTCGTCGGCGACGCCGACGATTCGGCGAAGGCGGGAGAGCGAGACGAGGGCGCGCGCGGCCACGGCGACCTCGTCGCAGACGTCATCCGCGAAAGCGGACTGCTGCCGCCCGAGCAGGTCGACCAGGCGCAGCGTCGCGCTGCCGGCGACTCGTTCTCACAGGCGCTGGTCGACGAGGGGCTCGCGGGCGCGCTAGGCGTCGCGCGAACGCTCGCCGAGAAGCACCATCTGCCGCTCGTCGACCTCGCCGTCGCCGGCGTCGACGCCGAGGCGGTGAAGACGATCGCGCTGCCGGTGCTCAACCGCGTCGTCGCGATCCCGTTCGCCTCGGACGGCAGCACGCTCAAGGTGGCGATCACCGACCCGCAGGACGTGCGCGGGCTGGACGAGGTGCGGCTCGCGACGCGCCTGTCTGTGGAGTTCTACGTCGCGGCGAAGAGCGACGTCCTCACCGAGCTGCGCCGCCTCTCGCGCGCGGCCGAGGCGATGAGCGCGACGATGGCCGAGGAGATCGCCGGCGCGGAGGAAGAAGAAGTGGCGGTCGACGAGCTCGAGGTCGACGACGGCATCTCCGACGCGCCGCTCGTCCGCCTCGTCAACTCGATGATCTTCCAGGCCGCCGAGGACGGGGCGAGCGACATCCACGTCGAGCCGCAGGAGGACGATCTCGTCGTCCGCTACCGGATCGACGGCGTCCTCCACGTTGCCCACCACATTCCGAAGCGGCTGGCCTCCGGCGTGACGACCCGCCTCAAGGTGCTCGCGAAGCTCGACATCGCCGAGCGGCGCAAGCCGCAGGACGGACGGATCTCGCTGAACGCCGCGGCCGCGGGACGCATGCTCGACATCCGCGTGGCGACGCTCCCCACGGTCGAGGGCGAGGCGGTCACCATGCGCCTCCTCGACAAGTCGCGCGACGTGCCGACGCTCGGGGCGCTCGGCCTCTCCGACCGGATGAGCGAGCAGATGGATGCGATCCTCGCCCGGCCGACGGGGGCGCTCCTCGTCACGGGGCCGACCGGATCGGGCAAGTCGACGACGCTCTACGCGGCGCTGAACGCGATCAGCAGGCCGGAGATCAACATCATCACCGTCGAGGATCCCGTCGAGTATCGGCTCGGCGGCGTCAGCCAGGTGCAGATCAACCCCCGCGCAGGGCTGAGCTTCGCCACGGCGCTGCGCTCGATCGTTCGCTCCGACCCCGACGTGATCATGGTCGGCGAGATCCGCGACGGCGAGACCGCGCGGATCTCGATCGAGGCCGCGCTGACGGGCCACTTCGTGCTCTCGACGCTGCACACGAACGACGCGCCGGCCGCGATCACGCGGCTGACCGAGATGGGCGTCGAGCCGTTCCTGACCGGCGCGGCCGTCTCGGCGGTCCTGGCGCAGCGCCTGGCGAGGAAGCTGTGCCCGCACTGCGCCGAGCCGTACACGCCGACGTACGACGAGTTACAGGGGCTCCACCTGAGCGAGGAGATGGCGGCCGACCTCGCGGGCGCGACCTTTCGCCGCCGTCGCGGGTGCGCCCGCTGCGGGCACACCGGCTACCGCGGGCGCGTCGGCGTCTTCCAGCTCCTCTCGATGAGCGAGCGCCTCGAGCAGCTCGCGGCCGAGAAGGCGCCGCGCGAGGAGATCGAGCGCGCCGCCGCCGAGGAGGGCATGCGCACGATGTGGGAGGACGGCGTCGGCAAGGTCGCCGCCGGCATCACGTCGGTCGAGGAGCTCGCCCGCGTCTGTACCGTCTGACGGCCGGCCGGCCGTCGGGCTAAGCGGTTGCGACGTCGCAGCCGAGGAAGGCGAACGAGGCGATCAGGTCGCTGACGAACGCCTCGGCGGCCTGCAGCGTCTCGAACCGGTGAGGCTGGGCGCCTGCCTCGGCAGCGGCGAGATCGGCCGCCACTACGACGGCGCTGCCCTCGTGGCGGAGCGCCACGGCTGCGACCGGCGCTCCGTCGCGTGACACGCGCCACGACGAGTCCGTTGGCGCAGGTAGGGGCTGGGCCGCAGATGCCATGTCCTAATAATCGACTGCGTACACGAGAGCCCGAATCCCCCGTTCGGGGTGTCGTGGATCAATTTCGGCACCCGGACCTAGACCGGGCACCTCGTGAAATACCCCATTTGGGGAACCGGGCGCATTTGGGGCGGCGTCTGATCGCGCCACCTGCCGAGGGCGAATCCCCCAGATGGGGCATGAGCCTCCGCGGACCCCCACCGATGTTTAGAGAGTCAGTATCCAACTCATAGGAGTGTTCAATGCTTGCACGTCTCCAGCAGCGGCTGGCTCGCGAAGAGGGCTTCACCCTCATCGAGCTTCTCGTTGTCATCGTCATCATCGGGATTCTGCTGGCGATCGCAGTCCCGTCGTACCTCGGCTTCAAGGATCGCGCCGACGAGAAGGCCGGTCAGGCCAACATCCGCGCGGCCGTTCCGTCCGCCGAGGCGTACTACTCCGACTACAACAACTACGCGTTCAACCGACGCGCCGACGGTGCTCCGCGGCCGTCGCGGCTGGCCGCTGTCGACGCGAGCCGCGACGCTGAAGGCGTCACTACGACTCGGGCCTCACAGATCACCGGCGGCTCACGGCGTCACGATGACGATCGCGGCCACGGCCGCGGCATCGCGGCCACGCGTCACTACACCATCAGCGCCTGCGGCAAGACCGACGAGCTGCTGGACGAAGGCCGGCCCCGGCGCCGACCCGGTCACGCGACCGCGGACGCCGCCGGCTGCTAGTAGCGGCTAGTTCGTCAACCGGTTAACACGGAGGGGCGCGGGCAACCGCGCCCCTCTTCTTTGCCCATCGAATTCGAGCCGAAATCCCCCGCTTGGGTCAAGCGGCCGAGCTTTACAGCGTGACAAGCGTGAAACAGCTCGACGCGCCGCCCCAGACCCCGCTCGATGCCGACACCTACACAGTGATCAAGATCTCCTTCGCCTCCGTCAAGAACATCGCCGTCTTCAACCGCGGCGCTTTCAGGGCGCTCGCGGTGGTGTTCGTGGCTCTCGCCGTCATTACCGGCACCTGGGGTGCCGAAACCGTCTTCGCCCGCAGCGCGGAGAGCTGGCCGGCCGACTGGCTCGAGCTCGCGCAGCTGGCTGCGCTCTCGTTCCTCCTCGGCCTCGGGCTGCTGACCGCGCTCGTCGTCGCCGGCCGGATGGTCGGCTACCGGCGACGGGTCGAGCGCACCCGCGAGGAGAAGCTCGCGCGCCTCGCGGAGGAAGCGCTCACCGACAGCCTCACCGGGCTCGGGAACCACCGCTCCTTCCACGAAGACTTGCGGCGCGAGATCGCGCGCCGCGAACGCTCCGGCTCCTGCTTCAGCATCGTCATGCTCGACCTGGACGGGCTGAAGCAGATCAACGACACGCTCGGCCACCAGGCCGGCGACGAGCACATCGGCGCCGTCGCCGACTGCCTCCGCGCGACGATGCGCGCGTTTGGTGGCCACAGCACTTGGCCGCACCGTGGATGGCCAAGGACGCGGGAACCCGAAACCACTGCGAGACCGCCTCCGAGCTCTGTGTCTTGATCGGGCAGTCGCTCGGCCTCGACGCCGACCGGATCGAGCGCCTCCGGCTCGCCGGCCTGCTCCACGACGTGGGCAAGGTCGGGATCTCCGACGCGATCATCAACAAGCCCGGGCCCCTCGATCCCGACGAGGTGGCGCAGATGCGCGGCCACGTCCGCATCGGCCACGCGATCGTCGCCTCCGCCGAGCTCGAGGAGGAGGCGCGCTGGGTGCTCCACCACCACGAGCACTTCGACGGACGCGGTTATCCCGACGGCCTGCGCGGCGACGAGATCCCGCTCGAGTCGCGGATCATCCTCGTGGCAGACGCCTTCGAGGCGATGACCGCCGACCGGCCGTACCGCGCGGCGCGACCCGTGAGCGCCGCGCTCGCCGAGCTCGAGCGCCACGCCGGCGCCCAGTTCGACCCCCTCTGCGTCGACGCGCTCCGTGCCGCGATCGCCGACGACCAAATTCACCCTCAAGTCGACGCGGCTTGACGCCGAGAAGGACAGAGTGACCTCAACCGACCACATCCATTCAATCGACGATCTGCTCACCGTAGTGGTCGAGCGGAATGCGTCGGACCTCCACCTGACAGCCGGCTCGCAGCCGGTGATCCGCGTCACCGGCCGGCTCGAGCGGCTGGCGGATCACGAGAAGCTGACGCCGGAGCAGATCCGGACCCTCATGTACCGGATCCTCTCGACCGAGCAGCAGAAGGTCCTCGAGACGCGCCGGCAGATCGACTTGTCCCATTCGATTCCCGGCCTCGCGCGCTTCCGCGTCAACACCTACTTTCAGCGCGGGGCCGTGGGCGCCGCCTTCCGGCTCATCCCGGACAACATCAAGACTCTCGAGCAGCTCGGCATTCCGACGCGGCTCTACGAGCTCGCCGACAAGGCCCGCGGGCTCGTGCTCGTCACCGGGCCGACCGGCTCGGGCAAGTCGACGACGCTCGCCTCGCTGCTCGACCACATCAATCACTCCCGGCACGAGCACATCCTCACGATCGAGGACCCGATCGAGTTCCTGCACCACCACGGGACCTGCATCGTCAACCAGCGTGAGATCGGCCAGGACGCGACGACCTTCGCGGAAGGGCTTCGCGCCGCTCTGCGCCAGGACCCCGA
This sequence comes from uncultured Thermoleophilia bacterium, assembly GCA_963733995.1. GTDB lineage: Bacteria > Actinomycetota > Thermoleophilia > Gaiellales > Gaiellaceae > DATHTC01. The sequence continues at coordinate 249,312 of CAVTFO010000012.1, forward strand.
CGTGATCCTCGTCGGCGAGATGCGCGACCTCGAGACGGTCTCGACCGCGCTCACGGCCGCCGAGACCGGACACCTCGTGTTCGCCACTCTGCACACACAGAGCGCGCCGACCACGATCGACCGCGTCATCGACGTCTTCCCCGCCGAGCAGCAGGGCCAGGTGCGCGTGCAGCTCGCGTCGACGCTCCAGGGCGTCGTGACGCAGAACCTCGTGCCGACGGCCGACGGCCTCGGCCGCACGGCTGCGCTCGAGGTCTTGATGCCCGACGACGCAGTCCGCAACCTCATCCGGCAGGCGAAGGTCGAGCAGATCTACTCGGTCATGCAGACCAGCACCTCGCGCGGCATGCAGACGATGGAGCAGTCGCTGGCCGACCTCGTGCTGCGTCATGTCATCACGCCCGAGGTGGCGTTCGCGCGCTCCTCGCGACCCGATCAGCTCCAGGGTCTGCTCGAGCGCTCCGGCATGAACTTGACTTCACTGGCGGCCGGCAACGGCAGCCCCAACGGCAACAAGACCCCAGAGCAGAGCGGGCTTCGGCTCGCTTCGGAGGTGTAGACACACGTGAACTTGAACAAGGAGATCAAGCTCTCGGATCTCGTCCGGCGGCCGAAGAAGACGAAGTCGGTCGGCGTCACGAAGCCGAGCAGCGAGAAACGCAAGCGGCGTCGGAAGCAGGAGATCGTCGGCCTCAAGATCGGCGCCTCCCAGCTCGCGGCTTCGCGGATCGTCAACAACGGCGGGCCGGCCGCGAAGCTCGTGCAGCTCGCGCGGGTTCCGCTGGAGCCGGGGATCGTCGTCGGCGGCGAGGTACGGAGCGTGGCAGCACTCGCGGCCGCGCTCGACGGCTTCTTCACCGAGAACGAGTTGCCGCGCCGCGGCATCCGGCTCGGCATCGGCACCAACCGCATCGGGGTGCGTACGCTCGACATCGACGGCATCGACGACGAGCGCCAGCTCGGCAACGCCGTTCGCTTCCGGGCGCACGAGGCCCTGTCGATCCCGCTCGACCAGGCCGTGCTCGACTACCACGTCGTCAGCGAAACGGTGGACGAGTCCGGGGCAGTCTCCCGGCGCGTCCTGCTGGCGGCCGCCTACCAGGAGCAGATCGACCACTACGTCGAGGCGTGCCGTGCGGCGGGCCTGGAGCTCTCGGGCATCGACCTCGAGGCGTTCGCGCTGCTGCGCGCCGTGGCCCCGCGCGCGAACGGTATCGACGGCGAGGCGACGGTCGCCTCGGTCGTCGTCTCGATCGGTCACGACCGCTCGACACTGGCGATCTCCGACGGCACCGTCTGCGAATTCATGCGCGTCCTCGACTGGGGAGGCTCGAAGCTCGAGGCCGCGATCGCGCGGGAGCTCGGGCTGACCGTGGCCGAGGCGGCGGAGCTGAAGCTCGAGCTGGATCTCGGCGCTCAGGCCTCGGAGGACGACGATCCGCGCGCCGTGCGCGCCCGAGACGCGGTCGCCCGCGAGCTGCAAGTGCTCGCGCGGGAGCTCATCGCCTCGCTCCAGTTTTACCAGGGGCAGTCCGGGTCGCTCGCCATCTCCGAGGTGCTGATTACCGGCGGCACGACGAAGCTTCCCGGACTCGCCGACGAGCTCGAGCGGCTGACGCGCGTTCCCGTACGGGTCGCCGATCCACTCGCGGGAGTTCAGGTCTCGAACGGGACCGCCGAACGTGACGACCTCGCGTCGCTCGCCGTCGCGATCGGACTGGGGGTGGAGAACTGATGGAAGCCGTCAATCTTCTTCCGGCCTACGCACGCCCCGGTCATCCCTGGGCCGCAGTCGGCAAGGACCTCTCCGCGCCCCGCGTTCTCAAGGCCGGCTCCGTCGTCGCGTGTGTCGCGGTGCTCGGGCTCGGTCTCGGCTACGTCCACGAGCGCTCGGTCGTCAACGACAAGCAGGCGGCGCTCGCCGACGTCCAGGCGGAGGTCGCTGTTGCCGATGCCAAGGCCGCGCCGCTCCGCGCGGCGGAGGCCGCCGCGGCTGCGCGAATGGCCGCGGCCGGCACCGTCTCGTCGAGGCGGATCGCCTGGGAGCGGCAGCTCCGAGACCTTTCGCGGGTGCTGCCGAGCCAGGTCTATCTGCAGAGCCTGTCCATGCAATCCCCGATGCCGCTCGCCTCGGGCGCAGTCACGGCCGCTCCGACCGCCGTCAGTGCCACAGGCTTCTCGGCAACGGGTGTCGCGTCGTCGCACGTGCGCGTCGCGCGCGTCCTCGACCGGCTTGCGAGCCTGCCGTGGCTCTCGAACGTGACGCTCGTGTCGAGCACGAGCGGCGCGGCGGGCGCTTCGAGCGGGACGCTGTCCAGTGGTGACACCTTCTCGGTGAGCGCCGACTTCAACCCGACCGGAGGTGCGAAATGATCGACCGGATCAACGGGCGCCTCGCCCTCTTGCTCGCGATCGCCGGACTGCTCATCCTCGTCCTGGCGGGCTGGTTCATGCTCGTCTCGCCGTCGCGGTCGAAGGCCGCGGCACTCGACAATCAGATCGGCGACGCGAGCATCCAGCTCGAGGCGACGCAGGCATTCATGCGCAGCCCGGCGGCGCACCAGAGCGTCGCGGACCTCCGCCGCCTTCGCGTCGCACTCCCGGATGACGTGGAGATGTCCGAGATCCTCCGACAGCTCGCGCGGGCGTCCCGCGTGAGCGGCGTCAGGATCGAGAGCATCACGCCGTCGGCGCCCGTTGCATCGACCGGGGCTCAGGCGGTGCCGATCGCCCTGTCGGTCAAGGGTCGCTACTTCCGGCTCGCGAAGTTCGAGCACCTGCTCCGGATCCAGGCCAGGGTCAAGGACGGGAAGGTGCGCGCGTCGGGGCGGCTCTACGCCATCGACAACCTCTCGTTCTCGGCCGGCGACAAGGGCGGCGTGATCACGGCGACCCTCGCGCTCAACGCGTTCGTGCACGGATCCGCGCCCGCGGCGGCGCCGGGCTCGACGACCGGCGCTACCTCGACGAGCACCACGACGACGACGGCGCCGTAGATGGCCTCGGCGGCCGCAATCAGACGCCGAGGCTCGGCGAACAAGGCGCGGATCGCTGCGAAGCAGCGTCGCCAGAAGATCCTCGTCGTCGTGCTCGCCGTCGTGTTCGTCGCGCTGCTCGCGTACGAGGTTCCGCACCTGCTGAACGCGGAACAGCTCGTCGGCGGCGCCTGCCGCTCCGGCCGCATCGTCCGCGACGCCCACGGCGCACGGCGCAAAGCGGTCCCGGGGGTCAGGGAGCGGCGCCGACCCCTTCGCCGTCAAGTCGCTGCCGAGCGGCGACGCTCGCGCCGCGGCCGCCGGCGGGCCCGACCCGTTTACGGGTCCAGCGTCCTCGGCGCCCGTGTCGGCCCCGGCCCGGCTCCCGAAGCAGATCGTGATCGGCCGACCGGGCGGTCACAGGGTCGCGAAGCGCGGCTGGATCGTCATCCTCGCCTCCATCCCGACGAACAACGGGCGCGGCGCGGCTTCGCGCTTCGCACGCAGCGCGCGCGGCAACGTCGGCGCGCTCTCCGTCCTCAACTCGTCGAATCGCCGACCACTGCGCGGCGGCTACTGGGTCGTCTACTCCGGCCCGTACCCGACGCTGGCGGCGGTCTCACGACGCGCAGGCGACATCCACGCGGCCGGCTACCGGACGGCCTACCTCCGCGAACTGATCGCGTACCGGTGAGAAGGGTGAAGACATGTTTGCGCGCGGAAGAGGGCATGACGCTGATCGAGCTGCTGATCGCCATGGTCGTGATGTCGATTGGCATCACGGCGCTTGTCGCCGGCTTCAGCTCGGGCATCCTCGCCGTCAACACTGCGCGTGCAACGTCGACGGCAGGCACGCTCGCGGACAAGCAGATGGAGCTGTACCGCCAGGCGGGGTTCACCTCGCTGCCGCCGGGGCGGTGAGCGGCGGGACGCAGACCGGCTCGGACGGGCGCACGTACTGGATCGGACACCACTATCAGCTGGACATGCGTGGTCGGCATCGAAGTCCGCCAATCGCCGCCCGGCGCCCCGTGTGACGGCCCGCCGCCCGTATCCCGCAACCCGTCCGGTCAAGCTCGTCTCGATCGAGGTTCACGAGGGCTCGACGACCGCGGCAAGCTCCTTTTCACCGAAAACGCGACCTTCGACCCCTCGACAAGCTGACAACCCACTCCACCTAAGGAATCCAAATGGCTGCATTCGCATACGACGCAATCAACGCCCAGGGGCTCGAGAGCTCCGGCGTCATCCACGCACCGGACGTGAGCACTGCGCGCGAGCAACTGCAGGCGCGTGGGCTCCTGCCCGCACGCGCTGGCCGAGCGCAACGCCGCAGGCGAGCGCGGGCCCATCAGCGCATTCAAGAAGGTGAAGCCGAAGGCGTTGCAGGTCTTCGCGCGCCAGTTCGCCACGATGATCGGGGCCGGCGTCAGCGTCGTCCAGGCGC